>JAFHKN010000002.1:0-1432500 GCA_016937575.1 Roseomonas aeriglobus | reverse complement strand
GGCGGTCATCCAGCGGCTCGACCCGATGTTCGTCGACATCCAGCAGTCGGCGGCCGAGATGCTGGCGCTCCGCCGCTCGCTCGCGCGCGGCGACGTCATGCCGGCCAGCGCACAGGTTCGGCTGAAGCTGGAGGACGGCAGCGACTATGGCTTTACCGGTACCGTCCAGTTCACCGAAGTGACGGTCGACCAGGCAACGGGCACCGTCACCCTGCGTGCCCGCTTCCCCAACCCCAACGGCCTGCTGCTCCCCGGCATGTTCGTCCGGGCGCAATTCAACCAGGCGATCGAGCCCAACGCCTTCCTGGTTCCGCAACAAGCGGTATCGCGCGACGCGAAGGGTACCGCGACCATCTATGTCGTTGGGGACAACAACAAGGCCGTCCAGCGGCAGGTCACGGCGGTCCGGACGCAAGGCGCCTATTGGGTCGTCACGGGCGGCGTGAATGCCGGCGACAAGATCATTACCCAGGGCCTCGGCCGCCTGAAGCCCGGCGCCGACATCCGCCCGGTCCCGGCCGGCGCGATCCAGCGCGTCGCGCCGCCGCCCGCCGGCGGGCGCAAGGATGACAGCGCGAAGAAATCCGCATGATCTCGCGCATTTTCATTGATCGCCCGATCTTCGCTTGGGTGATCTCGATCATCATCATGCTCGCCGGTGTCGGCGCGCTGATGACGCTGCCGATCGAACAATATCCCGACGTCGCCCCGCCGCAGGTCAACGTCCGCGCAACCTTCCCCGGCGCGTCGGCGGAAACGCTCGAGAACAGCGTGACCCAGGTGCTCGAGCAGCAGCTGACCGGCATCGACGGCCTGCTGTACTTCACGTCGTCCTCATCCTCGCGCGGATCGGTGACGATTTCCGCGACGTTCGAAAAGGGCACCGATCCGGACATCGCGCAGGTGCAGGTGCAGAACAGCATCCAGCAGGCGATCAGCCGCCTGCCCCAGCAAGTGCAGGAGCAAGGCGTCCGCGTCACCAAGTCGAACCCCGACTTCCTGATGATCGTGTCGGTCTATGACCAGACCGACAAGATGACGAATGCCGACGTGTCCGACTATCTGGTCTCCAACCTGCAGGATGCGCTGGGGCGTATTCCCGGCATCGGCGAGACGAACGTCTTCGGATCGCAATATGCGATGCGCATCTGGCTCGACCCGTCACGCCTGGCCGCCGTGCAGCTGATGCCCAGCGACGTCATCACCGCGATTCAGAACCAGAACACCGAAATCGCAGCGGGCGAAGTCGGCGGCGTTCCGAACGCCGAAACGCAGATGCTGAACGCAACCGTCACCGCGCAGTCGCGCCTGCAGACGCCCGCACAGTTTGCGCAGATCATCCTGAAGACCCAACCGAGCGGCGCGACCGTGCGGCTGGCGGACGTCGCTCGGATCGAGCTGGGGCAGGAAAGCTATGCCTCGGTCAGCCGCACCAACAAGCATCCGGGCGCCGGCATCGCGGTGAACCTCGCGCCGGGCGCCGACGCGCTGGCGACGGCAGAGGCCGTGCGCGCCTTCATGACGGATGCCGCACGCAATTTCCCGCCGGGCCTGGCCTACGCCTATCCCAATGATTCGACCGCCTTCATCAAGCTGTCGATCGAGGAAGTGGTGAAGACGCTGATCGAGGCGGTGATCCTAGTCGTCATCGTGATGTTCGTGTTCCTGCAGAGCTGGCGCGCCACGCTTATTCCGACGATCGCCGTGCCGGTCGTGCTGCTCGGCACCTTCGCCGTGTTCGCGGTCGCCGGCTTCTCGGTCAACACGCTCACCCTCTTCGGCCTCGTCCTCGCCATCGGCCTGCTCGTCGACGACGCGATCGTGGTCGTCGAGAACGTCGAGCGATTGATGGAGGAAAATCCCGAGATGTCGCCGCGCGAGGCGACGATCGAATCGATGAACGAGATCACCGTCGCGCTGATCGCGATCGCGCTGGTCCTGTCGGCGGTGTTCCTCCCGATGGCGTTCTTCGGCGGGTCGACCGGCGTCATCTACCGCCAGTTTTCGATCACCATCGTGTCGGCGATGATTCTGTCGGTCGTCGTGGCGCTGGTGCTGAGCCCTGCTCTCACCGCGAACCTGCTGAAGCAGAAGGGCGAAGGCGACGGGCACCAGGGCTGGGCCGACCGCAAGTTTCCGCGTGTCGCCGGCTTTTTCCGCAGGATGGGCGACAAGTTCAACCGCTTCTTCGAACGCATGTCGGACCGCTATGTCGAGACATCGCGGAAAGTCATCGACCGCAAGTGGCTGTTCCTGTTGATCTACGCCGGGGTCGTCGCGATCCTGGCGGTCCTGTTCTTCCGTCTGCCGACCAGCTTCCTTCCGACCGAGGATCAGGGCCGCATTCAGGTTCAGTTCCGCCTTCCGGCCGGCGCAACCCAAGCGCGGACCCGCCAGGTCCAGGATCAGATCATCGACTATTTCCTGGGGGCCGAGGGCAAGAACGTCGACGTCATGCTGACCAGCGCGGGCGGCGGCGGTGGCGGCGCGTCGGGCCAGAACACCGGCCAGGGCTTCCTCAACCTGAAGGACTGGGCGGAGCGCAAGGGCACCGAAAACAGTGCGGATGCGATCGCCGATCGTGCCAGTGCGGCGTTCAGGGGGCTCCGCGACGCGGAAGTATTCGCGCTGGTGCCGGGCTCGATCCGCGGCCTCGGCCAGACCGGTGGCTTCACGATGGAGTTGCAAAACACCAGCGGGATGAGCCGCGACCAGTTCGTCGCCGGGCGAGAGCGGCTGCTTGCCGCCGCGACCGCCGACCCGCAGCTTCGCGCCGTCCGTCTGACCGACCTGCCCGACATCCAGACGCTAAAGATCGACATCGACCAGACCAAGCTGTCCGCGCTCGGCCTCACCCAGGCGAACGTGAACACGACGCTGTCGACCGCGTGGGGCGGCCGCTACGTCAACGACTTCATCGACCGCGGCCGCGTGAAGCGTGTCTACGTCCAGGGCGATGCACCCTATCGGGCGGCACCGGAAGACATCGCGAAGTGGTTCGTCCGCGGCAGCGATGGCCAGATGGTGCCCTTCAGTGCCTTTGCCACGATCAGCTGGGCGACCGCGCCCACGACGCTGTCGCGCTTCTCGGGCGTGCCGGCCTTCGAATTCTCCGGCCAGGCGGCGCCCGGCGTCAGTTCTGGCGAAGCGATGAACCGTATGATGGAGCTCGCCAGCCAGATCCCGGGCACCTCGGTCGCCTGGGCGGGACTGTCTTACCAGGAACGGCTATCCGCGGGGCAGGCGCCGCTGCTCTATGGTCTGTCGCTACTCGTCGTCTTTCTGTGCCTCGCCGCGCTTTACGAAAGCTGGTCGATCCCGGCGGCGGTGCTGCTGATCATCCCGCTCGGGCTAGTCGGCGCGGTCTTCGCGGTCACGCTGCGCGGGCTCGAGAACGACGTCTATCTGCAGATCGGCCTGCTCACGACGATGGGCCTGGCCGCCAAGAACGCCATCCTGATGATCGAATTCGCCGAACAGGCCGAACGAAAGGGCGCCCGCGTCATCGATGCCGCGCTGGAGGCGGCGCGACTGCGCCTGCGGCCGATTTTGATGACCAGCCTTGCCTTCATCTTCGGCGTGCTGCCCCTTGCCCTGTCGACCGGTGCGGGAGCCAACAGCCGCATCGCCATCGGCACCGCGGTGATCGGCGGCATGCTGACCGCGACGATCCTCGCGATCTTCTACATCCCGCTGTTCTTCGTCCTTGTCCGTCGCGGGGTGCGCGACGGGCTGGCGAAGCTGCGCGGCAAGCCGACCGGGTTCCAGGGCCAACCCAAGGCGGCAGAGGGAGACGCGTGATGCGCCGTGCGATCACCCTGCTCGTCGCGACCGCCCTCGCCGGCTGTTCGATGACCCCGACGTATGAGCGGCCGGTCGCGCCCGTCCCGCCGTCCTGGCCGATCGGCGACGCCTATCTGCGTGAAAGTGAAGCCGCGCTGCCGGCGGTCAGCTATCGCGATATCTTCCGCGATCCCCGCTTGCAGCAGCTGATCGAGACCGCACTCGTCAACAACCGCGACCTGCGGATCGCTGCGGCCAATATTGCGATCGCCCGCGCCCAGTTCCGCATCCAGCGCGCGGCGCGCTTCCCGACGATCGCGGCGAGCGGCGACGCATCGATCCGCAAGGGCGCCGCCCGCACGCCGGACGGCTCGGTGGCATCGGGCGGCGGCGTGAACGACAGCTTTTCGGCGGGTGTCGGGATCAACGCGTTCGAAATCGACCTGTTCGGGCGGCTCGCGTCGCTCAGCCGGGCAGCGCTGGAGGATTATTTCGCGACGGAAGCGGCAGCGCGTGCCACCCGCCTCGCGCTGGTCGGCGATATTGCGGACGCCTGGACGAGCTACGCCGCCGACCGCAGCCTCCTGCAGATTGCCGAGCGCACGGCGCGCAGCGCCGAAACCAGCGTGCGCCTGACCCGCGCCCGCCTGACCGGTGGGATCGCGCCACGAACCGACCTGCGCCAGGCTGAACTTGTGCTTGCCCAGGCCAACTCGGACCTGGCGGAGCAGCGCACCGCCCTCGCGCAGGATGCCAATCTGCTACGGCTCCTGGTTGGTGCCGATGTCGATCCCACACTGCTTCCCGAATCGATCGAGGCGGTGGTGCCGACGCTTGCGGAGTTGCCGGCAGGCCTTGATTCCGGGGTGCTGCTTCGCCGCCCCGACGTCGTGCAGGCAGAGTATGACCTGCGCGCCGCCAATGCGCGGATCGGCGCCGCGCGGGCTGCGTTGTTTCCGCGAATCAGCCTGACCGGTCTGCTCGGCCTTGCCAGCGGCGCGCTGGGCAGCCTGTTCAGCGGCAACGCCTTCACCTGGAGTGCGACCGGCGGGGTCGATTACGACATCTTTGCCGGCGGTGCGCGCCGCGCCCAGGTCGACCAAGCCCGCGCAACCTTCGATCGGGACCTCGCCACCTACGAGCGAACGATCCAGACTGCCTTCCGCGAGGTCAGTGACGCCCTCGCTCGTCGTGGCACGATCGGCGATCAGGTCCGCGCCCAGACCGCGCTGTTGGCGGCATCGCGCGACAATTATGTGCTCTCCGATGCACGCTATCGCGGTGGGATCGACACTTTCCTACAAAGCCTGGATGCGCAGCGCTCGCTCTATTCGGCCGAACGGTCGCTGGTCGCCACCCGGCTGGCGCAGGCGCAGAACCTGACAGAGCTGTACCGGACGCTCGGTGGCGATGCGCTGCTCTATACGACGGCTCAGGGACCCCGGCCGCTGTCGGTGGAGCCGGTCACGGCGCCGACCCCGGTACCGCGCCGCTGAGGTAGCCGTTAGAACGCGGCATCTCGAACGGCGGCCACTTCGTCCGTGCTTCGACAGGCTCGACACGAAGCGCCGGGGAAAGAGACTATGATCTCATTCCTCGTCCGGCTCGCGCTCATCATCGTCTTCGCCCAATAGGGAGGGATCATCCTCATCGACGATGTCCAAATCCTCTATCGCGATCGCGATGTCATCGATCTGCTCCAGCGTCGCGCTAAATTCGGTCGTTTCGCCGTCCTCGTCCTCAATCTGCAGGACATAGCCATCGGCCTCCTGCGTGATCGAAAACTGGCTGAGCACCTTGGGCATCGCGGGCCTCCTTCGCTTGAGCGTTGTTCGTCGATTCGCCTCGTCAAACACCGGATGCGGCCACGCGTTCCGCCTTTCGCGTCAGGATGTGACAGGTTAGGACCTGCCGTGCGATGACCCGTTTCACCGTCAACAATCAGCCGGTCCACTATGCGATGGATCCCGCGACGCCCCTGCTGTTCGCGCTCCGCGACGCGTCGAACCTGACGGGGACCAAATATGGCTGCGGCAGTGGCGATTGCGGCGCCTGCACGGTGGATATCGACGGGCGCGCGGTCCGATCCTGCACCGTCCGGATCGGCGCGCTCGAAGGGAGTTTTGTCACCACGATCGAAGGATTGTCGCGTGACCGCAATCACCCCCTGCAACAGGCCTTTCTCGCCGCGAACCTCGCGCAGTGCGGCTACTGCATTCCCGGCGTCGTGATGGCGGCGCAGGCTCTGCTGCGCACCAACCGCAATCCGACCGAGGACGATGTCCGCGCAAGGATAACGAACCTCTGCCGCTGCGGCATCTACCCGCGTTTGATCGACGCCATACTCCAGGCCGCCGCCGTCGCGCGCGGGGACGAAACGCTGGAGGCCGCGCCACCGCCCGATATCGACCCGTCCGAAGCAGCGAAGGACGTGCCGGCGCTGTCGCCCGTCAAACGCTGAACGCCGAACGTGCCGATTCCTGACTAATCGCTTTCAACGCAATTCAGCCACGGCTCACCTCGCCTCCCGTAAACCGGCATCATCGACGAAGGGCCGGGGGACCGGCGAGTGGAGAGTTGGTCCATGAAGAAGTTCATCTTGTCCGCGCTGGTCGCGGCGACCGCGCTCTCGCCGGTGCTGGCGAGCGCGCAGGAATGGCAGGGCCGCCGCGGCGGGCCCGGCCGTGGCGACGGCACCCCCCAGGCGGACCGCCCCGCCCCGCCCCCTCGGCCCGAGCGCAGCATGGACTCGTTCCAGCGGCCCGAACGTACCGCCCGGCCGAACGGCGGCGGCGGGGGCTTCGACCGCGACGCCTTCCGTGCGCAGCGCGAAGCCGCGCGGGCGCAGGCTCAGGCCGGCGGCCAGACCTTCAATCGCGATGCCTTCCGCCAGCAGCGCGAGGCGGCCCGCGTCCAGGCCGATGTCCAGGTCCAGGGGCAGGTGCAGCGTCCGGCATTCGATCGGGACGCTTTCCGTGCCCAGCGTGATGCCGCCCGTGCCAACGGCGGCTCCGTTCAGCGCCCCGACGGCTTTCGTCAGGATCGTCGCGACGATCGGCAGGACTTCCGTCAGGAACGCCGTGAGGATCGCCGCGATCTCGTCCAGGGCCGCGTGACTCCTGATCAATATCGTCAGGATCGTCGCGACGACCGCCGGGACTTCCGTACCGAACGCCGGGACGACCGCCGCGACTATAACCGCGATCCCCGCCGCAACGACTGGAACCGGGGCGGCACCTGGAATCGTGGCGGCGACTGGAACCGCGGCGGCCAGCAGCGGTGGAACCGCGAATGGCGCAACGATCGCCGGTACGACTGGCAAGGCTGGCGCGGCAGCAACCGCTATGCCTATCGCCTGCCGCGCTACTATCCGCCGCGGGGGTACAACTATGGCTACCAGCGCTTCGGCATCGGCATCACGCTCGGCTCGATCCTGTTCCAGCAGAATTACTGGATCAACGACCCGTGGGATTACCGCCTGCCGCCAGCCTATGGTCCATACCGCTGGGTCCGCTACTACAACGACGCGCTGCTGGTCGACATCGACACGGGCGAGGTCGTGGACGTGATCTACGACATCTTCTGGTAAGCGTGGCGATACGGGGCCGGCCGGCGACGGCCGGCCCCCTTGCTTTTGGTCGCGCGGGGCGCGATTTGCCGGTCATGGCTCGCAAACCCGTCGACAATCCGGATCTGCCCTCAAAATCCCGCGCCGCCTTCAGCCAGTCGGTCGCGGCGCGTCTGGAAGCGAACCCGGCGGTCGTACAGGCCAAGGTGCCGAGCGCGCAGGTCTATTATCAACTCGATTTTCTGACCAATGCCGAATGCGACGCGCTGATGGCGCTGATCGACCGCCATCGCCGCCCGTCGACGCTGCTGTCCGACGCGCCCGACCCGGAGTATCGGACGAGCGAAAGCTGCGACATGGACCGCTTCTCGCCGCTCGTCCGACCGATCGACGAGCGCATCGCGCATCTGCTCGGCATCGATCCGCCGCATGGCGAGACCATGCAGGGCCAGCGCTATGCCCCGGGTCAGCAGTTCCGCGCACACCACGACTATTTTCAGGGCAGCCAGCCCTATTGGCAGCGCATGACCGAGGAAGGCGGGCAGCGGACCTGGACGGCGATGCTTTATCTGAACGAGGTCGAGGAAGGCGGCGCCACCTGGTTCCCGCAGGCCGGCATCAAGATCCCGCCGCGCCGCCGCATGCTGCTGACGTGGAACAACATGAACCCCGATGGCAGTCCGAACCCGATGACGCTGCACGAAGGCACCGCCGTGACCAAGGGGACGAAATACGTCGTCACCAAGTGGTTCCGTGAACAGCCATGGTATCTCTGATCCTTCGCCCATCATGACGCCGGTTCTAAACATCGAGCGGTCGATCCTCGGCCAACCATGGCGTTGGCGGGGCCTGGCTGGCGACGTCGGCGGCGGCTTCGTGCCCGACGATCTGGTGACGCAGCTGCTGCTGTCGCGCGGCTGCCCGCGCGAGGCGCTGGAGGCGCACCGCAGCCCCAGCATCCGCGGCTTCATGCCCGACCCGTCGATCTTTCGCGACATGGACCGCGCCGCGCAACGCCTTGCCGATGCCGTGCAGGCCGGCGAAGCTGTCGCCGTGTTCGGGGACTATGACGTCGATGGCGCGACCTCCGCGGCACTGGTCATCCGCCTGCTTCGCGACCTCGGCCTGGCGCCCACGGCCTACATCCCCGATCGCTTGATCGAAGGCTATGGGCCCTCCGGCATCGCCATGCGACGGCTCGGGGAACAGGGCGCCAGCCTGATCGTCACGGTCGACTGCGGCGCCCAGGCGTTCGACGCGCTGCAGGACGCGCGTGACGCCGGCATCGACGTGATCGTCGTCGATCATCACAAATGCGCCTCCGCCCTGCCCGTTGCGCATGCGCTCGTGAACCCCAACCGCCTCGACGAGGGCGACGGCGCCGCGCACGGCCATCTGGCCGCCGTCGGCGTCGCCTTCCTGCTTGGCGCCGCGCTCCTCCGCACGCTGCGCGCCCGGGGCTTTTTCGCCGACCGCGCCGAACCGAGGCTGCTCGACCTGCTCGATCTCGTCGCGCTGGGCACGGTCGCCGACGTGGCACAGCTGAAGGGCCTGAACCGCGCCTATGTCGCGCAGGGCCTGAAGGTCATGGCCAATCGCCGGAATCCCGGGATCGACGCGCTCATCACCGCGTCGCGGCTGACTCGCGCGCCGACTGCGACTGACCTCGGCTTCGCGCTGGGCCCGCGGATCAACGCCGGTGGCCGCGTCGGCAAGTCCGATCTCGGCGTCCGCCTGCTCACCACCGACGACCCGGACGAGGCGCGCGTGATCGCCGAGGAGCTCGACCGGCTGAACGAGGAACGGCGCGCGATCGAGCTCGCGGTTCAAAGCGATGCCGATGCGATGCTCGGTGTCGATCGGCAGGTCGCGGTCGTCGCGGGCGCAGGCTGGCATCCGGGCGTGATTGGTATCGTTGCGGGACGGCTGAAGGAACGACTCGGTCGGCCGGCGATCGTCATCGCGATCGACGGCGACGGCGTCGGCAAGGGCTCGGGCCGTTCGATTCCCGGCGTCGACCTGGGCGCTGCGGTGATGGCGGCGAAGGAACACGGACTGCTGATCGCCGGCGGTGGTCACGCCATGGCTGCAGGTCTGACGATCGACGCCGACAAGGTCGCCGCCTTCGCCGACTTCCTCGAGGAACGCCTGGCCGAAGCCGTCGCCCACGCCTCGGAGAACCGCGCGCTGCTCCTTGACGCCGTTCTCGCCCCCGCCGGCGTCTGCCCGGATCTCGTCGAGGCGCTGGAGGTCGGCGGCCCCTATGGCATGGGCTGGCCCTCTCCGCGCGTTGCCGCCGGCCCGGTGCGGATCGTCAGGGCGAGTGTCGTCGGCAACGGCCACGTCCGTACCATCGTCGCCGGCAACGACGGCCGCAGCCTGAAGGCCATGGCCTTCCGTGCCGCCGACACGGCGCTCGGCGTCGCCCTGCTCGGCGCCGCACCGCACCGCCGCCTGTGGCTCGCCGGCCGCGCCAAGATCGACGACTGGTCGAGCAGCCGGGCCGCCGAACTCCACATCGACGATGCCGCGTGGGCAGATTGACAAAGACACGACACGAAAAGCCAAGAAACACAGTTGACCCCCGCCGCGTCCTTGCCTAACGGAGCGCAGCCCACGGCGACGTGGCCCCTTCGTCTAGCGGTTAGGACGCGGCCCTTTCACGGCTGAAACACGGGTTCGATTCCCGTAGGGGTCACCATGGTCAAGCGGAAATCGGCAGTGTTTTGCCGTTTTTGGCGACCCGGGCGATATTCAGCCCACTATTTTTCCCCACATTTATTTGCGGTTCTGGTGACGCCGAATGGCGCGACTTAGGAGAAGCTGCGCGGTTTTGCGATGCCGTTATTGGCTTACGAATCGTATGGCTGACTGGTGTCTGCCTCGGCATCCCCGCACAGACAATGACTTGCAGGGCAAAGCGTAGGGCTGGGGTTGGCCGGGTTAACTTGACCCAATTGTGGACGTTCGTGCGTTATAACTTAATTCCGGAAAGCAGCCGCTCGTTCATCTGTTTCGATTCCAAAGGCCGGTCCGGCCATCTTATTCAGGCATGCTCGCACTCGAGGAGGTTATGCCAAATCGCTAAAACGCAAGGTGAGTTGCGCCCCTCCCTCTGGGGACGTGAGCGCCATGACCTCCACCTTCATTGCGTCGGCGAAGCCCTTGACGATCGCGAGGCCCAGGCCGCTGCCGCCGCTGCGGTCGGTGCCGGTACCGCGGACGAAGCTTTTGAAGATGTCGCCGGCCTTGTCTCCCAGACCCGGCCCAGCGTCCGCGATGGCCAGCGTCACGGCATCGCGTTCGCGGCGGCCGATCAGGCGGATAGGGGTGCCGGCGCCGCCATGCTGCGCAGCGTTGGCGAGCAGGTTGATGAGGATGTGGTGCAGCAGCCGCGGGTCGGCGCGGACCAGCGGCAGAGTCGCCGGTACGTCGAAGTCGATGCGATTGTGCTTGAGCGTGTCGCGCAGGTCGCGGACAGCGGCGGCGACCGCGTCGGTCAAGTCGGTCGCTTCCATCTCGGGCGTCAGCGCGGCGGTGTCGATGCGGACCATCTGGAGGAGGTTGTCCAGAAAGCGCTTCAGTCGCTGGACCTCAGCGCGGGCGGCGGCGACGTGTGGCCCCGGCCCCATCGCATCGATCGCGGCGATGACCGAGGTCAGCGGTGTGCGCAGGTCATGGCCGATCGACGACAGCAGGGCGGCGCGCAGTCGATCGCGTTCCTGCAGCACCGACAGCGCCTTGGCATTGACCTCAAGCCGCAATCGCTCCTGCGCCAGCGCCGCTTGCCCGGTTAACGTCGTCAGCAACAGCGCGCGGTCGGGCGGCAGCGGGTCGCGGCCGTCGTGGCGGGCGATGCCGAGCACCGCCAGCACGCCCATCGCGGTCTGCAGCGGATGGAACTGCCAGTCCGCCGCATTCAGCGTCGCCGTTCCGCTGCCGGCGGGCTCGCCGCGCGCCGCGGTCCATTCGGCGGCAGCCTGATCGACCGGACCGATCGTCGGATCGGCGGGCGTGCCAGCGACCGGTTCCAGCCGACCGTCGCGGTGAGCGAGCAGCACGGTATCTACGGCGAGCAACCGGGCGACGTGATCGCAGGTGATCTGCGCCGTCGCCTCCGCATCCCCGACCCGCGCCAGCGCTTGTCCGAAAGCGGCCACCGCGGCATTCTCGCGCGCGCCCCGCACACCGATCGCCGCGCGCGAGCGCAGGCCCCCGGCGAGATGGCTGGTGAAGGCACCGACCCCGAGCAGAACCAGCAACGTCACGACGCTGCGCGGATCGGCGACCGTGAAGGTGTGGATCGGCGGCAGGAAGAAGAAATTATAGGCGAGTGCAGCGGCGAGGCCGGTGAAGAGGCCGGGACGCAGACCGAGCCGACTCGCGGCGATCAACACGGGCACCAGATAGACGAGGTCGAGCGCACCCGTGCCGAGATAGGGCTCGATCGCCCACGCAACCCCGGTCGCAGCGGCTACCATCGCCAGACCAATCGAGTAGGGCGCAGGCTTGGGTGGCTTACGGCGCGTAGGGCGTCTCGGCGTCGTGTCCCCCGCGGGAATGACGTGGACCGCTAGGCCGCCGCCGCTCTCCAGCATCGCCGCCACGACCGAGCGATGGCGCAGTTCGAACCACCAACTGCGCCGCGATTTGCCGATGACGAGCTGTGTCGCCCGCATCGCGATGATCTGCGCGGTCAGCCCGGCGATGACGCTTTCCGCCGGCAAGGTCGCGATCGACGCGCCGAGACTGGCTGCGAGTGCCAGAGCATCTGCAATCCGACGGCGGTCGTCGTCACCGAAACTTTCCGCGCGTGGCGTTTCGATGAACACCGCGGTCCAGTCGGCATGCAGCGCATCCGCCAGCCGCTTCGCCGCGCGGACAAGCGTGTCGCTGCCGGCGAGCTCGCTGACCGCGACCAGCACCCGCTCCGCGCCGGCATAAGTCCCCGCGACGGCGTGTGCGTCAAGATGTTCGCGCATCGCGCGGTCGACGCTCTGCGCGGCACGACGCAGCGCCATCTCACGCAATGCCGACAGATTCGGCTTCGAGAAGAAATGACCGAGCGCGCGGCTCGCCTCCTCGGGCACATAGACCTTGCCGTCCCTAAGCCGCGCGATCAGTTCGTCGGGCGGAAGGTCGACGACCTCGACCTCCGCGCCCTCGAACGCGCTGTCGGGCACCGTTTCGCGCACCCGCACGCGGGTGAAACTGGCAACGACGTCGTTGAGGCTTTCGAGGTGTTGGACGTTCAGCGTCGTATAGACGTCGATACCCGCGTCCAGCAGTTCGGCGACGTCCTGCCAGCGCTTCGGATGGCGGCTGCCCTCGACGTTGGTGTGAGCATATTCGTCGACCAGCGCGAGCGACGGTGCGCGGGCGAGGACGGCGTCCAGGTCCATTTCTTCCAACCGGTGACCGCGATAGTCGAGCGCGCGCTTGGAAACGATCTCGAAGGGATCGACCAGCGCTGCTGTTTCAGCGCGGCCATGCGTTTCGACCACCGCGACGACGACATCGGTGCCGTCACGTAGCCGCTCCGCCCCTTCGCGCAACATCTCGAACGTCTTACCGACGCCGGGCGCGGCGCCCAAAAAGATCTTGAGCCGCCCCCGCCCATCTTGGCGGGCGGCGGCGAGCAGCGCGTCGGGGGAAGGAGCGGCAGCTTCGGTCATCCTGATCCGATAGGCGGCAGGGGCCGCCGCCGCACCCATTCTTATGGGATCCTTATGGCGCGCAGGCGTTTTCCCCCACGCATTTTAATGGCCGCGCATCCTAGCTGCCTCCCCGACATCATTCGGGATTTGCAACATGACCGATCTTTTCTGGCTCGCCGGCCTGGCCGGGCTTGTCGCCGCGACGCTGGCCCTCATCCGCCTGTGCGACGCGGCCTGACGCCATGGGTATCGACCTGACGCTAGCGGCGATCACCGCCGTTCTGCTGCTCGCCTATCTCGTCGCCGTCCTGTTGCGACCGGAGCGCTTCTGACATGACCGTGCAAGGCTGGGCGCTCATCGCGCTGTTCGTCGCCTGCCTCATCGCGCTGGCAAAGCCGATAGGGCTCTGGATTTTTGCGCTGTACGAGGGGCGCCGAACGCCGCTCCACACAGTGCTCGGCCCTGTCGAGCGTGGTTTCTACCGGCTCGCGCGCGTCGATCCAGACGCGGAGATGGGCTGGCGGCGCTACGCCGTGCACACGCTGGCGTTCAATGTCGCGTTGCTGCTGCTGACTTACGCCGTCCTGCGGTTGCAGGCAGTCCTACCGCTCAACGCGCCCGACACGGCCGGCGTCGCGCCCGACGGCGCGTGGAACATCGCGATCAGCTTTACGACCAACACCAACTGGCAATGGTATTCGCCCGAGGCGACACTGTCGAACCTCAGCCAGATGCTGGGGCTGACGATCCACAACTTCCTGAGCGCGGCGACCGGCATCGCCCTCGCCTTCGCGCTGTTCCGCGGCTTTGCCCGGCGCGAGGCGAAAACGCTGGGCAATTTCTGGGCGGATGCGACGCGCGTCACGCTCTACCTGCTGCTGCCGATCTGCGTCGTCTATACGCTGTTCCTGATCGCCAGCGGCGTGCCGCAGACGCTGGACCAGCAGGTCGTGGCGACGACGCTCGAAGGCGCCAAGCAGACCCTCAGCCTGGGGCCGATCGCCAGCCAGGAAGCGATCAAGCTGCTGGGCACCAACGGTGGCGGCTTTCTGAACGCCAATTCGGCGCACCCGTTCGAGAATCCGGGTGCGCTCACCAACTTCGTCCAGATGCTGTCGATCTTTGCGATTGGCGTCGGGCTGACATGGTGTTTCGGCAAGGCGGTGGGCGACACCCGCCAGGGCTGGGCGATCCTCGGCGCGATGCTGATCCTGTTCGTCGCCGGCGCGGCGGTGACCTATTGGCAGGAAGCGAACGGCACGCCGCTGCTGCACTCCCTGGGCCTTGCCGGCGGGAACATGGAGGGCAAGGAAGTCCGCTTCGGCCTCGCCGCCAGCGCGCTCTTCTCGGTCGTCACCACCGCCGCCTCGTGCGGCGCGGTCAATGCGATGCACGACAGCTTTACGCCGCTGGGCGGCATGATCCCGCTGTTCAACATGCAAGTGGGCGAAGTCGTGATCGGCGGCGTCGGCGCGGGCATCTATGGCTTCTTGCTGTTCGCCATCCTGGCGGTCTTCGTCGCCGGGCTGATGGTCGGCCGCACGCCCGAATATGTCGGCAAGAAGATCGAGGCGCGCGAGGTGAAGCTCGCCGTCCTGGCCATCGCCGTCCTGCCTCTGACAATCCTCGGGATGACCGCAGTCAGCGCAGTCACATCTGCCGGCCTGGCGGGGCCGCTGAACAAGGGGCCGCACGGCTTCACCGAGATGCTCTACGCCTTCACTAGCGCGGTCGGAAACAACGGGTCGGCATTCGGCGGCATCACCTCGGGCACGCCGTACTACAATGCGTTGCTCGGCATCGCGATGTGGGTCGGGCGGTTCTTCGTGATCGTGCCGATGCTCGCCATCGCCGGCTCGCTCGCCGCCAAGCGCTACACGCCGCCCTCGACGGGCTCGTTCCCGACGACTGGGGGCCTGTGGGTCGGGCTGCTGGTCGGGATCATCCTGATCTTGGGTGGCCTCACCTTCCTGCCCAGCCTCGCGCTCGGCCCCATCGCCGATCATCTCGCGATGATCCGCGGCCAGCTTTCCTAAGGAATCGATCCTATGGCCCGCGCCGCCACCCTGTTCACGCCCGAGCTGATCGCGCCTGCGCTGCTCGATGCGGTTCGCAAACTCTCCCCCGCGCAACTCGTGCGCAACCCGGTAATGTTCGTCACCGCCGTCGTCGCGCTGCTGCTGACTATGCTGCTTGCGATCGGCGGCGACGGCCTTGCAGCCGGCTTCAAGCTCCAGCTCATCGTCTGGCTTTGGCTGACCGTCCTATTCGGCACCTTTGCCGAGGCGCTGGCGGAAGGGCGCGGCAAGGCGCAGGCGGCGAGCCTGCGGGCCGCCAAAGCCGAACTGTGGGCGATGCGCCTGCTGGGCGTCGGGGACACCTGCGAAAAGGTGCCCGCCAGCCAGCTGCGCGCCGGCGACACGGTGGTCATCTCCGCGGGAGAACTGATCCCGGCGGACGGCGAAGTCATCGCCGGCGTGGCGAGCGTCAATGAAGCCGCGATCACTGGCGAGAGCGCACCCGTCATCCGCGAAGCGGGCGGCGACCGATCGGCCGTGACTGCGGGCACGCGTGTCCAGTCCGACAGGATCACCGTGCGCGTCACTGCCGATCCAGGCCAAGGCTTCCTCGACCGCATGATCGCGCTGGTCGAAGGCGCCGAGCGCAAGAAGACACCGAACGAGGTTGCGCTGACCATCCTGCTCGTCGGGTTGACGATCATCTTCCTGATCGCGGTCGCGACGGTGCCAGGATTTGCGTCCTACGCGGGCGGCAGCGTGCCGGTCGCGATTCTGGCGGCGCTGCTCATCACCCTTATCCCGACGACGATCGCCGCCCTGCTCTCTGCGATCGGCATTGCCGGCATGGATCGGCTGGTCCGCTTCAACGTGCTCGCCAAGTCGGGCCGTGCGGTGGAGGCCGCCGGCGACATAGACGTGCTGCTGCTCGACAAGACCGGCACGATCACCATCGGCGACCGCCAAGCCACCGAGTTCCGCGCGGTCGGGGGTGCGACGCAGGCCGAGCTGGCCGAGGCGGCCCTGCTTGCCAGCCTAGCCGACGAAACGCCCGAAGGCCGCTCGATCGTCGTCCTTGCCCGCGATGCCTTCGGCATTGCCCTGACCGCCCTTCCGCACGATGCGGAGGTCATCCCCTTCACCGCCCAGACCCGCATCTCAGGCGTCCGCACGGCCGACGCGCTCATCCAGAAAGGCGCGGTAGACTCGGTGCTGAAGGTCAATACCGGCCTTGGCGCGACGCCGGCCGCTGACGAACTGCGCCGCATCACCGATGCCATCGCCCGTGCCGGCGGTACGCCGCTGGCGGTCGCCAAGGACGGCAAGCTGCTCGGCGCTATCTTCCTAAAGGACATCGTGAAGGCCGGCATCCGCGAACGCTTCGCCGAACTGCGCGCGATGGGCATCCGCACCGTCATGATAACCGGCGACAACCCGCTGACCGCCGCCGCGATCGCAGCCGAAGCCGGGGTCGACGATTTCCTGGCGCAGGCCACGCCCGAGGACAAGCTGTCGCTCATCCGCAAGGAACAGCAGGGCGGCAAGCTGGTCGCGATGTGCGGCGACGGCACCAACGACGCGCCCGCGCTCGCCCAGGCCGATGTCGGTGTCGCGATGAACACCGGCACCCAGGCCGCGCGTGAGGCGGGCAACATGGTCGACTTGGATAGCGATCCGACCAAGCTGATAGAGGTCGTCGGCCTCGGCAAGCAGTTGCTGATGACCCGAGGCGCGATGACCACCTTCTCAGTCGCCAACGATGTCGCCAAATATTTCGCAATCATCCCGGCGATGTTTGTAGCGCTCTACCCAAGCCTCGGCGCGCTCAACGTCATGGGCCTAAGCACGCCGGAAAGCGCGATCCTGTCGGCAATCATCTTTAACGCGCTCATCATCCCCGCGCTGGTGCCGCTGGCGCTGAAGGGCGTCACCTACAAGCCGATGGCCGCCGGCCCGCTGCTGGCTCGCAACCTCGCCGTCTACGGCCTAGGCGGTCTCGTTGCGCCTTTCGCCGGCATCAAGCTCATCGACGTCGCCGTCACCGGCCTCGGTCTCGCCTAAGGGAATTATCATGCTCAAGGATATCACCACCGCGCTACGCCCGGCGCTTGTCATGACGGGACTGTTCGCCGGCTTACTGGGTGTCGCCTACCCGCTTGCGATGACCGTTATGGGCCAGACCATCTTCCCGCATCAGGCGAACGGCAGCCTGATCCGCGATGGCGGGGAGGTGGTCGGTTCCGAATTGATCGGCCAGCGTGTCACCGCCGACCGCTATTTCCGCCCGCGCCCGTCGGCGGCCGGAAAGGGCTATGACGGTCTTGCTTCGGCCGGCTCGAATCTCGGCCCTTCATCCCAGGCGCTCGCCGACCGCCTGCGTGCCGACATCGCGCGCCAAACGCCATCCGCCTCAGGTCGCATTATTCCGCCCGACCTCGTGACGGCCTCTGCCTCGGGGCTCGACCCTCATATCAGCCCCGAGGCGGCTTTGTATCAGGTGGACCGGGTCGCCCGCGCCCGCGGGCTCACCGCGGCGAGCGTGCGCGCTGCGGTCGAGCGCGCCACCGAGCATCCGCTGCTCGGTATACTTGGCGAGCCCCGCGTCAACGTCCTGCTGCTCAACCGCGCGCTCGACGGCCGACCGGCCGGGCGGTAACGCGTATCCATGACCGCTGCGGCGTGCACAATCTTGGTCGTCGAGGACGACCTCCACATCCGCCGCCTGCTGCGCGGCGCGCTAGTTCGCGGCGGGCATGACGTGATCGAGGCGGCGACCGCGCGCGAAGGCCTGTCAGTCGCCACCGCGCGCAAGCCGCAGGTCGTGCTGCTCGACCTCGGCCTGCCCGATCGTGATGGGCTGGAACTGATACAGGCTTTGAAGACCGGCGCTGCGATCATTGTCGTGTCCGCTCGCGAAGCCACCGACGAAAAGGTCGCAGCGCTAGATCTGGGCGCCGACGACTACGTCACCAAGCCGTTCGACACCGACGAACTCCTCGCCCGCGTCCGAACGGTGCTACGGCACCGCCAACCCGCAACGATAGCGGGCCCAATCCGCTTCGGCGACGTGACGATCGACACCAACCTGCGCCGGGTGACCCGCGGCGGCATCGACGTCCACCTGACGCCGAAGGAATATGACGTCCTGTCCGAACTGGCCCGCAAGCCCGACCGCGTCGTCGGCCACCGCGCAATCCTCCGGTCGGTCTGGGGCGCAGCGCACGAGGACGACATCGACTATCTGCGAATTGTCGTGCGCGCCTTACGTCAGAAATTGGAACCAAACCCGGCACAGCCAACATGGCTGATCAATGAGCCGGGTGTCGGCTATTGGCTGCGGACACAGTAAGCGCCCCTCAGGTGGCAATTACGTGCGCCTCATAGGGGGATAAACCCACTTGTGGTCGTTCGCGGCCTCTTTTTGGCTCCCCACCTTTTGCCACTCATTAATGTCGGCAGCGGAGGTGCTGAACCTGAGCCCTGCCTGCCGCCCGCAAGTTTTGCCAAAAAACGATCGGAAGATAGGAAAACAATGGCAAAATCAGAAAGTCCTTTGGCGGGCAGCATACCGTCGGTGCACGACCCTTGATCGAATGCTGTCGTGCTGCCTCCGCACGAACGGAAGCCTGTGTACGCCAAAGCCGTGCAGCACGCCCGCAGCCGAGGCACACGTGGAATCGTGAATGAGTTTAGCAGCATCGCCGGCTGCCCGAACGCCAGCGATGACGGAGCATCCGGTCGATCGATCGACCTATACGTAGGGTCCGAATGGCTCGTCCTAATGCCGACACCAGACCCTGCCACCGAGCGACGTGGCGGGTCTGGTTCGCAGCGCCGTGGACGCGGCTATCAACTCGACGAAGCGTCTGTTCGCGAGCCGGAAGCTATCGAGGATACGAAGAATGCCGCGCGAGAGATGGCAGTGGCCCCCGGTGCTCGGAACCTACTCGGGCAGCAAGGCAGACCGTAAGGCAACAAATACTTCCTTCTGGAATATTCACGCACGAGATAGTGAATGTTGACAGGTTGATGGCGGTTGGTCATCTTCACGCTCAATAGGCCGAGTCTAATCATCGGCCACGAGTGGGAGAGGAAGCATGCGGGCACTGCACCTGGCATCGACGTGCGTCGTTGCGATCATTCTGGGCGCGAGCGGCGCGGCGGCGCAGACCGTCGTGGCCCCCGCCACGCCGACCACTTCTGGCACGCTGCCGCTGGTCGGACAGGAGTCGACGGACGAAACGCCGGGCTCGGGCGACGTCATCGTCACCGCCACCCGCCGCGCCGAGCGCATCCAGGACGTGCCGATCAGCATCACCGCGTTCAACCAGGAAGAGCTGACGCAAAAGGGCATCGTCGGATTTGAAGGCATCGCCCGCGAAACGCCGGGCGTGGTGCTCAACCGCCCGACGCAGAATTTCAACAACTTCACCGCCCGCGGCATCGCGACGAACGGCTATAACGCCAATCTGCAGAGCTCGGTCGCGGTCTATATCGACGAACTGCCGGTCTCGACCATCGGCAACACCACCGTTGTCGACCCCAACCTGTTCGATGTCGAGCGTGTGGAATTCCTGCGCGGGCCGCAGGGCACGTTGTTCGGATCGGGCTCGCTGTCGGGCGCGATGCGCATCCTGACCAAGAGCCCGGACCTGAACGACTTCGACCGCTCGGCGCTTGTCGACCTGGGGCTGACGGGGAAGGACAGCTTCCGCCAGCGGTACAACTCGATGATCAACGTGCCGATCGTCAGCGACAAGCTCGCGATCCGTGCGGTCGGCTTCTATCGCAACGAGGAAGGCTATCTCGACAATGTCGGGACCGGCGTGAAGAATTCAAACACGCTGATCGATTATGGTGGGCGCATCATAGCGCTGTTCAAGCCGACTGAGCGGCTGTCGATCCGCCTGCTCGCCTCCTACGAAAACAGCGACCCGAAGGACTCGTCGCTGACCAGCCCGTCACTGGGCCGGGAGAAGCGGATTTCGGATCAGCCCGACCGGTTTACCGGCAAGCAGACCGTGCTGAACGCGACGATCGACTATGACTTCGATTTCGCCAAGCTGACGTCGTCGTCGACCTACTCGAAGTTCGATCAGCGTTTCTGGGTAGATCTGGCAGGTACATTTCCGCGGCAAGCCGCCTTCCCCGGCGCACCGATCGCTTTTGGCCTCGACGCCAACGGTTTCGATAAGGTGTTCGTGCAGGAAGCTCGGCTCGCCTCGTCGCTGGGTGGCAATTTCGAATTCGTGGTCGGCGGCTTCTATCTAGGGTCAGGACTCATTGGTCATAGCCAGAAGATGACGGTGGCCGCGAGGGCGACGGCAGAGAAGAAGACGGTTGGGCAGCGGTCGTAGCGAGTTGCGACGCGGCGCCAATCCTTCAGACGGCCGAACATGATCTCGATGCGGCTGCGGCGCCGGTAGCGGCGCTTGTCGTATCTGACCGGCTCGTTGCGCGATCTGCGGCCCGGGATGCAGGGCTGGATGCCTTTGGCTTCCAGGGCGTCTCTGAACCAATCGGCATCATAACCACGGTCGCCAAGCAGCCACTGTGCTTTCGGCAGATCGTCGAGCAAGGCTGCCGCGCCGGTGTAGTCGCTGACCTGCCCGGCGGTCATGAAGAAGCTCAAGGGCCGCCCGTCCGCATCGCTGACGGCGTGCAGTTTGGTGTTCATGCCGCCTTTCGTGCGGCCGATCAGACGGCCGAGATCCCCTTTTTTACCCGCAGACTCGATGCCGTGCGGTGTGCCTTCAGGTAGGTCGCGTCGATCATGACGGTCTTCGGCACGGCCTCCGCTGCCGCGAGACCTTCCATCATTCGCAGGAAAATACCCCTCTCGCTCCACCGCTTCCAGCGATTGTAGAGCGTCTTGTGCGGCCCATAGTCCTTCGGTGCATCACACCAGCGTAGCCCGTTGCGATTGACGAAAATGATGCCGCTGAGCACCCGCCGATCATCGACCCGAGGCTTGCCATGGCTCTTGGGAAAGAACGGTTGCAGACGCGCCATCTGCTCATCCGTCAGCCAGTACAGGTCGCTCATCCACTCTCTCCTCACGGAGCCTGAATCAGATCGCGCCTCCCACATCAATGGGTCCTGACCCTAAATCGCCGCCGCGACGTCGATTTCCTGTACCGTTCGAACCCGCAGTTTCTGGCCGCGCGCAGCCTTACCGGCTTGCCCGATCAGTATTTCCAGAAGCTCTACACCTATTCGATCAGCGAGGAACTCGCCGGGTTCGGTGAACTGACCTATCGCTTCTCGCCGAAGTTCTGGCTGACCGGCGGGATGCGCTACGGCGGCACGTCGGCGCAGGCGTTTACCGAAGCCGGCGGCTATGTCGCGACGGATGCCCGCGGCTTCAACTACTATACGCTCGCACTATTCGGCCTGCCCGGCAATTTCGTGAACTTCACGCCGTACCAGCCGGTGACGGGCGTGAAAGCGACCGGCACCAAGCCGTCTTGGAAGGCTAGCGCGTCTTTCAAGCCTACCGAGGCGGTCACTACCTATGCGACCTTCGCCACCGGCTTCCGCGCACCGATCGTCAACGCCGCCGCCGGCCGCGCCAGCACGGTGCCGGGGGCCAACGATATCGTCATCCCGAACGGCGCATCATCGGACGATCTGAAGAGCTATGAAATCGGCGCGAAGGGGCGGTTCGTGAACGGCCTCGTCACGATCAACGCCGCAGCCTATCTGATCGACTGGAACAACATCCAGGCACAGGCCAATCGCGTGTCCGATTCGGTGCAGTTTGCCACCAACATCGGCGGCGCGCGCAGCAAGGGCTTCGAAGTCGAGTTCGGCGTCATCCCTGCGAAGGACGTCTTCATCGGTCTGAACGCCGCATACAACGATTCCAAGATCACCAAACTGACCGCGGCGGAAGCGGCGATATCGGGCGCGGTGCTCGGTCACCGGCTGTCCGCGCCGCGTCTCCAGGGCGCGCTGTTCACTTCGATCGGCTTCGACTTGGGTGACACGACCAAGGGCACGCTAGCGGTCAACGCGCAATATGTCGGTTCATACAACAGTTCGTTCCCGAACACGCCGGGCAACCCGAACCTGCGTCTCGTGACGTTCGGCAAGACCGACGAATATGTGAACACCAACATCAGCTTCGGGATCACGCGCGGGCCGATCTCCGCACAGGCCTATGTCGAAAATGTCTTCGATGATCACTCGATCACCTACATCCACCCGGAGGCGTTCTTGATCAGCCGCTTCGGCACGCTGCGTCCGCGCACCGTGGGCATCCGCCTCGGCTACGGGATCTGATCCGATGACAAGCATCGCCACCACGTCCGCCCCGGCCCGACGCCCCGGCGTCGTGCTGGCGGTGCTCACTTTCGTCTATGTCCTCAATTTTCTGGATCGGCAGTTGATCGGCATTCTCGCCAAGCCGATCCAGGACGCGCTGTTGATAACCGACGGGCAGCTGGGGCTGATCGGCGGGCTCTACTTCGCGATGTTCTATTGCTTCATTGCGATCCCGGTCGGCTATCTGGCGGACAAGACCAACCGTGTCGGCGTGCTGTCGCTGGCGTGCGCGATCTGGAGCGGAGCGACGGTCGCCTGCGGCATCGCCAGCAGCTACGCCCAACTGGTGGTCGCGCGAATGCTGGTCGGCGTCGGCGAGGCGGGCGGCGTGCCACCGTCCTATGCGATCATCACCGACACCTATCCGCCGGGGCGCCGCGGTGCCGCGTTCGGCATCTTCAACATGGGACCGGCGATCGGCGCCGCCGCGGGGGTCGCCTTCGGCGCGGCGATCGCAGAGCGGTTTGGCTGGCGCATGCCGTTCATCGTCGTGGGGGCGATCGGGATTGTCACCGCCCTGTGCGTCTGGCTGTTCATTCGCGAGCCGGCCCGCGGCACGTTCGACGTCGTCCGTGGCGCTGCGACAGACAGGGCAAAGTTCTGGCCGACGCTCAGAATGTTCTTTTCCAATCCGACGCTGATGCTCGCGGCGCTCGGCAGTGGCGCGACGCAGTTTGTCACCTATGGCCTGGGCAATTTCGCGGTTCTGTTTCTGATGCGCGACAAGGGCATGGTCCTGAGAGAAGTCGCCGTCTGGTACGCGCTGGTGCTGGTCGTTGGCATGGCCGGCGGCATGATCTTGTCGGGACGAATCATCGACTGGATGACGCGCACGTCGCGCGCCGGCTACGCCATCGCGCCCGCCACCAGCCTCGCCATCGCCATGCCCTTCTACATCGCCTTCGTCTGGGCACCCGGCTGGCCGCTCGCGCTGGCGCTGCTGACGGTTGTGATGGTGTTCAACTATTTCTACCTCTCCGCCTCGGTCGCGTTGGTGCAGGAGGAGGTGCGGCCCGACCAGCGGGTGCTGTCGGGCGCGCTACTGCTGCTCGTCATGAACTTCATCGGCCTTGGCCTGGGGCCGACCTGGGTCGGCTTCGCCAGCGACTGGTTCAAGGCGCACGGCAGCGCGCTCTACCTCCAGTCCGCACTCTACACGCTGACGCCTTTCTACCTGATCGCCATCGCCTTGTTCGTCACACTCGCACGGCGGCTCGGCCGCGAGGTTCGCGCATGAAAATCCTGATCGCCGCGGCGCTGCTCGCTGGTGCCGCCCCTGCCCTCGCGCAGACCGTGACGGCGCCCGCCGGCACGCTGGAGGGCACGACCGAGAACGGCCTCACCATCTTCCGCGGCATTCCCTATGCCCAGCCACCAGTCGGCCCGCTACGATGGAAACCGCCAGTCGCGCTGCCGGCGTGGGATGGCGTGCGCCAGGCCAAGCGCTTCGGCCAGGCCTGTGTCCAGCCGCGCGAGCGCAATCTGGGCATCTACACCAACCCGCCGCAGCAGATGGGCGAGGACTGCCTGACGCTCAACGTCTGGGCGCCGAAGGATGTGCAGAAGCTGCCGGTGCTCGTTTGGATTCACGGCGGGGCTTTGGTGTCGGGCTACAGCCACGAACAGATGTACGACGCCGCCAGGATGGCCGGCACCGGCATGATCGTCGTGTCGATCAACTATCGCCTGGGCATCCTCGGCTATCTTGCCCATCCCGAACTTAGCGCCGAGAGTGCAGAAGGGACATCGGGCAATTACGGCCTGCGCGACCAGATCGCGGCGCTCGAATGGGTCAAGCGCAACATCGCGGCGTTCGGCGGCGATCCGGCCAACGTTACCATCGCTGGCGAGTCCGCGGGCGGCCTGAGCGTCATGCACCTGATGGCCAGCCCCGCGGCGCGTGGGCTGTTTGCCAAGGGCATCGCTCAAAGCGCCTATATGGTCTCGACGCCCGAGCTGAAGACCGCCGCGCACGGCACGCCGTCGGCCGAGACGACCGGCACGACTATCGCCACGATGCTGGGCGCGACCACTCTGGCCGACCTGCGCGCGATGGACGCGACGAAGCTCGCCTCGACGGCGCTCGCCAAGGGCTATGTTCCCTGGGGCACGATCGACGGCAAGCTGCTGACCCGCCAGTTGGTCGATACCTGGGACCGCGGCGAGCAGGCGCCGGTGCCGCTGATCGCCGGGTTCAACGCGGGCGAAGTGCGGTCGATGCGCGTTCTTCTGCCCCCCGCGCCCGCCGACGCCGCGGCGTATGAGGCGACGATCCGCGCGCGCTATGGCGACCTCGCCGACCCGTTCCTTACCCTCTACCCGGCAAGCCATATCGGCGAATCGATGCTCGCGACCGCGCGTGATGCGCTGTACGGCTGGACCTCGCAGCGCTTGGCGATCGGCCAGACTGCGATCGGCCAGCGCGGTTATCTCTATCTGTTCGACCATGGCTATCCGGCGGCGGACGATAACGGCCTGCACGCCTTTCACGCCTCCGAAATCCCGTTCGTGTTCGGCACCGCCGACAAGACCCCGCCGATGTGGCCAAAGGTCCCCGACACGCTGGCCGAGCGGCGGCTGTCGGACGCAATGCTCGGCTATTGGACGTCGTTCGCCAAGACCGGCACGCCGATCGCGTCGGGACAGGCAGATTGGCAGGCCTATGGCAAGGACGGCAACTATATGGCGTTCGTCGCAAAGCCCGAGCCGCGGCGCAAACTGATGCCCGGCATGTTCGCGCTGCACGAAGCCGCCATGTGCCGCCGACGCGCGGCGGGCAACCAGCCTTGGGGCTTCAACGCCGGCCTCGCTTCGCCGGTGCTCGCCAAGACGGCAGGCTGCAAATGATCGACGGAAGCATGCAGGACTATGAGCTGACGCTCGACCGGTTTCTGTGCCACGCCGCGAAATGGCACCCTGAGGTAGAGGTCGTGACCGCGACCGACAGCGGCGACACGACGCGCATCGGCTATGCCGCGCTGGAGGATCGTGCCCGCACCGTCTCCGCCGTGCTGGCCAGCCTGGGCGTCACCACCGGCGCTCGGGTCGCGACCCTCGCTTGGAACAGCGCGGCGCATGTCGAAGCGTGGTATGGCACGATGGGTATGGGCGCGGTGTGCCACACGCTCAATCCGCGCCTGACCGCCGATCAACTGGGGGCGATGGTCCGGCAGTCGGAAGCATCGGTGTTGATCGTCAGCGCCGACCTGCTGCCGCTGGCCGCCGCGATTTCCGAACAGACGCCGGTTATCAGTCATATTCTCGTGATCGACGGCACGCCCGATCCCGCCATCGCCGCACGGGCGCGGATCGTGACGCTCGACTCGCTGATGGCATCGGCCGGTTGCGGCGTCGCCTGGGGTCGGTTCGCGGAGACGGCGCCCTCAGGCCTGTGCTTCACCTCCGGAACTACCGGCGCGCCGAAGGGCGTCACCTACACCCACCGATCGAGCTTCCTGCACACGCTGCGGCTGTTGCAGGTCGATACGATGGCGATCTCGGCCGCTGACACGGTGCTGGCGGTCGTGCCGATGTTCCATGCCAACGCCTGGGGCCTGCCGTTCGCGGCACCTGCCGCAGGCGCGACGCTGGTGCTGCCCGGCCGCAAGACCGACGGCGCGAGCCTGGCACGATTGATCGCGCAGGAACGGGTGACCGTCGCTGTCGGCGTACCGACCGTGTGGCTCGGTCTGGTCGAACATCTCGAAGCGACGGGAGGCGAGCTGCCGTCGCTCAAGCGCGTAATCGTCGGCGGTGCGCCCTTGCCGCCAGCGTTGATGGAGCGGTTGGAAGCCCGGCTGGGCGTCGAGGTGCAGACTAGCTGGGGAATGACCGAACTTTCCCCCTCCGGCACCGTTGCGCGCCCCGGCGACGCCGATCGCTCGGCCGCCCATTCTGGCAAGCCCGCGATCGGCGTCGACCTGTTACTGACCGACGCCGACGGGACCCCCCTGCCCAACCAACGCGACGGCGACGGCCATCTGCGCGTGCGCGGCGCGGCGGTGGTCGATCGCTATTTCGGGCAAGCCGACAGCGCCTGCGATGCCGATGGCTGGTTCACGACTGGCGATCTCGCGCGGATCGACGCGGCGGGCAATCTGACGATCACGGGCCGGGCCAAGGATCTGATCAAGTCGGGCGGCGAATGGATAAACCCCGCCGAGATCGAAGCCGTCGTCGGCGCTTTGCCGCAAGTCTCGCTCGCCGCGGTCATCGGCCGCAGCGACCTCAAATGGGGCGAGCGCCCGATCTTGCTTGTCGAATTGCGCGAGGATCGGGTCACCGACAGCGACCTGCTCGGCGCGCTGAAGGGCCGCGTGGCCTCCTGGTGGATCCCGGACGCCGTCGTCCGCTTGCCCGCCATGCCGCTCGCGCCGACCGGCAAGATCGACAAGCTTCGGCTGCGTGCCGAATTCGGTGCGGCTTGACGACCGTGCTGTCGCACCCGACAGATGTTAGCGTGCAAGAGAATGTCAAAGCCCCCCGCCGCTCGAAAAAGGCCGAACAACGTGCCGAAACGATGGAGCAGATCCTCGACGCGGCGGAATATCTGTTTTCGAAACACGGGCTGCACGGCGTCACTTTAAAGGACGTCGCCAAACGCGTCGGCGTTCACCACACGCTACTGAACTATTATTTCTCCGACAAAACGACGCTGTTCGACGCGGTCTTCTCGCGCCGCGCAGTCGTGACAAGCGAGCGCCGGATGCAGGCACTCGACGCGTATGAAGCAGCGTGCGCCGGCAAACCCACGGTCGAAGGCGCGTTGCGCGCGTTCCTCGACACCGATCTCGACCTCTATATCGAGGGTGGTGAGGGCTGGAAGAACTATGCCGCGCTCGGCGCGCAAGTCGCCAACACCCCTGAATGGGGAGCCGAACTGATGGACGAGCATTTCGACCCGGTCGTGCTTCGCCTGATTGACCTGCTGAAGAAGGCGCTGCCCGACTGCGCGGAGGCAGACATCTTCTGGGGCTATCACTTTGTCACCGGAGCTCTGATGCTGACGCTCGCGCGCACCGGTCGCATCGACAAATTGTCCCATGGCCTGTGCAAGTCAGATGACTTCGTGGCGGTGAAAGAGCGCATGGCCTCTTTCATGGCCGCCGGCTTTCGGCAGATCTGCAAAAACAACGGCTGACGGTTTCTTCACTCTCTTGATAGTGAACTTCGCGGCATGTAAGTTACGGCGGAAGCTTACAGAAGAGGATCGTCCATGAAGCTCGCAAACCGCGTCGCTATCGTCACTGGCGCCGGTGGGGGCCTCGGCCGCTGCCATTCGCTCTATCTCGCCGGGCAGGGCGCGACAGTGATCGTCAACGACGTGTCGGAAGCGAATGCAGCGACGGTCGCGGACGAAATCACCGCGGCCGGCGGCACCGCGCTTGCCGTCGGCGGATCGGTAACTGACGAAGCCGCCGTCGACGCGATGATCGATCAGGTACTGACCCGGTTCGGCCAAGTCGACATCCTCATCAACAATGCCGGGATCCTCCGCGACAAGAGCTTCGCCAAGATGACGATGGACGACTTCCGCCAGGTCGTGGACGTCCACCTGATGGGCGCCGCGATCTGTTCGAAGGCGGTGTGGGAACCAATGCGCGAACGCCGCTACGGCCGCATTGTTATGACGACGTCGTCCTCGGGCCTGTACGGCAACTTCGGTCAGGCGAACTATGGTGCTGCAAAGATGGCGCTTGTCGGCCTGATGCAGACACTGGCGATCGAAGGGGAGAAGTACGGTATTCGCGTGAACAGTCTTGCCCCGACTGCAGCCACGCAAATGACCCACGGCGTGCTGACGGACGATAGCCTGCGGTTTCTCGACCCAGCGCTCGTCAGCCCCGGCCTGCTCGCGTTGGTCGGCGATGACGCTCCGACCCGCGCGATCCTTTGCGCCGGTGCCGGTCATTTCGCCGCTGCGACTGTTACCCTGACCAGTGGCATTCACATCGGGGGGGCTCCCAGTGCTGGGGAGGAGGTCGCCGCCCGCTGGTCGGACGTAACGGCTAGTACGAACGCGATCATCCCAGATTATGGCTTCCAGCAAGCAGAACGCGAAGTTGCATCAGCAATGGGACGGGTGAGCGGCTGTGCTGAGACAAAAGATTAGCAAGCCTATGTCGGCTTCGCGTCCACGAACATGCGGTAGCCATCGAAGAGGGCGGTCACCAAGCCTTGTAAGCTCGGTCGACAAAGCGTCCGCTATGGCGATCTTCAACTGCGGCGATGCAATTGAATTAGAGCATATCCGCTGAACCCAAGGATCGTCACGAAGATGGCGAAGCCGATCGCTAAACCTCAGCCTCCGCCGACCGGCACCGCGATCAGCCCGCCAACACGAATCCGACAATCGGCAGGATTATCAGCGCCGGGCAGCTGATCGCGACCACCGTTCCAACACTCATCTTCTCGCCAGCACAGTGATGCCGACACCTCCGAAGTGATCCCGGCGACCCCGTCGATCATTACCGGTCGCTCGGGCGTGAGTGACGCGGCACTCTGATGCTTCGCATCCAAGGCTTGCCAGGCTCGAACTGCGCCGGCCCAGTTGGTCACGCCGCCATCACATGTTGCGTCACGCAGCGCTTTGACTTGTTTCAGTCGCACATCGACGCCCCAAGTGGCGGGCCAGATCGAGAAAGAATTTGGCTCGTTTGTTGCGCGCGCTCTGTGTCGGATGCCTATGCAGGCGTCTCGCAGTATCGATAACCGCTTCCTATCGTTTCGCCGC
Organism: Roseomonas aeriglobus; assembly: GCA_016937575.1. NCBI lineage: Bacteria > Pseudomonadati > Pseudomonadota > Alphaproteobacteria > Acetobacterales > Roseomonadaceae > Muricoccus > Muricoccus aeriglobus. Next base: position 1,403,414 of record JAFHKN010000002.1, on the reverse strand, counting down.
CCTCGCCATCTCGATCAGCGCCCGGAATGCGGCGGAGGGGTTTCGGCGGTTGGGATAGTAGAGGCACAGCGGCGATAAAGGCGGCGTCCAGTCCGCTAGCAACCGTACGAGACGGCCAGCGTCGATATCCTCGCGAACGTCCGATTCCATGAAGTAGCCGACGCCGATGTGATCGAGCACCGTGATGCGTGCCAGGCTTGCTTCGTCGAGCGTCATCGGCCCGCTGACGTCGATCTGCACTGGCTGGCCATCCTTTTCGAACGCCCAGCGGTGCAGCGCGCCGTTCGGCAGGCGGATGCGCAAGCACGGGTGCTGCAGCAGATCCGGCGGCACGCGGGGCGTTCCGTGTGCGGTGACATAATCGGGTGTCGCCACCACCGCGAACCGCCGCGGCGGGCCGATCGGGACGGCGATCATGTCGCTCGGCACAAGGTCGGCGCTCCGCAGACCGAGGTCGAAACCGGCCGCCACGATGTCGACGACGCGCCCCTCGGTCACCAGGTCGACATGAACCTGCGGATATCGGCGCAAGAAGGCGAGAAGCAGGGGGCGCAGGATTTCGCGAGCGCCCGTTGCGAAGGCGTTGATCCGAAGCGTCCCCGATGGTGCTTCCTGCTGCGCGCTGGCGGCCTCCACCGCGTCGTGCAACATCCGTACCGCCGGCCCCGCCTGATCTACGAAAGTCCGCCCCGCGTCGGTCAGCGAGACACTCCGAGTCGTCCGGTTGAACAGCCGAACGCCCAAACGCCGTTCGAGCTTTCCGATCAGATTGCTGAGTGCCGTGGTCGATAGTCCCAGCTCCAGCGCAGCGGCGCGAAATGATCCGAGCCGCGCAATGGACAGCACCGCGTCGAACTCGATCAAGCCAGGGGTCGCCATTGTCCCACTTTTCGCAACGCCTCATCATGGTTTTCCCCGATTATCAGGGACGATCGGTATCGCTAGCTTTGCAGCATCCCGTCAAGGAGTTGAGCAATGTCGATCGAACTTCCCAAACCCATCGCCGATTTCGTCGCGGCGAACGCTCGTCTGGATGTGGACGCGATGATGCGGCCCTTCGCCGAGAATGCGGTCGTGAAGGACAACGGAAAGCGCTTCGCAGGCGCGCCCAGAATTCGAGCGCTGTTCGAGGACGAGGTGCTCCCCGTGAAGGCAATTTTCACGCCCGACAGCGTGCGGCGGCAGGCCGATCATATCGTCCTCGCCGGCCCATCACATGGCGACTTTCCCGGCAGCCCGCTGCGCTTCACCTACGACTTCGTGATCGAAAACGATGCCATCACGACGCTGGAGATCACGCTGTGAGCGTTACCGTCGATCCCCGCGAATTCGCTGGCAAGCGCGTCCTGGTCAGCGGCGGCACCAAAGGATTGGGGCGCGCGACCGTCGAGCGGTTCCGCGACGCTGGCGCTCAGGTCATCACCGCCGCGCGCGGGGATGCCGCGCCGCTCGACGACGTGACGTTGGTCCAGGCCGATCTGACGACGCCGGCGGGGAGCGAAGCATTTGCGCGTGCAGCGCTCGATCGCATGGGCGGGGTCGACGTGCTGGCGCATGTCGTCGGTGGTTCGTCGTCGCCCGGCGGAGGCTTCGCTGCCCTGACGGATGAGCATTGGCTGGCCGAACTGAACCTCAACCTGTTGGCGACGGTGCGACTCGATCGGCTGCTCGCGCCGCAGATGATCGCGCGCGGTCGCGGAACCATCGTGCACGTCACGTCGATCCAGGCGATCCTGCCGCTGCCGGAATCGACCACCGCCTATGCCGCCGCCAAGGCCGCACTGCGCACCTACAGCAAGGCGCTTTCCAAGGAGCTTGGCCCAAAGGGTGTTCGCGTGAACGCGGTTTCGCCCGGCTGGATCAATACCGAAGCTACGGCGGACTTCCTTGCACGCTTGCTGCAAGCGCAGGGCGGGACGATCGAGCAGGCGCGGCAGTCGGTCATGGATGGCCTGGGCGGCATTCCGATCGGTCGCGCGGCCGAGCCTTCAGAAGTCGCCGACCTGATCGCCTATCTCGCCTCAGACCGCGCGGCGGCCATTCACGGGGCGGAATTCATCATCGACGGCGGCACCGTGCGAACGGTCTGATCTGATTGGCCCCCGTGACCGGGAAACGCCGCTGCGGGGCGCCCGATCAGGATCAGACGATCGCGGCCAGCGCCGCGGCCAGATCGTTCTTGACGAACGGTTTGGTCAGGCGGGGCAAGGCCGGATCGATGTTGCCCTCGTCCGAATAGCCCGAGATCAGCAGCGTCTTCGCCTGCGGGTGGCGCGCCTTGACGCGGCGAATGAACTCGGTGCCGGTGATGCCCGGCATGATCTGGTCCGATACGATCACATCGGGGGTCGCGCCCCCTTCGATTGCCGCCAGGGCTTCTTCCGCAGAGGCACAGGTGTGGACGCAAAAGCCCAGATCGGCGAGCATTTGCGCCGTCGCCTCACGCACCACCGCCTCGTCATCGACCAGCAGAACCGTACCACCGGAGACGGGGGTGGTCGCGGACTGGCTCGGAGGTGTCGCCGGGCGGTCCGCGGAATGCTCCGGCAGCCACAGGCCGATCCGCGTGCCTTTTCCCGGAGCGCTGTCGATCGTCAATGCCCCGCCCAGCTGCGCGGCTAGGCCGTGCGCCATCGACAGGCCGAGCCCAGTGCCTCGGCCGACGCCCTTCGTCGAGAAGAAAGGCTCGATCGCGCGCCGCTGCGTCTCTGCGTCCATACCCGCCCCGGTATCGGCGACCCGCAAGCGGACATATCGCCCGGCCGGCAGCGGCGCGCTCCCGTCGTCGTCGAGCACGACGCCATCGGCCGAAATATGGAGCAGCCCCCCATCGGGCATGGCATCTCGCGCGTTCACGCTCAGGTTCAACAATGCCATCTCGAGCTGATTGGGATCGGCCAGCGCGCAGCCGATATCCGGCGCCGACTCCACCACCACGCGGATCGACGGCCCGATCGTGCCCGAGATCAGCGCGGCCATTCCCTGTGCCAGCGCCCCCACATCGACGACCTGTAACTGAAGCGGTTGACGGCGGGCAAAAGTCAAAAGGCGTTGGACCAGGGTCCTGGCACGCTCCGCGGACTGCAAGGCGCCCGCGACGAGCCGCGCATCGCGCGCGTCGTCGAGCGGCTTGTGATGCAGCCGATCGAGGGCGCCCATGATCGGAGTCAGCAGATTGTTGAAGTCATGCGCCACGCCGCCCGTCAGCTGGCCGATCGCCTCCATCTTCTGGATGTGGTGCAACGCTTCCTGCACCGCCTGCAATTCGCGCGTTCGCGCCTCGACCCGCTGTTCCAGGCTGGCGTTCAGCTGGCGCAGGTCCTGTTCGGCGGCGATGCGTTCGATGACCAGGCGAATGCGTTCGGCGACCTCCTCCATGAAAGAGATTTCGTCCAACCGCCAACGCCGTGGGCGCCGGTCGTTCAGATAGACGATCGTTCGCAGCCGGCCATGACGTACGAACGGGACGACCAGGATCGCACGCGTCTCGACCTCGCGAGCGGTTTCCCGGGTAAGCGACTCCTTGCTCAGCGCATTGTCGAACAAGTCGTCGATCGCGATCGTCCGACCGACGTTGAGCGCCGCGACGATCTTCGGGCCGAAGGCGGCGGCCGGGAATTGTCCGATCAGCGGCTCGACGGTGCCGTCGGTCCAGCAGACACTGTAGTCGAACGCATCCGCATCGGGGTCGAGATCGCCGAACCCGGCGCGGACGACGTCGAAATGGGCGCCGAGCAGTGCGGCAATGTCGTGGAGCGCCGCGTCCGCATTCTGACCGCGCAATATGTCGGCGATGGTGACGCGCAGCGTCGCCCGCGCCTCCCGGCGGGCGGCACGGCGGTAAATGCGCTCCACCTGCACGGCGCCGAGCGATACCAGCAGGATGACGATCGTCAGACAGCTGATGCCAACTGCCAGATAGGCCTGGCCGATGCTCGTCCTGCCCGCCGCGCTGTCGATTTCGGCCGCCATGGTGAAGATCGCGGCGTGCATGCCGGCGTAGTGCATCCCGGCGATCGCAAACCCCATTACGATCGCGGCGAGAACGCGCCGAGCGATACGTTGTTCGCGGGAAGCCAGCCAGGTCGCAGCGATCGCCGCCAACAGGGCGATAACGACCGAAATCCACACCCACAGCGGATCGTAGCGCAAAGTCGCGGGCATTCGCATCGCCGCCATGCCCATATAGTGCATGGCGATCGCACCGCTGCCGATCAGCACGCCGGCGCCGATGATCCTCCGCCAAGTGACGTCCTGCCAGTTCACCGCCGCAAAGCCCGCAGCGGTGAAAGCGATGGCGACCGCCAGCGACGCCAGCGTCAGGCCGACGTCGTAGGTCATCGGCATGCCCGGCATGACGAACGCCAGCATCGCCACGAAATGCATCGACCAGATGCCGCCGCCCAGTGCAATCGCTGCGGCGGACACCCAGATCGTCCGCGCCCGCCCGCGCGAGGCGCGAACGCGGCTCGCCAAGCTGAGCGCCGTGAAGGCAGCCAGGATCGCAACAGCGATCGACAGCGTTACGAGAACGCTGTCGTGCGTGCCATTGACGATCACCGCTGGCACGATCGCGCTCTCCCCCCAGATCTAACGTCCGACTGCTAGGCAGGCCGCCGCTTCCGTGTCAATTAACGGCCATCAATCCCAGGTTTCATCGGTACGCCGACAGGCGTGGGTGTGAAGGTCAGCGCGGAGACGCTTCTCGCTTGCCGTCGACCCGACGCGCGACGCCCCACGGGTTGGCATCGGTGACAGCTGGCGGCAACAGCTCGTCGCGCAGGTTCTGGAAACAGACCGGGCGCAGATACCGCTCGATCGCCGCGGTGCCGACGCTGGTCGAGCGTCCGTCGCTGGTCGCGGGGAACGGTCCGCCGTGCACCATCGCCGGGGCGACTTCGACGCCGGTCGGCCAGCCGTTCGCCAGCACGCGACCCGCGCGACGCGCCGCGACCGGAATGACCTGCGCGGCAGCGGCCGTATCGGCGTCGTCCATTTGCAAGGTTATGGTCAGCTGACCTTCGACCGCGCCGAGCACGCGGACCAGTTCCGCCATGTCACGGCACCGCACGACGACCGACGACGAGCCGAACACTTCATGTCCCAGCGCGGCGTCGGCGAGGAACGCTTCGCCGCTCGTCTCGAACAGCGCGCCAACCGCCTGGTTGACGCCATCGCCGACACAGCCGCGCGCCACGGTCCGCACCGCCGTGTGCGATGCCAGCGCATTCACCCCGGACTCGAAGCTGGCATGAATACCCGGCGTCAGCATCGTTGCCGGCTGACTCGTCTGCAGCGCTTCTCCTGCCGCCGACACGAATGCGTCCAGGTCCGGCGATTCGACGGCGAGGACCAGGCCCGGGTTGGTGCAGAACTGCCCCGCCCCCATCGTCAGCGACTGGATGAAACCTTCCGCCAGCGCGGCCCCCCGCGCCGCGAGCGCAGCAGGAAAGATCACGACCGGATTGATGCTCGACATCTCGGCATAGACCGGAATCGGCTCGCGGCGGGCATTGGCAATGGCGACAAGGGCAAGGCCGCCGCCACGTGATCCGGTAAAACCGACCGCGCGGATGTACGGATCGGCGACAAGCGCGCTGCCCAGGGCATTGGTTTCGCCCGGGAGATAGGAAAAGACACCTGCCGGCAGACTGCATCTGACGATCGCGGCGCGGATCGCGCGCGCAACGAGTTCGCCGGTGCCCGGATGCGCCGGGTGGCCCTTGACGACGACCGGGCAACCGGCCGCCAGCGCGGATGCGGTGTCGCCGCCCGCGACCGAGAATGCGAGCGGGAAGTTCGACGCCCCGAACACCGCGACCGGGCCAATCGGCAGGTTCACGCGGCGCAGGTCTGGACGCGGCAAGGGCGCGCGCTCCGGCATCGCCGGGTCGATCGTCGCATCGAGATAGTCCCCTCGACGGACCACATCAGCGAACAGGCGCAACTGGCCGACCGTCCGCCCGCGCTCGCCCTCCAGGCGCGCACGCGGCAGGCCGCTTTCCTGCATCGCGCGTTCAATTAGTACGTCACCAACCGCAAGGATTTCCTCGGCGATCGCTTCGAGGAACGCCGCGCGATCCTCCAGCGCCAACGCGGCATAGGCAGGAAAGGCAGCTTCGGCGAGCGCGCACGCTTCGGCAGCGTCCTCGGCCGTAGCCGACGAAAAATCACCGGCAATGGTCTGGCCAGTGCTCGGGTCGATTGCCTGAAATCGCGCAGGTGCCTGACGTTCCTCGGCCCCGATCAGCATGCTTCCGTCGATCACGCCCAAACCTCCAAAATCCTGGTGAGCGCGCTTTAGCGGGCGCTGTGATCGGCTGTCCAGTAATAGGTCTGAGTTATTGAACTACAGCGTCACGCCGCGCTTCCAGATCCCGATGGCGCGCTCGTCGTTCAATTCGTTGCGAGTCGGCGTTCCGCTGGAGATCGCGAGAATGGCATCGAGCAGCGCTGCAGCACCCGCTTCGATCCCCTGATCGAGCACGATGCTCGCATCGAAATCGATCCAATTGGCCTTTTGCCGCGCGAGCGCGGCATTCGACGCGATCTTGACCGTCGGCACCGGGCTGCCGAGTGGCGTCCCCCGCCCGGTCGAAAACAATGTGATGGTCGCTCCTGCCGCGGCGAGCGCGGTGGTCGACACCGCATCGTTGCCCGGCGCCTCCAGGATCGTAAGCCCGTCCTGAGTCACCCGCGCGCCATAGTCGATGACGTCGCTGACCGTCGCCAGCCCGCCCTTCTGCACCGCACCGAGCGACTTTTCCTCCAGCGTCGTGATGCCGCCAGCGACGTTACCGGGACTTGGATTCTCGGACACCGGCTCGCCATGGTCGAGGAAATAGCGTTTGAAGCGGTTCACGACCGTAGTCAGCCGATCAAACACCGCCTCCGTCTCGGCCCGCTGCAACAACAGCCCTTCCGCGCCAAACATCTCCGGGATTTCGGTGAGAATGGCCGTGCCGCCAGCCTGGGTGACAGCGTCCGCCATCCGCCCGATCAGTGGATTGGCGGTCAGACCGCTCATCGCGTCCGACCCGCCGCATTTCACGCCCAGCCGAAGCGCGGACAGGGGCACCTCGGTGCGCACATCGGTCGCCATGGCCTCAATCAGCCGTTCGATGGCCGCCATTCCGGCTGCGAATTCATCGGCCTCCGCTTGTGCCCGGACCGCCACCAACCGATCGCGCCGTTCGTCCGGAATGCGCGCAAGCATGGCGTCGAGCTGGTTCGACTCGCAGCCCAGCCCCAGTACGAGCACGCCGCCGGCGTTCGGATTCTGCGCCAGCGCTGCAAGAATCGCCGCCGTCCCCTCCAAATCGGCACCGAGCTGCGAACAGCCGAACGGATGATTGAAGGCGTGTACGCCATCGATCCGTCCCGCCGCCTTTGAAGCCGCGGCCGCCGCCAGCCGCTCGCCCAAGCGACCGACGCAGCCGACGGTCGGCAGAATCCACAGCTCGTTGCGGGTGCCGACGCTTCGGTCTGCCCGGCGATATCCGCGGAACGTTCTGCCGGCATAAGCATCGGACAAGCGCCGCGCAGCTGGCCCGATAAAGCGATAGTCGAGTTCGCCCGACAATCCCGTGCGCACGTTCTGACTATGGACGTGTTCGCCGGCTACGATCGCGCGTGTCGCAAGACCGATCGGCGCGCGGTAGCGGTGGACCGGCGCCCCCGCAGCGATCGCGTGGAGCGCGAACTTGTGCCCGATAGGAATGTCATCGCACAGTCTGATCTCGACGTCTTCGACCCGCACGACCTCCCCCGCGCGCAACGCCTCGAGCGCGACCGCAACATCGTCCTCCACCGCCACGCGCATAGTGCGTGGCCGATCCGTCACATCGTCCATTCGCGCGAAATACGTCATTGCCACCGTTGGCACAAGTCGATACCCCGCCCGGCGAAGGAGAGTTGACGTGCGCCCGCTGACCCTGAATCCCGATCGCCTGCTGCCCGCCGACCCGACCACCCGCGGGATCGCACGCGACCTCTATGCCAGCGTCGCGGGCCTGCCGATCATCAGCCCGCACGGCCACACAGACCCCGCCTGGTTCGCCAGCAACGCTCCGTGGAGCAACGCGACCGAACTGTTGCTGGCGCCCGATCACTACCTCTACCGGATGCTCTATTCGCAGGGTGTATCGCTCGACGCACTATGCGTACCGCACAAAGGGGGCGTGCCCGCGACCGATCCGCGTGCGGCTTGGGCGACCTTTGCCGCGCACTACCACCTGTTCCGCGGGACCCCGTCGCGGATGTGGCTCGACCATGCTTTCGCGACGGTGTTCGACATCGACGTCGCGCTGGAGCCGGCGAGCGCGGACCTCTATTTCGATAGGATTAGCCAAGCGCTGGCGACGCCGGCCTTCCGCCCGCGCGCACTGTTCGACCGGTTCGGGATCGAGTTGCTGGCGACCACCGAGGGTGCTGACGACCCGCTCGAGCATCACGCCGCCATTCGCCGATCCGGCTGGCGGGGGCGCGTCGTCACCACCTATCGCCCAGACTCCGTGATCGATGCCGAGCATGAAGCCTTTCGCCCGGCGCTTGCCCGCTTCGCCGAACTGACCGGTGAAGACGTCGAAAGCTGGTCGGGCTATCTCGCCGCGCACCGCAAACGCCGCGCCGATTTCCGGGCCGCGGGCGCCACTGCCACCGATCATGGCTTCGCGACCGCACAGACCGCGAACCTGTCCGCCGGAGAGTGCGAGGCGCTGTTCGCGCGGATCATGGCCGGCACCGCCGATACGGCCGACGCCGAACTCTTCCGCGCGCAGATGCTGACCGAAATGGCGAAGATGAGCGTGGAGGACGGCATGACGATGCAGATCCACCCCGGAGCCTATCGCAATCATAACGCCGGCCTGTTCGCGACCCATGGCCGCGACAAGGGCGCCGACATTCCGTCGCGCACCGACTATGTCCGCGCGCTCAAGCCCATGCTCGACGTCGTCGGGACCGAACGCGACCTGACGATCATCCTGTTCACGCTGGACGAAAGCACCTACGCCCGCGAACTCGCACCGCTGGCAGGGCATTATCCCTGCCTGAAGCTCGGTCCGGCGTGGTGGTTCCACGATAGCCCGGAAGGAATGCGACGCTTCCGCGAGATGACGACGGAGACGGCCGGCTTCTACAACACCGTCGGCTTCAACGACGACACGCGTGCCTTCCTGTCGATCCCGGCCCGACACGATGTCGCGCGGCGGATCGATTGCGGCTTCCTCGCCCGGCTGGTCGCCGAGCACCGATTGGAAGATTGGGAAGCGGCCGACCTCGCCTATGAGCTGACCAACGGCCTCGTCAGAAAGGCTTACGGTCTGGAGACGCCTGCATGAAGCGGCTCTCGAACGCGACGCTCGCGGCAGTTGCGGCGGGCGTCGGCGTACCGTCCTATGATCGTGCCGCGACTAAAGCAGGTGTCGTCCACCTGGGCCCCGGCGCCTTTCACCGCGCACATCAGGCTGCGGCGTTCGACACGCTGCTCGCGCATGATCCGCGGTGGGGCATCACCGGCGTCAGCCTCCATTCGACATCGGTCGCCGATGCGCTCAACCCGCAGCACGGGCTGTATACGCTGGCCCTGCTTGACGAAGCAATCTCCTACCGGGTCATCGGGTCGATCAAGCGCGTGCTGACCGCCCACGACGGCACCGCCGTGCTCGCGACGTTGGCGGACGCGGACACGCGGATCATCAGCCTGACGGTAACAGAAAAGGGATATTGCCTCTCCGGCGACGGTACGCTGGATATGGATCACGCCGGCATCGTTCGTGATCTGTCGGGTGACATGCCGACGACCGCGATCGGCTGGATCGTCGCGGGTCTTGCGAAACGCAAACACCTGAGGCTGCCCGGCGTGACGGTGCTGTCCTGCGACAATCTGGCGAGCAATGGCCGCAAGCTCGGCGCCGCCGTCCGCTTGTTCGCCGAAGCGCGCGATGCCGACCTGGCGCGCTGGATCGAGGACAACGTGCGCTTCCCCAATGCGATGGTCGATTCGATCACGCCCGCGACCGACGATGCGCTGCGCGCGCGGGTGGCAAGCGCTATCGAAGTGGAGGACAGCTGGCCGATCCAGCGCGAAGGCTTCACCCAATGGGTGATCGAGGATGATTTCGCGGGCGAGCGCCCCGAACTCGACCGGGCCGGCGTGACCTTTACCAACGACGTCCATGGCTATGAAGCGGCCAAGCTGCGGCTGCTCAACGGCCCGCATTCGACCCTTGCCTACCTCGGCCTCGGCCTCGGCCTGGGCCATGCCAGCGTCGCGGCGGCGATGGCCGATCCGAAGCTCGCGGCGTTCATCGAAAGGCTGATGCGCGAGGACATCGCACCGTCGCTCACCCCGCCGGCGGGGTTCGATATCGATGCCTATATCACCGCGATCCTCAAGCGCTTCGCCAACCCGGCTATCGAGCACAAGCTGTCGCAGATCGCCTGGGACGGATCGCAGAAGCTGCCGTATCGCATCCTCGACACGATCCGTGACGCGCTGACGGCGGGGCGTCCGATCGATCGGCTGGCGGTGCCGATTGCGGCGTGGCTACGCTTCATCGCGCGCGCCGCGGCGACGGGCGAGCGCATTACCGACCCGTTGGCCGATCGCCTGCTGGCGGCGGGCGGCGACTGGCGCGCGATCCTGGTGATGCGGGAGATTTTCGGCAGCTTGTCGAGCGACCCACGTTTCCTCGTCCCGGTCGAACGCGCCCATGCGGCGCTGGCCGACCCCGATGACTATTGAGGCGCCGGCCCGCTCGATTCACCTTCGATCAGGGTCAAGGTGGCCGCAAGGCACGTCCGACCCGGCTCGCCCTCGATGATATCGAGCAGCCGCGTCGTCGCCGATCCCGCCATTTCCGCCAGCGGCCGGTGGACGGAGGTCAGGGCCGGCGTCAGCATCCGCGCCAGCATGCTACCGTCGAAACCGACGACCGACAGGTCGCCGGGCACCGCAATGCCCCGGGCTGCCGCCGCCTTCAGCACCGCTGCGGCCATCACGTCGTTGGCGGCGAAGATCGCGGTGGGGCGGGGGTTGGCGCCAAGCAGGACTTCGGCCGCGACATATCCGGCGTCGAAGCCATAGTCGCCGGCCGCCTCCACGACGCTCATACCATCAGCGGCGGCAAGGAACCCTGCCCGCCGCTCTTGCGCCGACTGCGCATCGAGCGGGCCGTTCACCAGCCCCACTCGGGCGTGCCCGAGACCGCGTAGATAGCGCGCGACCTCCGCCGCGGCGCTGCGCTCGTCCGAAACCAGCATGTCCGCAAACCCCGTCATGCCGACCGCCGCAAGCGCGACCGCAGGGATGCCGACCGCGGCCAGCTCCTCCGCCAGGCCCGGCACGCCCGACACGGGCGCCATCACCACCAGCCCATCGACGCGCGATCGCGCGGTGAAATCGAGAATATCGGCGACCACATCGGCACCATCGGCCGGCGCCGGATGCACGACCAGTTCATAGCCGCGTGCCGACGCGGCCTCCACCACTCCGCGCTGCAGTGTGTCGAGCACCAGCGCGTTGCGATCGTTATGCAGCAACGCGATCAGATAGGATCGTCCGGTGGCCAGCCCGCGTGCCCGCGCGCTGCGCCGAAAGCCGAGGGCGGCGATCGTCGCCTCAACCCGCTCGCGCGTCTCGCCATTCACCTTGGGCGAGCGATTGAGCACACGCGAGACGGTGCGGATCGACACGCCGGCCGAGGCCGCGACGTCGCGAATGGTCGAGCCATGGGCGGTGCGGGAGGACATTGTGCTCCGTGCTACCGCGTCGAACCCGAGCGTCAAGCCGCCGCTTTTGCCGCCGCTCGATACCGGTGCAACAGCGGCTCGGTATAGCCGTTCGGCTGATCGAGCCCGTCGAACACCAAAGCCTTTGCCGCGCGCATAGCGATGCCATCGCCACCAGTCAGCGGGCGGTAGGCGGGATCGCCCGCATTCTGGGCGTCGACCTTTGCTGCCATCCGTTCGAACGCGTCCAGCACCGCGTCGCGGGTGACGACGCCGTGAAGTAGCCAGTTGGCGATATGCTGTGACGAGATCCGAAGCGTCGCGCGGTCCTCCATCAGGCCGACGTCGTGGATGTCGGGCACCTTCGAACAGCCGACGCCCTGATCGATCCAGCGGACGACATAGCCGAGCAGACCCTGAACATTATTGTCGAGCTCCGCCGCGACCTCCTCCACGCTCCAGTTCTGGCCGGCGGCGAGGGGGATCGACAGCAGGCGGTCGAGCGACGCAATCGGCTCACTCACCCGCGCACGCTGACGTTCGGTGACGTCGACCTGGTGGTAATGCGTCGCGTGAAGCGTCGCTGCGGTCGGGCTGGGGACCCAGGCGGTCGTCGCTCCACTCATCGGGTGTGCGATCTTCTGCGCCAGCATGTCCGCCATCCGGTCGGGGGCCGCCCACATGCCCTTCCCGATCTGGCCCTTGCCGGCGAGCCCGCACGCAAGGCCGATCTGGACGTTGCGATCCTCATACGCCGCGATCCAGTCCGCGCCCTTCATGTCGCCCTTGCGCAGCATCGCGCCGGCCAGCATCGACGTGTGCAGCTCGTCGCCCGTGCGGTCGAGGAAGCCGGTGTTGATGAAGACGATGCGGTCGCGCACGGCGTGGATGCAGGCGGCGAGATTGGCCGAGGTGCGGCGTTCCTCGTCCATCACGCCGACCTTGATCGTATGGCGCGGAAGGTCGAGCAGGTCCTCGACCTCGTCGAACAGGCGGTTGGTGAAGGCGGCCTCGTCGGGACCATGCATCTTGGGCTTCACGATGTAGATCGCCCCGACGCGACTGTTCGCTTGGGCCGCGCGCAGGTCGTGGAGCGCGATCAGGCTGGTGACGATCGCATCGAGGATACCCTCCGGCGCCTCGCTGCCGTCGGCCAGGCGAACCGCCGGCGTGGTCATCAAATGGCCGACGTTGCGCACGAACATAAGGCTGCGGCCGGACAAGACGATCTCGCTGCCGTCGGGGGCGGTGTAATGCCGGTCCCCGGCCAAGCGCCGCGTCTCCTGGCGACCGCCCTTGTCGAACGTCGCGGTCAGGTCGCCGCGCATGAGGCCCAGCCAGTTGCGGTAGGCGGCGACCTTGTCCTCGGCATCGACCGCCGCGACCGAGTCCTCCAGGTCGGCGATCGTGCTGAGCGCTGATTCCAAGATGACGTCGGCCAGCCCTGCGGGATCGTCGCGACCGATCGGATGCGTGTGATCGATGACGAGCTCGATGTGCAGGCCGTGGTGCCGCAGAAGGAGGGTGTCGCCCGCGCGGCCGACCAATTGCGTCGGGTCTATGAGGTCGGGTGTGCCGCCGGTCCAGTCGGCCCACGATCCGCTGGCCAACGGAACGCTGCGGTCGAGGAACGCCTTTGCCCAGGCGATGACCTTGGCGCCTCGTGCCGGATCATAGCCGCCGCCCGCCGGCGTGGGGTCGATCGCGTCAGTGCCGTAGAGCGCGTCGTACAGGCTGCCCCACCGCGCATTGGCGGCATTGAGCAGGAAGCGGGCGTTGAGGATGGGGACGACCAGTTGCGGCCCGGCGAGCGTTGCGACGTCGGCGTCGACCGCACCGGGGGAGACGGTGAAGGGCGCCGGCGCATCGACCAGATAGCCGATCTCGCGCAGGAAGGCGTGATAGGCTGCCGGGTCGATCGGCGCACCGGCCGACGCGCGGTGCCAGTCGTCGATGGCCGCCTGCATGCGGTCGCGCGTCGCGAGCAGGGCGCGATTGTCCGGCGTGAAGCGGACGACGATGTCCGCCATCCCCGCCCAGAAGCGCTCCGGGGCGACGCCCGTGCCCGGCAGCGCTTCGTCCGCGAGGAATGCCGCCAGCGGGTCGGCGATCATCAGACCTGCGCAGTCGCGGTAGCCGTCCATCAATCTTCTCCTTCCTTACCTAAATAGACCGCGCGACATTGGTGCGGTAGAGGCGAAGATGTTCAAACAGTTTTTCTCTTGGGGAACGAATGGATCTGGATTATGCGCTGTTTGCGGTCGTCGTCGAAAGCGGCAGCCTGTCCGCTGCGGCGCGCGCACTCAGGATTTCGCCGGCGATGGTGTCGAAGCGGCTGGCCCGTCTCGAATCCCGACTGGGCGTCCGACTGGTCCACCGAACGACCCGCCGCCTGGCGCTGACCGAAGCGGGTCAGCGGTTCTACGACGATGTCGCCGCCATCCTCGTTGCGGTCCGCGACGCCGAAGCACGGCTGACCGGCATTCGCGACATGCCCAGCGGCCCCTTGCGGGTTTCGGCCCCGACCTCCTTCGGCCGCCTCCACATCGCGCCCTATCTCGGCCGCTTTCTGGCGCAGCATCCGGCCGTGCACCTTCACCTCGACCTGACCGACACCGCGGTCGACCTGTTTGCCGGACGGATCGACCTGGCGATACGGATCACCGCCCAGGTCCCGGCCAGCATCGTCGCCCACCGGCTGGGCGCGAACCGCCGCTTGCTGTGCGCGAGCCCGGAGTATCTCGCCGCGCATGGCACGCCGGGCAGCGTCGGCGACCTGAGCCGCCACCGCCTGCTTGCGGCCGACGGCCAGTCGCCCTGGCGCCTCGCAAGCGGACGTCAGCGGCGCGCGGTCGACGTTAGGAGCGTCGTCGGCACCAATTCCAGCGAACTGGTCCGCGAACTCGCGCTGAGCGGCGTCGGCATCGCGCTCCGGTCGCTATGGGACGTCGGCGAGGCATTGGCCGACGGTCGGCTCGTTCGCGTGCTGCCAGACTGGTCCGGTCCCGACGACCTGGCGATCTATGCGCTGCATCCGCGCGCGCCGTCGGTGCCCGCGGCAGTCACGGCGTTCATCGCCTTTCTTCGCGAGACGCTCGACCCGCCGCCCTGGGGCACGGCCTGAGCTTGCCCCCTGTCCCCCGCCGCGTCAGACTAATCGGCGGAGGGGCAAAGCGTGACCACGACCGAGATTTTCCTGATCGCGATCCTCGTGATCTTCACCCTGCCCTATCTGGTCTGGCGCGTCGGCCGCACCGACTATTGGGCGCCGCTGGTCGTCGTGCAGATCCTGTGCGGCATCCTGCTCGGCCCGGGCGTGCTCGGCGCGGCCTTCCCCGCCGCATACGCCCACGTCTTCTCACCACCGATCATCGCGGCGCTGAACGGGATCGCCTGGTGGGCGGTCATGCTGTTCGTCTGGGTCGCCGGCATCGAACTCGACCTGCATCAGGCCTGGGCGAACCGCCGCGAGACCGGTATTACCGCGGGCCTTGCCCTTGGCGCGCCGTTGCTTGCCGGAGCCGCGGCGGCAGCAATCATGTTACGCTGGCCCGGCTGGGTCGGACCGACCGCGCAGGGCTGGCAGGCGATCCTCGGCATCGGCATGGCCTGCGCGGTCACCGCATTGCCGATCCTGATCCTGCTGATGGAAAAGCTCCGCCTGCTGCGCGAACCGCTTGGCCAACGTATCCTGCGCTATGCGAGCGCCGACGACATCGCGATCTGGGGCGTGCTCGCGCTCATTCTGCTCGATTGGGACCGGATCGGCCGCCAGCTGGGCTTCCTGATCGTCTTCGCCATTGCCGCCGTCCTGATCCGGATGCTGATGCGCCGGCTCGCCAGGGCCGACCGCTGGTATGTCGGGATCATCTGGCTCGCCGCCTGCGGCTTGGGCGCCGACTGGTCGGGACTGCACTATATGGTCGGCGCGTTCCTGTCGGGCGCCGTCCTCGACGCGGAGTGGTTCGAGCTGGAGGCGATGGACAGTTTTCGCGGTACGATCCTGCTCGTCGCCATGCCGGTATTCTTCCTGTCGACCGGACTGAAGACGAGCTGGGAGGCCGGGGGCGCGATCGTCTTCGCCGCCGCCGGGCTGCTGCTGGTGGCCAGCGTCGGCGGCAAGCTGGCCGGCGTGCACCTGGCCGGGCGCATCCTGAAATGGCCGCGGCGCGAGACGCATGTCATCGGCTGGCTGCTCCAGACGAAGGCGCTGATCATGATCATCTTCGCGAACATCCTGCTCGACAAGGCGATCATCACGTCGGCGACCTTCACCGCGCTGCTGTTGATGGCGGTGGCGAGCACGATGCTGACGACGCCCGTGGTGACGCCGCTGTTGAAGCGGTTGCGGGGGTAGGATCAGTTGAGCCCCTCCCCTTCAGGGGAGGGGTTGGGGTGGGGCCTGTCCGCGAGCTCCAGTCTCTATGAGACGTCCCCCACCCCCAACCTCTCCCCTGAAGGGCAGGCCTTTGAGTGCGCGGCGCTTGTCCGCCCGCCCCCACGCCGCCATAGTCCGCCCCACTCCACGGGGGGCGTTCGCACATGACGGTCAGGCTTTCGGTTTCGCTCATCGCGCTCGCCCTCGCGACGCCGGCACCCGCGCAAGACCGAGCGGCTGCCACGACATCGACCGATGCGCCGCTTCTGCGCGTCGAGGCTGTCCAAGCGACCGGCAAGATCCTGGTCACGCTGCCCCGCCCCGATGCCGACGGGGTCGCCGGCCGGTATCTCTACACCCCCGTCCTGCGCTCCGGCCTGGGCGCTGCGCCGACGTCGCTCGACCGCGGCCGGATCGGCGAGACGCAGCTGATCGCTTTCCGCCGGATCGGCAAGAAGGTCGCGGCCCAGTATGAAAACCCACGTTTTCGCGTGCCCAACCGGCCGGACGCCCGGTCGCCCGATTTCGCGAGCTCGATCGTCTGGATGGGGGAGATCGACCGCATCAATCCCGACGGAACGATCACGATCGACATCGCCCCGTTCCTCGCCAGCGACACGCTCGGCATTGCCGCGTCGCTGGGGCAGGAGGGCGGCAGCCTGGGCGGCGGCGCGGCGCAGGGGGCGGGTCGCGGGTTCCGCCTCGATCCCGGCCTGTCCGCGGCCGACCCGACATCGGTGAAGGTGTTTCCGAAGAACGTCGAGATCGACTCGCTTCAGACCTTCGCCTCCGACACGCCGGGCGCGGAGGTCAGCAACATCGCGCCCGAACCGCGCCGCGTGACGCTAGGTGTCCATCACAGCTTCATGGCGTTACCCGAACCCGGCTATGTCCCGCGCCGCGCCGATCCGCGCGTGACCGGCTTCTCGACTCAGGCCGTCGATTACGGCGTACCACTGGGCGAGGACGTGGTGTTCGACCTCGCCAATCGCTTCCGTCTGGAAAAGACCGACCCCGGCGCCGCCCGGTCGCGAGTGAGGCGGCCGATCATCTGGTATGTCGACCCCGCCGCGCCGGAGCCGATCCGTACCGCCCTGATCGAAGGCGCCAACTGGTGGAAGGCGGGGTTCGAGGCCGCCGGCTATATCGACGCGTTCGACGTCCGCGTGCTTCCGCCAGACGCCGATCCGCTCGACGCACGCTACAGCATCATCGGTTGGGTCGATCGCGCGACGCGTGGCTGGGCCTATGGCCAGCAGGTGACCGACCCGCGGACCGGGGAAATCCTGCGCGGCATGGTCGTGCTCGGTTCCGAACGCGCGCGGCAGGATATCCAGATCTTCCAGGGGCTGGTCGATGCCAGCCTGACCGGCACCGGCGGCCCGAACGATCCCGCCCGGGTCGCCATCGCCCGCCTGCGCCAGCTCGCCGCGCACGAAGTCGGCCATTCAATCGGCTTTGCACATAATTTCGCCGCCAGTACGCAGGGCCGCGCATCGGTAATGGACTATCCGCCGCCGCGCATCGGGCTGGTGGACGGCAAACCCGACCTGTCGGATGCCTATGGTACCGGACTGGGTGCCTGGGACATGGCGACGGTCGACTGGCTGTACGGCGACGACGCGACCGCCGCTGCCAAGGCCGACGCGATCGCGGCCAAGGGCTGGCGATTCGTCCCTGACGACAATGCCCGCCGCGCCGACACCGCCCAGCCCTGGGGCGGGCTGTGGGACGACGGCAGCGATCCCGTCGCCGAACTCGATCGCTTGATGACCGTCCGCCGCGTGGCGATCGCGCAGTTCGGCGAGCGCAATCTGCTGCCCAGCGAACCGGTGTCGACGCTTCGGCGCCGGTTCGTGCCGATCTATCTGCTGCATCGCTATCAGCTGGTCGCCGCGGCCAAGTCGATCGGCGGGGTCGATTTCGCCTATACCGTGAAGGGCGACCCGCGCGGCGCGCCAAGAGCCGTGCCGGCCGCGACGCAGCGCGCAGCGATCGCCGCCGTGCTGCGGACGATCAGCCCCGAGGCGCTCCGCCTGCCGCCGGCACTTCCGCTGCTGCTGTCGGCGCCGCGCAACGGCACCGCCAACCGGCAATTCGATATCGAGCTGTTCGACACCGCCGGTGGCCCGGTCTTCGATCCGCTGGTCGCGGCCGACACCGCGACGCAGCTGACGCTGGGCACACTGATGGCGCCGAGCCGGCTACAGCGGCTGGAGGTCCAGCGTGCGATCGACCCGACGATGCCCGGCGTTACCGCGCTGCTCGACGCGGTCGAGGACGCGACGCTGAAGAGCTTCAGCGATCCGCTCGCCCGCCGCATCGCGACGCGAACGGTCATCGCCCTGGCGCAGGCCGCCCGAAATGAGGCGACGCCGCCGGAAGCCGCCGCGCTGCTGGGCGACCGCGTCACCCGTATCGCCACCCGTCTGTCGAAGGTCGCGTCCGCGGGCGACGAGGGCGCCTGGGCCGCGGGCCTGTCGCGCCAGCTGCTCGATCCCCAGACGCTGGCGACGCTCATCGCCGAACGCCCGCGCACGCCCGACGTGCCCCCGGGCGATCCGATCGGCGATACGGACTGGATGGGGCCGGTCGGTCGGTAGCCAATAACTCGAGTGCTCCCGCGAAGGCGGGAGCCCAGGGCGGCAAACGTATTCGCTCTCGGCTCTGGGCTCCCGCCTTCGCGGGAGCACGGGGTGCCCGTCGAGGTTGCACCAACCCAAATCAGCCGCGTGGTGTTTTACAAACCCAATACGCCCGCTACACTCTGCCGCGACTCGGGGGAGATTTGCACGTGCTGGAACTGACGTCGGTAAGCCATGTCTATGGCAATGGCACGCGCGCGCTGGATGATGTCACGCTGACCATTCCGAAGGGCATGTTCGGCCTGCTCGGTCCCAATGGCGCGGGCAAGTCGACGCTGATGCGGACGATTGCGACGCTCCAGACGCCGACGTCGGGCCGGATCACCTTCGGCGACATCGACATCATCGCCCAGCCGGAGCGGTTGCGCGAGCGGCTCGGCTATCTGCCGCAGGATTTCGGCGTCTACCCGCGGGTCTCCGCCTACGACATGCTCGATCATATGGCGGTGCTGAAGGGCATCGCGTCGGCGACGGAGCGCAAGGACACGGTCGAGACGCTGCTGAACCAGGTCAACCTCTGGACCGTCCGCAAGAAGGCGATCGCGGGTTTTTCGGGCGGCATGCGCCAGCGCTTCGGCATCGCCCAAGCGCTGATCGGCAACCCCGAGCTCATCATCGTCGACGAACCGACCGCCGGCCTCGACCCCGAAGAGCGCAATCGTTTCCTCAACCTGCTGGCGGAGATCGGCGAGAATGTGGTCGTCATCCTGTCGACGCACATCGTCGAGGACGTGGCCGACCTGTGCCCGCGCATGGCGGTGCTGGCCGGCGGTCGCATCCAGCTGGAAGGCGCGCCGCTCGATCTGATCCAGCGCTCGCGCGGCACCGTCTGGGCGAAGACGATCGCACGCGACGAGTTGGACGCGTATCGGACCCGCTACGAAGTCATCTCGACCCGCCTCTTCGCCGGGCGCACGATCGTCCACGTCCTGTCGGACGGTGACCCCGGCGACGGCTTCACCCTCGTCGATGGCGGGCTGGAGGACGTGTATTTCTCCACGCTTGCCCATTCGCGGCGCACGCCCATCGCCAACGCTGCCTGAGGGGCCGGTCCATGTTCGGCAAGATCGCGGCCTTCGAGCTTCGCTACCAGCTGCGCAACCCGGTGTTCTGGGTCGTGTCCATCCTGTTCTTCCTGCTGACCTTCGGTGCGGCGACGGTCGAGCAGATCCAGATCGGCGCGGGCGGCAATATCCACAAGAACGCGCCCGTCGCGATCGTGCAGACGCACCTGATCCTGTCGCTGTTCTTCATGTTCGTGACGACCGCGTTCGTCGCCAATGTGATCGTGCGCGACGACGACAGCGGGTTCGGGCCGATGGTGCGATCGACCCGCGTCAGCAAGTTCGACTATCTGATGGCGCGCTTCCTGGGGGCGTTCCTGGCCGCCGCCACCGCGTTCCTGGTCGTGCCGCTGGCGATGTGGCTCGGCTCGTTCATGCCGTGGGTCGATGCCGAGACGCTGGGACCGAATAGGCTCGGCGCCTATGCCTTCGCCTATTTCGTCATCGCCCTGCCCAACCTGTTCGTCACCTCGGCGCTGTTCTTCGCGGTCGCCACGATGACGCGGTCGATGATGTACAGCTATCTCGGCGTCGTCGTGCTGCTGGTGTTGTGGGTCGTCGCCAACACCTTCATCCGGTCGAAGCCGGAGCTGCGCGACACCGCGGGCTGGTTCGAGCCCTTCGGCGCGGCGGCCATCGCCAATGTCGTCCGCTACTGGACCGCGGCGGAATCGAATACCGCGTCGCCGACGCTGACCTCGATGCTGATCGGCAACCGGCTGCTCTGGATCGCGATCGGTTTTGGCGCGCTCGCGGTCGCCTATGTCCGGTTCACCTTCTCCGAACGCGGCGTATCCAAGCGCAAGCTGCGCAAACAGGCGAAGCGGGAGGCCAAGCTCGCCGCGACGCCTCCGAGCATCGTCGCCGCCCTGCCCGCGCCCCGTCCCGCCGCCGCCGGCTGGGCGCGCTTCGCAGCGCGTACCGCGTTCGAGATGCGGCTGGTGTTCCGCAGCCCGGCGTTCATCGTCCTGCTGATCGTCGGCCTGTTCAACGCCGTCGGCGGCCTGATGTTTGCCAACGAGATCTATGGCACGCAGGCGCGCCCCCTGACCTTCCTGCTGATCCAGACACTGCAGGGCGCGTTCAGCCTGATCCCGCTGATCATCGCGATCTATTATTCGGGCGAGCTCGTCTGGCGTGATCGCGAACGCAAGATGCACGAGATCGTCGATGCAACGTCGTTGCCGAACTGGGCCTATATGCTGCCCAAGACGCTGGCGGTGACGGGGGTGCTCTTCGCGACGATCGCGGTGTCGGTCGTCGCCGCCATCCTGATCCAGCTGTCGCGCGGCCAGACCGAGATCGCGCTTGGGCAGTATGTCGCCTGGTATCTGCTGCCGCTCGGCGTCGACATGGCGATCCTCGCGGTGCTGGCGGTGTTCGTCCAGGCTTTGAGCCCGAACAAATACGTCGGCTGGGGGATCATGACGGTCTACCTCGTCGCGACGATCACGCTGACCAACGTCGGGTTCGAACATCCGCTGTACAATTACGGCGCGACCGGGCGGCAGCAGCTGTCGGACATGAACGGCGCGCAAGTGGGTGGGCCGCTCGGCTGGTGGCTGCGGCTCTACTGGGGGGCGTTTGCGGTCGCGCTGGCGACCATCGCGCACCTGCTGTGGCGGCGGGGCACCGAAACCAAGCTGATGCCGCGCCTGAAGCGCCTGCCCCGCCGCCTGGCGCGCCCGGCAGGGGCGATCCTGGGCGTGTCGCTCGCCGTGTTCGCCGTCACCGGCGGCTGGCTATTCTGGAACATGAACGTTCTGAACCCGTATCGCACCAGCGACGCCCGGGAAGCGCGGCTGGCGGCGTATGAGAAGAAATATCTCCGCTACGAAACGCTGCGTCAGCCGTCGCTGACCGACATCACGCTGGCGGTGCAGCTCTATCCGACCCGGCGTCGGGCGGAAACGCGCGGCACGTACCGCTTCGTCAACGACACCGGCGCGCCGCTCGCCGACCTGCACTTGCGACTGATGAACGACCTGACCCGACTGACCGAGGTGTCGATTCCCGGCGCGCGGCTGGTGTCGAACGATGCCGACGATCAGTATCGCATCTACCGGTTCGATTCTCCGCTGGCCCCGGGGGCGACCGGCTCGATCGCCTTCGTGACAGAGCGTCAGCAAAAAGGGCTCCGCGCGAATCAGGACGACACGCAGGTGGTGGCGAACGGCACCTTCCTGAACAACTTCGCCATCGCGCCGCAGATCGGCATGGACCGCGGCAACCTGCTCACCGACCGCGTCACGCGCCGCAAATACGGCCTGACGCCCGAATTGCGCCCGGCCAAGCTCGAGAACCTGTCCGCCACCCGCCGCAACTATGTCGGCAACATCAGCTGGGTGCGCTCCGACATTACCGTCACCACCGACGCCGGGCAGACGCCGATCGCGCCGGGTCGCAAGGTGTCGGACAGCGTCGCGAACGGCCGCCGCACCGCGCATTTCGTATCGGGCGCGCCGATCCTTGCCTTCTTCTCGGTCCAGTCGGCCGATTATGCGGAGAAGTCGCTGGATGCCGACGGCGTCAAGCTGACGGTCTTCCACGACCCTAAGCATGGCTACAATGTCGACCGCATGCTGTCGGCGATGCGCGATTCACTGGCCTATTACCGCCGCGCGTTCGGGCCGTATCAGTTCGACTATGCCCGCATCCTCGAATTCCCGGGCTATGCGACCTTCGCGCAGGCCTTCGCCGGCACCGTCCCCTACTCCGAGCGCATCGGCTTCGTTGCGGACACCCGCGATCCGGACGCGATCGATTATGTCGGCTATGTCACTGCGCACGAGCTTGCGCATCAATATTGGGCGCACCAGCTGATCTCCGCCGACATGCAGGGCGGTACGTTGCTGGTCGAGACGATGGCCCAATATGGTGCGCTGATGATGATGAAGCACACCCACGGCGAGGACAAGATCCGCCGATTCCTGAAGTACGAGCTCGACAACTACCTGCGCAGCCGCGGCGGCGAAAAGCTCGAGGAACTGCCGCTCAACCGCGTCGAGAACCAGCCCTACATCCACTACCGCAAGGGCGCGCTGGTCATGTACCTGCTTCAGGACCGGCTGGGCGAGGACCGCGTGAACGCGATGTTGCGCCAGTTGCTTGACCGCTATCGCTTCAAGGGCGCGCCCTATGCCCGCTCGACCGACCTGGTCGACGGCTTCCTGGGGATCGCCCGCACGCCGGCCGAACGCGAACTGGTGCTCGACCTGCTGACGCGCATCACGATCTACGACCTGAAAGCGACCGACGCGAAGGTTCGCACGCTGCCCGACGGGCGGTTCGAAACGACGCTGACCGTTGATGCGGCGAAATATTACGCCGATGGCACCGGCAAGGACCGCGCCGCGCCGCTGGACGACCAGATCAACGTCGGCCTGTTCGGCGCCCGCCCCGGCCTGGGCGCCTTCGCAGCGAAGGACGTCGTTTCGGTCGAGCGTCGCCAGGTGCGATCGGGCAAGCAGCAGATCCGCCTCGTCTCGCTCCGCCGGCCGGCATTCGCGGGCATCGACCCGTACAATTTCTATATCGACCGCAATGGCGACGACAATGTCGTTCCGGTCAGCTGATCGACCGGTTGCGTGGGGCGCCCGGCTTCGCTAGGGCGCCCACGCGTCGGGGAGTGGCGCAGTCTGGTAGCGCGCCTGCTTTGGGAGCAGGATGTCGCAGGTTCGAATCCTGTCTCCCCGACCAACTCACGCTAAGACTTTGATTTCACGTCGCCAACCCGGCGATCGGGAACCGTTGTACCCACGGTTGTACCCCTCGCTGTACCCATCGGGGGCCATGACGTGGGATTGCCGAACCTGAAACTGCGCGGCGGCAGCTATCATTGGCGGCGCAAGATCATGGTGGCGGGCCGGCCGCTACCGCTCTCGATTTCGTTACGCACGGGGAATTTTTACCGCGCGCGCCTTATATCTGACCGACTGAGCGTCGCAGTCGAGGGTTTGCGCATGGCCTATGGTCAGTTCAGCGGCATGAGCCGCGACCAGCTGAAGCAGGTGTTCGGCGACGCCCTGCGATGGCAGTTGCAGCGGATCGAACAGGATCAGACTGGCAGCCTGGCGGACGCGGGCGATCATGCCACCGCCAACTCGCTTCATGCCGAGGCATGGGAGTTCCTCGCCCGCGGCGGTGTCGCGGCACACTGGACGCTCGACGAACATCAGCGCCTCGTTGCGAACGGCTGGAGCCCCGCGCAGGCCAAGACCGTCGCGAACATCGTCTTCGACCTTCAGAACGGCGGCGCCATCTCCGGTGAACAGGTGGGAGCTTATACCACGGCCTTCGGATTCCCCGTCACGGCGGACAATGTCGGCCGCGTTCAACGCCTGATCTGCAAGGCCAAGGCTGCGGCGTGCCGCGAGGCGACGGCGCGGCTTTCCTGGCGCGAGGACGAAAGCGAGGCGTGGATCGACGAGGCGCTCGGCGACGACACCCCCTTTGCTTTCGAACGATCCGGGTTCACCGCCGTGCCAGAGGTCATTACGCCTGTCCCGCCTGCCCCGGCCGTGGAAGACGAACCGACGTCGCCGCTAACGATCCGTCCGAAGAAGGATCTGGTCGAAGCCAGCGAGGAAGCGATCGCCGAGCACCAGAAGGCCGGCGACTGGGACACCGATACGGTCAAGCAGGTGCGAACCGCGATCCGTCTGTTCGATTTCGCCTGCGGCACCGGCATCATGATCGAAGACCTTGAGCAATCCCACGTCCGGGCCTTCACCAAGCTGTGTGCCGCCCTGCCAAACCGCTGGGGCCGAACCCGCGAGGAGCGCGCCGGTGGCTTCGAGGCCAGCCTTGCCCGTGCCGCGACGCTGCCTGCGTCCGAAGTCGGCCTCGGCCAGGTGACCATCAACAAGCACCTGACGTGGGTGACGTCGGTCCTCGACCATGCCGCAGGCGAGGATGGCGATGAAGCGGGGCATCGCCCTGCGATCCCGCTTCTTTTCAAGACGGCGCGAAAGGGTGCGGGCAAGGGCCCGCGCAAGGACCGCAAGCGCAAGCGTGACAAGCGGGCCAACTGGACGAAGGCCGAGGTCGCGCGTCTGCTGTCCGCGCCGATCTGGACGGGCACCAAGGGCATCGATCATCGCCTGACGCCCGGAACCGAGATCATCCATGACGCTTGGTACTGGTTGCCGCTCATGCTGCCGCTCTATGGCGGCCGCAGTTCCGAACTCGCAGGGCTGGGCTTGGCCGAGGTGCACGAGCAGGAGCCGGTCCCCTATTTCGTCATCGACTACACCGAGGATCGCCCGCTGAAGAACGTCCAGTCGATCCGCAAGCTACCGATCCATCCCGAACTGATCCGGCTCGGCTTCATCGACTATATCGGCGAACTGCGCCGCGCCGGCTGCACGATGCTCTTCCCCGAGATGGTTTCGGCCGACTCGTCCAGTTTCGCGAGCACCTTCTACAAGGCGATCTTCATCAAGCTGCGGCGCTGGGCGTTCCCCGAGGGCACCGAATGGCGTCGCCGCATCGGCGGCGCATGGAAAGACAAGGACGTTCACAGCTACCGCGGACTTGCCACCACCATGCTGAAAGGCCGCGTCAGCGACAGCCTGCGCTGCGACATCTTCGGTCACGAAGGCGAAACCGAAACCGCCAGCACCTACGACGATGAGGCAGATTTGGAGTTAAAGCTCGGCGCTCTGATGCTGCTGGCACCCCTGACTGCCCATATCCAGACCCATCTGCCGATCAGAATCAGGCCATTGGATCGGCTTCGTCACGGCGCATCATGGCGGCGACCACGTTTGAAGACCACGAAGTCGGCAAGCGCGAAGGGAGCGGCTTTAATCGCGAAAGTGTAGGACCGTCCCTGGCCGACTCACTCCCTCAGCCCGGGTGTTAGGAACACCCAATGATGGGCGACGACGCAGGGCGATCAAGGTCGGAGCGCTGCGAAAGTTCGGGCGACCAGGGCGACGTGCGCATGTAGCGCCTCCATGTATCGCCGCGCTGCTGCGGCGTCGAACTCCACGATCGAGGTCGCGCCCTTTTTCGTGTTGTGGTCAGCGCACGCGATGACGAAATTGTGCAATTCGTTGCGACCGCCATGGAACGAGGCGATGACGTGGTCGCGATGCCATTCAAAGGGCTGATCCGAGCTTTCGCAATACCAGCACCCGGCTGGATGTGCCTTCTGGGCTTCTCCGAGGGCGACGTAGGGGCCCGCCTCGAACATCAGGACATCGCCGTTTTCGTTGTAGACCCGATACAGATGCGTACCTGCCGCATCCGTCCTGACATATCGCAGGAGATTGTAGGGCCTTTCATCCAGCGGGTGGGCCAGCGCCAGCTGGAGCGGTGTCGGCGGCAGTATCGTCATACCACCTCGCTATCCGCGACCCATGAACAAACGGTTCGAAAACGGCACCTTGGCCTGAAATACTGAACGTCCGATTGGTCTGGCCTTCCATCTCGCGATTGTTACACTGTGCCGACGATGAGCGTCCCTGCCATTTCACCTTCCGTACTCCAGACGGCGCTCGAGGCGTTGTGCTCCGACCATTCAGGCTTCGACGATCACTTCCGGCGTCTTCCCTTCGCGTGGCCCGCCGACGGATCGCTGGTGAACGGCGACTTCCTTCATCCGCTCTTCGGAGCCGACGGAGCGGACATGGATGCCCTTGTCGAGCACATCTACCGCTCACTGATCCCCTTCTGCCTGCCAAGGGGCGAGGTTAAGAAAGTCACCAAGGCGGCGCTCGCCGCTGGCGACATCCACCCCATCATCGCGCTCGCGGACCGTGCTCGCGAGCTCTTCGTGCGTACACGCGGTGCGACCACCGCCGGCGGGGAGGCAGGCGAATTGATTCTGTTCCTTCTCCTCGAGGCGTTGATCAAAGCTCCGCTTCTGGTTTCGAAGATGAGCCTCAAGACCAACAGCAACATGAACGTGCATGGTCGAGATGGCATCCATCTGCGCTACTGCCCCAGTCTGAACGGCCTCGTGCTGCATCTCGGCGAATCCAAGCTGCACAAGGGACTGGCCGCCGCCGTCGATGACGCCGTCTCCTCGATCGAACAGTATCTTGGCGACCGCGCGTTGCGCCGACGCGAAGTCGACATAATAAACGGCAACATGGACCTGTCGGGGTTGGATGCAGAGTCGGAACAGCATCTGCGGGCCG
Organism: Roseomonas aeriglobus; assembly: GCA_016937575.1. Lineage (NCBI taxonomy): Bacteria > Pseudomonadati > Pseudomonadota > Alphaproteobacteria > Acetobacterales > Roseomonadaceae > Muricoccus > Muricoccus aeriglobus. The sequence goes on along the minus strand of JAFHKN010000002.1, from coordinate 1,376,446 downwards.
TCCTCAACCCATATGCTTCGCCGCCTTCGCCCGTCCACCGGACACACACGTGCTTCATCGGATTCGAATACGGCGGCTACGCCAAGGTGGCAGGTATCGACTCCACGAAGGTCGAGGCCGAATTCCAGCGCGTGTACGCGCGACGCGCTCAGACGGCGGCGCCGCTGATCCTCGAAAAGAGCGCCAAGCTGCCGGCTACCACGAGACTGCACTTCTTCGTCATGCCCTTTCCCGACGTCGACTCGTTCCGCACGACGTTCTCGCAGAAACTGGGGGTGCAGATTGATTGAGGCGCTCGTATCCGACATCCGCCGCGATGCGCAGTACCGGCGCGAGTTCGACGATCTTGTTCTTGACCGGATGGATCAGTCACTCACCCGGGCCGGAAGCGCCGAGGATCCCGGACCAGGCCCCATCGAGAGATTGGTTCAGAGCGCGGGCATTCTGAGCCTGAGCGGTGATCCTGTCGCGAGGCGGGAGGCATTCACGATCGCCTCTGCCACCTACGAGTTGTACGGTGAGGAACTAGGCGGCTTGGGCGACGCATTGGCCCTGGTCATGAGCCGCCTCGGGAACTTTCCCACCATTGATTTCCTCTCGGACCTTCGGGATCGTCCCTCGGGGCTTCCGACGCCGGCTCTTCTCGAAACGACCGGCCGACGGATCGCGAATACGGTGACGACCCGTGCCGGCGAAATCACCCTCACCGACTACCAGCGATCCGTATGGCAGGACGTGTCCGAACGCCGATCGGTGATAGCGTCCGCGCCGACCTCCGCCGGCAAGTCCTTCCTGTTCCAACGCCATATCGCGGATGGCTTCCACGCGGGCACTCTGCGGAATGCGGCCATCATCGTTCCGACACGTGCATTGATCGCACAGGTGTCAGCCGCCCTCGCCCCGATGATCAAGGACGCCGGCACCCCACCGCCCAGGCTTGTGACAGTACCCGTGGCGCGCCCGGACGATGGTGCCCCCACCGTCTACGTCATGACCCAGGAGAGGCTGCAGGTCCTACTCGCCGATCCCGCCTTCACCCTGGAAGTCGCGATGATCGACGAGGCGCATCTCGTCGGCGACGGCCCCCGCGGAATCGTGCTTCAATCCGTCATCGACGAACTGGTCCAGCGCGATCCCAAGCTCCAGCTTCTGTTCACCCTGCCGCGGGTGCGGAATGCCGATGATCTGGCTTCGATGTTCGACGTCGCCGACGCGCGGGTGCGACGTACAGACGACAGTCCTGTAGGTCAGAACATCATTCTTCTCGACGTCCAGCAGGCCGCTCCGGACCTGGTCAACGCAAGGCGATGGTCGGGAACGGCGCACCCGCGTCACGTCAGTCACCAGTTGCCCGTCGCTCTCGTGGCACCCGACCAGAAGCTGGTCTACCTGTCGTGGTTCTACGGGCGGGGTTCGCAGAGCATCGTCTACGGCGACACCCCCGCCCGATGCGAGAAGCTCGCCCTGCTCCTCTGTGACGTCGTGGACGAACAGGAGCAGCCGGAGGAGGATCTCCGCTTCGAGGCCCGAAGGGACTTGGCGAAGTTCGTCGCTGACCACGTGCATCAGGACTATGTTCTGGCGCAGGCGGTCATGAAAGGCGTGGGCTTCCATTACGGCAACATGCCGGCACTGGTACGCCAGGCGATCGAGCAGGCCTTCGATGAGCGCCTCCTCGACTTCATCGTGTGCACCAGCACCCTCCTGCAAGGCGTCAACCTCCCTGCGCGCAACATCTTCATGCGCCGCCCGGAGAAGGGCGAGGACCAACCGCTCGGCGCGGTGGACTTCTGGAATCTCGCGGGTCGCGCCGGTCGACTGGGGAAGGAGTTCGAAGGCAACGTGTTCCTCGTCGATTACGACGAATGGGACGCCAAGCCTCTGGAGGAACGACAGGACGGCGACATCCGATCGTCCATGAAGGATCAGATCGTCGGCGGGACGGCCGATCTGCTCGCCTACATAGCGGATCCCACACGCCCGACCGATGGGAACTCGACGCTCGAGAACTCATTCGCGCGTCTGTTCCGCGACTTCCGGCAGGGTCGGCTGGAGCGCACACTCGACAAGCTCGACGTACCGGCCGGCCACCGCGAGGACATCCGGACCGCAATCGAGAAGGCAGCGGCGACGGTCAAGGTGAACGACGAGACCCTCGCCGCCAACCCATATCTCTCACCCCACAGGCAGCAGCGCCTCTACGACAAGCTGAGGCGGGACGTGCCGAAGAAGGGCGTCGACTACTACATGCCACCACATCCCGCAGGGGAATGGGAGCCAACCAGGCAGAGGCTCATCGACGTCTACAAGCGCCTGCAGGTGGAACTCGATGGGGTGAAAGGTCGAGGTTTCGTGTGGTGGGCGACCCTTTCCCTCCTCTGGATGCGCGGTGAAGGTCTGCCCGACCTCATCGAATACCAGATCAATCGCGACGGGGAGCGAGTGATTGCCGAACGGGCCGCGGGCGGACGGCCACGCGGTCGCGCAAGCGCCACGATAATCCGAACCATGCTGCAGAACATCGAGAGCGGCGTCAGATACAAGTTCGTCCGACAAATGGCCTGCTACAATTCGGTGCTCAGGCAGGTCCTGATCGAACTCGGCGAGACGCATGCAGCCACGCACATTCCGGCCATTCCGCTCTTTCTCGAGGTTGGTGCCTCGTCCGGAACGATGCTCACCTTCATCGATCTGGGCTTGTCCCGCATCTCAGCCCGTCTGCTGCAGTCGAAGGCGACCAACTACGACATGAATCCGGAGCAGGCCCTCGACTGGCTCCGCCGCCAGGACCTCAGTGCCGGATCGCTGCCACCCGTCGTCCTTCGTGAACTGGATGTTCTGCTGCCGTAGCGGCGCACGACCACGCGACGGGTTCAACCGTTCACGCCCGCCAGGAACTCCGCTTTGCCGCCGTACGAGGGATGGCGGACCGGAATCCGCGTCGGGTGGGACTGAGCCATCGCAGCCTGTGCGTCGCGACCGATCGCAACGATGCGCCTGGGAGACACCATGGTCACGATGTCCTTGGTGAGTTCCGCACAGGCGAGCCGCTCGCTCCTAGTGTGACGTCGATTGGAAAGCGCTCGCCCGGGCTTATGGCAGTGAAGAGGAAAGACGTTCCAGAGCAGCACCCGACCAGGTCGACTAAGCAACGCTTCCCAGACGATGCCGGCCGTCTGCTCGCTTTCCGGGCCGTCCCGCGTCGCTCTCCTCACCGCCACTTTCCACAGGGATCCGTGCGTCGCCAGGCGACGATCGTCCGTCATAGCCAGACCGGTCCGTCGCGCGCCCCGATGCCCGGGCTCGAGAGCTATCCAGAGCTCGTCCACCCCGGAGCACGCCGCCTCGAACGTCACCAGGAGATTGTCGCGTCGGATCGCCGGCGCATCCGGGAGATCGTGATGCGGACAGACGTCCCGATAGGGATTGAACACGTTCTCGAAACTCAGATCAGCCAGGCGCTCGACTGCGCGCGCCGGCGTAAGGCCGACAGCCGGTCCAATATCCGATCCTCCGTCGGTCATCGCACGCACTTCCCACGCCTGTTCGAGTGTTGTTTACCATCGACGCAGTCGATACGCGCCTCGTCTCGCGTTTCCCTGAAGGCATGCATACCACGCATCTCCAAATAACCCGTCAACAGCGCGGACGCGAACAGGCTGATCCAAATGGCCGCGAAACAGCCCAGCCACAGGGATATTGCCGCACCGGCGTGTGAAGGGCGTCGCCCTGTCCGCCCTGCCGCGACGCCGAGCGGCCCGTCCAGCGAGCGGAAGCCCGCAACGAGCGCCAGCGAGAGGAGCAGAGCGCCGACCGTTCCGGCCACACCTGGCGCCGTGACACCCGCGCCTTCCGCATCCGCGTCCAGCATGAGCCAGGCGCCGAAGGCGGCCGCCGACGCGACGACCGCCGCGATGATGCGACGCCAGGTCTCCGTCGGCGCCACCTTTCCATCCTGCATGAGAACGTCCGTCATCGCCTCAGCCTAGCGTCCAAGCAGCGCGCGCACCAGAAGCGTCACGAATGCACCGAGGATCAGCGCCACTGCCCAACGGAGGATCGCGACGTCCCGCTCCATGGCGTTCAGGCGGTCGTCCAGGTCCTCCTCGACCTCGTCCATGTTCGCCTTCAGGCCTGCGAGGGATTGTATTTCACCGGCAATCGGCGCCACGAGATCCACCGGAATGTTGAGGAAGGTCTCGCCAGGCGGTCGCGGTCGATCGGTGGGTCGATCGAGGTCGGCGAACGCTATCATGAAGAGCTCGTCGCCCCTTCGCAGATGGACGTCTCCCGGCCCCGCATTGAATACGGCGAAGACTAGGCGACCCTGGTAGCCCGGATCCGCATGGAAGCCCGAAACGTTGACCAGTCCCCTGAACTTGGTGCGCTTGGAGCGCAGAGCGATGAAGGCGTACGCGTCCGACGGTACGCGGATCACCTCTTCGGTCAGGAGGAAAGCGAACTGACCCGGCGGGATGAGGAACGCCTCGCGGTCGTCAAGAGACCTGACGCTGGATCGCGCTTCGGCCTTGGCCGGCGATACGTACACCTCCGCGCCCATCGTCAGTCGATAACCGGCCGGATCGAGCCGGCGCCAATCGTAGAGATTCCGTCCGACAGGGTCGGTCACCATGTCACCGACGCTCATGCGCTCATGCAGCGTCTGCCTGCTCCAGAATCCGCGCATCGACGGCTCGCGCGGCTCGATCGGCGGCATGTCCGCCGAAGAGGCGCATCCTTCGTCCTCCCTCATCGTCTACAAGCCTCCCTTTACAGCAGCTTCGGCTGCCCGCTTACCACCGGGGCGTGGTGCGCGCCGGGATCGATTCCCCATCGCGGCGGCAGGAACGGCGGATCGAGCCCACCGCCCGCCGAGTAGTTCTGCTTTATCCTGGTGCGGCCGCTGGACCCGGATACGTCTGGATGCGCCACCCTGGCGTATTTCGAGATCTCGCAGAAGAGGTTTTGACAGTCGATGGGCTGGAGAGGTCGCCCGAACAATCCGGGGAACTCGAGGCCGAGCCGCTCGAAATGGCGCTCCTGCTCGTCGGCCATCCGGTGGATCACGGTTGCTGGATCGAGGGACGGGCCGTCGGAGAAGCACTTGGCGATCCCGTCGAGCGCGCCGGGTCCGGCCACGACGAAGGAGCCCTCGTGGAAGTCGAGCATCGCAGAATAGTTCAGGTCGATGGCGTACTGGAATGCGAGGAAGGGGCCTATGCCCGGTTGGCCGAGCAAGAGCGAATATACCTCGGACAGATCACCGGCTCCCACAATCCTTCCGGCAAGACCGTCCTTCATCATCCTGTCCAGAAGAGCCAAGTGGTTGCGGTGCTTGCGGGCGTGGCCGAAGGGCGGCACGGGCATGATGTAGGCGGCCGAGTACAGCCTCATCCCGGCGGACATCGCCGCATCCAGCGTCCGGCCAATGCCCTCCATGTCCGCCGACTGCCAAGCGATGGGTCCGTGCTGCGCCTCCAGAAGCTCCCAGGTCTCGATGCGGTTGAAGAGCTTGAACAGGAGGGTGCGGAAGAAGATCTCGGCGGGAGCCTGGGACCGGTCGGCGCGATACTGGACCTCCCGGACGAGGTACTGGCTGACGCGGTCGGCGATGCGGTAGGTGTTGGTGAACCTGTACGATGCGATGACGGCATCCTCGGTCCAGGGACCGGGCTCCCCCCTCACGCGGCGAAGATAGACGGCGAGCCGCTCCGCTGCGAAGCGCCAGTAGGTGTCGAAGACGATGGTCGTATCAGGCAATTAGATTGGTGCTCCGCATTCGAATGGGCGTGGAAAACGGCGCCCATAGCGGATCGGGATGCCGACGGCATCCCGCTTCGGACCGTAGTCCGGGGAGGGACCGGAAGGCAGCGCGATACCACGACGTCCGGAAACTACAGCCGCTCCGGCGAAGCGGACCGGCGAAGCACGGGATCAGTCACCGAGACGGCGGCGTTCCGGTCCGGTGTCGGATCCCGACAATTGGCCGAATCCGCTTTGCCAAGTCCGCGCCCGAAGAGTATCCGGACACGCTGCCATGTCCGGCGTCCACGCCGTCGACGACGGCCTGTCGCCGCATCCGCATCGTGAATCCCTTCTGACGTGACGAAGGAGGAGTGGTCGGGGCGTCGAGCGAAAGCCAGACGATCGAGGAAAGAAAGAAGAGTGACCGCGATGAACGCCGCAACAGGACCAGGACTGATCATCGTTGGTCCGGGCAAGCATTTCGGGGCCGAACTGGTGCGCAGGTTCGTCGCGGCGGGCTTTCGCGTCGGGGTGGTCGCTCGCCGGGAATCCAGTCTGGCGGAGCTGCGGACCGACGTGGGCCACGATCTGCTGACCCTGGCCGCCGACGTCACGGATACCGGCGCCTTCGAACAGGCGCTCGCCGAACTCGCCGGCAGGCTCGGTCGCGTCGACGGGCTGATCTATAATCCCAAGGCCAGCTTCAAGGCGGCGGCGCTGTCGACGGATGCCACCGACCTGGGCCACGCGATGGCCGTCAACGTGACGGGCGCGATGGTGGCCATCCAGACCCTGCTCCCCTGGCTCGAACCGCGACGGGGATCCGTGGTCCTGACCGGCGGCGGCTACAAGGACGAACCGGATCCCGACAAGCTCGCGCTTTCACTCGGCAAGGCCAATCTGCACGCCCTTTACAAGGCGCTCAACCAGCCGCTGCAGCGCCGGGGGGTTACGCTCAAGACCGTCATCATCGACGGCGCGGTCAGGCGCGACGAGGCGGGGCGCGGCGCCTCCTCCGTACTCGCGGACTTCTACTGGTCCATCTTCGAAGGCGGCTCCGGTCGCATCCACCGCTTCCCACGCGACCTGCGTCACCTCGGACAGTTCAAGCTCCTCTAGAACTCAGGCCGCTCCGCATGGAATGCGACCTCCTGGCGATCGAGGTCCGCCAAGAGCCAGCCACCCCCGTTCATGCGCAGCGCGTTCATCGCCTCATAACCCTGCGCGATGGCGGTGGCCCACAGCCATATCGGCACCTTCTCGACCTCCAGGCCCGTCACCACGCGCCGAATGAGATCCCGCACTTCGCCGTCTATGTCCGTTTCACTCGCGAAGTCGTTCCTCGTGCGGCTGAATACCTTCAGGATCGCGGATAGCGCCTCCTCGAGGTCCCTGGCGCGTGCACCGTCCTGCGTCCGATCGACGTCCGGATCCGACTTCCGCTTGACCTGCAGGAGCTGCCGCATAACGGGCGACCATCCGAGCACCGCCATGAAGGCGACGTGCACCGCGTCGTGGAAGCGGTACCCGTCTTCGTGCATTGCGTTGTCGTTCACGGGATCGCCGATCCGCTGCCCACGGACGAAACCGCGGTTCCCCACCTCGGCTCCCTCCTCCTCGAGTTCAGGAAAGGCGTAGGGCCGCGCATCCTCGACATGGAACGACACATGAGCAGATAAATCTCCGGCGGCTCCCTCCGCCGGAACAATCCGGAACAGCATTCTGCGGGGGAATACTTCCCGGTCCGGATACCCATCGTCGAATGGCGGCCGGTAGGCCGTGGATTCGTGAGAGTAGCGGTCGTGGGTACGCGCCAGATTGTCGTCCACGACCTCCTCCATCGAGATGCCCAGGGATCCGGCGATCATGACGAGGTACCACTGGACGTCGCCGAGATCCTCGATCAGCCGCGAACGCTGCGCATCCAGCCCGATCCTGTCACGGAGGTAGAGCTTGAATGCCCGGGCCAGCGAACCAACCTCCGACATCAGGCCGAAGACGAGTTCCATTCGGCCTTCGTCGGTTGCCGGGTCCACCTTCACCGTCTCGGCGGCCCTTCTCTGGTACTCCTCGAAATCCATGCGTCTCTCCTGTGCCGGACACGATGGATCATATCGCGTGACGCCGCCAGCCCCGGGGGCCGACCGTGCTCTGCGCTATGGTCGGCAGATCACCGACCCGTATACGCCTACCTCGGCGCAGGCGGAGAAGAATCCCTTTAGCAGCCAGTACAGTTGCACAAAGTTGGGCCGAACCGCACCGCCAGCCGCGAGGGTAGCGAATTGGTCTTCCACATCTGTACGGCTCAGAGACGAAGTCACCAGCACGACCCGGCGGATGGTACCGGGTCCGGATGCCACGTGCTCGATGCCGTGCCTAGCGACCGGCATGGGGCCGCCCCGTATCAGGCGGTCGATGGCCGTCTGAACCCCGTCAGCCCGGTAGCGGTCCGCCCAGCCGACGAACTTCCCTTCCATCACAGGACCGGTCATCGACATGCGGCCAAGATTCTTGATGCCCTGCCCGATCGCGTCGTGGAATGCCGAGGCGCTCAGCGAGCGTGAGCCGTGCTTGGCGTGGTAGAAGCTGATGCGCTGAGGCTCGGCTGTCGTCGAAACGCCGATAAAGTCGGCCCACTCATCTCCTAGATCATCGCAGATCAGAACGTCCTCCGTCGCGATCCCGGCTACGACCGCTGCGAAGACCGAGCCGCCCGTGAAGGCCGTCTGTCCAGCCGCGAAGGTTCCCTTCTCGCTGGTGGTCGCGGCGAGAGCAGGGTCGGCGGCCAGGAAGCGGAGGAACGCGCCGCCGCCGCCGCTGAGCGCATCGTCGCGGAAGAGGGAGCCGTCGATGTAGGCGAGCGCGGGATCGTCGAACAGCACCACGACGAGATCCTCACCGTCCACGTATCTGGCCAGGGTTCGCCGTTCGGGATCATCGCCCACGTCGGCGGCGGCGTTCTCCACGAACACGTCGTCAACGACCTCTGAATCCAATGCGTCAAGCGCGATGCGCTTCGCCCTGAATCTAAGGCGACCTACCCTCAGCCCCCCCTCGTCCAGCAGGGCGTATCCGTCTCCATCCACCACCGTCTCGAACGGTGCCTGCAGAGCCTCCAGGATCGCCTCCGTCTCTTCCGTAGGCAGCTGTCGCCAGCCGTCGGCACCCTGTCGGACGAGACGGATGTCAGGAACCTCGGAGAGCAGGCGGTCCGCCAGCGTCATCGCATCCACCGAGAAGAACGTGGGCGACAACGAAGATGCAAGGCGCGCGAAGTCCTGTGGTCGCGCAAAGCCGAGTCGACGCGCCCCGCGGACCACACAATACCCCCCTCGAACCGCCTTCCGGAAACCGTCAGGTTGGAGGACCCGCCGCGGCCGATCAGGCACCGGCGGCGCACCCCAATTTGGCGGCCCCGCCAAATTGCGCTGTTGCGCCTGAATTTCCTCATCCCTCACTATGCAGCCGCTTTCCTCGTCGCTCACCGACATCCGCGCACCACCAGGCTGCTCAATGCTACGGCGCGTTCGCTTCGGCGGCTATCGCCGCGCGCGTTCCAGGAAAGCGGACAGGCGATCGTCGTCGCTCATCGCGGCGTTGAACCGCATGTGGTCGCGCCACCCGCCGCTGGTGCTGAACACCGGGCCGGGCGCCAGCACGATGCCGTCGCCGATGGCGCGGCGAGCAACGTCGACGGCATCGACACCGTCCGGCAGCCGCGCCCATAGGAAGATGCCCGCCGACGGCTCGATCCACGGCTCGATGCCGACCGCGCGCAGCCGTTTGCTCACCCGCGCCATGGCGCGCGCGAGCCGGGTGCGGACGCCCTCGACATGGCGGCGATAGCTGCCGTCGGTCAGCACCGCATGGAGCAGGTTGGCGGCCAGCGGGCTGCCCGCCATCGAGGTGGCGATGCGCAGGTCGGCGAGCGCCTCGATCCAGTCCGGCCGCGCCGCGATGTGGCCGCAGCGCACCGCCGCCGACAGCGATTTCGAGAAGCTGCCGATGCGGATCGTCCGGTCGAACCCGTCGAACGCGGCCAGCCGCGGCGACGGCGCATGTTCGAAATCGGCGAAGATGTCGTCCTCGACAATGACCATATCGTGCGCTTCGGCGACCTTGAGCAGCCGGTGCGCCGTCGCCGCGGCGAGCGCTGCCCCCGTCGGATTATGGACGCCCGAGTTCGTCAGATAGAAGCGCGGCCGATGCGTCGCGGCCGCCTCTGCGAAGGCGACGACGTCCGGCCCGTTCGTGGTCATCGGCACGCCGATCACCTTGGCCCGATGTGCCCGCAACAATGCCAGGAAATTGAAGTAGCACGGATCGTCGACCAGCACGGTATCGCCCGGCTGGAGAAGGAAGCGGCACACCAGATCGAGCGCATGGGTGCCGCTGTCGGTCAGCAGGATCTGGTCGGGGCCGGCCTCCATCCCCTGAACCGCCATCCGCCGCGCCAGCAGCGTCCGCAGCGGCAGCGAGCCACGCGGCGAGGCATAGCCGGCGAGCGTGCCGTCATCGATCGTCCGCGCGGTGCCGCGCATCGCCTTGCGCAACGCGTCCCCCGCAAGCCAGTCGTCCGGCAGCCAGCCGCACCCCGGCTTCAGGTTGTGCCGATCGTCACGCAGCGACTGGCGCAACATCCAGAGCGGGTCGACCTCACGTTCGGGTGCGGGCGCAAGCCGGTCGAGCGCCAGCGGGGCGAGCGGCGCGGCGACATAAAAACCCGATCCCGGCCGCGAGCGGATCACGCCATCGCCGGCCAGTCGCTCATAGGCCTCGACCACGGTCGAGCGCGCGACGCCGCTCGCCTCCGCCATGGCGCGGATCGATGGGAGCCGGGCGCCGGGCGTGAGCGTGCGCGCCTCGATACGGTCGCGTATCGTGCGCGCGACCATCGCGGTGCGGGTTTCGTCGGGCCGGGCTGCCACCGTGCTGCACCTTTCACCAATACAGTTCGGTCGTATCGTATCCATCCGTCACTGTTCGCGCTAGCCTGCGGGCGGCTAGGTCAGGGCATCGCCAACAGGAGATATGCCCCCGTGACCCGCCCCTTTCGCCTCGTTGACGTGTTCGGCACCGACCCGTTGACCGGCAACCCACTGGCCGTCATCGCTGACGCGGAGGGGCTGTCGAGCGAGGACATGCAGCGCATGGCCAATTGGCTGGACTTCGCGGAAACGACGTTCCTGCTTCCGCCGGACGAAACCGGCGCAGACTATCGGGTCCGCATCTTTACCCGCGAGCGCGAACTGCCCTTCGCCGGACATCCGACGCTGGGGAGCGCGCATGCCTGGCTGGAAGCGGGCGGGCAGCCGACGCAGGACGGTGTGGTGGTGCAGCAATGCGGCGTCGGACTGGTGACGATCCGTCGCGATGGAGACCGGCTGTCCTTCGCGGCTCCGCCACTCCTGCGCCACGGCGCGCCCGACGAAGCGGACCTGATGCGGGTCGCGGACCTGCTGCGGATCGATCGTGATGCGATCGTCGATGCCAGTTGGGCGGACAACGGACCGGGTTGGCTGGCGGTCATGATGAAGTCAGCCGAAGTGGTGCTTGCTGTAGAGCCGGTTTGTCCGCCAGCGGGATCGGAGCGGCTGAACGTCGGCGTGGTCGGGCCGCATCGCCCCGGTGGCGACGCGTCGTTCGAGGTGCGCGCGATCATTTCGCCGGGCCACGGCAGCCTGCTGGAAGACCCGGTGACCGGCAGCCTCAACGCCTCGGTCGGCCAGTGGCTGTTCGCGAGCGGGCGGGCGAGCGGCAGCTACGTCGCCGCGCAGGGCACCCGGCTGGGCCGCACCGGGCGCATCCACGTCTCGCAGGACGACGCCGGGCAGGTATGGGTCGCCGGCGCGACGCGGACCCTGTTCAGCGGTTCGGTGCAAGGCTGATGCAGGTCGCGATCCTCACCTTCGACGGCTTCAACGAACTCGACTCCTTCGTCGCCGCCGCGATCCTCAACCGGCTGCGGCCGCACGGCTGGACCGCGCACATCACCGCGCCCATCGAGACGGTGACGTCGCTGAACGGCGTGACCGTCCATCGCCAACGGCCGCTCGAATTCGTCGAGGAGGCGGACGCGGTCCTGATCGGCAGCGGCTATCGCACACGCGAGATCGCCGCCGATCCTGCGATGCTGGCGCGCCTGCGCCTCGATCCAACGCGACAGCTGATCGCGGCGCAATGTTCGGGCACACTGCTGCTGGCGAAGCTGGGGCTGATCGGAGACCTGCCGGCCTGCACCGATCTCACCAGCAAGCCGTGGGTCGTGGAGGCCGGCGTCACGGTCATCGACGCCCCCTTCGCCGCGCACGGCAACGTCGCCACGGCCGGCGGCTGCCTCGCGGCGCCATACCTCGCCGCCTGGATGATCGCGCGCGGCGGCTCGCCCGACCTTGCGCGCGAGGCGCTGCACTATGTCGCGCCGGTCGGCGAGAAGGACCGGTTCGTCGAGCAGGCGCTATCCGTGATTGGCGCCCAGCCTTAATCCCTAAGGCTGGCCTGAAAACTGGTCGGCATCAGTGACACATGCGCGTCCAGCGGCGGCCGCAACTCGAATCCGCGTGGATCTCGGGCGAAGTTCCAGAGCCGCACAAGGCACCAATCGCGGCGATGCTCTTCCGACACGGCCAGTTCGTTGCGGCTGATGCGAAAGGGCGTGCGCTCCCATCCATTGGTGGTCTTCACCTCGATAAGGCGAGGACGACCATCGATCTCGAAGCTAGCGATGTCATAGCCGGCGCCATCGCCATCCTGGTCCGAAACCCAGCGGACGCGATCGGCCAGATCGTCGCGCCCGGCGGCAATAAGCGACGATCGTTCGTGAAGGACGATGCGCTCCTCGCCAGCGCGGCCAAGCGCACGGTTGCGGGCATCGCGCTCCGCCACGTCGAAGCGCCGGGCGATATACTGCATCTGCTCGAGTTCCTCCGGCGGCGGGGCATTGCCGAGCGTCGGCGGCGGGCCGATCCATAGGGTCGGCGCTTCCCGCACATGCGACGGCGACGACCCTCCGGCCAGTGACACGCGCGTGTAGGGCGAGAGCCACGCGGGATGCGCAGCCAGCCAGCGCGCCACGGCATCGACCAGCGAGCCCTGAAAGTTGAAGGCGGGCTTGTAGCCGGGGATCCAATCCTCACCGAGCCCCTTCAGGACGGCACTAATATTCTGATGCTTGTATTCGATTGACCCGCGTGGCCTTCCGATCGCCGCCTGCAACCGACGATTATGCTCGGCCTTACTATAGGGGCGGCCCGCCTCATCATCGGCCAGCATCGCGAAATAGTCGGCGACGATCGCGTCATTTTGTTGATCGGTCCAGTCGCCGGATGCCATCGGCCGAAGCTAGGTCATGCGGGCGAAGCTGTCACAACGAAGTCCGCGCCTGTTCCTCCTGCCGCTTCCATTCCGCCGTCCGCAGCACGACATAATCGCGCAGAAGCTGCACCCGGCGCGGGCGGAAACTGTGTCCGCCACGCTCCAGCGCCTCGATCCGCGGCACCTCGAACGTCCGGTATGCCTCGCGCAACAGGCACCATCCCACCAGCATCAGCGTCTTCGGGCTGTAGGACATGCCGAGCGGCAGGATCTCGCGCTCGGTCCGTCGCCCCTTCGCGTCGCGATAGGCGATCCGGACGCTGAACTCGTCCCAGCAGGCTTCGCGCAACAGATCGAGGTCGATCGTGATGGCAGCGCGGGGCTCCGCCGGGCGCCACGATCGCATCGTCGCATGTAAGGCTTGCCGCGCCTGCCGGTCGGGCAAGGTGGCGACGATCCGCGCCAGCGCATTGCGCCCCGCCGTCGCCAGCGCCTCGTCGCCGAAGTCGCCGAGACTCGCGACGCCGAGCATCAGCGCCTCGATCTCCAGCCGAGAGAAGCTTTGCGGCGGCAAGGCCGGGTCCTCGGTCAGCGTGTAACCGTAGCCCGCCGTCCCGTCGATCAGCACACCGCCGGCCCGCAGAGTGGCGATGTCGCGATAGAGCTGCCGCGTCGACACTTCTGTCTCCGCCGCGAGGCGGGTTGCCGTCACTGGCTTGGGTAGCCGCCGCAACGCGTCGAGTAACCGCATCAACCGATCCGATCGTGCCATCCCTACTGCCCGAAACTGTCAGGAGCTCCTCGGTAAATGGACGGCGTCATTCAACGCAAGGAGCAATCGATGCGCACCCTCTATTACTCGCCCAATTCCCGGTCCGACACGGTCGTCGCGCTCGTGCGCATGCTCGGTGCCGACATCGAGATGCGCGAGGTGACCATCGCGCGACAGGACGGGTCGGACAGCCCCGATCCCGCCAATCCGCACCCGGAGGGCAAGGTGCCCTATCTGACCGACGGCGACGATGCGGTGCGAGAGCGCGGCGCGATCATGCTCTACCTGACCGACGCCTATCCCGATGCCGGGCTCGGGCCGCTGCCCGGCGAGGCGCGGCGCGGCGCCTATCTGTCGTGGCTGTCCTACTATCAGGGCGTCATCGAACCGCTGCTGATCCTGAAGTGGGCGAACGTCAGCCATCCCGCGATTGCCGCCGGTCTGCGCGACTTCGATACGATGATCGAGCGACTGGCCGAGCCACTCCGCAAGGGGCCCTGGCTGCTCGGCGAGCGCTTCTCCGCCGCCGACATGCTGTGCAGTTCGCCCTTCTTCTGGTTTACCGACATGATGCCCGCCGATCCGGCGATCCGCGACTGGGTGGCGCGGTGCGCCGAACGGATGGGCGACGGGAAGTAGAACCAAGCCGGCCCACAATCCTGGGTCGGTGCCGGGCAAGATCGACGACCGGGATTCGCCATCGATCGGCGGTTGAAAGATGCCGCCGACCGATCATCGACCGCTTGCCATTTTGCGCACCCTTTTGTACCCATCGCTGTGCAACTCGCAGACAGACGAGTTGTTCGTTGACGTGGAATCAACGACTTGGCGGGTCGGGAAAAATTTGGAGGAATCCTGTCTCCCCGACCATCCCGGCGCGCCGCGTCGGCGTGGGGCCGCTGGTCCCTTCCCTCGTCACACCTTTGCTGCACTATGGGCGAGATCGTCGATGCGACGGGTTTTACGGTAAGGCGTCTCCTTATCGTGGTGACGCCCGTCTCGTGAGCCGCTAGGGGCATGGGCGTGACCGCCTTTCGCCGCCTCATTCACGCCCACCGCGCGCTGGCGGCGCTGCTCCTGCTTGCGGCCTTGTCGCTGAAACTGCTGGTTCCCGCCGGATTCATGCCTGTCGCAGGGTCGGACGGTACCATCACGGTGCTGATCTGCTCGAGCGCGCAGACAGGGCCGATGACGATGGAGATGCCCGTCCCCGGCCTGCCGGCGGGTCACGGCGATCCGCAGACGCCCGCGAAGGCGGAGATGCCCTGTACGTTCGCCGGGCTCGCCATGCCGATGCTGTCCGGCGCCGACCCGCTGCTGCTGGCCCTTGCGATCGCATTCGTCCTGGCGCTTGCCGTCCGCGCGGTGCTGCCTGCTCCGCCGCGGCCCGCGGTCTATCTCCGTCCGCCGCTGCGCGGCCCGCCCGCCACCGCCTGATTCCGACATCGTCTCACTGCGCGCGGCCGCATGACCGGTCGCGCGTCCGGATCAGGATTTGTTACCATGAAGATTTCCCCTGTCGTGGTCGCCGTCTCGGCGATCGCGCTCCCCGCCCCTGCCTGGGCGCAGGATGATGCCGCGCGCCGCGTGGACCTGCTGCGCCAGCGCGAACGGATCGACGCCGAACTCAGGGCCCTCGACGCGCAGGCGCCTGCGAACCCTGCCGCGGCGCCGATTACCCGCGACACCAGCGACGTCGTCGTCACCGCCCGCGCGCTGTCGCTCACCACAAGCGTCACCGGCCAGACGGTGACGGCGATCGACGACGACGCCTTTCGCATGACCCCGGCGACGACGATCGCCGATATCGTAAAGCTGTCGCCCGGCGTCGTCGTGGCGCAGGGCAACGGGCCGCGCGACGTCAGCGTTTCGGTGCGCGGGTCGAACGCCCGTAACGGGTTCGGTGCACGCAACATCCAGGTGTTCGAGGATGACTTTCCCGTCACCCAGCCCGATGGCCTGGCCCGCTTCGACCTGACCGATCCGCACGCCTATGGCGCGGTGGACGTCGTGCGCGGCCCGTCATCGGCGCGGTACGGCAATTACGCGCTGGGGGGCGCCGTCAACTTCCGCACACGGCGCGGCCGCGACATTCAGGGGGCCGAGGTCGGCACCGATTTCGGCAGCGATGGCTATGCCAATGTCTACGCGACGATCGGCGCGGCAGGCCGATCCTACGACTATGCCGTGTTCGGCAGCCTGGTCGGCGCAGACGGCGCGACCGGGCACACCGGTTACCAGACCGGCACCATCAACGCCTACGGCACCTATTCCCTCGGCGCGCGTGACCGCGTCGCAGCCAAGCTGATCTACAACGAAGGCGAGTTCCGTCTGTCGACGCGCCTGTCCTACAATCAGTATCTGGCAAACCCGTACCAGCGCGGGTGCGACGCTGCGGTGACGGCTGCGGCAGGGTGCGGCACGATCTCCGTCCTGGCGAACGGCGTGAACGGCGCGCGGATCGCCCAGACGGCAACCGAGGCCGATCTCGCCCGCAACGATCGCCGGACGATCGCCGGCGCGCGCTACGAGCATGACTTCGGTCCGGCGACGACGTGGCGGACGCAGGCGACCTTCGACAGCCGGGTGGTCAACCAGCCGACGAGCGCGACGCCGTTCAAGGGGACACTCGACAGCTACAATATCACGACCGACGTAACGCACCGTGGGACGATCGCCGGGATGGACATGACGCTGTTCGGCGGGGTCTTCTACAACTATCTGGACAATCAGAGCTTCAGTTTCAACAAGACGCCGGCCGGGCGCAACGGGTTCGGAGCGCTGACTCAGACGGTGTTCGGCGACATCCGCAACTACGGCGCGCGCGGCCGTGCGGAGCTCAGCCTGACGCCGACGCTCCAGGTCATTGCGGGGATCGGTTACGAGCGTTCGCAGATCGACGTACGCCAGACCGGCTATGCGTATCCGCTCGGGGGCAGCGCGACGCTATCGGTGATTCCGGCACAACGCGAATTCGACAATGTCGCGCCCGAAGCCGCACTGCTCTGGCAGGCTGTCGACGCGGTCCGCCTGCACGCTCGCGTCGGAACGGGGTACGGCATTCCGCAGGCGAACAGCCTGTTCGTGACGCCGGCGGGCGTGTTCGGGAACAACACCGCACTGAAGAGCCAGCGAAATACAGGTGTCGATGTCGGCGCGGAGATCGCGATCGGGCGCAATCTGACAGCCGAGGTCACCGGCTATTACGAATGGTTCCGCAACGAGCTCGTCAGCCAGTCCGCCGGCGTGAACCTTCTCGCCTATACCGCCAATGTCCCGCGATCGGTTCACCGAGGTGTCGAACTGGGGCTCAGCTGGCGGCCGGCGCCGTCACTGCTGCCGGGCGTCAAGCTCGACGCGAGCTACAGCCGGAACGATCACGTCTATACCGATTTCGCGGAGCGGCTGACGTCGGGCACCGTGTCGCAACTGTTCGATCGCGGCGGCAATGCGATCCCCGGCGTGATTCCGACATTCGTCAACGCGCGCATGGGCTATGATCGGCCGGCCGGGCCGCTGGCCGGGCTCGGCGGCTTCATCGAGGTGACGTACCGCGCCCGCTATGCCATCGACAACGCCAATCTGCTGACGATCCCGGGCTATCGGCTGACCAACCTGAACCTCCATTACGACCCGCCGCGGGGCAGTGGCTGGGCGTCGCGGATCAGCCTGTTCGCCAGCGTCCAGAACCTGTTCGACACGACCTATGTCGGATCGGCCTCGGTCATTTCGAACACGCTGATCGCCGGCACGGCGACGCAGAGCCCGGCAACGGTGCTGGCCAATACCACCGGCACAATCTACGCAGGTCAGCCGCGGACAGTCGTCGCCGGCATGAAGTCGAGGTTCTGATGGCTGCGAACGCATCCGCCGCACGTGCCTGGCCCGGCTATACCGCCGTCTGGCGCTGGCATTTCTACGCCGGACTATTCTGCATCCCGTTCGTCCTGTGGCTGGCGGTGACTGGATCGGTCTATCTGTTCAAGCCGCAGATCGAGGCGTTGATCGACCGCCCCTATGCCGATGTCGCCGCCGCCACCGGACCGCGCGCAAGCGCCGCCCGACAGGCGGCAGCGGCAGTGGCCGCCGTGCCGGGATCGGTGCTGCACCGCTATCAGCTGCCGGATACCCCCACCCAAGCGGTTCAGGTCATCGTCGGCGCAGGCCGGCAGGAGACGCGGGTCTATGTTCATCCGCAGACGCTCGCGGTCCTGAAGACCGTGAACGAGGACCAGCGGCTGATGCGGATCGTGTCCCGGCTGCACGGCGAATTGATGGTCGGCAACCCCGGCTCCTATCTGGTCGAACTTGCCGCGTCCTGGGCGATCGTCATGATCCTGTCCGGCTTGTTCCTGTGGTGGCCGCGCGGGCGCGGGCCGGCCGGTGTCGTCTGGCCGCGCGTGTCCGCCGGCGGGCGGCGGTTCTGGCGCGACCTTCATGCCGTCGCCGGCTTCTGGGTTTCGCTGATGGCGCTGTTCCTGCTGCTTTCGGGCCTGCCCTGGGCAAAGAGCTGGGGCAGTTACCTGAAGGTCGTGCGCGCCGCGGTCGAAGGGCAGCCGGCGCGCCAGGACTGGACGACGGGGCGGAGCGGCGAACTCAGCGCGCGCGCCTCGGCCGATGCGGGCACACGCGCCATGTTGGACGAGCATGCCGAACATGGCGGCATGACGATGGCCCACCCCGCGGCGCCCTATGTTCCCCTCGACCGTTTGGTGGCCGCCGTCGCCCCCCTTCGATTGGCCGGACCGGTGCTGATCGCCCCGCCGACCGGGCCCGGCCAGCCGTGGACGGCCAAGTCGGATGCGGCGAACCGGCCGCACCGGACCGATTTGACGCTGGACCCGGCCAGTGGTGCGATCCTGACCCGGACCGACTTTTCACAGCGGCGATTGGTCGATCGGCTGGTCGGATATGGCATTGCCGTCCACGAAGGTGCCCTGTTCGGGTGGCTCAACCAGCTCTTGAATCTCGTCACGGCGCTCGGGTTGATCCTCGTATCGGTCAGCGGCGTCGTGATGTGGTGGCGCCGGCGGCCGACGGGGACGCTCGGCGCTCCTGTCGTCCGCGATGGTCCGCCGCTGGCGAAGGCGTTCTTCGCGCTCGTCATCGCGCTCGGCGTCACGCTCCCCCTCTTCGGGGCTAGCCTGCTGGCCGTCATCGGGGGCGACGTCGCGCTCCGCCGGTTACGAAGGCCGACGGCCTGATTGCGCTATGGATCGACGCCATCCCAGGCGTCGATTCACTGCCCACGGTCGCGCTCGACCTTGGCGGCGATTAACCAATCTGGCCTGGGAACGTGAACGCAGGGTCGACACGTGTCATTCCGGAACACCGCGAAAATGGGCGCCCGACTCGTGTTCCGCTAGAGACAGACATGCTGTAACGCGCCGGCACATGCCTGATGTACCGGGCGAAGCTTGAAGGTTGATGGACATGGTTAACACGGCGCCGCTGATTGTCGATGGAAATCTGAGCGATTGGTCGGCGAACGACCGCATCGATCGCGACCTGCCCGCCGGCTATGCCATCTACGCCCGCGCCGCCGGCGACAGCTTCGTCTTCGCGCTGAAGTCCCCGACCGCGATCGGCGCGAACACGACGGCATGGTTCAACACCGACCGCAATACCGCGACGGGTTATCAGATCTTCGGCTTTGCCGGTGGCGCGGAATATAACGTCAATATCGACGCGAACGGCGTCGTGTCGCTGTTCAAGGGCGACGCGGGACAGACGCTGGTACTGGGCAACCTGACCGCGGCCTGGTCGGCGGATCGCACGACGCTGGAATTCGCGGTGCCCAAGGCGGCGATCGGCAACCCGGCGGCGATCGACACGCTGTTCGACGTCAACAACAGCGTGTTCCTTCCCGGTAGCTATTCCGCGGGCGGGTTCACCGTCTTCAACGAAACCGGCATCACGCCTGCCGCCGATCACCGCATCGCGATCGTCTGGTCGGACGCGACGGCCAAGGCCTATTTCAGCCCCACCGCCTATTCGCAGCTGTTCATGGCCGCCCAGAGCCAGGCGATGCAGGCGGGCGTGCCGTTCGACATCATCCGCGAAGGCGACCTGACCAATCTGGCGACGCTGGCCAAATACGACACCATCGTCTTCCCGTCGTTCCGCAACGTCGATGCCTCTCAGGTCGACGCGATCACCGCGACGCTGCAACAGGCGGTCAAACAGTTCGGGATCGGCCTGGTCGCCGGCGGCGAGTTCATGACGAACGCGGCGGACGGATCGGCGCTGCCGGGCGACAGCTATGCGCGCATGAAGCTGTTCTTCGACGTCACCCGCGTGACCGGCGGCACCGGCGACGTGACCGTCAGGGCAAGCGACACCAGCCTGGTCCTCGACGGCTATGATAAGGGCCAGTTGATCCATCAGTACACCGGCGTGGGCTGGAACGCGATCACCAGCGTCAGCGGCACCGGCACGACGATCGCGACCGAAACCGTCGGCGGCCAGACCTATGCCGCCGCCATCGCGAGCCAGACCGGCGGTCGCAACGTGCTGTTTTCGACCGAAGCCGTGATGGCGGACGAAAATCTGTTGCAGAAGGCGATCGACTATTCGGTCAACGGCAGCGGCCTGTCGGTCGGGCTGCAGATGACCCGTAACGCCGGGCTGGTCGCGGCGCGCGTCGACATGGACCAGAGCCAGGAGAAGGCCGAGGTCAACCCCGACGGCACGGCGCCGGGCATCTACGACAAGCTGTTGCCGATCCTGACCGCGTGGAAGGCGCAGTATAATTTCGTCGGCAGCTATTACGTCAACATCGGCAACGATCCGGCAAATGGCCAGACGACCGACTGGGCGGGCTCGCTGCCGTATTACAAGCAGCTGCTGGCGATGGGCAACGAGCTGGGGCTGCACAGCTATACCCATCCCGAAAACACCAACCTGCTGACGCCCGACCAGATCCGTTTCGAATTCGGCGACGAGCGCAAGCTGCTCGAAGCGCAGCTGAAGGCCTATCTGGGCACGGCGGTCAGCGTCGGCGGCGCCGCCGTTCCGGGGGCGCCGGAGACGATCGCGACCAGCCAGGAAATCTTCAAATACGTCGACTATCTGTCGGGCGGCTACTCGGGCGTCGGCGCAGGCTATCCCAACGCCTTCGGTTTCATGACGCCGGAGAATGCAACGGCGGGCAAGGTCTATATCGCGCCCAACACCTTCTTCGACTTCTCGCTGATGGAATTCCAGAAGAAGACCGTCGCCGAGGCCGAGGCGTTCTGGGCGAAGGAATTCGCAACGCTGACAGCGGAAGCCGACGCGCCCGTCATCGTGTGGCCGTGGCACGATTATGGTCCGACGATGTGGAGCACGGGTGGCACGTCCCCCTATGTCACGTCGATGTTCACCAACTGGATCGCCCGCGCGGCGGCGGCCGGTATGGAATTCGTGACGCTGGCCGATCTGGCCGAACGCATTTCCGCCTTCCAGAAGTCGTCGATCACCAGCACCGTCGTGGGCAACACCATCACCGCGACGGTGTCGGCGGGCGCGGCGACCGGCAATTTCGCGCTCGACGTCGACGGCCAGGGCACCAGCGTGATCCAGAAGGTCGCGAACTGGTACGCCTATAGCGCGGACAAGGTCTTCCTGCCGCAATCGGGCGGCACCTTCACCATCACGATGGGCGCCGTAGCCGACGATGTGACGCGCATCACCGCGCTGCCGATGCGGGCGGACCTGATCTCGCTGTCGGGCGACGGCCGCAACCTCAGCTTCTCGGTTTCCGGCGAGGGCCGCGTGGTGATCGACCTGCAGGCGCCCGGTACCAACTGGGTCAAGGTCACCGGCGCAAGTGTCGTCAGCCTGACGGGCGAGATCCTGACGCTCGACATCGGCGCGATCGGCAGCCACGTGGTGTCGGTCGGCTATGAAGCGAACGTCGCCCCGGTCATCACCTCTTTCTCCAGCGGTGCGACCGGGACGGTCGCGATCAGCGAAAACCTGACCGCGGTCACGACGATCACCGCGACCGATGCGAATTCCGCGCTGGGCGACAATGTCCGTTTCTCGATCGGCGCCGGTGGCGACGGCGCGGCCTTTGCGATCGACGCGCAGACCGGCGCTCTCCGGTTCCTGACGGCACCCGATTTCGAAACGCCGACCGACAGCAACCGCAACAATTCCTACATCGTCACGGTCGTCGCGACCGACGCGCGTGGTCTCATCGACACCCAGACTCTGACCGTGAACGTCATCGACGTCGCCGGCATCACCCGCACGGGCAGCCTCCTGAGCGATACGCTGACCGGGACGAATGAGGGTGACACGCTGGACGGCAGCTGGGGCAACGACGTGCTCAACGGCCTGGCCGGCAACGACATACTGATCGGCGGCCTGGGCAACGACACGATCAACGGTGGCGACGGCAACGACATCATCGATGGCGGCAGCGGCCGTGATATCCTGACCGGTGGCGCCGGTGCCGACGTGTTCCGCTTCACGAGCACGTCCGATAGCTCGACGCTGTCGTCGCAGCGCGACATCATCACCGATTTCCAGCGAGGGATCGACAAGATCGACCTGTCGGCGATCGATGCCAACACATCGATCTTCTCCCCGGGCGACCAGGCGTTCACGCTGCGCGCGGGCGCCGGTGCAGCCTTTTCGGGTGCCGGCCAGCTGCGCTTTGCCTTCGAAACGATCGGCGGGGTCGAATATACGGTGATCTATGGCAACGTGAACGCCGGATCGAGCGCCGACTTCTCGATCGCGTTGGTCGGTCGTCACGAACTGACGGTTACGGACTTCATCCTGTAATCTGGCGGACGCGCGATGGCGGGCATCGGCTTCAAGCTGGCGAAGATGGCCCGCGACGGCGGCATCGGCGGAATCGTCGGCGCCGCGCTGCACGGGACCGCGATCAGCGCCGGCCCCTGGCTGGTGACGGCCGCCAGCGTCGTAGTACTGGCAAAGTGGAGCCGGCTGGGCATGACCGGCGCCGACGCGGCGCTGGTTCACAGCCTGCTGATCTATGCCTTCAGCCTGACCGCGGTCATTGCCGCCCCGATCGGCATCCTGACGACGCGCCTGGTGTCCGACGCCTTGTTCGCCGGCCAGTCGGCGCGAATTCCGGGGATGGTCGGGCCGGCTCTGGCGCTCGGCGGATCGATCGCGGCCGTGGTGGCGTCGATCCTGTTCGGCTGGGTCGCCCCCATGCCCTTCCCCGTGGCGCTGCTGGCGGTACTGCTGTTCACGATCCTGACCCAGATCTGGATCGCGGCACCGCTCATCACCGCAGCACAACGCTATGGCATGGTCCTGGCCGCCTATCTGTTCGGGATCGCGGTGATCGCGGTGGCGATCGCGATGATGCCGCAACCCGCCGCCTGGCAAGTGCTGGGGGCGATCGTTGCCGGGCTCGCGGTTACGCTCGTGATGCTCTGCGTCGTGCTGGTCCGACGTTTTCCCGCACCGGCGCGTCTGCCGGACGCTCCCCTAATCGCGCGACGGCAGGGCGTGCTGGTCGCGCTCGCCGGATTGCTGAGCGTCGTGGCGATCTGGATCGACAAGTGGATGCTGTGGTTCGGGCCGCAAAGCGTCGAGGCGCTGTCCACGTTGCGGCTCAATCCGATCAACGACTTCGGCAGTTTCCTTGGCCTGCTGACGTTGGTGCCGGGACTGACGCTGATGCTGATCGTCACCGAAACCCGGTTCGACCGGGTGTTCAGCGATCTGATGGCGCGGTGCACCGGTACGTCGCGGCTTGCCCGGATCGAGGAGGCACGCGCCGATCTGGTCCGCACGATGTTCGACGGTCTGCGCGTCCTGCTGATCTCGCAGCTGATCGTCGCCGCGTCCGCCTGGGTCCTGGCGGTGCCGCTGATCGACCTGATCGGCGCCGATATCCGTGTCATCTTCGCCTTTCGACAGACGGCGCTGGGGGCGGTGTTTCACCTGATCGCCATCGCGAGCACCGTCGTCCTCGCCTATTTCAACCTATTCGGGCGCATCGTCGCGGTGTGGGGCGCGTTTACGCTCACCAGCGCGATCGCGACATTGTGGCTGTGGCCGACAGGTGTCGGCGCCTTCGGTTGGGGATATCTGGCAGGCGCCGTCATGGCAGCGGCGATCGGCATCGCGATGGTCGCGAACGCCACCGTAAATCTAATATTTATGCTCTTTGTGGGAAACAATCCGGCAGTGGTCGGTGCAGGCGGCCGACTTTTGTAGGGATTGGGCGAAAGCGCCATGAATCGCAGGCGAATGATCGAGATGGGGGCGAAGGTCCTCGCCCTGGCGTTCGCCCCCCGTGCCGCCGCCGCCATCGATTCGCGCCAGGCGCCGCCGCCGATGCGCTGGGCAATCGATTATTCGGCAACGACCGATCCCGCGACGGCGCGACGCTTCGAACTTCTGGTTCTCGAGCCCGATCACCCCCGCCCCATTGCCCCGCTTCGTGGGCCGGGCGCCAGCTTGCTCGGCTACATCAGCCTGGGCGAAGTCGAACGGACGCGCCCCTATGTTTCCTCGCTGGACGACGCCGGTGCGCTCTTCGATCCCAATCCGAACTGGCCCGACGCGCGGCGCGTCGACCTGCGCCGACGCACGTGGGGCGAGCTGGTGCTCGACCGGCTGATCCCCGACATTCTGCAGCTGGGGTATGACGGCATCTTCATCGACACGATGGACAATGCCGAAGCGATGGAGCGGGCCGACCCGGTCGGCAATGCCGGCATGATCGCCGCCGGCGCGAGCCTGCTGCGATCGATCCGCGCACGGTTTCCGGCAATCCGCATCATGGTCAACCGCGGCTATGCGGTCGTTCCCGATGCGGCGGGCGCCTTCGATATCCTGCTGGCGGAGGCGATGGCGTCGCGCTGGAACTTTGCCGAGCGACGCTACGAGATGACGCCCGACAGCGACTGGGCGTGGCAGGCGGAACGCCTGGCCGCCGCACGACGGGCCGACCCGAAGCTGACGCTGGCGACGCTCGATTACTGGGAACCCGACGACCGCAAGATTGTCGCAGCGCTCTACGCGCGCGAACGGGCGGCCGGCTTCTCGCCCTATGTCGCGACCCTCGCGCTCGATCGCCTGTTGCCGGAGCGCGGTGGATGAGCGTGCGGCCATCGCGACAGAGCCTGTTGTTCCTGGCGCCGATTGCCATCGGCATCGGGATGCTTGCCCTTGCATCGGCGCTGCTACCGAACTCGAGCGAATTGCAGAGCGTCGATCGGCACGGTCAGAGTGCGCCCCCCGCCCCCGCTGCCGCGCCGCAACCCGCCCCAACCCCCGCGCCGGAACCGGCGATCGCGGCGCCGGTCGAACCTGTCGCCCCCGTTCCCCAGCCGGCGGCGAACCCTGCGCCGCAGCCGCCGACCTGGCGTCAGCAGTTCGAGAGCGCACGCACCGCGGGCAATACCGCCGTCGCGACCGCGCTGCTGACCGCCGCGGTCGAGCGTCGACAGGCAGTGCCGCCCGCCGATATCCTGGCTGCCGGCTATGCGCTGAACCGGCCGGACCTGATCCTGCGCGCCGCTGCCAACGGCGCCATCCCAAAGCCCGAGGCCGCGCTGACCCTCGACCTGGCGCGGCGGCTCGAAAAGACGACCTTGCTGCCCGAGCTGAGCCGGGTCGCCGGTGATGGATGGCGGGCGGCCGACCCGTGGCTCGCGCTGCGTGTCGCGCAACGTAGCGGCGATACCGCCGCCGCCTTGCGTGCAGCCGCCCTGCTGCCGGCCAAGGACCGGATGGCCGCACGAGAAGCCATTCTGACTCGCAGTGGCGACCGCGCGGGCCTGATCGCGCTGCTGCGCCAACAGGCGGCGACCCCGGGGGCCGACCGCGCGGCGCTCGCGGAAAGACTGCTGGCGGCAGGGGACCGCGCCAGTGCCATCGCCGTCCTGCAATCGGTGGCCGCCACGCAATCGCCGACCACCGCGGCGTCGCAGCGCCTGCTCTACTTGCTCGGCCCGCGCCCGCAGCCGCGCGACGTCGCCTGGCTGCTGCGGCGTACCGACAGCGGGACCGAGCGCGACCGAACCGGCTGGCTACTCGCCTATGCCGCGCGCACGACGCCGTCGACCGCCCTGGCGGAGCTTGCTCGCCACCCCCTCGGCAACCGAACCGACGTCCTACTGACGCGGTTGCAGCTGGCGCGCACCGTCCGCAACGATGCGGCGACCCGCGCCATCACGGCTCAGCTGCTCGACGGCCGCGCGTTGCCGCCAGCCGAGCTGAAGCGCATCGCCGCCGCCGCGCCGCCGACCGCATCGGGCCAGCTGCCCGATCCGGTCCTGCGCCCGCTCGTCAAGGCCGGGTTGCTGACGCCCGAGCAGCGGCTGAGCCAGGCATGGGCGACCTGGAACCGGGGCGACGCGGCCGGGGCGGCCGCCATCCTCGACGTCTATCTCGAAGACCGTCCCGACGACGCAGCAGCGCTACGGCTGCGCGCCGACGTGCAGGCGAAGCTGGCGGGCGAGCGGTCTGCGCGCCCCTGGCTCGAACGGGCGCTGCGCCGGACACCGACGCCGAGCAAGGCTGCGGTCGAGCTGCTCGAACGCCTCGGCCGCCGGGCGGAGGCGACGAGGATGATTGCCGATCTGCGCACGCGCGATCCGAAGGACCGCGCGCTCGCCGCGCTTCACGCCCGACTGCTGATCGCGCAGGGCGAGCCCGGCCGTGCACGGGAGATTCTGGCCCGATGATCCTCCCCCTTCTCCTCCTGCTCGCCGCCGACGAACCGCCCAGCGTTCCGCCCCCGGCCTGGGACGACCGCGACGCCGCCCTCAGCCTCGGCTCGCAGCGCCTGCGCTGGCCCGCTGGCACGCGGCTCGAGGTCGCGGATCACGACGGCGAACTCGTCATACGCGCCGATCGCCCGATCGATACCGCCGCGATCGATACGCTGCGGCGTTCGGCCGGCGCGGCGATCGCCGACCTGCGCTGGAACGACCAGAGTCTGGTGCTGCGGGCGGCCCCGCCGTGGCGGATCGCCTGGCAACGTGATGGCAGCACGCTCGCGCTGACCTTCCTCTACGCCGCCGCGCCCATTGCTTCCACAACGGCATCGACCGCGTCGGTCTCCGACGGCGAAGCGATCGACGTTGCGCTGGCCAGCATCGAGGCGAGCGCCGCCGCCGGTTATCCGGGCGAGGCACGCCGAACGGCCCAGGCGCTGGCTGACCGCTACCCCGACGATCCGCGCGCGCTCCGGGCGCTCGCCGACGCCCGCAACGCGAACGGCGACGCCCGCGGTGCGGATGCGCTCTATCGCCGTCTGAATGCCGATGATCGTGCCGCCCGCCGGGCCCGCGCGTTTGCTCCGGGTGCTGCCAGCGTCGCCGCCACGGTGCGCGATGGCGGCGACCTGACCCAAATCGACGTTGCGGCACGCGTGGATGGCGCGCTGAGCGACGCGGTGTCGCTGGGCGGTGCGTTGCGCCACATCGAGACGCGCGTCGAAACGGCGGGCAGCGCCGTCCGCGAGCGATCGCAGATTGCGGAAGCCAGCGTCGGGGTGCGCCTTTCCGACGATGTCAGCGCGACGCTGCTCGCGGCGTCCGCGCTCGATACCGGCGTGACCGGTGGCGGCATCCGCTTCGTCGCGGGCGCGTCCGAGCTGCAGATCCGCGGCGGCGCGGTCTACCGCCTGCCCGATTACTCGACGGGCCAGCAGGCGCTCGCCGCCGGGGCGCTGTCGCGGATCGGGATCGGTGGCGCGTATCGCGTCGCACCGGGCCTGTACGCACAGCTGGACGGGGCGTGGAATCAATATGGCCTGGCCGGCGCCTATGACGCGAGCGACACGGTCACCGTGGCCGGAGCGCTCGACTATCTCGTTCGGCGCGGCTCGCCGTCGCTGACGCTCGCCTATCGTCTGGATGGCGAATATGTGCTGGCCAACCGTCGCCCCACGGCACTGACGCTGATCGATCGCGAAAACCATTCGCTGCTGGGAATCGGCAGCGCGACGCTGGGCAGGACGCAGCTCACCGGACAGCTCGGCTATACGGTCGACCGGTTCGGCGGCGACGGTCCCAACGTCGCGATCGGCCTGTCGTCCCTGCTCGGTGACGGCTGGCGGATCGACGGCAGCGGCGGGCTGACGTCGGTGTCGCGCACCGGTTTCGACGGACGCCAGCTCTTTGGCCGCGCCCAGATCACCCGCGGATTGGGCCCGGGCCGGTGAGCATGGCCTCACCCTGGCGCCGGCGCCTGCGCGTCCTGGCCGAATTCGCCATCCTCTATGGCACGATCGCGCTGTTCGATCGGATTCTCACCGGGGGCAGCGCCTTCGCCGGTATATCGCCCAATCCCTACGGCGTGCCGGTCCTGATCCTGGCTCTGGCGTACGGCACCGAAGCCGGCTTCACCGCTGCCATCGTGTCGACCGGGATCTGGCTGGCGTTCGGTCAGCAGGTCGCCCCCGCCGGTGACTATCTCGAGCGGCTGCTCCGACTGTCGGCGACCCCCCTCCTCTGGTTCGTCGTGGCGACTGCCGTGGGGGAAGTCACCAATGCGCGCGTTCGGCGCATCCAACGTCTGCGACGTTCGCGCCGCGCTGCTGCGACCGATGCCGCTCGGCTGGATAGCGCCTATCAGGAGCTGGTCGACGTCAACCGCACGCTACAGGTCCGCATGGCCACCGATGGGGCTTCGCCCGGTCGTGTCATCGCGCTCGCCGCAGCCGCGATCACGGCGCCGGTCGACCAGCGACGGGCAGCGCTGCGCGACCTGCTGGGCGTCGCGACGAAGACCGATGACTTCACCTGCTACCGTATCGATCCCGACCAGGGCGCCCGCGTCTGGCTGCGCGGCGCCGCGGCAGGCGCGCGCCCCGATATCCTGCCGCAGCCGCTGGTTCAGCATCTCGAGCGCGCGGTCGATCCGCTGACTGTTGCCGTGGCGGAAGACCGGCCACGGCTCGCCAACATCGGGGTCGCGGCCGTTCCGCTTCGTGGGTCCGACGGGCGGCTGATGGGATGCCTTGTCGTGCACCGCACCGGGCTCGACGCGATCGGCAGCCACGGCGCCGCCGAGCTTGCGGAAATCGCGACCTGGCTACCCAGCGTGCTGGAACTGGGGGCGCAGCCCGCGACACCCCCCGCCAGCCGCGCCGGGCGGGGCTGATGCTCGCGATCCTGGCCCTGTGCGCGCTCGGCGTTGCCGATATCGCGCTGCTGACGGCCGCGTTCCTGCCCGACACGATTCGCCTGTTCGGGCACCTTGCCCTGTCGCTCGCCGGCTATGTCGCCAGCTGGAAGATCCGGCCGATCGGCCTGCGCGTCGCAGCCGCCGGCGCGATCGGGCCCGTCGGCCTGATCGTCGCTCAGGGGCTCGCCTGGCGGCGTCGGTTGCAATTGCCCGCACCGATCGATCGCGATGCGCAGGCCGGGCTGCCCCAGCCCGCGACCGCCGCGCGCATGCTCGACGGCCGCATTCACACGCCACCGGCGGAATCGATCGGCGCCTTTTCGACGGTGCTTGCCCATGGCGACGTCGCGGCCCGACGCCGCGCGCTGGAGGCGGTCGTGCGCGCCTTCCGGCCCCAGCTGTCGCCGCTGATCGTCCAGGCGCTGGCCGACAAGGATCAGACGATCCGCGCACTGGCGGCCGCGGCGGCGGCGCGGGTCATCGGCAATCTGTCAGAGCAGCGCGCCGCGCTTACCGCCCGCAGCGAGCGCGGCGAGGCGGATGCGCAGGACGCGCTCGTCACCCTGCTCGCCGACCATGCCCGCGGCAACGCGCTGTTGTCGGATGCCCAGCGCCGCGCGATGCGGCAGGAAGCGTTGACGCTGATGGCCGCGCAACCAACGACCGTCGAGCGGACGCGCCGTTACGAGGCGTTGCTGGCCGAGAGCGCGTGGGATGCCGGTGACTTCGCCACGCTCGACGCGCTGGCGGCACGCGCCCCTACACACCTGCCTGCGCGTCTGGGCGGATGGAACAGGCCGCAGCAGGCATGACCGCCGCTTCCCCCGCCGCGTCCGCCACCCCGGACGTCGATGTCTGCCTGATCGTCGAGGGCGCCTATCCTTATGTCATCGGCGGCGTATCGGCATGGCTCGACGACCTGATCCGACACCTGCCCGATATCCGCTTCGCCATCGTAGCGATCAAGCCAAGCGCGGCACCGCTTCCACACCGCATCACGCTGCCGCCCAACGTCGTCGAGCTGATCGAGGTCGGGCTCGCTCCCGAACCGCAGCGCCCCCGTGCCGTCCCCGATGCGGCGGCCGCGGCGATCGGCGCGGCGCTTGTCCGGGTGATCGCCGAGGACGGAGCGCAGCCGCTCAACGACCTGATCGACTTGTTCACCCGGCTGAACCTGCAGACCCGTCCGGCCGACGTGCTGGCCCATCCGATCGTCTTCGACCTGATCCGCGCGCATTACGAGACGGTCCTGCCCAGCGCGTCGTTCCACCACTTCTTCTGGGCGACGCGCGCGCTGTTCGGCGGCCTGCTCGCCTGTCTGACGACGCCCATTCCGCGGGCGCGTGTCTACCACACCATCTCGACCGGATTTGCCGGCGTGATCGCCGCCCGGGCGCGCCGCCAGACCGGTCGCCCGGCGGCAATCACCGAACACGGCATCTATCTGCTCGAACGCGAGATCGAAGTGCTGATGGCCGACTGGATCGGCGATCAGATCGATTCGGGGCTGGCGGTCGATCGGAGCGTCGCCGACTTGCGCGACGTGTGGATGCGCGCCTTTTCGGCCTACAGCAGCGCCTGCTACGACGCGTGCGATCCGATCATCGCGCTGTATGGCGACAATTCGCAGGTCCAGCGTCGGCTGGGCGCCGATCCCGAGCGGCTGCAGGTCATTCCCAACGGCATCGAAACCGGCCGTTTCGCAGCTTTGCCCGATCAGCGCGATCCCGATCGGCCGCTGGTCGCCCTGCTCGGCCGCGTCGTTCCGATCAAGGACGTCAAGTCGTTCGTTCGCGCCGCGGCCCTGGTCCATGCCCGAATGCCCAAGGCGCGGCTGGTCGTCTTGGGTCCGCTGGACGAAGATCCCGACTATGCCGCCGAATGTCTGGCGCTGGTCCGGGATCTGGGCCTGGGCGACGTCATCAGCTTTCCCGGCCGCGTCGCGATTGCCGAATGGCTGCCGCGGGTCGATGTGCTGGTCCTGACCAGCCTGTCCGAAGCCCAGCCGTTGATCATCCTCGAAGGCGGCGCCTGCGGTATCCCGGTCGTCGCCCCGGACGTTGGCAGCTGCCGCGAAATGATCGAGGGACGGGGCGCCGACAGCGCTCACGGCGGTATCATCACGCCGCTGGTCAACCCGGAAGCGACCGCGTCCGCGATCGTCCGGTTGCTGCAGGATCCGGACACCCGCCGCGCGATGGGGCAGACGATGCAGGCCCGCGTAACCGCGGATTACGAACACGGCACGATCATCGCGGCGTACCGCGACCTCTATCTCCAACTCGCCGAGCGCGCGACGACGTCATGACCGCCGGGGTCGGCGGAATGCGTCGCCAGAATGCACTGGACAGCCGCTTCCCACCCGGTCAGAACGCCGCGCGTCCTGCGGGACCAGCGCTGGGGGCCTGTAGCTCAATGGTTAGAGCTGGCCGCTCATAACGGCTAGGTTGCGGGTTCGAGTCCTGCCGGGCCCACCAGCGCCACCGCAGAAAGGCATGGCGAAGCGTCGGCGAGATCGGGCGACGCTACGCCCCTGGGTGGGCGACGGCCGCGACCAGCTCCGCCTCCCCCACCGTCCCTACACCCAGCCGCGCGAGCAGCCCGAGCACCGCATCCCACCATGCCCAGAAGGCGGCTACGTCCGCCGCGTCACGCGCATAGGGCGTGTGGCCGGCAACCAATGTCGGCGAGTGGAACGAGAAGTTCAGCAGCGGCAGACCTTCGCCGACGACGACGCGAACCGCCTCCAGCGCTTCGGCGACCGGAATGCCCTCCGGCGTCAGCGCGACGCGGTTGAGCAGGCCCGTCCGGGCCAGCATGCCCGGTCCGTGCGGCACGCGCGCCGCCCGGCGATAAAGCGCGGGGCCGAGCGATCGCAGCGCCCCGGTATCGACGGTCGTCAGCGGCAATTCGACCACGCCCGGTGTGGTCACGAACGCGTCATTGCCGATACCCGAAAAGTCGGGTCCGCCCTGTCGTCGATAGTCGAAGCGCGACCGCATCGAGCTATCGATTGCATAGCCGCGTTCGACCAGAAGCCGCAGCGTGTTCGGGCCAAGGCCGTATCGTCCGGCACGATAGATGCGCGGAGCCGTTCCGAAGGCCGCGGTGATGGCAGCCCCCAGCGCGTCGAGCTTCGCCGCCTCCAACGCGACCGGCAGGTTGCCGGGGTAGCTGTTGACGACGTCTACCGCTTCATCGAACGGCGGGTTGACCCAGGGGTGTAGCTGGCTGCCGACAGCCGAGGTGCCGACGTCGAGCGCTTCGGCAATGGCGGCGACGCTCGCAGGATCGGTGGCGATCGGATGATCGACCAGGAAGGTCAGCGCTGCGCCCGCATTGGCGAACCGCCGAGTGGCTTCGGGGATCGCGGCGGTCGCCGTCACCGATCGCTCCTCGCGCGAGAAGGGCTGCGTCCAGTCGAATTCCTCTTCGGTATCGACGAAGATCGTGAACCGCTGTCCGAAATCGGATGGCCAGCGCACGTGGCGGTCGGGCGTCGGCGCAGGCGGGCGGAACGTCATCGCGCCCTTGTTAGCGCGGCTCAGGACGAAGCGGTATGCCCCATCGTATCGTCGTCCGCCGCCGGCAGGTGGAGGGTCATGGCCCGCTCACCGATGTCGAAGGCGCCGCCGATCGCACGCGCCAGGTTGCGAACCAGCCGAAGCGAGAAGCCGACGCCGAGCAGGCTGGCCGGGCTGTCCTCGTCATCGACCGACAGGATGCGGTCGCCGGGATAGGCGTCGAACGCGTGCGGACGGGTGACCGAGATCGCGACGCGACCGCCGGCTTCGGCATCGGCATGAACCGCGATCTCCTCGCCCATCATCGCCGCGCCGATCGCGGTGCCGAGCAGGCGGGAGACGATGCGGTCGAGCGCACGAGCATCGGCCAGGACGGTCAGTTCGTCGGCGATCACCGGCACCGGGGCGCCCCGCGCCTCCGCGAGCAGATGCAGGTCGGCCGCCAGCCGGTGCAGCATCGGCGCGACCGCGATCCTTTCCGGGTCGAGCGGCAGGGCGCCGCCCGCGACCCGCGCCGCGACATCGACGTCGTCGATCGCCGACAGCAGCCGATGCGCATCGTCGCGCATCGTCGCGGCCTGTTCGCGATAGACCGGCTCGACGGGCCCGAGCATCTCGCACTCGATCATTTCCGAAAAACCCGCGATCGCATTGGTCGGCGTCCGCAGTTCGTGAACCAGTTGGCGGAGCGAATCGGCGGCCGGCGCCGCCGCCGCTGCACGCGCAGGCGTCGGCGACTCGTGCCGCTCCGGACGCCGCGCGCTACCGCGATAGCCGGTGAAACGGCCGCTCGCCGCATCAAACAACGGCATGCCCGTCATCAGCCAGCGGCCAGCGGCATCCCCTGCCCCGCCCACGATCAGATGCGCGTCGGCAAAGCGCGCGCGACGCCGGAAGGCACCCGCGGCGATCCCGTCGACGCCCGGCTGTGCGGGCCGTGCCGGGGTGGCGATGGACGTGCCGAGGATCGCTTCGCGCACCATACCCTCGACCCAGCGGATCGTCCCGGTCGGATCGGTTTCGAACCGGAACGACTCGCGTGCCGGCGCAGCGCGGGTGGCGACGGCGCGAGGGTGTTCGTCCTGACGCTTCTGAAACGCCTCGATCCGCGCGACGACATCGGCAATGCGGAAAACGCCGCCTTCGGCCACCGGCGCTTCATTGTCGTTCTCGCGACGCCGCGCCTCGGCCACGATCGGCAACGATTTGGCGATAGCACCGAGCGACAGGAACGGGCCACTCTCCTCGACGATCGCGGGCGCCGGATCGAGTTCGGGCTCGGGCTGTGCCGCAAGCTCAGGTTCGGGCTCGGGCTGGGCGTCGAGGACTGGCACCGGTGCCGATGCCGGCGCCGCGGCCGGCGCTTCGTCGGACAGCACGAAATCGACCGATCCGAAGCTTTCCAACCCACGCTGCACGACACCGCTCAGGTCGCGGCGGTGGCGCAGGATCGCTCGGCCGGCCGGCGACAACGCCGGCAGCAGATCGAGCCATTCGGCGTCAGTCAGCGTCGCGAGGCGCAGGATCGGGGCGGCGACCGCGATGTCGTCGGTCGCGAGCAGCCGCACCAAGGCGGCCGGCGCCGGGGCGCCATACAACGCCCGCGCACTCGCCGCGCGCGCGGTGATCGGTACGCGGTCGCGAATGGTCCTCAGCGTCGAAAGCGCCCAATCGTCCGCCGCCGCCCGACCACGGCCGACCAGATCGACGATCTGACGCCATGCCGCCTGCGCAGCCGACGGGCTCGCGAGGTCGATGGTCCGAACCGTGCCGAGAACGTCGTCGAAGCGCAAAGAAGCCAATCCCCGTCCCGACGCGGCGGCGACGGGAGTAAGGAATCTTTAACCGCCGGGAGTCGCGAAAGGAAACAGCGAAATCGGCCTCGATTTGCGGCCGTCCGAATGTGAGACAATTGCGTTCCGGCGTAATATTCTTATCGTAGCGAGAACGAATGATAGAATAAATGGGGCGACTATGGCGTTCGATCGGATCGATCGACAGATTTTGGGTCTTCTTCAGGAAGACGGGCGGATGACGAATGTCGATCTGGCGGAGCGCGTGGGGCTGACTGCGCCACCCTGCCTGCGGCGTGTGCGCGCGCTGGAGGAGGCGGGCGCGATCCAGGGCTATCACGCCGCGCTCGACCCGGCGAGCCTGGGCTATACCATCACGGTGTTCGCAATGGTCAGCCTGAAAAGCCAGGCGGAGGCCGATCTGACCGCGTTCGAGCAACATGTCGCGACCATTCCCGAAGTGCGCGAATGCCACATGCTGAACGGTGAAATCGACTTCATCCTGAAAATCGTCGCGACCGACCTGCGCAGTTTCCAGGAATTGCTGACGACTCAGCTGACCCCGGCGCCCAATGTCAGCCATGTGAAGACGTCGCTGACGATCCGCACGTCGAAGTCGCTGCCGGGGATCCCGGTGGGGTGACTCGCAATCCTCCCCTGCAAGGGGAGGTGGCGCGCGTGAGCGCGACGGAGGGGTGTCCCGCTATCCGGAGTGGGTGACACCCCTCCGACCGGCTACGCCGGCCATCTCCCTTTGAAGGGGAGGATTTCAACGGCCGTTGTTCTCTCCTCCCAAGCCCCCTAACCTCCCGGCAAAATCACCTCGGGGGGACTTATGTCGATCGGACGCACCTACCTGCTGGCGGCGCTTGCACTCACCAGCGCGCTGACCCAGCCTGCACTCGCGCAGAGCGCCCGCCCGGCGGCGCAGAAGGTGCTGCCGACGACCAGCTACACGCTGCCGAACGGCCTGAAGGTCATTTTCCACATCGACCGGTCCGATCCGGTCGTCGCGGTGGTATTGGCCGCCCATGTGGGCTCGTCGCGCGAGGTCGCCGGGCGCACCGGCTTTGCGCACATGTTCGAGCATCTTTTCTTCCTGAATTCGGAGAATCTCGGCCCCGGCGGGCTCGACAAATTGTCGGCACGGATTGGTGGGACCGGTGCCAACGGCAGCACCAGCCGCGACTGGACGGTCTACAATCAGGAGGTGCCCAAGGACGCGCTGGAGAAGATGATCTGGGCGGAGGCGGACAAGCTCGGCTTCTTCATCAAGACCGTAACCCCGGCCGTGCTCGAAAAGGAGAAGCAGGTCCTCAAGAACGAGAAGCGCCAGTCGGTCGACAACCGCCCGTACGGCCATGTCAACGAATTGATGGCGGAGGCGCTATACCCGGAGGGGCACCCGTACCGTTGGATGGTCATCGGGTCGATGAAGGACCTGGACGCGGCGCAGTTGAGCGACGTGCAGGAATTCTACCGCCGATGGTACACGCCGAACAACTCGACGCTGACGATCGCGGGCGACTTCGACCCCGCCCAGGCAAAGGCGTGGGTCGAGAAATATTTCGGCGAGATCGCCCGCGGCGCGCCCGCCGCTCGCCCGAGGCCGCAACCGGTGACGCTGAACGCGGCGAAGTCGATCGCGTACGAGGACAGCTATGCCAAGCTGCCGCAGCTCTCGATCGCCTGGCCGACCGTAGGCGTCGGCCACCCCGACGCCGTTGCGATCGAAATGCTGGGCGACCTGCTGACCGAAGGGCGCGAGGCGCCGCTGACCAAGCTGCTGGTCGAAGACAAGAAGCTGACCGACAAGGTCGACATCGGCAATTGGGACAGCGAGATCGCGGGCGAATCGGTGCTGGCGGTCCGCGCCTTCCCTGGCGTGACGCTCGATCAGGTTAAGGCGGCCGTCGATCAGGGCCTCGCACAGTTTCGCGTCGATCCGGCCGCGCTCGCGCGCGTCAAGACGCTGCGGGAGGCGGCGATCTATAGCCAGTTGGGCGACGTGGACGGCAAGGCGACGGCGATCGCGCGGTACGAGGCGCAGACGGGCGATCCGAACTTCCTCGACACCTATCTCACGCGCCTGCGTGCGCTGACCCCGGCCGACATCGACCGTGTGTTCCGCCGCTATGTCTACCAGCGGCCGAACGTCTCGGTCAGCGCCGTGCCGAAGGGCAAGGCATCGCTCGCATTGACCGGTGCGACGATGGTGACGCCGGTGACCGAACCGATCGTCCAGGGTGCCGAGGCGGCGGTCGACCAGAACGCAGGCCGCACGGCCTATACGCGCACGCCCTCGAAGATCGATCGGACCAGGGAACCGCCGTTCGGCCCCGCCCCGACCGTAACGCCGCCGACACCGTGGCAGATGACCGCCGCCAACGGCGTCGCGGTTTCGGGCATCGAGGACCGCGAGCTGCCCGTTGTCCGCTTCACTTTGTCGGTCGATGGCGGCCAGCGGCTCGACGCCGGGGCCAAGCCGGGCACGGCGACGCTGCTCGCGCGCATGCTGACTCGCGGCACCGCGCGCCGTACGCCGGCCGAGCTCGAGAAGGCGCTACAAGCCCTCGGCGCGCGGATCGACGCGAGTGTCGATCGCGAACGTCTGCTGGTGTCGGGAACGACGCTGGCGCGCAACTACGACGCGACGCTGGCGCTGTTCCGAGAGATCCTGCTCGAACCGCGCTGGGATGCGAAAGAGCTCACGCTGGCGAAGGCCGCGGTGACGGCCCGGATCGCGGATAACAAGTCGGACCCGCAGGCGCTCGCGATGCGCGTGACGAATGTCGTCAGCTACCCGCAGGGATCGCTGCTGGCGCAGGATATCCTCGGCACGCCCGATTCGATCGCCGCGCTGACGCTGGACGATCTGAAGGCCGCCTATGCCAGCCTGTCGCCGCGGGCCGCGCGGTTCCGGGTCGCGGGCGCCGTGACTCAAGCCCAGACGGCCGCCGCCCTCGCCCCGCTCGCCGCGGCCTGGACGACGCCCCCGACCGCCTTGGCAGCATTGCCGGAGCCAACGAAGCCCGACGCGGCCCTCCTGTACTTTTACGACGTGCCCGACGCGAAACAGTCGTTGCTGATGTTCTCGACGCCGACCGTCCGCCGCGCCGATCCGGACTATTATCCGCTGCACGTCGCCAACTACATCCTCGGCGGCGGCGGCTTCGCCTCGCGGCTGACGCAGGAGGTGCGCGAGGGCAAGGGGTATACCTATGGTATCCGCTCGGGGCAGCAGGGCTGGCGCAGCGAAGGCCGCTGGACGCTGTCGAGCCCGGTGCGCGCCAACGTGACGCTCGAGGCGGCGAGCCTCGCACGCAAGATCGTCGCCGACTATCCGACGACGTTCACCGCCGACGACCTGGCACTGACCAAGACATCGCTGTCGAAAGCCCGTGCGTTCCAGTTCGAACAACTGATCGACAAGCTCGATATGCTTGCGCTGATGGGCGACTATGGCCTGCCGGCGGACTATCCGGTGCGCGAGGCAGCCGTGCTCGACGGCATGACGGTGGACCGTATCCGCGGCCTCGCCCAGCGCTACTGGCCGGTCGATCGCATGACATACGTCGTGGTCGGCGACGCTGCGACGCAAATGGGGCGCCTGGACGCACTCGGTGCCGGCAAGCCGGTGGCCGCGAAACCGCTGATCGAGTGAGGGGAAAATCACGGAGCCGGTGGTAGCGGAGGAGGGACTTGAACCCCCGACACGCGGATTATGATTCCGCTGCTCTAACCAGCTGAGCTACTCCGCCCAACTCCGTGAGGCGCGCCCAATAGGTCGCCGCCGCGCGGCGGTCAAGCGAAGTTGTGCAGGGAATGTTGCTCCCACGGGCCGCCGCGATACCACCAGCTGGCGAGGCCCTTGATGTGGAGCGGCCGGCGCTGGAAATCGGCGGACAATTGCGCCTGCAATGCCTTGGCGTCGGCGGGGGCGACCTTGTTCTGGATCGTGACGTGCGGACGCCAGCCGGCCTGATCCTGCGGCGTCAGCAGGGGCGCAAAGGCGTCGGCCAAATCGGCGCGAATCGCTTCCAGCTCGGGCGATTCGACGCGGAAGGCGGTACCGCGGCCGAGCGACATCACACCACCCAGCCACGCCTGCGGCGCCGTCACGCCGCGGGTCAGTTGACCCAAGCGGTGCTTCAATTCGTCCGCGACCGAGGGCGGCAGGTGATGGAACAGCGTCAGATGCGCGGCCAACTGGTTGCGCTCCGGCGGGAAATGGGCACGACGCAAGCCGTCGAGGGCGGCGGCATCCTCGTGCCCGAACACCGCACTGACGATCAGGGGATCAGCCAGCGAACACCTCCTTCGGGATATGGGTGATCCGGCACGCGAGATCCGCCTCCCCGCTCGCCACGACAAAATGGTCGCCGCCATCGGCAATGCCGGTCGTGAAGACGACGTTGTCGAGGTACATCAGCTCGCGGATCGGGTCGGTCAACGCAGGCGCGGGTTCGAGCAGCGCGGTGTGCTCGGTCGCAACGGTCCTGGACGGGTCGTCGCGGTCGAGGATCGACCAATAGGTGCGATAGATGCCGACGACGCCCGACGGCTCGACGCCGTGCCACAATGTCAGCCAGCCGCGATCGGTCAGGATCGGCGGCGTGCCCCCGCCCATCCGCGCGGTCGCCAGCGTGGCGGCATGGGGCCGGATGCCCGGCGCGTCGTACGGTTTCCAGTGGAGCGCATCGGGCGACGTCGCGAGGTTGATCGACGGCCCTGCGCGCCAGTCGCTGCCCGGCGGATAGGCGAAGTACAAATCGCCGAGCGGCCGCGTCTGTGCCCAATATTTGCCGCCAGGTTGGCCTTCGAAGATCAGCATGTCCTTGTTCTGATGGTCGAGGACGATCCCCTCCAGCGTCCAGTCGAGCGCGTCGGTGGAGGTGTAGAGCGTCGTCGAATGCCGTTCCGGACTGACCGAGCAGGTCGTCATCAGATAGCGGTCACCGACCCGGCTGATCCGTGCATCCTCGACGCCATAGCATTGATAGGCCGCGCGCGGTTCGATCGCGCGGTCGTAGTGGATTGCGACGACTTCCAGCCCGTCGGGCGTCATCTCGACCGGCAAAAGCCAGCTGAGCGAGGTCAGCGCCATCACCTTCCACCCGGCCGCGCGCATCATGAACTTGCGCGGGTCCTTGGTATCGACATGTTCGAGCGGCCACGCATCGAGCGTGTAGGTGCCGTCAGTCCAACGAATGGCGGGGATGTGCCCGTCACGGATGGGCGTCCGCAGCGCCTCCGCCACGCGGACCATCAGCAGCAGATTGCCGTTCGCCAGCCGCGTCATGCCGGGATTGAATGCACCCAGCACATAGGTTTCGGTATCGAAATGTCCGCGCAGGGGCGAGCGGCTGAGGTCGATGTCGGCCGGCGTGAACACCAGCCGGTCGGTCGGAAAACTCATTCGGCCTCCTGATCGCGCGGTACGATCGTCAATTGCTGGACGACGGTGCGCTGCGGTTGCGTCAGAATATACTGGACCCCGACCGCAATGTCCTCGGCACGCAGCATCGTCTGGTCGTGGATCATCTTGCGCTGCTCCTCGACCGGAATGTCCGG
This sequence comes from Roseomonas aeriglobus, assembly GCA_016937575.1. Lineage (NCBI taxonomy): Bacteria > Pseudomonadati > Pseudomonadota > Alphaproteobacteria > Acetobacterales > Roseomonadaceae > Muricoccus > Muricoccus aeriglobus. Next base: position 1,336,610 of record JAFHKN010000002.1, on the reverse strand, counting down.
CAGCTGCATGTCCGCACCGGTCTTGCCAGGTTCGACCAGCGAGACGCGGATGCCCTTCGGACCGACCTCGCGACGCAGCGCTTCGGCAAAGCCGGCGATGCCCGCCTTGATCCCGGCATAGACGGTCGATCCCGGGCCCAGGACATGCGCCGACATCGAGCCGATCAGGACGAGGTCCGTCGCGCCCTTGTCGATCGCGGCGTGGGCGCTGGTCAGATAGGCGGTAAAATCAGTGGCGATCGCGTAGCGCAGGTCGTCCGCGCTCATGTCGGTCAGCCCTTCGGCCGCGATGGCCGCATTGATGACCGCCACGTCGAGCCCGCCGAGCGCTTGCACCGCATCGTCGAAATAGCGCGGCACCGCGCCCTCTTCGGCCAGGTCGATGCTCGTCCCCTGTCCGTCGCCAACCTCGCCAATGCGGTCGAGCGCGTCCTGCAGGTGCTGAGGATTGCGCCCGCAGATGTGCAGCCTGGCGCCTTCCGAGGCCAGCAGCACGGCGATGGCGCGGCCGATGCCGGTCGTGCCGCCGGTGACGACGATCCGCCGCCCCTTGAGCGACGTTATGGCGGTATGCGCGTCGGACGCGTCGGTCATTGATAGTCTCCCGAGGTGTCGGGGGACAAAGGATCAGGCCGGCACCGGTTCCAGCACTTTGTCGAGCAGGCGCGATATCGCCCTGATCGAGGTTGGTTCGTCCAGTGTCGGCGCATGCCCGACCGCGGGCACCGTCACCACCTCTGCCCGACCGCCCAGCCGAAGCGCCATCGCGTCGGCGGTCTTTTCCGAAAGGATGTCCGATCGCTCGCCGCGCAGCACCAATGCCGGCCGTCCGGCGAGCGCATCCAGAGTACGCCACATGTCCGGCCCGGCTTCGTTTCCGGGCACGCGGAACGGCTCGGCGATGCGCATGTCATAATCGAGCACGATCCGCCCGGCCGAGTTCAAGCGATACAGCCGCTTCGCCATCGCGAGCCACGCCTCGATCGTATAGTCTGGGTAGACGTCCGAATTCGCCTCCGCCAGCGCGCGTGCCGCGTGCAGCCACGTCGGGTGCCACGTGTTCTTGCCGACATAGCCGCGGATTCGCGAAAGCCCCGCCGCCTCGATCTCCGGCCCGACATCGTTCAGTAGCGCGCCGGCGATACGGCTGCGTTCGACCGACGCGAGCAGCATCGTCACGATTCCGCCAAGCGACGTCCCGAAGGCGACGAACCGGTCGATCTTCTGATCCTCCAGCAGCGCCTCGATATCCTGGAGGTAGGTGAGCGGCACATAGCTCATCGGGTCCTTGGCCGCCTGGCTTTCGCCCCGACCGCGGAAATCGATCGCCAGCACACGCCACTCGGGCGCCAATCGCTCGGCAAGCGTCGCATAGTCGCGGGCATTGCGGGTCAGGCCCGGCAGGCACAGGATCGGCGGGCGGCCATCGCCGCCGCCGGCATAATCGCGGTAATGCAATCTCAGCCCATCGCGCGATTCCCAATAGGCGTCGGCATAGGGGCGGTTGCGCTCACTGACCATGGCCACCCATATCCACGCATGGCCAGCAGACTGCAACCGTCACGCGCGATCCTCGAATTAGGGGACGCCTTCTATGATCCGGTAACCGCGGCTGATTTTCCGCAGACGATCCTGCGGTTCCGCAACGACCGGGCCGCGGCGGAGGTCGGCCTGGACGGCCTGAGCGACGACGATTGGGTGCGCCACTTCGGCCGGTTCGCGCCCCTGCCCGGCAGCCTGGAGCAGCCGCTCGCGCTACGGTACCACGGCCACCAGTTCCGCACCTACAATCCCGACATCGGCGACGGCCGCGGCTTCCTGTTCGCGCAGCTGACCGACGACAGGGGCCGGCTGATGGACCTGGGCACGAAGGGCTCCGGCCAGACGCCATGGAGCCGGTTCGGCGACGGTCGGCTGACGCTGAAGGGCGGCGTGCGCGAAGTGCTGGCGACCGAGATGCTCCAGGCGCTGGGCGTCGAAACCTCGCGCAGCTTCTCGCTGATCGAGACAGGTGAGGCGCTGGAGCGCGGCGACGAGCCCTCCCCGACCCGCTCGGCCGTCCTCGTGCGGCTCAGCCACGGTCACATCCGCATCGGTACCTTCCAGCGGCTCGCCTATCTGCGCGACGCGGAAAATATGGCGCGGCTAGTCGATTATGTGCTCGTCCGGCTCCAAGACGCTGCGCCGGGCGATCCGGTGCGGCTGCTGCAGAACGTCGTCGCCCGCGCGGCGCGGCTGGCGGCCAGCTACATGGCGGCGGGCTTCGTCCACGGCGTGCTCAATTCCGACAATATCAACGTGACCGGCGAAAGCTTCGATTACGGCCCCTGGCGGTTCACCCCGACGTGGGATCCCGGCCATGTCGCTGCCTATTTCGACCATGCCGGCCTCTACGCGTTCGGCCGCCAGCCCGAGGCGATCCACTGGGACGTCATGCAGCTGGCGGTCAGCCTGCGCACCCTGGTCGACGCCGAGCCGCTGATCGCCGCGCTGGAGGCTTTTCCTGACCTGTACCAGAGCGAGGTTACGCGCGCCCTGCTCTGGCGGCTTGGCGTCACGCCGCGCAACGCGGGAGAGGATCGCGCGCTGGTCCAGGCCATCGAACCGGCATTGCGCGCGACCGATACGCCGACCGATCGCTTCTTCTTCGAGGCGTTCGGCGGCGAACTGCCCGAACGCTATGGTGAGCCCTTCGCGGCGGCGCGTGCGGCATTGCAACCCTATCACCCGCGCAAGGATCGGACGCATCCCTATTGGTCGGGCGCGCCGTGTTCGATGCTGATCGACGAAGTCGAGACGATCTGGTCGGCGATCGACGAACGCGACGATTGGGCGCCGTTTCACACTAAGGTGGCGTCTATCCGCCAAATGGGCGACGCTCTCGCCTGACGCCCCCCTTGGCAATCAAGGACTTTCCCGGCAGACGTGCCGAAATGGTGGGGCAAGAAATCCTTTCGACCGAACCGGCGACCGGCGCGATCCTCTGGCGACGGATGCCCGACGACGTCGACACCGAAGTCGCTCGCGCTCGCGAAAGCTGGCCGGCCTGGGCGTCACAGCCGATCGCCTACCGGATCGAGACGCTGCGCCGCTTTGCAAACGTCGTGCGCCAGCGCGCCGATGCGCTGACCGACCTGATCGCGCGCGAGACCGGCAAGCCTTTGTGGGACGCGCGGACCGAGGTCGAGGCGGTGATCGCCAAGGTCGACATCTCCGTCACCGCCTATTCCGAACGCACCGGCCAGCGCCGCAGCGAAACTCCGATGAACGCGCGCATGGCGCTGCGCCACAAGCCGCATGGCGTGCTTGCAGTGCTGGGGCCGTACAACTTCCCCGCGCACCTGCCCAACGGCCATATCGTGCCGGCGCTCCTGGCGGGTAACGCCGTGGTATTCAAACCGTCCGAGAAGACGCCGGCGGTCGGCGAGTTCCTGGTCCAATGCTATCATGCCGCGGGCGTGCCCGAGGGATGCGTACGGCTGGTCGTCGGCGGCGCGGACGAGGGCAAGGCACTGGCCGCCCACGACGGCATCGACGGGCTTCTGTTCACCGGATCGGCACGCACGGGTCTTGCGCTCAACCGCCTCTACGCGGACCGCCCGGAGAAGATCCTGGCCCTGGAGATGGGCGGAAACAACCCGATCGTCGTCTGGAGCCAGCCCGACCTGTACGCTGCCGCGGTGCTGGTCGTGCAATCGGCGTTCATGACGTCGGGTCAGCGCTGCACCGCCGGACGCCGGCTGATCGTCGATGCGGCAGTGGCAGACGCGCTGATCGCCGAAGTGCTGAAACTGTGCGGCCGCATGATCGTCGGAGAGCCGCATGCCGATCCGCAGCCGTTCATGGGCCCGGTGATCGACAACGATACCGCCGACATGCTGACCGAAAGCTTTCTGGCGCTGATGACGATGGGCGGCCGGCCGCTCAAGCACCTCGAGCGCCCGGTTGCCGATCGCCCGTTTCTCACGCCGTCGCTGATCGACATGACCGACGCGCGCGAACGCCCCGACGTCGAACTGTTCGGACCGATCCTGCAGCTGGTCCGGGTCAAGACGTTCGAGGAGGCGCTGACCGAAGCCAACGCCACCCGCTATGGCCTGTCCGCCTCTCTCATCAGTCAGGATCCGAAACTGTACGATGCCTTCTGGGCGAACATCCGTGCGGGCATCATCAACTGGAACCGCCCGACCAACGGCGCGGCCTCCAACGCCCCGTTCGGCGGGATCGGCTGGTCGGGCAACCACCGCCCCGCCGCCTATTACGCAGCCGATTATTGCGCGTATCCCGTAGCGAGCAACGAGGCCGAGCAGGCGCGTGCCAGCATCGGCATCGGCCTTCGCGATATCGATGGCGATCGGTGAGATGGATTGTCACGCAACCCCGCGAGGGCGCCAGGGCGGCTAGAGGTCGCGCGTAGACACGGAGGATCAGGCAGCACGCCGCTTTGGTCTCCTGTGGGCACAAACGGCTGACCCTGCGCAAAGCGATGCGCGCCTACGCGTTTCCCCGCGTCTCACGCCGCCGCGGGAACCACGCGCCTTCTCTTCGTGCCTTCGCGCCCTTGCGTGAACAAAACTTCCTCTTCCCCCGCCCAAAGCATCGCTGGTTTGCGAGCCCGTGCTAACAAGCCCATCTCGCCAGACATCATGGCGACCCTTCTCGATCCCACCGCCCGCGGGCGGGTCATTCTGGTCGGTGCCGGCCCGGGCGACCCCGGCCTGTTGACCGTCCGTGCTGTCGAAGCGCTGAAGTCGGCCGACGTCGTCGTCCACGACGGCCTGATCGACCCGCGTGTGCTCGACCTGGCGCCGCCCGAGGCACATCGTATTTCCGTAGCCAAGCAGCGCAACCGCCACACCTTGCCGCAGGAGGGGATCAACGCCCTGATCGTCGCGCATGTCCGGTTGGGCCAGGTCGTCGTCCGGCTGAAGGGGGGCGACCCCTTCATCTTCGGTCGCGGCGGCGAAGAGGTCGAGGCGGTGCGCGCCGCCGGCTTGCGGGTCGACGTGATCCCCGGCGTGTCTGCGGCGCTCGGGTGCGCGGCGGAGGCGATGCTGCCGCTCACCCACCGCGACTGGTCGTCGGCCGTCAGCTTCGTCGCAGGCCAATGCAAGGGGCTGAAGGACCAGGATTGGTCCGGCCTCGCGGGCAAGGGCCGTACGCTTGTCATCTACATGGGCGTCGCGACCTGCACCGATATCGCCGACAAGCTGATGACGGACGGCGTCGCTCCGGACATGCCGGTCGCAGTCCTGGAGAAGGGCACGCTGACTGGTCACCGCGCGTTGCGCACGCTGCTTGCGGACCTGGGCGATATGGTCGTGCGGGAACAGGTCGGTAGCCCGGCGATCATCGTCGTCGGCGAAGTCGTATTGCTGGCCGATGCCGATGATCGCCTCGGCAAACTTGCCGCACAGGCGGAGGTTCTGGCGTGAAGTTGTTGACCGGAAACGATCTTGCGACTGGCGACGTCGTTTGGTGGACCGGCCGCGACTGGTCGCGCCACGTGGAGGATGCGTCGGATGTCGCCGACGGCGGCGAGAGCATCGCCCGCGCGGAGGAAGGCGCCCGCCGCGTCACCGGCCCCTATGTCATCGACGCGACCGCCACGCCCGAAGGCCCCCGCCCCGCCCATATCAAGGACCGCATCCGCGCGCTCGGTCCTACGGTGCGCCCGGACCTGACGCTCAAGCCCGCCGACCCGTCGGCCGGCGACTGGATTATCTGATGTACCGTTACGACCAATATGACCAGGCGATCGTCGACACCCGCGTCGCGGAATTTCGTGACCAGGTGCAGCGCCGCCTGTCGGGCGCGCTGAGCGAGGATCAGTTCAAGCCGCTGCGGCTGATGAACGGCCTGTACCTGCAGCTCCACGCGTACATGCTGCGCGTCGCGGTGCCCTATGGCACGCTCGACAGCCGGCAGATGCGCATGCTCGGCCACGTCGCGCGGAAGTACGATCGCGGCTACGGTCATTTCACCACGCGACAGAACATCCAGTTCAACTGGATCAAGCTGGAGGACGCGCCCGACATTCTGGCGGAGCTGGCGACGGCGCAGATGCATGCCATCCAAACGAGCGGCAATTGCATCCGCAACATCTCGTCTGACCAATTCGCCGGCGCCGCCGCGGACGAAGTCACCGACCCGCGCCCCTGGGCCGAACTGATCCGTCAGTGGAGCACCTTCCACCCCGAATTCACCTACCTGCCGCGCAAGTTCAAGATCGCGGTGATCGCCAGCGACACCGATCGCGCAGCGATGCGTCTGCACGACATCGGCATCCAGCTGGTGACGCGCGACGGGCAGATCGGCGCGCGGGTATTCGCCGGCGGCGGCATGGGTCGGACGCCGATGATCGCGCCTGAAATCAATAGCTTCGTTCCAGCTTCAGAGATTCTGTCGTATCTTGAGGCTTGCCTGCGCGTCTACAATCGCCACGGCCGTCGCGACAACATCTACAAGGCGCGGATCAAGATCCTGATCCATGCGCTGGGCGCCGAGGAATTTGCGCGCCAGGTCGCCGAGGAACATGCCGGGCTAAAGACGCTCGACCTCGATCCGCCCGCCGCCGAGCTGGAGCGGATCACGGCGATGTTCGGCGCGCCAGCGTTCGAGCGCGACCTGCCGTCCGACATCGACCGCAGCGATCCCGACTTCGCGGTCTGGGTCGACCAGAATGTCGCCGCGCACAAACAGCCGGGCTACAGCATCGTCACGATCAGCCTGAAACCGATCGGCGGCATCCCGGGCGACGCGTCGGCGGATCAGATCGACGTCATGGCGGACCTTGCCGAGCGTTACAGCTTCGACGAGTTGCGTGTGACGCACGCCCAGAACATCGTCCTGCCGCACGTCGCCACCCGCGATCTGTATGCGATCTGGACGGTGCTGCGCGAGGCGGGGCTGGCCGAGGCGAACCTCGACCTGATCAGCGACATCATCGCTTGCCCCGGCCTCGACTATTGCGCGCTCGCCAACGCACGCTCGATCCCCGTTGCGCAGAAGATTGCGACGCGGTTCGGCCAGGCCGGCCGCCAGCACGAACTGGGCGAGCTGAAGCTCAAGATTTCAGGCTGCATCAACGCCTGCGGCCATCACCACGCCGGCCACATCGGCATTCTCGGCGTCGATAAGAAGGGCACGGAGAATTATCAGCTTCTGCTCGGCGGTTCGGGCGCGGAGGACGTCAGCCTCGCCAAGATCACCGGTCCAGGCTTCGACGAGGACGGGGTGGTCGACGCGATCGAGAAGGTGACCGACGTCTATCTGGCTCAGCGACAGATCGGCGAGCGCTTCCTCGATACCTACCGCCGGCTCGGCATGGAGCCGTTCAAGGAGGCGATCTATGGCTGAGCTGCTGCGCTACCGCGACGATACCGCGCATGAAGAGCCGGCGGTGACGCTCGACGCCTTCGTCGGACAGGAGGATGCGCACGCAGTGCGTGTCGAATCCGGCGACGACGTGCGCGTCCTGCTGCCCCATCTCGCCCGGATCAAACTGGTCGAGGTCGCCTTCCCCGCCTATCGCGACGGCCGCGGCTATTCGACCGCGCGGGCGTTGCGCGAGGCCGGCTATACCGGCGAATTGCGCGCGCAGGGCGACGTGCTGGTCGATCAGATCCCGCTGATGCGCCGCTGCGGCTTCGACAGCTTCGCCCCCGAAGCTCCGATCGACCCGGCGGCGCTGCAACGCGCGCTCGATCGCTACACCGCCGTCTATCAGCGCGCCGCCGACGACCGGACGCCTGTGTGGAGGCTGCGCCATGGCTAACGTTGCCCGCAAGATCGACATGATCGACGTCGCACCGGCGTTCACCGCGGCGGACGCCGCCGATTACGAGACACGCTTTGCCGGCACGTCGACGCAGGATCTGCTCGGCGACCTAATTGGCGGCGAGTTGAACGGGCGCATCGCCGCCGTATCGTCGTTCGGCACCGAGTCCGCGGTGCTGCTGCACATGATCGCGCAGATCGACAAGACCGTGCCGGTCATTTTTACCAATACCCAGAAGATGTTCGGTGCGACGCTTCAGTACCGGGATGAACTTGCCGAGCAACTCGGCTTCACCGATCTTCGGGTCTACCGCCCCGATCCGCATCTGCTCGCAGCAAAGGACGCGACGGGCCTGCGCTGGTCATATGACCCGGACGGCTGTTGCGCGATCCGCAAGGTCGAGCCGCTCCGACGCGCGCTAGCCCCCTTCGATGCGTGGATTTCGGGTCGGAAGGGCTTCCAATCCGGCACGCGTCGGGCGTTGCCGCGGTTCGAGGAGGACGAGGGGCGGCTGAAGCTCAACCCGCTGGCCGATTGGGACAAGACACGGCTCGACGCCTATTTCGCCGAGCACAAGCTGCCCCGCCACCCGCTGGAGGCGGAAGGCTATGCGTCGATCGGCTGTTCGCCCTGTACCAGCAAGGTCAAGCCGGGCGAGGATCCGCGCGCCGGGCGCTGGCGCGGGTGGGACAAGACCGAATGCGGCATCCACCGTCCGGTCAGCGACGGCGACGCGGACCAGCCGAGTTTTTGATGTCTTAGCGCCCCGGCGAAGGCCGGGGTCCAGGCTGAGGACCGCTTGTGTTGCGCGGCGTCGATGGGTTGGAGGAGCTTGGCCCCGACCTTTGCCGAGGTACGATGGTCTTCCGCTCGATGGCACCTATATCCCTCAGATGGCGTCTCAATTCGATCTTTTCGCGCCGCCGATCGTCCCCGGCTTCGCCCACGTCCCCGACCTGATCTCACCCGCCGAAGAAGCCGAACTCATTACCGGCATCGACGCGGCGCCACTCACGCCGTTTCGTTTCCAGCAATGGACGGGCAAGCGACTGACCGCGTCCTACGGCTGGTCCTACGACTTCGCGACCGGCAGCTTCGCGCCGACCGACCCCATGCCGGATTGGTTGACAGCCGTCCGAGTCCGCGCCGCGGCTTTCGCCGGTCTGGCCGAGGACGATCTCGTTCAGGCGCTCCTTATTCGCTACGATCCCGGCGCCGGGATCGGCTGGCATCGCGACCGGCCGGTATTCGAGCATGTCGTCGGCATCTCGCTCGGCGCCCCGGCCACGCTGCGCCTGCGGAAACGGGATGGCAAACGCTTCGCTCGGGCGTCCGCGCCGCTAGCGCCGCGGTCCGTCTATCATCTGTCGGGCGACGTCCGTCACAATTGGGAACACAGCATCGCCCCGATGGACGTGCCGCGCTGGTCGATCACCTTTCGCTCATTGGCCGCCGGCGCAGCGCGACGATAATGCCGGCGGCGACGACCGCGCCGATCGCCAGTGCGCCGCGGTGCCGATACAGGCTGACCCGACGCCCGCTCTGATCGGCCGACCGCTCGAGACCGTTGCGCAAGGGGCGGTCGAGATTGTCGCCTGGCGACGGGTCCCGCGACGGATCGCGTAGCACGCGACCCAGCGCACCGCCGAACCAGTCGAGCACCCAGGGAAAATGGTTCGCCGCAAGCACTTCGGCACGCCCCACGCCACCGACAGTCACGTCGCGCCGCGGGTGAACCGCAGCATCCAGGATGGCCTCCGCTACCAACACCGGATCATAGACCGGCGGCGGCAGCAGCGCGGCGCCGTCGAGGTGGTTGGCGGCGTGGTCGGCGATCGGCGTGTCGATCCCCGACGGCTTGATCAGCGTGATCGCGACCGGCAGCCCGTCGCCGGTCACCTCGATCCGCAAGGATTCGATATAGCCTTTCACCGCATGTTTCGACGCGGCATAGGCGCCCATCACCGGCGTCGGCACATCGGCCACGATCGACCCGACCGTAATCAACGCCCCGCCCTGCCTCCGCAATCGTGGGATCGCCGCGAGTGCGCCGTGGACAACGCCGAAATAATTGGTCCGAAACAAGCGTTCGTGCTCGTCCATCGGCGTGTCGAGCAGCTTGGCATAGATCGTGACACCGGCAACGTTCACCCAGCTGTCGATCCGGCCGAACCGTTCGATCGCAGCCTGTGCGGCGGCTTCCACCGCCTTGCAGTCACCGACATCGGCCACGGCAAACGCCGCACGCTCGCCCAATTCAGACGCAATCCGTGCAAGCGTCTCGGCGTCACGCGATACCAGCATGACCCGCGCGCCGCAGGCAGCCGCCATGCGTGCGGTTACCAGGCCGATTCCCGAACTCGCGCCGGTTATGACCATCACCTGGTCCGCGAGCGGCTTCATTCGAGGGTTTGTCATCTGCGGGTGCAATCTGCGCACGTAAAATCAGGCATTTCGATAGGCTCCCGGTGCGGCAGGACTTTACCGCCAAATTCCGCCACTTACGCCAGAACCATCCCGCAGCGAGACCGGTTCCGGACGACCGGTGGGACAGGCGGACGCTGCCCGGCCGATTGCACCCGCCTCCCGCGTCCGATATAGGCGCGGCCAATCCCGCCCCGGCTGCACCCGCCGCCGGGGCGCACGCATTTGAAGGACTGTCGATGGCCCGTCGCCGCCAGATCTACGAAGGCAAGGCAAAGATCCTGTACGAGGGTCCCGAACCCGGCACGCTGATCCAGTATTTCAAGGATGATGCGACCGCCTTCAACGCCCAGAAAAAGGGCACGATCAGCGGCAAGGGCGTGCTGAACAATCGTATCTCCGAGCATGTATTCACGTTGCTCGGCGCGATCGGCATCCCGACGCACTTCATTCGCCGTCTCAACATGCGCGAACAACTCATTCGCCAGGTGGAAATCGTGCCGATCGAGGTCGTCGTGCGCAATGTTGCCGCCGGCTCGCTCAGCAAGCGCCTGGGAATCGAAGAAGGCACGCCGCTGCCGCGCACGATAATCGAATATTATTACAAGGACGACGCGCTCGGCGATCCGATGATCTCCGAAGAGCATGTCCTGTGCTTCGGCTGGGCCAGTCAGGACGAACTGCACGACATGGCCGACATGGCCATCCGCGTGAACGATTTCCTGACCGGCCTGTTCGCCGGAATCGGCATCCGCCTGGTCGACTTCAAGCTCGAGTTCGGCCGGATCTGGGACAATGACTATGGCCGGATCATTCTGGCCGACGAAATCAGCCCGGACGGCTGCCGTCTGTGGGACATGACCTCGGGCGAAAAGCTCGACAAGGACCGCTTCCGCCGCGATCTCGGCGGCGAGGTCGAAGCATATCAGGAAGTCGCCCGCCGCCTGGGCCTGCTGCCCGAGGGCGAAGGCGACTCCGCCGTGCTCGACATGGAAAGCCATCGGAAGCGGCGCGGAAAATAAGAGATCGGGTGGGGCGCGATTTAGCGACGGCAGGTCGCCGCCCCGCCGGGTCGTCCGACGGTGTAGCGCCTTCTACCCCTTGACCTTGAACCCGCAAATCACGCCGAACACGAACGTCGCGAACAGCGCTAATTCCACATTCGTCCCCGACCAGTGGAAATAGTCCCGCCCGAAACCTACGAGCGCGACGAACATCACCATCACCAGATACGCCATCGTGTCCACTCCACCCGCCCGCGCAACATGCGCCGCCGGCCCGAAAGTGTTCCGAAAACGTAAACGAGGGATGAAGCCTTGCCCCTCGTCGCCCATGGGGGCATAGGCGCGGCCATCCAACCCAACCAGCCCGGGGAACCAGGTTCAGATGAAACTTCGCATCGTCGTGACGCTCAAGCCCGGCGTGCTCGATCCGCAGGGCAAGGCGATCGAACATGCGCTCGGCAGCCTCGGTTTCGACGGCGTAGGCGAGGTTCGCGCAGGCAAGATCTTCGAGCTCGACGTCGCCGACGACACCAGCGACGCGGCGATCGACGATATGTGCCGCAAGCTGCTGGCGAATACGGTCATCGAAAACTATCGCATCGAGCGCGGCGCATGAGCGCGGCGGTCGTCGTCTTTCCGGGCTCGAACTGCGACCGCGATCTGGCGACGGCCATTCGCGAGGTGACCGGTCGCGCGCCGCACATGGTGTGGCACGGCGACAGCGACTTGCCCGAGGGCCTCGACCTGATCGCGATCCCCGGCGGCTTTTCCTACGGCGACTATCTGCGCTGCGGCGCGATCGCCGCGCGCTCGCCGGTGATGGGCGCGGTCATCAAGGCGGCCGAGCGCGGCGTACCGGTGCTGGGCGTCTGCAACGGCTTCCAGGTGCTGACCGAAAGCGGGCTGCTGCCCGGCGCGTTGATGCGCAATGCCGGGCTCGACTTCGTCTGCCGCGACGTGGCGCTCACGGTGGAGAACAGCCAGAGTATCTTCACCAGCCAGTATACGAATGGCGAAACGCTGTCGGTGCCGGTCGCGCATCACGACGGCAATTACTTCGCCGACACCGAGACGCTCGATCGCCTCGAAGGCGAAGGTCGTGTCGCATTCCGCTATGACGAAAACGTCAACGGCTCGGCCCGCAACATCGCCGGCATTCTGAATGCGGCCGGCAATGTGCTTGGTATGATGCCGCACCCCGAACGCAAGATCGAAGCCGCGCATGGCGGCGCCGATGGGCGCCGGATGTTCGAAGGGCTGCTGGCCGCGGTCAACGCATGACGGGCGCGGCGGCCGTCACCGGCGGCTGTCTGTGCGGCGCCGTCCGCTACATTCTGACCGCCAAGCCCGTTACGACCCGTCAATGCTGGTGCCGACTATGCCAGTACCTTGGCGCGGGCAGCGCCACAGCGAATATCATCGTTCCCCGCGCTGCATTGCAGATCGAGGGGGCGTTGAGCAGCTATTCCTCGGTCGCGGACTCGGGCAACGTCCTGCATCGTCAATTCTGCCCAACGTGCGGCACGCCTGTTGGAGGCTATGCGGAAGTACGCGAACATCTTTATGTTCTGCGGATAGGAACGCTAGACGATCCGAACCTTTACCCGCCGGAAATCACGATCTGGACGGAAGCCGCCCCGGCATGGGCACCGATAGACCATAGCAAGCCGTCGCTCGCCGGGCAGCCACCTGCACCCGTCACACCTTCGCCTTGAACGGCGTGAAGTCGGTCGTGTCGTCGAACACGTCGATGCCCTCGCGCCGCTTTAGGAAGTTGACCACAGCATAGGTGAACGGCGTCAGAAGCGCCTCCCATGCGGTCTTCAGGAAGAACTGGCTCAGGACGACCTGGATGATCGCGTCGGTCGTCCACCCGGCCGTCCCGGCAAAGGCGAGCGGATAGAACAGCAGACTGTCGAGCCCCTGTCCGACGATCGTCGACCCGATCGTGCGCATCCAAAGATACCGCCCCCTGGTCAGTACCTTCATCCGCGCGAGCACGACGCTGTTGGCAAATTCGCCTGCCCAGAACGCGGTCATGGACGCGCCGACGATTCGCCATGTGTTGCCGAAGACCGACTCATACGCCGCCTGCCCCGGCCAGCTGCGCGCGGGCGGCAGCGAGACGATGACCCAGGCCATGAATGCCATGAAGACGAGCGCGCCGAACCCCATCCAGATGACGCGTCGCGCGCGGGCGTAACCGTAGACCTCGGTCAGGACGTCGCCGACGATGTAGCTGACCGGGAAGAAGAAAACGCCCGCCCCGAACGACCACATGCCGATAACGGGCAGGTCCAGTTCTGCACGCTTCGATGCACCGATCAGGTTCGACAACAGCAGGATCACGACGAACGCGACCATGACGATGTCGAAATAGCGGAAGTCCCCGCGCCTCACTTCACGCGCACTGACGCGCTGCGGCTGATCCCCACCCTGATCCATGCCGGCCTTATGATCCCCGTTTCGCGACCGATCAATCCGCGCTAACGCGTCCACGTGCGCGCCCGTAGCTCAGCTGGATAGAGCAAGGAGCTTCTACCTCCTCGGTCGGGGGTTCGAATCCCTCCGGGCGCGCCAATTCCCGTTCACGTCGTGGCAACCGCGCCAAGCGTCAGGATCGACGTGACGTGGCGGTCGGCAACCTCCATCATGTCGGTGCCATATCCGCCGCCCAGCGCGCTTGCGATCGGAAGGCCGCGGTCACGCGCCAGTGTCGCAATCCAACGATCGCGTCTCACCAGCCCCTCGCGGCTCAGCGCCAGGCGGCCGAGCCGGTCGCCTGTCCAGGGATCGACCCCCGCCTGATAGAGGATCAGATCGGGCGCGAAGTCCGCGACGAGCGGCAACAACGTCGTTTCGAGTTCGGCCATATACCCGTCGTCGTCCACACCGTCCGGCAGGCCGACATCGACCGTCGATCGCGCTTTTCGCGCGGGAAAGTTCTTTTCGGCATGAATCGAATAGGTCGCGATATCGGTGCGGCCGGCAGTCAGACTGGCGGTGCCGTCGCCCTGATGAACGTCGCAGTCGACGATCAGCACGCGTCGTCCTTCCTCGGCCAGCCGTATCGCGGCGATGGCGAGGTCGTTGAACACGCAATAGCCCGCGCCCGTGTCGGCAAGCGCATGATGGCTCCCGCCCGCGGTGTTGGCCGCAAAGCCGCGCTCTTCGGCCAGCAGCGCTGCGAGATAGGTGCCGCCGGGCACCACGAAGGCGCGCCGTGCCACGAGCGGCGTGATTGGGAAACCGATGCGACGTTCTTTCACCGCAGGAACGCGTGCCGCGGCGACCTCCGCCACGTAATCGGTGTCGTGCACCGCCTCCACCCAGCGACGCGGCATCGGATCCGGCGTATGCCAGTCGAGCGCGGCGTTGCTGGCCAGCAACAGGTCACGGACGGCAGCATTCTTGGTCGGGCCGGAGCCGCGCAAGGTGGGCGCGACATAGTCGGGATGATGGACGACGGCGATCACGCCGCCTAGGTAGGCGCCCACCGATCCGCTCGCCAGCCGGAGACACCGATGAACGACCTGCCCTATCGCCCCTGCGCCGGCGTGATGATCCTCAACCGCGACGGCAAAGTGTTCGTCGGACAGCGGCTCGATTCGACGCTGGAGGCATGGCAGATGCCGCAGGGCGGGATCGATCCGGGCGAGGACGCGCTACAGGCCGCGATCCGCGAAGTCGGGGAAGAGACGGGAATTGCGCCAGAGCATCTGACACTGGTCGCCGAGGCGCCGGAGGAACTGCAGTATGATCTGCCCGAGGAATTGATCGGCAAGCTCTGGCAGGGCAAGTGGCGCGGGCAGCGCCAGCGCTGGTTCCTGTTTGCCTTTTCGGGCGCGGACGCGGACGTGAACATCCAGACCGCGCATCCCGAATTCCGCGCATGGAAGTGGGCCGACCCCGCGGAGTTGCCGGCGATGATCGTCCCGTTCAAGCGCTCCCTCTATGAAGCGGTGCTCGCCGCCTTCGACGAGCCGCTCCGCCGTCACGCCCAGCCGAAGCCGTAAATCGGTCCCGCTTTTGGTAAAGGGTCGACCTATGCGCGCCGCCCTGTTCCTCCTCTCGCCGCTGCTGCTCGCGAACGTCGATACTCCGCCCGCGCCGACGAGCACGCCCGCGCAGGCGACGCCGGCCTCGATCCCCGATCCGATCAAGGCGATGCTCGATGCGGCGATGACATCGGGCAGCGAGGCGGAGGTGCAGACGATCGCCAAATATGCCGCCTCTGCCGCACCGGAAAGCGCCGAGGCGATCCGCCGGATCGCCGGCGCGTGGAAGGACGCCCGGAGCGCAGCGGCGACCAGGACGCTGCAGGATTCGGGCTTCTTCGACCTAGTGCGCGGGCGCGTCGAGCTGGGGGGCTTCTACACCACCGGCAACACCAGCAACGTCGGCCTGACATTGGCCGCCGACGTCAAGCGCGAGGGCTTTCAGTGGCGTCACAAGCTGCGCCTGCTCGCCGAATATCAGGAGAGCGTGGGCATCACCACGCGCGAACATTATCTCGCCGCGTATGAGCCCAACTACAAGATCAACGACCGGCTCTATGCCTATGGCGCCGCGCAATATGAGGCGGACAAGTTCCTCGGCTATTTCTCGCGCTATTCGGCATCGGCGGGTGCGGGTTATACCGCGATCCGGTCGCCGCGCGTGACGCTGGACGTCGAACTGGGCCCGTCGTTCCGGCGCACCGCGTTCACCGATCAATCAATCGAGAACGAACTGGGCGCGCGCGGCAATCTCGACTTCGACTGGCGGCTGGCGAGTGGCGTGACGCTCAGCCAGGATGCGTCCGCCTATTTCCAAAACTTGAACTCGACGCTGGTCAGCCGTACCGCGCTCGCGGCCAAGCTGTTCGGCCCGCTGTCGGCGTCGATGTCGTACTCGGTCAACTATGAAAGTCGTCCCCCGGTGCGTCGCGTCAACACCGACACGACCAGCCGCGCGTCGCTGGTCTATTCCTTCTGACGCCAGAACCGATTTGGTAACATTTGTAACCAGGGGTTGCGGTCCCTACCCTGATCTGGGCTAGACTGCGGCCATGCCATTGACCGCCACCGAAGCCGCCGCCGTCGCGCGGGCCGGCGCCTCGCCGATGCTGGAGCGCACGCTGGCGTGGAGCGCGGTGAACAGCGGCACCGGGAATTTGCGCGGCCTCGCCACCGTAGCCGGGATGCTGGCGGACGCTTTCTCCGCATTGCCCGGCGCGATCACGCTGGTCGAGCCTGCACCGGCCGAGCGCGTTACCACCGATGGTCGCGCCGAGCCGGTCGCGCACGGCCGCCATCTCGTCCTGCGCGTCCGTCCCGACGCGGCGGTGCGGATGCTGTTCACCGGCCACATGGACACGGTCTATCCGCTCGATCACCCGTTCCAGACGATCGCCGAACTGCCCGACGGCCGGATCAACGGCCCGGGCGTGGCGGACATGAAGGGCGGGCTTGCCGTCATGCTCGCGGCCCTCGAAGCGGTCGAGGGGAGCCCCGGCGCGGGGGCCTTCGGCTATGACGTGCTGATCAACTCGGACGAGGAAACCGGGAGTTTTTCGTCCTCCGCGCTTATCGCCGAGCTGGCGCACGGCAAGGTCGCCGCACTCACCTACGAACCCGCCTTGGCCGACGGTGGCCTGGCCGGCGCGCGCGCGGGCACAGGGAATTTCTCGCTGGTCGTCCGCGGTAGAAGCGCGCACGCCGGGCGCAACCCCGACGACGGCCGCAACGCGATCGTCGCCGCGGCAGCGCTCGCGCTGCGGTTGAAGGCGGTTCACGGCCCCGGCCTGTCGGTCAATCCGGCACGGATCGACGGCGGCGGGCCGAACAACGTCGTGCCCGACCTCGCCATCCTTCGCGTGAATTTCCGCCCCGCCCTACCCACGGACGTAGCGCGCGCGCGCACACATCTCGAGCAAGCGGTCGCCGCGGTCGCCGCAGAGCACGCCGTCGCAATCGAGGTGCACGGCAGCTTCAACCGCCCGCCCAAGCCGATCGACCCACAGGCGGAACGGCTGTTCGGCCTCGTCCGCGCGACCGGCGCCGACCTGGGCATCCCGATCGGCTGGAGCGCGACCGGCGGGGTGTGCGACGGCAACAACATCGCCGCCTGCGGCGTTCCGGTCGTCGACACCATGGGGCCGCGCGGGGGCGCGATCCATTCGGCGGACGAATTCCTGATCCCCGACAGCCTGACCGAACGCGCCGGGCTGTCAGCGGTCACCATCATGCGAATCCTTGAGGGGGGCCTTTCGTGAGTTTCGTCATCCGCGCCGCGCGCGATTCCGACCTGCAACCGCTTTACGAAATGGCGAAGCTGACCGGAGGGGGCTTCACCAACCTACCGCCGGAAAAGGCAGCACTGCGGGCAAAGCTCGATCGTAGCCACGCTGCTTTCGACCGCGACGGCGACACCATCGAGGATGAGCTGTTCGTCCTGGTCCTCGAAAATCTCGAAACCGGCGATGTCCGCGGCACCTGCCAGATCTTCCCGCAGGTCGGCCAGCGCTGGCCCTTCTACAGCTACCGCATCGGCACGATCACGAAGCGCAGCGAGGAACTCGGCCGCACGTTCAGCGCGGAAATCCTGAACCTGGTCAACGACCTGGGCGGCGCGAGCGAAGTCGGCGGGCTGTTCCTGCACCCGGGCGAGCGCGCCGGCGGCCTCGGCCTACTGCTTGCGCGCAGCCGTTATCTGTTCATCCGCAACCACCGCCGGCGCTTCGGCGACCGTGTCCTGGCGGAGTTGCGCGGAATCATCGACGAAGCCGGCGGGTCCCCTTTCTGGGACGGCGTCGCCGGGCGATTCTTCGGCATGAATTTCCAGGAGGCGGACCAGTTCAACGCGATCCACGGCAACCAGTTCATCGCCGACCTGATGCCCAAGCATCCGGTCTATGTCGCGATGTTGCCCGAAAGCGCGCGCAGCGTCATCGGCCTGCCCCACCCGTCGGGGCGCGCGGCGATGCGGATGCTGGAAAATGAAGGCTTTGCGTTCGAGAATTACATCGACATCTTCGATGGGGGCCCGACGATGACGGCGCGCATCGACAGCGTGAAAACGGTGCGCGAGGCGCGCGATTTCGAGCTTACCGGTGTCGCCGAAGGCGGCGAGCCTTCGCTGATCGCCACCGGACGCCTGCGCGATTTCCGCGTGACGCTGGGCGAGGTCGGCGACGGTACGATCGATCAGGCGAGTGCCGCGGCGCTCGGCGTGTCGGTGGGTGACGTCCTCACGCAGGTCGAGCGCTGATGGCTCTGGTCGAGATCAACTTCGACGGGATCGTCGGGCCGAGCCACAATTATGCGGGACTGAGCCCCGGCAACCTCGCCGCGACCAAAAATGCGGGTGCCACCGCCCACCCGCGCGCCGCGGCGTTGCAAGGCATCGAAAAGATGCGGGCGAACCTCGCGCTCGGGCTGACCCAGGGCATCCTGCTGCCCCACCCGCGGCCCGACCACCGCTGGCTAGGAAGCCTTGCGACCGATTTTGCCGGCGCGCCCGCGCATCTTCGGGCGCAGGCGCTGTCCGCATCGGCAATGTGGGCGGCAAATGCGGCGACGGTGTCGCCCGCGCCCGATACTGCAGACGGGCGCTGCCACCTGAGCGTCGCCAACCTAGGCACCATGCCGCATCGCAGCCACGAATGGCCGGCGACCCTGGCGCAGCTGCGGATGGCATTCGCCGACCCCGCCTTCGCGGTCCACGCACCCGTCCCGCCGCCGTTTGGGGACGAAGGCGCCGCCAATCACATGCGGCTGTGCGCCGAGCATGGCGCGCCTGGCGTCGAGGTCTTCGTCTACGGCGTCGCCGGCGGTCCCTTTCCCGCGCGCCAGCACCGCGACGCGAGCGAAGCCATTGCGCGTCGTCACGGCGTTGCCGACGCCATCTTCGCTCGCCAATCCGATGCCGCGATCGCAGCCGGGGCGTTCCACAACGACGTCGTCGCCGTGGCCAACGAACGCGTGCTGTTCGCGCACGAACAGGCGTTCGAGGACCGCGAGCGGCTATATGCCGATCTGCGCACCCGCCTGCCCGAGGTCGAGATCGTCGAGGTGCCGGCTGCCGCGGTCAGCCTGGTCGACGCGATCTCTTCCTATCTTTTCAACGCGCAACTGGTGACCTTGCCGGGCGGCAGCATGGCATTGATCGTCCCTGGCGAGGCGCGCGATACGCCGTCCGTCTGGGCGTGGCTGCAGGCGCATCTGGCGGGCAATGGCCCGATCCGTCGGGTCGAGGTGGTCGACGTTCGCGAATCGATGGCGAACGGTGGCGGCCCCGCCTGTCTGCGTCTGCGCGTCGTCGCCGACCCCGCAACCGTCGATCCGCGTTTTCTGGTCGATGCTGCCAAGCTCGACCGCATTGCCGACGTGGTGCGGACCCTGTGGCCGGAGGCGATCCCGCACGACGCGATCGGCGACCCGGCGCTCGTCCGTCAGATCGAGGATGCCCGCCGCGCACTGTTCGAGACGCTCGACACTGTCGGATTACTTGACAGTTAACCACGTCGCTTCACGCCGGATTAACGGATTTCAGCGGTTGGCCCGGTCTTTGCGTCCTGCTCGACCATGTGGTCCCGCGTCACCCGCCTTTTCACGATCAAGACCAAGTTCGAGGCGTTTCTCGTAATCTACGGCCTCGGCGTCGGCGCGGTCGAACGCGGGGTGCGCTACCTCGACGCCTATCCCGGCGTCGGCGGCTGGATGTTGTTCGCGGTCTGCCCGATCGCCGTCTTCATGGCCGGCGGGAGAATTCTCGACTCGCTGGAACGCGACTGAGGTTTCGTTCGCACGCCTTCTGGGCTATGCCTGATACATGGCAAAGGACGGCATTCTGCACCGCTGGTTTCGCGCGCATCCCGAAAGCGTCGGCGAGACCTATGTCGAGCATTTCGGCGTCGCATCGAGCTTCGGCACGAAGATGATCGCCGGTGGCCTCGCCTGCATGGTCCATGCGATCCTGCCCAATTTCTTCGAGCGCACGGGCAGCAATACGGTGAAGGCGCTCTATTCGAAGATGGTTTCCCGCCAACCCGGCGCTCGACGTCCCGCGTATGAAGAACCGCAATGGCGCCCGGAGTACGAGATTTAAGCCACGGTTCCCCATTGGTCGTTCGTGCCCAGCGCGTCGACGCGCGCGCCTAATCCAAGCGCCCTGCGGCTGCCCGGCTGCGGCAACCGCGCAGGACCGGATCGGACAGGTGCAGCGCGACCGGCGGGTGGTTTGGAACGCTGCCCCTTCCCTCTTCCGCGATAGCTTGCCAAAGGGAGGGCATGCCGATGCCGCCGCTCCCCGATCTCGACACGCTGTCGATGGACGAGGTCGTCGCCCAAATCGCCGCACAATCTGCCGCCCCGGTCGAAAAATGGCACCCGAGCCATTGCGGCGACAGCGAGATGCGGATCGCCAGCGACGGGCAATGGTATCATCAGGGCTCGCCGATCGGGCGCAGGGACATGGTCCGCAAGTTCGCGACGATCCTGCGGCGCGAAGCGGACGGCGGCTATGTGCTGGTCAACCCTGCCGAAAAGCTCGACATCACGGTCGACGACGCGCCTTTCGTCGCAGTGAAGATGAAGGTGGCGGACGGGCGGATCGCCTTCCAGACCAACGTCGGCGACCTGGTCATCGCGGGGCCCGACCACCCGCTGCGATTTGACACTAAGGCGGACGGCCCTCATCCGTACGTCCGCATCCGGGGCGGGCTCGATGCGCTGATCGCCCGGCCGCTCTATTATGATCTCGCCAACCTCGCGCTCGAGGGCGGAGATACGCCACCGGGCGTGTGGAGCGACGGCGCTTTCTTCCCACTGGAACCCGCATGACGCTTGCCGATCGGCTCCGGGCCGCGCTCGACGCGGGGTCCCGCGATGCGCTCGAATTGCTGACCGGCGACCTGAGCGCCCTCGAACTGGAGGGTGCACCACCCGCGACCCAGGCCGCGGTGCTGGTCGCCGTGACCGACCGAGCCGAACCGGGTGTTCTGTTCACCCGCCGGACCGAAACGCTGCGCGCACATGCGGGGCAGGTGGCGTTCCCCGGCGGCCGGATCGACCCGGAGGATGCGGATGCCGTTGCCGCGGCAGTGCGCGAAGCACGTGAGGAGATCGACCTGCCCCCCGATATGGTGACGGTCGTCGGTGCCGTTGCGCCGTACCGCACCGGCACCGGATACAGCGTGACTCCCGTCATCGGCGTCATCCCTCCCGACCTGCCGCTGAGACCGTCGGAGGCCGAAGTTGCCGCCGTGTTCGAAGCGCCGCTCGCCTATGTCCTCGATCCTGCCAACCACCACGCGGAAACCGCGATGTGGAAAGGGCGCGAGCGGCATTACATTCGCATCGACTGGCAGGGCGAGACCATCTGGGGCGCGACCGCGGCGATGCTCGTCAATCTGTCGAAGCAACTGAAATGGTGACCCTTCCCCCCACCGACTGGCGCCAGCGCGCCGGGCTCGACACGCTGATCGACGCGCTCGGCGGTGGCCAGGATGCGCGCTTCGTCGGCGGCGCTGTGCGCGACGCTCTGCTCGGCCTGCCGGTGGCGGATCTCGATATCGCGACACGGCATGATCCGGAGCAGGTGATGCACGCGCTCCGCCGCGCAAGGATCAAGGCAGTGCCGACGGGCCTCGCTCACGGCACGATCACTGCGGTCATCGCAAGCGGTCCGGTCGAGGTCACGACGCTGCGCCGCGACGTCTCGACCGACGGTCGCCACGCGGTCGTCGCCTTTACCGACGACTGGCGCGAGGATGCCGCCCGCCGCGACTTCACGATGAACGCACTCTACGCCGATCCACAGACGGGCGAGGTGTTCGATTATTTCGGCGGTCTCGCCGACCTGAAGGCACGCCATATCCGCTTCATCGGCGACGCGCGCCAGCGGATTGCCGAGGATCATCTCCGCATTCTGCGCTTCTTCCGCTTTCTCGCCCGCTTCGGCGACACCCCCGACGCAGAGGGGCTGGACGCCTGCACCGAGCGCGCCAACGATCTGATGGCGCTGTCGCGCGAACGTATCCGCGACGAAGTGCTGAAGTTGCTCGTCGCGCGCGACGCGGTGCGGGTCGTGCGGCTGATGCTCGACCGTGGTATCTTCCGCCCCGTTCTGCCCGAAATCGGCCAAGCCGGTGTCGCCCGCCTGGCAGCGCTCGCCGATGCCGAGGCGGCACAGGGCATCGGCGCCGATTCGATCCGCCGCCTCGCGGCCCTGATCGGCCCTGACGCGGCGATCGAGGTCGGCGCACGACTGAAGCTGTCGAATGCGGAGCGCAAGCGGCTGGAGGCGGCCGGCCTGGGCGCCGGTGACGAAGGCCCGCGCGCGCTCGCCTATCGCGTCGGTCTTGAGAGCGCGCGCGACCGGCTGCTGCTGGC
Source organism: Roseomonas aeriglobus (assembly GCA_016937575.1). Lineage (NCBI taxonomy): Bacteria > Pseudomonadati > Pseudomonadota > Alphaproteobacteria > Acetobacterales > Roseomonadaceae > Muricoccus > Muricoccus aeriglobus. The sequence goes on along the minus strand of JAFHKN010000002.1, from coordinate 1,314,027 downwards.
GGGCGCCGATGCGCGCTTCCCGACTGAATGGATGCCGCCGCGGCTGCCCGTATCGGGCGGCGCGATCGTTGCGCGCGGTATCGGCAAGGGGCCCGACGTTGCCCGCACGTTACGCGCGATCGAGGATCGGTGGATCGCCGAAGGTTTCCCCGACGACGTCGATGCGATCGTCGATGCCGCGGTCGCTCACGCCTTGTCGGCGGCGAGCAACCGGAACGCCTCATCGCTGTCGACCGGGCGCGAGTAGAGGAAGCCCTGGCCGTAGGTGCAACCGAGCGCCGCCAGCGTCTGGGCCAGTTCGTTGCTTTCCACCCCTTCCGCAGTCGTCTTCATGCCCAGCGCCTGCGCGAGGCTCAGGATCGCGCGGACGATCGCCACCTTGTCGCGATCGGCAAGCATGCCGGAGATGAAGCTACGGTCGATCTTCAGGACGTCGATCGGCAGGCGCTGGAGATACGCCAGGTTGGAATAGCCGGTGCCGAAATCGTCCATGGCCAGCCGGGTATCCAGCTCCTTCAACGCCTTCAGCGTGTCCGAAATCCGGTCGTGATCGCCGATGATCGCGCTTTCGGTCAGTTCCAGCGTGAAGCGGTTGCCGTCGACACCGTGCGTGTCGAGTGCGCGCCGTACCATCATCGGCACGTCGTCGCGCTGGAGCTGGATCGCGGACACGTTGACCGCGACGTTGACCCCGCAGTGCCGCCCCGCCCGATGATCCCAATCGGCAATCGCCTGCGCCGCGGCGTCCGCCGCCCAGCGACCGAGCGGAAGGATCAGCCCGCTTTCCTCCGCCACCGGGATGAATTCGCTCGGCGAGATCGCAACGCCGTCGGGCGACCAGCGCGCGAGCGATTCGAACGATACGATGCGCCCGGTCGACAGATCGCAGATCGGCTGGAAGGCGAGCGTCATCTCGCCATTCTCGATCGCGCGCCGCAGCCGCGTTTCGATCCCGAACTGCGTGCGAACGACGTCGTAGGACGTCCGACTGTACACCTCGACCTGTCCGGTCTGCTTCGCGCGCTTCACCGCGAATTGCGCGTGGCGGATCAGGTCCTCGGGCGCGACGATCTCATCGACGCCCAGTGCGATGCCGATCGAGCAGTCGACGCGAATTTCAAAGTCCGACAGGCGGAACGGGGTTGAGAGTGCGGCATGGAACCGGCGCGCGACGTTCATCGCATCCGACATCGCATCGTCGGTTTCGATAAGCACCGCGAATTCGTCGCCGCCGATTCGCGCCAGCATGTCGCGCCCGCGCAAGGCGCCCTTGATCCGGCGCGCGACCGAGATGAGCAATTCGTCGCCGGCCAGCGAGCCCATGCAGGCATTGACGCGACTGAACCGCGCAAGGTTCACGATCATCACCGCGTGCGATCGGGCGTTCGCCGTGGTTACATGGCTGTCGATCAGATCCTCGAAGCCAGCCCGGTTCGGCAGTCCGGTCAGGCTGTCGGACTGCATCTCGCGGCGCAGGCTGGTTTCCGTGCGTTGCTCGGGCGTCTGGTCGACCAGACTGATCAGGCAGCGTCCCGTCCCCCGCGCAGTCGCGCGGCGAGCGAGCATTACGCGGAAGTAACGGGCATCGATCGCCTCGCCGAACTGCCAGCTGAATTCTTGTTCGAGCGCATCCGATTCGAGAAAGGCGGCGATCCGGCCGCCCAGCAGTTGAACGACCGGCGATTCGGCGGCGACCGCACCCAGCCCGGCCTGGCGAAAGCGACGATTGACCGCGTCGAAGGTCACGGCGCCCCCGCGAAAGCTGACGATCGCGACGGGAACGGGGGAAAGATCGATGCAATCTGGCGGCCATGCCGGGCCCTGTGCACAGGTCGACGCCCCGGCGTCAGGCGCTGGCACGGCATCGGAAAGGCTGGGCGCACGCGCCTTGCGGAAGAGCATCGCCCGCCGGACTAACCCTGACTAGTTAAGGCGCCCTAAAGCAGGCCAAAGTGGATCAAGTTTGAAACCGGTTGTCGCGGGGGAAGCCCGTCGGCGGCATGCGCCCCGCCGCGCCGCGCGCCGCGCGCCACGGCGTCAGGTCGCTTTCGGTCCGCATGCGCCCGGCATCGCCGCCCATCGCCCACGTCAGTCCCTTGTCGAACCGGAAGGTGATCGCATCGGACAAGCCGCCGTCGCGGTAGCGCTGCAGTTGCACGCCCTGCCCGCGTGACAGCTCGGCCAGTTCGCTGATCGGGAAGACGAGCATCTTGCGATTGTCGCCGATCGCCGCGACGTAATCGTCGTCAGGATGGACGGGCTTCACCAGCGACAGCATCGCGCCGGTGCGCGGTGTCATCACCGTCTTGCCCTTGCGCGTCTCGGCGATCGTGTCGGCGGTCTTGATCAGGAAGCCGCGCCCGTCGGTGGCCGCAATCAGCAGCCGCTCCGCCGACGATGCACGCAGGAAGGCGATGATCTGTACGCTGCCGTCCAGGTCGATCATCAGCCGCACCGGCTCGCCGAATCCGCGACCGCCCGGCAGCTTGTCGGCGGCCAAGGTATAGAACCGCCCCGTCGCCGCCGCGAGCAGCAGCTTGTCGGTCGTCTGCGCGTGAAAGGCGAAGGCGGGGCCATCGCCCTCCTTGAATTTCATGGTCTCCGCCGACGCCAGATCGACATGCCCCTTCATCGCGCGGATCCAGCCACGTTGAGACAGGATGACGGTGATCGGCTCGCGTTCGATCATCGCCTCGAGCGGGATGATCCGCGTCGGGGCGGCCTCCGCAATCGTCGTCCGCCGCGCGCCCAGTGCGGTTTCCGGTCCATACCGGTCGTGTATCTTGCCGAGGTCGCGCTTCAACCGCGTCCGCTGGCGCGCGTCGGACGACAACAGGGTCTGCAGCTCGCCCTGTTCCTTCGTCAGCGCATCGCGCTCGCGGACCAGTTCCATCTCCTCTAGCTTGCGCAAGCTGCGCAGCCGCATGTTGAGGATCGCTTCGGCCTGCCGATCGGTCAGCGCGAATTCAGCCATCATCACCGGCTTGGGTTCGTCCTCGGTCCGGATGATCTCGATCACGCGGTCGAGGTTGAGGTAGGCGATGATGTAACCGCCCAGCAATTCCAGACGATCGGCGATCTTCTGCAATCGGTGTTCGGACCGGCGACGCAGCACGACGAACTGATGTTCGACCCAAGCCGACAGTGCCTCGCTGAGCGACATCACCCGCGGCGTGCGCGTCTTGTCGAGCACGTTGAGGTTGAGCGGCACCCGCGTTTCGAGGTCGGTCAGGCGATACAGGCTCTCGGTCAGCGTTTCCGGGTCTACCGTGCGGGCGCGCGGTTCGATGACGATGCGCACTTCCTCGTCGCTCTCGTCGCGGACGTCGCCGAGGATCGGCAATTTCTTTTCGTTGATGAGCGCAGCGATGCCCTCGATCAGCTTGCCCTTCTGCACGCCGTAGGGGATTTCGCTGACCACCAGATACCAGCCGCCGCCCTTTTCACGCTCGACGGCGATTCGCGCGCGCACGCGAAAACCGCCGCGGCCGGTGGCATAGGCTTCTGCGATTGCCGCGGGGCTGTCGACAACCAGGCCGCCGGTCGGAAAGTCCGGGCCCTTCACATGATCGAGGACGTTGGCCTGCGGATTGTCGATCAATGCCACCGCCGCGTCGATCAGCTCCGCAGCATTGTGCGGCGGGATGCTCGTCGCCATGCCGACGGCAATGCCGGCCGCGCCATTCGCCAGCAGGTTGGGGAACAGGCCTGGGAACAGCTCCGGCTCCTGCTCCTCGCCGTTATAGGTCGGGCGAAAATCGGTGGCGTCCTCGTCCAGGCCCGCCATCAGGTCGATCGCAACCTGCGTCAGCCGCGCCTCGGTATAGCGATAGGCCGCGGCGTTATCACCGTCGATATTGCCGAAGTTGCCTTGCCCGTCGACCAGCGGATAGCGCAGCGCAAACGTCTGCGCGAGGCGGACCATCGCGTCATAGACCGACTGATCGCCGTGCGGATGATATTTGCCGATGACGTCGCCGACGACGCGCGCGCACTTCTTGTAGCCGCTTGCCGGGTCGAGCCGCAGCAGCCGCATCGCCCATAACAGGCGACGGTGCACAGGCTTCAGCCCGTCGCGCACGTCCGGTAGCGATCGCGCCGTGATCGTCGACAGGGCGTAGACGAGGTAACGCTCGCTCAGCGCGCTATCGAAGGGAGCATCGATGATGGGGTCGACGGGTAGGGTTGCCATGCGACGGCAAGCGTTAGCAGGGCGCGCTCAGCGACGCAAAGCCACCATAACGGTCGTAAAAATCATTGCCATGCTCATAGATTTGTAAGCTATTTTCGATAAAATCGCGATCCCAGGGAGAAAGAGGATGGTCACCGAAGCGGTCCGCATCGCGACGCTCAAGGGGTATGACGTGCTCGACACCGGCGCCGAGCCGGCGTTCGACGATCTGGCCCGTCGGATCGCAACGACGTTCGCCGTGCGCAGCGCCATCGTCTCGTTCATCGATGAAGAGCGTCAATGGTACAAGGCGCGTTACGGCGTCGAAAGAAATGCCGTCCAGCGGGCCCAATCCTTCTGCACCCACATTCTCGACAGCGACGATGTGACGGTAGTGCCCGACGCCCGGCTGCATCCGCTGTTCCGGACCAACCCCCATGTCCTGACCGACGGCGGGGTCCGCTTCTACGCCGCTGCGCCGATCAAGGCACTCAACCGTGCGCGGCTGGGGACGGTCTGCATTTTCGATCCCACTCCCCGCGCCGACGGGCTGAGCGAGCGTGACAAGCGCCAATTGTCGAGTTTCGCCGCGCAGGTGGTCGAACTGCTCGAGGGGCGGCGCAACGCGAGCCGCGCGCGCGACCGCGCCGCCGGCGTCCCGATGCGCCCGACGATGCCGAACGCAGGCTGACACGCCCCTTTTCGCGAGACCTATGTTTTCGCTAGGCTCCCGCCATGTTTCTTCACGCCCTGCTCGCCGCTAGCCTTACGCTCATGACCGGCGATCTCCTCACCTGGCCCGATCTGGCCAAACGCCCCAAACCCGAACCCGATGCCACCGTCGCCTATGGCCCGGATTCGATGCAGAAGGTCGACGTGTGGCTGCCGAAAGGCTCCAGGCCACCGTACAAGACCGTGCTGATGGTCCACGGCGGATGCTGGCAGACGTCGATCGCCGATCGCAGCCTGATGAACTGGATCGCCGACGACTTGCGCCGCGATGGCTATGCGGTTTGGAACATCGATTATCGCGGCGTGGACCGGGCGGGCGGCGGCTATCCTGGCACTTTTGCCGATGCCGCCATGGCCGCAGACCGATTGTCGCGTGAAGCGAAGCGCTTCGGACTCGACACACGCCGCATCGTCGCGGTCGGCCATTCGGCGGGCGGGCATCTGGCGCTGTGGCTGGCGGCCCGGCCGAAGCTGCCGAAGGATAGCGTGTTGCGTACCGTGCGGTCGCAACCGATCGACACCGTCGTCAGCCTGGGCGGGCTGCCCGATCTGGAGGCGACCGCCGCCAGCCCGGACAATGGTTGCGGCACGGACGTGGTCGCGCAGCTGGTCGGCACGGGTCGCGCCGATCCCTACGCCGATACGTCCGTTCCCCGCCTTTTCCCGCTGGGGGTCCGACAGGACCTGGTGAACGGACGCGAGGACAAGATCATCCCATATCGCATGGCGACCGACTATATCGCTGCCGCGCAGGCCAAGGGGGACCGGGCGGTGCTGCACACGGTCCCCGCCACCGGCCATGTCGAACTGGTCGCGCCGGAGAGCGCTGCCTGGGCGGAGACGAAGCGTCTGATCGCGCAGGCGTTCGCGCGGCGGTGACACCCCCCCCGCCACCGTCATCCCCGCGAAGGCGGGGATGACGACGTAGAGCGGATCGCTCCTTACATCCCCGCCCAGCGCGTCACCGCCGGGCGCAAGCGATCCGCAAACACCGCGCGATTCCTGATCGCGTTCACCGTACGCTGCGCCGGCGCGCGGGAGGCGGCGGGCAGGTTCTTCTCCGCCCAGGCGGTAATCTTTCCCGGCATCGCCGGATCGTTCGACCCGCCGCCCAGCTGGACGATGAAGCTCGAGCGCGAACTCGTCTCCAGCATGGCGTTGATCGTCGCTGCATTCGCCGTCGCGAAATCGAACGCCATGTCGGGATGCTCGCGAGCGATGGTGGCGAGCAGGCTGACCTTCTGCTGGTCGGTGAAGTCCGATGTCTTGACCAGATCGAGCGCCCGGCGCGCCAGTGCGTCGTCCTTCGCGATACCCAACAGGTTGATATAGTTGTTCTTGACCACCGGGTTGGTTTCCGCCCGCGCGGCGGCGAGCAGCGCGTCCCAGTCCTCGGGCGTGGCGTTATGCGCGAACGTCCCAAGCATCGGCGCGCGGATCGCCGGCGGGATCGCCGAGGAATCGCGACGAACGGCCGCGAAATATTTGCGCGCGCGCTCGACCACGCGCGGATCGCCCGCCCCGCCCAGCATCGACACCAGCTGCTCGCGCAGGTTCGTCACCTGCGCGTCGTCGTCGCGCTTGGGCTCGAGGCCATAGCGATCGAGCGCGGGCGCGAGGATCTGGAGTGTCCTGGCCTGCATCCGCTCGCCGAGCGGCGTACCTTCGTAGAGCGCCGACAGCCGCGCGAGCTGACCGGCCGCCATCGTCCAGACCAGCGGATCGGCATTGGTGGTGACCGCACCCAGGGTTTGGAAATAGAGTGCCAGATCCTGGTCACCGCTGAACCCGAGCGCCAGATCATCGCCCATGAAGCCGACCTGGTCCGCCACTGGCAGGGTGCCGAAGGTCTTCACGATGGCGTCATGACCAGCCCCATCGTAGCGCGTGCGATAATAGCCGCCCATGCCGGGGTTGACGAAGACGGGCCCGCACGCGGCCGTCGCAGTCTGCGGGGTGGCGCCGCGGACTTCCTTCGCCCCACTGCCCTGCTGGCCGCCGCCCAGCGTCGTCCAGGTGACCGGCACGCGCCAGGTCTGCGGCGCCTTCGACGCCGCGTCGAGCCCGAAGCGGGTCTGGCGGAACGTCACGTTCGCGCGACCGCCCGTGCAGCCGCCCGTGGTGACGCTGATCAACGGTACCCCGCCCTGCAACGTGAAGTCGCGCATGAACGGCGCGACGTCGCGGCCCGCGGCGGCCGAAATCTCGGCCCACAGCTGATCGGTGACGGTGTTGCCATATTTATACTTCGCCATGTAGCGCCGCACGCCGTCGCGGAACTTCGCCTCGCCGACGGTGCTCTCCAACATGTCGATGACGGCCTGACCCTTCTGATAGGTGATCGTGTCGAACGCTTCGCCGATCTGGTCGACCGTCGTCACCTTGCGGATGACCGGATGCGTCGCCGCGGTCGCATCGGCCCGCATCGCCGCTTCCCGCTCGGTCGCGACGGTCAGCGCGCGATAGATCCACTGCGGGTTGAGATCGTTGGTCGCCTTGCCTTCCATCCAGCTGGCGAAGCCTTCGTTCAACCACAGATCGTCCCACCAGCGCATGGTGACGAGGTTGCCGAACCACTGATGGGCCATCTCATGCGCGATGACAGAATAGATCCTCTGCTGGTTGCCGACCGTCGCGCGCTTGGCATCGAACAGCAGTTCGGGTTCGAAATAGAAGATCGCGCCCCAATTCTCCATCGCGCCGAAGAATTGCGACGATCCGGGGCCGGCGATCATGTCCATCTTGGGCAGCGGATAGGGTTGGCCGAAATACGCCTCGTAATAGGGTAGCAGGCGCTTGGCGGCGGCCAGCGCATAATCGGCCTGGTCGATGACGCCACGGCGGGTGATCACGCCGATCTCAGTCTTGCCGGCCATCACCGTCTTGCGCTCGACATCCCCCATGCCGAGGTACAGTAGGTAGCTCGACATGATCGGGCTCTCGGCGAAGCTGTACAGCTGCTTGTCGCCGCTGAGCTTCGTGACCTTCGCCGGCATGTTGGAGAACGCCGTCTGGCCCTTCGGCGCGACGGCCGACAAGGTGAACTTCGCCTTGAACGCCGGCTCGTCCCACATCGGTGCGAAGCGGCGCGCGTCGGGTGCCTCGAACTGGGTGGCGAGCATCCGCGCCTTGCTGCCGTCCGGATTCGTGTAATCGATTGCGAAAAGTCCGGCAGCCGAAGTGTTGATCTTGCCCGACCAGACAAAGGCGACGCGGTGATTGCCCGCGGTCAACGGCTTGGCGAGGTTGAGCGTCAGCGTCTGCGCTTCGGCATTCAGCACCGGCTTGACTTGCACGCCATCGACGCTGGCCAGCGTCACATTCAGGTCGGCCGCGTTCAGCACGATCGTCTTGGTCGGTGCGGTCACGCGGACGTTTACCGTCTCGCTGCCGGTGAAGGTCATCGCGCCCGCATCGGGCTCGACGCGGATGTCATAGCTGACCGGCACGACCGTCTTCGGCAGCTGCCCCTGCGCGAGCGCGGGCGTCGAAACGGTCATCAACAACAGGGCAGTGGCAAGGCGCTTCATTCCGACACTCCGGGGCATTTATTCGATGAGCCGGTCTGTGCGCCCGCCGGCCGCACGGCGCAACCGCCCCGCGCCGACGATCTCACGAAGCGCACACAGGGTCGGCTGGACAGCCCATTTGGGTTGCGGCAGAAAACGGATCATGGCTCTACCCCCCCTGTTCGATCGCCTTCGGCTTCCCGTCATCGGCTCGCCGCTGTTCATCATTTCGAACCCCGACCTGGTCATCGCCCAGTGCAAGGCGGGCATCGTCGGTAGCTTCCCCGCACTCAACGCACGCCCGCAAGCGTTGCTCGACGAGTGGCTTCACCGGATCACCGAAGAGCTCGCGGCGTGGAATCGCGACAATCCCGACGCGCCGGCCGCCCCGTTCGCGGTCAACCAGATCGTCCACAAGTCGAATGACCGGCTTGAGGCGGATCTCGCGACCTGTGCGAAGTGGCAGGTGCCGATCATCATCACCTCGCTGGGCGCGCGCGAGGATCTGAACACCGCGGTCCAGGGCTGGGGCGGAATCACACTGCACGACGTCATCGACGACCGCTTCGCGCGCAAGGCGGTGGAGAAAGGCGCCGACGGGCTGATCGCGGTCGCGACCGGCGCCGGCGGCCATGCCGGGCGGCTGTCGCCCTTCGCCATCGTTCAAGAAATCCGGCAGTGGTTCGACGGACCGCTCGCGCTGTCGGGCTCGATCGCGACCGGCGACGCGGTGCTCGCGGCGCAGGCGATGGGCGCGGACCTCGCCTATATCGGCTCGCCCTTCATCGCGACGGCGGAAGCCAATGCCGTCGATGCCTACAAGCAGGGGATCGTCGCGGGGCGGGCGAGCGATATCGTCTATTCGAACCTGTTCACCGGCGTCCACGGCAACTATCTGCGCGGCTCGATCGAGGCCGCCGGGCTCGATCCCGATAATTTGCCCGAGGGCGACCTGAAGACGATGAACTTCGGCGGTAACGACGGGTCGAAGGCCAAGGCGTGGCGCGATATCTGGGGATCGGGCCAGGGCATCGGCGCGGTCGATGCGGTGATGCCGGCCGGAGACTATGTCGCAAAGCTGGCGCGCGAATATGCGGCGGCGCGGGCGCGCCTGGGGGCTTGAGGCTCTATCCTCATCCCCGCATCCGCGGGGATGACGGCGGATCAGGCGGAGCTGAACCTGCTCTCAACTCGCCAGCGCCAGCGCCAGTCGATCCTGTATCGAGCGCACCGGGCTTTCGACCATCCGCGGACGCGCTTGCGCGACGTCGAACCGCCCGACCCGGCGATGGAGGTCGATACTCGCGCCGATCAGGATACGCGCCGTATCGGGCAGCATCGTGATCGCCCCCTCGTCGGTCAGCGGCGCATCGCCCAGCCGGCGCGAGGGATCGAGTGCATCGGCCACCCGCAATTCCCCGTTCGCCACCGCGCGCTGGGTGAGCAGCCAGGCGATGACGTGCATCAGCCGCGTCGTGACCTTCATCGATTCGCACGAGAACAGCACCCGCGACAACGCATCGAGCGACTCGCGGTCGGCGCGCCCGGCTTCGTCGAAATAGCCGCGCGCCTCGTCGGCCAGCAGCATCGATTCGACGTAAAGCGAATCGATCAGCCGGCGATGCATCCTCGAATGCGGCGCGTCGCGCATCTGCTACTCCCTGTCCCCTGTGCGGAACACGTGCCATGACGCGACTCGGCACGCCAAGACCGATTTTGGGTTAACGCACCGACAGGGTGTCCCGATCCGGCGCGATCACTTGCGAAGCTAACGACCCGTTTACCGTCCACGTCACGGCGCTGTCCGCTCGTCAGGCGATGATGTCGGGAATCAACATGTCTTCCAGCTGCGCCATTTCGTCCTTCAGCAACAGCTTGCGCTTCTTCAGCCGCGCGATCAGCAGCTGATCGGGCGCGGTCTGGCACAGCAGCGCCTCGGCCGCGGCATCCAGGTCGCGATGCTCGACCTTCAATGCCGCCAGTTTCTGCCGAACCTCGGCCTCGTCCATCGACCCCACCCTTCGCTCACGCACGTTTCGTCACGCAAAACCGCACGCGTCACCGATTGCATCCAAAACGCCCCGCGACAAGCGCTGCGATCCATGGTCTACTCATCCTCCCGCAACTGAAAGCAAGGAGAGAACAATCCATGCAGACCGCGCATTATACGGCGCTCGAAGCCAAGCATGCTTCGCTCGACGCCCGGATCGCAGACGAGCAGGGACGACCGGCGCCGGACCAGGCAGCCATCGCCGAACTGAAGAAGCGGAAGCTGCGCCTCAAGGAAGAAATGGCGAACAGCTGATCCCGCAGCAGGATCGCTAGACACGGCGAAGCCCGGCGACTGCAGCGCCGGGCTTTTTCGTATGGGGTGAGGCCCGGGCGGCCGCGGTGGCGAAACCGCCGCCCCTGACGACGCTACAGGATTCCGCGTTTGACCGCGGCCGCCCTGCGCGAGGGGACCGCCACTGGCTTGCGCGCCTTCTTGGGGTCGATCTCCTTGTCGAAGGCGATGCCCATCCGGCCCTCCGCGACCCAGGCGACCCGACCCGCGACCAGCCCGACGCCACGCACGTCGACTTCCGCCGCATCGCCGATGTCCGCCCGGCCGGCATATTCGGCCATCAGGCCCCCGCTCGACAGATTGCGGATACGCACGGTGACGGGCACTGCCATCGACGCGAGCTTGAGCGGTGCGACCAGCAGCAGGCTGTCGCGCCCGCCGTCGCGGCCAGCGGCCGCTCCGGATGCGGCATCGAGGCCGGCAAATTCGCCTGAAGAGGAAAACTGGTCCATCATCGTCCCGGCCGAGTGGAAGATCGTATGCGCGACGCGATTAGATCACGCCGAATCTTGCCACTTCGTAAACGCCGGCACGGAACCGCTGAACCGCGTCAGTCCTCGCGCGAGACACGCTCGTTGCGCTCGTGCCGCTCCTGGGCCTCGACGGTCATCGTCGCGGTCGGACGGGCTTCGAGTCGACCGAGCGGGATCGGCTCCCCGGTCACTTCGCAATAGCCGTATTCGCCCTCGTCGATCCGGCGCAGCGCCGCGTCGATCTTGGCGATCAGCTTGCGCTGGCGGTCGCGGGTGCGCAGTTCGATGCCCCAGTCGGTTTCGCTGGTCGCGCGATCGGCAATGTCGGATTCGCGCAGCGAATCGGTCTGCAATTGTGTGAGCGTACCGGCGGCCTCGCGATAGATCGCGTCCTTCCACGCATTCAACTTGGCGCGGAAATAGTCCTGCTGGCGCGGATTCATGAAGGGTTCATCGGCGCTGGGCCGATATCCGTCGCCTGTGTCGTTCGCCGGAAACGGAATGTCGCCCGACGTCTCGAGAACCGTAGCCATCCCCACTCTCCACTTCGGTTCTGTCGGGAGATCGCGTCTCTCGAAAGACCGCTTCATTGTGCCCGCGCCGCCTATAGGGAAGCGCCGGGGGCACCACAAGCGACCGATTCGAAACCGTCGGCCACTGTGTTGTGTTTGGCACAGTCCGGCTGTCTTGGCGCTGAACGGCCGATCTCGATCAAGCCGTTTTGAACGCATCCTTTCTTCAGCGGGCCACGACAAGCATTCGATTCCGTCCCGAAATAATACGTTAACCATGCCACCATCGTCGGCTGGTGATCATTTCAACAAATTGCCAAGCTTTTCATAGTTAACGCAGTTGCACTTAACGGTTTGTTCTGCACTTTCCTGAGACATCGCCGAAAGGTCGCACGCTAAAACTGGCGGACGATCAGGCACTTTGGGAAGTTTGTCGTCATGTCCGTTCGGATGGCTCTTGCGAAACTCAGCGCCTTTGCGGCCGGTGGTGCCCTTATCGGCGGCGGTGCGGTGCATGTCGCCGACCAGGTCCAGGCAAAGCGGGACTTTGCCGCCAAGCCCAACGTCAAGCGACCGCCCGCGCGGCCTGCGCCGCGAAAGGTCGTCCAGCGTCAGGTGGTTCGCCGTACCGTGTCCTATCAGGGCGGCGGTGACTGCGTGCCGTTCGCCGGCGCGGGCGCAAGCGGTGCGGGGATGGAGCGCACGGTCGTCACGCACGGCACCGGCGGGCACGGCAGCAGCGGTGGCGTTGGAGTCGGCGGGACCGGCTATGGTGCCGGCGCCGGGGCAGGCGCCAGCTATTCATCGCGTGAAACGCACGAAAGCGGTGGTGCCGGAGCGTCGTCGGGCAGCAGCAGCACCGTCACCTACGGCCGCATGGTCGTCGGCAGCGGGTCGTCGCGTCGCACGGTTCGCTGCACCATCCGCCGCGTCACACGCACGACGGGCGGCGGGGTCGTGGTCACGACAGCAGCTGCACCGGCACCCATGCCGGTCGTTTCGGGTGGCGGCGGTGGCGGCGCTCCGGTCGTGATCGGCGGCGGTGGTGGCGGCGGTGGCGGCGGTTTCTTCGCCGGCGGCTTCTTCGGTGGCGGCGGCGGTGGCGGCGGCGCAGGCGTCATCATCACATCGACGTCGAGCTCGTCCAGCTCCAGTTCCTCGTCGAGTTCCAGCTCGTCCAGCTCCAGCTCAAGTTCGTCGTCGAGCGGTGGCGATGTGAACATCGACATCGATAACAAGAACACGAACAACAACAATAATCAGAACAACAACGAAAATAAGAACTCGAACGAGAACAAGAACGAGCAGAGCCAGAACCAGGGTCAGGGTCAAAACCAGGGCCAGAACCAGGGCCAAGGTCAGGGTCAGGGTCAGGGCCAAGGTCAGAATGGCGGCGGCAAGCCGGGTTCGTCTGGCGGTTCGGACTGCAAGTATAAGTGCGGCTCGTCGAGCGGCGGCTGGTCGTCGAACGGCGGATCCAACGGCGGCTGGTCGTCGAACGGCGGATCGAACGGCGGCTGGTCGTCGAACGGTGGCTGGTCGTCGAACGGCGGCTCCAACGGCGGCTCGAGCGGCGGCGACACCCCGCCGGGCCCGGACGGCCCCGCCCCCGTTCCCGCTCCGCCGATGCTCCTGCTGTTCGGTGGCGCCGCGGCCGCTCTGGTCGTTCGCAAGCGGCTGTCGAAGAAGAAGGACGATACCGCGGCCTGACCCTACCTGCCGGCAGAATGGAGAAAAGGCCCGGTTCCCTGGGGAGGGAGCCGGGCCTTTTCTGTGTCTGGGAAGCCTGCCTGTTCCCGGCGATATGGACGGCCTTACTCGGCGGCGATCAGCGCCTTCTCGATATCCGGGATCGGATGCCCCGTCAGATCCTTGGCCAGTTCGCCGGCCAGGCGGTCGATGACCTCCTTGTGATAATGTTTGCGCATCTCGCCCAGCGTCTTGGGCGGGGCAACGATGATGAGCTGTTCGAAGTCGTTTGCCAGAGCACGCTTCTTGAGCAGATCGGCGGCGGACGCAGCAAACCGGTCTTCCTCCTGCTGGTGGAAATCCACTTCGCCCATCGTCCCGCCGCCGGCCGCAAAGCTGCCGCCACGCGTGGAGGCGGCCCGGCCGGCCAGATCGGTCTTCTGGTCGCGATCGGCCGGGTTGGCCTGTTCCTCGGCGTGTTCGACCTGGAGATTGGGGGCAAGGCCATCGCCCTCGTTCCTCAGGAACAGCATCTTGCGACCGTCGGCGACGACCACCATGGCGTTGTGCGGAACCCGCATTCTTCTCTCCTTTGGTTTCGCTCGGACAACGTGCCGGGCGCCTGCGGGTTGCGCCGCTGACGAGGGCCCGTCATAGCGCGGCGCCATGCACGACATCCGCTTCATCCGCGAAAATCCGCAAGCTTTCGACGCCGGCCTCGCCCGCCGCGGTCTCAAGCCCCTCAGCACCGAGCTGCTGGCGATCGACGAACGCTCGCGCGCGCTGACGACAGAAGTGCAGGCGGTACTCGCCCGCCGCAACGAAGCCTCGAAGGCGGTCGGTGCGGCCAAGGCCCGTCGCGATGACCCGACCGACCTGATGGCGGAAGTCGCCGAGCTGAAGGAACGCCTGCCGCAGATCGAAGCCGAGCAGAAGGCGGTGGCCGAGCAGCTGACGGCGCGGCTCGCGACCATCCCCAATCTGCCGGCAGACGATGTTCCCGCCGGCGACGACGAAGCCGGCAACGTCGAGCAGAAGCGCTGGGGCACGCCCCGCAGCTTCGCGTTCGAGCCGAAGGAACATGCCGACCTGGGCCCGGCGCTGGGCATGGATTTCGACGCCGGCGCACGTTTGTCGGGCGCGCGCTTCACCTTCCTGCGTGGCGGGATCGCGCGGCTGCACCGCGCGCTCGCGCAGTTCATGCTCGACCGCCATGTCACGCAGAACGGCTATATCGAATGCAATCCGCCCGTGCTGGTCAACGACGGCGCGATGTACGGCACCGACAAACTGCCGAAGTTCGCCGAGGATTCATTCAAGACGACCGACGGCCGCTGGCTGATCCCCACGTCGGAGGTCAGCCTGACCGCCTCGGTCGCCGGTCGCATCCTCGACGATCTTGCCGAGCCCATCCGCATGACGGCGCACACCTTGTGCTTCCGCAGCGAAGCGGGCGCTGCCGGCCGCGATACCCGCGGCTTCATCCGGCAGCATCAGTTCGAGAAGGTCGAACTCGTCACCGTCTGCCGCCCCGAGGACAGCGACGCCGAGCATGAACGGATGACGGCCTGTGCCGAGGGCATCCTCGAAGCGCTCGCCCTGCCCTATCGCCGGATGTTCCTGTGCACCGGCGACATGGGCTTCGGCGCGCGTCGCACCTTCGATCTCGAAGTATGGCTGCCCGGCCAGAACGCCTATCGCGAGATTTCGAGTTGCTCGACCACCGGCGACTTTCAGGCCCGCCGCATGAACGCGCGGTACCGCCCCGCGGGCGAAAAGGGTACGCGGTTCGTCCACACCCTGAACGGTTCGGGGCTGGCGGTCGGCCGAACGCTGGTCGCGGTGATGGAGAATTATCAGCAGGAGAACGGCAGCGTCGTCGTGCCGGAGGTGCTGCATCCGTACATGGGCGGTCTTACGGTGGTGGAGCCGACGCGATGAACCCGCCCCTGAAAGGGGAGGTGGCGCGCGCCAGCGCGACGGAGGGGTGTCACCCTATCCGGATAGCGGAAAACCCCTCCGTCAGCCCTGCGGGCTGCCACCTCCCCTTACAGGCGAGGATTTAGGGTCGTGCGCATTCTGCTCACCAACGACGACGGCATCCACGCTCGCGGCCTCGGCATACTCGAACGTCTGGCGCGCACGCTGTCCGACGACGTCACCGTCGTCGCGCCGGCGGACGAGCAATCCGGCAAGGGTCGTTCCCTGACCCTGACGGAACCCGTCCGCCTGCGCAGCTTCGGCGAAAAACGCTGGGCGGTCACCGGCACGCCGACCGACGCAGTGATGATGGCGCTGGGCGAGATCATGGCGGATGCGCGGCCCGACCTGATCCTCTCGGGGATCAACCGCGGCGCAAATCTCGGCGAAGATGTCAGCTATTCGGGCACCGTTTCCGCGGCGATGGAGGGTGCGCTTGCCGGCATCCGCTCGATCGCGCTCAGCCAGCGCTATGCGACGCCGGCACCCGGCGAACGCGTCAGCTTCGATGCGGCGGAAGCGTGGTTCGAGCGGTCGGTTCGGCCCCTCATCGACATGGAATGGGCGCCGCGTACCCTGGTCAACATCAACTTTCCGCCCATCGCTGCCGACGCCGTCGCCGGGATCAAGGCCGTCGCGCAGGGACTGCGCGACTATGGCCGTCTGAAGATCGACAAACGTCGCGATCCGCGCGGGTTCGACTATTATTGGTACGGTCTCGGCACCGTGCCCTTCTCGCCCGTGATCGACACCGACCTGGAGGCGATCGAGGCGGGCTATGTCACCGTCACGCCGCTCCACCTCGACATGACGCATCGCGATTCGCTTGCTAGGGTGGCGGCTGTCTACGGAGACTGAAGGGGGGACGGCGATGCGGGCGAGACTGCTATGGATGACCGCCGGGGCGAGTGCGCTGGCCGGCTGCATCCCCAGCATGGAAGGCCCGCGATACGACCAGCCGCTGCCGCTGCCGCGCGCAGACGAGCGCCCCGCTCCGCAACGTCAGACCGAATACCGCCGCGAAACGCTGAGCGACGGCGTCGTCGCACCCGCCGCGCCACCACCGGCGTGGAAGGCGCGCCCCGTCACTCCGGATGCGCGCACGGTGCCCGCGTCGACCTACGAGGTTCGCCCGGGTGATTCCCTGCGCGGTATTGCCGAGCGTACTGGGGCGGGGTCGGAGGCGATCGCACGGGCCAATGGCCTGACGCCCCCCTATGTCATCGTTCCTGGCCAGCGTCTGACGATCCCCGGTGGGCGTTACCATCTGGTCCGCGCCGGCGAGACCGGCATCGCCATCGCCCGCGCCTATGGCGTCGACTGGGGACGGATCGTCACCGACAACCAGCTTGCCGAACCCTATATCCTCCGCGTCGGCCAGCGCGTGCTGATCCCCGGTGGCAGCCCGGCGGAACGTCCGGTCACCGCCGCCGAGCGCGCTGCGGCCTTCCGCCTCGACATCGACGACCTGGTTACCGGCAGCGAACCCGCGATCGCCAGCAATCAGCGCCCGGTACGGCCGACGACGACGCCCAGCCGCCCGGTCCCGACCGTCGCGCAGGTCATCGCACCGACCACCGCGCCAGGACGATTCGTCTGGCCGGTCCGCGGGCAGATCGTCAGCCGATTCGGGCCCGGTCAGTCGGGCGAGCGAAACAACGGCATCAAGATCGCGGTGCCGCTCGGCACGCCGGTGCTGGCCGCGGCCGATGGGGTCGTCGCCTATGCCGGCAGCGACGTCGCGGCCTTCGGCGGGCTTGTCATCCTGAAACACGGCAGCGGGCTGACCACCGTTTATGGCCATGCCAGCCAGTTGCTCGTCACCCGCGGCCAGGCGGTCAAGAAGGGGCAGCGCATCGCCCTATCCGGCAACACCGGCTTCGCGGATCGGCCCGAGTTGCATTTCGAGGTGCGCAACGGCCGCACCCCGGTGAACCCATCGAGCTACCTGCCGTCGCTGTGAGATCGGAACGTCCACCATGCTTCCGCGCAGGCGGGAGCCGGGAAGCAGCAGCGGCGTCCCCGACAACGGCGTGCTCCCGCCTGCGCAGGAGCACGGCCCCGTGACCCGCCCCGCCCACCCCGGCACCCTCCAACGCAAGTCGCAGTTGCCGATCTGGCTGTCGATCGGCTGGCGCGTCACCGCGGTTCTGGGTCTGGTCGGTCTGGCGATCGCGGTACACTGGCTCGACCGCGATGGCTTGCGCGACAATTACGACCAGCATGTCAGCTTCCTCGACGTCGTCTATTTCACGATGATCTCGATCACCACGACCGGGTACGGCGACATCGCACCGGTCAGCGAGCGCGCGCGGATGTTCGATGCGCTGATCGTCACGCCGATCCGCGTTTTCGTGGTTCTGCTGTTCATCGGAACCGCCTACGACTTCGTGCTCAAGCGAACCTGGGACAAATGGCGGATGGCCGTGCTGCAAAAGACCCTGAAGGGGCACATCGTCGTCGCCGGCTATGGCCACACCGGCGCGGAAGCCGTCGCGGAACTGATCGCACGTGGGGAGGCGCCCGATCGCATCGTCGTCGTCGACCCGGATGCGGAGCGGATCGCCGAGGCCAAGGCACTCGGCTGCCTGGTGCTTGAGGGGGACGCGACCCGCGACCAGACGCTGTCGGACATTCACCTCCCGACCGCCCGCTTGGTGATCGTGACCGCCGGCCGCGACGATACATCGGTGCTCATTACGCTGAGCGCCCGGCATCTTGCGCCCGATGTTCCGATCAGCACCGTCGTGCGCAACGAAGACAATGAGCTGCCGGCCCGTGCCGCCGGGGCGACCGTCGTGATCAACCCCGTGAGCTTCGCAGGGCTGCTGCTCGCCACCTCCTCGCGCGGCGGTCGCGTCACGGAATATCTGACCGACCTCGCTTCGATTCACGGTACGGTGGCCCTGCGCGAACGTGAAGTGGCCGCGCACGAGGTCGGAATGTCGCTGACCGATCTGGCAACGGGAACCGGCCTGCGCGTCTACCGCGACGGCCTGTCGTTCGGGCGGCACCAATCTGAATCAAGCGCGTTACGGGCCGGCGACACCGTCCTCGAAATCGTCGCGACCTGACACGGGAAGGCTTCGCATGATCGATCGCATCGCGCCGCCGATGATGCTCATCCTGTCGAACGTCTTCATGACCTTCGCCTGGTATGGCCATCTCAAGCACAAGTCGGCGCCGCTGTGGGCGGCGGTCATCGTCAGCTGGGGCATCGCCTTCTTCGAATATTGTCTGGCGGTCCCGGCCAATCGGATGGGCAGCAACGTCTATTCCGCCGCCCAGCTGAAGGGCATGCAGGAAGTCATCACGCTCGCGGTCTTCGCGGGCTTTTCGATCCTGTATCTGGGGCAGAAGATCACGGTGAACCACCTGATCGGCTTCGCCTTCATCGCGGTGGGCGCGTTTTTCGTCTTCCGAGCCTGACAATAGCGGTCATTCCGAACCGACCGTCGCTTGTGGGACGCGCGCGACAGGGATAGTTTCGCGTCCGTACAGATGACGGGAGAGGTCGGATGGTACGGTTAAGCATGGGGACGGCCCTGGGCGTGGCACTCGTCGCAACCGGCGGGGCCGCAGCGGCGCAGACTCGGCCCGACGTCACGGTTACGACGACCCGCATGCCGCAGGCAGAGGCGCCGAAATCGGCGACCTGCGAAGCCATCGCCGCCGATCCATTCTTCCGTGCGCAGATCGCGGCGGCGAAGGGTGACCCGCTGATGGCCCGGCTGCCCTATCTGCCGACTCGACTGCCGCGAAACCCGGACTATCGCGCGCCGCCGCTCGTGCCTGTCGGATCACCGCTTCCGACGCTGTCCAAATCGCGGTTCGGCGTCGGCGAGCCCGTCTATGCCACCGCCCCCGGCACGGGGATCGCCGACACCGCAGAGAGCATCGACGGTGCCACGGGCCGGGACGCCAGCCCGACCACCGCAACCCAGCAGGAACAAACGGTCGACCTGTGCCGCGCGCTCTACGCCGGTCCGGTCGGTGCGCGATCAGCTGTCGCGCGCAACGACGAAACGCTGCCGACGGCCCTTGCGCTCTTCGACCAGCGACGTTTTGCCGAATCCCTGCCCTGGTTCGAAAAGGCGGCTCGCAAACTGCCCGACCGCGACGGCGGGGACGAAGCGCAGCTTTTCGTCGCCAAACTGACCCTGCACGGCTTCGGCGATCGCGCGACGCCGGTCGAGGCGATCAAGAAACTGCGGACCGTTGCCGAACTGCGGTTCAATCCGGTTCTCGAAACACCGATCTTTGATCCCGACGCGCCGGACCGCACGACAGCGATCGGCGAAGCGGCGATCCTGCTCGCCAACATCTATCGCACCGGCTTCGGCGGCATTCCGCGCGACATGGCGCAGGCGTGCAAATGGTATGAGCGGGCGTATGACGTCGGGCACCTCGCCGCCGCCAAGACGCTCGGCGACATTTATCTGACCGGCGACGGCGTCGCTGCCGACCCAGCACGAGCCGCCCGCTATTACCGCAAGGCCGCCGATTATGGTCTGCCAGCCGCTCAGGTTGCACTCGCCCGGTTGATCGATACGGGTCAGGCTGGCCTGAAGCGCGATCCCGCCAAGGCGCTCGAACTCTATCAGGCGGCGGCGCGCTACGGCAATGGTCCCGCCCTGTTCGCCGTCGCCCGCGCCTATGACCTGGGCCAGGGCGTTCCAGCCGACGCGCAGCGCGCGCTCAGCCTTTACAAGGCGGCGGCGCTTACCGGCCTGCCCGAAGCCAAGGTCGCGATGGGCACCTATTTCCACGAGGGCACATTGGTGGCCAAGGACGAAGCGACCGCCCGCAAGTGGTTCGAATCGGCCGCGAAGGACCGCGACGTCGATGGCATGTTCAACCTCGCCGCGCTGATGGCCAACGGCAGCGGCGGCCCGCGCGACCTGCCCGGTGCGCTGACGTGGCTGAAACGCGCGGCGGCAGGCGGGCATGCGCAGGCGCCGGCGGCGATCACGAAAGTGCAGGCGATGATGGGCAACAAGGGTTAGTCGCTACGTTGGATGAGCCCTGATTTGGACGTTTCTACACCCATTTTGTGGGCGGCTTTCGCTGGTCTTTTCTTTGCCGCCTTGATCATCCTGGTCGTGACGCATTGGCGGCAGGTCGAGGACCAAGTGATCGCACGAATGTGGATGATGGAGGCGGCCGTTGGTTGCCTGGCTTTCCTCCACGCCAGTCTGACTTGGTCTGAGGGCTCTGTCTGGCTGACAATCATGTACGCCATGTTCGGCGTTGTGATGCTTGCGCCGGCGGTCAAACGTGGTCTGGCGAGATGGCGGTAACCGGCGTTATCGCCACAGCCACCTAGAAAGCGCTTGCGTTTTCCCCTATGTGGCCGCGCATCCCATGGCTACTGTCCTCCCCTCCCCGCCGCGTGTCGGCATGGTGTCGCTCGGCTGTCCCAAGAACCTGGTCGACAGCGAACGCATTCTGACCCAGCTGCGCGCCGACGGGTATCAGATGTCGCCCGACTATGCCGGCGCCGACGTCGTGCTGGTCAACACCTGCGGCTTTCTCGATTCCGCGAAGGAGGAATCGCTGGAGGCAATCGGCGAGGCGATCAAGGAGAACGGCCGCGTCATCGTGACCGGGTGCATGGGCAAGGAAGCCGACGTCATCCGTCAGCGCTTCCCGAACGTCCTCGCAATCACCGGAGCGCATGAGTATGAGCAGGTCGTCGAGGCGGTTCACGAGGCCGCCCCGGCCGGCATCAGCCCGTACGTCGACCTCATCCCCGATGCGGGCCTGAAGCTGACGCCGCGCCACTATAGCTATCTGAAGATTTCGGAAGGGTGCAACCACCGCTGCGCCTTCTGCATCATCCCGCAGTTGCGCGGCGATCTCGTCAGCCGCCGCCCCGACGCGATCCTGCGCGAGGCGGAAAAGCTGGTGGCAGCCGGCACGCGCGAGCTGCTGGTCATCAGTCAGGACACGTCGGCCTACGGTATCGACATCCGCGGTGAAAACCGGATGTGGAAGGGACGTGAGGTGCGCCCGCACATGACCGATCTGGCGCGCGAACTGGGCCAGATCGCGCCGTGGGTGCGGCTCCACTATGTCTATCCCTATCCGCATGTCGACCAGGTCATTCCGCTGATGGCCGAAGGGCTCGTCCTCCCCTATCTCGACATTCCTTTCCAGCACGCCGCGCCCAATGTCCTGCGCGCGATGAAGCGTCCGGCGAACGACGCCAAGGTCTTGGCCCGCATCAAGGGCTGGCGTGAGGTCTGCCCCGACATTGCGATCCGCTCGACCTTCGTCGTCGGCTTTCCCGGCGAGACGGAGGAGGATTTCCAATATCTCCTCGACTGGCTCGATGAAGCGCAGCTCGACCGCGTCGGCGCCTTCCGCTTCGAACCCGTCGAAGGCGCGCCGGCCAACGACCTGCCGAACCCGGTGCCGGAGGCGGTGAAGGAAGAACGCTTCGCCCGCGTGATGGAAAAGACCGCGGCGATCTCGGCGGCGAAGCTCGCGGCCAAGGTCGGGCGGACGCTGGAGGTCATCGTCGATGCGGTCGACGAGGATGGCGGTGCCACCGCGCGGTCTCAGGCGGACGCGCCGGAGATCGACGGCGAGGTATTCCTGCGCGATGGGGGGGCGCTCTCGGTCGGCGACATAACGAAGGTGCTGATCGAGGATGCCGACGAGCATGACCTGTACGGGGTGCCGGTCGGGGCGGCCTGACCCCGCCCCACCGACCGTCATCCCGCGAAGGCGGGGATCAATAGTCGCTGAACGGTGTGAGTCTCATAGCGTCCAGCCAGAATTGATTCCCGCCTTCGCGGGAATGACGAAGGGAAGGTGATGGCGATGTGTCGTATGTCTGGGCGCAAGTGCTGGCTCACGGCGGCGACGGCTTTCCTCCTCGGCGCCTATGACCCCGGCCCCATCGCCCGCACCCGCCTTGACCCGCTGACCATCCCCACCGACGACTTCGCGCGTCATCGCGACCCCGCCACCTGGCGCGGTCTGACCGTCGAGCAGATCGATTTCGCCGAGGAACGCGCCCGCTGGCGCCTTTACCACATCGCCGACCCGAAGCGCCCCCATGGCCCCCTATGGTTCGTGCCCCATGACGACGAAAACGCGGGCTTCGAAGCGGCCCTGACGGCCCTGCGCAAATACGGCGGTACGATGATCGCGGTCGATGGTGGCGGTGGACGCCGCAATCGCAACGTCACCTTCGGACGCTCGATCGACCCCAATCGCAACTTCCACGATGGCCTGCCACGCTATCCGAGCCAGGTGCTCGCCGCGGTCAACACCGGCGCGTGGCCGATCATCGCGCTCCACACCAATTCGCCCGGCTACGAAGGCGCTAAATCGCGTTGCCCGCTGGAGGGCGATGCGAGCGGCGAAGGCGTCATCTCGATCCGCTTCTGCAATGCGGTGCTGACGCCTTCCGCATCCAAGGCCCGCCGCTGGCCATTCGACCTCGACGACGTCGTCGCCTTCGCCACCTATCGCGCGACGCAGACGCCCGCGGCCGCTTTCTGCCGCGACGCGATGGTCGGCGACGACTGGAATGTCGTGCAGGAACGCGTGGTCAATTCGGACGGCTCGCTCAGCAACTATGCCGTGCTCCATAATCTCGACTATCTGAACTTTGAGACGCTGGAGACCGGCACCGAACCCGCCGCGTTGGCCGAGGCCCGCGACCGGCTGACGTGGATGATCGACCGCGCGATGACGCTCTGCGCGCGCCCCGATCAGCGCCCGCCGCGTGTGACGATCCGCTTTCGCTGACGGTTGCACGCGGAAGCGGAGAGTGCTTCACATCCCCCATGCGAAGCCTGTTCCTCGCGGCCCTGCTCTCGGCCGCCCCCACCGCCGTCATCGCCCAGGATCTGACGCCGGCCGAAAGCCAGCGGATCGACGCGATCGTCACCGAAGCGCTCGCCAAGTCGGGCGTCCCCTCCGCGTCGATCGCGGTCGTGCGCGGCGGGCGGATCGTGCTGGCGAAGGCCTATGGCAAAGCATCCGAGACGATTCCGCAAGCGACGCCCGCGCTGCCGTATCAGGTCGCGTCCAATTCCAAGCAGTTTACCGCCGCAGCGATCCTGCTGCTGGAGGATGAGGGCAAACTCAGCCTCGACGATCACGTATCCAAATATCTGCCCGACATCTCCGGCGGCGACAGGATCACGATCCGCCAGCTGCTCGATCACACTTCGGGCCTGCAGGATTACTGGCCGCACGACTATAGTTTCGTCGCGATGTCGAAACCGGTTCGTCCTCAGGGTATCATCGATCGCTGGGCCAAGAAGCCGCTCGACTTCGCGCCTGGCACCCAGTGGCAATATTCGAATACCGGCTATGTCGTCGCGGGCCAGATCGTCGAAAAACTGTCCGGCCAGCCGCTGTTCGACTTCCTGAAGGCGCGCATCTTCACGCCGCTCGGCATGACCAGCGTGATCGACCAGGACAAGGCGATCGGCCCGGCCTTCCCACAAGGGTACAAGCGCTTCGCCCTCGGCCCCGTCCGCCCCGACACCCCTGCCGCGCCCGGTTGGCTCTACGCCGCGGGCGAGCTGTCGATGTCGGCAACCGACTTCGCCAAATGGAATATCGCGCGGATGAACCGCAGTCTGCTGCCCGCCGACGATTGGGCCGCGCAGGAAACGACGACCAAGCTCGTCGATGGAAAGGACACCGGCTACGGTCTTGGCGTCTCCGTCCGTCAGTTCGCCGGCAAGCCGATGATCGAACATTCGGGCGAATCGGTCGGCTTCCTGTCCGAGAACATGGTTTTTCCCACCGAAAAGACGTCGGTGACCGTCCTGACCAATAGCTGGTTCAGCGACGCGTTCGTCCAGATGGCGCAGGGCATCGCCCGCACCGTCCTGCCCGCGCCCGCGGCCGATCCCGCGGATGCCGCCTATCTCACGAAGGCGCAGACGGTGTTCGACCAGCTGGCCGGCGGCACGCTCGACCGCGCGCTGCTGACCGAGAACGCGAACTATTATTTCGATGCGACGGCGCAGGCCGATTACAAGGCGAGCCTCGGCCCCCTCGGCAAGCCGGTGCGGATCGTCCAGACCGGGACGTCACAGCCCCGCGGGGGCTTTGTCGCCCGGCGCTACCGCGTCGAATATGGTGACCGCGCGCTGATGATCAGCACGTTCAGCGAGCCCGGCGCCAACGGCCGGTTCGAACAATTCCTGGTGGCTCCGACGCAATGACCGATTTTTCCGACTTCCTCAGCCCCGACCGCGGCCAGCCGGCGACGACGCTCCACGTCGTTCATCCGGATCGGTGGACCGATTGGCTCGCGAATCAGCCCCCGCGCATCCGCACTGCGGTCGCCGCGGCGGGACTGACGGGCAAGCCCGGCAACGCCACGGTCCTCCCGGGCGAGGCAGCGGAGGATTGGTCCGCGCTGCTCGTCTGCAATGAAGCCGAAACCTCGCCCTGGCGTATCGCCAGCCGTGGCGCCGCACTGCCACCGGGGACGTATCGGCTGGCCGAGGGCGAACCCGGCGCGGGGATGCTCGGCTGGGCCCTCGCGCAGCACCGGTTCGAGCGCTATCGCAAGGAGGAGGCCGAGGGCCCCCGCGTCATGCTGACCGGCGAACCCGGCCGGATCGAGCCCACCGTCCGCATGGCTGCGGCCATCGCCCGTGTCCGCGACCTGGTGAACACCGGCGCGTCGGATCTTGGGCCGCAGGAACTGGAGGACGAGGTCGCTGCACTGGGCGAAGCGCACGGCGCGACACTGACCGTGACGAAGGG
The DNA here is from genome assembly GCA_016937575.1 of Roseomonas aeriglobus. Classification (NCBI taxonomy): domain Bacteria; kingdom Pseudomonadati; phylum Pseudomonadota; class Alphaproteobacteria; order Acetobacterales; family Roseomonadaceae; genus Muricoccus; species Muricoccus aeriglobus. The sequence continues at coordinate 1,288,867 of JAFHKN010000002.1, read as the reverse complement.
CCGTGAGCTCGAAACCGGCTATCCGATGATCCAAGCCGTCGGCCAGGCCGCCGCGCGCGGGCGCGAGCCGCGGCTGATCGAGCTCGAATGGGGTAACCCGGCCCATCCGCGCATCGCCATCGTCGGCAAGGGCGTGGTGTTCGATTCGGGGGGGCTCGACATCAAGCCGTCGGCCGGCATGCGGCTGATGAAGAAGGACATGGGGGGTGCCGCCCACGCCCTGGCGCTCGCCGGACTGGTAATGGCCGAACGCCTGCCCGTCCGCCTCCACCTGCTGATCCCCGCGGTCGAGAACGCGATTTCCGGCAATGCCTTCCGCCCCGGCGACGTGTTGAAGAGCCGCAAGGGGCTGACCGTCGAGAACACCAATACCGATGCCGAAGGTCGGCTGATCCTGGGCGACGCGCTGACCAGGGCCGGCGAGAGCGATCCGGTCCTCATCCTCGATTTCGCGACCCTGACCGGCGCTGCGCGAGTCGCGCTCGGCCCCGACCTACCGCCGCTCTTCACCGACGACGAAGCGCTCGCCGCCGAAATGTTGGCGGCGGGTGCGGCGGAGCATGATCCCATGTGGCGGATGCCGCTGTGGAATGGCTATGACGACATGCTGAAGTCGGACATCGCCGATATGGTCAATGCGCCCGACGGCGGCTTCGCCGGCGCCGTGACCGCCGCGCTCTTTCTGCGCCGTTTCGTGCCGAAGGGCGTGCCCTGGGCACATTTCGACGTGTTTGCCTGGCGGCCGGCGGCAAAAGCCGGACGCCCGAAGGGGGGCGAGGCTTATGCGCTCAGGGCAGCGTGGTGGGTGCTGAAGGACCGTTTTGCCGGTTAGCCGCATCCCCAACCCTCTCCCCTGACGGGGAGAGGGCTATTGCCTACACGACCGCGAGATCGCCCAATTCCCGCGCGGAAACCCCGTAGACCGCGCAGATATGGTCGCGCAGTCGCCGCTTGGCCTCGGCCATGTCCGCAAACGCTGCCTCCTCGACCGCTTCTGCGGCGAAGTTCACCGTGAAGCTGTCGGGCACGAGCGCTTCCCAGCTCGCTGCGTGAACCCGCGCCGCCGCCCGCACGGCAGCGACCAGCGCATGGCCCTGGCGCGTCACCTCGTCCACGGACGACCTCAATCGTTCGGCGTAACCGACTGGCCGTTGGCGACCGCGCGCTTCTCCGCCAACCACGCCTCGGCAGCCTTCTGCGCGCAACCGCTCTGGCCGTTCATGCCGATCGGCGAGCAGCTGCCCGGCAGGATTCGACGATTGTCTTCCATCACGCGTTCCATCCGCACCGACTGCGAAATGCTCTTCACATCGGTTTTCGGTTCGTCGCGCAGCGCCTTGGGAATACGATATTGCTCCTGATCCGGCAATGCGCAGACGACGACTTCGTTCGCCGTCGACTCCGGGCAGGCCTCGCCCGGTTGAATAGTGATGCTGCGGATACGCTGCGGCGGTTGCGCGGCGTCCTGCTGGGCAAAAGCGATGGTGGGCGTGGCGGCGATCGCCACGGCGAGGATCAAACGCATCGACATAATCAGACTCCTGGGGCTCACGCAGGCTAATCGACAATTTTGTCTTTCAACGCGCTGAATGCGGCGAATGTTGCGCCGGCTTGCGGCTCCGCTATGGCGGGCCCATAATGATCCTCGTCATCGACAATTACGACAGCTTCACCTGGAACCTGGTCCATTATCTGATGGAGCTGGGCGTCGAGGTCCGGGTCGAGCGCAACGATGCCATGACCGCTCGCGAAGCGCTAGCGACCGGCGCCAGGGCCATCCTGTTGTCCCCCGGCCCGTGCACGCCGAACGAGGCCGGCATCAGTCTGGACATGGTTGCCGCCTGTGCCGACACGCGCACGCCTTTGCTGGGCGTATGTCTGGGCCATCAGGCGATCGGCCAGCATTTCGGCGGGCGCGTGGTGCGTGGCGGTCTGATGCACGGCAAGACCAGCCCGCTGACCCATGACGGCACCGGCTTGTTCGCCGGGCTCCCCTCTCCCTTCACAGCGACCCGCTATCACAGCCTGATCGTCGAGGACGTGCCGGCCTGCCTGGCGGTCAACGCGACCGCGCCCGATGGCAGCGTCATGGCATTCCGCCACACGGCGCTGCCGATCCACAGCGTTCAGTTCCACCCGGAAAGCATCGCGACCGAACATGGTCATGCGATGCTGGCGAATTTCCTGGCGATCGCACAAATCCTTCCCGCTCGCGGAGAGGAGGTTGCGGCATGACCACCCACGCCCCCCTCCCCGATCCATCCTCGCCGCTCGCCCATGAAAGCGCGCGACAGGCGTTCGCCGACATCCTCGATGGCCGAACGTCGGAGGACGCGATCGCCGCCTTCCTGATCGGTCTGACCGAACGCGGCGAGACCTCGATCGAGATCGCCGAGGCCGCGCGGGCCCTGCGCGAGCGCCTGATCCCGATCGAGGCGCCGCCCGGCACCATCGACGTCTGCGGTACCGGTGGTGACGGCCACCATACGCTCAACGTCTCGACCGCGGTCAGCCTGGTCGTGGCAGCGTGTGGCGTGCCCGTTGCGAAGCACGGCAACCGCGCCGCGTCGTCGAAGGCCGGCGCCGCCGATACGCTCGAAGCGCTGGGCCTCGACATGGCTCGCGCAGGGGCAATGGCGGAAGCGACGCTCGCCGACCTCGGCATCTGCTTCCTCTTCGCCGGCAACCACCATCCGGCGATGAAGCGCATCCAGCCGATCCGGCAGCGGCTCGGGCGCCGGACGATCTTCAACCTGATGGGCCCGCTCGCCAACCCGGCGCACGTCACCCGCCAGCTGATCGGCATCGCTCGCCCCGACTATGCGCCCGTCTATGCCGAGGCGATGGCCAGCCTGGGCGCGGAGGGCGCCGCGGTCATTTCGGGCGAGGAAGGCCTCGACGAAATCTCCAGCGCCGGCCCGACGATTGTCGTTCGCGTCGGTGACTGCGACCTGCCCGAGCGGATCGTGCCAGAGGACGCTGGCCTGGTTCGCAGCCCGTTGTCCGAGATCCGCGGCGGCGACCCGGCCTACAACGCGCTGGCGCTCCGCCGCCTGCTGACCGGCGAGCACGGCCCGTATCGCGACGCCGTCCTGCTGAATGCCGCCGCCGCGCTGGTCATCGCCCGCGCCGCCCCCGACCTGACCGAAGGCGCCGCGCTGGCGGCCGAAGCCCTCGACAACGGCCGCGCCAATGCGCTGCTCGATGCCTGGATCGCCTACGCATGACGACGATGCTCGACACTATCCTGGACACCAAGCGTGGCGAGGTGTCCGAGCGTCGCCGCACGACGTCGCTTGCCGACCTCCAGGCGCTGGCGATGGCCCAGACCCCGCCGCGGGGTTTCCGCCGCGCACTCGACGCCAAGGCTGCGACCGGGTACGGACTGATCGCAGAAATCAAGAAAGCTTCGCCATCGAAGGGCTTGATCCGCAAGGATTTCGATCCGCCGGCTCACGCGCGGGCCTATGACGCCGGCGGCGCTGCTTGTCTCTCGGTCCTGACCGACGCGCCCTATTTCCAAGGCCACGAAGATTATCTGATCGCCGCCCGCGCGGCGTGCCGCCTGCCGGTCATCCGCAAGGACTTCATGGTCGACCCCTGGCAGGTGATAGAGGCGCGCGCGATCGGGGCGGATGCGATTCTAATCATCGTCGCCGCGCTGGACGACGGCGCGATGGCTGAGATCGAGGATACGGCGATCGGCCTGGGGATGGACGTACTGGTCGAGGTTCATGATGCGAACGAACTGGACCGCGCACTGGCGTTGAAATCTCGGCTGATCGGGGTGAACAACCGCAATCTCAAGGACTTCACGGTCGACTTCGCACGGACGTACGAACTCGTCGGTCGGGCACCGGAGGGGTGCACCTTCGTCGCCGAAAGCGGCCTCAACACGCGAGCCGAGCTCGATGCGATGGCCGATCACGGTATTCGCTGCTTCCTGATCGGAGAGTCGCTGATGCGACAGGCGGACGTGGAGGCGGCGACGCGGGCGCTGGTCGGCCCGCTCCCCTCCGAAGGATAAGGGCAGCGATGATGCCAGACCCTATCCTCACCCTTCCGCCGGCCGCCGCCGCCTCCCCCCCGCTCCCGATGGCAGAGGGATAGATGCCCCTTACCCACCTCGATTCCACCGGCGCCGCGCACATGGTCGACGTCGGCGCCAAGCCCGCGACGCAGCGCCGCGCCGTCGCCCGCGGCCGCATCGCCATGGCCCCCGCCGCGATCACCGCCATTCGCGGCGGCAGCAACAAGAAGGGCGACGTCCTCGCCACCGCCCGCATCGCCGGCATCATGGCAGCCAAGCGCACGTCGGACCTGATTCCACTCTGCCACCCGCTTCCGCTGACCAAGGCGTCGATCGACCTCAATCTGGACGACACCGGCATCACCGTCACCGCCACCTGCGCGACGACTGGCCAGACCGGCGTCGAAATGGAGGCCCTGACGGCCGCGACGGTCGCTTTGCTGACGCTCTACGATATGGCCAAGGCGATCGATAAGGGCATGGTCATCGAACACGTCCGCCTGCTGGAAAAGACCGGCGGCAAATCGGGCGACTGGTTCGCCGAGGACGTAGCATGAGCGACATTCAGCTGTTTCGTCTAAGCGAGGCTGGTGTTCGCGAGCTCGCCGTCCAAAGTCCGCAAGTCGAAAAATCCCTGCAAACGCTATTCGAGCATAACCTCGAAGCACTTCTAGGTGTTCGCTTTCTTGCCAGCGAGTTCAGCACCGGCCCGGTCCACGGGGGGCGTATCGACACGCTCGGCATCGACGAGGATGGCAGCCCCGTCATTATCGAGTACAAACGTGCGACGAACGAAAACGTCATCAATCAAGGGCTGTTCTATCTCGACTGGTTGATGGACCACCGGCGCGATTTTCAGTGGCTAGTTCTGGAAAAGCTCGGAAAGGACGCTGCGGATCGCGTCGAATGGAGTGCGCCGCGGCTGGTCTGCATCGCTGGCGATTTCACCCGTTACGACGGGCATGCCGTCAAACAGATTGCCCGCAATATCGAACTCATTCGGTATCGTCGTTTCGATGACGACCTGTTGATGGTCGAACTGGTTCACGCCCCGCGCGCAACGCCCCCCCGGCCGACGTCTCCTGTCCAAATCGTCGATACGGGTAACGCTCCGGCCAAGGATCCTTACCTCAGCCAGCGGATCGATTATCGCTTGGGTAATGCCGATGCCCAGTTGCGCGATATCTGGGACGCGGCGACCAGCTTCCTGACCGCGCTCGGTGACGATGTTCAGGTAGTCGAACTGAAGCTCTACCACGCATTCAAGCGGATTAAGAATTTTGCCTGCCTCGAAATCTATCCATCGGCACGCAGCGTCACCGCCTATGTAAAGCTCGATCCGGACAGTATCACGCTCGAACCAGGCTTCACGCGCGACGTGCGCAAGGTCGGCCACTTCGGAACGGGTGATCTTGAAATCGTCATGCGAACATTGGACGATGTGACCCGCGCGCAATCGTTGTTCCAGCGCGCCTACGACGGGGTTTGACGCTTGCCCCTCCTGCCCGTCGTCGATGCCCAAAATCGCGTCCTTTCCCTCGCCGCACCGCTGGCCGTAGAGCACGTCTCGCTCGCGGCGGCGGCGCATCGCTTTGCCGCGGCGGATGTCGTCGCCCGGCGCACCCAGCCTGCTAGCGACCTTTCGGCGATGGATGGCTATGCGGTGCGACACGCCGACCTCGATCGACCGCTCCGCCTGATCGGCGAGAGTGCTGCCGGTCGTCCGTTCGGCGGGACGGTCGGCGCAGGCGAAACGGTCCGCATTTTCACCGGCGCCGCGATGCCGGAGGGCGCGGACTGCGTGCTGGTGCAGGAGGAGGCGCGGATCGAAGGGCCGATCGTGCACCTTGCCGGCGAGGGCCCGGGCCACCCGGGCCGCAACGTCCGCCGGCGCGGGCTCGACTTTGCCGAGGGCGATGTGTTGATCCCCGCCGGCGCCGCGATAACGCCGGCCCGCCTGGCGGTCGCGGCGATCGGCGGCCATGCGCACCTGCCAGTCCGCCAGCGGGTCCGTGTCGCCATCGCCGCGACCGGCGACGAGCTCGTTCCGGCCGGTGCGCCGCTTACCGCCGGCCAGCTGCCCGAATCGAACGGCGTCATGCTCGCCGCGATGCTCTCCCCGATGGGGGTCGAGATTATCGACCTCGGGATCCTGCCCGACCGTGCCGACATGCTCGAGGCGGCGTTTCGAAGTGTCGCCGCCGATGTGCTGGTGACGACCGGGGGCGCGTCGGTCGGCGATCATGATCTCGTGCGGCCGGCGCTGGAGGCCGCCGGCGCCAGCATCGATTTCTGGCGGATCGCCCTGAGGCCGGGCAAGCCAATGATGGCCGGACGCCTTGGGCGGACTGTCGTGCTTGGGTTGCCCGGGAACCCCGTGTCCGCCTTCGTGACCGCCGAATTGTTCGTGAAGCCGCTCATCCGGCACCTGGCGGGTGCGATCGATCCCTTCGCCGCCACCGTGCGCGCGCCACTCGGCGAAGATCTGCCGGCCAATGGTGAGCGCACCGACTATCTGCGCGCCGAACTGCGCGACGGGGCCGCCTTTGCCTCGACCATTCAAGATAGCTCGATGTTACGCACGCTGGCACGCTCGACGTGCCTGGTCGTGCGACCGCCCCATGCGCCCGCCGCGCGCACCGGCGACTCGGCGGAAATCCTGATGATCGCTTGACAGTGCCGGGAACAAACCGCATACGTTCGTCGTCTGTTCCCGGACGGAGGCCCTATGCTCACGAAGAAGCAGCACGAGCTTATTTGCTTCATTAACGATTCCCTGAACGAAAGTGGTGTGTCGCCGTCGTTCGAGGAGATGAAGGAAGCGCTCGACCTGAAGTCGAAGTCCGGCGTGCACCGCCTGATCTCGGCATTGGAGGAACGCGGGTTTCTGCGCCGCTTGCCCAACCGTGCGCGTGCGCTGGAAGTGTTGAAGATGCCGGAGCGCAAGGGTGCGCCGGTCGCGCCGAAGGTCGCGCCGCAGGCCTCAACTTCGTCAACTTTCGCCGATCGTGCATCACCGGCGCCGGCGAACGACGTTATCGAAATCCCGCTTCACGGTCGCATCGCCGCGGGTGTCCCGATCGAGGCGATGGAGGGGGCGACGATGCTGCCCGTCCCTGCCGCGCTGCTCGGCTCGGGCGAGCATTACGCGCTCGAAGTGTCGGGCGACTCGATGGTCGAGAAGGGTATTCTCGACGGCGATTATGCGCTGATCCGCCGGACGGAAACGGCACGGGACGGGGACATCGTCGTCGCGCTGATCGACGAGAATGAGGCGACGCTGAAGACCTTCTACCGCGAGGGCAGCATGGTCCGGCTCGATCCGGCGAACCGGTCATATGATCCCCAGCGCTACGACTCGCGTCAGGTGCGCGTGCAGGGCAAGCTGGCGGGGCTGCTGCGTCGCTATTGAGCAGCGCAACCGTCTCGTTCGGATGAGGCCAAGGCCGTGAGCGTTGCGGCCGACAGTTTTCGAGCGGGTGAGGGCGACGGACAGAGCAATCCGCTAGCGGGGGCGCGGGGCTTTCTCGGGCCCTAGTCCCGCTGCGGTGAAGCAAGCGTCGCAGAAGGACCTGCACCGCCAAGAAAGGCCGGGACCCAGGTGGGACAAATACGGGGTCGGACGGCAGGCGGAAACCGTCGTCCCGACCTCCCTCGGGGCACCGTAAAAATTACTGAGTGCCGGAGAATAACCTGGACAGGCTGCTTGCCGGAGACGCTGTCGCTCGCTGAGCGGCAGGGTCGCACATCTCGCGACTGTTCGTGACGATAGACGCGGCATTGATATCAAGCTCAGCGCCCTGATTCGCGCGCCGGCATCACCGTCGCCGGCTGCCCCCATGGGTGCGCCCCGGCATCGTCCGCGACTCGCCGTAACCACGGCCCGACGAAGCCGACGGCGACCCCGCCCGATCGTCGCAGGGCGGGTCGATCGAGTTTCAGCCACCCCGGCCGGCACGTTCGCGGCAAGCGCCGTTCGCTGATCACGACATCGACCGATCGGCACACCGCGGCCAGCGCCCCGGCGTCGAGGTGATAGCCACTCCGCGTTGCCAGGATGCGCCATGATCGCCCGTCGCGCCACAACCGCGCGAGACACAGATCCGCGTTACACGTCGCCGTCGGCATATCGTCCAGCGCCGGCAAGACCCCATCCGCTCCCCCGCCTTCGGCCAGGAGATCGCGGACATAGTCCCCGGCTCGCTCACGCAAGACCGCCAGCCGCCCGTCGTCCATTCGCACTGCCAGGTGCCGTCCGTCGCCGGTCACGATCAGGTCGGGAGCAGGCGTCGCAAGCGCCCAGATCGCGCCGACGCCGACCGGCACCAGACCCAACCACCGTGCTCGCGATTGCCACAACAGCGTCCACAAGCCGCCCCCGATCATCAGCCCGAACGCCGCCCGTGGCATCATCGGCAAAGACGCGACCGCACCGGGGGCGTCTGCGGTCGTCCGGGCGATCCACAGCAACAGCATCAGCGCCTTGCCGCACAGCCACCACAAAGGCGCGCCGAGACCGAAGGTGTCCAGCAACAGCGCCCCCGCTTCGAGCGGCATGACGACGAAGGTCGTCAACGGAATGGCGACGATGTTCGCCAGCGCCCCGTACAGCCCGGCCTTATGAAAATGGAACAAGGCGATGGGCATCAGCACGAGTTCGATGACGATGCCGGTCAGCAGCAAGGACGCGAGGGATCGCAATAACCGCTGCGCCCATCCTTCGTCGCGAGGCGCGAAGAAGTCTCGCACCCGGCGATGCTCGTGCAAGGCGACGATGGCCGTCACGGCAGCGAACGACAGCTGAAAACTCGCCCCGACCAGCGCCTCGGGCCAGAGCAGAAGTACGGCCAATGCTCCGGCCGCGACCAGCCGCAATGTGATCGCTTCGCGCCCCAACGCCAGTGCGGCCAGCACCAGCAGCGCCGCGATGCACGATCGCAGCGTCGGCACCTCCGCGCCAGTCAACCAGGTATAGCCGATCGCGGCGACCGCACCGGCGGCACCGGCAATCAACGGCAGCCGCAGATTGAGCGCGAGCCAGGGGCTGAGGGCCAGGATCCGCAGCACGAGCGTCATCGTCGCCGCGACGACTGCCGTGATGTGAAGCCCGCTCACGGACAAGAGATGCGCGAGCCCCGATCGCCGCATCGCCTCGGCATCGTGTTCGGGGATCGCGCCCTGGTCGCCCGTCGCCAACGACGCCGCCACTGCGCCCTCCGCGTCAGGCAATTGCGACCGAATATGCTGTGACAGCCGCTGCCGCACGGCGCTTCCCGCCGGCTCCCCCGGTACGACGATCGTTACCGGCGCAAAGCCGCGTCCCGTGGCGCCTATGCCTGCGAACCACGCGGCGCGGGCAAAGTCGTACGCGCCCGGCACGGCCGCGCTCGCCGGTGGCATCAGTCGCGCCCGGAGCGAAACGCGCGCGCCGCGAGTCAGCCCGGCCGGCATGTCCGCGTCGGCCAGATTGACGCGGATGCGAGGCGGCAGGGACGATCCCGGCTCGGTCGCCAGCGTCAGCCGGGTCAGCGCGCGCGCCGGCAACGGCTCGACCCGCTCGACGCGCGCGACGAGCGCTGCGATGACCGGTCGTGCGAGTACGGGCGCAGCCGCCTGCTCCGCCCGCCACCACACCAACGTGCAGCCCAGCGCACCGGTCAGGCCGCCGACGAGCAGCACGCGCCCCGCCCGCGTGCCACCCGCCAGGACCAGCCCAGCGACAGCCACCGCGGCGCTCGCCAGTATCCACCCGATCCACGCCGCCCGGTCCGGCAGCACGAACCACGCCGCGATCCCGGCCCCCAGCGCGACCGGCAGCCATAACACCAGCGCGTCGCGCTCCGCCTCTAGCCAACGCTCAACCGTCCGGCCACGCCATCGCGGCCGGGCGATTTGAAGCCCGGTAAGGGCCATGCTAGGGCGCCGATCGGCTGGACTGGCCATTCGTCCTCGATCCTGGGAGCAGCGGCGCGTGAGCGCAACCACCGAAACCGGCGCGGCCAATCGCGCGTCTTCACCGGCGACCAATTCCGCCGTCGTCACCCGCTTCGCCCCGTCCCCGACGGGTTATCTGCACATCGGCAATGCCCGAACCGGCATGTTCGCGTGGCTGTACGCGCGCCACTATGGCGGCAAGGCGCTGCTGCGGATTGAGGATACCGACAAGGCGCGTTCCACCAAGGAGGCGATCGACGTCATTTTCGACGGGCTGAACTGGCTGGGGCTGGATTGGGATGAGGAACCCGTGTTCCAGTCGACCCGCGCCGGCCGTCACGCCGAAGTCGTCGACGAGCTGATCGCCCGCGGTGGCGCATACCGCTGCTACATGACGCAGGACGAACTCGCCGCTGCCCGCGCCGCAGCCGAAGCCGAACGTCGCCCGTTTCGTCTGAACTCGCCCTGGCGCGACGCCGACCCGTCGACCGCGCCCGCCGATCAGCCCTTCGTCGTGCGGATCAAGGCCGAGCGCGACGGCGAGACGGTGATCGACGATCTGGTCCAGGGTCGCGTCACCGTCGCCAATGCCGAACTTGACGACATGGTCCTGCTCCGTTCGGACGGCACGCCCACCTACATGCTCGCGGTCGTCGTCGACGATCACGACATGGGCGTGACCCATGTCATCCGCGGCGACGATCACCTGAACAACGCGTTCCGCCAGCTGACGATCATCCGCGCGATGGGCTGGCCGGAGCCCGTCTATGCGCACATTCCGCTGATCCATGGCGGCGATGGCGCCAAGTTGTCGAAGCGCCACGGTGCGCTGGGCGTCGATGCATATCGCGACGAACTCGGCATTCTGCCCGAAGCGCTGTTCAATTACCTCCTCCGGCTGGGCTGGGGGCACGGCGATGACGAGATCATCAGTCGCGAACAGGCGATCGAATGGTTCGACCTCGACGCCGTCGGAAAATCACCAGCCCGGTTCGATACCAAGAAGCTGGAAAACCTGAACGGTCATTACATCCGTGCCGCCGACGATGCGCGACTGGCCGATCTCGCTGCCCCGTATCTCGGTTTCGAACTCACGGTCGAGCAGCGCGACCTGTTGCGTCGCAGCATGGCGTCGCTGAAGCCGCGCGCCGCGAACATCCTTGAATTGGCCGATGGCGCAGGCTTTCTCTTTCGCAGTCGCCCACTCGAAATGGACGATGCCGCCAAGGGTCTGCTAGAAGGTGAGGCACGGTCGCTGCTGACCCGCCTGCACGCCGCGCTTGACGCGCTCGACAGCTGGGATACGGAAGCGCTCGAACCGGCGGTCCGCGAGGTCGCCGAGGCCGCGGGCGTCAAGCTCGGTGCCGTCGCGCAGCCGCTGCGCGCCGCACTTGTCGGTCGCAAGACCTCGCCGGGAATTTTCGATGTGCTCGAACTCCTCGGGCGCGACGAGAGTTTGGGACGGATCGCCGACCAGATGGCCTGACCGGGCTGACAAAGATAACGAGGAGCTTTGCGAGTGACCGATACCAGCATCAAGATCGGCGACGGCGACTATCCGGTGCTGTCGGGCAGCGTCGGTCCGGACGTCATCGACATTCGCAAGCTGTACGCGAAGTCGGGAATGTTCACCTACGACCCCGGCTTCACCAGCACCGCGTCGTGCGAATCGGCGCTGACCTACATCGACGGCGACCAGGGCGTGCTGCTCCACCGCGGCTACCCGATCGGCGAGCTGGCCGAACATTCGTCGTTCATGGAAGTCAGCTATCTGCTGCTGAACGGCGAACTGCCGAGCCAGGACGAACTCGATAAGTTCACCTACACGATCAGCCGCCACACGATGCTGCACGAGCAGTTGGCGACCTTCTACCGCGGCTTCCGTCGCGACGCGCACCCGATGGCGGTGATGTGCGGTGTGGTCGGCGCATTGTCGGCCTTCTATCATGATTCGACCGACATCTCGGATCCGCATCAGCGCATGATCGCGTCGCACCGGCTGATCGCCAAGATGCCGACGATCGCGGCGATGGCGTACAAGTACAGCGTCGGTCAGCCGTTCCTCTATCCGAAGAACGACCTGTCCTACGCGGGCAACTTCCTGCGCATGACCTTCGGTGTTCCGGCCGAGGAATATGAGGTCAACCCGGCGGTCGAACGCGCGATGGACCGTATCTTCATCCTGCATGCCGATCACGAGCAGAACGCATCGACCTCGACCGTGCGTCTCGCCGGTTCGTCGGGCGCCAATCCGTTCGCGTGCATCGCAGCGGGCATCGCCTGCCTATGGGGTCCGGCGCATGGCGGCGCCAATGAAGCCGCGCTCAACATGCTGCGCGAGATCGGCACGCCGGATCGGATTCCGGAATATATCGCCCGCGCCAAGGACAAGAACGATCCGTTCCGCCTGATGGGCTTCGGCCACCGCGTTTATAAGAACTACGACCCGCGTGCGACGGTGATGCAGAAGACCGTGCGCGAAGTGTTCGAGGCGCTGAACGTGTCGGATCCGCTGTTCGAAACCGCGCTGCGCCTCGAAGAGATCGCGCTGAGCGACGATTACTTCATCGAGAAGAAGCTGTTCCCGAACGTCGACTTCTATTCGGGCGTCATCCTGTCGGCGATCGGTTTCCCGACGACGATGTTCACCGTGCTGTTCGCGCTCGCCCGCACCGTCGGCTGGGTCGCACAGTGGAACGAGATGATCTCGGACCCAGAGCAGAAGATCGGCCGTCCGCGCCAGCTCTACACCGGCCCGACCGAGCGTCCCTACGTTCCGATCGGCCAGCGCTGAGATGACGCGACGCCGCATCCTCATCGCCATCGGCCTGATGGCCTTCGCGATGGGGATGCTGTGGGTCGGCCAGGGACTCGGATGGGTCCGCTGGCCGCAGTCAAGCTTCATGATCGACCAGCGGCCATGGATCACGCGCGGATCGGTGCTGGCGGTACTTGGTCTGATACTGATACTCTACGCGCGGCGTAGAGTACGGCGCTGATCCCTTGCCTCCACGCGTTCCGGGGAAAGCCGAGAAGCCTGCGAACGACGCCCCCCCCCGACCTGGATCGGGACGAATGTTTAGCGGTTAGGGATTAGGCGTACGCTCTAGCCCAACGGCAACGTGAACAGGAACCGCGCGCCCGCGCCGGGCGCGCTGTCGACCGTGATATCTCCGCCCATCGCCCGCGCCAGACGCCGCGAGATGTAAAGACCCAGGCCGCTGCCACCCGGCTCGGTCGGGTCGACGCGACCGAATTTCTCGAAAATCATCGCCTGGTCGGGTTCCGCGATGCCCTTGCCCTGGTCGGCGACGATCACGCAGGCGTGGGTGTCATCCTGCGTGATCCGCACCCACACGCTTCCCCCCCGCGGTGAATAGCGCACGGCATTGCCGATCAGGTTGACCAGGACTTGCAGCGAGCGACGGAAGTCGCCGGTAGCCGGCTGGCTTTCGTCCGCCGCAGGGCGATCGATCCGCACATCACCCTCGGAGGCGCGCACGGCAAGCAGACCCGCCGCACGGCGCGCGACGTCGGCGAGGTCGAGCGGTTCGGCATCGACGATGAAGTCGGCACGTTCGACAGCCTCCAGATCGACCAGATCGTCGACCAGACCGAGCAGATGGCGTCCGGCGCTCGCAATGTCGTCGGCATAGCCCGAGTAGCGCTCGGCGATCGGTCCATCGACGCCCGCGCTCATGCTGCTGGCGTTGGCGATGATCCGCTCGAGTGGCCGGCGCAGCGATTTGTCGAGCTGTTCGCCGAAGCCGGCGGCGAAAGCCGTGGCTGGCTCGGCATCGGTGACGGGTTCTGCCGCCTCGGCCGGGGACGCGTCGAGCATCGTCACGCCGCCGGCGAAGCCGGCAAAGCGACCGCGAGCGTCGATTCGGGGCTCGGCAGACAGCATCACGCGGCGTCCCGTTCCGCGGATCTCCGCCTCCTGCGCGTCGAACCGCATCTGCGCGGCGACGGCGCCCAGGATCGGAAAGGCGCCCTCACCGTCTTCGGCGAGCGCAAAAAGCTTGACCAGCGGCTGGCCGAGGATCGCCGCGGCGTCGAAACCGTAGCGTGTGCCCGCGTCTGGCGTGACATGGGTCAGGCGCAACGCAGCGTCGCTTTCCCACAGCCAGTCCGCCTCGACGCCACGAAACGACCCGCGTTCGTCCGACGGTCGCCAGGATGGCCGCGCTTGCCAGCCGCCGATGATCAGGGTCACGCCCTCGGCATCGGGCTCGGCGCGGACCGACAGCTCCAGATCATCGTCCCCGTCGGCGACGACGACGGCACGCGCGATCGCGATCCCCAGTCGCCGGGCGAGTCGCGCCAGGGCCGCGACTTCGGGCAGCGCGATATCGCCGCCAATCGCACCGCCCGCGCGGTCGACGAGCGCAAGGAAGCGCGGGTCGGCCTGCATCAGGCGTCCTTCGGCATCACAGCGCGCGACGATCGGATGGAGAAGCGGGTCGACGGCGTTCATCGCACGTCCTTCAACGCATCGAGCGCCAGGAGCGCCGCACGGAAATCGGGATGCAGGCTCAGCGGGGCCACCGCCAGTCGCGCAGTAGCCGGATCAATGCTCGCCGCCAGGTCGAGCGCGTCGGCAAAGGCATCGACATCGCGGCGGGGATCGGCCTCGCAGAGGTGGAAACCGAGGCGCGCGATCGTCTCGCGCGGCACGTTCAGCGCACGCAGCACCAGCCATAGCCGGTCACCTAAGGGATCGACCAGCAACTCGCGGCCGAGCTCATAGCGCCCCCCGAGCGCGTGGGCGATGAAGGCCGCGAGCACGGTCAGGCGTCGGTCGCGCAGGATCTCATCGAGCAGCGCAGGCAGCTCGGCCGGTTGAGCATCGACCGCCTCGGCCAATCGCATCGCTGTGGCTTCGACACGATCGTCACCATCATGTGCCGCGATGTTGCGCAGCGCCGCTTCGGCAATCGCGCGGTCGAGCGGCGCCGGATCGGCCAGGCCGTCGCTAGCACGATCGCGCAGAGCGGCGGCCACCCACCAGACGAGCCGCGCGTGGAGCGCGGCCGGCAGACCGGTGCCGGTCAGCCCCCGGCCCTCGCTCACCTGTCGCCTCTGGCTTTCGCCGATCATCGTTGCTGCCGCCGCGGTGGCAACGACACGGTCTGAGCTTTGGGCGAGGCGCGCAAGCAAGCTCGGCGCATCGGCGTCGGCACCTGCGTCGGCGGGCAACCCCATGGTCAGCAGTTCGAGCTGTACCCGCGACAGGCACTCAGCCGCGAAATCCGGATCGCGCAGCAGGCCCGCCGCGGCCAGGCGTTCGGCGACCGGCGCCGGCTTGTCGGTCAGACGCTCCGCCGCCGTGCGCGCGCCGCGCGTACTGAGCAAGCGTATCGAATATTCGGTCAGTTCGCCTTCGACCACGCCGACCATCGCTTCAACCAGCGCGGCGAGAGCGGCGCGGGTCCGGTCGTCCAACCGCCCTTCGGCTGGCAGGAAGGCATCGGTGATCGACGCATTGAGCGCGATACGGGCGCGCGAATCGGCCCCGGCGGCGCGGGCCAGCAAAGCCCGCACCCCGGCGCCCTGCGCCTTATGCGTGATGGCGGAAGCGTCCGTCATTGTTTCCCGGTCTAGCCGCGCCGTCGTTAAAGCGGCCCTAAGGCTTTTCGCGAATCGCCTCAATCGCTGCGCCGAGGGAAATCAGCGCATACAGCGCGGAGACAGCCAGACCGACGACCGGATAGCCGGCAACCGCCGACGGCAGCAGGATCAGTGGATGCGCTGCGGGCGTCGCCCACCAGCGTCGCCGCGGAACGGGCGCGCGTTCCAACAGCACGGCCAAGGCAATCGTCGTGAGCGCAAGGGCAAGTCCGGTGCCGTCGCCGCTCGTGCGCATCGCGTCGACACCGGCCAGCAGCACCACCGCTGCCGCCAGCCCCTGAATGGAGCGCTCCTGCGTGCGCGCCAACCGGTCCTCGCCGCGCAGCCAGCTGAGCATCGATCCCGTCGACAGGGCTGCCATGCCGATCAGGCTGACCGCGATCCCTGCCGCGGGCATCATCGTTACGAGCAGTGCGACTGCGGCGATGCCCGCGACCCCACCCGCCGCCGTGACCGCCCAGGCCGGAACGCCCCGAGCAACCAGATACGGCAAAGTCCAGCCGGTAATCGGCGTAAAGATGAACCGGTCGGTCCATGCCGTTCGCCGATCGCCGAGGGCCGCCAGCACCGACTTCGACCGTCGCAGCAACGCCGCCGAGTTCCGCTCGACACCGTGACGCGTCCGGCCGGTCGCAGGCGGCAGCAATAACTGCACCGCCCGCGCCGCAACCGTCTGGCGCAGCAATGTCGATTGAAAGTCGTAATCGGCGGGAAGCGAGGCGACATCGGCCAGTCGCCCCGCCGGGACACGCGCGAGCCCTGCCCAGCTGTGCGAATTGTCGACACGCTCGATCCCGCCACTGCCGTCGCCATCGCGAGTGACAAGCAGCGCTTCGTGGGTTTCGGACGCCAGCCATTCGATGACGGCGTCGGTCGTGACCAGACCGTCGGCGACGACGATGACCTGCGCCAGCGGATGGACCTTTGCGGTCGCCTCCTCCGCCGACCGCACCACGTCGACCGTCACGCCGCGGCTGGCGATCCGGCTCGTCGCGCCGAGCAACGCCGGGGTCACGCGCGACACGGCGACCAGCAGGTGACTGACGCCCACCGCCGCCAGCAACCGCGCCTGATATTCGATCAGCGTCGCCCCGCCGAACGGCAGCGTCGCCGCAAGCGCATCGGGACGGTCCTCGGCATCTTCGGTCGCGAAGATCAGGCCGGTCAACATGGGGCGCCTCCCGCGCACCAACCATCGGCATTCCCGCGAACGCGGGAATAGATTGTGGCTGAGCTCAAGGCTCTATCCGCGAAACCAGCGACTATTGATCCCCGCTTCCGGGGGAATGACGAACGAGGGGGTGATGCGCGCATCAGTACAGCAGATACGCGCGCCGCGCGTCCTCCCACGCCGCTTCGTCCGGCTGCGTCAGCGCATCGAGATCCCCCGGCTGCGCCCCCGCGTCGTCGACCCATTCCCGCAACCCCGGTCCGCCGTTGATGACGTCGATCGCCAGCTTGTCGAACACATATTCATACGGAAAGTCGCGCCACAGCGGGTAACCCGGGTAGAGCGTGCGGATCGCCTTGAACGCGAGCGCCTGCAACCGCCACGGCTTGAACGCGTCGTGATCATAGGCCGCCCCTTCGGCATGGATGTGCAGGCCGGCACACAGCTGGTGGACATGCTTGTGGAACGTCGGCTCGAAGCTCACGTCGCGCAGGACGCATCCATTAAGCCACTCCGGCCCCGTCCGCCGCATTTCGGCCAGCACCGCGCGCGCATCGATGTCGGGCGCGCCGAACAGCTCGAGCGGCCGCGTCGTCCCCCGCCCTTCACTGAGCGTCGTGCCCTCGAGCATCACCGTACCCGCATAGGCGCGCGCCATGTTGAGGTTTGGCGCGTTCGGGCTGGGGTTGATCCAGATGCGATCGGTCGGCCACCCGAAGCCCGGCGCGGCGTCGGGCGCATAGCCCTCCATCGCGATCACACGATACGCGACGTTGAGCTTGTAGTGATCGATGAACCAGCGCCCGAGTTCGCCGAGCGTCAGCCCGTGCCGCATCGGCATCGGCCCCGCCCCGACGAAGCTCTCCCAACCCGGCAGCAGCGTCAGACCCTCGATTGGCCGCCCGGCGGGGTTGGGCCGGTCGAGCACCCAAACCTCCTTGCCATGCTCGGCCGCCGCCTCGAGCACGTAGAGCAGTGTCGTGATGAAGGTGTAGATGCGGCAGCCGAGATCCTGCAGATCGACCAGCATCACGTCGAACGTGTGCATCGACTGCCCAGTCGGCCGGCGCACCTCGCCATAAAGGCTGAAGACGGGGATGCCGTGGACGGGATCGTCGAAATCCGGCGATTCCATCATATTGTCCTGCTTGTCGCCGCGCAGGCCGTGCTGCGGCCCGAAGGCGGCAGTCACCTGCACCCCGCTCGCGACCAGCGCGTCGAGCGAATGCGTCAGGTCCGCAGTAACGGACGCGGGGTGTGCAAGCAGCGCCACGCGGCGGCCATCGAGCGTTTTCAACAGCTCAGGGTCGGACAGGAGGCGATCGATGCCGAATTTCATGCGCTTCTGCCTGCCGGGACTTTCAGCGCAAAGCAATCGGGATGATGGAAATCCGGCCCGCCGGGCGGATGCGCGAGCGACCAGTAGGATTTGGTGCCGTCGATTTCCTCGATAACGGCGGTCAGGGCGATGTGCGCGGGTCCGGGCGGCACGGTCGAAAGATCAACGTCAGCCTCGATGCCGTCCGCCATACGCGCGATCACCGGATCGATCGCGAGCGGCAAATCCATCATGCCGTCGCGATAACCGTCAAACGCATAGGCTGCCCACTGCAACGAAGGCGACAGGTTGAACTCGTAATACGCCGTCCCGCCAATCGGCTTCCAAAACATCTCGAAACACGTGGTACGCCAGAGCTCGTCAGCCCGCGTCGGTGTCGTCAACTCGGGAAGATAAAGCCAATCGAAGCCATCGACGGCGAAAGCCAGCAGTACGTCCGACGCATCGGTCATCGTACACTCGACCTTGAGCGCCCGGACGTTCCTGGCGGGCGTATCGGGATGACAGTTGAGTTCGTAGATCACACCAGCCCCGTTCGTACTGCGCCTGTCGAAGTGTTGCCCCGCCCCTTCTGCCAACGCACGCACCCGAAGGACAGGGCTTCGACAAGCGCAATCCGAACGGTTAGAGGGCGCTCCGCTATGGCTACCGAATATCGCTCCGACCTGCTCCGCCTCCTGTCAGAACGCGGGTACATTCATCAGGTGACCGATGCCGCCGCGCTCGACGCGCTGGCCGCGAAGCAGGTCGTGCCGGGCTATATCGGCTTCGATCCGACCGCGCCGTCGCTGCACGTTGGCAGCCTGGTCCAGATCATGCTCCTGCGCCGCCTGCAACAGGCGGGGCACAAACCGATCGTACTGATGGGCGGCGGGACCGGAAAGATCGGCGATCCGTCGTTCAAGGACGAAGCGCGCAAGCTGGCGTCGGACGACGTCATCGCCGCCAACATCGCCGGCATTCAGCGCATCTTCGACCGCTTCCTGACCTTCGGCGATGGCCCCAGCGACGCGGTGATGGTCAACAACGCCGACTGGCTGGACAAGCTGGAATACATCCCCTTTCTGCGCGAGGTCGGCCAGCATTTCAGCGTGAACCGCATGCTCAGCTTCGATTCGGTGAAGCTGCGGCTCGACCGCGAACAGTCGCTCAGCTTCCTCGAGTTCAACTACATGATCCTCCAGGGCTACGACTTCCGCGAGCTCGCCAAGCGCCAGGGCGTTCGGCTTCAGATGGGCGGCAGCGACCAGTGGGGGAATATCGTCAACGGCGTCGAACTCGCGCGCCGGATGGACGGGACCGAGGTCTACGGCGTTACCACGCCGCTGCTGACGACGGCGGACGGCGTGAAGATGGGCAAGACCGTGTCGGGTGCGGTGTGGCTGCACGAAGACCAGCTGTCGCATTTCGATTACTGGCAGTTCTGGCGCAATACCGACGACCGCGACGTCGGCCGCTTCCTCCGCCTCTTCACCGACCTGCCGCTCGATGAGATCGCCCGTCTCGAATCGCTCGAAGGCGCCGAGATCAACGAGGCGAAGAAAGTGCTGGCGACGGAAGCCACCGCGATGTGCCGTGGGCGCGCGGCTGCCGACGAAGCTGCCGAAACCGCGCGCAAGACGTTCGAGGAAGGCGCCTCCGGCGCGGCCCTGCCGACGGTCGATGCGCCGGGCGGCAGCATTTCGGTGGTAGATGCACTGATCGCGCTGGGCTTCGCCAAGTCGAAGGGCGAGGCGCGGCGGCTGATTGCGGGCGGCGGCGCGCGGGTCGATGGTGAGAAGATCGTGGACGAAGCCACTGTCCTGACTGTCGTTGACGACATGCGGCTGTCTGCGGGCAAGAAGCACCACGGTATCGTTCGCGCAAGCTGATCCGCGACGGCGTGCCAAAATGCTGATTTAAATCTGTTTTTCTACAGACCTTCTTTACTAATCCCCTGCTACCCGAAACGGCGGAAGTGGGAAGATCGGCGATGCCTTTCGGCAATGTGGCGCGGAGCGATGGACGACGGGAAGACCGCGACGAGGTGCATTACCGCGCTCGCGCGATGCACGCCGACGGCCGCACGCTGCCGCTGCTGATCGTCAACGTCTCACCCAACGGTTTCATGGCACGTTGCGACTCCGCCATGGCTGAAGGCGACACGCTGCGCATTGCGCTGCCGGGCATCGGCACCCAGCCGGCCGAAGTGCGTTGGGCGCTGGGCGGTCGCATCGGCTGCCAGCTCGCCCAACCGATCCGGCTGGGCGATTATTACGAGCTGCTCGCGACCTTGATGCGTTAACGGCGCACCAGCACGACACCGGTGATCACCAGCGCCAGGCCTGCGATCCGGCTCACCGACACCGGTTCGGCGCGGATGCCGAACAGTCCGAAATGATCGATCACGACCGCCGCCGCCAGTTGCCCGGCGATCGCGACCATCAGCATCGTCGCGACGCCTAACCGCGGCGCAGCATAGGCTGCGGTCGCGACATAGACCGCGCCGTAGATGCCACCGAGCCACGCCCAAGCCGGCGCCTCGCGGAGGATTGCCGGCGACGTCCGGTCGCTCGCCGCCCAGGCGATGGCGATCGCGACAGTCCCGACGCCGAAGGAAATCAGCGCGGCGAGCAACGTCGATCCTGACACTTTGGCCAGCATGCCATTGGTCGGCGCCTGCGCCGCGACGCCGATACCGGCAAGGAATGTCAGCAGGATGGGAAGGACGAGGTGCATATGGCTGCCTACCCCCAAAATCCTCCTCGGCAAGGGGAGCATCAGGCTTTATCCCGAGCGTAACAGCCCGACCGCGGCGTCGCGCTCGAACAGGTACAACGCCGTCCGCGCCGCTTGCCCGCGCGATCCCTGGAGCCCGCCGTCGCGGTCGATCAGCAGCCGGGCGTCGCCGTTGGCGATCGGCAGCAGTTCGCCGAGCATCTCGGGCGTGGCCATGCGAAACCCCTGTTCGCCCGACTGGCGCGTGCCGAGCAGTTCGCCCGCCCCGCGCAATCGCAGATCCTCCTCTGCGATACGGAAACCGTCGTTGGTCTCGCGCATCAGGGCGAGGCGCGCCCGCGCCGTCTCGCTCAGGTGGCTCCCACGTAGCAGCAGGCATACCGACCGACCGCCGCCCCGCCCGACCCGCCCGCGCAACTGGTGGAGCTGCGCCAGGCCAAAACGATCGGCATGTTCGATGACGATCAGCGTCGCGTTGGGCACATCGACACCGACCTCGATCACCGTCGTCGCGACTAGGACCCCTGCCTGGCCCGATGAAAAACGCGCCATCTCGGCGTCCTTTTCGGGCCCTTTCATCCGTCCGTGGACCAGCGCGACGCGTTCACCGAAGCGCTGGCGCAGCGATTCCGCGCGCGCTTCGGCGGCAGCCAGGTCGGATTTCTCACTCTCCTCGACCAGCGGACACACCCAATAGGCCTGCCCTCCGCCCGACAAATGCCGTGCAAGGCCGTCGACCACGTCGTCGAGCCGGTCCTCGGAGATCACGCGCGTTTCGATCGGTTCACGCCCCGGTGGCATTTCGTCGAGCCGACTGACGTCCATTTCGCCATAGTTGGCAAGCGTCAGCGTGCGCGGGATCGGCGTCGCGGTCATAACCAGCAGGTGCGGCGGGCGCTCCGCCTTCGCCTGCAACATCATCCGCTGCGCGACACCGAAGCGATGCTGCTCGTCAACCACTGCCAGCCCCAGGTCCCGATAGGTCACTCCCTGCTGGAAGATTGCGTGGGTCCCGATCAATATGTCGATCTCGCCCGACGCGACGCCCATCAGGGTCGATTCTCGTGCCCGCCCCTTGTCGCGACCGGTCAGGATCGCGACGGTCGCGATGCCGGCCAATTGCCGCGACAAGGTCTCGTAATGCTGGCGCGCCAGGATTTCAGTCGGTGCGAGCAATGCGCCCTGCGCCCCGCCCTCGACCGCGATCAGCAGCGCATTGAGCGCGACCAGTGTCTTGCCCGAGCCGACGTCGCCCTGCAGCAGCCGCAACATCGGCCGCACCTGCGCCATGTCGCCCTCGATCTCGCGGATCGTGCGGGATTGCGCACCGGTCGGGGCATAAGGCAGGTCGAGCTTCGATCTCAGCCGCCCGTCACCGGCCAGCGCCCGCCCCCGCTTTGCTCGCACATCACCACGGACCAGCAGCAGCGCGAGCTGATTGGCGAACACCTCGTCATAGGCGAGCCGCGTCCGCGCCTTCGCATCCGACGGGTCGGCATGGAGCCGCGCCAGCGCCTCGCGCCACGCGGGCCAGTCGTGCTTCGCGATGACGCTCGGTTCGACCCACTCTTGCAGGTCCGGTGCCCGCTCGACTGCCTGCGCCACCAATGCCGCCAGCCGACGCGACGTCAGCCCTTCCGACAGCGGATAGATCGCCTCGCGCCCGTTCCCCGTCGGCGCTTCGTCCAGCGGCACGGCATAGTCCGGGTGAACGATCTGGAGGTCCTGCCCGTACGTCTCCAGCTTTCCCGACACCCGCCGCGGCTCGTGCAAGGGAAGCAGCTTCTTCACCCACCCCGACGACCCGCCGAAATAGACGAGGGAGACAGAATTGCCCTTCGCGTCGACCGCACTGACCCGCGTCGGGCTGCGCGGACTGCTGCCCGTGCGGTGTTCGACCGGGGTTAGCGTGATCGCGATCGTGCGGCCAGCGTCGGCGGCGTCCAGTTCCTCGCGCGGCAGGCGGTCGATGTAGCCGGTCGGCAGGTGGAAGGCGATGTCGACCACCCGGCGCAGCCCTAGCTTTTCCATCGGCTTGGCAAGCCCCGGCCCCACGCCCTTCAGCGCGGTGACCTCGGCGAACAGCGGGTTGAGGATGTCAGGACGCATGACTATGTCCCCGCTACCCCAAGCCGACCGCGCATTGAAGCGCCGTCGGCCAATATTGCATGGAGCCGCGGGCATGGAGCGCGAGACGAGACTGAAACGCTTGGCGTTCCGCGCGTGGCACCGCGGCACCAAGGAAGCGGACCTGATGGTCGGCGGCTTCTTCGACGCTTACGGCGCGCGCTGGTCGGACGAGCAGATCGACTGGTTCGAGGCGTTTCTGGAGGAACAGGACGTCGACATCATGGCTTGGGCGATGGGAGCGGCCGCCGTCCCGGAGCGTTGGCAGGGCCAGATGATGGATGACCTGAAGACGCTGACGTACGTGCCGATTCAACAATAGCCCTCTCCCCTTCAGGGGAGAGGGTTGGGAGAGGGGCCTGTCCGCGAGCCCCAGTCTCGGTGAGACACCTCCCCCTCTCCCAAACCCTCTCCCCTCAAGGGGAGAGGGCTTAAGCGAGACCCGATGCCCGACCTCTCCAAGATCCTTTCCGCCCCCCGCCCCCTGACCCTCGCGGGCGTCGCGACGGGATTCCTTCCCGCGCTCCTGGCCGACCTCGCGAGAGCGGCGACCGACGGTGCATGCTTCATCGCGCCCGATGAAGCGGCAATGCGCGCGGTGCAGTCGACCGCGACCTTCTTCGCGCCGGAACTGGACGTCCTCGCCTTCCCCGCCTGGGACTGCCTGCCCTACGATCGCGCGTCGCCCACGCTACGCGTCATGTCCGAACGCCTCGCGACGCTCCACGCGCTCCAGGCGAAGGCCGCCCGCCCGCGCCTGCTCGTCACCACCGCCAATGCTGCGACCCAGCGCACGCTGACGCCCTTCCGCATCCGCCAGCTCGTCGCGACGCTGGCGCCGGGCGAACGGATCAGCCGCGAAAAGCTGTCCACGCTGCTCCAGGCCAACGGCTATGTCCGCACCGAATCGGTTGCAGATGCGGGTGAATTCGCGGTGCGCGGCTCGCTCGTCGACCTGTTCCCCTCGGGCTCCGACTCTGCGCTTCGCCTCGACTTCTTCGGCGACGAGATCGAGACGGTCCGCACCTTCGACCCACATGATCAGCGGACGACCGGCAGCATCAAGGGCTTCACGCTGCTGCCCGCGTCCGAAGCGCTGCTCGACGAGGAGAGCGTCAAACGCTTCCGCACCCGCTACCGCGAGACCTTCGGCGCGACCGCGACCGGTGATCCGCTCTATCAGGCGGTCAGTGACGGCCGGCGTCTGGCCGGCATGGAACATTGGCTGCCGCTGTTCGAGGAGCGGCTGGAAACGCTGTTCGATCATCTGCCTGGCGACATGGTCGTCGTCCGCGATGCCGGCGTCGCGGGCGCGGCGGAGGGGCGGTTCGAAGCGATCGCCGACTATCATGCCAACCGCCTGAAAGCTTCGGGCGCCGAGCCGGGAAGCTACCGCCCGCTGCCGACCAAGTCGCTCTACCTGCTGCCCGACGAATGGGCGCAGGCACTGCACGACGCGCCCGCACACGTTACGACGCCCTTCCACGAGCCCGAAAGCGCGTCGGTCCTGGAATTCAACATCGACGGCCCGCGTGACTTCGCGCCCGAGCGATCGGCCGGCGCCAACGTCTACGAAGCTGTCGTCGCGCATCTGAAGACGGTGAAGGGCAAGCGCATCCTCGCCAGCTATTCGACCGGCTCGCGCGAGCGGTTGAAGGGCCTGCTCGAGGATCATGGCCTGTCCGGCGCGCGCATGGTCGACACCTGGCAGGAAGCGCTGGGCGTCGTCGATAGCGCAACCGCGCTGATCGTCCTGCCGCTCGATCACGGCTTCACCGCCCCGGACGTCACGCTGTTGACCGAGCAGGACATGCTCGGCGACCGGCTCGTCCGCCGCGCCAAGCGCCGCAAGTCGGCCGACGCCTTCCTCGCCGAACTCGCGACGTTGTCGCCCGGCGATCTGGTCGTCCACGTCGACCACGGCATCGGACGGTATGAGGGGCTGACCTCGATCCCCGTCGGCAAGAGCCCGCACGACTGCGTCGCGCTGACGTACGCGGGCGGCGACAAGCTGTACGTGCCCGTAGAGAACCTTGAAGTCCTCAGCCGCTACGGCTCTGGCGAGGACGGCGCGACGCTGGACAAGCTGGGCGGCGAGGCGTGGCAGCGCCGCAAGAGCCGGATGAAGGAGCGCATCCGCGAAATCGCGGGTGAGCTCATCGCCACCGCCGCCGAACGTGCGCTGCGCCCCGCCGAAGTGGCCGAACCCGATGGATCGGGCTTCGCGACCTTCGTCGATCGCTTCCCCTATGAGGAAACCGACGACCAGGACCGCGCGATCAACGACGTGCTGGGCGATCTCGGCAAGGGATCGCCGATGGACCGACTGATCGTCGGCGACGTCGGCTTCGGCAAGACCGAAGTGGCGCTGCGCGCCGCGTTCGTCGCGGCGATGGCGGGGATGCAGGTCGCGGTCGTCTGCCCGACGACGCTCCTCGCACGCCAGCACTACAATAACTTCGCCGCCCGCTTCGACGGCTTCCCGATCAAAGTCGGCCGGCTCAGTCGCCTTGTCACCGCCAGCGAGACGAAGGCGACCAAGGAAGGCCTGGCCAACGGTCAAATCGACGTGGTGGTCGGCACCCACGCGATCCTGGCCAAAGGCATCGATTTTAAGCGCCTCGGCTTGGTCATCGTCGACGAGGAACAGCGGTTCGGCGTGACCCACAAGGAACGGCTGAAGGCGCTGAAGACCGACGTCCACGTCCTCACCCTGACCGCCACCCCAATTCCGCGCACGCTTCAGATGGCAATGTCGGGCCTGCGCGAACTGTCGGTCATCCAGACCCCGCCGGTCGATCGCCTCGCGGTGCGCACCTATGTCATGCCGTGGGATCCGGTCGTGCTGCGCGAAGCCCTCCTGCGCGAACATTATCGCGGCGGGCAGAGCTTCTTCGTCACCCCCCGCATCGCCGACCTGCCCGATATCGAGGAATTCTTCCGCGAGCATGTTCCGGAAGTCCGCTACGTCATCGCCCATGGCCAGATGGCGCCAAGCGAGGTCGAGGAGCGGATGTCCGCCTTCTACGACAAGAAATTCGAAGTGCTCGTCTCGACCAGCATTATCGAAAGCGGCATCGACATTCCGAGCGCCAACACCATGATCGTCAACCGCGCCGACCGCTTCGGCCTCGCTCAGCTGTACCAGCTGCGCGGCCGCGTCGGCCGGTCGAAGACGCGCGCCTATGCCTATATGGTCTCGCCGCCCGAGCGGCTGATGACCGAAGCGGCGGAGAAGCGGTTGAAGGTCCTGAGCGACCTCGAATCTTTGGGCGCCGGCTTCCAGCTCGCCAGCCACGACCTCGATCAGCGTGGCGCGGGCAATCTGCTCGGCGACGAACAGTCGGGCCATATCAAGGAGGTCGGCTTCGAACTCTACCAGTCGATGCTGGAAGAGGCGATTCTGGAGGCGAAGGCTGGCGGCAAGCTCTCGCGGCCGACCGACTTCAGCCCGCAGATCACGATCGACGCCCCGATCCTGATCCCGGAGGACTATGTCCCTGATCTCGACCTGCGCATGGGCCTCTATCGCCGCCTCAACGAGATCGATGTGGCCGCGGGGCTGGAAGCGTTCGCCGCCGAGATGATCGACCGGTTCGGCAAGCTACCCGACGAGACCGAGAATCTGCTGCGGATCATGGAGATCAAGCTCAACGCCAAGCGCGCCTGCGTCGCGAAGCTCGACGTCGGGCCAAAGGGCGCTCTGGTTGCCTTCCATGAAAACACCTTCCCGAACATCGACGGCCTGCTCGCCTATGTCGGCAAGCTGGGCGAGGTTGCGAAGCTGCGCCCGGACCATAAGCTGGTCATCAACCGCGTCTGGGCCGATCCCAAGGCGCGGTTGCACGGCGCGCTGCAACTGTCGCGCGGGTTGGCGAAGGCCGCAGGCGGCTAGGCCTGCGTCGGACGACACCTGACAGATATCAGTATGATTCTGCACAAAAGGTCGCGATTTCATATATTTCGGGCCCAAGGGATTAGCTTGGGACTGAGTGACGATCGTGAGGAACCCGTTCCGTCGTAACGCCGCGCCATCCGGACCGGCAGCAAGCGCCACGGACACGCATCTGGCCGATGCGGTGCGGAGCATCGCGACGGCATCCGGCCCTGAAGAGGCGCTGGTGCGGCTGGCGGCCGCCGCCCGCGCCGTCATCGGCAGCGACGGCATCACGATCGTGCGACGCGACGGCGATCAGGTCGCCTATGTGACCGAGGACGCGATCAGCCCGCTTTGGGCCGGACAGTGTTTTCCGATCCGCAACTGCGTCTCCGGGCAGGCGCTGCTTGCGCGGGCACCGATCTTCATCCCCGATATCGCCGAGGACAAGCGCGTGCCGCTCAACGCCTATCTCGCGACCTTCGTGCGCAGCATGGGGGTGGTACCGATCGGCCGCGACGACCCCCGATATGCCCTGGGCGCCTATTGGCGCGATGCCCAGCCGATCGCCCCGATCGCGATCGAACGGATGATGCTGCTGGCCGATGCCGTCGCGACGGTCATCGATTCGACTGCCGACAGGTCGGCGGGGCGTCAGGTCGCCTGAACCAGCGACGCCAGCGTCGCGCTGTCGACGCCCGGCGCACATAGATAGCCCTGGTACAGCCGACACCCGGCCTCGGCCAGCAGGTCGCGCTGCTCGGTCGTCTCGACCCCTTCGGCGATCACGTCGAGTCCCAGCGTCGTCGCCATGTCGATGACGCCGCGCACGACGACTCGGTCGCGCGCGTTGCCCGTGATCCCGGCGGTCAGCGTCTTGTCGAGCTTGAGATAGTCGACGGGCAGTGCGTTCAGATAGGCGAGGCTCGAATAACCCGTCCCGAAATCGTCGATCGCGACCTGGCACCCGGCCGCCCGAACCTCCGCCAGCAAGGCAGCAGCGACGTCCAGCCGCTCGATCAGGCCGCTTTCGGTCACCTCCACCGTCACCCGGTCGCGGGCGATACCGCTCGCGTCGATCCGTTCGAGCAGGCGAGAGACGAATCCGTCCTCGGCGATATCGTCAGCAGCGACGTTGACCGCGACCCGGATCGCGCGCAGCGCGTTCGGCCAGCCAGCTGCGACCGAGAGCGCGCGCGCCTGAAGATAAGCCGACACCTCGCCCGACCGACCACCTCGCGCGGCTGCGGCGAGCAGGATTTCTGCGCCGACTTCACCCAGACGGTGGTGGTTCCACCGCGCCAGAGCTTCGACGCCGGTGATCCGCCCGCTCGCCAGATCGACCTGGGGTTGGAACACGACGTCGATCTCCCCCGACGCCAACGCCGATGGGAGTTCGCGTGCGAGGGCTGCGACCGACCGCGAGCGCCGGCCGAACAGGTCGCGCATCGCGGCGCCCGCGTCCGGCTCGCCGATCGGCTCGACCAGTCCGTGCAGCCGCCCGGTATGCGGGTCGCGCTGCAGGTGCGCGACGACACGCCCTAGGCCCGGCAGGTCGTGGGCAAAGGCCGTCGACTCGCTCGATCTCAGGCGCCGGAGGGCGTTGCGCAACCGGACGCGGACGTCAGGGGACTGACGCATCCATGCCGCGGATGCCGGCCCCTCTTCGGCGATGCCGGCCACACGGGCGAGTTCGCCCGTTACCTGTAACGAGCGTCGCGCGTGATCATAACGCCACCCGAGCGGCGCCACCCACCGCGCCTCCCGCACCGGTCGCCCGCCGGACACGCGCTCGGCAAATCGCTCGGCATACCGCACCGCTTGGGCGAATTCGATTTCAGGGATGGGGCTCACCAGGAAGTGTGTCGCGCCGGCATCGCGCGCCGCGTCCAGCACCCCGACGTCGTTGCGCGATACCAGCAGCAGAACGGCCTGGCCGGCGGCGTCCGCCACATCGCCGATCGCGCGGACCGCCGTCAGTCCGTCATCCGCCGCTCCGCGAGCATCGATCACGATGACCTGCGCACCGCTTGCGGTAACACGACCAGCCAGCCCCTCGTCCCGTCGCGCCGCGATCGGGCGCCAACCGGCACGCGCGGCCATCGCCGCCAGTTCGTCGCGCTGGCGAAACGACAGGATGAAAAGGGGCTTGGCGAAACTATCGGGCACGTCGCTCGTCTTCTTCGGCGAAATTGATGAAGAAAGACACCCGGCCGATCCGAGATTTTCCGAAAGGCTCCCCCCGATCCGTCATCGCCGCGGACGCGGACGCTGTCCGTCCCTGAAAACCTGTACGACCTGTCTGCCGCAGCTCGAATTTCCCTTGCCCCTTCAGAGATGACGAACGGCGAGGTCGACCGGCATCCGCCCCTTGTTGCTCCTCTCGCAAAGGCCTAGCTTCGTTACCACGATGGCCACCCCTGCCCCCCTGATCGACCGTTTCGGTCGCGCCATCAGCTATCTGCGCGTGTCGGTGACGGACCGCTGCGACCTGCGCTGCCGCTATTGCATGGCGGAGCAGATGACGTTCCTCCCCCGTCCCGCGTTGCTGGCGCTTGACGAAATCGCGATCATCGCCGAACGCTTCATCGCGCGCGGGGTGACCAAGATCCGCCTGTCCGGTGGCGAGCCGCTGGTGCGGCGTGACGTCGTCGACCTGGTCGACCGGCTGGGGCGGCATGTCGGCACAGGCCTGGACGAACTGACGATGACGACGAACGCGACCCGGCTGGCTGGCGTCGCGCCGCGTCTGTTCCACGCCGGCATCCGACGAATCAACGTCAGCCTCGACAGTCGCGATTCGGACGTTTTCCGCTTCGTCACGCGGCACGGCGACGTGACCCAAGTTTTGGGAGGCATCGCCGCGGCCAAGGCCGCAGGGATCGCGGTCAAGATCAACATGGTCGCACTCGCCGGGCTGAACGAGGACGAGATCCCTGCAATGCTCGAATGGTGCGGGGAGCAGGGCTTCGACCTCAGCCTGATCGAAACGATGCCCTTGGGCGTGATCGACGAGGATCGCACCGATCGCTTCGTCCCGCTCACCCGCGTCTTCGACGGACTATCCACCCGCTATCCGCTGACCCGCGACGACCACCGCACCGGCGGTCCTGCGCGCTATTGGCAGACGCCGTGGGGCACCCGGCTGGGCCTCATTTCGCCGCTGACGGCCAATTTCTGCGACGGATGCAACCGCGTCCGCCTGACCACCGAGGGCAAACTCTACATGTGCCTGGGGCATGAGGACCAAGTCGATCTGAAGGCCGCCCTACGTGACGGCGGTGTGGATGCGCTCGACGCGGCGATCGATTCGGCGCTTGCCCTGAAGCCGGCGCGCCATGACTTCCGCATCGACGCCGCCGCCCCCGCGGTCGGTCGCCACATGAGCGTGACCGGCGGATGAGCGACCCCGTCCGGCGCGCGCTGGTCGCGTCGCCCACCGCCCCCGCCCAGGCCGCCGCGGCCGATCTGGCCGACGCCTATGAATTCGTCGCCGTCGAGGACGCCGATCAGATCATCGCGTTGGGCGGGGACGGCTTCATGCTCCAGACGCTTCACACCATGCTCGAATCGCGGCGCAGCGTGCCGGTGTTCGGCATGAATCTTGGCACCGTCGGTTTTCTGATGAACGAATGGCGCCTCGACGGGCTCGATCGCCGTCTTGCGCGCGCCAAGCCGTTCAAGGTCTCCCCGCTGACGATGACGGCAACGACAATCGACGGACAGACGAAGGTGCTGCCGGCGATCAACGAGGTGTCGCTGCTTCGCGAAACCCGTCAGACAGCGAAGCTGGAAGTCACCGTCAACGATCGCATCGTCCTGCCCGAATTGGTCTGCGACGGAATCCTGGCGGCAACGCCGGCCGGCTCGACCGCGTATAACCTTTCGGCCAACGGCCCGATCCTGCCGCTCGGTTCGGCGATGATCGCGCTTACCCCGATCAGCGCCTTCCGTCCGCGGCGTTGGCGCGGCGCGATCCTGCCCGAAAAGGCGCGGATCAGCATCACCGTGCTGGAGGCGGACAAGCGCCCTGTCAGTGCGGTCGCCGACCAGCGCGAGATCCGCGACGTCGCCAGCGTCGATATCGCGATCGACCATAACCGCGATCTGACGCTGCTGTTCGATCCCGAACATGCGCTCGACGACCGGATCACGATGGAGCAGTTCGTCGCGTAGCGCGGCCGGTGACATGCTCACCGCGCTTGCGCGCGCGTCTGGCGTCGCGAATACGACGACCGACGACGTGAGGCTCTGCGGAAGTCGAAAAGCAGAAATTCCGGGGTTGCAAAGCCCGAAACGACTGCTATTAGCGCGCCTCCACGCTGTTCCCTGATAGCTCAGCGGTAGAGCTCTCGACTGTTAATCGAGCGGCCGTAGGTTCGAATCCTACTCAGGGAGCCAGCGTGGGATGCCCCCACATCGTCGGACTTGCGTGGACACGTCGCGGTTGCGATGGACGTGGGATGACCGACCTCGATTCCTTCATCGCCGGCCTGCCCAAGGCCGAACTCCACCTGCATATCGAAGGCAGTCTGGAGCCCGAGCTGATGTTCGCGCTGGCGAAGCGCAACGGCGTCGCGATTCCCTATGCCTCGGTGGAGGACGTTCGCGCGGCGTACGACTTCTCGAACCTGCAGGACTTTCTCGATATCTACTACGCCGGCGCCGACGTCTTGCGGACCCGCGCCGACTTCCGCGATCTCGCCACCGCCTATTTCGATCGCGTCGCGGCGGACGGCGTCGTCCATGCTGAGATTTTCTTCGATCCCCAGACGCATACCGATCGCGGCATCCCCTTTGCCGACGTAATCGAGGGGCTTTGCGACGGCATGGCCGCGGCCGAAGCCACCCATGGCATCACCTCCAAATTGATCCTCTGCTTCCTGCGGCACCTGAGCGAGGAGGCGGCGTTCGAGACATTGGCCGCGGCCGAACCTTGGCTGGACCGGATCGCCGGCGTCGGGCTCGATTCGTCGGAGGTCGGCCACCCACCGGCGAAGTTCGAACGCGTCTTCGCCGCGGCCAGGGCGAAGGGGTTGAAACTGGTCGCCCATGCCGGCGAGGAAGGACCGCCCGACTATGTCGTCGAGGCACTCGACCTCCTCCACATCGACCGGCTCGACCACGGCAACCGCAGCTTGGAAGATCCCGCGCTGACCGCCCGCCTGGCGCGGCAGGGCATGACGCTGACCGTCTGCCCGCTGTCGAACGTCAAGCTGTGCAACGTGCCGTCCATCGACGTCCACCCGATCGACCGCATGCTGGACCTTGGCCTGCGCGCCACAGTCAATTCGGACGACCCTGCCTATTTCGGCGGCTACATCGGCGAGAATTTCCGGGCGGCTGCGCAGGGGCGTGCTCTGGACAAGCGCCAGTTGGCGACGTTGGCGCGAAACAGCTTCCTCGGCTCGTTCCTAGACGATGCAACCGTCGCGCAGCATCTGGCGAAGATCGACGCCTATGTGGAGGCGCATGCATGAGCGCGCCGACCCTCACGCCGATTACCCATGACGACTTTCTGACGGCGGTCGCTGCGCTGGCAGGGACGTTGCGATCCGATAGCTGGCAGGCGCAGTTGCTGGTCGGTGTCGGCCGTGGGGGGCTAGTGCCGGCGGTGTTCCTGAGCCACGCGACGGGGCTGCCGATGGTGTCGATCGATTTCTCGACACCAATCCCCGAATTCAACGCCGCGCTGATCGCAACCCTGGCCAAGCGGACGCGCGACGGCGAACGGCTCGTCTTCGTCGAAGACATCAACGATTCCGGCCGCACCATCGCCGCGATCCGCCAGCAACTGGCCGATGCGGGCGCCGATGCCGAACATGTGCGCTTTGCCGTGATGGTCGACAATGCCGTGTCCGACCAGCGGATCGAGTATTCCTGGCGCCGAATCGACCGTACGGTGACCAAGGACTGGTTCGTATTCCCGTGGGAGGCCGTCGCGCCGAAGACCGCGATCCTGGATGACGCGGCGGAGGTTCCCGAACGCATCGCCTGATCGCGAATGCGCCACGTTCAGCCGCGCGAAAGCGAAGCTGGCGTACAGTTTGCACCAAGACGTACCGTGCGGAGCCAATGACCGGACGGGACGTTTCAAAAGGCAAGCGGGTCGTCCGTCTGGGACCGACCCGGTGGAGGTTCCAATGCGTACCAAGACGTTCTTTTCTCGACGCCGGGCGATGATGGCCGCGGTGCTGGCCGGCGCGACCACGCTGGCGGCGTGCGCCAGCCCGACCCTGTATCGACCGGCTACCGGTTATGGCTTCAACCGCACGGGGTATTTCGACCAGCAGATCGAACGCGACCGCTTCCGCGTATCGTTTGCCGGCAACAGCTATACCTCGCGTGACACGGTCGAGCGTTACCTGCTGTTCCGCGCGGCCGAACTGACGCTGCAGTCGAGCAACGACTATTTCGTCATGGCCGATCGCGACACCGATAAGCAGACGCGCACCTACACGACGCCGGGTATCGGCGGCGGCTGGGGCCCCTATGGCGGGTTCGGCGGCTTCGGTTACTGGGGTCCGTCGTGGCGCTATTATGGTCGTGGCTTCGGCTGGCGGTCATGGGATCCGTTCTGGGGCAGCCCGTTCTGGGATAGCGGCGTCGACGTCCGCACCGTCGAACGCTACGAGGCGATGGCCGAAATCATCGTCGGCCGCGGCCCGAAGCCCACGAACAATGTCCGCGCCTTCGATGCCCGCGACGTGATCGACCGCCTCGGTCCGACCATTCGCGTACCGGAGGATCGGCGCCGCTAACGGAGCCGCTCCGCCAAGAACAAAAGGGCCGCGTACCCCCGGGGGTGCGCGGCCTTTTTTTGCGAGCCTGAGGCAACTGAAGCCCGTTAGCGCCGACCTCGTCGCGGCACCATTCGTCGAACCGTCATCTTAGAGCGGGCGGTTCGTAATATGCCCCTCCTCCATGCTCAGGGCGAGCCAGCGTCGGATTGAGCGGTTCCGGGACTCGGTTCACCCTGAGCCGGTAGGGGGGCGCGCCTAATGACACGCCCGCTAGCTCACAACGCCGGCAGTGTCGCTTCAGACCAAAGCCCCGTGGCAATGCTTGTATTTCAGCCCCGATCCGCACGGACACGGCGCGTTGCGGTTGACCACGCCCTTCCAGCTTTCCGGGTCCTCGCCGACTTCGGCACCGGTCGGCTGCGGAATCGACAGCGGCGGCAGGGTCGAATTGATCAGACCGCGCGTGCCCGCATCCCAGTCGGCGGAATTGTCCTCGCCGGTGAACGGGTCGATGTGGCTGGTGATGAAGTCGGGCAGCTCGGGTAGCTGCGAGAAGTCGCCGAAGTCCTCCTGCGGCGCCATGCGGAACTGGGCGTAGGCGAGCGTGCGCGTCACGTCCTCGCGAATGTTGTCGAGCATGCGCTCGAACATTGCGAACGCTTCCTGCTTATATTCGTTGATCGGCGTCTTCTGGGCGTAGGCGCGCAGGTGCACCACCTGGCGCAGCGCGTCGAGCATCGCGAGATGCTCCTTCCAGTGATGGTCCAGGTTCTGGAGCAGGATCGACTTCTCGATGCCCGTCCAGGTTTCGGTATCGAGTTCCTTCGCCTTCTCCTCGACGACCACGTCGGCCGCGGCCAGCAGACGCTCCTCGATCGTCTCTGGCTCGATGCCTTCTTCCTTCGCCCATTCCTCGACCGGAACGTCGACGTTCAGCATCTCGGCGGCCTGCGTCTTCAGACCTTCGAGATTCCACTGTTCGGGATAAGTGTCGGGCGGGATGGCGCCGCCGACGATCGCGTTGACCGTCGCCACGCGCATGTCGACCACGACGTCGCCGACCGTGTCGGCGTCCATGATGTCGGCGCGCTGTTCGTAGATGACCTTGCGCTGGTCGTTCATCACGTCATCGTACTCGACGACCTGCTTGCGGATGTCGTAGTTGCGCGCCTCGACCTTTTTCTGCGCGGTCTCGATCGCCTTGGTCAGCCACTTGCTGCCGATCGCCTCGCCGTCGCCGATGTTCGACCGCATCATCTTGGCGAACAGCGTGTCCGGCCCGAAGATGCGCAGCAGGTCGTCGTCCAGGCTCAGGTAGAAGCGGCTGAGGCCCGGGTCGCCTTGACGGCCCGAACGGCCGCGCAGCTGGTTGTCGATGCGGCGGCTTTCGTGGCGTTCGGTGCCCAGCACGAACAGGCCGCCGGCGGCGATCACCTGCTGGCGCTCCGCTTCGACCTCGGCCTCAATCTTCGCGATCGCGGCGTCGCGTTCCGGCCCCTCGGGCATGTCGCGCAATTCGTCTTCGATGCGGAATTCGGCATTGCCACCCAGTTTGATGTCGGTGCCGCGACCGGCCATGTTGGTGGACACGGTCACCGCCCCCAGGCGGCCCGCCTGCGCGACGATATGCGCTTCGCTTTCGTGGAAGCGGGCGTTCAGCACCTCGTGCGCCACGCCTTCCTGCTTCAGGAATTCGCTCAGCAGTTCGGACTTCTCGATCGACACGGTGCCGACCAGCACCGGTTGGCCCTTCTCCGAATGTTCGCGAATGCGCTTGGCGATCGCGCGGAACTTGTCCTGCGTGTCCTTGTAGAACTCGTCTTCCTCGTCGATGCGCTGGACCGGCACGTTTGTCGGGATCGACACGACGTTCATCTTGTAGATGTCGTAGAATTCCGGCGCTTCGGTCGCGGCAGTGCCGGTCATGCCCGACAGCTTCGGATACATACGGAAATAGTTCTGGAAGGTGATCGACGCGAGCGTCTGGTTCTCGGGCTCGATCTGGACGCCTTCCTTGGCCTCGACCGCCTGATGCAGACCATCCGACCAACGGCGGCCGTCCATCATGCGGCCGGTGAATTCGTCGATGATGACGACCTTGCCGTCTTTCACGATATAATCGGTGTCGCGCTTGAACATCTTGTTCGCGCGCAGCGCCTGGTTCGTGTGGTGGACGACCTGGGTGTTCTCGAAGTCGTAGAGGTTCGCGCCCTGCAACAGCCCGGCGGCCTCCAGCATGCGCTCGACCCGCTCGGTGCCGTCCTCGGTCAGGATGATGGACTTCTGCTTCTCGTCCTTCTCGTAATCATCCTCGCCCAGCTGCTTCACGACGGCGTCGACCTGGATATACAGCTCGGACTTGTCGTCGGTCGGCCCCGAAATGATCAGCGGCGTGCGCGCTTCGTCGATCAGGATCGAATCGACCTCGTCGACGATGGCGTAGGCGAACGGACGCTGGACCATCGACGCGCGGTCGTACTTCATGTTGTCGCGCAGATAGTCGAAGCCGAATTCGTTATTCGTGCCGTAGGTGATGTCGGCGTGATAGGCCGCGCGGCGTTCGTGATCGGCCAGGTTCGGCACGATCACGCCCGTCGTCAGCCCCAGGAAGCCGTAGAGCTTGCCCATCTGCTCGGCGTCGCGGCGGGCGAGATAGTCGTTGACCGTGACGACATGGACGCCCTCGCCCGGCAGTGCATTGAGATAGACGGCGAGCGTGGCGACCAGCGTCTTGCCCTCGCCCGTCTTCATCTCCGCGATCTCTCCGCGATGAAGCACGATGCCGCCGACCATCTGCACGTCGAAATGGCGCATGCCGAGCGTCCGGACCGATGCCTCGCGAACGGTCGCGAAGGCTTCGGGGATCAGCGCGTCGAGCTTCTCGCCCGCCGCCAGACGCTCGCGGAAGCGGACGGTCTGCTGCGACAATTCCGCGTCCGACATCGCCTGCATCTGCGGCTCGAGCGCGGCGATCTTGTCGGTGATCGACTTCAGCGATTTGACGTAGCGGTCGTTGGACGACCCGAAGAGCGACTTGGCAAGTCCGCCGAACATGGCTGTATCCTTGAACATAGGTGCGCGGCCGCACGCTGGGGCCGCAGGAAGGACGGGGATGGTAGGAGGCAGCCTGCACCGACGAATGGCAGGCGGCCGGGCGCGTTATTCGCGCCGACGCTCCGGTGCGACCGGACGCAGGGCAGCGAGCGCACGGGTGAGATCGAGGATCAGCGGCGTCGGCGCGACATAACCGTCGGGCCGCGGCGCGACCGAACGGACAGCGGCAGGCGCCACCGCCTGCACTGCCGCGATGACCTGGCTCGCCTCGACGCCTGCCCGCGCACGCGCGTCGACCGCGCGACCGACACCGGTCAGCGCCGACAACATGGCAGTCAGGAGGAGGAACAGGTTCAAGCGCGGCTTTCCGTCAGATTGGCGACGACATAGGTATCGAATGGGAACCCGTCCAACGCTTTCGTGTTCCGCGCGAGCCAACCGGCGATCATTTCGCGGGAGACGCGGCGGCTTCCGGTCGCTTGGTGATGTAGAACGCCATGACCGCCCAGGTCGTGCGCGGCTCACCGGTCTCGTTTCGCAGAACGCCGACACTGTTCGCATAGCTGGGGCAGTCAGGGGCCATATCCAGCCCTTTGCGATCAATCGGCGCACATTCGATGATCTTGCCGAATTCGTTCACGAACACCTTTGCCGCGCGAAGAAACAGCACGTCAGCGCCTGGCGGCGGCAGCTGATCTTTGCCCGGCACTTCGCCGAAGCGCGTAGTCTCGCGGACATCGAGAATATGCGGACGGGCGTCCTTCGGCAACATCGCCACGATACCGGCGATGTCCGGCGTACAGCGTCGATCCGAATCGTCGTCGGCCTGATGGCAAGCGACCGCATTGCCGTCGGTCGATACCTCGACTTCGACGGCCCTGGTTTTTTCGGTCAGGTCGATTTCGCCGAGCGCCCAACGCACCGCCAGCGGATATTCGCTTGCGATTGGCTTGCCGCGCCGATCCGTCGCAGGCGTGAACCGCACCTTGTCTCGGGCGATGGTACAGGTTGCTTCATCAAGCACTGTGCTGCCGCTGCTTTGAGTGACGGTGCACGCACGCACGCCGCCAGCCGCATCGATTGTCAGCAGCGTCGCGACCCGCCCCTCCTGCCCGGCCCGGCGCGCCTCGGGCGGATAGGAATCGGGCCCGAAGAATTCGCCGGGATTGCCTTTCAAGCCTGCTTTCTTAGCATCGGCTTTTTGCGCATCGGCGGGTGGCGAGATCATCACACCCAGCAGCGACGCCATCATCAACACGCCCAGCGTCTTCATAGTCCACCCCATCCCATCTTCCTTCGAGACTAAACCGTCAATGGCCCGGCCGCCAAGCCGGATAAGGTTTCGACTTGGCCCGATCCGCGGAGCGATCTAAGCGCCTCCCATGTCCGAAACCCGCTCCCCCCTCGCCCCTGCCACGTTGCCCGACCTCCCCGAGATCCTCGGTGTCGTCCGTCGTGTGGCACGCGCACGGTACAAGGCATGGGATCGGTGCGACCTGACCTATGTCGAGCTGGCCCCCGGCACCGCGGTCGCCGGCGTCACGACACAGAGCAAATGCCCCTCCCCCGAGGTCGAATGGTGCCGTCGCGCGCTGGTGCTCGGCCGCGCGCGGGCGCTGGTGGTGAACGCGGGTAACTCCAACGCCTTCACGGGAAATCGAGGGCGCGAAGCGGTGGAGGCGATTGCCGCGCGCACCGCTGCGCACCTCGGCTGCGATCCGTCCGACGTGTTCATCGCCTCGACCGGCGTGATCGGCGTCCCCCTGCCGATCGACAAGGCCGAGGCCGGCCTGGATGCCGCCTATATCGCCGAGCCGTGCAGCTGGGTCGCCGCGGCCGAGACCATCATGACGACCGACACCTTCGCCAAGGTCGCGACGACGTCCGCAATCGTCGATGGGCGCCGCGTCGAGCTGGTCGGGATCATCAAGGGATCGGGCATGATCGCGCCGGACATGGCGACGATGCTCGGCTTCATCTTCACCGATGCGGCGGTCACGCTCGAATTTCTGCAGCACGCGCTGTCGGCGGCGAACGCGAAGACATTTTCGTGCATTACGGTCGACAGCGATACCTCGACCAGCGACACGGTGCTTGCCTTCGCGACCGGCCAGGCCGGGAACACGCCGATCGAGAGCGCGGACGGCGACGGCGCGGACGCATTCGTGGCGGCGCTGGCGGACCTGTGCATGCAACTGGCCCACCTCGTCGTTCGCGACGGCGAAGGCGCGCAGAAACTGATCGAAGTGACCGTCGAGGGCGCCGAGAGCGACCGGTCCGCTCACCGCATAGCGATGAGCATCGCCAATTCGCCGCTGGTAAAGACCGCCATCGCCGGTGAGGACGCCAACTGGGGCCGCGTCGTCATGGCGGTCGGCAAGGCCGGCGAGCCCGCCGAGCGCGACAAGCTGGCGATACGGTTCGGGACGACGCAGGTTGCAGAGGGCGGGCTAGCCGTCGTCGGTTACGACGAGACACCCGTCGCCGAGCACCTGAAGGGTCGTGAGATCGAAATCGGCGTCGACCTGAACATGGGAGAAGGCCGGGCAAAGGTTTGGACGTGCGACCTGACCCACGGCTACATCAGCATCAACGCCGATTATCGTAGCTGACCGGTTTACGCGGCGCGCAGGTCCGCGACGAACGACTGTGCGGCCTCCGCCAAGGCCTCGACCTGTCGAGCCACTGCAGTGCTGGACGACGCGACACTGTCGGTGATCGTCTGCATCTCGGCCGATGCGGTAATCGACCGCTCGACGCTGGCGTGAACCTCAGCGGCGACCGTCGCCACCAGCCGCGCTTCATCGACTATCGTACCCGTGACGCTCGTCTGATCGGCGGTGACGGTCGCGATCTCGCGGGCAAGCGACGAAATGTCCCCAAGTTGCGACAGGATCGCGTCGATGACTTGGGCAACGCGCGCGACCTGCGTCTGCATTCCGCTGATCTGCCCCTCTATGTCGGCGGTTGCGCGTTGGGTTTGAGTCGCAAGCGTCTTCACTTCGGTCGCGACCACCGCAAAGCCGCGCCCGGCATCGCCCGCCCGAGCGGCCTCGATCGTCGCATTCAAAGCGAGGAGGTTCGTTTGGCCGGCGATATTGGCAATCGTCGCGACGATCGTCCC
Source organism: Roseomonas aeriglobus (assembly GCA_016937575.1). Lineage (NCBI taxonomy): Bacteria > Pseudomonadati > Pseudomonadota > Alphaproteobacteria > Acetobacterales > Roseomonadaceae > Muricoccus > Muricoccus aeriglobus. The sequence continues at coordinate 1,249,119 of JAFHKN010000002.1, read as the reverse complement.
GATTTCCTGCGCCGTCTCGACAAGCTCGCCGATAACGCGTTCGCCCTCGCGCGAGTTGGACGCAGCGGTCGTCGTCAGCATTGCCTGTTCGGTGACCCGGTTCACGATCGTCCGATGGGCCTCCGCCAGTGCCTCTGCGGTCATGTGCATGGCGTTCGCCGCCTCGTCGGTGCGACGCGTCGATACACCGATCAATCCGGCTTCGCTCGTCTTGCGTTCGCCGATCGCCACGAGGGTATCGACCGCGCTGCGAGCGCCCTGCGCGACGAGGCCAAGGGAGCCGAGCGCCTGACCGACGCTGCGTTCGAACCGCTCGGCCAGCGCGGTCATGCCGGCCTGCCGGTCCTGGATCGCCCGCTCGCGCGCCAGCTGAGCGGCATGCGCTTCTGCCAGCTGTGCGCGGTCGCGCTCGGCCCGTGCGAAGTCCTCGGCACGCGCCTGTGCCTCGGCCGCTTCATCCAAATCGCTCGCCTTCTGATAATTATCGACGAACAGCTTACCCTGCTTGAGGATCGATCGACCGAGCAGGACGATGAAGACCGCCAGGACGATCATGACGGTCGGCGGGATGTCAGCGACGACCATCGTCAGCAGACCGCCGGTCAAGGACCCCGCGAGAAACGCCAGACTGGCCAGAGGAACGGGCGCCGCCGTCAGCGCTCCCACGGACATCACGCCGACAAGCGTGAAGGCCGCAACGATTTGTTCGCTCGGGGGAGAGACGCTGATGACGACCGCCATCAGCGCACCCCAGGCGAGTGCCGTTACGAATGAGAGCTTGGCGTAGACGAGAATTGCGCCACGCGGGTCGTCGAATATCCAGTTCACGCGCCGTTCGCCGCGCCAGCGAACGAGCGAAAACAGCGCAATCAGCAACAGTGCCGCCGCAGCGCAATCCACCTGCCAGGTCCGCGGCGCGGCCCATAGGACCGTCGCGGCTGCAATGATCGTCGACGCGAAAGTCGCAATGTATCCCGATCGCGCTGCACGCATCTGCGCTTCGACCAGAGCCTTGGGCAGCGCAAAGGCGCCACGCCCAAGGCCAAGGATATGGATCAAGGACTGATAACGATCGGCCACGGTTCCCCTCACGGGAAACCGTTCCTATTCCCGATCCGCTAATAGCGCGTTAACGATGGTGTCAGGCGAGCTCGCCCTCCAGCCATGCCTTGATCCGGCCCTTCGGCTCGGCACCGACCTTGGTCGCTGCGGGCGCGCCGCCCTTGAACAGGATCATGGTCGGAATGCCCCGCACGCCGTAGCGGCCGGGAGCATCGGGGTTGTCGTCGATGTTCAACTTGGCGATCGTCACCTGCTCGCCCAGTTCGTCGCTGATCTCTTCGAGGCTCGGGCCGATCATCTTGCAGGGCCCGCACCATTCCGCCCAGAAGTCGACGAGCACCGGCTTGTCGGAATTGATGACGTCGTCCTGGAAGCTCGCGTCGGTGATCTGCTTGGTGGCCATTGCGCCTGTCTCCTTGAGTTGCATGGTATCTAGGGTGAGCGTCTCACCGGCTCAAGCGCGCGACGCCTAGCTTTGCTCCGTGGCGGCCAAGCGGGGCTTGTACGCATCGAGAACGTCGTCGGGCAGATCGAACAGCCGCGGCTCGGCAGTGTAGAGCAGTGCCGCTTCGATCGTGCGGCCGGGAAAAACGACGCGCAACGCCGCGGCATAGGCTGCCATCTGACGGAGGTGATACGCGGGGATGTCGTCCAGCGACGCAGGCACACGGCGCCCGGTCTTGAAGTCGATCACGCGCACCCGGTCCGCCGTCACCACCAGCCGATCGACCGTGCCGGCAATCACGGCGCCGCCGACGGTCGCGGCGATCGGCGCTTCGGCAAGCGCCGTAGGGCCGAAAATGTCGCGGTGTGCCGGATCGCGCAGGATCGCGCACGCCGCCCGCGCGATTTCCTCACGCGTCCGCTCGTCCTCGACACCGCCCGACACCTCGAGCCAACGCAGCGCCGCCGTATGCCGCCGGTCGGGGTCGAGTGCCGGCAGCCGCTCGAACAGCGCGTGAAGCAGTCGACCGCGCTCGGCTGCCGCGCGCATGGCTGCCGTCGGTGGGGGATCGGCGACTTCGTCCTCGCCTATCGACGACGGCGCGAGCGGGCGTGGCGGGCGGGACTCCTCGGGCGCCGGCTGCCGTGCCCAGGCCGGGAGGGTCACCGGTTCGACACTGTCGCGCGCTTCGACCTTGAGAGCGACCGGCTCCGCCGGCGTCGCGCCGGTAAAGACACGCTCCTCTCCCTCCGCTGCTGGCACGCCTAGTTCGTCGAGCGCTGCCGAGGACGCCGCATACCAGCTGTTCGGCGACAAGGGCCGGCTGCCCAGCGCACCCGCCACGACCAGCCGTTCCTCCGCCCGCGTCGCCGCGACGTAGAACAGCCGCCAATGCTCCTCCAGCTCGCGCGCGTCCGCCGCAGCGAGGACCGGGTCGAGCGGCGACCCGGCCCGCTCCGCCGCCCGCGGACGGAACACGGGCAATTCGACACCATCGACCGGCCACTTGACGATATCGCGCCGCGCGTTGGCAGGGTCGGCGGTCGCATCGGCCAGGATTACGAGCGGCGCCTGCAACCCCTTGGCACCATGCGCGGTCATCACCCGCACGGCATCGAGCGGCGCCGATGGATCGCGCACGATCTCCACATCCCCGCGATCGAACCAGTCGAGAAAGCGTTGCAGCGAGGGCGTCGAGGTCGCCTCGAAATTCAACGCAGCACCGAGCAGTTCCTCGATCGGATCGCGGGCTTCCTCGCCCAACCGTTCGAGCAGCTTGCGACGTCCGTCCATCGCGCCCGACAATATGTCTTCGAGGAAGCGATAGGGCGTGGTGAGGTCGGCGCGCGCCAACAGGGCGCGCAACGGCGCCAGCCGCGCCTCTTCCTGCGTATCGCGCAGATGCCGCCACAGGCTCCGCCGCCCCTCGCGCAACGCGGCGGCCATCAGCTCATCCTGGCTCCAGCCGATCAGTGGCGAAACGAGCAGAGACGCCAGTGTCAGATCATCGTCGGGCTGAAGGGCAAAGCGTATCGCGGCGAGGAGATCCTGCACCGCCAGCGGTGCGTTCAGCCGAAGCCGGTCCACGCCCGCTACCGGCACGCCCTCCGCGTAGAGGCGGGCGACGATCAGTGAAGCGAGCTCGCCGCGACGCTTGACCAGGACCATGACGTCCTCGGGGCGCAGCGTCCGTCCCTTGCTGTCGAGCCGCAGGTTCCCGATCCACCCCTTGATCGCCTTCGCGATCCGGCCCGCGAGTGCGCGGGTCGCGTCGTCGATCCAGCCTTCCTCGCCAGCCTCGTCCCCCTCAGTCGCGCCCGCGGCAACGAGCGGCCACAGTGTCACGGTGCCGGGGCCGGGCACTTCGCTTTCATGCCGCTCGGTCGCCGTCCCCAGCGCCGGCGGGGGCAGTGTATCGATCGCGGCGTCGACGAATTCGAGCACCGGGCGGGTCGATCGGAAACTGGCCGTCAGCGCCAGCGTGCCGAGCCGCGGCGCCACGTCGCCATACGCATCCTCAGCAGCGCTCTGCCGGGTAAAATGCTGATGGGCTGCCTGGAAATAGACCGGGCTCGTACCCTGAAAGCCGAAGATCGCCTGCTTGTAATCGCCGACCGTGAACAGGGTGCGCGTGATGCCGGCGTGCGCGCCTTCGCCGGCAAAGAATTCATCGGCGATCGCGCGGACGATCGCCCATTGCTTCGGGTTGGTGTCCTGCGCCTCGTCGATCAGAATATGGTCGGTCGCCTGGTCGAGCTTGTAACGTACCCAGTCGCCCATGCCGGGCTGGGCCAGCAGATCGACCGTCGCGCGGATCAGGTCGTCGAAATCGACGGCGCCCAGCCGGCGCTTGGCCGCACGATAGCTGCGGGCATAGGCCCGGCCCGCGTCGAACGCGCCGGCCAGCAGGTCGGCATAGCCCGCCCGTGCGAGCAGGCCGAGCAGTTCGGTGCATTCCGCCGCCACCTCGGCGGCGCGCTCCGCATAGTCCGGCAGGATGGCGACCAACTTGGCTGATGCCTTTCGCGGCTCGCCCTTGCCAGTGAGGAAGATACCCGACAGCGCCCCCAATCGCGCCGCACGGTCGGCAGGGGAAGCCGCCAACCAAGTCTCGCCAATCCCGGCATGATCGTTACCCGTCGCCGTGCCCCACTGGCGATTGGCGTCGATCAGCGCGCGAAGCCCGGCACAGTCGAAGAGGCCGTCTGAACACCGCTCGGCGACATGCGTGGCGATGTCCTCGCTGGGCAGGTCGAGCGCGCGGCGCAGCCACGGCGCGATGCCTGTCGGCAGCGCGTCCATCGCGTCCGGCGCGCGGGCACAGGCAAGCAGGAACGCCTCCGCCCCGCCCTCGCCTAGCCGCAGGCTGAGCGCGCCGATCGCATCGACCAGCGTGCGGCGACCGGCGGCTTCCTCCTCGACCAGCAGATCGGCCAGCGCCTCGCGCGCCAGCCCTGCCTCCTCGCGCGCATCGAGCGGGCGGAAGCCGGGGACCAGCCCCGCCTCTACGGGAAAGCCGGCGAGCAAACTCTGGCAGAAGCTGTGGATCGTCTGGATGCGCAGGCCGCCGCCCGGCGCATCGAGCACCTTGGCGAACAGCGTCCGCGCGCGGCGGCGCTGTTCGGGGCCGAAGTCCTCCCCGAGAGCGCGCAGATCAGCCGACAGCGCGGCATCGTCGGCACGGACCCAGCGCGCGAGCGTCGCATTGACGCGCCCGGCCATTTCCGCGGCCCCCGCCTTGGTGAACGTCAGGCAGAGGATGCAGCCGGGCTCGACGCCGCGCAGCAACAGGCGATAGACGCGCGCGGCGAGCACTTGCGTCTTGCCGGTGCCGGCAGAGGCGGACAGCCAGACGCTGCGCAGCGGATCGCTCGCCGCACCCTGCTGGTCCTTCAGCGGGGGGAGGAAAGCGGCAGAACGCGCGCTCATCCCCAGCCTCCAATGCCGTCATCCCCGCGAAGGCGGGGATCAATTCTGGCTACCCTATCGATTCCATACCGAGCACAGCCAGAATTTACCCCCGCCTTCGCGGGGGTGACGGGGATAGAGAGTTCAATCACGCCCATACCACTCGTCCCGCCGCATCAGCTGGTCATATTCCGCATAAGGCGCGAATTCGGGCACCAGCTTGGCGGTGAACGGCTCGACGCCGGTCAGCCACTTTCCCGCCGCTTCGGCGAAGCTGCGTTCGGCCAGCGGCACGAACTCTTCGGTCACGATCCGCCCGTACTTGCCTGCTGCGTCGACCGGCGTCGCGACATAGCCAAAGCCGTCCTTGCCCTTGCCCAGCGACCAATATTCGAACGCCTGCGCCGCCCCCCGCACACCCTCGAACCCACCGCGCTCGGCTATCAGCCCGAGTAGTCCGAGCTGGAGGCTGAACCCCGCACGCACCGCCGCGGTCGAGGGCGGTTTTCCCGTCTTGTAATCGATGATCCCGATCCCGCCGCCGGCCAACCGGTCGATCCGGTCGAAGATGCCGTAGAGCGTGACACCCGCGAGCGGAATCTCGCCCTTCTTCTCCACTGCCAATACGTCCCGGCCCTCGTCCCGCATCGCCGTCATCTGCGCGCCGATCCAGTCGATCGCTTCCATCAGCCGCGGCTGCCACAATGCCCGCAGCATCGGATGCGCGTCGGCCAGCCACCCTTGCGCCCGCGCCCGCAGGCGCACGGCGTCCAGGCCGTCTTCCTCCCACGCCTGGCGAAGGATCGCGTGCACTTCGGTCCCGCGCCACGCGGCGCTGGGATCGGCATCGACCGCATCAAGCGGACGCAGCTTCAGGATCTGCTTGGCGTAGAAGGCATAGGGGTCGGCCTTCAGCCGATCGACGTCGGTCACCGCGATGCGGGTCGGCCGGCGGTCGAGCGGCGGCGACGGCTGCGGCCGATCAGCGGGGCGATGCGCGTGCGGGTGATCGAGCCCCCGCGCCCAGTCGAGCAGATGGTCGGCGCGTGCCCAGCCCTCGCCCGCCAACGCCTGCAGCCGCAGCCAGAAGCGCGAGGCGATCGTCGGCGAGCGTGCATCACGCCGCGCGCGGGTCAGCAACACTTCGGGCGCACCGAGCCCGCCCGCCAGATCATGCGCCGCCAGACCGATCCGCCAGTCGAGCCCCGGCAGGCCGAGCTCCGCCCGGATGCGCGGCGCGAGCCACGGGTCGGGCGACGGCAGGCCCGGCCAGACGCCCTCGTTGAGGCCAGCGAGCACCATCAAATCGGCCGACTGCAATTGCGCCTCGACCAGGCCATAGATCGCGAGGCGCGGATGGCTGCCGCGCACCGGCCGGATCGCAACCTCGTCCATCAGCGTCCGTAGCAGCGCGGGCAGCGTGCCTGGTGTGACGGTCGTCGGCCCGGATTGCGCGCGCTCTTCCAGTTCCGCCAGCAATTCCGCCGCCGCGCGCCCGTCGACGCGCGACCAGAGCGTGTCGCCGCACAGTCGCGTCGCTGCCTCCCGCAGACACGCCAGCGCATCGCCAAGTGTCGGGCTATCCGCCAGCACCCGCCCGACCGGCGCCAATCGCCCGCAGATCGTCGGCCAGCGTTCGGCGGCGATGCCGCCGGCTTCGGCGAAATGCTGCGTCAGCCCGTCCAACCCCGCTGGCGGCCGAGGGCCGCGAAGCGCCATGTCGAGCGCCCGCACGCCTTCCAGCCACACCGGCCGCTCGTCACCTGCCGCGATCAGCGGATGTTTTAGCAGCGCCAACAACGGCAGCGGCGCGAAATCGCCGGTCGCAGCCTCGGCCAGCGCCAGCAGCAGCGCGCCCGGCGGCGTCTGCGACAGCGGCCGCCCGGCGGAGTCGTCGATCGCCACACCCCAGCGCGCCAGGTGGGCGACGACGCGCCCGGCCAGCGCTCGATCGGGCGTCACCAGCGCGCCGGTCCGCCCGGGCGTCTCCAAAACCTCGCGCAGCGCCAGCGCGATCGCCTGCGCTTCCTCGGCGGGCGTGGCGGCTTCCAGAGCGCGGACACCGCTCAGGTTGCGCTGGCCGGGCTTCAGCGCCGACCATTCGTGCGTGAACTCGGCCGGCGACAGCGCCGTCGCGATCATCCGCCCGCGTGCCGGCGGCGCATCGACCTCCGACCCCGCACGCCACGTCCGCACTTCGCCGCGCGCGACACCCATGCGGCGCAGCAAGATCTTCAGGTGATATTGAGGGTGCGTTTCCTCGCCGCGCGGCTGGCGACCTGTTACCTCGTCGCGCTCGAACGGGCCGAGCGCGTCCCATTCCTCGTCGCCCATCGCCAGGTCGACACCCGGCAGCACGACCGATCCATTGGGCAGTTCGCTGATGGTCCGCAGCAATCGAGCGACGGCCGGGGCGACCGAAGTCACACCCGCCGCGCAGACGAAGCCCTCGGGCGGGCGAGCGCGCCAGGCCGCAGCGGTTCGATCGAGCAGCCGGCTACGACGCTCCGCCAGCTCGATGCGGCCATGCCCTGCCAGTTCCGCCGGCCAGCGGTCGAGCACCAGCGTGAAGCTCGACAGCGCCCGTGCCCAATGTTCGGACAGCCCCTCGGCCAGCGCAATGTCGCGCAGGCCGGCCGGCGACACTTCTTCGATCAGCAGCTGGTCGAGCGTCCGCCCGAGATCGCCCGCGAGCCGTACCGCCTCCGCGGCGTCGAGCGCGGGATCGGCTTCCTGCACCAATCGCGCCAGGATCAGCCGGCGCTGCAACGGCTCGACTGCAGCCGGCACGGGCTCCGCGGCATCCAGGTCGAACAGCGCGCCGACCGCTTCTTCCAGATCGACGTCTCCGACCGCGACGATCCGCGGCAGCAGCAACGCCCCGCCGCTCGCCCGCACGAACGCGTCGTTGATCGCCCGGCGCGCGCGGTTGGTCGGCACTATGACGACGCCGCGCGCCAGCCCCATACCGGCGTCCGAATAGCGCGCGATCAGCCCGGCGGCGAGCGCGTCGGCGAACGCCCGGTGCCGGGGGATGGTGTAGAGCCCCGGCCGACGCCGATCAGCCATCGGCAAGGATCGCCTCCGCCGCAGGGATCGCGGGCGGCGAGCCGACGTCGAACCATAGCCCCTGATGGACCAGCCCCCACGCCCGACCGGCCTCGATCGCGCGCTCCCAGAACAGCATCGTCGAGAACGGCCCCTCCGGCGCATCGACCAGGACGCGCGGGTGGAGGATCTGAACGCCGGTGTAGACGAACGGCGCCAGCTTGCCCGCCTCGCGACGGCCGATGATCCGCCCGAACGGGTCGAGGTGGAAGTCGCCCTTGCCGCGATGGCTGTGCGCGCGCGCCAGCGGCACCATCAACAGCAGCGCGTCCATCCGCGCATCGTCCCACGCCGCTGCGAGTGCGCGGATCGCATCGGTCGGGCCGTCGATCCACAGGTTGTCGCTGTTGATGCACAGGAACGGCGCATCCCCCAGCATGTCGCGCGCCTGGATCAGGCCGCCGCCCGTCTCCATCAGCTGCTTGCGCTCGTCGGACACGACGACGTCGATATCCTTCACCCGCGCGCGCAGATGCGCCTCCAGCGCGTCAGCCATGTAATGGACGTTGACGACCGCGCGCGGCACGCCGGCCGACCGCAGCCGGTCGAAGACATGGTCGATCAGCGGCTTGCCGGCGACCTCGACCAGGGGTTTGGGACGCGTCGCGGTCAATGGACGCATCCGCTTGCCGAGGCCCGCGGCCATCACCATCGCGGTCTGCGGCACCTGCGCGCCGGGATCGGGGCGGATCGCGAGCGTACGGGTCATCGCTGAGCGATCACCATCGGGTCGCCGCGCAGCTCGAGCGGCAGATTGGCATCGAACCACGCCTTCACCGGGGCGAGCGCGGGATGCTCCAGATCGCGGTTCAGATATTCCCACACCCGCGGGCACAGTCCCGGATAGCGCGGCTTGCCGTCGCGCTGCCACAGACGGGTGAAGATGCCGACGATCTTCGCGTTCCGCTGCGCCCCGAGGACGTGGTAGGCGGTCGAGAACGCCTCGCCCGCACCCGTGATGCGCAGATACCGGTCCAGCATCGCTGCCTCCAGATCAGGATGCACATCGCGCCGCGCATCCTGAAGCAGCGAGACGAGGTCGTAAGCCGGATGACCAGCCAGCGCGTCCTGGAAATCGAGCAGGCCAAGCCCCCGCTCGATCAGCATCAGGTTCTCGGCGTGATAGTCGCGCAGCACGGTCACCGGCGTGTCGGCGATCGCCGTCGCGAACACGGCGTCCCACGCCGCGCGATAGCCGTCGACATCGACGTCTGCGGCGACCGCCGGGCAATACCACTCCGTCAGCAGCGCGGCTTCGCGGTGCAGCTGGCCGGCGTCGTACGGCGGGATATCGGCGGCGGGTACGTCGCGCAGGCGGATGAGGACGTCGACCGCTTCCTCGTACAGCCGCAGCTCGCTTTCCGGCGCGGCGTCGACCGTCTCGCGGAAGCGCGCGTCGCCGAAGTCCTCGAGCAGCACCAGCCCGTGGGTCAGATCGCTGCCCAGGATCTGCGGCGCGCCGAAGCCGTGTCCGCCCAACCACTCGGCGATTGCGATGAAGGGGCGCGGGTCCTCGTGCGGCGGCGGCGCGTCCATCAAAATGGCCGAGCGTTCATGCCCGACCGCACGGAAATAGCGGCGGAACGACGCGTCGCCGGCCAGCGGCACGACGTCGGCATCCTCCCACCCCAAAGACTTCAAGAATTCGGCCGCCATCGCGGGCGGGTTCATATCCGGGACCATCGATCCTCCCAGCCCGGCGGCACCGCGGCTGTCAAGACACGCCCGCCGTCGTCCGCGACCGACAGCGTCAAATGCAGGGCGTCCGGCCAGGCGTCCGGCCCGGCATGCTCGGCCCATTCGACCAGCAGCAGCGACGTCCAGCGCGCGTCGTCGAGGCCCAGTTCGTCGAGGTCGGCCGGATCGTCGATGCGATAGAGATCGACGTGCAGCACCGGCAGCCGCACTTCGGGCGGGTCATAGGGCTGGACGATCGCGAAGCTCGGCGATGGCGCCTCGCCCGGCAGCCCAAGCGCGGACAGCAGCCCGCGGGCAATGCTGGTCTTGCCGGCGCCGAGTGGGCCCGACAGCGTGATGACGTCGCCGACCTGCACCAAGGGCGCGAGGCGGCGGCCGAATGTGTCGGTAGACTCGGCGTCGGGGAGCAGCACCTAAAATCCTCCCCGGCACGGGGAGGGGGACCGGCGAAGCCGGTGGAGGGGGCGTGCGGCAGGCGGTGCACTCGCGGCGCCCCCCCTCCACCACGCACTTTGTGCGCGGTCCCCCTCCCCGTGCCGAGGAGGATGTGAAGACACGGTCACCGCGGCAACTCGATTGTCACCAGCGTACCCTGCCCGGGCTCGCTGACCAGCGCGATCGTGCCCCCGTGCGCCTCGACGAACCGCTTGGCGAGCGGCAGCCCCAGCCCCAGCGCCCGCTCCCCGTCCCGCGCGATGCCATGATGGGCGAACCGGTCGAACGCCTTCGCTGCCTGCTCCTTGCTCATGCCGGGGCCATCGTCCGACACGACGATCCGCGCCCTGCCGTCCGTCCCATCGATATGCAGCAGCACCCGCCCCTCGACCCGCGTTCCCGCGATCGCATGGCGCAACAGATGCTCGACCGACTGGCGCAGCCGCACCGGATCGCCCGTCACGCGGCCCGCCGACCCGAGCACGTCGACCGCCAGCGCGATCCGCTTGGCCTGCGCCTCGGCGGCGATGCTCTCGACCGCCTCGCGCGCCAGCAGTTCCAGGTCGACCTGCCCCCGCTTGCCGGCCGCATCCTCCTGCGTCAGGTCGAGCACATCGTCGACCAGCGCGGACAGGCGATCGACCGATTGCAGGATGGCCTCGGCGTAACCGGTCCCCGCCTCGGTCATCGCACCCGCATAGCCGCCGTGCAGCATCTCGGCGAAGCCCTTGATCGAGGTGAGCGGCGTGCGAAGCTCATAGCTCATGTTGGCGACGAACTGCGTCTTCACCCGGTCCGCCGCCTCCAGCGCCTCGTTACGGTCGGTCAAGGCCCGCTCGACCCGGCGGCTGGCGGTGACGTCGAGCATCGTGAACAGCGCATTGCCATCGGGCAGCGGCACAGCGGCAAATTCGAATTGTCGTCCATCGGCAAAGGCGAAGCGCCCGGCGCGATTCAATCGATCGACCGTCGCCGACCGGACGAGGTCGCCGATGACCTCGGCACTGCGCGGATTCTCCAACTTGGGCGCGGCTGCCTTGGCCAGCGCATCGACCCGCGGATGGCTGGCGAGCAATTCCTCCTCGAACCCCCAGAGCGATCGAAACTTCTGATTCCAGATCTGCAACCGCCCGTCCGCGGCGAACACGCCCAGCGCTTCGTAGAGGTTGTCGAATGTCGCGGTCCGCACGCGCAGCAGCGTGTCGCGCGCACTCGCCAGCTGGACCTGCTCGGTGCGATCCTCGAACACCACGACCAGCCCGCCATCGGGCAACGGTTGCGGCACGACGCGCAGGTGGGTCCCGCTCGGCAGGTGCCAATTTTCCTCCTGCCCCGCCTCGGGCGACAGGAACCAGCCGCGGCGCTCGGTCTTCCACGCCGGAAAGTCGCGGACCTCGGGCAGGCGCTTCGCCTCGCGCATGCGCTCGAGCACGCGGTCGAACTCCGGGCGATCGCGCAGCCACTCCTCGCGCAGGCCGAAAATCCGACGAAACGGCTGGTTGCAGAAGATGAGGCTGCGATCGGGCGCGAACTGCGCGACGCCTGCGGACAGACGGTCGAGCATCGCCCGCTGCGCCTCGCCGAAACGCTTCATGCCGCCGCGCGCCTGTTCGAGCTCGTCGACGTCGACCGCGAAGCCCGCGACGCCGCCGGTTGCCAGCGGCACGTCATGGACGCGCAGCATCCGGCGCGCCCCGCCGATCGTCGCCGGCACCGCGGCCATCTGCGGCCTGCCGGTGTCGCGCGCGATGGCCGCGTTGGCGAGCGGGCCGCCCATGCCCGACCCTTCGACCAGTTCCAGTCCGCGATCGATCGCAGTCCGCGCGTCGGGGGCCTCGACCGCCTCGACATAGGCGGAATTGACCATCGCCAGCGCCAGGTCGCGGTCGCGATACCACATGGGCATCGGCGCGGCCTCGATCAGGCCCGCCAGCGCCTCGAACGCCTCGTGCAGGTCCTGCGCCTCGGCAGCGAGACGACCGATCTCCTCCTCGCTCTCGGTCTGGTCGGAGAACCACAGGACGACGCCGCCCGGCGCCAATGCTGCCTCGGGCGCGCGCACGCCGACGACCGACAACCGCCGCGACGCGCCCCGCGCGACGACGCTCATGCGGAACGGCTTGCCGGCCCGCTGCGCCGCCAGCACGGCGGCCGATAGCGCATCCAGATCATCCTGGGGCAGGCCTTCGCTCGTCGAGCCGAGATCGGTCAGATAGCGCGGCGCGCTCGTCAGCCCCAGCCAGTCGGCCACGCGTTGCGGCAGCTCGACACGCCCGTCGCCGCGCACGATCGCCGCCTGCGCGGGGCCGGTACCGAGCAGCGCGTTGCTGCGGCTGCTCTCGTCGGTCAGCAACCGCGCTTCGACCCGCGCCGACAGGCCGGTGTAGAGCGCCCACGCCGCGCCGGCGATCAACAGCGCGAGGACAGCCCCCGCCAATACCGCCGTGGTGGTCGTCATCGCGATCATCGCACGGCTCTTAAGCACGAAAGACCGCCCCGCCAATGGCGCGATTGCGGATGTTACACTGTCTCTGTTAGGCTTGGGTCAAAGGCGCAGAGGGAGATTGCAGTTGACCGGAAAGTTTCACGGCGCGGGGCTCGCCGCCCTTGCCGCCACGCTGGTGCTGTCCGCCCCCGCCGCCGCGCAAGCGCTCCGCCAGACCAAGGGCAATTTCGAAGACAAGTTCCGCCAGCTGGAGGGCGAGGACTGGCCGACCCCGACCGACTATCGCAACGCCAGCGGGGCGCCGGGCTATCGCTATTGGCAGCAGAAAGTTGACTACGACATCACCGCTCGTCTGGACGAAGCCAAGCGCACGGTGTCCGGTCGCCAGACTATCAAATATCGCAACAACTCGCCCGACGCGCTGCCCTATCTTTGGCTGCTGCTCGACCAGAATGATTACAAGCGCTCGTCGATCGCGGCGATGACCGAGACGACCGGTGGCGACAGCATCACGCTCGGCGAAATCCGCCGCGTGAAGCGAATGCAGGAATGGGAGGGCGGCTTCACCATCGCTGCGGTCCGCGATGCGGCCGGCAACCCGCTCAAATTCTCGTTCACCGATACGCTGATGCGGATCGAGCTACCCCAGGCGGTCGCGGCCAATGGCGGCGAAGTGACCTTCACCATCGACTGGTCGTTCCCGATGGTCGAAAACAAGGTCGTCGGCGGGCGCTCCGGCTATGAATGCTTCACGGCACAGGGCGAGGACGGAAACTGCATCTTCGAAGGCGCGCAGTGGTTCCCGCGGCTGGCGGTCTATTCGGACTATGAAGGCTGGCACAACAAGGCGTTCCTAGGCAACGGCGAGTTCACCCTGGAATTCGGCGACTATCGCGTCGATCTGACCGTGCCGTCCGACCATGTCGTCTCGGCCACCGGCGTGCTGCAGAATCCGGACACGATCCTGAGCCCCGCTCAGCGCCAGCGCCTGGAGCAGGCGAAGACCGCCACTGCCCCCGTCTATGTCGTTACGCCCGAGGAAGCCGAAGCCGCCGAGCGCGGCAAGGCAGCAGGTGAAAAGACGTGGCGCTTCGCCGCGCAGAACGTCCGCGACTTCGGCTGGGCCTCCAGCCGCAAGTTCGCCTGGGACGCGATGGGCGTGAAACAGGACAGCGCAGAACAGCCGCTCGTCATGGCGATGTCCTTCTTCCCCAAGGAAGCGCGCCCGCTGTGGGACGCCTATTCGACCAAGTCGATCGCCCACACGATCGACGTCTATTCGCGCTTCTCCTTCCCCTATCCTTATCCGGTCGCGCAGTCGGTCAACGGGCCGGTCGGGGGGATGGAATATCCGATGATTTCCTTCAACGGCCCACGACCGGTGAAGGACAAGAAAACCGGTGCACTCACCTATACCGAGCGCGCGAAATACGGGCTGATCGGGGTCGTCATCCACGAAGTCGGACACAATTTCTTCCCGATGATCGTCAATTCGGACGAGCGCCAGTGGACGTGGATGGACGAGGGGCTGAACAGCTTCCTGCAGTTCCAGGCCGAAAAGCTGTGGGACAAGGACTTCCCCTCCCGCCGCGGCGAACCGCGCGGAATTGCCGAGTACATGCTCTCGCAGAACCAGGTCCCGCTGATGACCCAGTCGGATTCGGTGCTGCAGTTCGGCGCGAACGGCTATTGGAAACCAGCGGTGGCGCTGGTCATCCTGCGCGAGACGATCCTGGGGCGTGAGCTGTTCGACCGCGCCTTCCGCGAATATGCCAACCGCTGGCGCTTCAAGCATCCGACACCGTACGACTTCTTCCGGACGATGGAGGAAAGCTCAGGCGTCGATCTCGACTGGTTCTGGCGCGGGTGGTTCTACACGACCGACCATGTCGACATCTCGCTCGATTCAGTCGTACGGGCGCGGATCGACGGGGGTGACCCGGTGGCCGAAAGCGCCGAGCGCCGCCGTATCCGCCAAAGTGAGCCCAAGTCGCTGACCGCCTCGCGCAACACCGAGCGAACGGTCGTCGAGCGCGATCCGGCGACCCGCGACTTCTACAACGAAACCGACGAGTTCACCGTGACGCCGAAGCAGCGCCGGCAGGCGGCGGAAGCGGCCGCGGACCTGACGCCGGAAGAGCGCGCGGCGCGTGCGACGACGGACAATTTCTATCGCTTCACCTTCTCCAACCGCGGCGGGCTGGTGATGCCGGTCATCCTGAAGGTCGATTACGCGGACGGCACGACCGAAACGAAGCGTATCCCCGCCGAAATCTGGCGCCACGACAGCCGCCGCGTGACGTGGCAGCTGGTGACGCCGAAGACCGTCACCCGCGCCGAGCTCGATCCGCTGTGGGAAACGGCCGACGCCGACCGGTCGAACAACATCTTCGACGGGCGGATCGAGACGAAGACGCTGAGCATCGACGAGCCGACCAGCATCCCGAACCGGATGAAGGATTCGGACGTGAAGGTGTTGCCGGGGTCGCTCCGCACATTGCCGAATGCGGGGAACTGAAATGCGTCGCTGGCTTCTCGCCCTCGCCCTTCTCGCCGCCCCCGCGGCTGCGCACCGCGGTCACGATGCGTTGACCGTCGTGACTTTGGGCGCGGCGAATACGGTTACCGTGTCGCACCGGTTCGAGGCGCACGACATCGAACCTGCGCTGTCCTCGATCGCGCCGAACGCGCAGGCGAGCCTGGACGACCCCGACGCCGTGCGGGCGCTGGTTGCGTATCTCGGGCGGCGCTTCGTGCTGAGCGATGCGAAGGGCGCGGTCGCGTTGACGCCGGGTAAGGTCGACATCGACGCGCAGGAAGTCCGCGTGGCCTTCACTGGCAAAGTTCAACCGGGGACCAAAGCGCTGACGGTGCGATCGTCGGTGCTGCGCGACGTCTATCCGCGCCAGACCAACCAGGTCGAGGTTCGCCGCGGCCGGACGGTACGAACGCTGGTGGTCAGCGACGGGGCGGCGCACCGGGTGACGCTGCCGTAATTTCTCGCCTCCCCTTCAGGGGAGGGGCCTATCCACGAGCGTACCGGGTGCGGCACCGCCCTACCCCAACTTAGTTGCAGGTAAACGATGCCCCGCATCGTTTAGGTCAGGGGGCCTGACCGACCTGCAACTCCTGAAGGGGAGCGGCTTAGATTCAGCCACAAACGAAACAGGGCGGGAAAGCCATCGCTCCCCCGCCCCGCACTGTTTCGGTCGGATCGCCAGCTTAGTAGCGATAATGATCCGGCTTGAACGGGCCTTCCACCGGCACGCCGATGTAGCCGGCCTGCTTCGGGGTCAGCTTCGACAGCTTCACGCCCAGCTTTTCCAGGTGCAGCGCTGCGACCTTTTCGTCGAGGTGCTTCGGCAGGACGTAGACCTTGTTCTCGTACTTCTCGCCCGCCGTCCACAGCTCGATCTGCGCGAGCGTCTGGTTGGTGAACGACGACGACATGACGAACGACGGGTGACCGGTCGCGCAGCCCAGGTTCACCAGGCGCCCCTTGGCGAGCACGATGATCTGCTTGCCGTCCGGGAACTTCACCAGGTCGGTGCCCGGCTTCACTTCGGTCCACTCGTAGTTCGACAGCGCGGCGATCTGGATCTCGCTGTCGAAGTGGCCGATGTTGCAGACGATCGACATCGGCTTCATCTTCGCCATGTGCTCGGCGGTGATGACGTCGGCGTTGCCGGTCGCGGTGCAGAAGATGTCGGCACGCTCGACGGCTTCGTCCATCGTCACGACCTCGAAGCCTTCCATCGCCGCCTGCAGTGCGCAGATCGGGTCGATTTCGGTCACGAGCACGCGAGCGCCACCGTTGCGCAGGCTCTGGGCCGAGCCCTTGCCGACGTCACCGAAGCCGGCGACGCAGGCGACCTTACCGGCCAGCATGACGTCGGTGGCGCGACGGATCGCGTCGACTAGCGATTCCTTGCAGCCGTAGAGGTTGTCGAACTTCGACTTGGTGACCGAATCGTTCACGTTGATCGCGGGGAACGGCAGCTCGCCCTTCTTCGCGATCTCGTACAGGCGGTGCACGCCGGTCGTCGTCTCTTCCGACACGCCCTTCAGGTTCTTCACCGTCTCGGTCAGGTAACCCGGGTACTTGGCGATGAACGCCTTCAGCGCGCGCTGGAATTCGACTTCCTCGTCGTTCTCCGGCTCGCCCATCGTCTGGCCGGCTTCGAGCTTGGCGCCCCACAGCGCGAACATCGTCGCGTCGCCGCCGTCGTCCAGGATGATGTTGGCGGTGGTGCCATCGCCGTCCGCACCCCAGTTGAAGATGTCGCCGACGTAGTCCCAATACTCGGCCAGGCTCTCGCCCTTGACCGCGAACACCGGCACGCCCGTCGCGGCGATGGCGGCGGCGGCATGGTCTTGCGTCGAATAGATGTTGCAGGTCGCCCAACGGACCTGCGCGCCGAGCGCGGTCAGCGTCTCGATCAGCACCGCGGTCTGGATCGTCATGTGCAGCGAGCCAGTGATGCGCGCGCCCTTCAGCGGCTGCGAGCTCCCAAATTCCTCGCGCAGCGCCATCAGGCCCGGCATTTCGGTTTCGGCGATCTCGATTTCGCGACGGCCGAATTCGGCGAGGCTGATGTCGGCAATGACGTAATCGTTCGCGCGGGTCGCGGGGGCGGTGGCCACTTGGATGTCTCCGAAACTGGATTGATGCGGGCGCCGTTAGCCGGAAAGGCGCGCAAAGGCAAATATAAAGGATTCTTTATATGCCACCGGAGAGCCGAAGGGCGCCAGCGCAAGCGACGCGATGCGCTGCTCCGGCGGCCGGCCGGCGGCTCCGTAGCGCCGCCCGACGAAAGGGCACGGAATTTACTTCCGTGCCCGACTCCGCCGATCCTCCACGCGATACGACAACGTCGCCTGCCCGTTCGCGGGGACCGCTGCCATCCAGGTCCAGACCCCATCGACCTTTGCGACGTTGGCCGAGAAGCCCCCGATCGCCGTATCCCCCGCCCCGCCGACGCGAACCTCGACCGTGACCGGCGCCGGATTGGCGTTCGTCACCGTCAGCGCCCCCGCGCCACCGACGAAGGCCTGCGCCAGCATGACCTGCGAACTTACGCCAGCGCTCAGCCGAACCTTGCCACCCACCGCAGTATCGTCGAGCCGTCCCAGCCCGAGCAGCACCCGCTCACCATCGCGATCGCCGTACAGCGCGGTACTTCCAGCCG
This sequence comes from Roseomonas aeriglobus, assembly GCA_016937575.1. Classification (NCBI taxonomy): domain Bacteria; kingdom Pseudomonadati; phylum Pseudomonadota; class Alphaproteobacteria; order Acetobacterales; family Roseomonadaceae; genus Muricoccus; species Muricoccus aeriglobus. The sequence continues at coordinate 1,231,328 of JAFHKN010000002.1, read as the reverse complement.
GCAGCGGCACGCCGAGGCCGCCCGCCGCATCATTCCTCATCCGCAGCTCGATCGCCATCGGCCAGCTTCCGGTCGCGCCCGACAACACCTGCCCGGCGTAGACGCGTTCGAAGCGGACGCCGTCCCGCCTCAACAGCGCCACCTGCTTCTGCTGGTTCGCCGCGACCTCCACCCGCTCTGGCACACGATAGAGTTTCAGGTCGCCGAGATCCTCCGGCGGTGGTGGCGCTGCGGGCGCTGGCGGCGGGGGTGGTGGCGGCGGCGGTGGCCCATCGGCAAAGGCACGCATCATCCGGCTGCCGGTGACGACAATGTCTTCGGCCGCCTCGCGTCCATACTCAGGCAGATCGGACGTCGTCGTGCCCAGCGGATAGCATTGGAGAAAAAGGGACGGCGTCGGATAGCGATATTGCCGGAAGAACCGCCGCTCCAGCCGTCCGGCGACGGCGTTGACCGTCGCCGCCGGAAAACGCTGCGCGTTGGCATTGGCCAGCGTCATCCATGCGAACAGGTCGAGCCGCGATCCATCGGGCTTCAGCGTGGCGACATAGCTCGCCCCCCAATCGAAATCGGTCGCAAGATAGGACAGCGTCACCTTCGCCGTCACCGCCCGCGGACTGCGCGTCGTAACGCTGAGCACGGGATCGGTCGACAGGCCGCCGGGCACGCGGTCGTAGACCAGCGTCTCGGGCAGCCCGCTACACTTCAGCGTCTCGATCCCACTCGCCGTCCGCAGCACGACGCCCGGCTGCGGCCCCCCGACGATGGTCGCCTCTTCCTCGCGCATCGCGCCGGTCGCGCGGTTGGTCCGGCGCAGCGTCACGCGACGGCCCAGCGTCCCGTCGATCAGCGCGGCGGGCGAGAGCAACCGCGCGTCGCGATTCTTCTCGACCGTGCCCCCGGGCAGGCCGTCGATCACCGCGCTGACCGGGATCATCCCGTCGGCCACGCCTTCGAACCGCACCGTCGACTCGCCCGCGGGCAAGCTCACCGTGCGCGTTTCGGAAATCAGCGCAAAGCCGTTCGGGTTACGCCGGTCGATCGTGCCGTCACGTCCACGATAGGGATCGCGATAGACCGTCACCGCGATGTCGGTCGGGGCAGATGCCTTCACGGTCGGCGGTTCAGCTGCGACGTGCGCCGCACCGAACAGCAGGGCGGCCAGCCAGAACATCAGTAGCGGGTTTCGAACGTCGCCGTAACCACGGTCGTGCCGTTCGCCGGCACCGCCACCGACCAGATCGTCGCATCGGCATCGCGGCGCACGCTCTTCTGGCTTTCCTGGGTTATCCGCGTGTCGGCGAAGCCCCAGTCGAGCCCGCCCTGCACCACATCGACCGTCACGGGCCGCGGCCGCGCGTTGGTCACCGTATAGCGCATCCGCGTGCGCCAGCGATCCGAGCCGAGCTGCGTCCGCTCCTCGACCACCGGCTGCACCTTCACATCGAAGGCGTCGCCGGTGCGCAGCGCAATCCGCGAGCCCTGCGGTGTATGACCGATGGCATTCTCGCCCGTGAATTGCGCCTGGCCCCGCGCATCGCGGACATAGACCCGCACCGTCCCCGCCGGCAACGCGTCGCCCAAGCCCCCGCCGCGCGAATTGGCGAAGCGCAGCATCGAGCCCGCACTCACCGGCTCGCGCGTCGAGTTCAGCCAGCCGTTGACGAACTCATAGCCCGACGTCGCCGCCGCCCCCTTTACGTCCAGGAAGCTGACCTGCTTGGTCTGCTTGTCGGCGATGGTCGTCCGCTCGGCGAGCGGATAGAGGTAGAAGTCGCCCAGTTGCTCGCGCGCGGCCGTCTCGGTCCCCGCCTGACGCAGCGGCCGCTGCCGCACCGTGCGCGGGCGGGAATTCTGCATGTCCGTAGCCGAGGCAACGTCGCCCGCCACCAGCAAGGTCCGGGCGGACTGAAAGGTCGTGCCGGTCGTGTTCCGCAGCGTCACCCAGCCCTGGACGTCGATCGTTCCCGCCTTGTCATCGAACAGTGCGACATAATCGGCCTGCCAGCCGAGGCCGCGGGTGAGATAGGACAAGGTCGCTGGCCGGACGCCCGCTCGCTCGCTCGCCAGCGTCACCGACAGCGTCGGCCGCGCGCGCAGGTTGGGCGGAATCTTGTCGAACACGACACGCACCGGCAGGCCGTCGTCGCGCAACACCTCGATCCGGTCGCCGATCTGCAGCACGACGCCGCCGTTCACCGCCAGCACCTTCGCCCGCTCACGCGTCTCCGCCCCGGTCGCCGGGTTGGTACGGACCAGTGTCAGCGTCTCGCCGACCGCGGCTTCCATCAGGCTGGTGGGACTCAGCAGATCATAGTCGAAATTCTGCTCGACGACGCCTGCGTCGGGTGCGCTCAGCGACACTGTCTCGGGCCGGATCTGCGCGCTGACATCGGGAAAGGCCTGGCGCGTGCGGCCCGTGGGCAGGTCGATGCGGCGGATGTCCTGCACCAGCGCCACGTCGTTGTTGTAGATGGTGACCGACAGATCGCCCTGCGCGGTCGCGGGCGATGCCGCGGCGGGAACGTCCTCCTGCGCCGCAACCGGACCAGCCAGCATCAACAGGCCACTGGCCAGGATCGCTTTCGACATCGACAAGACTCCGCGCAATACGATGCCGTGGAGCATGACGCAGCGGACCGCGCCCGGCAATGGCTTGTCAGGCCGTGCCCGTCGTTGCGGCGAGCATACGCGGGTCGATGCCCTCGCGCGCGAAACCGGCCGTCCAGCGGTCGCCGGCCGGCGTATCGAACAACAGCGTGTCGTCGCCGGCGACGTTGAACCAACCGTGGCGCCGCATCTCCTCGTCCAGCTGCCCTTCGTCCCACCCGGCATAGCCGAGCGCCGGCAGCCATCGCCGCGGCCCCGTGCCATCGGCGATCGCGCGCAGGACGTCGATCGTGCCCGACATCGACCAGCGCCCCGCGACATCGACCGTATCCGCGCCGCTCCAGTCGCGCGAGTGCAGCACGAAGCCACGCCGCGTCTCGCACGGGCCGCCCAGATGGACCGGCACGTCGGGCGTGTCGCCCGGCGCGATATCGAGTTGCTTCAACATGTCGTGAAAGCTGAGCCCGTCGACGATGGTGCCGATGCCGATGCCCAGCGCCCCGCTCTCGTCATGGGTGCACATGGCGATGACCGCGCGTTCGAATCGCGGGTCGCCGATGCCGGGCATCGCAAGCAGGAACTGGCCGGTCAGGAAGGTAGCGGTCTGCATCAGTGTCTGAACATAGGGTCTGTCCTGCGGAGATAGAAGCATCGTGATTGCCCCGTTGTGTTTGTCCGGCAAGGAGCGTGTCGCGGCAGGTAGCGGCGCTACCTGCAAGGCTCGCGGCCGGGCCCCCGCAAAGTAATATTTTGCGGGGAACCCCGACGCAGCCGGCGGGCGCGACAGGGCAACCGCGAAGCGGCGGACCGATCTTGCCCCAGGGCGGGGCCACCCCACAAAGTATCACTTCGTGGGGACCCCGGCGGCGTCGCTCGTCGGTCACGATGCATCAGCATCGCTCCACTCCTCACATCTTGCCCCGAACCAAAATCGGCTCCGTCACGACGCTTCTATCTCCACAGGACAGTCGCCAGCCCGCCGCTGGCGGTGCCGCCACCGCTTGAAAAATTTTGCGCGTCGTCCACAGGTGCGCCCGACCGACAATGGCCGGACGACGGTGCCGGCAGGACAGGAGATCACGACATGACGATCAAGGTTGGCGACCGTATTCCCAGCGTGACCTTCGCCAAGGCGACCGAGAACGGGCCGGAAGGCGTGACGTCCGACGAGTTCTTTGCCGGGCGCAAGGTCGCGCTGTTCTCGGTACCCGGTGCCTTCACCCCGACCTGTTCGGCCAAGCACCTGCCGGGTTTCATCGAAAAGGCCGACGCGCTGAAGGCGAAGGGGATCGACGAAATCGCCTGCACCGCAGTCAATGACGCGTTCGTGCTGGGTGCGTGGAACGCCTCGAACCAGGCCGGCGACACCGTGACGATGCTTGCGGACGGAAACGCCGATTTCGTCAAGGCCACCGGCCTGGAGATGGACGGGTCTAAGTTCGGCATGGGCACCCGCGGCCAGCGTTTCTCGATGATCGTCAACGACGGCGTGGTCGAGCAGCTGCATGTGGAGGCACCGGGCGAGTTCAAGGTGAGCTCGGCCGAGCATCTGCTGGACACTATGTAATGCCGTCGCTCGTGGGTTGCGCAGGCCATCCACGAGGGGCGTCTCGCCCCCTCCTTCGGGAACCGAGCGCCAGCCATGGGGTTGATCCCTCCGCGTAACGAAATGGAGTATCTCATGGCCACGACCACGACCGAAAACGCCAGCAAGAGCTCGGTGACGACGACCGAGGGCCGTCAGGCGTTGTTCGCCAACGCGAAGGACGCGGTGACCGACGCGGTGCAGACTGCCGTCGACGCCGTGAAGGCGAATCCGAAAACGGCCGCCGCGATCGCCGCCGGGGCGACTGCCGCCGTTGCCGGTGCGGCTTATGGCGCGACTAAGCTGTCGGCGTCGAAGTCGTCGAACGATACGGCGACGAAGAAGCCAGCGCCGGCCAAGCGGACCCCGGCCAAGTCGTCGGCCGCCAAAAACTGATCCGGATTGCGGCCCGTATCGGTCCCTCGCGGGCCGATACGGGTCGCCCGGTTTCGCGAGTCTTGCCAGCGTAACGCGTGCGGCGTAACGCTTCTCGATGACTCAAGCATCTGACATTATCGCCGAACTCGACCGCCTCTATTCCGCCTCGGTCGACCGTCTGAAATCGGCACTGACCCGTTACCTTACCGATGGCACCCCGCCCCCGCCCGAAGCGCGGCTCGACGGATCCTTCGCCTATCCCGAGATCCGCCTGACATTCCGTCCGGGCGCCGACCGTCCCGCCCCGTTCCGCTCGTTCGGTCGGCTGGTGACTCCCGGCGACTATGCGATCAGCGTCACCAAGCCTGCGATCTTCGCCGATTATCTGATCGAACAGCTGACTCTGCTGATCGAGGATTACGACGTCGAGGTTTCGGCCGCCGAAGGGCGGCAGGAAATCCCCTTCCCCTATGTCCTCGATCCCGGCCATGCGCTGGCGCTGGACGAGGTTTCGGCGCTCGAGCTTGCCCGCCATTTTCCGGCGACCGAACTCGCGCACATCGGCGACGAGATCGCCGACGGCATGTGGGAATCGGTCGATGGCGTCCGCCCGTTGGCGCTGTTCGATGGGTTACGCACCGACTTCAGCCTGGCTCGCCTGCGCCACTACACCGGCACGCCGCCGGAGCATGTCCAGCGCTATGTGCTGTTCACCAATTATCACCGCTACGTCGACGAATTCGTCCGCTGGGGCGCCTCGCAGCTGGGGCCGGATTCACGTTTCACCGGTCTGTCGGGCGCCGGCGGGATCGTCATCACCGCGCCGGATGAGGTCGACAAGATCGCCGGCGACAGCAGCGCGTGGCGGCGGCACCAGATGCCGGCCTATCACCTGATGGCCGCCGACGGCACCGGCATTACCCTGGTCAACATCGGCGTCGGCCCGTCGAACGCGAAGACGATCTGCGATCACCTGGCGGTGATGCGCCCCGAAGCGTGGCTGATGATCGGCCACTGCGGCGGCCTGCGCCCCTCGCAGAGGATCGGCGACTATGTGCTTGCTCACGCCTATCTGCGCGATGACCATGTGCTCGACGACGTGCTTCCGCCGGAAATTCCGGTGCCGGCGATCGCCGAAGTGCAGCAGGCGCTCGCGCGTGCCGCGGCGACCGTGTCGGGCCAGTCGGGCGAGGAACTGAAGCGTCGTCTGCGCACCGGCACCATCGTCACGACCGACGACCGTAACTGGGAGCTGCGCTACTCGCAGTCCGCACTGCGATTCTCGCTCAGCCGCGCGGTCGGGATCGATATGGAATCCGCGACGATCGCCGCGCAGGGCTATCGCTTCCGCGTGCCCTACGGGACGCTGCTGTGCGTCTCGGACAAGCCGCTCCACGGCGAACTGAAGCTGCCGGGTCAGGCCAACCGCTTCTACGAACGCGCGATCAACGAACATATGCGCATCGGCATCGAAACCTGCGAGGAGCTGCGCCGCGAGGGTCCAAAGCTCCACAGCCGCAAGCTGCGCGCGTTCAGCGAGCCGCCGTTCCGCTGATGTAACGAGATTGCGGGGATACCCTTGGCTTGTTAGGCGTTGGCGGCGAAACGATCTTCATCGGAGCGACCGCCATGGCCGATACGCCCAAGACCCCCGCACCGCCGCCCCGCCGCAAGGCCGCCACGGGAACCCGAAAGACGACCCGCACGGCGACCCCGCGCGCGACCAAGACGCCCGCGGCTGCGAAGGACGAAGGCGAAACGGCGGCGACCGCGGCGCCGAAGCCCGCACGCAAGGCGCCGGCCAAACGCGCTTCGACCGGGTCGTCGCGTCGGACCACCGCAGCGGCAAAGCCCACCGCCGCGACGAGTGCGACGACAGCAGCCAAGTCGGCGGCGACCAAGGTGTCTCGTCAGGCGACCAAGGCGGCCGAAACGGTATCCGACGCAGCGAGCAGCGCCCGTCGCTCGGTTGCGCAATCCGCGCCAGCCCAGAAAGTCTCGGAGACGCGCGACAAGATGGGCGACCGCAATTTTTTCGCGGCGCTGATCGGCGGCGCGGCAGCGATCGCCGCCACGGTCGGCGGGATCCTGTACGCGGTGCGAGACGGCAAGCCGGTTTCGGCAAAAGACAAGACAGACGCCTAACCGTAACTTTTCCCCGGCGAAAAGCCGGGGTCCAGTTTCAGCCAACCCTGAGGCGCGTAGTCGGTCGACCATCTGGCGCCTGGTAACTGAGCCCCGGCCTTTTGCCGGGGAACAGATTCGCTCCGGGTTACCCCGCCAGGAAATCCGCCATCGCCTGGCCCAACTCCGGCTTGGTCACCGCTCCCATGTGACCGCCACCGACCTCAACATATCGCGCGTTCGGTAGCACATCGGCCAAGGCCGCGCCCGATCCGACCTCGTCATCCTCGCGCCCCATGACCACCAGCGCCGGTTGCGACGCCCTTTCCAGCACCTCGCGCGGCGTATCGGCGAACGTGTTCAGCACGCCCAGCAATGCCTGTGCATCGCCGCCAGTGGTCTTTAGAAACGCCTCCGCCATGAACGCCGGCGACCCGCGCGGATGCTTGCCGAGGTTCGTCAGCACATTGCGGAAATGGTCCGACCGCCCACTGGCATCGGTCAACCCCTCCAGCCCCATGCCGGTGAACATCACCCGCCGCGGCGTTGCCCCCGTTGCCAGCATCCGCCCCGTCGTCCGCGCGCCGAGGGAATAGCCGCCCAGGTCATATTCCGTGAGACCCAGATGTGCGACCAGGGCATGGCCGTCCTTCGTCAGGGCATCGTTCGGATAGGCCGACAGATCGTGCGGCGTCGCGCTTTCGCCATGGCCTCGCAGGTCGGGCATGATGACCCGACAGCCACGCGCCGCGATCTTTTCGGCATGGCCGAACTTGATCCAGTTCGTCTGCGCGTCGCTGAAATAGCCGTGAATCAGGACGACCGCGCGCCCCTCGCCCATTTCGCGATAGGCGATCCGCTCGCCGTCGAAGCTGGTGAAGAAGCGCGTTTCAGTCGGGGAGCTTGCCACAGGCCTTCATCCATCTCTCGACGACATTGGGGTTATCCTCGCTGCGCATAGCGGGCAGGTCGCGTACGTCCAGCCATGCCGTGTGCCAGCTTTCGACCGCGTAATTATGCCTAGGCCGAAACCGTGACGGGTCGTCGAAGCTGGCGACGGTCAGGTCCATCGTCTCGCTGTCGGGAAACTCGAAGGTCAGCGACGTGCCGCACGTCGCGCAAAAGCCGCGGCGCGCGATCGGCGAGGACGTGAAGAAATCGGGCGGCGTATCCCAGCGCACGTCGGCCTTCTTCATCCCCTTGAGCGCGATCGACACACTGCCCGACCAACGCTGACACATTCGGCAGTGACACAGATAGGCGTCGTCGTCCGCCACGGTCGCGACATAGCGCTTCGAACCGCACAGGCACCCGCCCGTCATCTGTCTCCGCATCGTCATCTCCTGCACATGCGATTGCACGCAACGCACGTAATGCTCGCTGGCTTTTAATAAGCATGCTTATTATATGCGCCGTATATCCGACAGCCTAGGCTTTCTCATCAGTGATGTCTCGCGCCTGATGCGCCGCCGTTTCGACGAGCGGGCACGCCTGGTGGGCGCGACCCGCGCACAGTGGAAAACTCTCGTCACCCTTTCGCGGAATGAAGGGATCAATCAGGGCGGCCTCGCCGATCTGCTGGAAGTCGAGCCGATCACACTATGCCGGATGGTGGACCGGTTGGAGGAATCCGGCATGGTCGAGCGCCGCCGCGAGCCCGCCGATCGTCGCGCCTGGCAGATCTTTCTGACCGATGCGGCCAAGCCGGTGCTCGAACAGCTCCGCGCTCATGCCGACGAGATGTTCGGCGCCGCTTTCGCTGGACTGGACGACACCGATCGCACGAACTTGACCGCGGCGCTGGAACGCGTTCGCACCAACCTGACCGATATGCCGAAGGACGCCGCCCATGGCTGATGCAGACCCCAAGATCGCCACGGATACCGCCACTCCCGTCAAGGCGAAGCGCCGATGGATCCGCGCGATCCTGATGTTCGGCGTGCCGCTGATCGTGGTGGCGATCGCCGGCTATTTCTATGCGACCTCGGGCCGCTATGTATCGACCGACAACGCCTATGTCGGCCAGGACAAGGTATCGGTGGCGTCCGACGTCGCCGGGCGCATCGTGTCCGTCGACGTGCGGGAGAACCAGCATGTGAAGGCGGGTGATCTGCTGTTCCGCATCGATCCCCAGCCGTACCGTATCGCGGTCGAGCAGGCCGATGCCCAGATCGCCGGCGCGCAGGTCAACGTCCAGACGCTGCAGGCGAGCTATGTCGGCACCGGCGCCGACATTCAGGCCGCCAAGGACCGCATTGCGGCTGCGCAGGAGGATTTCGCGCGACAGGATTCGCTGATGCAGCGCGGCTTCACGACCCGGGCCCGGTTCGAGCAGGCCCAGCACTCGCTCGAACAGGCCCGCGCGTCGTATCAGTCAGCGGTTGCGGACGCCAACGAGGCGCGCGCGAAGCTCGCATCGGGTGCCGCAGTCCCGGGCCAGAATCCGCAGGTCGCCGCCGGCCGTGTCGCGCGCGAAAAGGCGCTGCTCGACCTGTCACGCACCGCCGTCCGCGCGCCGGTGTCGGGTCAGGTCAGCCAGGCCGACCGGTTGCAGGTCGGCCAGATGATGGTCACCGGGCTGCCCGCGGTCACCATCGTCGCCGACGCCAGGTCGTGGGTCGATGCCAATTTCAAGGAAACCGATCTCGCCCACATGCGGGTCGGGCAGGCCGCGGAAGTGACGTTCGATGCCTATCCTGGCGTCAAGCTGCGCGGTCACGTCGCCTCGATCGGCGCGGGCACGGGCAGCGAATTCTCCGTGCTCCCTGCGCAGAACGCGAACGGCAACTGGGTGAAGGTTACGCAGCGCGTGCCGGTGCGCATCGCGATCGACGAGAAGAGCCCGCGTCAGCTGATCGCCGGCCTCAGTGCCGACGTGCGTGTGGACGTGCGCAAGTGACCCAGGCCGCCCGTCCCGCCCCCTTCCTTGTCCAGGGAGGGGCGTGAGACATGGCCACCACCGCCCCCTCCCCCGCCGCACGCCCCGCTGCGCCCGGGCCCGGGACTGCCGCACTCCAGACCAGCAACCGCCCCCTGCTGACCGTCGGCGTCATGCTCGCCACGATCATGCAGATTCTCGACTCCACCATCGCCAACGTCGCACTCCCGCATATGCAGCCTGCGCTGGGCGCGACGGCGGATACCGTGACCTGGGTGCTGACGAGCTATATTGTCGCTTCGGCCATCGCGATTCCGATCACCGGCTGGCTGTCGGACCGCGTCGGCAGCCGCAACCTGTTCCTTTGGTCGGTCGTCGGCTTCGTCATTGCCTCGGCGCTCTGCGGCATGGCGCAGAACCTGGAGGAGATGGTCGCCTTCCGCATCCTGCAGGGGATCAGCGCGGCCTTCATGAACCCGCTCAGCCAGACGGTGATGCTCGACATCAACCCGCCCGAACGCCAGGGCAAGGCGATGGCCGTCTGGGGCATGGGCATCATGGTCGGTCCGATCCTGGGGCCGGTCATCGGCGGCTGGCTGACCGAGAGCTACAGCTGGCGCTGGGTGTTTTACGTCAACCTGCCGCTCGGCATCTTCTGTTTCGCGGTGCTGTGGTGGCTGCTCCCGTCGCGCCCGGTCAAGGTGCGGCCGTTCGACGTCCTGGGCTTCAGCCTACTCGCGATCGGCATCGCCGCACTGCAGCTGATGCTCGATCGCGGCCAGACCGAGGACTGGTTCTCATCGGGTGAAGTCGTCGTCGAGGCGCTGGTCGCCTTCATCGCGCTATGGATGTTCGTCGTCCACCTTGCGACCGGCAAGCGACCGATGTTCGACCGCGATCTGTTCAAGAACCGCAACCTCGTCACCGGTCTGGCCTTCATGCTGGTCGTCGGCGTCGTGATGATGGCGACGATGGCGCTGCTCCCACCGATGCTTCAGCGCATCTACGGCTATCCGGTCGTCGATACCGGCCTGTTGCTGATGCCACGCGGCTTCGGCATCGTGTTCAGCATGTTCGTCGCCGCTCAGCTGACCCAGCGCGGCTTCGATCCGCGCATTCTGGTCGGTTTCGGCTTTGCGGTCGCAGCGGGGTCGCTTTACGAAATGACGACGTGGACGATCGTCATGGGATCGCAGCCGTTCGTCGTCTCGGGGCTGATCCAGGGGCTCGGCCTCGGCCTCGTCTTCATGCCCCTCAATCAGATGGCATTCGCGACGCTGCCGCCGCAGTATCGCACCGAAGCGTCGTCGCTGATGAACCTCATGCGCAATATCGGTGCGTCGGTCGGGATTTCGGCCGTGACCGCGCTGCTCGCGCGCAACGTCCAGACCAGCCACGCCGACCTTGCCGCGAACATCACCTCGGACGCGCTGTCGAGCTATGACCTGTCCAGTCTGCAACGCTTCGGCATGGCGGCCGACGCTGCGCTCTCGATGATCGATGCCGAGGTGAACCGTCAGGCCGCGATGATCGCCTACCTCGACGATTTCTGGGCGATGGCGATCGTTACGGCGCTTTCGGTGCCGCTGGTCGTTTTCCTCCAGAAGCCGCCGCGACCGACGTCGGGGGAGAAGGCGGCCCCGGTCGACCTGCATTGATCGGCGCGCTAGGAGCCACGACATACGGCCCTCGACTGACTCGTGCCCCGGCGAAGACGGGGGTGTTGGCGGTCGAGAGCGCACAATCTCCAGCGCTCCGGCCTTCGCCGGAGCCCAATTCGATTTTGAACCGCCTGCACAAAGTTTCGAGAGGATGTCCATGACCACCGATCCCGTCGTCATCGCCAGCTATGCCCGCACCCCGATGGGCAGTTTCCAAGGCTGTCTGACCGGCGCGACCGCGACCGAACTCGGTGCGACCGCGGTCGGCGCGGCGGTCGAGCGCGCCGGCCTCAAGGGCAATGCGATCGAAAAGATCTACATGGGCTGCGTCCTGCCCGCCGGCCTCGGCCAGGCGCCCGCGCGCCAGGCGGCATTGAAGGCGGGCCTGCCCGACCATATCGAGGCGACGACCGTCAACAAGATGTGCGGCAGCGGCATGCAGGCGGCGATCATGGCCGCCGATGCGCTGGCGGCCGGTTCCGCCGACGTCATCGTCGCGGGCGGCATGGAGAGCATGACGAACGCGCCCTACCTGTCGATGCGCCACCGCGGCGGCGCCCGCATCGGCCACGACGTCATGAAGGACCATATGTACCTCGACGGGCTCGAGGACGCGTACGACCCCGGCAAGCTGATGGGCAGCTTCGCCGAGGACACCGCGCGCGAATATCAGTTCACGCGGGCGGCGATGGACGACTTTGCAATCCAGTCCCTCCAGCGCGCGCAGAAGGCACAAGGCTCCGGTGCATTCGACCGCGAGATTGTGCCCGTGGAGATTTCGGGTCGAAAGGGCCCGACCACGATCACCTTGGACGAACAGCCCGCCAGGGGCGACGTCGCCAAGATCCCGACGCTGAAGCCCGCCTTCTCGAAGGACGGCACGATCACCGCCGCCAACGCCTCGTCGATCAGCGACGGCGCCGCCGCGTTGGTGATGACCCGTGCGAGTATCGCCGAAAAACTCGGTTTGACCCCGGTCGCGCGCGTCGTCGCCCACGCCGCCCACGCCCACAAGCCCGCCCTGTTCACCACCGCCCCCGTGTTCGCGACGAACAAGGCGCTGGAGCGCGCCGGCTGGCAGATCGGCGACGTCGACCTGTTCGAAGTCAACGAAGCCTTCGCCGTCGTCGCCATGATCGCGATGCACGACCTGGGGATCGCCCACGACGTCCTCAACATCCACGGCGGCGCCTGTGCGCTCGGCCACCCGATCGGTGCCAGCGGCGCCCGGGTTCTGGCGACGCTGCTCTCGGCGCTCGAGACGACAGGTCAGAAGCGCGGCATGGCGTCGCTCTGCATCGGTGGCGGCGAAGCGACCGCGATGGCGGTGGAGTTGATGGACTGACCTACCGCAGCGGTATCGAGTGATATTGCGGCGCTCAGAGACTGTGCCCCGGCGAAGGCCGGGGCCCGGTTGGGGCGACTTCGGTGATCACGGATGGCGCTCGCGACCCGGGCCCCGGCCTTAGCCGGGGAACGAAGATGGCCAAGTGGCTATTCTTTCAGCCAATAGGCGGAAATCTCACCGCGATGACCGTCGGGCGCCAGCGCGGCGCGTAGCGCTTCGAGTAGGGGCGGCAGCGCCTGGGTGAAGGCATAGGGCGGGTTGACGATGAACAGACCCGCACCGTTGTAGGCGCCGGGCTGGTCGGCATCGTACAGCCAATGCTCGACCGACAGGAACTTCGGAATGCCGAGCCGCCGCAGTTTCCCCTTCCACTGAAGATGCGTGGCGCGGTCTTTCAGCGGATACCAGACGACCGTCACCCCATGCGCCCATTTGCGATGTGCCGCGGCGAGCGTTGTGGTGATACGCTCGCGCTCGTCGGTCTGCTCGTACGGCGGGTCGACCACCACCACGCCACGCGGCGTCCGGGTCGGAACCATCGCCAGCCACAGTTCATAGGCGTCGCGTTCATGGACGGCAGCGGGCGTCCCGCGCATCGCAGCGCGCAGAGAGGCGGCGTCTTCCGGATGCTTTTCGTTCAGTATTAGCACATCCTGCGGGCGCAAAAGCTGCACCAGAAACTGCGGGGAGCCGGGGTAGCGGTCAGGGTCTGCTCCGACGTTTACCGCGCGCACGGCGGCGCGATAGTCGTCGAGCAGGGGGGTCGGATCGGCAAAAGCCCGCAGCACGCCGTGAGCCGCCTCCCCCGTGCGCTGCGCCTGTTCGCCGCCGAGGTCGTAGAGCCCACAACCGGCATGGGTATCAATCAGCGTCAGCGCGCCCGGCTTCTGCTGTAAGGCCCGGACAAGCGCGATCAGCAGGCTGTGCTTCACGACATCGGCGCTGTTGCCGGCATGGTAAGAATGACGGTAGTTCACAGGGCGCTACATCTCTGCCGAAGGGGATAGGATCTCGAACCGGCCCGGCGCGATTCCGGCGACGGTCCAGTCGCCGATCGACCAGCGCACGAGCCGCAACGTGGGCAACCCGACCGCGGCCGTCATGCGCCGCACTTGCCGGTTGCGCCCCTCGCGAATGGTAATTTCCAGCCAGCTGTCGGGAATGTGTTTGCGCTGGCGGATCGGTGGATCGCGCGGCCATAGGTCCGGCGGGTCGATCCGCGCGACTTCCGCGGGCAGGGTCATGCCATCCTTCAACTGCACGCCCTGCCGAAGGCGGTCCAGCGCCGGCTCCTGCGGATCGCCTTCGACCTGAACGAGATAGGTCTTAGGCATCTTGAAACGCGGATCGGCGATCCGGGCCTGCAACCGACCGTCATCGCACAGCAGCAGCAGCCCCTCACTGTCGCGGTCGAGCCTGCCGGCGGGATAGACACCCTTCACCGCGATGAAGTCCGACAGGGTCGACCGCACCGTCGGCGATCCGCGATCGGTGAATTGCGACAGGACGTCGAAGGGTTTGTTGAACAGCAGTAGCCGGGCCATCCCGCGCTCATATCGTTCGGTTACGACGATGTCTTCTTCCGCCAGCCGCCCGATCAGATCGCCAGCTCGTAGCAGCGATTGAAGTCGGTCAGCACATAGTCCCCGAACGCGCCCGTCGGCTGAAACCCCGCCGCTTCATACATTGCCCGCGCCGGAGCAAAGGCCTCGTTCGTGCCGGTTTCGAGGAGCAGGCGCGTCACCCCCGCGGCGCGAGCATCGGCGACAAGATGCGCCAGCATGGTCTTGCCGACGCCCTTGCGCTCATGTCCCGGCGCGGTCCGCATCGACTTGAGTTCCCCATCCCCGCCGCCCAGGGCCTTCCAGGCGCCAAGCCCCAGCAGCGTTTCGTCGTCCCAGACGCTCCACAGACGGATTTCGGGCAGGCGCAGTGCCGACAGGTCGAGCGCGAAGACACTGCCCGGCGGCGAATTACGGTGCGCCTCGCGGACATGATGCTCCAGCAGCGCGACGACGGCGTGGTGGTCGAGGTCTGCGCGAGCGAATCTCATTCGACCTCTTCACCCGGATCGACGCCCCACAGGTGGATCGCCTCGACGAAGCCGCCACGGCCCTTCACGTCGAAATGGCACCAGCCGCCGGCGCATTTGCTAATCTTGCCGACGACGCCGGGCTGGGCGCGGTATTGCATCCGACCCGACCCGCTCGGCCGGTCGCGCAGCACGACGATGGTATCGGTGACGATCGCGTGCCGGGTGTCGGTCAGCAAATTGGCCAGCATCCACCCCTGCGTGCCGCCCGGATCCTCGACCTTGCGCCATTCCTTGTAGACGTCGACGACTTTCACCGGCAGGCCCGCGCGCTGGTAGAGCCAGCTCGCAGGGTAGTTGCGCCCTGGCCCGGTGCGCATCCGCGCCTGCCCGGCGGAGATCGACGCATAATAGGGCGTCTTGCGTTTCTGCGCGTCGACAGGCGCATGCGGCACCGTCAGCGTCACTGCCGTTGCCGCGGCCAAAATCATGAGCTTGCGCATCGTCGTCCTCCAGAGTCCCGTCTACCGCGCCGGCTCCGCCCGGTTCAACCGTTGACTGGCGCCCGGCATCACGCCAATCGGGACATATGGCCGAACCGCGCCCCGCCCGCCCCCGGGTGATCGTCACCCGTGACCTGCCCGATGCGGTGCTGTCGCGACTGTCTGCGCTGTTCGATGCCGAGTTGAACCTCACCGACGCACCGATGGACCGTGTCAGCCTGGCCGCGGCGATGGCGGATTGCGACGTGCTGGTTCCTACCGTCACCGACGCGATCGACGCCGATCTGATCGCAGCGGCCGGGCCGCGCCTCAAGCTAATCGCCAATTACGGCGCTGGCGTGAACCACATCGACCTGAAAGCGGCGCGCGCACGGCGTATCCTCGTCACCAACACGCCAGGCGTGCTGACGGAGGATACCGCCGACATGACGATGGCGCTGATCCTGTCGGTGCCGCGTCGGCTGGCGGAAGGGGAAAAGCTGGTCCGTTCGGGCGCCTGGAGCGGCTGGTCGCCCGGGGGCATGCTCGGGCACCGCATCGGCGGCAAGGCGCTGGCGATCGTCGGCATGGGGCGCATCGGCCAGGCCGTCGCCCGCCGCGCCCGCGCCTTCGGTCTGACGATCCATTATCACAATCGCCATCGGCTGCCCAAGGTCGTGGAAGCGGAACTGCAGGCGGAGTGGCATCCCAACCTCGACGAGATGCTGGCTATGGCCGACATCGTGACCTTGCACACGCCGCGCAACCCGGACAGTGAAAACCTGATCGACGCCCACCGCATCGCGCTGATGAAGCCAGCCGCCTATCTGATCAACACCAGCCGCGGCGGCATCCTGGACGAAGACGCGTTGGTCGATGCGCTGGAGGGTGGTCGGCTGGCCGGCGCCGGGCTGGACGTCTGGAAGCACGAACCGGCGATCGACCCGCGGCTCCTTGCGTTGCCGAACGTCGTGATGCTGCCGCACATGGGTTCGGCGACCTATGAAGGACGCCTGGCGATGGGCGAGCGCGTGATCGCCAATATCAAGGCATGGTCCGATGGCCACCGTCCGCCCGACCAGGTGCTCGAGGGCTGGGCCTGATCCGGCGCAAGCCGATTTGATGCCGCGCCGTAGAGGCCGATCAATCATCTGGTAATCGGTTACGGCTAAAGTGATGTCCGGGGAAGCGGGTGACGTGCGTCGCCACAACAGGGCATGAATAGTGAAACCGCGTGAAGCCAGGCAGACGATTGCGGTCACCGCCCGGATGAAGTCCGCAGACGGGTGGCAGGATATCGCCATCCGCAACGTGTCCGTCCATGGCATGCGGATCTCGGTTGCCCGTCCGCCCCAGCGCGGCGCCTATATCGAAGTCCGCCGCGCAACCCAGGTCATCGTCGCCCGAACGATGTGGGTACAGGGCAATGAATTCGGCGTCCGCACCCAGGATGCGATCGATATTCCCGCACTGGTGAACCCCAACGCCACCAAGGCCGAGGCGATGCTGGGCGAGATCCGCAGCGAACGCCGGCGACTGCCGCGTCCGGACGAATCGGCCCGCCGCGCAGACAATATCGCGCAGAAGCTTCGCTACGTCGCCTTCGGCGCCGCCATAATGGCCGGCGCCGGCTATGCGGCGGTAACGGTCACGCAGGTGCTGACCAACCCCATGCGGACGATCACCCACGCCCTGGAGGGCAGCACGGCCCCGTAAGGCCGAGAATCGCTGCCCGGTCGATCAGTCGCCGGTCAGGATACGATCGACCAGTTGCTTCACCGTCGGTACGAACCCGTTCGAATAGAAGGGGTCCTTCTTGAAGTTATAGGCGGCGTGGCCGGCGAACATCAGGTTCTGATCGGTCGGGCCACCGTGCGCGATGTCCTGCAGCGTCTTTTGAATGCAGAAGCTGCGCGGATCGGCGAGGCGCCCCGTCGAATTCGTCTCGGTATCGGCCCAGGACGAAAACGCGCACTGGCTGAGGCAGCCCATGCAGTCAGCCTGGTCCTTGCGGATCGTCGCCTTTTCCTCGGGCGTCACGAAGACGAGCGTATTGTCCGGGGTCTTCAGTGCGTCCGTGAAGCCATGGCCATACCATTCGCGAGCGCGCATCAGGTCGCCCAGCGTCACCCAGAAATTCTTTCCCTTCACGCCGACGTCGAGCTGATGGGTATGGTCGCCCGCCTGCTGCGACGAAAAGGCGATCTGGCGTTCGGAACGCGCTTCGAGGTTGCGCAGGAACGGGTTGCGGACCGCAGATGAATAGAAGCCGGTCGGCGAGAAGCGATGGAGCAAAACCTCGCCGGGTTCGATCTCCATCAGCTTGGCCTTCCATTCCGGCGGAATGGGGCTTTCCTGCGTCAGCAGCGGGCGGGTGCCGAACTGAAAGGCGATCTTGCCAAGTTCGGGATTGTCGATCCAGTCGCTCCAGTCGCGCAGATACCAGACGCCACCGGCCATCACGATCGGCACATCGTCGCTGATCCCGCCTTCGCGCATCACGTCACGCAATTCCTTGACGCGCGGATAGGGGTCCTGCGGCTTCAGCGGGTCTTCGGCATTCGACAGACCATTGTGCCCGCCGGCGAGCCAGGGATCCTCATAGACCACGGCCGCCAGCCAGTTCGCCGCCTTAGAATAGGCGCGTTTCCATAGCGCGCGGAACGCGCGGCCGGAGCTGACGATCGGCAGATAGCTGACATTGTAGGAAGCGGCGATCTCGCTCAGCTTGTACGGCATGCCCGCGCCACAGGTCACGCCGGCGACAAGCCCGCGGGTGCGTTCGAGGACGCCGTGCAGCACGCGCTGCGCCCCGCCCATCTCCCACAGAACGTTGATGTTGATCGCACCCTTACCGCCGGCGATGTCCCAGGCGCGCTTCACCTGCTGGACGGCACCTTCGATCGCGTATTCGATCAGCTCCTCGTGCCGGGCGCGACGCGTCAGCGCATGATAGATCTGGGGGATGATCTTGCCTTCGGGATCGTAGCTGTCGGCGTTCACCGCCGACACCGTGCCGATCCCGCCGGCCGCCGCCCAGGCGCCCGCCGACATATGGTTCGTCGCGGCGACGCCTTTTCCGCCTTCGACCAGCGGCCAAACCTCGCGACCGCCATAGTTAATCGGCGTCAAGCCCTTGAACACATCGCCTCCACGTCAAATCTGGCTCGCCCCTACGCCCAACGCACGAAAATGGCGAGAATAATCAGCCAAGTGCGCCCGATCGACCGGCGGCATCGGCGTAAAGCCTGGCATAGGCGGCAATCATCGCCGACTCGTCGAACAATTGGCGTGCCCGCGCTTGGTTCGCGTGCCCGACTCGGGCGCGTTCGTCCGGCCGGCTCTGCAGCATCTGGATGCGGTCGCGCAGCACGACCTCGCGCCGGTCGGGGGCGAGATAATGGTGGTTCTCGGGCGCGACCATTTCGGCCACGTCTCCGACCGGCGGCGCCACGATCGGTAATCCGGCGGCCATCGCCTCCATCACCACGATCGGCTGTTGTTCGGACCGCGACGATAGCGCGAAGACATCGAACAGGCCGATGTAGCGGTACGGGTCGCGCAGGAAACCGGGCATGATCAGCTGGTCGCCGAGGAACATGGCGTCGGCCGCATCGCGAATCGCGCCTTCCTCCGGCCCCTCACCGACGACGACCAGCTTCGCCTTGCCCGGCAGGCCGCCGAATGCGCGGACAAGGGCGGGGATGTCCTTCACCTCGCGCAGCCCCGCCACGGTTCCGACGACGAAATCACCGTTGCGCTTGACGAGACCGGGGATCGCCTTCGGATCGGGTTTGGCCGCATAGAGCCCGGTGGGAATGCCGTTCGAGATGCGGAGCACCCGCCCCTTCGGTTGCTTCCAGATATCCAGCGCGATCCGTTCCAGCTGATGACTCGGGACGACCAGCGCATGGGTAGCCGGCAGTGCGAAGCGGCGATAATAGTTGCGCTTGCGGTTCAGGCGCAGCGCCTCGTCGGCGTTGAACCCATCCTCGTGATGGATCAGCGGCGGCATGCCTTTGGAAAAGACACGCCTGGCCATCACGCCATCGATCGCGCCCCAATTGTAGGTCAGGACGAGGTCGAACCGCGCCATGAACTTGGCAATGGCTTCGAACCGCGCGACCGAGGGGCTTCCCGTCAACGGCGGCGGGTTCTGCGCGATCTCGTATTTGATCCCCCTGGCGATGGCATCGCGGGCGCCGAGCTGGTCGGGTACGCCCGAGACGATCGTGTGACGCGCCCGGTCCCCGAACGCGTTCATCAGCCGAACCGCGCGCGCTTCCTTGCCGCCCAGCGAGAAGCTGGAATGGAGGTGGAGGATGTTGAGGGGCTGGGACATGGCAGGCGCTTACTCCGTTCGCCCCGAGCTTGTCGAAGGGCGTGTTCGGGACCGGTGCCCCGACAGGCTCAACACGAACGGCAAGGCACGCGGCTCAGATCTCCACCTGGCTCCCCAGCTCCACCACCCGATTGGTCGGCAGGCGGAAGAATTCCATCGCGCTTTCCGCGTTGCGCAGCATCCAGGCGAAGAGATGCTCGCGCCACAGTGCCATCGCCGGCTTTTCCGACGGCAGCAAAGTCTGGCGGGCCAGGAAGAAGCTGGTGTCCATCATCCGGAATTCGCCGCACTTGTCCTTGCCGACCAGCTTCAGCGCGCTCGGGACGTCGGGTTCCTGCATGAAGCCGAACTTCAGGACCATACGGTGAAAGCCCTTGCCGAGGTCATCCTGGGTCACCCGCTTCGTCTCCGGCACGAACGGAACGTCGGCGATCTTGACGGTCAGCAGAATGACACGCTCGTGGATGACCTTGTTATGCTTCAGATTGTGGAGCAGCGCGTGCGGCACGCCGTCCGCGGTCGACGTCATGAAGACCGCCGTCCCGGGCACCCGCGTCGCCGAACTGGCCGCGGACTGGATGAAGATCTTCACCGGCATCGCCGCTTCCGCCAGCCGCTCGATCATCAACGCGCGGCCCCGGGCCCAAGTCGTTAGCAGAACGAAGATGATGATCCCGACGAGGAGCGGGAACCAGCCCCCATCGGGCACCTTCGTCAGGTTGGACGCAAAATAAAGGCCATCGATCAGCACGAAGACGCCGATGAACAACGCCACGATCGGGACCGGCCAGCCCCACACGCGACGGAACAGCACGCCCATCATGCAGGTGGTGATGAACATCGTCCCCGTGACCGCGATGCCATAAGCGGCGGCGAGGTTGGACGATTCCTGGAAGCCGAGGATCAGCAGCAGCACCATCGCCAGCAACGCCCAGTTGATGACCGGGATATAAATCTGCCCGGCCTCCGACGCGCTGGTGTGATCGATGCGAATCCGCGGCATCAGCCCCAGCTGCACGGCCTGCTGGACGACCGAATAGGCACCGGTGATGACCGCCTGGCTGGCGATGACGGTCGCCATCGTCGCCAGGATGACGAGCGGCAGGCGGAAGTCTTCACTTGCCATGAAGAAGAACGGATTTTCCGCCGCCGCCGGATTGTCGAGCAGCAGTGCGCCCTGCCCCAGATAGTTGAGCATCAGCGCCGGCAGCACCGGCATCGCCCAGGCGAACTGAATCGGGCGGCGGCCGAAATGGCCCATGTCGGCGTAGAGCGCCTCGGCCCCCGTCACGCACAGTACGACCGAG
Source organism: Roseomonas aeriglobus (assembly GCA_016937575.1). NCBI lineage: Bacteria > Pseudomonadati > Pseudomonadota > Alphaproteobacteria > Acetobacterales > Roseomonadaceae > Muricoccus > Muricoccus aeriglobus. The sequence continues at coordinate 1,210,581 of JAFHKN010000002.1, read as the reverse complement.
CCGAGCGCCAGGAACGCCAACGTCCCGTCGTTCATCGCGAAGCGCACCGCCCAGATCGGATTGAGCGCCATCAGCACGTCGGGGCGGTGGAAGATGTTGATCAACCCCAGCACCGCGAGCGTGACGAAATAGAGGAGCATGATCGGTCCGAAGACCTTGCCGACCCGCGCCGTGCCGATCGACTGCAGATAGAACAGCGCGACGATGATCCCGATGGCGATCGGCAGCACCCAGCCGTCGAACCCGGCCTGGACGGTCGACAGCCCCTCGACCGCCGACAGCACCGAAATCGCCGGGGTGATCATGCAGTCGCCGAAGAACAATGCGGTCGCCAGAACGCCCAGGATCACCAGGCTCGGGCCCCAGCGCTTGCCGTGACCGCTCTGGCGCTGGATCAGCGCGAGCAGCGCGAGGCTGCCGCCCTCGCCATTGTTGTCGGCACGCAGGATGAGCAGGACGTATTTCAACGTCACGATCAGCATCAGCGACCAGAACATCAGGCTGATGACGCCGAAGATGTGAAGCTGATCGACGGTCAGGGGGTGATGACCGACGAACACTTCCTTCATCGCATAGAGCGGACTCGTGCCGATATCGCCGTAAACGACGCCGATCGCCCCCAACGCGAGCCGGGCCAGTCCCTGCTTGGCATGGGAGTGGCCATCGGCATCGCTGTCGGGATGGAGTGAGTCGGCCGGGAGCGCGGCGCTCACCGGGGGAACCTTCCGGCGGTGTCGCCGACAGAAACGGTCATGGTCACGACCTGGGCGCCTTCCATTGGCATAGCGCGGCGGCGCCTAGCACTGTGCGCAACGCCCCGCAACGGGGTGCCAAAAGTTGCGATACCGCAGTGCATTCGTCAGCCTTTGTCACCTTTGTCACCTTTGCCGCTTTCGAAGCTGGCGTTCGGTCGGACAGAGTGACGTCGATCTCATCCGACAGGGTGAAGCAGATTTCGGCCATGTAGGAAAATGGTTTCGCATACGGGCGATCCCGCCCTCCCCCTTCGTGCTGAGACGCGCCTACTCCCCGAAGATCGCATCGGCCTCCCCCCGGGTCGGAACCTCGCGCAGGACGAAGCTGCTGCTGATCGTCAGCACGCCGGGCAGCCGGCCCAGATGCTCGCGGTGCAACCGTTCGTAATCGTCCAGGTCGCGGCAGACGATCGTCAGGCGATAGTCCTGGTTGCCGGACACGAGCGCGCAGGCGACGACCCCGGGGATCGCCCCGACCTCCGCCTCGAACCGCGCCAGATCCTCCTCGACCTGGGTCGACAGCGTAATGTCGACCAGCGCACGCACCTTGAACCCCAGCGCGCGACGGCCGAGCCGGGCGCCGTAGCCCAGGATCCGCCCCGACGACTCGAGTGCCTGCATCCGGCGCGTGCAGGCCGATTGCGACAGGCCGACGCGGGCTGCGATCTGGCTGACGGACAGGCGGGCATCCTCGGCGACGATGCGCAGGATGGTCGAGTCGATACGGTCGAGTTGCATGGTTCTTCCGCTCTACCGCAGAGGCACGATAAATCCATGCGTGCAGTCGCAGAATTCCCGAGGACTTTGCACGGATTTTCGGAAGGAAAGACGCTACAAGTGCGGCAACGCACTTTATACGGAGAGAGATCATGCGCGTCGGCGTGCCCAAGGAAATCAAGAACCACGAATATCGCGTGGGGCTCACCCCGCCGTCGGTGGCCGAACTGGTCGCCGCAGGTCACGAAGTCATTGTCGAGACGAACGCCGGCGCGGGCATCGACTTCGCCGACCAGGATTATGTCGACGTCGGCGCGCGCATCGTCGGTACGCCGGCGGACGTCTTCGCGCAGAGCGACATGATCGTGAAGGTCAAGGAGCCGCAGGCGAGCGAGATCGCGCTGCTCGAGCCGCGCCACGTGCTCTTCACCTACCTCCACCTCGCCGCCGACAAGCCGCAGGCCGAAGGGCTGATGAAGTCGGGCGCGACCTGCATCGCCTATGAAACGGTCACCTCCCCGCGCGGCGGCCTGCCGCTGCTGAAGCCGATGTCCGAGGTCGCCGGCCGCATGTCGGTCCAGGTCGGTGCGCATTACCTGGAGAAGGAACAGGGCGGTCGCGGCGTTCTGCTGGGCGGCGTTCCCGGCGTGGCGCCGGCCAAGGTTGCGATCCTGGGCGGCGGCGTATCGGGCGTGAACGCCGCGCAGATGGCCGTCGGCATGCGCGCGGACGTCACCATCTATGACATCAACAACGACCGCCTGGCTGAGCTGGACATGTTCTTCAGCTCGCAGATCAAGACGGCCTATGCATCGAAGGCGGCGATCGCCGCGGCGGTGAAGAACGCGCATCTCGTGATCGGCGCGGTACTGGTGCCGGGTGCGGCGGCGCCCAAGCTCGTCACCCGCGAGATGGTGAAGACGATGAAGCGCGGCGCGGTGCTGGTCGACATCGCGATCGACCAGGGCGGCTGTTTCGAAACCAGCCATGCCACGACTCATCAGGATCCGGTGTTCGAAGTCGATGGCGTCATTCATTATTGCGTCGCCAACATGCCGGGCGCGGTCGCCCGCACGTCGGCCTTCGCACTGAACAACGCGACCCTCCCCTTCGCGCTGAAGCTCGCGAACATGGGCGCCGAGGCCGCGATGAAGGCCGATCCGCACCTTGCCGCGGGGTTGAACGTGTACAAGGGCAAGATCGCATACAAGGCGGTCGCCGACGACCTCGACCTCGCCTACGAGGCGTGGAACGGATAAAGAACATCGGCGTTGGTCATGGCGAAAGGAAACGCTCGCCATGACCGACAACCCAAAGGACCACCCGACAGGAAACGCCGAGAAGGACCCCGACGACTGGACCACCGGCGACGAGCCGATGACCGGCGCGCAGGCAAGCTATCTCAAGACATTGTCTGAGGAAGCCGGGGCGGAATTCGACGATACGCTGACGAAGGCGGATGCGTCCAAGCGGATCGACGCCCTGCAGGCGGAGACCGGGCGGGGAGCGTGAGGGACCGTCGCTTCTGGGGACGTTCGGGATGCCCGCGTCTCCGCGCCGGTCAGACCGTTAGGATAAGCTAGACGTCGCTAAACTGTCGCGCGGCGTAGGCCAGCAGGCGGCATGGGCACTGCCCATGCCGTCGGTCGGCGCTCGCAGCGCCGCCGGCCGTCGACGCCGCGGGTCCGTTCGCGATTAGCTTCGCTACTCTCTCACGCAGCGTCGATAATCGGCACGAACTTCGCGGCGGTCAGGCTTGCCCCACCGACCAGCGCGCCGTCGACATTCTCCACGTTGAGGATCGTCGCGGCATTCTCGCCCGTCACCGAACCCCCGTACAGGATGCGCACGCCGTCGGCCCTTTCGCCGATCATCTGCCGCATCTTCGCCCGGGCGATCGCATGGATGCCGGCGATCTCGTCCAGCGTCGGCGTGCGGCCCGTGCCGATCGCCCAGCGCGGTTCGTAGGCGAGCGTCAGCCACGATCCATCGGCGTCGTCGGGCAGCGACTTTTCGACCTGCGCCTGGACCACGCGCTCGGCGCGGCCGGCGTCGCGTTCGGCCTCGGTCTCGCCGCAGCACAGAATGACGTTCAGGCCGTGGCGGTGCGCCGCGGCGGCCTTCGCCCAGGCGTCGTGGCTCGTCTCGCCCTGATCGCCGCGACGCTCGCTGTGGCCGACGATGACGAAGCTCGCCCCCGCTTCCTTGACCTGCGCCGCCGATACGCAGCCGGTGTGGGCGCCCTTGTCCTGCGCGTGAACGTCCTGCGCGCCGATCGCAATACCCGATGCCCGTTCGGCCGCCCGCTCGATCAAGGTGAAGGGCACCGCCAGCGCGACATCGACTTCCGGGTGCGCTGCCGCTGCCACCGCGATCGCATCCAGTTCAGCCAGCGCCGAACGATCGCCGTTCATCTTCCAATTCCCTGCCACCAGCTTGCGCCGCGTCATGTCGTTCCCCTCAAGTCTCGTCGGCACCTGCGATAGCGGCACATGCGCGCGGCACAAGCTTGATGGGCGGCGCCCGCCCCCCTAAAGCGGCGCGTCACATCCTATCGAACGGCCCGTCAATGCTCAGCTTCTTCCGCCGCATCACCAAGTCAAAGCTCGGGATTCCGATCACACTCGGCATCCTCGCGGTGATCGCGCTGGCGTTTGCGGCGGGCGACATCAACAATGTTCGCAACGGCGGCACCAGCACGGGTTCGGCGGTAACGGTCGGCAACGCGGCAATCGGCGAGGCGGACCTGCGCCAGCGTGTGCGCACCGCTTACGACAATATCCGCCAACAAAATCCGGCCCTGACGATGGAGGCCTTCGTCGCGCAGGGTGGGTTCGAATCGATCGTCGAACGCGTCGTCAACGATCTGGCCCTTCAGAAATTCGCCGAAAAGATCGGCATGGCCGCCAGCAAGCGAGCGGTCGATGGCGAGATTGCGGGCATCCCGGCGTTCCAGGGCTTCGACGGCAAGTTCAGTCAGACGGCCTATGAAAACCTGCTCAAGCAGCAGGGCCTGACCGACAAGGGCATTCGCGAAGATATCGAACGCGGCATGTTGTCGCGCCAGCTGCTCGCCCCCACCGCCGGTGCGAGCCAGGTGCCGGCGCAGTTGGCACTGCCCTATGCCTCGCTGTTGCTCGAGCGTCGCCAGGGCACGGTCGCCTATATCCCGGTGTCGGCCATCGACGGTGGCGCGGCGCCGACGGACGCCGAACTGCAGACCTATTACACCCGCCAGCGAGCCCGCTACACCATCCCGGAACGTCGCGTCGTCCGCTACGCCGTCGTGAAGGCAGCCGATGTCGCAGCAACCGCGCAGCCGACCGCAGCCGAGATCGCGCAGGCGTATAACCAGAACCGCGCGCGGTTCGCGGCCAGCGAGAAGCGCTCGCTGACGCAGGTCGTCGTGGCCGATCAGGCCGCGGCCAACGCGCTTGCTGCCAAGATCAAGGGCGGCACCGTGATCGCCGCTGCGGCGCGTGCCGCCGGGTTGGAGCCGAGCACGATTCCGGCAGGAGACAAGGCCGCCATCACCACCGCGACCAGCGCCGCCATCGCCGACGCAGCGTTCGGCGCAGCGCAGGGGGCGGTGCTGGGCCCGTTGCGCTCACCGCTCGGCTGGCACGTCGTCCGTGTCGATTCGATCCAGCCGGTCGCGGGCAAGTCGCTCGCCGAAGCGACGCCCGAACTCACCGCCGAGCTCGGCAAGGTGAAGGCGCAAGAGGCGCTGGCTGCGATCCACGACAAGCTAGACGACGCGATCGGCGGCAATGCGACGTTCGATGAGGTCGTCGCGGACGGCAAGCTGGCCGCCCAGGCGACGAAGCCGCTGACCGCCGCCGGCGTCGATCCGACCGCGCCGACCGCGCAGCCCGACCCGATGCTCCAGCGTCTCGCACAGGCGGCCTTCGCAGCCGAGCCGGGCGATTCGCCGCAGCTCGTGCCCACCGATGCGGACGGCAGCTTCGCCGTTGTCGGTATCGGCAATGTCGTCGCCGCCGCACCGCCGCCGCTCGCCCAGATCAAGGAGCAAGTCGCGCGCGACTTCGTGATCGATCGCAACCTGCGTGCGGCCCGTGCCCTGGCATCGGCTGCGGTCGCCAAGATCAACGGCGGCACGCCGCTCCCCGCCGCGCTTCAGGGCACCGGCGTCAAGCTGCCGCCGCTCCAGCAGCTCAACGCCACCCGCGCCGAGCTTGCGCGCCAGGGCGGCCAACTGCCTCCGCCGGTCGCGCTGATGTTCTCGATGGCGGCCAAGCGCGCGAAGATGCTCGAGGCGCCGAACCGCGGCGGCTATTTCGTCGTCTATCTGGACGCCATCCAGCCCGGGAACGCGACCGGCAACGCCGCGCTGATCGCGTCGACCCGCCAGGGCCTGGGCGGGGTCAGCGGGCGCGAATTGAGCGAACAGTTCGCCGCTGCCGTGCGCAAGGCGGTCGACGTGAAGCGCAACGAAGCGGTGCTGTCGCGCGTCCGTGGCGACCTGGCCGGCACCGGCGCCCCCGCCGGCAACTGATGACGACCGAGGGGCTGGACGCGGCACGCGCTGCCTTGGCGGCCGGCCGCCCCGCGCTGCTGTGGCGGCGTCAGGTGGCGGATACGGAAACGCCGGTCGCCGCCGCACTGAAACTGATCGAGCCGGGGCGCGGCGACTTCCTGCTCGAATCGGTCGAGGGGGGATCGGTGCGCGGGCGGCACAGCCTGATCGGCCTCGCCCCCGATCTGATCTTTCGCGCGCGCGGGAATTACGCGGAGGTCAACGCGGCTTGGCTGACCGACCGCGATGCCTTTGTCCCGGCCGGCAACCCGACGCTCGACGCCCTGCGCGCGCTTGTCGAATCGTGCCGGATGGACGTGCCCGACGCATTGCCGCGGGCGATGCCGTGCCTGGTCGGCTATTTCGGCTATGAGACGATCGGTCTTGTCGAACGCCTGCCGCGCGCCGCGCCCAGCCCGCTCGACCTGCCGGACATGATCTTCGTACGGCCGACCGTGCTGCTGGTGTTCGACCGGCTGGCCGACACGCTGTTCCTCGTCGCGCCGGTGTGGCCGGGCCAGTCGATCGAGGCCGCGGGGGCGCGGCTGGATGCGACCGCCGCCCGCCTTGCCACCGCCGCCCTGCCCCCGCCGCACCGCGCAGCGCATGTCGCGATCGAGCCGACCCCCGCGCTCGCCCCCGGTCGCTACGCCGAGATGGTGGCGGCAGCGAAGGACTATATCGTCGCCGGCGACATCTTTCAGGTCGTGCTGGCTCAGCGTTTCTCGACGCCGTTCACGCTGCCGCCGATCGAACTTTATCGGTCACTGCGGCGGGTGAACCCCTCACCCTTCCTCTACCACCTCGACCTGCCCGGCTTCGCGCTGACGGGTTCGAGCCCCGAAATCCTGGTCCGTGTGCGCGACGGCGACGTCACCATTCGCCCGATTGCCGGCACCCGGCCGCGCGGCAAGACCGCAGCGGAGGACGAGGCGAACCGCACCTCGCTGCTCGCCGACCCCAAGGAACGCGCCGAGCACCTCATGCTGCTCGACCTCGGTCGCAACGACGTCGGCCGTGTCGCGCAGGCGGGTACGGTCCGCGTCACCGACAGCTACGGAATCGAATTCTACAGCCACGTCATGCACATCGTCTCGAACGTCGTCGGCCGCGTGCGTGAGGATGCCGATGCGCTCGACGCGCTGTTCGCCGGCTTTCCCGCCGGCACCGTCAGCGGCGCGCCGAAGGTCCGCGCGTGCCAGATCATCGCCGAGCTGGAGCCCGAAGCGCGTGGCGCCTATGCCGGCGGCGTCGGCTATTTCTCGCCCGACGGGTCGATGGACAGCTGCATCGTGCTGCGCACCGCGGTGGTGAAGGACGGCGTCATGCACGTTCAGGCCGGCGCCGGCATCGTCGCCGACAGCGTCCCCGAATATGAGCAGCGCGAATGCGAGGCCAAGGCCGGCGCCCTGATCGCCGCCGCGCGGGAGGCGGTGGCGCGGGCGGGTGAGGCCGGGTTCGGGCAGTAGCCTGATGGCGTAGCTGGCGTCGTTCGCGCGCCAAGGCAGCGGACCCGCCCGACCGGTTCCGCCTTAGGGCGCGTCCTGGCCCGCCGGGCTTGCCAGGAACATCTCGAGCAGCGCCAGCCGCTTGCCGATCTCGGCACGGTACTCCATCCCCTTGGGCGCCAGCGCATAGGCCCGCCGCCACCAGCGCGCGCCGGCACGGAACTGACCGGCGCGGACATAGGCCAGCCCCAGGAAGAATGGCGGACCGGGATGGTCCGGGGCCAGTTTGATCGCCCGGTCGAACGCCAGTCGCGCCGGCGGCGACACCGTGTCGCCATCATGCAGCGCATAGGCATCGCCCAGCGCCGTCCACAGCCCGGCATCGTCCGGCCGGGCGTTGACGCCGCCCAGATAGAAATTCACCGCGGTCCGCTGGTCGCCCATCCGTTGAAACGCCGTGCCGGCCGCGAAATAGGGCGCGGCCTGCGTATAGCGGCCGAACATGTCGAGCCGCAGCTCGTTGACCGCCGGGTCGATCGTCACGCCGCGCGCGCGCGTAGCGACCGGCGCCCCTGCCAGCCCCGGCCGCCCCTGGAGCGCATAGCCGGCCGCGCCCAGCATCAGCGCCGCCCCCAGGAACGACGCCAGCGATCGGGAGACGCCCAGCCGCAGGAGAGCGACGAAGGCGAGCGCCATCAGGCCAAAGAGCGCGAGCCAGCCCATCAGCGGCGGCGTCCGCGAAAGGACAGTCGCGCAATCACGACGCCCAGCACCAGCAACAGGATCGGTGCCAGCCACAGTGGTGCGGTCACCGCCGAGAAGGGCGGATCATAGGTGACGTAATCGCCGTAGCGTTCGATCAGCCACGCACGGATCTGGCCCGGCTGCTCGCCCCGTTGGATGCGTTCGCGAACCAGCGCGCGCATGTCGGCCGCCATGTCTGCGTCGCTGTCGGCAATCGACTGGCCCTGACAAACCAGGCACCGCAGCGTCTCCATCAACGCCTTGGCCTTCGCTTCCTGTGCGGCGTCGGGCAGCTGGGTGTTCGACCAGCGTGCCGCCGGCGGCGCCGCAGCGACGAGCGCAAAGGCGAGCGCCGGTAGGAGGCTCCGCTTCATCGTGCCGCCCTCACCGCCGCGATCAGATCCGCGACCTCGTCCGCGCGAATGTCGCCGATATGCTGGCGCACGATCCGTCCGCGACCGTCGATCAGGAAGGTTTCGGGCACCCCCGACGAGCCGAGCGCGAGCTGGACGCGGCTCGTGCGATCGTCGCCGATCGTCGCATAGGGGTCGCCGTTGCGCGCGAGGAACCGTTGCACCGCATCCGGCCGATCGCGGATTGCGATCGCATCGATGCGAACGCCCGCGCGCTTCAGCGCCAGCAATTGCGGCGCCTCCGCGATACAGGGCACGCACCAGCTGGCGAAGACGTTGAGCAGCCGCGGCTCCCCCTTGCCGAAGTCCGCCGACGACAGACCGGGCTTGTCGGCGACGATACCATCCAGCGCGAAGGCCGGCACCGGTTTGTCGACCAGCTTCGAGCGCACCAGCCGCTCGCTCGGCGACAATAATTCACTCGCGACCAACCAGAGCAGGCCGGCGAAGACGATGAACGGCAGCCAGATCAGCCAGCGCTTCACGCCCACATCTCCCGCGCATCGGTGCGGCGTTCGCGACGAACGCGGCCGAGGAGCGACAGCGCCCCACCGAGCGCAATCAACGCGCCGCCGAACCAGATGAACGTCACGAAGGGCTTCCACCACAGCCGCAGCTGCCACCGCCCCGCCCCGTCGGGCTGGCCGAGCACGGTGTAGAGCTGGCCGTCGATCCGCGTCGAGATCGCCGCTTCGTTGGTCGTCGTTGCCGGATTGGCGAAGAAGCGCTGCTGCGGACGCATGACCTGCGTCGTCCCTTCGCCGCGGGTAACCTCCAGCCGGGCCTCGATCGCCGACCAGTTGGGGCCGATCGCCGGTTTGACGCCAACGAACCGAACCTCGAACGGGCCGACCTGCGTCACTTGATCGGGCCGCGCGGCGACCAGGGCTTCCCTGGTGAAGGCGCTATCCGCCGCCATCCCGAACAGCGCGACCGCGACGCCCAGATGCGACACGACCATGCCCCAGGTGAACAGCGGCGTGCGACGCAGGTTCCGTTTCCACAAAGGTGCGACACTGGCGACCGCGAGCCCGATCGCCAGTCCCAGGCCGAGCAGCGTCAACAGGCCCTTCCACGGCGCGAACAGCGCGAACAGCGACAGCGCGAGCGCGGTCGCGCCGATCGGCCACGTCAGCCGCTCGATCAGTGCCCCCCACCCGTCCTTGCGCCAGCGCAGCAGCGGTCCGGCGGCAAGCACGACGACCAGCAGCAGCGCGATCGGGCCGGCGGCGGCATTGAAGAAAGGCGGACCGACCGACAGCTGGGTGCCGAGCGATGCGGCGACGATCGGGTAGAGCGTGCCGATCAGCACGACGCCCAGAATGACCGTCAGCAGCAGATTGTTCGCGACCAGCGCGCCTTCGCGGCTGAGCGGCTCGAACGTCGTGCCCGCGCGCACCGTTCCGATTCGCAGCGCGAACAGCGCCAGCGCGCCGCCGATGTAGATGGCCAGCAGCGCCAGGATGAAGCTTCCCCGCGTCGGATCGACGGCGAAGGCATGGACGCTCGTCAGGATACCGGAGCGCACCAGGAACGTCCCGATCATCGACATGCTGAAGGCCACGACCGCCAGCATGATCGTCCAGGCGCGCAGGCCGTCGCGCGTCGCCAGTACCGTCACCGAATGGAGCAGCGCCGTCGCCGCCAGCCACGGCATCAGCGAAGCATTCTCGACCGGATCCCAGAACCACCAGCCGCCCCAGCCGAGTTCATAATAGGCCCAGTACGACCCCGCGGTGATGCCGATCGTCAGGAAAATCCAGGCCGCCAGCACCCACGGCCGCATCGCGCGGGCAAAGGTCGGACCGACATCACGGGTAACGAGCGCGCCGATCGCGAAGCTGAACGCGACCGACAAGCCGACATAGCCGAAATACAGCGTCGGCGGGTGGAAGGCGAGACCGGGGTCCTGAAGCAGCGGATTGAGCCCCATGCCGTTCGGCGGCGCGATGTCGAGCCGCGCGAAGGGGTTGGACGCAAACAGCAGGAAGGCGAAGAAACCCAGCGCGATCGTCGCCTGTCCGCCCAGCGTCGCTGTCAGCGTATTGGCAGGCAGACGTCGTTCGAAAATCGCGATCGCCGCGCCGGCCAGCCCGAGCACGGTGACCCACAGCAGCATCGATCCTTCGTGGTTCCCCCACGCACCGGCGATCTTGTAGATCAGCGGCTTATCCGAATGGCTGTTCTCCGCGACCAGCTTCACGCTCATGTCCGATTGAACGAACAGCGCGATCAGCAGAACGAAGGCGATCGCGCTCAGGACGCCCCCGACGATCGCAACCGGGCGAACGGCGGCGGACACGTCCTCGCGGGCCGTCCGCAGGCCGATGGCGGCCATCGCGAGCTGGAGGAGCGACAGCGCCGCGGCGAGCCACAGCGCGGCGAGGCCGGCCTCGGCAGTCATGCACACACCCACGTCGTCCCCGCGCAGGCGGGGATAGATTCTGGCCGGCTCTCGCGAGACTCACGGCATTCGGCGCCTATTGATCCCCGCCTTCGCGGGGATGACGATGGAGAGGTTGGAAAACCCATCACTTCTCCAACGTCTCGGTCTTATGCATCGCGCCCGCCACCTGCGGCGGCATGTAGCGCTCGTCGTGTTTGGCGAGGATCGTGTCGGCAACGAAGCCGCCGTCCGCGCTCACCCGTCCCTCCGCTACGACACCCGATCCTTCGCGGAACAGGTCCGGCAGGATGCCGCGATAGGTGACCGGCACGGTATCGCGATTGTCGGTGACGACGAACGCCGTCGTCACGCCGTCGGGCAGCTTCCTGACGCTGCCCGTCTGCACCATTCCACCCAGCCGGATCGGCGTGCCCGCCGCGACGTTTGCCGCGCGCAGATCCGCTGGGGCGTAGAAGAACGCCGCCTGGTCCTTGAGCGCCGACATGGCGAGAAGGGCCGCTCCGACGACCGCCGCGACCGCGAGCAGGACAAGCGTGAGACGCTGATGCTTCGCCTTCATCGCCGCGTCAGCTTCTCGGCATCGGATTCCGCCCGGCGCATGGCACGAAACGACCACAGCGCGACACCCGCGCTGGCGGCGCCGGTCAGGCCGTAGGCGGCGATGATGAATGGCCACGCGGTCATGTCGCCGCCATCCGCCGCATCCGCGCCTCAACGCGGCCCTTGGCCAGCATCGCCCGCATCCGCATCAACACGATCGCCCCGAAGAACAGCGTGAAGCCCGGCACGGTCAATGCGAGCGGCCACAGCAGTTCGTTCGAGATCGTCGACCCCGACACAGTGATGCTGGGCCCCTGGTGCAGCGTGTTCCACCAGACCACCGAATAGCGGATGATCGGCAGCAACACGGTGCCGGCGATCCCGAACAGCGCCGGTATTCGCCCGTCCCCGCCGCGATCGGCATCCGCGCGCGCGAGGGCGAGGTACGCGAGGTAGACGAAGAACAGCAGCAGCATCGACGTCAGCCGCCCATCCCACTGCCACCATGTCCCCCAGGTCGGCCGCCCCCAGATGGAACCGGTCGCCAGGCACAGCGCCGCGAACAGCGCACCGGGAACCGCGATCGCGCGCGCGGCGATGTTCGCCAGCGGATGCCGCCAGACGAGATAGACGATGCTCGACACGGCGATGCCGGTCCAGCCGCCGGTACCGAGCCAGGCGGTCGGGACATGGATGTAGAGGATACGGACGCTCTCGCCCTGCAGATAGTCGGGCGGCGTCTGGGTCAGCCCCGCCCAGGCGCCCACCACGATCGCCACGATGCCCAGCCAGAACAGCACCGGCGTCAGCGGACGCGCGATCTTCAGGAAGCGGGCAGGATTGGCGAGGGCGTGGATGCTGGGCACGATCGCTGGAGCCTCTAGGCGAGAATGCGACGCCCGTCACCTAGGAACGCGCAGTGTGACGCATCGATCGTCGACCCGAAACGTCGCCGGCCTCGGCGAAGGCCGGGGCCATCGCGCCCGCTTCCCTATTCGTCGCCCGCGAGATCGTCGTCGGATCTAACGTAATCCAGGATATCGCCGGGTTTGCAGTCGAGATAGCGGCAGATCGCAGCGAGCGTGCCGAAGCGCACGCCCTTTACCTTCCCCGACTTCAGCAGCGACAGGTTCGATTCGGTGATGCCGATCGCCTCGGCCAACTCCTTCGAGCGGACTTTGCGCTGGGCCAGCATCACGTCGAGATTGACGATGACCGGCATCAGACGAATTCGTCCAGGTCGCGCTGCGCCGTGACGCCGGCTTCCATCGCCCAGGCCATTGCATAGGCCGCAAGCGCCAGCATCAAGGCCGTCCCGACCTCATTCCACTCCGACGCGAAATAATAGGTAAAGCCTTCCGGCAGTCCGGCGGACAGGACGGTTGCCGTCAGGCTATCGACGACGACCTTGGCCAGCGCCCATGCGATCGCCGCGATCGATGCCCGACGCATCCATGGCAATGCCCGTGCGAGCGGGTCTCCCGAGCGCCCGCCCAGGCGCAGCAGCGCGATGCCGATCCCCATGACCATCAGCGAGAACGGCAACGCCTTGATCGCGCGGATCGCCATGATCCCGACCCGCACCTTGGGCTGCGCGACATACGCCGCAAACGCCTGCGCGCGACCGGGTGTAGCGGCCAAGATCGTCCGGTCGTTTTCGTCGAGCAGCGTCAGCGGCTCCGACTGTATCCAGCATGTCACGGGCACGCAGTAGGTGTGGGGCGCAGGGCCGATCAGCCACAGCCCGAGCGTCAGCAGGTTCGATACGGCGAACAGAATGAAGATACCCCCCGCGATCCGACATAAACGGGCTTTGCGTGCTGGCAGATAATATGCGGCGGACATCATATTCTTTCTGTTTGACAGCAATTCGTTGCCAATTTACATCAAATCCGCTGGCGATGACAGCCGGGTGGGAGATTGCCGAGATGATGGGGTTCAAACGCGCGCTTGGCGCCACGATGGCGCTCGTCTCGATGCCAGCCCTCGCGCAGGACTTGGGTCCTTCTGCGGAAGTCGGCCTCGGCGTATATCGGCACGGCGCGAACTTCCATCCGATCGGCGCCGAGCTCACTATCGATGCCCCGCCGCCGGGTGTCTTCTATCTCGACAGCGGCGAGGATGGGACGGTCGACCTCCAGCTGCTTTACCGCACGGCGCCGCTCTCGTTTCTGCTCAAGCCGCGATTGACGGCGAAGGCGCAGATCAGCACGGCCGGACGGACCAGCTTCGCCAGCATCGGCGCGGAATGGCGGCAGCATGTCCTGAAGGACCGGCTCTACGGCCAGATCGGCATCGGCGTGACGATCCATGATGGCTATCGCTTCCTGCCCGACCCGTTCGCACCCGGCATTTCGAATGCGGAGGCCATGCGACGCTACGACATCGCGACGACGCGGGTCGGCTTCGGTTCGCGGGTCCTGTTCAACCCCAACGCGTCGATCGGCGTCCGGTTGAGCCCGCGCTGGGCCGCCGAGGTGTCGTGGGAACACCATAGCCACCGACGGATCTTCAACGAGGTCAATCCGGGCATCGACCATCTGGGCGTCCGCGTGATCCACGCGCTGGGGCGGAAATAACGATGTTCGTCGTCGCACTGCTGCTCGCCCAATCGACCGCCCCCACCTCGACCGTCGTGGAGCCGGCGCCTGAGGAGATTACGATCGCCGCACAACGCCTAAAACGCTTCCGCGCGATCATGCGCAAGGACAAGGCGACCGGGCAAATGCGCTGCATCGTCAAGCGCGCGAGCGGCGACCCGGCACTCGACAAGGGCGTTTGCGAGGCGATGCTGGCCTGCGCGCCGAAGATCCAGAGGGAAGCCGACATTCAGCCGTGCATGGCGCCGGCGATTGCGGCCCTGTTGCCGGGCCATAAATGGGTCGGCCGGCGGACGCGCGGGCTCTGACGTCCCGGCGGGGGGCCGGACGTGCCGGCCCCGCGTTGTCAGGTCAGCCGCGGCCGATCAGGCGACGCGCGATCGAATCGGCGACGTCGCTCGACGGCTGGCCGGTGCGGTCGGCTTCGTCCCACACCTGAACCAGGCGGTCGGGAATGCGGGCGATGCGCGCTTCGACCTCGGCGCGGTCGCCCTGCCCCAGATATTCCAGGCCGACGTTGATGATACCGCCGGCGTTGATGACGTAATCGGGCGCGTAGAGGATGCCGCGATCGGCGAGCAGCTTGCCATGCGCAGCCTGGCGCAGCTGATTGTTCGCGCCACCTGCGACCGCCTTGCACTTCAACGCGGCGATCGACGCTTCGTCGAGTATGGCGCCGAGCGCGTTCGGGCTGACGATATCGCACTCGGTCGCGAGCACCGCATCGGTCGATACGACCTCGGCACCCAGTTCCGCACCCAAGGCGTGCGCGCGGTCGGTGTTGACGTCGGCGATCGTCAGTACGGCGCCGTCGGCTGCCAGCAGCCGGGCGAGCCCGCCGCCGACGCTGCCGATACCCTGAATGGCGACGCGGACGCCGCGCATCGAATCGACGCCCAGCGCGCGCTTGGCGGCGGCATTGACGCCCAGATAGACGCCCATCGCAGTGAAGGGGCCCGGATCGCCCCCCGCCCCACCGGCCGCGACCGGCAGGCCGGAGACATGACGGGTGCGGGTCGCGATGACCTTCATCCGCTCTTCCGACATGCCGACGTCTTCGGCCGTGACATATTTGCCGCCGAGCGACTCGACCGCGTCACCGAAGGCGAGCAGCTGATCCTCGGTGATCGTCGCTCCCGGCGCCGGTGCGAGCACCACGCCCTTGCCCCCGCCCAGCGGCAGGTCGGCCATCGCGTTCTTGTAGCTCATGCCGCGCGACAGGCGCAGCGCGTCGGTGATCGCGGTATTGTTATCGGCGTAATGCCAGAAGCGCACGCCACCCGCCGCCGGTCCGAGCGCGGTCGAATGCACCGCGATGACCGCGGTCAGCCCGCTCTTGGGTTCGCGAATCAGGTGCACGCCCTCGTGCTCGTCGAAATCGGGAAGGTCCCAGACAGCGCTCATAGGTGGCGGCTCCGCGGCAGGTTAGGAAATGTCTGGGCGGCGCAATAATCTTTCGACGCGCGTGACGCCAGCCTTTTCGGCCGCGGACCCTACACTGTCTGAAAAATGGGGCGGATGACGGGACTTGAACCCGCGACCCTCGGTACCACAAACCGATGCTCTAACCAACTGAGCTACAACCGCCGTGCCGGGCTGCGCTTAGCGGCAGTCGCGCGAACGATCAAGCGCCTCTGGCATCGCTGCGCGCGCTTTGGCAAAAGAGCGGTCATGTTCACCGTCACCGTCGAGCCCCACGCCCAGCCCGCCGTCGGATCGGGTTTTCCGTCCGAGCCCGTGATCGAACGGCTGCTCGCCGACCCCAAGGTGCAGCGCGTGCCCAGCCCGAAGCTTGCGATGTTCCTGCGCAAGGATTTCCTTGAGCCGGCGCTGTGCGCCGCGATCGTCGCCAAGATCGACGCCACCCGCCGCCCCTCGACCGTGTCGGACTATAATGGCGACGACCTGTTCCGAACCAGCGAAACCTGCGACCTCGCCTATGACGATCCAGACGTTGTTGAGATCGATCGGCGGATCGGCGAACTGACCGGTCTGGACGCCATGTTCGGCGAACCGATGCAGGGCCAGCGCTACGCAGTGGGCCAGGAGTTCAAGGCGCACACCGATTATTTCGAGCCCTCGGGCGTCGACTTCGCCAAATATTGCACCGTGTCCGGACAGCGGACGTGGACGGTCATGATCTACCTCAACGAGCCCGACGCGGGCGGCGCGACGCGGTTCAAGGCGATCGACAAGATCGTGCAGCCGGAGACGGGCAAGCTGGTTGCATGGAACAACTTGCGGCCGGATGGGCGGGTCAACCCGTCGACACTCCACCACGGGATGAAGGTTCGCGCGGGCACGAAATACGTCATCACCAAATGGTTCAGGGAACGCCACTGGCCGCGGTGAAAGTGTAAGCCGTCAGCGCGCAACGCTGGCGGAGGGGGGCCCGCAAATGATGACCTCGCGGATAGCCCCCTCCACCACCACTTCTCGGCAGTCCCCCTCCCCGTGCCGGGGAGGGTTTATGGCCTCTGGCAGGCGGGTGTCGCAGCCTCGGCGTAGGGTTTGCTAAAGCAGCGCGCGAGGCCATCCAAGACGCGGGCGTTGGTAACGTTGGCGTGGCCTTGCAGCGACCGCAGCCGAACGAGCTTGGCCTCCAACAATGCGCGATCCCGCTTCAGGAACGCCCATGTGCCCAATACATAGGCGTTCCAATCGAAGGCGGGATCGCTGCCACCATCATCCCGGACCGCGCCCAGCGCCGCAGTCGCCGCCTCGTCGTTGCGGCCGGCCATCGCCAGATTGCGCGCGACATGGAACAGCACGCTCGTCCGCAGACGTTCGGGCAGGTCGTTGCGACGGGCGAGATAGTCCTGCCCCGCCTCCGCCGCGGCGGCATGGCACCCACGCGCCGACAGAGAGGCCGCCGTGGCAGGATGGTCGTTCGATTGGTCGAAGTCGCCGAACGATAAGCTAGCGTTTGCGAGCTTCTGCGGGAGGGTCAACGCGCAGGATCGGGTTTCGCGTTGGGTCGGGGCAACGCTGTGTGCGCAACCGAATAGCGCGACCGCTGCCGCCACTAAAAACCACCAGCGCATCTCATCCCCCTCATTCCCACGGCGGCGATCAGATCACGCCGCCGCGGGGTCGACAAGGGGGGCTCAGAGCTTCGCGCTCAGTCCCAGCGAGAACACGCGACCCAGGCGGTAGCGGTTGACGTCGACCTTCACGCCGTTCCCGAAGTCCTGGAATTCGCGGTAGCCGGTGCCGGTCAGATTGCGCCCCTCGGCCTTCACTTCGAAATCGACGCCGCGGACGGTGAAGCCCTGGCGAGCGACGAGATCGAGGCGGAAGCCGGGGCGCTCGACCAGATCGGGCAAGCGCACGCCGCCGCCGGCTGCGACCGGACCGCGGTTCGTCACGCGGTCGCTCGCGTAGTTCAGCAGAACGGTGAACTGCGACAGCGATGCCGTGTCTTCGATCCCGAGTTGGACGTTCACCAGATGGTCCGACTGGCCGACCATCGGCGCGCCGTCGCGGAAGATGAGGTTCGCGGGCACGAACACCGCCGCACCGTTGGCGGGCTGCAGCGGGCTCGCGACCTGCTCGGTACCGGCCGACACGGTCGAGTGCGTGTAGGTGTAGTTGGCGATCGCCAGCAGGCGCTTGGTCGAGAAGAAGTCGGCGGAGAAGATCGGCGCGAGATCGAACTTCTTCTGTACCTCGACCTCGGCTCCGTACAGCTTGGCCGACGGCGCGTTGGCGAACCCGGTCTGGAGATTGTCGGTGCCCGCCGGGAAGAAGGCGACCGCCTCGATCGGGTTGTTGATCTTCTTGAAGAAGCCCGCCAGCGTGAAGCGCTGGTCGCGGCCGAAGAACCATTCGTAGCGCGCTTCGGCATTCCACAGCTGCGAATCGACCAGCAGCGGGTTGCCGAAGAACTGACGGTCGCTTTCGAAGTCCTGATAGATCTGCGGCGCGAGTTCGCGGAACTGCGGGCGGGCGATCGTCTTCGACCCGTGCAGACGCAGCTGCATGTCGCTGGCGAAGTTCCAGGTCAGCGTCGCGGCGGGAAGCCAATAGTCGTTGGCGAGCAGCGTGTTGCGCGTGCCGTTGACGGTGGTCACGCGCTCGTCGGCCTTTTCATAGCGAACACCCAGGTTCGCGCGCAGGCCGTCGATCACTTCGGCTTCGACCTGGCCATAGCCGGCGTGAACGGTCAGCTCGGCGTCATAGGCGGCGGCGCCCAGCGCGGTCGATGTGTTCTGGAGCACGATCCCGAAGCGCTGAATGGTCGAGTCGCTCAGGAGGAAATCGGGCCGCTGTTGTGCCGCGACCGGGTTCAGCGCCACGCCGCCCGGCAGCTGGTAGCGGAAGGTGTAACGCGTCGAGTCGCGGTCGGTATCGGCGTAATAATAGCCCGCCGACACAGTCACCGGGCGCCCGACCGGCAGGCGATAGGACACGTCGGCCTGACCCGACCACAAGGTCTCGTTCAACTCCGAGAAGTTGACGCTGGCGTTCTGCAGGCCCGACAGGTTGTTGACGTAGTCGCGCGCGGCGGTGTTGTACTGATAGGTGAAGGCGCGCTCGTAGGGCGAGTTGCGCTGCGTCTCGGCATAGCTGCCGCGAACATCGACGCTGACGTCCGAAATCTTGAATTCGCCGACCAGCTGGCTGTCGATCAGCTGGCGTTCGAACCAGTTGGTGTTCTGTTCGATGAACGGCTGGATACCGCCCGCCAGCACGCCAATGTTGCTGGTGCTGCCCTTGGCCAGGCGTCCCTGCTTCAGCGTGTCGTGGATGTAGAGGTTGGTCCAGCGGATCTTCTGGTCGCCGAATTCGGCGCCGAGCCCCAACAGGCCGTTCACGATCACGCGGTTGTCGGTCAGGATCGTGCGGAAATCGCGCACCAGCGCGCCCGACGCGGCATCGGTCACCTGCTGCGTCGCTTCGCGCGTGCGCCAGCCGTTGTTGATGCCGGCCGCACCGATGAGCCCCAGGCGCACGCTGCCGACGTCGATCGAACCGCCGAAGCTGGTTTCGCCCGACAGGTTTGCCGGCAGCTGCGGGTTCTGAAGCAGCAGCGTGGTCGGCGCGTTCGACAGGGTAATCAGATCGGCGGCGTTGGTCACCGACGCGCCGGCAGCGCCAGCCTGCTTGATGAAGCCGGGCACGGTCCGCTCGCCCGAATCGAAGCCGGTCCAGTCATAGCGGCCGCCATCGTAGACGACGCCCAATTCGCTGGTGGTCACCGTGTCCGCGCTGACCGACCCGCCGATCTGCAGGAACGTCTTTTCGGGCACCGCGCGCGTCGTCAGGTTGATGACGCCACCGCCGAATTCGCCCGGATAATTCGCCGAATAGCTTTTCTGAACGAGGCTGGAGGCGATGACATTGGTCGGGAAGATATCGAGCGGGACGACGCGACGCAGCGGCTCCGGCGACGGGAGCGGCGAGCCGTTGAGCAGCGAGCTCGAATAGCGATCGCCCAAGCCGCGGACATAGACGAATCCGTTGCCCACGACCGACAGACCGGTCACGCGCTGAAGCGCGCCGGCGATGTCGCCTTCGCCTGTGCGCGCGATGTCCTCGGCCGACAGCACCGACACGACCTGCGGCGTCGCGCGAACGGTGTCGGGGATGTGACGGCCGACGACGACGATGTCCTCCATCGCCTCCGCGCCGGGCGTCGAGGTCTCGACCGTCTGCTGTGCAGGCGCGTCGTCCTGGGCGGCCGGCGGGGTCGAGGCCGGCGGCGTCGCCGGGGTCGTCGTCTGCGCCAGGGCGGCGGGTGCCACCAGCGCGGAACTCGCGAGGCAGAGGGCGATGATCTTCATGTCGTGTCAGCTTTCGGCAGATGTCGCGGGATGAGGGTGTCCGGGGGCGCGAGCGGTCCGCTGCGCCCCCGGATCGGGTCCTCAGCTCGGCAGGCCGGTGCAGGCGCTGCTGCTCGTGCCGAAGTTCGCGCGGTTCGAGTTGCAGGTCCAACCGCGGAACCAGGTGTCGTTCGGGCCCGAGACCGCGCCGATGTAGCTGGTCTGGACCAGGAACGCGCTGCCCGAGGGGTTGAGCGTGGCGGCATTGAACGCCGGCACGGCCAGCGTCGTCGCCGTCGGGTAGAAGCCGTTCTGCAGCGCGTTGGCCGCAGTGCCGCTGGCGGTGTTGTTGCTGCCGGCCGCGACCAGGGCGTCCTGCTCCGCCGTCGTCACGGTGACGCCGTTGACGGTCGTCGTCGTCGACAGGCTGCCGGTGCAGGCGAAGAAGATCGAGTTGAAGACCGGCGGGCCACGATCCTGCAGCGACGCGTTGGCGGCACGGACGGTCGACTTGTCGGTCGCCGAGGTTTCGCCCGCGACGATGTTCAGGCAGGGCGTGTTCGACACGACGATACCGTTCACCATCGTCACGTCCGCGCCACCCCGGATGCGAATCGCCGCATTGGTCGCGGTCGAGGTGTCGATGAAGGTGAAGTTCGCCAGGCGATAATCCTGCCGCGGCAGCGCATCTTCGTTGCCGTTCGAATCGATCTCGGTCGAATAGTTGTCGGTCTGCGTGTTGTTCGGCTTCTGCGCCGCGATCACGAACTGGACCAGGCCCTGCCAACCCACATCGGTGTCGAGGCCATCGTCATCGGCGCCGGTCAGGACCAGATACCGCATGTTCACGCGGCCACCGAAGACTTCGATGCCGTCGTCCGACGAATTATGGACCTGGACGTGGTCGATCGTCGTGCCCGACCCGACGCCGCCCAGCGTCAGGCCCTGAAGTTCGTTGTTCGGGCTGATGACGGTGCCCGAATAGCGGATCTGGACATAGCGGAAGGTGCCGCTGGTGTCGTTGGCGGTGGCGCCGCCGTACAGCGCGTTGCCGGTGCCTTCGACGACGTTCTCGCAGTTCACGCTGCCGCCGGCGACGGTCGAGTTGCAGTTCGAGATCGGCGCACGGCCCGCCAGGATGACGCCGCCCCACAGGCCCTGCGACTCGTCGGTCACGCCGCCGGTCAGGTTCTGCTGCGCGGTGAAGATGATCGGCTGCGTTTCGGTGCCTTCCGCATTGATGCGGCTGCCGCGGTTGACGATCAGGAAGTCGTTGTCCGAATTCGTCGTGTTGGCGAAGACCACGACGCCAGCGGCGATGTTGAGCAGGCCGGTCTGGGTGCCGGTGCCGGCCCCGCCTGCGTCCACGCCCACGTCGACGCGACCGTTGATTTCATAAGCGACGCCGGCGACCTTCGCCAGGCTGACGGTGCCGGTGATCAGGCTCGGCAGGCGGCAGGCGCGATAGGTGCCGACGATGCCGCCGTCGTTGAAGCCCGACGGACACGCTGCGGCCGGCGTCCCGGCGGTCGGGGTTGGCGACGACGTGGGCGACGGCGCCGGCGTGGGGGCCGGGATCACGATCGTGCCTTCGCCCGGCGACGCGACGCTGGACGCGCCGTCGCAGCCGGCGAGCGCGAGGGCGGCGGTGGAGCCAAGGAACATGAGCCCGAGGCGGTTGAACTTGCGCATGACGTCTCCCGTGTCGTGGTTCGCTGGTGTGCGACTGTCCGGGGAAGCGGATGCCCCCCGCGGGCCGACTCAGATCCCCCTGTCGGCCTTCGATCGGCGCGCTAGGCCCGGGATGTGACGTGGGCGTTGAGGTTCGGAGACGCTTGCGTGACGAGGATGTTACGGATGTGTGACGACTACGGCCTCAATGGTGCAGCGCAGTCCGTCGCAGCGAGGTGCCGAATTCGGTAAAGAAGCCGCGGCAGCCCGCGCAGCGATCGACGTCCCATTCGGGATGCCACTGCACCGCCATGACGTCGGCGCCGCAGTGTGTCGCCCGAACGGCCTCGATCACGCCGTCCTCGGTCGCCGTCGCTTCCACCGCCAGGTCGGCGCCCAGACGGGCGACGCCCTGTTGATGCACCGAATTGACGACCAGCCGCCGTCGCGGCGTGTGGCGGGCGAGCGTACCGCCGGCGACGAGCTCGATCGCATGCCGATGCGCAAACAGCGCGTCATAGTCGCCGTCCCACGTCCCGCGATGATGCCGCGGACCGGCATCAAGCGTCCTGAGCGTGCCGCCGAAGAGGACGTTGATCTCCTGCAGCCCGCGACAGATGCCGTAGACCGGCTTGCCGGCGGCAATCATCCGCTCGGCCAGGGCAAGCGCGACCGCATCGCGTTCGGGATCGACCGTTTCCGGCTCGGGATCGAGTGATCCATAGGCCTGCGGCGAGACGTGCGACCGACCGCCGGTCAGCAACAGGCCGTCGAGCATCTGCCCCATCAGCGGCACGTCCACCGCATCGCGCGACGCCGGGACCAACAGGACCGACGCGTCGCAGATTGTGACCAGCGGATCGAGGAAGCGGCTCGCGACGGCCTGGATCGGGCGACCGGCGACTTCGTTGCCGCACATGATGCCGACGACGGGCCGCCGCGTCGCCGTCATGCCGCCGCCTCCAGGGCGTCGCGCACATCGTCGGCGGCGCGATTTGGCAGGGTGACCGCCTCCGGCTGGACAACGACGCTGTCCGGCGCGACGTCCGACAACAGCCATACGTTACCGCCGATGATCGCGCGGTCGCCGATCGTGACGTGCCCCAGGATCGTCGCTCCGGCATAGATGACGACGTCGTCGCCGACGACCGGGTGTCGCGGCGCGCCGGCACGCGGCGGACGCCGCGCCGGCCCGGGGGCACTGCGCGCGCCCAGCGTCACATGCTGGTACAACCGGACGCGGTCACCGATGATCGCCGTTTCGCCGATCACCACGCCGGTGCCATGGTCGATGAAGAAATGGTCGCCGATCGTGGCACCCGGATGAATGTCGATCCCGGTCCGTTCGTTGGCAAGCTCCGAAATCAGTCGCGCAACGATTGGCGCGCCCAACGCATGCAGCTGGTGCGCGATGCGGTGATGCAGGCTGGCGATCGCCCCGGGATAGCAGACCAGAACCTCGTCCACGCTGCGCGCGGCCGGGTCGCCCAGATAGGCGGCATCGACGTCGTCGTCGATCTGGCGGCGGACATCGGGAAGCGTCGCGGCGAACAGCCGGGTGATCGTCGCAGCGTGTTCGGCCGGGAAATCGACAGGCGCCTCGACCTGCCAATAGCGAAGCTCGTTGCCGATCTCGCGTTCGAGATCGGTCAGGGCGGCGATCAGTTGCGCCGCCACGAAAGCGTCCTCCTGTGCAACATCGCCCCGGAACCGGCCCAACCGCCGCGGGTAGAGCGCCGCAGCCAGCGTCCGCACGATCTCCCCGACCGCTGCCTGCGAGGGAAAGCTGGCCGTCTCCAGCCGGTCGCCCGCCCTCGCGCGCCAGGCATCGCGACTGACCCGCAACCCCTGAACGACGTCGGGAACGGCCGTCACCGCGCCCACGGTGCGCACGCGCGCGTCAATTTCGTCGTCGGCATATTTCGCGACCTCCGACCGCACCATATCCCATTAGTCGGATAGGATTTGGAAATTCTGGTTGGCCGGGCAATAGCTTATCTTAAGCGTGACCGCGCCGGCCGCCCATGTCAGCATCGGTACCCGTCAACCCGCCGGAGGGGATGCGGCGTACCGCAAGGCGCACGCGCCGCGCGCACGAAAAAGCCCGCCGGTCACGCGACCTGCGGGCTTTTCGAAAAGGATGGTGGGCGCGACAGGGATTGAACCTGTGACCCCACCCGTGTGAAGGGTGTGCTCTACCGCTGAGCTACGCGCCCATCCTTCGTGGGAAGCGGGCCTTTACGGGGCTCTTGCGGCCCTGTCCAGCCCGCTTATGCCCCTTAGTTGACCGAGTCCTTCAGCACCTTGCCGGCCTTGAACTTCGGCTGGCTCGATGCCTTGATCGTCATCGGCTCGCCGGTGCGCGGGTTACGCCCGGTCGACGCCTTGCGCTTGCTGACCGAAAAGGTGCCGAACCCGACCAGACGGACTTCGTCGCCCTTCTTGAGCGCGCTCGAAATGCTGTCGAACACCGCCTCGACGGCCTTGCTTGCGTCGCCCTTGCCCAGCCCCGACACTTCGGCGACCTGCCCGATCAGCTCCTGCTTGTTCATGCGTAGAAAACCCCCGTTTGAAACGCGCACGTTATCGACGTGATGGAATCGCGGACCGAGACCCGCGCCAGACGGACGGCAGTAAGCCGCGCCGTCTGTGCAGAGTCAAAGGGATTCGGCTTGATCCCGGCGCATTTCCGCCGGAATCTCGCCCTTGTCAGTGGTGGACGGTGTCGCTCGCCGGTGCCACGCCGGGGGGCGGCATGGCGGCCAGTTCGTCGGCATCGGTCCAGTCGATCGCGTGCAATTCGTCGACCAGTGCCAAACGCAGCACCTCGTCGACATGCTTGACCGGCACGATTTCCAGCCCGTCGCGGATGTTCTGGGGGATTTCCGCCAGATCCTTCTCATTCTCCTGCGGGATGAGGACGGTGGTGATGCCGCCACGCAGCGCCGCGAGCAGCTTTTCCTTCAAGCCGCCGATCGGCAGCACGCGGCCACGCAGCGTGACTTCGCCGGTCATCGCCACTTCGCGCCGCACCGCGACGCCGGTCAGCGTCGAGACGATCGAGGTGACGAGACCGATCCCCGCCGACGGCCCGTCCTTGGGCACCGCACCTTCCGGCAAATGGACGTGGATGTCCTTGCGCGCAAACAGGCTGGGCTTGATCCCGTAGCTCGGCGCGCGTGCCTTGACAAAGCTCATCGCCGTTTCCGCCGATTCCTTCATCACGTCGCCCAGCTTGCCGGTCAGCTTGATCGCGCCCTTGCCGGGTACGGTCACGCTTTCGATCGTCAGCAGTTCGCCGCCGACTTCGGTCCAGGCAAGGCCGGTGACCGCACCGATCTGATGCTCCTCTTCGCCAAGGCCGTGACGGTATTTCTGGACGCCGGCGAACTCGTGAAGATTCTCGGGCGTGATCGTGACCGTCTCGGCCTTGCCCTCCAGGATGCGGCGCAGCGCCTTGCGGGCAAGCTTGGCGATCTCGCGCTCCAGCGTACGCACACCGGCTTCGCGCGTGTACCTCTGGATCAACGCGCGCAGCCCTTCGGTGGTCAGCGTGAATTCGCCGTCCTTCAGGCCATGCGCCTCGATCTGCTTGGCGATCAGATGCCGCTCGGCGATCTCGACCTTCTCGTCGTCGGTATAGCCCTCCAGCCGGATGATCTCCATGCGGTCGAGCAGCGGCTGCGGCAAGTTGAGCGAGTTCGCCGTGGTCACGAACATCACGTCCGACAGGTCGATGTCGATTTCGAGATAATGGTCGTTGAACTTGCTGTTCTGCTCCGGATCCAGCACCTCGAGAAGCGCCGAGGCAGGATCGCCGCGGAAGTCCTGACCAAGCTTGTCGATCTCGTCGAGCAGGAACAGCGGGTTCGACGTGCCAGCCTTCTTGAGGTTGGTCACGACCTTGCCCGGCAGCGAGCCGATGTACGTCCGGCGATGGCCGCGAATTTCGGCTTCATCGCGCACACCGCCCAGGGACTGGCGGATGAATTCGCGCCCGGTCGCCTTGGCGATCGACTTGCCAAGGCTCGTCTTGCCGACGCCCGGCGGGCCGACGAGGCACAGGATCGGCCCCTTCAGCTTGTTGGTGCGCGCCTGGACCGCAAGATATTCGACAATCCGGTCCTTCACCTTCTCCAGCGCATAGTGATCCTCGTCGAGGATCGCCTGCGCCGCGGCGATATCCTTCTTGACCTTGCTCTTCTTGCCCCACGGCAGCCCGAGCAGCACGTCGAGATAGTTGCGCACGACCGTCGCCTCGGCGCTCATCGGCGCCATGGTCTTGAGCTTCTTCAGCTCCGCGGTCGCCTTGGTCCGCGCTTCCTTCGAGAGCTTCAGCGTCGCGATCTTCTGGGTCAGCTCGGCAACCTCGTCGCCGTCGCCATCCTCGCCCTCGTTACCGAGTTCGCGCTGGATCGCCTTCAACTGTTCGTTGAGGTAATATTCGCGCTGGGTCTTCTCCATCTGGCGCTTAACGCGGCTGCGGATCTTCTTCTCGACCTGCAGCACGCCCAGCTCGCCCTCCATGAAGGCGAAGACCATCTCCAGCCGCTTCCGCGGGTCGGTTTCGATCAGCAGGGACTGTTTGTCGGATACCTTGAGCGACAGGTTGCCCGCGACAGCGTCAGCCAGGCGCGACGGATCTTCCAGCTCGCCCAACTGCACTGCGGTTTCGGCCGGCAGCTTGCGGTTGAGTTTGGCGTAATTCTCGAACTGATCGATCACCGAGCGCATCAGCGCCTTGAGTTCGGGGCTGAGGTCCTCGGGCGTCAGCTTCTCGACCTGCGCCTGCACCGCGTCGCGCGTCGCATCGAGCTGGCCATCGTCAACCGCGACCGCACTGACCGTCGCGGTCAGATGGGTGCCGGCGTCCTCCAGCGTTTCCAGCCGCGCACGCTCGCGCCCGGCGACGAGAACGCGCACCGTGCCGTCGGGCAGCTTCAGCATCTGCATCACTTCGGCAGTGACGCCTAGATCGTACAGGTCGTCGCGGCCGGGATCGTCCTCGCTCGGGTCGAGCTGTGCGATCAGCAGAATTTCCTTGTCGTCCGCCATCGCGGCTTCAAGTGCCGCCACCGACTTGTCGCGGCCGACGAACAGCGGCACGATCATGTGCGGGAACACGACGATGTCGCGCAGCGGAAGAACGGGGTAGCTAGTCTTCATGTAATCTCCGGGGCCGCCAGATTCCGGCGGGCGTGGCGAATATATGGGTGGTCTCAAGATTGCATCAATCGTGCACTGCGCTAAGCCATGATCGTATACGAAATCGAGGGGTAATGGGATGCGGACGAGAATGTCGATGATGATGGCGGGCGCTGCCCTGGCCGGTTTTGCGACGGTCGCCTCCGCCGCGCCGGAAGCGGGCAAGCCGCCGATCACCGAACAGACCGCGCGCTCGGGTGGTCCGGTAACGCCCGACCAGGCGAAGCTGACGCTCGATACCGTCGACCTGGCGATCGAGGTGTTTCCCGACCGCGAGCAGATTGCGGGCATCGCCACGCTGCGTTTCGTCGCCAAGGGGCCAGTCGACCGCATTCCGATCGACCTCGACAAGAACCTGCCGGTCAGCGCGATCAGCCTCGACGGGCGACCGCTGCCGCCGGCCGCGTGGAACAATCCCGATGGACGCCTGATCGTCACGCCGCCGCGCCGCATCGCCACCGGCACCGCTTTCGCGGTCCGCATCACCTACGGCGGCACGCCGCATGTCGCCGTGCGCGCGCCATGGGACGGCGGCTTCGTTTGGTCGAAGACGAAGGACGGCCGGCCGTGGATCGCGACCGCCATCCAGGGCACCGGCTGCGACCTGTTCTGGCCATGCATCGATTCGCCGACGTTCGAACCGAAGCGGATGGACCTGCACATCACCGTGCCCAAGGGGCTGAAGGCGCCGTCCAACGGGGTGCTGAAATCGGTCGATACCTTGCCCGATGGTCGCACGACCTGGCACTGGTCGACGCGCAATCCGAACACCTATGCGATCGCGCTGAACGTCGGGCCCTACGAAGAGATGAAGGGCAGTTACAAGAGCCGCTTCGGCAACACGATTCCGATGTACTATTGGTATCTGCCGGGCGAGGAGGCTCAGGCAAAGGGGCTGTTCGCCGAATTTGCCCCGACGCTCGACTTCTTCGAAAGCGTGATCGGCCCCTTCCCCTTTGGCGACGAGAAGGTGGGCGTGGTCGAGACGCCGCATCTGGGCATGGAGCACCAGACGATCAACGCGTACGGCAATGGCTACAAGAAGGCACCCGAGGGGTTCGACTGGCTGTTCCAGCATGAATTCAGTCACGAATGGTTCGCAAACCAGCTGACCGCGGCCGACTGGGACGATTTCTGGATGCACGAAAGCTACGGCGCCTACATGCAGCCGCTCTATGGCAAGTGGCGCGAAGGCGATGCCCGTTATCTGACGATGCTGATGAAGCAGCGCGAAACGATCGCGAACCGCATGCCGATCGTGTCGGGCAAGTCGATGGTGTCGGACGACGTCTACAATGACGCCAAGGGTCCGGGCGGCGACATCTACGTCAAGGGCTCGTGGATGCTCCACACGCTGCGCGGCCTGGTCGGGGACGCCGCCTTCTTCGACATCACACGCCGCGCGGTGTACGGCCGCCCCGATCCCCGCCCGGGCAATTTCGCGCCGCGGTTCAGTTCCGCGAAGGAATATCGCCAGATCGTCAATCAGGTGACCGGTGCCGACTATGGCTGGTTCTTCGACGTCTATCTCGACGAGGCCGCCCTGCCCGACCTGGTCGAAACGCGCGAGGGCAGCCGGCTGACGCTCCAGTGGAAGACGCCGAAGAACAAGCCCTTCCCCATGCCGATCGAGGTCGAGGTCGACGGCAAGGTCACGCGCCTGGCGATGACCGGCGGCCGCGATACGCTGACCGTTCCGGAAACGGCGCATGTCGTGATCGACCCGATGGCCCGCGTGCTGCGCCGTTCTGCAGCGATCGAGGCGGTGCAGGCCCAAGCGTCCGCGGCGCGGAAGAGATGAGTCGCGAGGCGAACTGGACCGGCCGCGCTGTCGAAATGGCTGCCGTGTTTATGATCGGCGACGGCCTGCTCGGACTGCTGCAGCCGCAGCGGCACGTTGAACTGTGGGAGGAGAACGCAGCCGGCACAGAGATGCTCGTCGCTCCGTTTCGTGGAAAGCCCGGACATCGGCGGCTCTACGGGGCGCTTCAGGTAGCGATGGGGTTGGCCTTGGCAGCATCGGCAAAGAAGAAGTAGGTTTTGCAGAGAAGGCGCGAAGGCGCAAAGAGAAGATATCCCAGCAACTGCAAGGCGCTTACATAAAGGCCAAATGCCTTTTTTGACCGCTTCGCGGTCTTTGGGCTTTTCTTCTTCGCGCCTTTCGCCTTCTCTGAACCCATTCCTCTTCTACCCGACCACCGTTCCCGGCGACGGCACGTCGATATCCGGGGTCGGCGGTGACACCTCTGGCGGAGGCGTGGTCGGCTGCGCGGGCGTGCCCGGCATCGGCGGAGTTTCCGGCTGCGGCGTGCCCGGCCCCGGCTGACCCGGCATCGGCGGCGGCGGGGCTTCGGGCGGGGGGGCGTCGGGTGAGGGAATAGGCGGTTCGACCGGCATCGACTTGATCTCCTTTACCGCCCTCCAACGCCTGCACATCGCGGCGGTTGCGCCAGGCAGACGCTTTGCTATAGAGCCCGCCGCAACCGGCGGCTCCAACCGCCGCGCGGGCGTGGCGGAATTGGTAGACGCGCTGGTTTTAGGTACCAGTATCGCAAGATGTGGGGGTTCGAGTCCCTTCGCCCGCACCAGCTATCCATTCTCACGCGACACGCGCGGGAGGTGGGTCGCCGTTAACGGATTCCTCTTTTTAGTTCAGAAAGCCAAGCCGCAACCATGCAGACCGTCGAGACGCTGAACGAAGGCCTCAAGCGCGCCTTTACGCTTACCATCACCGCCAAGGACATCGACAGCAAGGTCGACGCCGAGGTGAAGCGTATGGCCCCGCAGATCCGCATGCCCGGCTTCCGCCCCGGCAAGGTTCCGGCGAACCTGATCCGCAAGATGCATGGCGAGGCGATTGCCGCCGATGCGCTGAATTCGGCGATCCAGTCGGGTATCCAGCAGCTGATGGCCGAAAAGGCGCTGCGCCCCGCGATGCAGCCGTCGGTCCGCCTGGAGGACGATTATGCCCCGGGCAAGGATGCGGTCGTCACGGTCGAGCTGGAAGTGCTTCCCGACGTCCCCGCCCCCTCGATCGACGGCCTGAAGCTGGAGCGTCTTACCGTACAGCCGGACGAAGCGCAGCTCGACGCGCGCATCGCCGAACTGGCGCAGGGTGCGAAGTCGTATGACGACGCCGCCGAAGGCCACGCCGCGCAGACCGGCGACCTGGTCGTGATGGACTTCGTCGGCAAGACCGCCGACGGCGTCGCCTTCGACGGCGGCACCGGCACCGACATGTCGGTCGAAATCGGCTCGGGCCGCCTGATCCCGGGCTTCGAGGACCAGCTGGTCGGGGTGAAGAAGGGCGACGAGAAGCAGATCTCGGTCACCTTCCCCGAGGACTACGGCGCCGCCAATTTGGCGGGCCAGCCGGCGACCTTCGACCTGACGATCAAGGACGTCCGCGTTGCCGGCGAAACCAAGATCGACGACAGCCTCGCCAAGAATCTGGGTCTCGAGAGCCTGGAACAGCTGCGCGGTATCCTGAAGGGCCAGGCGGAGCAGGAGCTGAACGGCCTGACCCGCACCCACATGAAGCGCAAGCTGCTCGACCAGCTCGCCGCCGGCCACGACTTCGCCGTGCCGCCGTCGATGGTCGAGGCCGAATTCGACCAGATCTGGCACCAGCTGCAGCACGAAGCCGAGCATGAGGCCGATGTCGACGCCGCCAAGGCCGAGCTGGAAGCCGAAAAGGACGATTACCGCAAGATCGCCGAGCGTCGCGTGCGCCTGGGCCTGCTGCTGAGCGAAATCGGCCAGGCGAACGGCGTGGAAGTCAGCCAGAACGAGATGAACCAGCTGATCATGGCGGCTGCGCAGCAGTATGCGCCCGATCAGCGCGAGCGCTTCGTTCAGTACGTCCGCCAGGAGCCGATGGCCGCTGCCCAGCTGCGCGCGCCCCTCTATGAGGACAAGGTCGTCGACTTCCTGTTCGACAAGGCCGAAATCACCGATCGCGAAGTGACCCGCGAAGAGCTGGAAGCCGCGATCGAGAGCGAAGACGGCTTCGACACCGGCACGCACACCCACGATCACGACAAGCCGGTCGCCCGCAAGTCGAAGAAGGCTGCGGCCGACACGACCGGGGACAAGCCGGCGGCTGCCAAGAAGGCGCCGGCCAAGAAGAAGGCGGCCGAGGCCGAAACGCCTGCGGCTGCCGGCGACGAGCTGGTCGAAGCCGAACCGGTGAAGAAGGCCGCCACCAAGAAGGCGCCGGCGAAGAAGGCCGCCGCCGAGCCGGCCGCGGAAGGCGAAGACGTCGCTGCGGCCGTGAAGCCGAAGAAGGCGCCGGCGAAGAAGAAGGCCGAGGCGTAAGCCTTTTCCCTCTCCCTGAGGAAGAGGGTTGCGCAGACTTGGGTCGGCGAAAGCCGGCCCTAGTCGTAGCTGGGTGAGGGTGTCCCGCTCTCAATAGCGCGATCGGCCTCATCCAAGCTTCGCTAACCAGCGAGCTGGTAAGCTACGCTATCCTTCTCCCTCCGGAGAAGGTTTTGGGGGCCGAATGCCACGCATTGCCGTCCTGCTGCCATGCTACAACGAAGAGGCCGCGATCGCGCAGACGATCGCCGGCTTTCGCGACGTCCTTCCAGACGCCACCATCTACGTCTACGACAACAACAGCCGTGACCGGACGGCCGATGTTGCGCGCGCCGCTGGTGCCGTCGTCCGGACCGAACGCATGCAGGGCAAGGGCCATGTCGTCCGCCGCATGTTCGCCGATGTCGATGCCGACATCTACGTCATGGCCGATGGCGACCTGACCTATGACCCCGCCTCCGCCCCCGCGATGGTCGAGCGGCTGATCGAGGACGGCCTCGACATGATCGTCGGCACCCGCGTGCACGAGGCTGCCGAAGCCTATCGCCGCGGCCATGTGCTCGGCAATCGCGCGATGACCGGGCTGCTCGCCTCGCTGTTCGGGCGCAGCTTCACCGACATCTTCTCGGGCTACCGCGTCTTCTCGCGCCGGTTCGTGAAGAGTTTCCCCGCCTTGTCGGGCGGGTTCGAGATCGAGACCGAAATATCGGTCCACGCTCTCGAACTGAAGATGCCCGTCGGCGAGGTCGAAACCCGGTATCTCGCGCGGATCGAGGGCTCGGCGTCGAAGCTCAACACCTACCGCGACGGCGCGCGCATCGCCCGCACCATCGCGACGCTGTATCGCATCGAGCGCCCGCTGTGGTTCTTCAGCGCGATCGCCGGGGTGCTGGCGCTGGCGGCGATCCTGCTGACCATCCCGCTGGCCGTCACCTACGTCCAGACCGGCCTCGTCCCCCGCTTTCCGACAGCCATTCTGGCAACGGGGCTGATGATCGTCGCGGTGCTTAACCTGTTCGCAGGGCTTATCCTGGACACCGTCGTGCGCGGACGACGCGAGATGAAACGGCTGGCGTATCTGGCGATCCCGGGACCGCAAGCCTGACCCCTTGCGCCCTCCCGCCCGAACGCCGATGTAGGCGCGGTCAATCCAAGAGCGGGAACATCATGCACGACCCTATGAGCGTCATTCAGAACGCCCTCGTCCCCATCGTCATCGAACAGTCGAGCCGCGGCGAGCGCAGCTTCGACATCTATTCGCGCCTGCTGCGTGAACGCATCATCTTCGTCGTGGGGCCGGTCGAGGATCACATGGCCTCGCTCATTACCGCCCAGCTGCTCTTCCTCGAGTCCGAGAACCCGAAGAAGGACATCTGGATGTACATCAATTCGCCGGGCGGCGTGGTGACCGCCGGCATGGCGATCCACGACACGATGCAGTATATCCGACCCAAGGTCGGCACCGTCTGCATCGGTCAGGCGGCGTCGATGGGCAGCTTCCTGCTCGCCGCCGGTGAGCCGGGGATGCGCGTCGCGCTGACCAATGCCCGCATCATGATCCACCAGCCCTCGGGCGGTGCGCAGGGCATGGCGTCGGACATCGAGATCCAGGCCAAGGAAATCCTGCGCATCAAGCGCCGGATGAACGACCTGTACGTCAAGTACACCGGCAAGAGCCTGGAAGAGATCGAGCGCGCGATGGACCGCGACACGTTCCTGGAAGCCGACGAAGCCAAGGCGTTCGGCCTGGTCGACGAGGTATTCGACAAGCGTCCGGGCGTGCCGGATGGCGAAGGTTCGGCTTCGGCTTAACCTGTTTTGCGTAAGGGTCCGGTATTTGGGTTTGCCGGACCCGGCCTGCCGTGTAGGATGGCAGGCCATTTTCAAGCGCGGGTCCCCTGCCGCGCGACGAGGTGATTGAATGACGAAATTGAGCGGTGGCGACTCCAAGAGCACCCTCTACTGCTCGTTCTGCGGCAAGTCGCAGCACGAGGTGCGCAAGCTGATCGCCGGCCCGACCGTGTTCATCTGCGATGAATGCGTCGAGCTGTGCAATGACATCATCCGCGAAGAGACGAAGAGCGCGCTCGTCAGCAAGAAGGACGGCGGCGTCCCCACGCCGCAGGAAATCTGCGACGTGCTCGACGATTACGTGATCGGCCAGCGCCGCGCGAAGCGCGTGCTGTCGGTCGCGGTGCACAACCATTACAAGCGCCTCAACCACGGGGCGAAGGGTGCCGAGGTCGAACTCGCCAAGTCGAACATCCTGCTCGTCGGCCCGACCGGCTGCGGCAAGACGTTGCTGGCCCAGACGCTGGCGCGCATCCTCGACGTGCCATTCACCATGGCCGATGCGACGACGCTGACCGAAGCCGGCTACGTCGGCGAGGATGTCGAGAACATCATCCTGAAGCTGCTGCAGGCGAGCGACTACAACGTCGAGCGGGCGCAGCGCGGCATCGTCTACATCGACGAGATCGACAAGATCAGCCGCAAGGCGGAAAATCCGTCGATCACCCGCGACGTGTCGGGCGAAGGCGTGCAGCAGGCGCTGCTCAAGATGATGGAAGGCACGGTCGCCAGCGTTCCGCCGCAGGGCGGGCGCAAGCATCCGCAGCAGGAATTCCTGCAGGTGGACACGACCAACATCCTCTTCATCTGCGGCGGCGCGTTCGCTGGGCTCGAAAAGATCATCGGCGACCGCCTGCAGGGCAAGTCGATCGGCTTCGGTGCGCATGTCGCCGGGCCCGACGAGCGCAAGACCGGCGAAGCGCTGAAGTCGGTCGAGCCCGAGGATCTGCTGAAGTTCGGCCTGATCCCCGAATTCGTCGGCCGTCTGCCGGTCATCGCAACGCTGGAGGACCTCGACACCGCGGCGCTGATCAAGATCCTGACCGAGCCGAAGAACGCTCTGGTCAAACAGTATCAGAAGCTGTTCGAGATGGAGGACGTGAAGCTCGGCTTCAACGACGAGGCGCTGACGACGATCGCCAAGAAGGCGATCGACCGCAAGACCGGCGCGCGTGGCCTCCGCTCGATCCTGGAGGGCATTCTGCTCGATACCATGTTCGACCTGCCCAGCATGGACGGCGTCGACGAAGTGATGATCGACAAGGACGTCGTCGGCGGCTCGAAGGAGCCGGTGCGCGTCTATGCCAAGAAGGAAAAGGAAAAGGCCGGCGACGCCGCCTGATCCGGATTTTCCGAACGAAACAGAACAGGCGTCGATCGGGTGATCGGCGCCCGTTTTGTTTGTGTGCCCTCGCACTCACGTCCGCTTTTTGCGTGCTCCCGCGCAGGCGGGAGCCCAGAGCCACGGGGTGCTGTCCTACGTATCCCTCGGCTCCCGCCTGCGCGGGAGCACGGTCAGCTTATGGCGCGTCGCTCGTGCTCCGGCGAAGGCCGGAGCGGTGGCGATCGCAAGCTTACGCCGTCCAACGCCCCGGCCTTCGCCGGAGCACAGCTTAGGCAGTCGCCCGCTTCCGCCCCAATTCCACTGCCGCCAGCACCGCCGCGACACCCAGCAACGCCAAGTCGATCGCCCAGACCGCCGGCAACCCCAGCGGCGTCAGCGTGAAGTGCACCAGCGCCGTCACCGCAATCATCGCCGCCAGTACCAGCCGTAGCGCCCGCGCATCCGCCAGCTTCGGCACGACCATGCCAGCAACGATCAGCGCCGCGAGGCCGCACCAGAACACCGGCACCAGCGGCATTTCCGCTCCGCTGACGCCGCGCAGCCACAGCGTCGCGACGATCAGCACCGGAGTGCCCCAGACGACCATCGTCCAGAACCCCTCGAGCCGAGGGCTCGGCAGGCCGCGGCGACGGCGCTTTTGAAGCCACAGCGACATGCCCGTCGCGGTGACAACGCACAGCGCGAGGCCAAAGGCGATATAGGCGAGCTCGACCGCCAACCCGCCAAAGTTGCCGAAATGCAGGTTGTACAGCGATGCCGCCGTCTGTCGGCCAAGTGGCCCATCGGACAGTCCCAGGCGGTCCTGATACTGGCCGGCGGCATTGAAATGATAGGCCTCGCCATAGATCAGCCGGCGGTCGTGCGCAGCGAGCAGCTGGATATTCTGCCCGCGCGTGCCGGGATCGTGGATCGTGACATATGTCGGCGTCACGTCCGGATACGCCGCCGCCATATACGCCAGCGGCGCGGCGACGTTCGGCAGCGGCGCGGGGCGTTTGTCGACCGGGTGTTCGGCGCCGAAGATCGGGGCATAGGCCGCCAGCGTATCGCCGCCG
This sequence comes from Roseomonas aeriglobus, assembly GCA_016937575.1. Taxonomy (NCBI): domain Bacteria; kingdom Pseudomonadati; phylum Pseudomonadota; class Alphaproteobacteria; order Acetobacterales; family Roseomonadaceae; genus Muricoccus; species Muricoccus aeriglobus. Next base: position 1,175,211 of record JAFHKN010000002.1, on the reverse strand, counting down.
TGGTAGCGCTTGCCGAGCAGGTCGGCGCCGACCGACGACAGGCCGATGATCGCGCCCGTCATGGCGAGCGCCAGCACGAACGGCAATGTCCATACGCCCAGCCGATTGTGCCAGTCGGCGTGGGCAAGCTGGCGGTTGCCGCGCGGGCGCAGGCGAAAGGCGTCGCGGAGGATACGCGGATGCGCGACGACGCCGGTAATTGCCAGCGCTGCCAGCATGACACCCAGCGCGCCGACCAGAATGATCCCGATCGTCATCGGCAGGTGGAGATAGGTGTGTAGATTGACCAGGAACTCGGTCCAGGCGTGCGCCTCTGGCCCTGCCGCCCGTCCGTCCGAATCGACGTAGATCGCACCGTGATCGCTCGTGACGACCGTCCGCGGCAGTCCTGCCGTCGGCATCTTCACATAGAGGTGGGTGCTCGCAGGCTTCCCCGCCCTGGCATCCATCCCCGCCTTGGTCGCCACCGCAGCCTGGACAGCGGCGGGGGCGATCCCCGGCGTTTCGACGACGGTCGGCTGCTCCCAACGCTGCCAGCGTTCGTGGATGACGACCAGCATGCCCGACAGCGCGATCAGATACAGCAGCCCGCCGGCCAGCAAGCCCAGCGCGGCGTGCCCGCCCAGCGCGCGCTGGACCAGCGTCTGTTCGGGCACGACGATCGGATCATGCTTCATAGCGGCCACCATAGCAGCAACCCGATCGCGGCACAGGCCACGGGCGGGAGGATCATCCGGGCCGGGCCAGGCTGGATCAACTGCACGCTCGCGAGGATCGTCCAGGCAACGGGCGCGGCGACGAAGGCGACGGCGGTGCGATCCGCGGCATGCCAGCCGAGCCGCGCCGCGGCACCTTCCGCCCCCATCGCGAAAACATAGGCAGCCGCGACACCGACCGGCACCACAAGGAGGAACACAAGCAAGCGCCGCCCCACGCCCAGCGCGCGATGCGGCAGGGTTACGCTGGCCGGCTGTCGCTGTGGCGGCGTGCGGGTCGGGGACGTGCGCAATGCCTCGCGCGCCAACAAACCGAACGCGGCAAGCATCGCGGCGGTCATGCCGACTGCGATGCCCCAGGCGCCGTCGCCGACCGCCAGGATCAGCATGGCCGCGACGACCGCCGCCCAGCCTGCCAGCGCGACCACCCGCTTCCCGCCCCAACCGTGACGGACCAGCAGGATGCCGGCGATCGCCAGCGTTAGCGCGGCGAGCAGGACCATCAGAACTTCAGGCCCACTGTCACGGTCGCGGTGCGCGGCGCGCCATAGAAGCCCTGCGCCCAGAACAGGCTGGTCAGATATTTGGCGTTTGTGATGTTCCGCACGTTCGCCGTCACTGCGACAGTGTCGGTCAGGTCATAGCGCGCCATCGCATCGACCAGGGCGTAGGCGCCCTGCGTCGTCTTCGTGACCACCGGCGTACCCGCCAGCGTCGTTCCTTCCTGGTCCCGCACGATCCGGCTCTGGTACTGAAGCGCGGCACCCAGCTTCAGCGCGGGCAAAGCGACCGGACTGTACACGGCATTGAGCCGGCCGGTGTTGCGCGGCACATAGGTACGCACCGGATCGCCCGCCGGATTGCGGACCCGCAACGCGGTGTAGCCCGCGGTCAGCTGGAGCCCCGGAGCGAGCTGCCCGCCGACATCGAATTCGATACCCTCTGCAGTCGCATCGATGCCACGATAGCGCTGACGTCCGGCAATGAAATCCGTTGCTTCCGCCGTGTTGTTCTGCCGTGCCTTGAAGATCGCGCCGCTGGCGTTCAGGCGACCGCCGAACCATTCGCCCTTGACGCCCGCCTCGATATTCTCGCCCTCGATCGGGTCGAGCGTACGGCCGGCCACGTCGATCTCGCGCTGCGGATTGAAGATCGTCGCATAGCTGGCATAGGCGTTGACGTTAGGGCTCAGCGCATAAGTGACGCCCGCATAGGGCAGGACGCGCGTGCGGGCGAAGACGTTGGGCACGCCATAGCTGTCCCCTTGCGCCGTTGCGCGGGTGACGTTGCCGCCCAGCATGATCTTCAGCGCGTCGGCCGGGTTCAGCCGGACGAGCCCGTACACGCTCTCCCGCTTGTTATTGGTGTCCGCGCTCAGGTCGAACGGACCGAACGACGGCTTGGGAAAACGGCCTTCGAAGGCCGTGTTTCCGGGCAGCGAGATACCGGTGCCAGCCGGATAGCTGGAAAACTGCTTCTGCGCCGACACACCGCGGTTCACGCCGAACACCACATCATGCTGGCGCCCGAACAACATGACCGGGCCGGAGGCATAGGCGTCGATCGTCAGCTCGCGCGTCGGGCCGTTGAAGGCGCCGACGTAGGAGAACAGGCCCAGCCCCGTCGCGCGATCGGGCGTGCCGTAGACGTAGAACAGTTCATCGTCCTCGTCGACCGCGCGCCGCATGACGCTCAGCTTCGCAGTCCAGCCGCCACCAAGATTATGCGTCAGATCGCCGAAGATCTGCTGGTCAAGCACGTTCCACCGCGTCCATTCGGCCGAAGTGCTGGTCGATCGATCGTAGTTGGTCGGCGAGCCATCGGTATAGAATAGTGGCAGTGCGCCCCAGAGGCCGCCGCGAGTACGATGATCCTGCCGCTGGTAGCCGACCGCGATCACCGTGTTGGGTCCGATATCGGCTTCGGTGATACCGTACAGGATCGAACGCTTACCCTGATAGCGGTCCAGATAGCTGTCGGTATCCAGATACGCCCCGACAACCCGCGCACGAACACTGCCGCTGGCGGTCAGCGGAACGGTGAGGTCGCCGTCGATCCGCTTCTGGTCGAACGATCCGTAAAGCGCCGTCAGGCTGCCCGCGAACTCGGTACCCGGGCGCTTGCGAACGAAGTTGATCGTCGCCGACGGGTTGCCGGTCGACGACAGCAGGCCGTTGGCGCCGCGCAGCACCTCCACCCGGTCATAGGTTGCCGTGTCGAGCGCGCCGTTCTGCACGTTGAAGGCGAATGGCAGACCGATTCCATCGAGCTGGAAGTTGGTAATCTCGAATCCGCGGGCCGAATAATATGTCCGGTCGCTCTCGACCGACTGGACGTTCACGCCCGTCGTCGTCTGCAACAGCGTGTTGACGTCGGTCAGGCGAAAATCGTCGATCTGGGTGCGCGTGACGACGCTGACCGATTGCGGCGTGTCCTTCTGGCTCAGACCCAGTCGGGTTGCTGTTCGGCTGACGGCGGTGCCGTAGCTGCCGGTGCCCTCGCTTGCTTCATCACGTGATCCCGTGACGACCACCTCGCCGCGGCCCTGCTGCGGATCCGTATCCGAGGCGGGCGCCGGGTCGTTGGCACCCGTCAGTGCGAGGAGCAGAAGCAAACCAGGGGTCATGTGATTCTCATGTGTCGTCCGTATCGACGGCCGACTAGCCGAGCTCGCCTGCTAATGCAACGGATTCTCAATAGCGTGGTGATTGGTCGGAAACGTTGCTATCTCGCAACCGTTCGGTCGATGGGACATTGGTCAAACAGGGAGACATTCGCGTGAACGACGCCGACCAGATCGACGCCATCCCACCGCCGTCGACGAAGCGAGCCCTGTTACTGCGCGGCCTGTTGCCGCTGTGGACGCTGGCCTTCCCCGTGTTGGGCCTCGTCGCCATCGCGATCGGGCTGGTGACGTTCGGAACCGTCGGCACCATCGCTGCCGCACTCATCCTGATCGGAGCGGTGCTGGCAGCGGTGCATCATGCCGAAGTCGTCGCACACCGCGTGGGCGAGCCGTTCGGCACGCTGGTGCTCGCCATCGCCGTGACCGTGATCGAGGTTTCGCTGATCGTCAGCCTGATGCTGTCCGACGCCGGCGACGCGTCCGCCTTGGCGCGCGACACGGTCTTCGCGGCGATCATGATCATCCTCAATTTCATCGTCGGCGTCTGTCTGCTGGCCGGTGGGCTGCGGCACGGCGAACAGCGGTTCACCCTGCGGGGCGTCAGCACGGCGCTGTGCGTGTTGACGGCCATGGTGGTGCTCACGCTCGTTCTGCCCAATTACACGTCCAGCGCGCCGGGGCCCGCCTATGCCCCGTCGCAACTGCTGTTCGTCGCCGGCGTGTCGCTGGTCCTGTACCTCACCTTCGTTCTCGTCCAGACCGTCCGCCACCGCGACTATTTCCTGCCCGGTCAGGACATGCCGAAGGACGCGCACGCCGAACCGCCATCGAGGGCGACCGCATGGACCGCATTCGCCGCGTTGCTGGTGTCGCTCGTCGGCGTGGTGCTGCTGGCGAAGGGCCTGTCGGCGACGGTCGAGCGCGCCGTGCTCGACGCCGGCCTGCCGCTGGCGGTCGTCGGTGTCATCATCGCCGCTCTCGTCCTCGCGCCCGAAAGCCTCGCTGCCTACCGTGCGGCACGGCGCAACCGGCTGCAGACGAGCCTGAACCTCGCGCTCGGCTCCGCATTGGCGACGATCGGCCTGACGATCCCGTCGGTCGCGATCGTCTCGCTGCTGCTCGACCTGCCGCTCGCGCTCGGCCTGGGATCGAAAGGGATCACGTTGCTGATCCTTTCGCTCTTCACCATCACCCTGTCGCTCGGCACCGGCCGCACGACGATCGCGGGCGGCGTGGTCCATCTGATGATCTTCGCGGTCTATCTCTTCACGACCATCGTTCCCTGACGCGGAACCCGATCGCCGACGCGGCGCGTTGTTTGCGGCCAAGGAGATGGAATGATGACCGACACCGATCGAACCGACACCGACGACCGCAGCGACATCGAGCAGGCGGTCGACGCCCGCCGTGATGCGTTGGCCCGCGGCGAAGGCGGCTCCGAGGCCGATGCGCAGATGGGCGAAGGCGGCGCCGACGGCGTAGTCAAGAACCAGGACCGCGACCTGGGCCAATAGGATTACCGCAGGGCGGGCACCTCCGCCCGCCCTGCCCGTCTTTCCGCTTTTATGGTCCCTGCGTCAGATCGATGATCCGATCGCGGTCATAGCGCAGGACGCCCGGCATTTCCGGAATCCGCGTGATGGTCACGCCGAAATAATTCGGCAGCTTGCCTGCCGGACGGAAGCGCGCCCGTACGATCTTTTGCGCGGCGAGGCGCGGGTCGAGCGGCATGTCCGCGTCCGGCGCGACGAAATAGCGATGTCCGGCCAAGGTCGCGGGATAGGCGCTGTCGCCGCTCGGCGGCTTGGTCGAGGTCGTCGTGTCGACCAGCCCCAGATCGGTGATGACGCCCGGCGCGACATCAAACTGGACGCTGCCCATGCAGAAACACGACCCGGCCATCGCATTGCCCATCAGACCCAGAAAGCCATAGACGCGGTAGGTGCCGGGGGTCAGTTCGTGGAGGTACGTCGATCCGCCGACCTTGGCGAAGCGGTTGACCGGGCCGATGGCGACTGCCGCCAGCTGATTGAACGGCGTAAACAGAAAATTCGCCTCGGTCGGCTCGACCGGCCGGTCGCCGAGCGAGGCGGTCGACGTCCGCGCCGCCTTGGCCGCCGCCAGATCGCGCTCGTAACTGGCGAGCTTCTTGCGATATTTCTCCTGCGCCTTGGCCAGCGCGTCGGCGCGCATTCTGTCATAGGCCGCCTGGTCCTCTGCGGTCGGCACCTTCATCAGGTACAGCGGCGTCTGCGCTTCGCTGCGCATCAGGACATAGGCCTTGACCGGGTCGAGCGTGACGGCCGGCTTGTCCTTGACCGCAGCACTTTCGACGAAGACCGGGTCCTTGTCCTTCGCCGCCGCAGGCAGAGCGACCGCCGTCAGCGCGGCGCAGAGGGCGATCGTCCTCACAGGCCCAGCACCTTGCCAGGGAGGGCGCCCGACGAAGCGACCAGGGCCTGATGGCGCAGATACCCCAGCCGCTTTTCCTCGCTCACGCCCGACAGTCCTTCCTCGAAATTGAACTTTTCCCACACCCCCTTGGGCAGACCGTAGCGATCATACCCCTTGAAGTTCATGCAGGTCCGCATGTTGACCCGGCGCAGGCGACGCTTCTCGCCCGATCCGAAGATCGCGGCGGCCATCACATTGCCGACCGCACCACCCAGCGCCCCGGCCATCGTTCCCGCATAGGGATAGGGCGTCTGCATATAGCTCATCCCGCTCTGCAGCCCGCGCGCATAGCCATCGCATTCGACGATATCGGCGAACGCCGTCGCGTAATCGGTGCCGGCGCGGTGGAAGGCGTAATATTTGTCGAAGTCCGCCGCTTCGGTCCCGTCCGACGTAAACGCCAGCTCCGGCATGGGCACCTGTGTGGGATCCCCCGCCTCTGTCGTCCCGAATGGCGATGCGCTGAGCGACACCGCGCCTGCCGCGCCTGCCCCGCCTGCCGTCTGCTGCGCCACCACCGGCGCGGAAACCACCGACGCCAGCACGACCGCCAGCGCGGCTCGACCCGCTTTCGAACGCATAACCCGCACTCTTATTCTTTTGCCCGGGCCGGGCGTATCATGGCCCCTGCGTCAAGCAAAGCCGGGTCTGCTCACACTCGGGCGGCGTCAGTCGACATGCTCGATCCCGTCGCCCACGATCGCCACCCAATCCTGGCGGTGCCGTTCGAAGATCGACGCGTTCGGACGCGGCAGGTCGCCGTCGAAGGCACCGATCGGCACGGCGACGACATCGCCCCTGCCCTCGTTGCGATAATAGACCGTCGCGCCGCAGTCGGGGCACCAGTGATACCAGGCGCGTCGACCGCTATCGGCGATTCGTTCCCAGACGCGTGAGTCGCCGTCGATCGTCACCAGAAAAGCCGGGAACCGGGCCTGCGCCGAAAACGGTCCGCCGGTACGGCGCTGACAGTCGCGACAATGGCACACGGAAACGCGTACCGGATCGCCGCGGCACGTTGCGGTCAGTTGCCCGCAACGACACCGGGCGATGCGGATCGCGTCAGCCGGCAAGCGCCTTCCTCAGCAGTTCGTTGACGACGCCCGGATTGGCCTTGCCGCCCATCGCCTTCATCGTCTGGCCGACGAAGAAGCCGAACAAGGCTTCCTTGCCGCCGCGATATTGTTCGAGCTGATTGGGGTTCTTGGCCAGCACTTCGGCGATGACCGTCTCGATCGCGCCGGTGTCGCTGGTCTGCTTCAGCCCGCGGTCCTCGACGATCTTTGCAGGGTCGTCGCCGGTTTCCAGCATCACCTCGAAAACCTGCTTGGCGAGGCTGCCCGACAGCGTACCGTCCGCGACCAGCGCGAGCAATTCGGCTGCCTGCTTCGGCGATACCGGCGACTGGGTGATGTCCTTGCCCAGCCGATTGAGCGCACCGAAGAGCTCGGACGCCACCCAGTTGGAGGCCTGCTTGCCATCGGCACCGGCTTCCAGCAGCGCGTCGAACCAGCGGGCGGTCTCGACCTCGGCAGTCAGCACGCCCGCGTTGTACGACGTGACGCCCAGCGCTTCGTAGCGCGCCCGCTTGGCGTCGGGCAGCTCGGGCAGGCTTGCGCGGCATTCCTCGAGGAACGCGTCGTCGAGTTCGAGCGGCAGCAGATCGGGATCGGGGAAGTAGCGGTAATCATGCGCGTCTTCCTTCGACCGCATCGACCGCGTCGTATTCTTGTCGGGATCGTACAGGCGCGTTTCCTGAACGATCGTTCCGCCGCTCTCCAGCACCTCGACCTGACGCAACGCTTCCTGCTCGACGACCGCCATGACGAAACGGACCGAATTGACGTTCTTCGTTTCCGTCCGCGTGCCGAACTCGTCGCCGGGCCTGCGGACCGAGACGTTGACGTCGGCGCGCATCGACCCCTGGTCCATGTTGCCGTCGCACGAGCCGACATAGCGCAGGATCGAGCGCAGCTTGGACAAATACGCCCCTGCTTCGGCCGGCGAGCGCATGTCCGGGCGGCTGACGATCTCCATCAGCGCGACGCCCGATCGGTTGAGGTCGACATAGGACATGGTCGGATGCTGATCATGCATCAGCTTGCCCGCGTCCTGCTCGACGTGGATGCGCTCGACGCCGATCGTCTTGGTCGCGCCGTCGACCTCGACCTCCAGATGCCCCTCGCCCACCAGCGGGTGGTACAGCTGGCTGATCTGGTAGCCCTGCGGCAGATCGGCGTAGAAGTAGTTCTTCCGGTCGAACCGCGACCATTTATTAATCTGCGCATCGATCGCCATGCCGGTGCGCACCGCCTGGCGGATGCACTCGCGGTTCGGCACCGGCAGCATCCCCGGCATCGCCGCATCGACCAGGCTGACCTGCGTATTCGGCTCCGCCCCGAACGCGGTCGGCGCACCCGAGAACAGCTTGGCGTTGGACGTGACCTGGGCGTGGACCTCTAGGCCGATCACGACCTCCCACTCGCCGGTCTGGCCCTGGATGCGATAGGTGGACTCAGTCATTTCGTTCGGCCTCGCTTGTGCCGTTTTAGTCGTGGCTTGCGCTTAGGTTTCGTCGGAACAAACCCCTTGGCACGCCGCTTGAAGATCGAGCGGATCATTTCCACGACGCCCTCTCCGATCACTTCGAAGATCAAGCGCCCCAGAAATTCACCCATCTACCACCATTGCTCCGCCCGGGCGACGAAGCCCGCGCGCTGTTCGAGCGCCAGACCGGCGTTGAGCACGCCCTGCTCGTCGAGCGGCTTGCCGATGATCTGCAGACCGAGCGGCAGCCCGCCCTTGTCGAGCCCACCCGGCACGCTCATCGCCGGAAGCCCCGCGAGGCTCGACGGCACGGTGAACACGTCGTTGAGGTACATCGCCAGCGGATCGGCCGACTTTTCGCCCAGCGCGAACGCCGACGACGGCGCGGTCGGCGTGAGCAGCAGGTCGCACGTCTCCCACGCATTCTCGAAGTCGCGCGCGATGAGGGTGCGGACCTTCGAGGCCTGCGTGAAATAGGCGTCGTAGAAGCCCGCCGACAGCACATAGGTGCCGATCAGGATACGACGCTTCACTTCGTCGCCGAAGCCCGCTGCGCGGGTCGCCGCATACATCGCCTGGAGGTTCGCGCCTTCCGGCAGGTCACGCAGGCCGTAGCGCACGCCGTCATAGCGCGCGAGGTTGGATGACGCTTCCGCCGGCGCGATGATGTAATAGGCGGGCAGCGCATATTTGGTGTGCGGCAGCGAGACTTCGACAACCTCGGCGCCGGCGTCCTTGGCCCATTCGATGCCCTGCGCCCACAGCGCCTCGATCTCCTCGGGCATGCCGTCGACGCGGTACTCCCTGGGAATACCGATACGCTTGCCGGCGAGGCTCGGGTTCAGCCCCTTTTCCCACTGCGGCACGTCGAGCTTCAGCGAGGTCGCGTCCTTCGCATCGAAGCCCGCCATCGCCTCCAGCATGATCGCGCAATCGGTGACGTCTCGCGCCATCGGCCCGGCCTGATCCAGCGACGAAGCAAAGGCGACGACGCCCCAGCGCGAGCAGCGGCCATAGGTGGGCTTGATGCCCGAAATTCCGGTGAAGGCGGCCGGCTGACGGATCGAACCGCCAGTGTCGGTGCCGGTCGCCGCCGGGCACAGCCGCGCGGCGATCGCCGACGACGATCCGCCCGACGATCCGCCCGGTGCCAGCGGGGCGTTGCCGCCGTCGTTGCGCCGCCACGGCGAGAGCACGTTGCCGAAATAGGACGTCTCGTTCGACGATCCCATCGCGAACTGGTCGAGGTTCAGCTTGCCGAGCATGCCCGCGCCCGCATCCCACAGCTTCTGCGAGACGGTCGATTCATACTCGGGCACGAAGCCTTCGAGCATGTGGCTGGCCGCGGTCGTCTGCACGCCCTTCGTGCAGAACAAGTCCTTCATGCCGATCGGCACGCCGGCCAGGGCTTTAAGCTCCTCGCCCGCCGCCTTCGCGCGATCCGCCTCGCGGGCCGCGGCCAAAGCGTGCTCGGGGGTTTCGACGATGAAGGCGTTCAGTTCCTTCGCCGCAGCGACGCGCGCAGTGAAGGCTTCGGCGACGTCTACCGCCGAGAAGCTGCCATCGCGGACGCCGTCGCGGATCTCGCGGACGCCAAGGTCGGTTAGGTCGGCCATTATTCGATCACCTTCGGCACGCCGAAGAAGCCGTGTTCGGCCGCGGGTGCATTCGCCAGCACCTTGTCACGAACGCCGCCGTCGGTGACGACGTCGTCGCGCAGGCGCAGATGGTTGGGGATGACGGCCGTCATCGGCGCAGCGGACGAGGTATCGACCTCGCCCAGCTGCTCGATCCAGCCGAGGATGTTGTTGAGCTCCGGTACCATCCGCTCCGCATCGTCATCGGTAATGGCGATACGGGCCAGGCTGGCGACCTTCTTTACGGTTGCGGCGTCTACGGACATGAACGTGCGGCTAGCACCGCGACTTGTCGCAGCGCAAGGCACTGGCACACATGATTGCACAGTGTGCATTCCTGATGCACGGACCTTGCGATTGCCCGGCTCGCGGCAATGCTGCACTGCACAAAGGTCGTTCGCGTGGTTCGGAAGTTTCTCTATGTCGTCGCTGCCCTCGTCGTGCTCGCGATAGCCGCCGCCTTTATCTACCGGGTATGGGGCGTCGACCTGATCCGACGCTATATGACGCCGAGCGTCGCTTTCGAGAGTCAACCGGGGCTGTCGACCGATGCCTATGCAGCGCAGGGCATGTGGCTCGCGCGGCCAGACATCGCGGGCAACCCGGCGCTCTGGGTGCCGGCCGGCCAGCAGGTCGCCGATGGTGGGGCGGCGGTCTTCTTCATTCACCCGACCAGCTATCTCGCGACCGATCACTGGAACGCGCCGCTCGACAATGGCGAGGCGAACGATCGCGCAGCCCTGTTCCTGCGCGGCCAGGCGAGCGCCTTCAATGCGAGCGGGCAGGTGTGGGCGCCGCGCTATCGCCAGGCGGCGTTCGGCGCGTTTCTGACGACGCGGGTCGATGCCGAACGCGCGCTCGACCTGGCCTATCGCGATGTCGCCCAGGCGTTCGACGCGTTCCTGTCAGCCAATCCCGACCGGCCGATCATTCTGGCGGGACATAGTCAGGGTGGGCTTCATCTGACGCGGCTGTTGCGCGAGCGAGTCGCGGGCACGTCGCTCGTCCGGCGCGTCGTCGCGGCCTATGTCGTGGGCTGGCCCGTCTCGCGCACTACAGACCTTACCGCGCTCGGCCTGCCCGAATGCGCGCAGGCCGACCAGGCCGGGTGCCTGTTGTCGTGGCAGACCTTTGCCGCACCCGCCGATGCCTCGCTGATCTTTGATACCTTCGATGCCACGACCGGCTTCAACGGCCAGTCGCGGCGCGGCACGCCGATGGTGTGCACCAACCCGCTGACCGGCACGTCCAACGGCACCGCGCCGGCGAGTGCGAACCTCGGCAGTCTGTTCCCCAACGCCGACCTGAGTTCGGCGACGCTGGAGCCTGGCCGGGCCCCGGCAGCCTGCGAAGGCCGCGGGCTGCTGATGATCGGCGAAGGGCCAGACGTCGGCCCCTATGTCCTGCCGGGCAACAATTACCACGTGTACGACTACAGCCTGTTCTGGGCGAACGTTCGCGCCGACGCAGCCCGACGCCTGGCGGCGTTTCGAAAGCGCTGAGCCGTGATCACTACCGTCACCGCCGACTTTCGTGCCGCCCTGCCCTCGGGCGGCCGCCTGCTGGGGCTCGACGTCGGCACCAAGACGATCGGCACCGCGCTGTGCGACGCGGGCTGGAGCTTCGCCTCCCCCGCCCCGCTCGTCCGCCGCACGAAGTTCACCGCCGACAAGGTGGTCCTCGCCGCGATGCTCAAGCCGCAGTCGGTCAAGGGTGTGGTCGTCGGGCTGCCGCTCAACCTTGACGGCACCGATTCGCCGCGCACCCAGTCGACCCGCGCCTTCGCGCGCAACCTGGCCGACTGGGACCTGCCGATCCTGCTATGGGACGAACGCTGGTCGACCGTTGCGGTCGAACGCGTGATGATCGAACAGGACCTGAGCCGCGCCAAACGCGCCGAACGCGTGGATTCGCTCGCCGCCGCCCACATCTTGCAGGCGGCGATCGATGCTCTCGTAAACGCCTAGGGTCTGTACGCGATCAGGACGGGGTCGTGATCGAGCAAAGACTCCAGATCAATTGTCCTGGATGGTCAGCGCGCGAAGTTGAGCGCGCGACATCGGCGCGTCGAAGCGACAGGCGAGCACGCCCGCGCGGTTCCAGACGACTTGCGCGCCGACCGGCGCCGCGCCGTCCAGGCTGAGCTCGATCGCACCGCCGATCGACGGATCGACCGGCATCACGACGCGGCAGCCATAGGCGGAGATTTCCATCAATTCACCCGCGACCGATGCCGCGTCGGCCGTGCTGACCTGCGCCGTGCGCCGTCGTACCACTGCCCGTTCAGCCGTCACCGGCCGATATGCCGTTGCCATTCCCGCCCTCGCTTAAAAACGCACGACTCGCCCTTCCCCTGTCCTTTCGCGTTTCCATGACGGCAGTGACCAGACAACGCCCGTGCGACGAGTCGGTGTTCTTTGGCGATTGCTCCCCGGCGGCGGTCGCATTAGGCAGCCACTTTAATGTCGAAGCCGCTGCATCATCGCCACGCCTACCCCGACGGGCGGGCCGCCTTTCCGCACCGCGACCTGACCGGAATCGCCGGATTGCAGCCGCACGAGATCCTGTTCCTGCTCGATGAGGCCGAAGGTTGGATCGAGGCGAACCGGACGCGCGCGAAGGGCGACGGAAGGCTTGCGGGGATCACCCAGATCAACGCCTTCTTCGAGAATTCGACGCGCACGCTGCTGAGCTTCGAGATCGCGGGGAAGCGCCTGGGCGCCGACGTCGTCAACATGCATGCCGCACAATCGAGCGTGAAGAAGGGCGAGACGCTGATCGACACAGCCGTCACGCTGAATGCGATGCGCGCCGACGTGATCGTCATCCGGCATATGTCGAGCGGCGCCGTGCGGCTGATCGCGGAAAAGGTCGATTGTCCGGTGCTGAACGCCGGTGACGGCCGCCACGAACATCCGACCCAGGCCCTGCTCGATGCGCTGACCATTCGCCGCCGCCGCGGGTCGGTCGAGGGACAGCGGGTCGTGATCTGCGGCGACGTGCTGCATAGCCGCGTCGCGCGATCGAACATCCTGGCGCTGACCGCGCTCGCAGCGGAGGTTCGCGTGTGCGCCCCCTCCACGTTGATGCCCCCGGCCATCGAGGAGTTCGGCGTGACCGCCTTCACCGATTTCGATGCCGCGATCGAGGGTGCGGACGTCGTCATGATGTTGCGCGTCCAGAACGAACGCATGTCGGGCGGCTTCATCCCGTCGACCCGCGAATATCACCTCCGCTACGGCCTGTCCGCCGAGCGGCTGGCGCGGGCGAAGGACGATGCGCTGGTCATGCACCCGGGGCCGATGAACCGCGGGGTCGAGATCACGTCGGACGTGGCCGACCACCCCACCCGCTCCGCGATCACCGAACAGGTCGAAATGGGAGTCGCCGTCCGAATGGCGTGCCTGGACGTGCTGACCCGCCACTCGCGCGGCGTGGAGGGCTGGGCATGAGCGCGCTTCGCTTCATCAATGCGCGGATCGTGTGCCCGGTCGGCGGCATTCGCGAGGGCGAGCTGCTGGTCGATGGCGAGCAGATCGTCGACGTGCTGTCAGGCGAGGCGGAGACGATCGACTGCCGCGGCAAGACGCTCGCGCCGGCGATCATCGACGTCGCCGCGTTCAAGGCCGACAAGACCGCATGTCGCCGCGGGGGCATCGCGCGGGTCGCGTTGATGCCCGACCAGTCGCCGGTGCTCGACGACCCCGGCATCGTCCGTCGCGCCGCGACGATGGGCAAGCCGGAGCTGTGGATCCACCCCCTCGCCGCTGCGACCCAAGGGCTTGCGGGCAAGGACCTCGCCGAAATGGCGATCATGGCCGGCGCCGGCGCGCGCGCGGTCGCGACGGGGCGGCGGTGGATCGCCGACTCGGGGTTGATGCGTAAGCTGCTGGCCTATGCACGGGACTGCGGGCTGACGGTCATTTCCCATGCCGAGGATGCCGGACTGACCGGCGATGCGGTGGCGACCGACGGGTTGACCGCGACGCTGCTGGGCCTGCCCTCCGCCCCGGCGGTTGCCGAGGCTTTGGCCGTCGCGCGCGACCTGATGCTGGCGGAGGACACCGGGGCACGACTGCATATCCGCCAGGTCACGACCGCAGCGGCGATCGACCTGATCCGCGCGGCCAAGCGCCGGGGCGTGGCCGTGACGTGCGGCATCACGCCGGCGCATCTGTTGCTGAGCGATATCGCGGCGAACGATTTCCGTACCTTCGCCCACCTTTCCCCGCCGCTCCGGTGCGAGACCGACCGGCAGGCCTGCGTCGCGGCGGTGCGCGACGGCACGATCGACGTGATCGGATCGGGCCACGACCCGCGCGGGCCCGAGGAAAAGCGGCTGCCCTTCGCCGATTCGGCGTCGGGTGCGGCGGGTGCGACAACGCTGCTCGCGCTCGCGCTGAGGATGGAGGTGCCGCACGATCGGCTGTTCGCCCTGCTCGCGGCGAACCCAGCGACGGTACTCGGGCTCGACGGCGGGACGCTGGAGCCGGGCAAGCCAGCCGACCTGATCCTCATCGATCCCGACGCGCCGTGGCAGATTACGGAAGCGCGGGACGGCAATACGCCCTTCGACGGCCTGCCGGTTCAGGGCAAGGTGCTGCGGCTGTTCAAGGGTGGCAAGGAAATCCTCGCCTGACCCTTCAAGAAACGTCACCCCGCGAAGACGGGGATCAATTCTGGCTGACCGACGTGAGATTCATGAAGGCCAGCCAGAATCAATTCCCGCCTTCGCGGGAATGACGGAAGACAAGGGCGAAATAGCCCTCAGCGCATCGCCAGCTGGACGCCCGCCTTCGTCGGCTTCACCCACGCGGCAACCGCGTCCCCGGCGCCCGCGCGTACGAAGCAGCGACCGCCACCGGCACGAACCTTGCGGCACAGCGCATCCGCATCGCCGCGAGCGAAGCCGCCCACCGCGAGCCGGTAGAAAGTCTGCCCGCCGCTCGCGATCTTCGCGCCGGTTGGCGTGTGCGCCCCCAGTGCCGCAATGCGATGCGACAGGCGACCCCACGCATCCTTGGCCACGCCGGCATTCTCGAAGGCGCCGAGCTGGACGTAGAAATTGCCCTTCGCCGGAGTCCAGGCGACCAGTGGCTTGGTTGCCACGGCCGGCGCAAGCGGCGCCGTGATCGCAGCGACAGCGACTCGCGTGGTCGGCACCTTCAAGGGCGCCTTGACGGGCAGGGCCTGCACGATTTCCCGTCGCGGCGCGAACGTGACCGGTGCAGCGCCGATGTTGGCGACGTCGGCCTTGCCCACGGCGGGCGCCGCTACCGGTGCGACCTCGGCGACCTGCGGAGCGGCCTCCATAGCCTGCGAATGCGGCAGGCTTTCGGCTGCCGGCACCGCCTGGGCGACAGCGACCATATTCGGCGAGGTGGTGGTCAGCGCGAGGCGCGTCGGCTGGCCGGCATCCTCGACCGGCACCACGCCCAGCAGCGCAGCGACCTGATCGGCCGCCCCGCTGGGCGTTGCGAAGGCCGCCCACTGGGCCATGCGCTGGTCGACGTCCGCCGGCGACATGTCGAAGGACGCCACCGCCTTCGCCTCGTTCCAGCGGCCCGCCAGCGCGAGGCTGAGGGCGAGGTTCTGGCGCGTCTTGGCATCGGCGTCGGGCGCGCGCGCGGCCTGGGTCAGAACGCTGACCGCCGTGCCCGGATCGCCGGCCAGGGCGAAGGCGAGCCCGCGGTCCTTGGCCGGAATGCCGTCATGCGTGGTCAACGTCTCGCGCGCGGCATCCCACTGGCCGGTCGCGATCTGCGCCAGTGCCAGATGCAGCGCGGCTGTGCCATCGCCGGGGCTGAGCGCCAGCGCATCGGTCAGTGCCGAAACTGCGGACGGGAACCGCCCAGCAGCCAGATAGGCTTGGCCCAGCAGGGTGCGATAGCCGGCATTGCGCGGATCGAGCGCCACTGCGGCCTCGGCCTTGGCGATCGCCTTGTCGGTATGGCGCTTGTCGAGCGCCTTGCGGGCGGTCTTCGCTTCGGATGCGGCGCGAGCAGGATTGCCCGTGTCGATCGAGGCAGTGGCGGCGATGCCGCCGGCGAGCGTCACGCTCGTCAGCAGCGCCGCAGCGATCAGGTTACGCTTGGTCATGACTTCCCCCTTGAAGCCGTATCGACGGTCAGGTGCTGCGCGAGGCCATCGACCTCGGGCAGGGTAGCGAGAAAGGCGTCGAGCGCCTCGACGACGAGCGCCTGGGCCGAACGGTTGCGGCTGGCCGAGGCCAGACGCAGGCGCAGGTGGCGATCGGGATCGAGGCGCAGCGTGAACGCCGCTTTGCCCTTGGCCGGCACTGCCGCGGCCTTCGGCGCCGGCACAGTGACGGCCGGCGTCTCGATTTCCTCGCGCAGGCTTTCACGTTCGACGAGCACCGGCGGCACCGTCGTCACCGGCGGCGCGACAGGCGCTGCGGCCGGCGTGATCACCACGACGGGCGCCGGCTCGACCGCCTCTCCGCCCATGTCGTTCCAGCCGAGGTCGTCGAGCGTCGCTGCAGGGCCGTGAAAGCCCTGGGGACGCATCGCCGGTCGTGCCTGACCCTTTCGTGCCAGCAGGCCCGAGGACAGCGACGCAGCAGGTTTGATCGATCCGAACATCGCGCTCCCCATCAGCTGACCACGCGGCGGCCGAAGCCGGCAGCGGGGCGTGTGGCGGCGAAGCCCACGGTGTTCGGCGCGGCGAAGACCGTGCGGCGGAAATTCTTTTCCAGTCGGTCGGAAATATAGCCCCACAGCGCCGCGACCTCGGCCGCCGATTTACCGCGGGGGTCGATCTCCATGACGGTGCGGCCATCGATCATCGATCCCGCGAAATCGGTGCGGTGATGGATCGTCACCGGTGCCACGGTGCCGTGTTGCGACAGCGCGACCGCGGCCTCGCTGGTGATGCGTGCCTTGGGCGTCGCGGCGTTGACCACGAAGATCAACGGCTTGCCGGCACGGTCGCACAGGTCGACGGTGGCGCCGACCGCACGCAGATCGTGCGGGCTCGGGCGCGTCGGGATGACGATCAGCTCGGCCACCGCGATCACGCTCTGGATCGCCATGGTGATCGCCGGCGGCGTATCGATGACGGCCAGCTTGAAGCCCTGCTGGCGCAGTACCTCAAGGTCGGCTGCCAGCCGCGCGACGGTCGTCTGGGCGAAAGCGGGAAACTCCGTCTCGCGCTCGTTCCACCAGTCGCTCAGCGAGCCTTGCGGATCGATATCGATCAGCACGACCGGCCCGGCCCCCGCCAGTTGTGCCTGCACGGCCAGGTGCCCGGACAAGGTCGTCTTGCCGGATCCGCCCTTCTGCGATGCCATCGCCAATACGCGCATTGCCACCCTTTGCGTGTTGTTACGCTGCCGGAGATGGCACGGGTGGCGTCAAGATTGGGTTAAGACGCGGGACCACGCCGGCTTGCGTGAGCAAGGCGGCGAGAGGCCACGTCGGGCGGCGGTGCCGCGCAGCGGCTCCGTCCGACGGGCGTGGCACCAATTCCGGCACAAGGTTTACAGCGCGCTCACCTTTTCTTTGCGATTCCACGCGTAATGCGCGTTACATGGCGACAAAGTGGAGCGTAGCGATGGCGAAGAAGCGGTTTGGCACGGCGATGGTTCTGGGCGTTGCGGCAGCGCTGGCAACGGTCGTGCTGCTGCCCAGCCCCGCGTCCGCCGATGTGAAGGCCGGAGTCGATGCCTGGGCACGCGGCGATTACAAGAAAGCCATCGACGAATGGCGCCCGCTGGCGATCGCGGGCGATGCCGATGCGCAATTCAACCTGGGCCAGGCCTATAAGCTCGGCCGCGGGGTGCCGATCGATCTTGCCATGGCGGAGGAATGGTATCGCAAGGCCGCGGTGCAGGGGCATCCGCAGGCGTCCGACAATTATGGTCTGGCGCTGTTCCAGAACAATCGCCGCGACCAGGCGCTGCCGTGGCTGGAAAAGTCCGCCGCCCGGGGCGAGCCGCGCGCGCAATATGTCCTCGGCACGATGTTCTTCAACGCCGATGTGGTGCAGCGCGACTGGGTGAAGGCCTATGCGCTGATGACCCGCGCCAATGCTGCCGGCCTGCCGCAGGCGGCGACGACGCTGGCACAGATGGACCGCTATATCTCGGCCAGTGATCGCCAGAAGGGCACCGAACTTGCCCGCCGGTACGAGGCGGAAGCGACCAATCCGTTGCCGACGACGACCACGCGCCTCGCCGCCAATACCCCGCGCCCCACCCGCACGCCGCCGGCACGCCGCCAGATCGAGACAACGGATGTCCCGCCGTCGCAGCCGGTGACGCCCGACGTGATCGATACGCGCCCGGCCCGCACGCCGCCCCCACCTGCCCCGCGCCCGGTCGCCCCCCGCCCCTCCGCCGAACCCAAGCCGGTCGCGAGCGGCGCATGGCGCGTCCAGCTCGGCGCCTTCCGCGACCCAGATGGCGCGCGCCGTTTGTGGAGCCAGGTTGCCAGCCGCTTCCCCGGCCGCCAGCCCTATTACGTCAGGGCGGGCGACCTGACCCGCTTGCTCGTCGGCCCCTATGCCAGCCAGGCAGAGGCTACGCGCGGCTGCGGCTCGGTCAAGCCCTGCGTGCCGAGCCGGTAACGTCGCCGGTGGTCTTCGACCTCGGCAAGGCGATGCGGAAGAAGGAGGAGTTCGAATCCGCGCGACTGCTCGACTTCGAATTCCGCCGCCGGGCGCGGGCGGCGCGAATGTTGGCGCGGGACCTCGGCCTGGACGAAAGCACGGTTTCCGGCATCGCCGCGATGCATGACGAAAATAGGATCCCCGCCTTGCTCGCCGAGATGGCCGGGCGACCGGTAGCGGATATGGTCACCGCCTATTCGGAGTGTCTGCGTCGAGCGCACGAGCAACTGATCGCTGAGCGCGGCGATCCGACGCCGTATCGGATGGGCTAGCCGCGAAACGCGAAATAGCGTGGGTAGCGTGCTTTCAGCACAGCCAGCACGCCGAAAAACGGCGCGAGTCCGGCGATGGACGCGACTTCGAAGCCAAGGCGGTCACCCAGCGCGTCGACCGCCGCGTACTGACAGGCTTTCCCAACCATCACACAGAACGAGACGAACAGGATGGCGTAGATCAGCCGGACGGTCGGTCGCCGCGCCATGCCGTCACCCACCGACCCACTCGGACCGCGCGATGCCCTGCGCCCACAGCAGCGCCGTCAGGTCGTTGTGGTCGATCCGCACGCCGGCCGCCGCCGCAACGATCGGCTTGGCGTGAAAGGCGATGCCCAGCCCGGCCACGCGAATCATCGCCAGGTCGTTGGCGCCATCGCCCACCGCCAACGCCTGCGCCGCGGTGAGGCCGCGGTCGGCCAACGCGCGTTCGAGTTCGGCCTGTTTGGTGCCGGAATCGACGATCGGCTTGGTCACCGTGCCGTCGAGCGCCCCATCGGCGACCACCAGCTGATTGGCAACCACGCGGTCGAAACCGATCTCCTTGCCCACAGGCTCGGCAAAGCGGGTGAAGCCGCCCGAGACGAGGACGCTGTACGCGCCCAGCGCCTTCATCGTGCGTACCAGCGTCTTCGCGCCCGGCATCAGCGTGACCCGCTCCGCCAGACAGCGGTCGATCGCGCCTTCGTCCAAACCCTTGAGCAGCGCGACGCGTGCGTCGAGCGCGCCGGCGAAGTCGAGTTCCCCCCGCATCGCGCGCTCGGTGATCTCGGCGATCTCGGCCTTGATGCCGGCATAGTCGGCGAGCTCATCGATGCACTCGACCGTGATCATCGTCGAATCCATATCGGCGACGATCAGCGCCTTGCGACGGCCCTCGCCCGGCTGGACCGCGACGTCGGTGCCAGGGAAGGCGCCTTCAAGCGCCGCACGGGCCGCGTCGGGCGCCAAGGCGAAGGCAATGTCCGCCGCATCCCCTTCGTCCAGCCAGCTCCAGGCGGCCGGTGCGCACCCGGCGGCATCGAGGCGATCCTGCGCGGCGGAAATGTCGCCGGCGGCGAGAATGCCGGGAGCGATCAGCGTGGCCGTGAACATCGCGACTCCAAATAGTGCCCAACCCGTTCGCCCTGATCTTGTCGAAGGGCCGCTCTTCTTCTTTACGAGGCAGATGAAAAGAAGAACGGTGCTTCGACAGGCTCAGCACGAACGGCGGCTGGGATGTCGGTGAAACCCAAGGTCGCGCTCATCGCAGGGCCGACGGCCAGCGGCAAGTCCGCACTGGCGCTCGCGCTCGCCGAAGCGCACGGCGGCACGGTGATCAACGCCGATGCCAGCCAGGTCTATGCCGACCTGCGCATCCTCTCAGCCCGCCCCAGCGTCGCGGAGGAAGCCCGCGCCCCGCACCGGCTGTTCGGCCATGTTGACGGCGCCGATACCGGCTATTCCGCCGCGCGCTGGGCAGTCGAGGCGACGGCGGCGATCGATGCCGTGCATGCAACCGGCGGCCTGCCGATCCTGGTCGGTGGAACGGGGCTCTATCTGCGCACGCTGATCGACGGCATCGCGCCGGTACCGGACATCGATCCCCTGGTCCGCGCCGAGGTGCGTGACGCATCGGTGGCGAGCAATCATGCGCGCCTGGTCGAGCACGACCCCGCAGCCGCCGCCCGCCTCAACCCCGCCGACACGACCCGCGTCGCCCGCGCGCTGGAGGTCGTGCTGTCGACCGGCCGCCCACTGGCTGGGTGGCAGGCGCAGCGCTCCAGAGGGATCGGCGAACGCATCGACCTGACGGCCACCATCCTGCTCCCCCCGCGCGATTGGTTGATGGCACGGTGCGATGCGCGACTGGCGACGATGTTCGATACCGGCGGTGTGGCGGAAGTCGCCGCGCTGCTGGAGCGGGACGACGTGGCGCCAGGCTCGCCCGTCCGCCGGGCGATCGGCGTACCGGACATCGCCGATTGGCTGTGCGGAAACCTGACCCGCGACGAGGCACTTGCCCGGGCATCTGCAGCGACCCGTCAGTACGCGAAGCGTCAATACACCTGGTTTCGAAACCAACCGCCGGATGACTGGCAACGCACCGAAGCGACAGAAACGGCCGATCTTTTCCGTGGTTTTGAAATAAGATTACGCCGTTAATGCTTGACGCATCATTTTCGTGTCGGTAGCAGCCGCGACGTCCGCATGATATTGCGACTGCGAACGTGCAATCAGGAATTTGACCGTGACCGAACTGAGTGGAGCGACCATCCTCGTCCAGGCGCTGACCGACCTCGGCGTCGAGGTCGTGTTCGGCTATCCCGGCGGCGCGGTGCTTCCGATCTACGACGCGCTGTTCCAGCAATCGAAGATCCGGCATATTCTGGTCCGGCACGAACAGGCGGCGACGCACGCCGCGGAGGGCTATGCCCGCGCGACCGGCAAGCCGGGCGTCGTGCTTGTCACCTCCGGCCCCGGCGCGACCAATGCCGTCACCGGTATCACCGACGCGCTGCTCGATTCGATTCCGATGGTCGTCATCACCGGGCAGGTCCCGACCGGCCTGATCGGCACCGACGCGTTCCAGGAGGCCGACACCGTTGGCATTACGCGTCACTGCACCAAGCATAATTATCTGGTGAAGGACCCTGCAAAGCTGGGCGGGGTCGTCCATGAGGCGTTCCATATCGCGACCTCCGGGCGTCCGGGGCCGGTCGTCATCGACATTCCGAAGGACGTTCAGGTCGCAACCGCACGATACGACGCGCCGGGTCCGATCCAGCACAAGACGTATCGCCCGCAGATCGCCCCCGACATGGCCGCGATCGAGCAGGCGGTCGATATGCTCGCCGCCGCCGAACGTCCGGTGTTCTACACCGGCGGCGGCGTCATCAATGCGGGCCCAGAGGCGTCGCGGCTGCTGCGCGAACTGGTTGCAATCACCGGCGCGCCGGTCACCTCCACGCTGATGGGCCTGGGCGCGTTCCCGGCGTCGGACCCGAGGTGGCTGGGCATGCTCGGCATGCACGGCACCTACGAAGCCAATTATGCGATGAACAAGGCCGACCTGATCATCGCGGTCGGTGCGCGGTTCGACGACCGTGTGACGGGGCGGCTCGATGCTTTCAGCCCGAACAGCCGGAAGGTGCACATCGATATCGACCGGTCGAGCGTGAACAAGACGGTGCGCATCGACCTGCCAATCATCGCCGACGCCCGCGCCGCGCTCGCCGCGATGCTGGAGGTGTGGGTCAAGCGCGAGCATCCCAAGCCCGACCTCACCGAATGGTGGAGCCGGATCGAGGGCTGGCGCCAGACCCGCTGCCTCGACTTCCCCGAAGGCGACGGCACGGAGATCATGCCGCAGCGGGCGATCCGGGCGCTGTACGAGGCGACCAAGCATCGCGCTCCGATCGTGTCGACCGAGGTCGGCCAGCACCAGATGTGGGCCGCCCAGCATTTCGGCTTCGAAGGGCCGAACAAGTGGCTGACCAGCGGCGGTCTCGGTACGATGGGCTACGGCCTGCCTGCCGCGATCGGCGCGCAGCTGGGGCATCCGGATGCGCTGTGCATCGATATCGCCGGTGAGGCGTCGATCCAGATGAACATCCAGGAGCTGGCGACCGCGACCCAGTATCGCTTGCCGGTCAAGATCTTCATCCTGAACAACGAATATATGGGCATGGTCCGCCAATGGCAGGAGCTGACGTACCAGTCGCGCTATGCCGAAAGCTATTCGGACGCGCTGCCCGATTTCGTGAAGCTGGCCGAGGCGTACGGCTGGAAAGGCATCCGGATCGAAAAACTCGACGAGCTGGACGACGGCATTGCCGCGATGCTCGACCATGACGGCCCGGTGATGGTCGACTGCCGTGTCGCGAAACTCGCCAACTGCTTCCCGATGATCCCGTCGGGGGCGGCGCATACCGAGATGATGCTTCAGGCAGCGGAGGTCTCGGGCGAGATGGACGACGAGGCGAAGGCCTTGGTTTGAATGTACGCTCCTCCCCGGCACGGGGAGGGGAACCATGCGGAGCATGGTGGAGGGGGAGTGCGGCAGGCGGAGCCCTTTGTGGCGCTCCCCCGCCACCGCCTTGGCGGTCCCCCTCCCCGTCCCGGGGAGGAATTAGGTTGCACATCAAATCCGAAACCACCGAACGCCACACGCTGGCGGTCATCGTCGACAACGAACCCGGTATCCTCGCGCGGATCGCCGGGCTGTTCACCGCACGCGGCTATAATATCGAGAGCCTGACGGTGTCCGAAGTGACCGAGGACAAGGCCGTCAGCCGGATCACCATCGTGACCTCGGCGAGCGCGCATGTGCTCGAACAGATCGTGGCGCAGCTCGACCGACTCGTCCCCGTCCACAAGGTCCGCGATCTGACCGCGGAGGGGCAGCATGTCGAACGCGAACTGGCGCTGGTGAAGGTCGCAGGCTCGGGCGATCACCGCATCGAGGCGCTGCGCCTGGCCGACGTGTACCGCGCGCGGGTGGTCGATGCGACGACCTCTAGCTTCGTCTTCGAGGTCACCGGCGGACGCGAGAAGATCGACAAGTTCGTCGAGCTGATGGCCGAAGTCGGCCTGGTCGAAGTCGCCCGCACCGGTATCGTCGCCATCGCGCGGGGCCGCGAGGGGGCGTAGAATTCAACCCTCTCCCTGTGGGAGAGGGAGGGGCCCGCCGGCATAGCCGGTGGGAGGGTGAGGGCAGCCGCCCGCCATGCCCCACACCACCCTCACCAACTCCGGCTAGACGGCACAGCCGCCAAGCCTTCGTATCCTCTCCCGCTGGGAGAGGGAGCAAAAGGGACCAACCAATGCGTGTCTATTATGATCGCGACGCCGATCTGAACCTGATCTCGAACAAGAAGATCGCCATCCTGGGCTACGGCAGCCAGGGCCATGCCCACGCGCAGAACCTGCGCGATTCGGGCGTGAAGGAGGTCGCGATCGCGCTGCGCGACGGCTCGGCCACCGCGAAGAAGGCCGAAGGCGCCGGCTTCACGGTCATGAACAACAAGGACGCCGCCGCCTGGGCCGACATTCTGATGATCCTGGCGCCCGACGAACATCAGGCCGCGATCTACGCCGAGGATCTGCACGCCAATCTGAAGCCGGGCAGCACGATCGCCTTCGCCCACGGCCTGAACGTCCATTTCGGCCTGATCGAGCCGCGCGACGACATCGACGTCATCATGATCGCGCCGAAGGGCCCGGGCCACACGGTGCGCAGCGAATATGTCCGTGGCGGCGGCGTGCCCTGCCTAGTCGCGATCCATCAGGACAAGTCGGGCAACGCCCACGACATCGCGCTCGCCTATGCCAGCGGCGTCGGCGGCGGCCGATCGGGCATCATCGAGACGAACTTCCGCGAGGAATGCGAAACCGACCTGTTCGGCGAGCAGGCGGTTCTCTGCGGCGGCATCACGCACCTGATCCAGGCCGGGTTCGAGACGCTGGTCGAGGCCGGCTACGCGCCCGAAATGGCCTATTTCGAGTGCCTTCACGAAACCAAGCTGATCGTTGACCTTCTGTATGAGGGCGGCATCGCCAACATGCGCTATTCGATCAGCAACACCGCCGAATATGGCGACATCGTCACCGGTCCGCGGATCATCACCGATGAGACGAAGAAGGAAATGAAGCGCGTGCTGGCCGATATCCAGTCGGGCCGCTTCGTGAAAAACTTCGTGCTCGACAACCGCGCGGGCCAGCCGGAACTCAAGGCTGCGCGCAAGCTGGCCGAGGCGCATCCGATCGAGAAGACCGGCGCCGAACTCCGCGCGATGATGCCGTGGATCTCGGCCAACCAGCTGGTGGACAAGGCGAAGAACTGACGTTCATCCCGTTCATGCTGAGCTTGTCGAAGCACCGTACGTCGTACCGCGAGCGCATCGCGGGCCTATCGGAGTACGGTCCTTCGGCCAGGGTCCCATCGAGGTAGCACTTCGATGGGTGCCCAGCAGGCTCAGGGCGAACGGATGACATAGGCAACCAATTGCCGTCCCCCGCCCCTTACGCTAACCGCCGCCACAATGCCCGCGTCGTACCGTATCTCCGCCTACGACGCCCGTCCGCCGCTCCGGGAACGGCTCGCCGCTTCGGG
The DNA here is from genome assembly GCA_016937575.1 of Roseomonas aeriglobus. NCBI lineage: Bacteria > Pseudomonadati > Pseudomonadota > Alphaproteobacteria > Acetobacterales > Roseomonadaceae > Muricoccus > Muricoccus aeriglobus. The sequence continues at coordinate 1,150,237 of JAFHKN010000002.1, read as the reverse complement.
CCTGTCACTCGGCATCATCGCTGCGCTGGTCCTCGCGCTGCTTTGGGCGACCACTGCACAGTTCGTCGACTTGGGCGACCGCGGCAATCCGCTGACGACGTTCGATGTGAACGCCCCCGACGCGCCCAAAAGCCCGACCAAGGCACAGGCGCAGCCGCGACCGCAGCAGCCAAAGGCGGAAACCACCCCGCCCCCGCCCGCCAAGAGCACGCCGCAGCCGCCGACCCCGCCGCTGCCCGTCCCCGTTCCGCGTCCGCCGGACATGATCGTGCTGAGTCGCGACGATTTCGCCGCATCCGATATCGGTCGCCTCAAATCGAAAGCCGCGCCCGCCAGCGAGGGCCAGGCGTCGGCCAGCGCGGGCGGCGGCAAGCCCGTCTACGGCCCGAGCGAGGCGCCGGGCGGTCGGACGATGTACGCTGCCGACTGGTATCGCGAGCCGACCCGGGCGGAGATGGCGCCCTACATGCCGGCGACCGCGACCGAAGGCTGGGGCATCATCGCCTGCCAGACGGCGGAGCGCTACCGCGTCGAAAACTGCCGCGAACTCGGTCAATCGCCCGGATCGGGCATCGCCCGCGGCATGCGACAGGCGGCGTGGCAGTTCCTGGTCATCCCGCCGTCGATCGACGGCAAGCCGCAGATCGGGGCGTGGGTGCGCATCCGCTACGACATCATCCGCGGCGTGGTGAAATAAGTCAGCGGGACCGTGGTCGCAGCTGCGGCACAGGTCGGCGCGATGGAGACCGATCACCCTCCGCCGGGCGCGCCCCCGCGACTGAGCCGGATCACGATGCGTCGGAACCCACGGCCAGAACCGTTTCGCAAACGCTGCGTTTCGCAATCGGGGTTTGACGGACCCACCCGCACTCCGTCACTCTCGCGCGCAGCCAACAGGGAGAATTCCATGCGTTTGCCGCTCATCCTCGTCGCCGCGACCGCCGCGATCGCCACGCCGATCGTCGCTCAGCAAGCGATGCAGGCACCGGGGTCGAAGAACCCGGCCGCTATCACCGGGGGCACCTACACGGTCGACCCTGGCCACACGTTGGTCGGGTGGCGGGTCGACCATCTCGGCTTCAACGACTATTTCGGCATCTTCGGCAGCGTCACGGGCACGCTGACGCTCGATCCGAAGCGTCCTAATGCCGCCAAGGTCGACGTGACGATCCCGGTGTCCAAGGTGACCACCGCCAGCGCCGGGCTGACCGCGCATCTGCTGCGTGCCGGCAAGGACGGCGGCAAGCCCGATTTCTTCGGCGCCAGCCCGGCTGACGCGCGCTTTGTGTCCACCAATGTCGTGGCGACGGGCCAGCGTGCGAAGATCACCGGTAACCTGACGTTGAACGGTGTGACGAAGCCGGTCACGCTGGACGCGACCTTCTCGGGTGCGGGCAAGATGCCGGCGCAGATGGGCGGCAAGGAAACCGTCGGCTTCCACGCCACGACGACGATCAAGCGCAGCGAGTTCGGCGTCGCCTATGGCATCCCGATGGTGTCGGACGCTGTGAAGCTCGACATCACCGCAGCATTCGAAAAATAACGGGTCGCGCCGGGGCGCCCGCGCTCAAGCTGCGCGGCGCGCCTCGGCGAAGCTGGTGAAGGTGGCGCGCACGTTGGGGGACGCGCCGGACACCAGGTCGGTCACCCGCGCGATGAAGCCGTCGGAATTCGTGTCGGCCGCACGATACGCCATCGACCAGCTACCGAATTCGCGTTCCTCGACAGTACGATCCGACAGAATGACGATCGCGCGATGGCGGCGATCGCCCTCGATTCGGGACAGCGCGCGGGCCACGGCTGCCGGCTCCCCCTCCAGCGCCTGAAGAAAGCGCTTTCCATCGAAGTATAGCAGCCCGGTCACGCCGTCCGACGTGTTGTTCCGCCGCGATACCGCCAGGATCTCGTTGGCATCGATCGTACCGGCCGTTCCTGCAGCGGTGCTGATGTAAAGTATCTGGCGCATGTGCATCGAATCCGTTCGAGCCCCCGCCCGCGACCCAGCTATGCGGCGAAATCCTTAAATCTCTGAAAATGCCGAGCTGGCTAAGGACAACACGCGCTGACTTTTACCGGTCCAAACTGGTTGCAATTGTTACGCTGGACTTCGTATCCGATTGCGCGATAGGCGGGGCCGGCAATGACGACGATGCTTCGCCTCTCGCTGCTTCGACTTACGCGCCCTTAGGCGCGACCGACGGCTGCGCGTGATCGACGCGCGGCGGTCCGCCTAAGGGCAAGCACCGACCTGACCGACGAACCGCTGATGCGAGCGAGAACAGTCTTATGTTGCGCAATCCTTCGACCAAATACCGCCCGTTCCCGACGATCGCCCTGCCCGATCGCCAATGGCCGTCGCAGACGATAACCCAGGCCCCGCGCTGGCTGTCGACCGACATGCGCGACGGCAACCAGGCGCTGATCGATCCGATGGACGCGGAGAAGAAGGCCCGCTTCTTCGACCTGCTCGTCGCGGTCGGGCTGAAGGAGATCGAGGTCGGCTTTCCAAGCGCCGGCGCAACCGAATTCGATTTCATCTCCGGCCTCGTCCGCAACGACCGGATTCCCGACGACGTCACCGTCCAGGTGCTGACCCAGTCGCGCCGCGACCTGATAGAAACCAGCTTCGCCAGCCTGGAAGGCGCGAAGACCGCGATCGTCCACCTGTACAATGCGGTCAGCCCGGCGTGGCGGCGCATCGTGTTTGGCATGACGCCCGCGCAGGTCCGGGACGTCGCGGTCGAAGGGGCGAAGGTGCTGCGCGACCAGGCTGCCAGATATCCCGGCACCGACTGGCGCTTCGAATATTCGCCCGAGACCTTCTCCACTGCCGAGCTGGAGGTCAGCCTCGACGTGTGCGAAGCGGTAATGGACGTGCTGCAGCCGACGCCGGACAAGCCGATCATCTTCAACCTGCCCGCCACGGTCGAATGCGCGACGCCCAACGTCTATGCCGATCAGGTCGAATGGTTCGGGCGCAATATCCGCAACCGCGATTCGGTCGTGATATCGCTCCACACGCACAACGACCGCGGCACCGGAGTCGCGGCGACCGAACTGGGGCTGATGGCCGGCGCCGACCGGGTCGAGGGCTGTTTGTTCGGCAACGGCGAGCGCACCGGCAACGTCTGTCTGGTGACCGTCGCGCTCAATATGTACACGCAAGGGATCGATCCGGGCCTCGATTTCTCGGATATCGACCGGGTCATCAAAACAGTCGAATATTGCACCCGGCTGCCGGTCCACCCGCGTCATCCCTATGGCGGCGATCTGGTCTTCACCGCCTTTTCCGGCAGCCATCAGGATGCGATCAAGAAGGGGTTCGCCGCTCAGGACGCGCGCAACGACGATTATTGGGAAGTCCCCTATCTGCCGATCGACCCGAAGGACGTCGGTCGGGATTACGAAGCCGTCATCCGCGTCAATTCGCAGTCGGGCAAGGGCGGCGTCGCCTGGGTATTGGAGCAGGACAAGGGCCTGAAGCTTCCCAAGCGCCTGCAGGCCGATTTCAGCCGGCACGTCCAGGCGATGGCCGACGCGACCAGCCGCGAATTGGGGGCGGCCGATATCTGGTCCTGCTTCGAGGCGACGTATCTCGCCAAAGCCAGCGACCGTTTCGCGCTGGTGAATTACGAGGAAAGCGGCGCGGTCGGCGATCGTATCTTTGTCGGACGGGTCGCGGTCGACGGTGAGGAACGCTCCATCTCCGGTCGGGGAAACGGCCTGATCTCCGGCGTCGTCGCGGCTCTGGCGGACACGACCGGCCCCAGCCTCGACGTCGTGGACTATTCGGAACATGCGATCGGCCACGGCGCCGATGCACAGGCCGCGGCCTATGTCGAATGCCGGACGGCGGACGGCGGCGTGGTGTGGGGCGTCGGGATCGACGCCGACGTCGCGACTGCGAGCGTGCGCGCAGTGCTCAGCGCGGCGAACCGGACGGGGTGATGCTTGAAAGCCCCTGTGCAGTCGGGGGCACCGCGGGTCAGGCCAGTGTGGGGCGGGCAAACCAATCTGTCGCATAGGCTCGGACCGTCGCGCCATGCACCGGATGATCCGCATCCGTCGCCAGCTCGGTCAGCCGCTGCATTCCGATCAGCGTTTCGACACGCCCGCGGTCGAGCGCTCGCGCGGTGTGTGCCTCATAGGCGCCGATAACAGCGCGTGCGAAGTCGCGCGAAACATAGGCCGGCTCGACGAACTCCTCGTGCCGCCCGGCAATCGCCACGTCGCCGAAGTCGTAGACCCCGGTCAGTCGCCCGGCCTGCGTATCGAACGCGAAGTTGCGGCCGTGCGCGTCGAGATAGCACAGGCCCGCGCCCAGAGGATCGGCGCCGAGCGCCGCGTGATCGATGATCGTCCGCTCGGCGACGCCGCACAGGTCGCGCGGCAGCAACGCGAGGCCGTCGTCGAGTTCGACCTCGTCCTCCTCTTCGTCCGCCTCGACACCCATCGCGGGCCAGTCGGCGTCGATCGCGTGCAGTTCGGCGAGAAAGCGCGCGACATCGTCCGCGAGCGTGGCGCGGCCATGGGTCGACAACGCGCTATAGTCATCGGCGGTCAGCGCCCCGCCCGGCAGCATTCGATGGCGGGTGAACAGCGGCGGGCCATCGACCACGATCATTTCGGGCACCGGCATCGTCAGTCGAGGTCGAAGGATGTCGAGGACGGCCGCTTCTCGACGCAGCGCGTCGACGCCATCCTCTTCCCGGGGAAATTTGCAGATCCACGGCCCGATTTCGATGGCGACGCTGTCCCAGCCGCCATCATGCACCGTCACCGGCAATCCTTCGAGATCCGGAAATGCCGCAACCACCGCCCGATGCATCGCGGCGGCATCGGTCAGGATCATCGCATTCCCATCAGCGCCAACACTTCCTTGCGACTGCGCTCGTCCTCCCGAAACGTCCCCATCATCCGGCTGGTGACCATGCCGACGCCAGGCGTGCGAACACCGCGCGCGGTCATGCAGGCGTGGGTCGCCTCGATCACCACCGCGACACCGCGCGGACGCAGCCCCTCCCAGATGCAATCGGCGACCTCCGCGGTCAGCCGCTCCTGAACCTGCAACCGCCGCGCATAGCCATGAAGCACGCGTGCCAGCTTCGAAATGCCAACGACATGATCCTTCGGCAGATAGGCAATGTGCGCCCGGCCGATAATCGGCGCCATGTGATGTTCGCAATGCGACTGGAACGGAATATCCTTCAGCAGGACGATCTCGTCATATCCGCCGACCTCCTCGAACACGCGCGACAGATGGACCTTCGGGTCCTCGGCATAGCCCTGGCAATATTCCTTCCATGCGCGCGCGACACGTTTCGGCGTGTCGAGCAGACCTTCACGGCCGGGGTCGTCGCCCGCCCAGCGGATCAGGGTAGCGACCGCAGCCGCGACCTCATCCGGCACGGGGATCTTGGGCGCCGGGGCGACCAGGTCGCCGTCGGCGGCGTCGATTGCGTGATGATCGGTCATTCTATCCCTTCGCCTTGCGATCCGCCGTTCGCCACGGCATGCCCGTCGAACGCCCGTCACCTACGGTCGATCGTTCCATCAAAGCAACATCGGGGCGAATCTGCCGATTCCAACCCCTGCTTTTGTTGACGCGTCGAAACCCGTTTCGTTACTTGAGCGTATTAGTTTTCGCAGCCGGTACGCCAAGCGCGGCCGGTGCCGAAGAGGGGATGCCTGCCATGAAGACCAGTCTGTTCACCGCCTCCGTCCTGGCGATGATCGCCGCGACACCGACCTATGCGCAGACCGCGCCGACCAGCGGCACAGGTGGCGCGCCTGCCAGCGAGCAGGATTACCAATCGGCCAATGACATCGTCGTCACCGCGACGCGCCGCGACGAAACGGTGCAGGACGTGCCGATCGCGATCACCGCGGTCGCCGGTGACCTCCTCCAGAACGCCAACGTCACCGACGTGCGCGGGCTGGAACAGCTGGCACCTTCGCTACAGACGGTGACCGGTCAGTCGAACGCGAACAACACCAACATCTCGATCCGCGGCATCGGCACCTCCGGCGACAATCCCGGCTTCGAGCCGGCCGTCGGCATCTTCATCGACGGCGTGTTCCGCAGCCGCGCGGGCATCGCGGTCGCCGAACTGCCCGAGGTCGACCGCGTCGAAATCCTGCGCGGACCGCAGGGCACGTTGTTCGGCCGCAACACTTCGGCCGGTGCGCTCAGCATCTTCACCGCGCAGCCGAAGTTCAATTTCGGCGGCTATATCGAAGGGACCTACGGCAATTACGACGCCTATTCGGTCAAGGGCGGCATCACCGGCCCTGTGACCGAGCAGTTGGCCCTGCGCGTCGATGGCGGTTGGCGCCAGCGCGATGGCTACATCAAGGATGCAAATACGCCGGGCCGTGCCATCAATGATCTCGACCGCTGGTACGTCCGCGGCCAGGCGCTGTACGACACCTCGACCTTCAGCTTCCGCCTGATCGGCGATTACTACAAGACAGACGAGCAGTGCTGCGGCGCGGTCACCGTCGTACGCGGCCCGACCGCGACCGCGATCGACGCGGTCGCAGGCCTGCAGGGTCGTGACGGAATCTATGACGGCCTGGCACGCGACCGCACGATGGCGATCTCGCCCAACCGCAACTACGCCGAGAAGGTCCGCGACTGGGGTGTTTCAGGCGAGCTGAATGCCGACATTGGCGACCTGAAGCTGACGTCGATCACGGCCTACCGCGACTGGAGCGTGCTGCGCGACCAGGACATCGATTTCTCGGGCATCGATCGCGCCTACCGCGACAATTACACCGTCGGCATCAAGGATTTCACGCAGGAGCTCCGCCTGCAGGGCTCGCTGTTCGACGGCAAGCTCGATTTCCTCGTCGGCGGCTTCTATCTGAATGAAGACAACCGTCTGTTCGACACGGTGCGGCTGGGCAACGATGCCAACCGTTACGTCGATTTCCTGCTGCGCGGCGCCACGGCCAGCGCTGCGCTGCCGACCGGTGCGCAGTTCTTCGGGTCGTTCCCGGCTGCCGGTCAGGCAGGTGGCGTGCCCCTCTTCAGCCAGGTCCTGCTCGCCCAAAGCCCGCAGTTGCAGGCAGCCGCCGCCGCCAGTCCGGCGCTGTTCGCGTATCTGAACACGCCGCTCACCGGCAACGCGCCGGGACAGGGCAATACGAACAACTACCGGACGAAGACCAACGCATTCGCCGCCTTCACGCACAACATCATCAACATTACCGACCGTCTGTCGCTGACGTTGGGCGCGCGCTGGAATCACGAGACGAAGGATTTCACCGCCACGATCCGCAACGACACGGCGGCGTGCGGCTTCTTCTCGAGCACCGACCCGCGCGCCGTGACCTATCGCACCGCGATCCGTGCGGCGAACCAGGCGTTGTTCAACAACCTGTTCCTGCTGTCGTGCAACCCGGCGGTGTCGACCGAATTCAACGGCAGCTACGCCGACAAGCGGACCGAGGACAAGCTGACCGGCACGGCCAAGCTGTCGTACAAGCTGTCCGACGATGTCCTGAGCTATGTCAGCTACGATCGCGGGTATAAATCTGGCGGCTACAACATGGACCAGGCGAGCTTCGACTCGGTCGTCCTGGGCGGCAATGGCCCACAGGCGAGCGACCTGCGCTTCGGCGCGGAGACGGTCGATGCCTATGAACTCGGCGTCAAGATGAGCCCGTCGCGCGCCTTCACGTTCAACGCGGCGGTCTTCTACCAGAAGTTCCAGAACCTGCAGAACCTGCTGTTCAGCGGCAACAGCTTCGTCGTCTTCAACATCCCGCGCACCACCAGCAAGGGCGTCGAAGCCGAAGCCGTCATTCAGCCGATCCGCGATTTCAACGTCCGTCTGGGCTACACCTGGCTCGACGCCCGATATGACGCGTCGAACAACTTCGCCGGTACGCTGTTCGCTGGCTCCGAAGGCCAGCGGATCAACAATCAGCCGGAAAACGTCGTCACCATCGCCACGACGTGGACGCCGCGTCTAACGGGCGACTGGCGCGCCCTCGTCCATGCCGACATGCGCTACAATTCGGAGGTGAATATCCCGTCGGCCTCACCGAACCCGATCACCGGGCGTACGCCGATCTTCAATCCAGGCTATCCGATCATCAACGCTCGGATCGGCGTGCAGAGCGAGGACCGCACCAAGCGGCTGGAACTGTGGGTCGAGAATTTGACGAACCAATATTACAACGTGACCGGCTTTGCCGTGCCGGAACAGACCGGCACGTTTGCCGGCTATCCCAGCCAGCCGCGCTTCTACGGCATCACCGGCCGGTTCGGCTTCTGACGACGGGCGGGAGGGGCCCGTTTCGGCGGGGCGCCCCCTCCCCCTCTCGACAGCGCCGGTCCTTTCGGCCATGCAACCATCAGCACGTGACGAGATTATCCTCCTATCGATTCCCGATGAGGAGATGGTCTGGTGGCGAAGCAGTTGAAGAAGGGCGACGAGGTAAAGTGGAGTTCGCCCGGCGGAACGGCGCACGGTAAGGTCGAGAAGAAGGTGACGTCGAGCACCTCGATCAAGGGCCACAAGGTGAACGCCACGCCGGATAATCCGCAATACATCGTCAAGAGCGACAACGGGGGCAAAGCGGCGCACAAGCCGTCGGCGCTTACCAAGGAATAACCAGTCAGCGCCCCGCGGGGCGGCTGCAACGACAGGAGAAGACAATGGCAGAAGCGAAGAAGGCAGGTGCGGCGCGCGGCGGCATCTCGAAGCCGGTGACCCCCTCGCCCGAGCTCGCCGCAGTCGTCGGCAACGGCCCGCTGCCGCGCAGCGAGATCGTCAGCAAGATGTGGGAACACATCAAGAAGAACAATCTGCAGAACCCGGAAAACAAGCGCGAGATCCTGGCCGACGACAAGCTGAAGAAGGTCTTCGGCAAGGACAAGGTCACGATGTTCGAAATGAACAAGCACATCAGCGGTCACGTGAAGGGCTGATCCAGCCTCTCGACGTTCGATACCGTCAAATTGCAAACGCCGGCCGGGCTCCTGCCCTGCCGGCGTTTATTGTATGTGTCGATCTGTCAATGGAAAGTATCGACGCCGCACAAAATGTGATCAGGCACGCGTCCGATATCCTCGAAGCTGGCCGCTGACAGGCTTGAAGATCTGCGATAACCCCGCGCCAGTTCGCTATCAGGACATAGCTGCGAAGCACGTGATACCGAGACGGCTGCGGAGTATGATCGCTCCAACGACGCCTTCCTGGTTCGAGACCTTTGCCGTCAAGTTTGGTTCCGGGCACATCATAGCACCACCTCCCGCCCCCCGCAGCGATGGCGACCCTTTGATACCCGCGGTACGCGCGTCCGAAAGCTTTGGGGTCCTGGGCAGATCAGCTATCCCGCAGCCAAGCCGAAAATCGGGCGGGGTCGTGACAGATCGCGTGAGCGGACGAAAACTAGATCGCCGACCGTCAATTGTAGAGGCCGACGAAACCCTTGGTCGGCGACCGGCACGTAGCCCAAAACGCTGATCGCGGAGGCAATGAATGTAGCCTAACAACACGCGAAGCGTCACTATGCGGGTTGAGCGCGCAGCATGAATCTGGAGCCACATAGCTGCCGGCCACCTGGGGGCCTATCGGTCTGCACTTGCCAGACGTTGGGCCGCATGGCGAAAATGTTATAGTTCGACCCAGCCCTCGCGCCTCATCCCCATCGGCGAAGCCGGACCACACCTAAAAGAAAACGACCGCGAGCCAAGCACGCTCGTGGCACCGGCACTACTGCGCTTCGCACCCAATCGCGTCCTTCAACCGCTCTGACCTCGTTTCGGTATCAGGCGTGGTCGCGCCAATCTGCCAAACACCTGATAAAACCGAAATCCTCGCGGTTCCTGCTAGGCAATTTCTAACTCTACGCTCTTGAGCGGCGACATGATCCTCGGGTTGCCAACGAAGACAGGCAGACGCGGCCGTGGCAAATAGCGTCTGTACCGACGGGACCGCGCATCTTCCTGACCCCACGGTCACAAACCCATCAGGCAGCCTGCGCCAATCGAAACACGTTCTCCACGTCGCTGACACGCGGCTGACACGCCGCTCGTCGGAAGGTGCGAGCCGTCCGATCGTCCTGACTCTCGACGCGTTACACTTCGAGACTGCGGGATACCTGTGCGCATCGGCCGCTCGTGGGTCGTAAGGGTCACTAAAAGACACTGGGATCCGGCGAAAATGTTCGCGCGCCACAAACCAAGTTGGGCGCGATCGTCAGACCGACGGAGCGAGATCTCTCCCTTCAACTTCATTCACCAGTCACGATCCCATAAAAAAAGCGCCCCGTGAACACGTCACGGGGCGCTTGAAGGCTAAAGCTCGAAAGCTGTTACGGCTGGATCGCCAGGCCGATGTCACCGCCACCGACGTTGAACAGACCGTTCACGCCCGAGAAGGTGCCGCTCAGCTGCACGACGTCGCTGAATGCTTCGCCCGAGTTCGCAACTGCCGGCGTTTGGTCAATGACGTTACCGATGTAGGTGTTGCCCTTGTACTGGAACGCCACCACGCCGAGCTGGTCACCCGTCTCGCCGTTGAACTCCTGCTCGATGAGCTGAATTGCGGCGAGCAGGCTCGTCGCGTTCTCGACAGCAACGCCAAGCACCGAACCCTGCGTAACGAAGCCGTTACGGATCGAGGCCGAGGTCGTGTTGTTGATCCCCGCACCGCCGAAGTTGATCACGTCTGCAGTGGCCGAGAAGCCGGCAGTCGCGTCGGTATCAGCGGCGAAACCGAAGATCGTCTCGATCGAGCCGTCGGCAGGAGCGCGGCCCGCATCGTTGAGCGCGAGGACCACACGGTCACGAGCACCGTCCGAAGCGTTGTTGGTATCGCTCACGCCAAGGAAGATCGTGTCGACGCCCACACCCGCAGTGATCACGTCACCGCCGGCGCCACCAATGATACGGTCATTGCCCGCACCACCATTGAGCGTGTCAACGCCTGCACCACCATCGATGATGTCGTTACCAGCACCGCCATTGATCGTGTCATCGCCACCGTTGCCGAACAGCGTGTCGGCACCGCCACCACCATTCAGGGTATCGTTGGCAGCACCACCACGGACAGTCAGGGTGTTGGCCGTCACGTTGCCGTTGACGTTGACCGTCAGCGATTCCGCCGAGGTCACACCAACACCATTCGTGACACCTGCAGCACGCAGAGCCGAGCCGTCGATCTCCAGCGCCGTCCCCTGGAACGTCGAGTTGTCGACAGTGATCGTGTAGTTCGAACCGGCAGTGGTGTTGGCTGCGGTGGCAAGAACCACACGCTCGACACCGTAGATGCCGGTTGCCGTTGCCTGATCACCGACATTGGTTGCGGTCATCGTGACCGTACCACCGCCAGAGATGTTCAGCGTGTCCGTGCCCGTGCCGCCAAAGACGACGTCGGTCGCGGTTAGCTGGTTACCGAAGGTGATCGTGTCGTCGCCAGCACCGGCGAACACACGGTCATCGCCGCCACCGGCCGTCGAGTTCGTGACACCAAGGTTGAACGTGTCGTTGAACGACGAACCGATGAACGTCGCGTTGTTCACGGCAATGATGTCGTTGAGCGTCACCGTCGGAGTCGGGAAGTTGCCTGCCCCACCCGTCGTGTAATTCTCGATCGACACCCGCGAACCCGAAGCGTTTGCCCCGAGGCTGATCGTGTTCACGCCCGCCGACTGCGAGTAGAACCCGGCCGTATAGGTGAATGCCGTCCCGCCAGCCTGGCCCTGCAGTTCGATCTGCTCGATGCTGGTGAAGCGACCGTTGAAGCCAACGTCGGCAATTTCCTGTGCCGCAGCCGTTCCGACGATACGCAGCGTGTCGGTCCCTGCGCCACCATCGACCGTGTCAGCGTCCGAGTTGAACTCGGTAACCGACAGTTCAACGATGTCGTTGCCTTCGCCGCCACGAATGGTGTCGAAGCCCGCGCCACCACGGAGAAGGTCGTTGCCTGCACCGCCATCGAGAACGTCGGCGCCATCACCACCATTCAGCGTGTCGTTGCCGTCGCCGCCGTTCAGCGTGTCAGCTCCAGCACCGCCGTTGAGCGTATCGGCACCGCCGTTGCCGGTCAGCGTATCGCCCAGCGCGCCACCGGTGATGATGTCGTCACCACCACCGCCGAGGACCGTGAACGAGCCATTGGTCTCCGCGGAACCATCAAACGTGAGCGTGCTGAACGTCGCCGTGTCGGCATTCGCGCCGGTTCCACCGATTTCACCATCAGCACCCAGCCCGGTCGTCGTCGACGTCAGTGCCGAGGCATCGACCAGGAAGTTCACGCCAGCTGCGACATTCGCATCGTTCGTGGTGATGCGGAAATCGATCGACGTGCCGGGAACGTCATTGTTCGCACCGGCAACCGCCGAAGCGTTTTCCGGATTGAGGATGACAGCACGCTCGAAGTTCACGAACGCCGCGGTCAGCGTGATCGGCAGGAAATAAACGCCCGGAGCGAAGATACCGGCCGCCGAACCGCCGAGCGTTACAGTGTCAGTGCCCGCGCCGCCGTCGGCAATGTTGCCACCGTTGACGTAGTAACGCGCATTCAGGGTATCGTCACCGGCACCCAGGCGGAACGCCGACGTGGTGTTGGTGGTTAGGTTGACCGTGTCGTTGCCCGATCCGGTCGTGACCGAACCGGTGGCCGTGTTGACCGTCAGACCGGCCGTGTAACCCGCCGCGTTAAGGTCGTCATCGCCGTTGAACACGGTGGAGATGCCGGCAGCCTGCGCGGCGGCACCCAGGGTGACTTCTGCGTTGGCACCAGCGGCGTCCAAATCGCCGGCGGCGCCGACCGTCACGTTCGTGCGCAGAACCTCGACGCCCGACTTGTTGGCGAAGAGAGCGTCCGTCAGCACCGTCGAGCTCGTCACCGTGATCGTATCGGTACCGGCTGCGCCAGTGTCCGCAATGACCTCTGCCGCGACGAGTTCGGCATCGTTGTACACGTAGGTATCGTTGCCTTCACCGCCGTTCAGCGTATCGGCCCCTGCACCGCCGGTAAGCGTATCATTGCCCGCACCGCCGTTCAGCGTATCGGCCCCTGCGCCGCCCGTCAGCGTATCGTTACCCGCGCCACCCGTCACCGCGACAGCGCGAGTGCCCGTCAGAGCCGAAGCATTGACAGTCAGATTTTCGATGCCCGTGACACCGCCTGCCAGCGTCGTCGCGCCGCGAAGGGCGCTGCCATTGACCGTCAGCGTGGTGCCCGTAGCGACGTTCGCATCAACGAACGAAAGGTTGTATGCGACGATCGAGTCGGACGGCGTAGCATTGATCTGGATCGTCTCGAAGCCGGTGAAACCGCTGCCGAAATTCAAACCGTAGGTGAAGTTTGAATTCGCAGGCAGCACCCCGCCCTGCTGGTTCACGGCACCGCCCAGGACCAGCGTGTCCGTCCCGGCACCGCCGGTCAGCGTGGTGTTGTTGTTCTGCAGCGCAAAACCCGCAACGACCGTGTCGTTGCCCGAGCCACCATCGACCGAGCCGGCGAAACCGAAGTTCGCCGCCGACGACGTGGTGTGACCGAAGTTCACCAGCGTGGCCTGCTGCGCGGTCTGGTTCTGCAGCACGATCGTGTCGTTGCCCGAGCCGGCGACCGTCGCTCCGGTACCGAAGACGGTCAGATCTGCCGTGTATGCGCTTGCCGTCAGATCGTCATCGCCCGCGTAGACGGTACGAACGCCGATGGTCTGCGCGTTAGCGCCGATGGTAACTTCGACGGCACCGCTGTTGGCGACGTTGGTCGCAAGACCTTCGATACCGGTGCGACCGGCGAACTGAGCGTCGACCAGCGGGGTCGAGCTCGTGATCGCCAGATAATCGATGTTGCCCGCCGTCACACCGCTATCGGTGATCGCTTCGTTGGCTACGAATTCGCCATCAGCGAACACATAGGTGTCGCTGCCTTCGCCACCGTCGAGCAGAACGTCAACGCCGGCACCGCCGTTGATGACGTCGTTGCCGGCGCCACCGAGGAGGCTGTCCGCACCGGCGCCGCCGTTCAGCGTGTCATCGCCTGCGCCGCCAACCAGGAAATCTGCGTTCGCGCTACCATTGACGATGTCGTTGCCGCCGCCGGCATTGATGTAGCTGCCGAGAGTCGAGCCTGCAGGAAGGTTTGCAGTGATGGTTTCAGCGAGCGAGGTGCCAAGCACCGCTTCGTTGAAGGTACCGCGTGCGACACCGGAGACGTCCCGGACGTCGAACTGACCGCCAGCGAAGCGAATGCCTTCATCGTCGAAACCGACAACACCACCGACCAGATTGTCGCTCGCATCTTCAGACTGCGCGGCGACCGCAAGAGTGGTGCCGTCAGCGTTGAACGCCGAACCGTTGCCAACTGCAGTGCTGGTGAACGTCAGGCGAACCGGGTTAACCTGGTTCGTGATGATTACGTTATCGATGCCGCCCAATGCCACCGGGTTCGGATTGGCCGTGGTGGCAGTCGGCGTGAACGTCCCGCCGGTATTGATCGACGAGCCCGCCGCGGTAGCAAGCGTCAAACGGATGGTGTCCGTCGCGCTATTTGCCATCGTGACATTCAATACGTTGTTGAAGTCCGCGACACCGTCGGCATTGGCGTCCGACGTCAGGTCGAGAGTCGTGCCGACCGCGACGAATGCGTTGCCGACATTCTGGGCGTCAGTCCGCGTCGCCGTGTCGACAGTGACGATGCCGGCCTTGTCCGCCTGCGCGCCAAGCTGAACCGTCGCGTAGTTGGTGACCAGAGCCTCGATGTTCGTGACGTTGGTGAAGTCGATGTCAGCGAGAACGTTGGCAACACCGCCCGGAGCATTGGTCAGCTCGAGCGAGTCGACGCCTGCGCCGCCGTTCAGAACGTCGTTGGCCGAAAGCAGCTTGCCCGGCTCAGTCGTGATCTGAGCGCCGACGAAACGATCGTCCGCGCTGCCGCCAGCGAACGTGTCGTTGCCGGTGGTCAGCAGGAACTGCTGCGGACGCTCACCGTCGTTGTCCGAAATGATCGCGGTCAGGTTCGCCGCGCCGGCCAGCGTCAGGCCCGAGGGCAGGCTGATCTGCAGCGAAACGGTTTCTGCCGACTCGATCTGTGTGTCGTCCGTCGTCGCGACAGTCAGGAACTGGGTGGTCTGGCCTGCCGCGAACGTTACCGCGGTCGAAACCGGCGTAAAGTCCGAACCCGGCGTCGCCGTACCACCAACGGTCGCGACATTGATCGTCACCGGCGAGGTCGACGCCTGCGACAGCGTGAACGTGTAGGTGATCGTGCCGCCTTCGACCACATTCGTGGCGGCAACGTTCAGCGTCGTGCCAGTCGGCGTCGAACCGCCGCCGCCGACCGCAGTCGCGGACGTCGTGATGGTCTGCGAGCCAAGGGTGAAGACACCCGCCGTCGTGCTGTCGAGGACGAGACTCTGGTTCGACCCCGCGAACGAGATCACCGGGTTGAGCGCATCCGCCAGGTTCGGGTTCGGCGCCGGGAACGTCACCACGGTGCCGTTCGGACCGCGCAGGATGACCGACGAGCCCGAACGCTCGACAGTGTACTGGCTGGCAGAACCCGCCAGGATGATGCGGTCGCCACCCGCGTTGAAGTCGGCCGTGAACGTGTTCACGCCACCGTTGATGGTGATCGTCTCGGCACCGCCCGTTGTACCCGAAATGGTGTTCGTACCACCGGAAACGGTGAACGACTCACCCGACGTCAAAGTAATTTGCGCCATTGTATCTCTACCCCTAAAAGAGAAGCTTTTTGATCAGATAGTTTTGAAAGATCAGCCGTAACGGAAGAAGTCGAAACCGACCGCCTGCTCCGCCGTCGCCTCGTTGAAGACGAACACATTCGGGTTCGCGGCGCCGACCAGCGTGATCTGCGACGACGTCCCATTGCCGTTGTTGAACGAGATCACCAGATCCGAGCCAACCGAGCTGAAGCTGTAACGCGTCCCGTCGGTAGCGCCATTCACGCCCGTAGCGACAATACGATCGTCCGAAGTGAAGTTGGTGATCGTCGATACGTTCGGGGTGGCAGCGTCGTCGGTATAGGTGACCGCAGCATTCGCGGCATTGTAGCTGGCCGTACCCGTGAGCGTGTTGCTCGCCGCGGGCGGCGCAGCAGCCGTGCTGCGGAAGAAGTCGAAACCGAGAGCCTGTTCAGCCGACGCTTCATTGAAGATGAAGTTGTTGCCGGCCGCCCCGGGCAACGAAATCTGCGAGCTGATACCGTTATTGTTGAAGCTGATGACTAGCGTCGTACCAACACTGCTGAACGAGTAGTTGCTCGTCGCAACGTCGGTCTGGATGATGTCACCGCTGGTGAAGTTGTTGATCGTCGAAATGTTTCCGACCGCACCGCTTTCCAGGAACGTCACGTTGCCGTTGGCGGCGTCGTAGTTCGCATTCGTACCGGCCGGAATATTGCCGCCGTCGATACGGACACCTTCCGGCAGATCGTTGACGTTCAGCGTCACCGCCTGCGAAGCGGTCAGACCACCCTGATCGGTTGCGACGACGTTGAAGTTGTAGACCGCCTTCGTTTCAAAGTCCGGCGATGCGACGATCGAGACGGCGCCCGTGGTCGAGTTGATCGTGAAGCGCGCAGCGTCAGCACCCGACAGCGAATAGGTCAAGACCGCACCAGCATCCGGATCCGTCGCCGTCGAAGACGCCAGAACAACGGTACCGGCCGCAACATTCTCATCAATCGCAGCCGTCCGAGTCGCCGCCGCGAAGCTCGGCGCTTCATTGACGTTGGTGATCGTTACGGCATTCGCCTGCGACGTGCTGAGTCCGGCCTGATCGGTTGCAACCAGGTTGAACGTATACGTCGACTTCGCCTCGAAATTCGGCGACGCGACGAAGGAAACAGCGCCGGTCGTGGCGTTGACACTGAACGCGGAGGCATCCGTACCCGTCAACGAATACGTAACAGTCGCACCGGCGTCCGGGTCAACCGCACCGCCGGCCGTGAACAGCGCCGTGCCAGCCGCGACATTCTCGGCAACCGTGGTCGTCCGGGTCGTCGCCGCGAACGCCGGCGCTTCGTTGACGTTGGTGACGTTCAGCGTGACCGTCTGGGTCGTGGTGAGCGAGCCGTCCGACGCGGTGACGGTGAAGCTGTAGCTCGGCTTGGTTTCGAAATCGGCCGGCGCACGCAGCGATACTGCACCCGTCGTCGCGTTGATGGTGAACGCCCCAGCGTCCGTACCACCAAGCGTGTAGGTCAGGGTCGTGTTCGCATCCGGATCGGTCGCCACCGTGGTGTAGACCGGGGTGGTGATCGCGGCATTTTCCGCAACCGACGCCGACGTCGCCGAGGTGATGCGCGGCGCTTCGTTCACGTTGGTGACGGTGATTGCAATCGTCTGCGAAGCGGTCGCCGCCGGCGTGGTGCCGTTGGCAGCCGCATTGGCCGTGACCGTGATGCTGTACGAAGACTTCGTCTCGAAGTCCGGCTGCGCCTTGAAGGTCACGATACCGGTCGTCGCATCGATGTTGAACGACGCTGCGTCCGTGCCGCCGAGCGTGTAGGTGATCGCACCCGACGTGGTGGCCGATGCCGCCGCGTTGACGTCGATGACGGTCGTGGTGATTGCCGAGTTCTCAGCGATAGTCGCCGTGGCAGCCGACGAGATCGTCACCGAGTTGGTCGGCGTCGGAGTCGGCGATGCGGTCGAGCCGCCATTGTCACCCGACGAGAGAGCAACCGCCAGGATGCCACCAGCGAGCAGGACGCCACCGACGATATACGGCGTATAGTCGGTATCGTTGTCGCTCGACGACGTGCTGTCTGCCGTCGACTGCGCGGCAGGCTCAGCCGCCGCAACGGGCTCGGCAACCATCGCGATCGGCGCCGGAGCGACCATCGCCGCGACCGGCTCCGCCACCACGGCGGGGGCAGCTTCCTTGTCGGCGACTTCAACCTTTACCGCAGCGACTTCGGCCTCAGCAGGCACGACCGCCGGGTTCGCAGCAGCGACGCCGCCGGCAGCCTGAGCTGCGGCGGGCACCACAACGGTGTTCGCCTGAGAGATACGCTTCGTCATTGACACCCCCTTATGGACGCAAAGAAACGGACGCGCAGCGCGCCCTAACCCTATGTGGCTCGCATGATTGGCCGAAATGCAAAGTGATTGCAAGCGGCGAATGTTCCCTAAATCGGCAGGAAAACAGCGGATTCTTGTGGTTACGATCGGCCATTCGTCGCAATTGCAATCACACGATGACGGTATCGTCGAAACTTACGCGGCGCGCCGATTATCGGTTTGAGGATTCGCGTCGACTTCCGGTTGCGCCGCACGAGGCACCGGTAGGGAGAGTTGCTTACCAATAGCTTTCCGAGATCGGGGCGACGCGTTGCATTGCGCAACGGAAAAGCGCCCGAGATTCAACGCTTAGGCATGGCCGGTGCGGTCGCGGACCGAAAAGAGGCAGTCAAATGTCGGGGGAGGCGTCGCCCGGACTGATTCGCCCCCCTCGCACGGTGTGTCAGCCGAACGGCGCGTTACCGCTCCCCCATCGATTCCGAGACAGTCTTCAGCAGCGGCTTCGTCAGATAGCGGAAGACGGTATGCTCGCCGGTCTTGATTTCGGCGGTGGCGGTCATGCCAGGCTGCAGCTCGATGCGGTCACCGGGGTTGGGGACCCGCATACCGCGCGTATCGACCGACAGGTGCACGCGATAATAGACCTGGCTCGGGCCGCCGGGCGTCGATGCCGGCTCGCTGAGAGTGTCGGGGCTGATATAGGTCACGCGCCCCGCCCCGACCCCGTAGATCGAGCTGTCATAGGCGTCGAACCGTACCGACGCAGACTGGCCGTTCCGAATGAAAGCAATATCTTGCGGCGGAATCTTTGCTTCTACGAGCAAGGCGTCACCGGTCGGAACGATCTGCATCGCCTCGTCCCCAGGACGCAGGACGCCGCCCACGGTCGTCAGCCGAACGTTCTTGACGATCCCATCGACCGGCGAGCGCAATTCGGTCGCATTGAGGACCTCGCCGCGTTGGATCAGCTGCTGTTCCGCGGTGACCAATTCCTCGTTCACCTTGGCATATTCGGCTTGTAAGTCCTGGATATACTTATTCTGGATGTTGACCCGCTGGCCGCCGATGTCGCTGACCGCACGTTCCATGCGCAAGACCTCGGACCGGCTGACGTCGCCTGATTTCACGAGCGGGTAGTTGAGCGCTAATTCCTGCTTCGACAAACCTTCCATCCGGTCGAGCGCCGCCATCTGCTGGGCAAGAGCATTGCGACGCTTGGCGTAGAGCGCTCGTTCATTTGCGACAAAGGCAGGAAAAGCAGCGGTATCGGACGGAAAATTGAGCGCGCGTCCGAAGAGCTCGGCCTCGACCCGCGCACGCGTGCTCTTCAGCGCGGCAACGCGGGCGCGGGTTTCATCGACTCCGGCGGTCACCTGAGTCGGGTTCAGCGTCATCAACAGCTGCCCACGGCGAACCTTGTCACCTTCGCGCACGAGAATCTTGGCGATCTCGCCGCCGTTGGTCGACTGGATCAGCTGCACGCGCCCCGAGGGAATGACGACACCCGGCGCTCGGGTAATCTGGTCCAATTTGGCCCAAAGTGACCAGGCGATGAAGCCGAAGACGAACAGACTGGTCAGAACGACGATGATCGCCGCGGGACGGGGCTTGGACAGGGACATCGCTTACGCCGCTCCGCTCATATTCGCCGCCGCCGCGTTGGCCGCAGCAGCCTCTTCCGCCGCCGCCTGGGCCGCCGTCTTCATCTGCGCCACGCCCTGGCGCTGCAGGTCGTTGAGCACCGCCTGGGTCGGTCCGTCGTGCGTGATCCGCCCGTTGGCCATCACGATCGTCCGCGTGCACATCTGCAGCAGCGCGACCTTATGCGTGACGAGCACCATCGTGCTTTCGGCATCGAGGCGTCGGGTGAGCGCGTTCATCACCGCGGCCTCGGTCCCCATGTCGAGGTTCGACGTCGGCTCGTCGAGGAGCCACAGCTTGGGATTGGCGAGAAGAAGGCGCGTGAGCCCGGTCAACGTGCGCTGGCCGCCCGACAGGCCCCGGCCCCCTTCCGAAATCGGCAGATCGAGTCCGAGCGGATGCGCGGCAATCAGGTGGATCAGCCCCGTCGTCACGGCGGCCTGCAGCACGACCTGATCGCCGGGATCGCTCAGCCCCATCAGCAGATTCTCCCGCAAAGTGCCGTTCACCAGCCGGAATTCTTGCGGCAGATAACCGACATCGCGACGCAGCACGCTCTCCGCGATGCGCCCCATGTCGAGCCCGTCGAGCGTCACGATGCCGCGCATCGGTGCGTAGAGACCGGCCATGATCCGGAGCAGAGTCGTCTTGCCCGAGCCGATCCCGCCGATCAGCCCGACGCGTTCGCCGGGGCGGATATCGAGCACAGGAATCTGCAACCCGTCCTTCGTCCCCGGATAGGCGAACTCGACGCGTTCGAGTCGCAGCGCCCCCTTCAGCGCATCGGGCCGCAGCGCCGTTGCCCCAAGCTGGCCGTCGGCCGGCATCGCGAGGATGGTATCGAGCGCGCGCAGCGAAGCGCGGGCATAGCCCCACTGGACGATCATCGACGGCAGCTGCGCCATCAGCGGCCCATTGACGCGGCCGGCGACGATCGTTGCCGCGATCAGCGCACCCATCGTCATGCGTCCGCGCGCGACTTCGATCGCCCCGAAGGCGACGAGCGCGATATAGGCGACTTGCTGGACGGTACTGAACACCGATCCTGCGATCGACGACCATTTGCGGACCGGCTCCTCGTCGCCGATCACGGCTTCGATCAGCGCGTTCCAGCGGCTGAGCATGAACCAGCCGCCACGGTTGGCCTTAACCGTCTCCGCACTGTCGAGCATCTCGACGAGCAGGCCGTTCTTACGGTTGCCGGTTACCTGTGCGCGGTCGGTCGCGTCGCGGATCAGCCGCGCCAGCAGCGCTGCGAGCCCGAGTGACAGCGGAAAGGCGATGAGCGGCACCAGGACGATGATCCCCCCGAGCGCCCAGATGACGAACAGGAAGAAGATCGCGAAGGGAAAATCCGCCAGCAGAAACAGCGACGCCGACGAGTAGAGCGAGCGCACCTGGTCCATGCTGCGCAGCTGCGCCGCCATCGTCCCGACCCCGCCTGGGCGCGCATCCAGCCGAACGGCTTGCGCACGAGCGAAGAAATATTCGGAGACCTCAAGGTCGATGTCCGCCGCTTCGCGATCCATCAGCAGGGTGCGCACGGTCCGCAGCAGAAAATCGAGCGCCAGCGCAATCAGTACGCCGACGGTCAGTACCCAGAGGGTGGAAAAGCCGGCGCGCGGGATGACCCGGTCATAGACCTGCATCGAATAGAGCGACGTCACCAGCGCGATGATGTTGACGACGATCGTCGCGACC
Source organism: Roseomonas aeriglobus (assembly GCA_016937575.1). Lineage (NCBI taxonomy): Bacteria > Pseudomonadati > Pseudomonadota > Alphaproteobacteria > Acetobacterales > Roseomonadaceae > Muricoccus > Muricoccus aeriglobus. Next base: position 1,128,877 of record JAFHKN010000002.1, on the reverse strand, counting down.
AAGGCCGTCGCGATCGCGCCTCGACGACGGATCAGCGCATCGCGAAAGATCTTTGACGCGGACAAGCGTTCGCCGGCGCGCGCAGCGTCGGGAAACAGCACGCGGAAGAACCGCATCGCGCCATCATGCGGGCGAAGCTCCGATGCGTGACCGACACGCACGCGCAGCAGGTCCGGCCCTTCCCACTCCTCCGCGATCGCCCAGCCCGTTTCATCGCTGTAGACGAGCGCGGGCAATTGATGGGCGCGCGGACGCCGCGGCAATTGCTGCGGCGCCTGCCAGCCGAGATCGGCGCACAGCCGCGCCAAGGCGTCGCGATCGTCGGCGGTGTCGCTTACCCGGTCGCGCCAATGCGGAGCGAGGTCGGTCGCGGTGGCCCGTGCGAGATCCGCAACGATGTCGGTCAGTCGTTCACTCATTGCGCGGTCCCCGCCTGCACATCTGCGGGCGCGCGGCCCAATCGCGGCTGCGGCTGCCACCGGCAGGTCCGCAGCAGGATCCGCGCGGCAGAGGCCATCGCGGAAAATTCGGCGTCCGACGATCCCAGCTCGGCACTGGTCGCCTCGCGCGTCGCGTTCATCACATCGAGCCACGTCCGGCGACCGGCAATGAACTGTCGTTTGAAGCTTTCGGTCACGTTTTCGGCCGATCCGGCCGCGCTGGTGCTCGACGCGATCCGACCGCGGGCCGCGGCATTCTCGACCAGATCGTTGGCAACGCGTTCGCGCAGCTCCCGCTCGGCGGTCTGCACGTCGAGCTCGGTCGACGTCTCCCGCGCCTTGGCGGCATCGGCGGCCGCCAGGTTCGACAGGCCGCCGGTCGTCTGGGCGGTCACCGCCAGCCCGGCGCGCGAGCCGATGATGTTGTTATAGCTGTATTGCGCCGACAGCTGCGGCCAGAAGGACCGCCGCGCCTGCTTGGTCTCGGCCTTGGCGACGAGCGTCTGCGCGCTCAGTCGGTCGCGAGCCGGCGAACAGGCGACCGCCTGGTCCGCCGCGCCGGTCGGGTCGGGATGATGGATCGCCGGGTCGTAGGTCGGTACGTTCCCGGCATTATATGCGGCGTCACCGACCAGCTGATACAGCCGTGCGGTCGTCGCCTGACGCTGCGCCACCGTCAGCGCCAGATCCTGTTCGAGTTGAGCGACGCGGGACCGGGCGAGTTCCAGGTCGGAACGGGCGCTGACCTCCTGCTCGACCCGCCGGCCGATCGAGTCCAGGAGCATCCGGTGCTCCTCCAGGCTCGCTGTCAGGATCGCCTCCCGCTTTGCCATCCGCGCGATGTCGAAATACGCGGTCACGGTGTCGAGCGCGACGTTCATCACGGTTTCGTCGACCTGCGCCGCGCGGACCATTTCCTGCGCCTTGGCACGGTCGATCTGCGCGCCGAGCCGACCGAAGGTGTAGATTGGCTGATCGACGACCAGCTGGCTACCGAGCCCACCACCAGTGCCGACGGTGACGCCCTGGACGCCGACGCTGGGCAACCGCAGGTTCTTGGCCGCCCGCACGTCGTTGCGCGCGGCGGTCACCAGGCTGCGCGTCGCCCGGATCGAGGGATAGTTTTCGGTCGCATCCTCGACCGCCTGGAACAGGGCGGGCGGGATCGCCGGCGGCCGGACAGCCTCCGGCTCGCGGGCGCGCGTGACGTCCGGCGGGCCCTGTACGCCCGTCTGGGCTCCGGCGGCGCTCCCCAGCAGCACCGCCAGTGCCAACGCACCGGTCACTCGAGCCATCGTCACTCCCGCAGCGCCCGCTCGGACAGGCGGGTGATCGGCGTGAACAGGTAGCTCATGATCGACCGCTTGTCGCCCAGCAGGTTGACGTCGACCGTCATCCCCGGGCCGATCGGCAACGCCCGGCCATCCTTGTCCTTGAGCGAGCCGGCCTTAGCCTCGACCTTGACCGTATAGTGGCTCTCGCCGGTCCGCTCGTCCAGCGTCGCGTCGGGCGAGATGGTAATGACCGAACCGTCCATTGCGCCATAGACGGCGGACTCATACGCCGAGATATTCAGGCGGGCCGGCTGGCCGATGCGGATGCTGGCGATGTCCTTCGGGTTCACCATCGCTTCGACCACCAGCGTATCGTTGCTCGGCACGAGCTCGACCACCGGGGCGCCGGGCGCGATGACGCCGCCCACGGTCGATACGGCCACGCGGTTGATCCGGCCGTCCATCGGCGCCACGATCGTCGTACGGCGTGCGCGATCGGCGAGACCCGGCAGCGCGGTGCGGCGTGCGGCAAATTCGGCCTGCGCGGCGGTCAGCTCGGTTGCCGCCTTGGTCCGCCAATCCTGCCGGATCTGCGACAGCGCCGACTGCGCCTCGGCTACGCCGGCCTGCGCACGTGCGACCGCAGCCTGCGCGGTTGCGACGTCGGCCGATGATATGTTCAGATTGTTTTCCAGCTGGACCAGCGTCATCCTGGGCTCGATCCCGCGATCGACCAGCGGACGGATCAGGGTCAGCTGCTGCTGATACGCATCGCGCGCCGAACGACGGGCCTCCAGGCTCGATTGCGCCTCGGCTACAGCCCGTTGGCTCTGCACGATCCGCGCATTAGCGGCGCTGCTCGCGCTTGCCAGATCGGCCATGGACGATGCGTACAGCGCCTTCTCAACTTCGATCTGCTGCGCCAGATTGGGGTTGCCCGCCGGCGACGGATAGCGCGGGGAATGTCCTTGGATCTGCCCTTCGAGCCGCGCGATCTTGGCCGCCAGCGCGTTTGCCTGCGACTCGCCGGCGCCGAGCTCAGACCCGATCAACGTGCGATCGAGCCGGATCAGCGGCTGGCCCTTTTTCACCATGTCGCCGGTCTTCACCAGGATCTGGCTGACGATGCCGCCTTCCAGATTGGCGACCACCTGCATCCGCGATCCCGGCACGACCCGGCCCGCGGCGTGGACGGTGCGATCGACGGTGAACAGCGTCGCCCACAGGACGGCGATGACGAAGAAGGCGACAATGCCCCACAACAGCATGTTGGACGCGGTGCGCGGCTTGATGCGCGTCGCCATGTCCTCGATGTGATGCTCGGGCGCGGCGATGATGTCGGTGCTCATGAAAGCGATACTCGGACGAATTGGGTCAGGCGGCGGCGCGTGGGCGCTGCAGGGCAGCGAGCACTTGGTCGCGCGGGCCATCGTGCGCGATCTTGCCGGCCTCGACGATGATGATGCGGTCGACCAGGCGCAGCAACGCATTGCGGTGCGAGACGAGAATCATCGTCCGTCCCTTCATCTCCTCCGCCAGCCGATCGATCAGGCCGTTTTCGGTTTGCGCGTCCATCGAACTCGTCGGTTCGTCGAACAGCAAGATCGGCGGGTTGCCGACCAGCGCGCGAGCGATCGTGATCGACTGGCGCTGGCCACCCGACAGCCCCTCGCCGCGATCGGCCAGCTTCAGGTCGTAGCCGTTGGTGATCTGGCCCATGAAGCTATGGCTTCCCGACAGCTTGGAAACCCGCAGCATCTCCTCGTCGCCGAAGCCCGGCCGATCGAGCAGGATGTTCTCGCGCACCGACCCTGACAGCAACACCGGTTCCTGAATGGCCATGCCGATCTGGTTGCGCAGCGCGATCGGATCGAACTGGCGCGTGTCGGTGCCGTCGAGCAGGATGACGCCCTCTTCGGGCTCGTAGAGGCCGACGAGCAAGCGCAGCAGAGTCGACTTGCCCGAACCGACTCGGCCGAGCAGTGCGACCTTCTGACCCGGCTCGACCGTGAAGCTGATCCCGTCGAGCGTGCGCTCCGGCGCCCCCGGATATTTGAAGGCGACGTTGCGAAACTCGATCTTGCCCGACAGGCGCGCGGGCTGCAGGCCGGCGCTGCCGATCGGCCCTTCCGACGGCGCCTGCATCATTCCGTTCAGCTGCGCATAGGCGGTCCGCGTCGCCGACAGGCGCGACAGAAGTTGCGCGATCGTCGCAAGCGGCTGCACCGCGCGGCCCGACAGAATCGAGCAGGCGACCAGTCCACCCGTCGTCAGGTCGCGATCGGCGATCATGAACACGCCCGCGACGACCACGCCGATATAGGCGATCGAATTGCCCGACGACGCGATCGTGATCGCAACGTTGGACACGAGCCGCGCGCGAAGCGAGCTGTCGGCATGTTCGTCGATCGCCTTCAGCCAGCGACGGCGCAACAGCGGCGCGGCGTTCGACGTCTTGACCATTTCCAGGCTGCCGATCGATTCGACCAGGACCGACTGCTTCAACAGCCCTTCGTTCATCGATCGCGCCGACAGACGGTCGAGCGCCGGCCGGGTAAAGTACCCCGCCCCGACGATCAGCGGCACGACCAGCAGCGGCACCAGGACCAGCCAGCCGCCGATGATCGCGATGAAGACCAGCGTGACGATGATGAACGGCACGTCGACCAACGCCGTCATTGAGGCGGAAGCGAAGAAATCGCGCAGCGTTTCCAGCTCGCGCATCATGCCCGCCAGCGCGCCGGTCGATCCACGCTTCATATCCAGGCGAATGCGCATCAGTCGGTCGAACACGTTGCCACCGACTTCGCGGTCGATGTCCGCGCCCGCGATGTCGACGAAATAGGCGCGCAGGATGCGCAGCGCGAAGTCGAAGACGAGGACGATGGCGATGCCGATCGTCAGCGCGGTCAGCGAATCCAGCGCCATGTTCGGCACGACGCGGTCGTACACGGTCATGGTGAACAACGACACGACCAGCCCGAACAGGTTGATCATCGCCGCCGCCAGCGCGACCTTGATGTAGACGCTCTTGTTGCGCAGCATCGGTTCGGCCAGCCACGCGGCGAAGCGCGGCGGGCGGATTTCGGCGAGCGCGTGTTCGCCGCCATGCGGTTTCAAGTTGTTAGCCATCGCTCAACGATCCAATCGCGCAGGCTCGATACCGAAAGCATCGAGCAATTTCCCCCGACGCGCCAGCAGCGAGTAGCGCGCGATATCCAGTTCGGTCACCGTCTCGACGTAACGAGCGGCGACATTGAAATAATTGGCCTCGGCCCCCAGCAGGTCGAACAACGTGCCGCGCGAGACGCGGAAGCGTTCGGCAAGGACGTCGCGGGACTGGCGCGTGGCAAGATAATTGTCGCGAATGGCCGCTTCGCTCTGCTCGAGCGCCTGAACGTCGGCCCAGGCGATGGCGGCGTCGCGCACTGCGTCCTGGCGGATGCGGTCGTAGGCGGCCTGTGCGCCCCGCGCGCGCGCTTCGCTGGCGCTGATCCGCTGTACCGCGCCGCCGCCCAGGCGCTGGGCAAAGGTCACGGTACCACGAATGTCGAAGTCCTTGTCGGTTTCGAGCACGCCGTAGCGGCCGGCGTCGATCCCTACCGTGACGCCGGGCAGCGCGTTCGACTTCGCCGTCTTGACGTCATAGCGCGCGGCCTCGGCCGTCAGCTTGGCGTAGCGGACAACCGGGATCGTCTCGGCATCGAGCTGCGCCCGCTCCTTGGTAACGGCCGCAACATCGGCGGTCGGGGCACGCCCGAAACCGACCGGGGCGGGGGCACCGGTCAGCGCCTGGTACGATGCCTCCGCACTCGCCAAATTCCGGCGGTAATTCGCAAGCTGCGCCTCGGCGGCGGCAATGTAGCTTTCGACCTGTGCGACATCGCCGGGCGCGGCATAGCCCTGCTTCACCCGCTGTTCGATCGCGCCGCGCAATTGCGTCTGGCTTTCGACGAAGGCGGTGCTGAGCGACACCAGCGCGCGGTAGCCGAAGACCTGATACCACGATGCGATCCCGCGCAACGCGATCTGCGTCGATGCATCGTCGGCCGCGGCGACCGACGCCTCGATCCGGCTGTTGCCGGCGGCGATGCGGTTGCGCGCGGTGCCGAAATCGATGACCGACTGCTGCGCACGCGCAATGGCGTCGGTCCGATAGGCGGGACGCGACCGTTCGAGCACGTTCTGCGGATCGTTCGAAAAGGCGCGGTCGAGCACGCGGAAGTGCGACAGCGACATGTCGATGACGGGATATTGGCTTGCGCGCGCTTCGTTGCGGACGGCCTCCGCCTCGTCGGTGCGAGCTTCGGCTTCCTTGGCACTGGGATTGCGCGCAACGACACCGCGAATCGCGTCGCGGAAGGCGTTGGGATCGGCTGACGCGATCGCCAGGCGCAGGATCGGATCGGTCTTGGGGTCGAGCGCGAGCGGATTGGCCGACGGCGCCGGAAGCCCGCCGTCGCGCCCGCGCAGAACCGGCTGGCCGTCGCTCGCCGTCTCCGGCGGGGTACCGCGGACCGGCTGCAGCTGCAGCGCCGGCGGCCCCTGCACAGGGGCAGTCGTCGGCGACGACGTCGATGGGATGACCGGGGTCAGCGTCGTTGGCGGGGCTGACGGCACCGGAATGGGCGCAATCGGACGTGGCGTCGCCCCCTGCTGCGGATCGACGATCAGCGAATTCGACGGTGCGGTCGTCTGCGCCGCCGCGATGGCGGGCAGGAGGACGGCAAGGCACGTGGAAATGGAGGCGCCCGAAAGGCACCGGAACCGCAAATTCAAGACGGCGGCGCTCCTGTACTTGTCCCTCGCAGATCCCCCCGGTCCGCGGCTGGTTTCGCAGTCCCGGATGGGAACCGACGACCAGGGCCGACCGTTTCTGCGCGCTCAGCCGTATCGGGAGCCACTCCCCGCCCTTTCGTACGGCCGTCCGCCATTAGTCGAGCCCCGATGCACTGTAAAGTAGCGGTGTGCCGCGGCGCCGGTCGCTCTCGACGCCGCCCTCCTCGCGCCCGCGTCCGCGGTTGCACCGATCCGCGCCCTCGCCTACAGACCCCGCCCATCGCCGGACGCGCGCGTACGCCCGGCAGCCGAATCCGATCCCTTACGCTTGTTGATTCTCGGAGATTGATCATGGCCTCTGCGCCTGAAGCCGCAGCGCTCCCGCTCTTCTACAACGACCTGGTCCCGCTTTCGAGCGAGACGCACGCCGACTGGCGCGTGAAGCCTGCGCAGGCCGCTCCCTTCCTCGCCAACCAGCATGCCGTGCCGGTCACGGTCGAGGAATTTCCGCTGGTGGCGCGCCACATGCCGGTCGTGTTCGCGGTTGGTGACGATCCCGTGCCGCTCGCGCTGATGGGCCTGAACGAAGGCGTCAACGTCTTCATCGACGCCGACGGCAAGCTGACCAACGACGACGTGTACGTCCCGGCCTATATCCGCCGCTATCCGTACCTGCTCGCCCGCCTGACCCCGGACGCCAATGAACTGAGCCTGTGCTTCGATCCGTCGTCGGAGACGATCGGCGCGTTCGAAGACGGCGAAAAGCTGTTCGAGAACGGCCAGCCGACCGAACTGACCAAGGCGATCCTCGCGTTCGCCGAGCAGTTCGAGCAGGCCGGTCAGAAGACCGCTCAGTTCGTTCGCGAGCTGAAGGAATATGACCTGCTGATCGACGGCGAAGTCTCGATCCAGCCGGAAGGCGCAGCACAGCCGTTCGTTTATCGCGGCTTCCAGATGGTTGACGAGAAGAAGCTGAGCGAACTTCGCGGCGACCAGCTGCGCAAGATGGCGCAGTCGGGGATGCTGCCGCTGGTCTATGCGCACCTCTTCTCGCTCAGCCTGATGCGCGACGTCTTCGGCAAGCAGATGGCCTCGGGCCGCGCCCCGCAGCAGCCGAGCGCGATCGAAATGCCGGCCAACGGCTGATTGCAGCGTCGATTTTGATGAGGGGCGTCGTCACGCGGGTGCCGGCGCCTCTTTTCATTTGCAGCCCCGCTGCGTAACAGTCAGCCCGCGCCTTCGTAGCTCAGCAGGATAGAGCGACGGTTTCCTAAACCGCAGGTCGTGGGTTCGAATCCCGCCGAGGGCACCACCCCCGCCGCCGCGGCGGCAATGCCGCCTGCGAAGAGCGGCGGGACGGCCGGCCGCGCCCAAGCGCCGACCGACGACGCAGGCTTCGCCCGCGGCACTGCGCCTCCTAACCCCTACCCCAATCAGGCCGTGCGTGTCGAAGAACGGTGCTTCGACAAGCTCAGCACGACCGGATTTTCATCGCGTCAGGCATTTGAGCCAGGAAAAGCCAGCGCCTGAGCGTCAGTTCAGCACCTCGGGCGGGACCACCGGCACCAGCAGGGGCGCGACGGGCACACCGTCTTCGACCAGCGCCTTCGCTTCTTCGCGCGTCGCATGGCCGTGAATGGCGGTCACCGGCTTTTCCCCCGTATACATCGCCCGCGCGGTGTCGGCGAAGGCGGTGCCGACCCAGGTCGAATCCTTGATCGCCTCGGCTTGCGCGCTGGCGATGGCGGCAAGCGCGGCCTTGAGCGCGTCAGGGGCGGACGTCTCGCGCCGATTGCCCTTGGCTGCGACGTTCGGCGCCATCACAGCCTTGCCGACCATGCCGTCGCCGCACACCGGGCACGCGATCAGACCGCCGCTACGTTGCTCGTCGTAGCTGGCGCTCGATTTGAACCAGGCTTCGAACACATGGCCGCCGCCGCATTTCAGGTCGAACAGGATCACGCGATCACCTCGACCCGCGGGATCGCCCGCCGGTGGGTCAGGACCGGTATGCGCGCCCGAACGTCGGCAACGCGCGCCGGATCGATCTCGACAAAGCCCAACGCCGGTTCGGGACCGAGATCGCACAGCACCTCGCCCCAGGGATCGACGCCCAGCGAATGACCATAGGTCGCGCGACCGTCCGAATGCGTCCCCGCCTGGGCTGCAGCGATCACATAGGCGCCGGCCTCGATCGCCCGCGCGCGCATCAGCACGTGCCAATGCGCAGCGCCGGTCGGCACGGTGAAGGCGGCAGGAATCGCGAAGATCGTCGCGCCGGCATCGCTCAGCGCGCGAAACAGGTCGGGGAAACGCAGGTCGTAGCAGATCGCGAGGCCCAACCGGCCAAGGGGGGTGTCGACGACGACGGCGCGCTCGCCCGGCGCATAGCTGGCCGATTCGCGCCAACTCTCCCCGGTTGGCAGGTCGACGTCGAACAGGTGAAGCTTGTCATAGCGCGCGCGGATCGCGCCGCTCGCATCGATGACGAAGCCGCGATTGGCATAGCGCCCGTCGTCGCCCCGCACCGCCAGCGAGCCTAGATGCACCCACAGCCCCGCCTTGGCCGCGGCATCGCGGACGTCGGCCAGAACCGGATCATCGTCTTCGGTCACGATCGACTGCGCCGCGCGTGCCCGGTCGCGATCGAGAATATTCGACATCTCCGGCGTGAACAGCATCACAGCGCCCTCGCCCCGGGCGTGGGCGATCGCGTCGGTCAGCGTCGCGGCATTGTCGCGCGGGTCGATCCCGCTCGTCATCTGGAGGAGGGCGGCCCTCATGCCTCCAGCAGCGGGTCGAGCTTGCCTTCGTGGTCCAGCGCCGCCAGATCGTCCGATCCGCCGATGTGACGGCCGTCGATGAAGACCTGCGGCACCGTCGTGCGGCCGTTCGCGCGCTCGATTATCTCGGCACGCTTCGGTCCGCCCATGGTGATGTCATATTCTTCCGGCGCGACGCCCTTGCTGTCGAGCAGGCGCATCGCGCGGGAGCAATAGGGGCAGAAAGCCTTCGTGTAGATTTCAACCCGTGCCATGCCTTGCGAAGTGTGGTTGCCATGGCGGAATGTCAATCGTTACGCGTCGTCGGCATCCTCGATCACGCGCGCCCAGCACAGGATGACCACCCGCGCGGCCCCGGCCCGCTTCAGTGCCGCCGCGCAGGCACTGGCGGTCGCGCCGCTCGTGAAGATGTCATCGACGAGGACAACGCTGGCGCCCGCCAGCGGGCCATCGACCGCAATGGCGCCGCGGACGGCCTTTGCCCGCGCCCGCCGGCCAAGGCCGCGGAGTGATGGCGTGGCCTTCGTCCGGCGCAACAGGTCATGCCGGGCCGGGACGCCCGACATTCGTGCCAAAGCGTCGGCAATCAGTGCAGCCTGATTGTACCCCCGCCCCCATAGTCGCCAGGGGTGCAGCGGCACGGACACGAGCAGGTCGACCTCGTCGGGCATCACGCGCAGCATCAGTCGTGCCGCCGTTTGCGCAAAACCCGTGCGGCGTCCGTATTTCAGCCGCAGCGCCAGCGCCCTGGCCACCGGGCCGTAGGCGACGGCGGCACGCGCGCCATCATGCTTCGGCGGATCGGCCAGGCACGTGCCGCACAGGGCGGCGGGCCCGCGATCATGTTCGAACGGACGCGCGCAGCCCGCGCACCAGGGCGGCCCGAGAAAGGTCAGGTCCGACCAGCATGCCGCGCAGAAGCGGTGATCCGCCGCCACCACGGCCGCGCAGCCCGGACAGCGCGGCGGCAGCGCGAGCGAGACGAGGGTGGACAGGGCGGTGCGCACACCCCCTTGTCGCGACGCCGTGGCGAGCGCACAAGCCGCGCCCGTGAACACGACGTCCGAAATCTTCGACCGTACCGCTCGTCGCCTGCGGCGGGACCGCGCCGCCGCCGGCTGGGCAGATCATGCTTTCCTGCGAGAGATGATGCTGGATGGCATCACCGACCGGCTGGGCGCGGTGAAGCGGGACTTTCGCGACGTGCTCGACCTGGGTTCGGCCGATGGGTCCTTCACCGTGCCCGCCGCCGCCATCACCCGGATCGATGCCGGCGCGCGCTTTGCCGGAGCTGACCTGCAGGCCGACGAGGATCGGTTCGACGTTCCGCCGGCCAGTTTCGACCTGGTCGTCTCCGCCGGCGTACTCGACACCGTCAACGACGTGCCGGGCGCGCTTGCGCTTGCGCGTCGGGCGCTCCGCCCCGACGGTGTGTTCCTCGGCGCGTTTCTGGGCGGCAACAGCCTGACAACGCTGCGCGCGGCCCTGCGCGACGCCGATCCGGGAACCGCGCGGGCGCATCCGATGATCGACGTTCGCTCGGCCGGCGACCTGCTGGTCCGCGCCGGCTTCGCGCTGCCGGTCGCCGATGTCGAGACAGTGACCGTGCGATACGGCAGCCTCTTCGGCCTGATCGCCGATCTGCGGGGAATGGCGGCAAGCAACCTGCTCGTCGACCGGCGGCCCTTGCGCCGCGATACGCTGGCGCGCATCGCCGATGCCTTCACGGCCCGCGCCGATTCCGATGGGCGGGTAGCGGAGCGGTTCGACATCGTCTTCCTGACCGGCTGGGCCCCCGCCCCCGGCCAACCGCAGCCGGCCAAGCGCGGCAGCGCCACCGCCAGCCTGACCGCCGCGCTACAAAAGGGCCTCGAGCAACCCGATTAGCGGCCGGTCGGCCGGCGGCATGTCGAGCGCGTGAAGCTGCGCCGGATAGACCCAGCGCAGCGCGGTTGCGTGCCGCGCCTCGGGGATGCCGTTCCACTTGCGACAGGCGTAGAGCAACAGCAGCAGGTGACGGTCGCCGAGTGGTTCGCTGGCAAAGGCTGCCGGCGCGAGGCAGGCTTGGGCGACCTCGACCCCCAATTCCTCGTGCAGTTCGCGGATCAGCGCCGCTTCGGGGGTCTCGCCGGGATCGATCTTGCCGCCGGGAAATTCCCACAAACCTGCCATCGGCTTGCCGGCCGGACGCTGCTGCACCAGCACGCGGCCGTCCGCATCGACCATCGCGACCGCGACGACATGGAGCAGCACAGGCGAAGATTCCGCCGAAACTAGCATTTGATTAACCGCCTCCGCCTATGGGTACGTCATGATGCCCGTTTCGACCCGCACCGTTCGACAGGTCCTTGCCGGACTTGCGCGTGACTGCAAGGCCGCGACCGCGGTCGAATATGGCCTCATCATCGCCCTCATCGTCATCGTGCTGATCGCGGGCGTTGGCAGCCTCGGTTCGCAGACCACGTTGACCTGGAACGGCCTGTACAACCGAATTTCCGCCGCAACGGGGTATTGAGCCCGCTGCACCTTAAACCTTTGTCAACCCCCGGGCCCGTACAACGCCTCTTGCTGTTCGGGAGGAAGACCCGGCCAGCCGGGTGACTGAAGTTTCGAACAGTGGAGACAGACATGCAGAAGATTCGCACTTTCCTGAAGAACTCGAAGGGCGCGACCGCCATCGAGTACGGCCTGATCGCCGCTCTGATCGCCGTTGCCGCGATCGCCGCGATGCAGGGCCTGGGCAACAACCTGAAGAAGACGTTCGAGAACGTCTCGTCGAACATGAAGTCGTAATCGCTTCAGATCGAAAAAGAAGAAGGGCGGCGAACCATCCGGGTTCGCCGCCCTTTTTTCGTCCGGGGGGCTGTCGCGCCCTATCGCCCGCGCCGGGGCGGCGAGGGCTAGACCCGCCCGATCGCCAGAAATTTCTGGCGGCGCGCCGCCCGCACCGCGCTTGGCTCGCGGCCGTCGAAGTCCTGGAGCGCGGTTTCCAGCGCGGTCCCCAGCGATGCGATCGCCGCTGCCGGATCGCGGTGCGCGCCGCCCAGCGGTTCGGGGACGATCCCGTCGATCACTCCCAGGTCCTTCAGATGCTGCGCGGTGACCTTCATCGCTTCGGCCGCCTCGGGCGCCTTGTCGGCGGTTCGCCACAGGATCGACGCGCAGCCCTCGGGCGAGATCACCGAATAGACCGCGTGCTCGAACATCAGCACGACGTTCCCAGTGGCAAGCGCAACGGCGCCGCCCGACCCGCCTTCGCCGACGATCGCGGCGATCAGGGGCACGCCGATCTCCAGGCACGTTTCGGTCGACCGTGCGATGGCCTCCGCCTGACCGCGCTCCTCGGCCTGCACGCCGGGAAAGGCGCCCGACGTGTCAACCAGGGTGAGGACCGGCAGGCCGAACCGGTCGGCAAGCTTCATCAGGCGGATCGCCTTGCGATAGCCCTCGGGCTTGCCCATGCCGAAATTGTGGCGGAGGCGGCTGGCGGTATCGTCGCCCTTCTCATGGCCGATGACCATGACCTTGCGCCCGCGAAACGTGCCGAGCCCGCCGATGATCGCCTGATCGTCGGCGAAGGCGCGGTCGCCGCCCAGCGGCATGAAATCCTCGATGAGAGCCGCGATATAGTCCTTCAGGTGCGGGCGTTCCGGATGCCGCGCTACCTGTGTTTTCTGCCACGGGGTCAGCCGCGCATAGGTGTCGCGCAGCATCTTGTCGGACTTGGCCTGCAGCCGCGCAACCTCCGCATCGATGTCCAGTTCGGGCGAGGACGCGGTCTCGCGCAGTTCGTCGATCCGCCCCTGCAGCTCGGCGATCGGTTTCTCGAAGTCGAGGAAGCTTGCCATGGCGTGTCCGCTAAGCGCGCGCTTTGCCCACGTCAACGAGTGGGTGGCGCGTGTTGACCAACTCGACCAGTCGGCTGGCGTCGACATGCGTGTAGATTTCGGTCGTCGCGATGTCGGCATGCCCCAACATCGACTGGAGCGCGCGCAGGTCGGCGCCCCCGGCCAGCAGGTGGGTCGCGAAGGCATGGCGCAGCACGTGCGGGCTGACCCGTTCGGGTGCGAGTCCCGCCATTCCCGCCAGCGCCTTCACCAGTTGATACAGACGGATCCGCGACAGATGCGACTTGCCCGACGGGAACAGCCAGACCGCATCCGTCGGCACATGCATCCGCCACGCGCTGACCGCCGCTCGCGCGCGATCGGAAATCGGCACCAGCCGTTCGCGCCCGCCCTTGCCCTTCAGGATCAGATAGGGCCGGTCGGTCGATACCGCCGCACGCGGCAGCGACACCAGTTCGCTTGCGCGCAGGCCCGAGCCGTAGAGCAATTCGATCAACGCCGAGAGCCGTAGGTCGAGCGGATCGGCCGGTACGCGCGCCTGCCGCTCGGCGATGACCGCGAAGATCGCGTCGACCTCCCCCACCGACAGTGTTTTGGGGAGCGGCCGTCCCCGCCCCGGTCGCGGCAGCGCGGCCGACGGGTCGTCGGCACGAAACCCTTCGTCGATCAGAAAGCCGTAGAAACGCCGAAGCGCCGCCGCCTTGCGCGCGACCGTCGTCCGCGCGAGGTCCATCCAGCCGCCTGTAAGCGCGGTCAGATCGTCGGCACGCGCCACCGACAAGCGCCCACCCACCGCGTCCGATGCCAGGGTCAGGTCGGTGCGATACGCAGCGATGGTATTCTTCGCCGCCCCCGCCTCCGCCATCATCATCTCGAGGAAGCGATCGATCAGAATCGCGTCTTCCAGGGTGGTGCCCATCGACGAGGCTTACCAGCGCCCCGGCGAAAGCCGGAACGTCGGTGAGTTCAGGAACGAGGTTCGCCACGGCCCCGGCCTTCGCGGGAGTGCCGGATTATTCTGGCGGTCTCGGCATCGGTGCGGCGATGCGCTCACAGCCGGGCGATCGCCTCGGCCGCGATCATCCGCGCCTCACCGCCCAGGCCGACCCGGCGCAGCGCCGCGGTGCCGTGATACAGCACTTCGGGCGGCACACCGCGCCAGTCGGCGGTCTGCATGCCGACCGCGTAGAGCAGGATGACGGTGCCGGCGTCGCCTCGCTCAGCCGCCGCGTCGATCGCGCGGGTCCAGGCATTTTCGGCGCCGAATTTTACGTCGAACGGCTTGGCCAGGCTCTGCGCGCCGTCCGCCGACAGCCGCCCGAGTCCGGTCAACCCGGCAAGCAGCATCCGCGCCTTTATCTGATCCCGACTGGAATCGCTGCCGCGATAGCTTTCGACCGCATCGGTCGCGACGTCGCGCCCGCGTGGATCGGCCAGCGCCAGCATCGCCCAGCCATCGCCGGTCTTCGCAACCGTTTCCCAGCGGATCGCCGGCCGGTCGAGGCCTGCCGTCAGCATCGACGCGATCAGCAGTGGCGCGTCGTCGGCATGATCGGCCGACGCCGGCACCTGCGCCGCCGCGCGTGCGGTGAGCACCAGCCGGCCATAGCGCGTCCAGCGATCGGCATCGCCGCCCCATAGCTGACGCAACAGCTTCAGCCGCCCATCGACGGTGCGTTCGGTGAAGGCACCGCGCAGGTCGCGCGCCGCGTTGGATACCGGACCATTGCCGGTATCGGCCGCCTCGACCTCCGAATAGAGATCGACCAGCGCCAGATTGGACAACACGCCCTGCGCCGCGGCGCGATCGGCGACGGTTGCGCGGACGTCGGGCGCGATCATGGGCGCGGTCGCCCGCCACAACGCGACCTGCGGCTTGCCCTGTGCCAGAAGTTCGTCGGGCACCGTGACCCCGGTTGCGATCGCAAGGCCGAGCCGCCACGCCGACAGCCGATCGACCGCGTCCCACTCGATCGTCACCGCCCGTCCCTGCGCCGCGGCGCCGACGACCTTCTCGGCGAGCAACGCGTCGATGCTGCGCCCCGTTCGGCGGCTGGCGGTCTTCAGCAAGGCATTCGCCTGCGGCCCCTTGCCGGCAAACGCCGCGCACATTGCGCGCGCGAACAGCCAGCCAGTGTCGTTGGCGACGGTCAGCGCCGGTTCGACCAGCGGACACAGCCCCGCCGGATCGCCCGTCGCCAGCATCGCCTGCATCGCGACCTGGAACAGCTTCGGTGTGTAATCGGCGACGTCGACCGCCTGGACGACGGCGCGTGCCGCATCGGCTTCGCCCATGCGCAGCAGCAGCCACGCCCGTTCCGCGGCAAAGTCGGCGCCGTTCACTCGCGCCGGCGTATCGACCCTAGAGACGAGCGCGCGGCGCAACGCGATGGACAGCCAACGCGACGGCAGCGGCGCGTCGAGCCGGCGCATCAGCCTTTCAACCATCAGCCCGTCGCTGCGGGCAAAAGCGCGCGCGCTCAGTCCGCCGGTATCAGGGCCGACCGTGCCGATCTGCGCCAGCGAGCGCCGCGCGAAATCGGGCAGCTCATAGGCCGTCAGATCGATCGGCGTCGGCGTCGCGCTCGGCGTCGGGCTGGGTGTCGGCGTCGGGCTGGCATAGCCCGGCGGCAAAGGCTGTACCGTCGCCGGCGCGCCGGGCGCCGTCGGGCGCGGGGATGCCGACGGCACGGGGCTGGGCACGGGCGTCGGCGCGGGGTCGCCGAAACCGGGGGGAAGGATCGATTCGGGCCGGTCCTGCGCGGTCGCGGCAGCTGCGATCAGCAGCGCCAGGGCACCGACCGCGACGCCGTCACGAAAGATTTTCAAGGGCAACCGCCTTTTCGACGCGGGTCGGGGCCTTTGCGGTGTCACGTCCCGACAGGAAGAACAGCCCCCCGACCACGATAACCAGAAGAACGACCAGAATCACGAGCGGACGGGACATCACGCGCCTTTCAAACACCGAAGAAGTCTTGAATCGTAGCCCTTTTGCCCGAGGGCATGGTGCCATGTATAGCCCCCGCGCCATGCCCGCCGCCAATCCCCCCCTTGCCCCCGGATCGCGACGTCCGATCGTGCTTGTCGGGTTGATGGGCGCGGGCAAGTCGACTGTCGGGCGCCGGCTGGCCGGACGGCTGTCGCTGCCCTTCGTCGATGCCGATTCGGAAATCGAAGCGGCGGCGGGCATGACCGTGTCCGAAATTTTCGCGAAATTCGGCGAACCCTATTTTCGGGACGGCGAACGCCGCGTCATCGCACGGTTGATCGACGGACGGCCCAAGGTCATCGCAACCGGCGGCGGCGCCTTCGTCAATGATGAAACGCGCGCGCTGATCCTGACCCAGGCGACCGCGATCTGGCTCGACGCCGATCCGCGCGTCCTGGCCGAACGCGTGAAGCGCCGCGACACCCGCCCGCTTTTGAGCGGGCGCGATCCACTGCCGGTGCTGCGTGATCTCGCCGCCGTCCGCAACCCGCTCTACGCGCTCGCGCATATTCGCGTGCCCAGCGCCAATGCGCCCCACGACGTCACCGTGTCGGCGATCCTGAAGGAATTACGGAAATGACGACCGTCCGCGTCGCGCTCGGCGACCGCAGCTATGACGTGGTGATCGAGCATGGCCTGCTGGGCCGCGCCGGCGCGATACTGGAGCCGCTGTCGCGCGGGCGGACGATGGTGATCGTCGCGGACGAAAATGTCGCGCCCCACCTCTCAACGCTGCAGGCCGCGCTGTCGAGCGAAGGCGTCACGAGCGAAGCGATCGTCCTGCCGTCGGGCGAAGGCACCAAGAGCTGGGCGCAACTGGCATCGCTGACCGACCGACTGATCGAGCTGGGTGTCGAGCGTGGCGACCATGTCATTGCGCTGGGCGGCGGCGTGATCGGCGATCTCGTCGGCTTCGCCTGTTCGATCGTGAAGCGCGGATGCGGCTTCGTCCAGATCCCGACGACCTTGCTCGCGCAGGTCGATTCGTCGGTCGGCGGCAAGACCGCGATCAATACGCCGGCGGGCAAGAATCTGGTCGGCGCGTTCCACCAGCCCGCGCTGGTGCTGATCGATCCGCAAGTCCTCGACACGCTGCCCTCACGCGACCTGCGCGCCGGCTATGCCGAAGTCGTGAAATACGGCCTGATCGACGATCCCGACTTCTTCGCCTGGTGCGAAGCAAATGCCGACACGCTGCTCGCCGGCGACCCTGCGGCGCGCGAGCACGCCATTGCTACCTCGGTGGCTGCCAAGGCGCGGATCGTCGGCGAGGACGAGCGCGAGACGACCGGCCGCCGCGCGCTGCTCAACCTCGGCCATACTTTCGGCCATGCGCTGGAGGCGGAAGCGGGCTTTTCCGACGCATTGCTTCACGGCGAAGGCGTCGCCGCCGGCATGGCGTTGGCGTATGGCTATTCCGCTGCGCAAGGCATTGCCCGGACGGCGGACGCCGAGCGGGTTGTCGCGCACCTGAAGGCTGTTGGCTTGCCGTACGATCTTGCCAGCGCCGGGATCACTGCGGACGGCGAGACGTTGGTCGGCCACATGCTACACGACAAGAAAATGGACGCCGGCACCCTGCCCTTTTTGCTCGCCCGCGGGATCGGGCAGACCTATCTCGACAAGACCGTCGACCTCGCCACCGTCCGCGCATTCCTCGATGCCCAACGGGGTTAAGAAAGGCGACTTGCCGACGAAAGTCTGCCCGGCGTGCGACCGGCCGTTTACCTGGCGCAAGAAATGGGCGCGGGAATGGGAGAATGTGGTCTATTGCTCGGACGCGTGCCGGAAGAAGCGGTAGTCATCCGTACCTGTGGGCGGGCGGGCGCATCGAAGCGCGTCATCGCACCTGCCAGGCCAGCCACAGCCATCCGGCGATCAGCAACGCACCCCCGATCGGCGTAACCGCCCCCAGCCATCGCGGCGCGCCCAATGCCATTGCATAGAGCGTCACAGCAAAGATCGCCCCGCCCGCAACGAACAATGCTGCCGGCCCCTTCGCGTCCAATCTGAGCGCAACCAGCGCGGCGACGGCATGGATCAGCTGGTATTGTCCGCCCGTTCGCAGCCACTCGGCCGCTTTCGCATCCGCCGCGCCATGCGCCCCGAACGCCCCCGCCGCAACGGCCAGCGCACCGGACAGCGCCGCCAGGATCGCCACAGCGTTCATCCGCATTCTCCCGTCGGCGTCTGCGGCCCCGGCAGCGGCTCGGGTCGCTCGCGGTCAAGGCGGCGTTCGGGCTTCCAACCGCCATCGGCGATAACCGCCTCCCGCGCGGCGCGCAGGTCGCCGGCCTCGAGCTGAATCTTCAGCCGCTCGCGGTCACGCCCCCGGTAGAAGTCTTCGGTGCGATCGACCTCGGCCGCATCGACGCCGACGGCCGCCATCGCCTGGCGGGCCATGTTGACGGCCGAGTCGAGGACTTCGCGCACCACCCCCGCAATCGGCGCATCTTTGAGCTTCACGAGCGCGCGACGGTCGTAAGCGCGGACGAAGATCGCCGCGGACGGAAACGCCTTGTGCACCGATTCGATAAATTCGGCCTCGATCCCGTCGCCGTCGTTGCAGAACAGGATCAACTCGGCATCCGCCGCACCCGCCTGACGCAGCATGTCGAGCCTGAGACCGTCGCCATAATAGACTTTCGCGCCGAACTGCCCGGCGATGTCGATCATCTCGATATCGGTGTCGATCAGCGTCACCGCGATCCCTTGCGCATTCAGCATTTGGCCGACCGTCTGGCCGAACCGGCCATAGCCGACGATGATCGCGTTGGAGCCATCGGCTTTGGGCCCATCGCGCTCGCCCTCGACTATCGGCTCGGAGCGAAAATTGCGCGTCGCCATCATCAGGAACGGCGTCGTCGCCATGCTGATCGTGACGATCGCGCCGAACAGGCTGGCTGCCTCGGGCGCGATCAGCAGCGCGTTCTGTGCCTGCGCGAAGAGCACGAAGCCGAATTCGCCGCCCTGGCTCAGCAGCAGCCCGAGCGCCAGCGCCTGACGCCACTTCATCTTGAAGATGAGGCCCAAGCCGGTGATCAGCGCCGCCTTCACCACGACCAGCGTCACCGCCATGGCGAGCACGAATACCGGTCGCTGAAGAATCGCACTCAGGTCGAGCATCATGCCGACCGCGAGGAAGAACAGGCCGAGCAGGATCGATCGGAACGGCTCGACGTCGGCCTCCAGTTCGTGGCGGTAGGGCGAATCGGCCAGCATCATACCGGCGATGAAGGCACCGAGCGCGGCCGACAGCCCCAGCGCCTCCATCACCGCGGCGCTCGCAATCACGGTGAAGAGCCCGGCGAAGACAAACATCTCGCGCTCGCCCAGATTGCCGATCAGGCGGAACAGCGGGCGCAGCAGGTAGCGCCCCGCGGCGATCAGGCCGACGATCGCGCCGATCGTGTAGAGCCCGAGCAGCCAGCCCGGCGGCCCCGCCGCGTCGACCGGATTGCGGCTCATCGCGGCGACGATCGTGATCATCGGTACGATCGACAGGTCCTGGAAAAGCAGGATGGCGAAGGCCCGCTCGCCAAACGGGGTGCGCAGGCGCCCCGCGGACTGCAGCATCGGCAGGACCTGCGCCGTCGAAGACAGCGCGAGCGGCAGGCCGAGCGCGAGCGCCGCCTCTGGACTGAACCGCGCGACGAACAGCAGGATCGCGCCGATCGCGAGGCCGCACAGCACGACCTGCAGCCCCCCGACCGCAAAGATATCCTGCCGCATCCGCCACAGCCGCGACGGGTTGAGCTCGAGCCCGACGAGGAACAGCAGCAGCACGATACCGAGTTCGGCGATGTGCATCTTCGATTCGGCGCCGCCGACCAGACCGAGCAGCTGCGGCCCGACGACAGCGCCGGCAACGAGATAGCCGAGCGTCGCACCCAGCCCGAGGCGGCGAAACAAGAGAACGAAGACGAGCGCGAAGCCGAGCAGCGGAACGGCGTCGTGCAACAGGCTGCCGGAGGCTTGGGCGGTCTCGGTCATCGCGCCGACGCCTTCGCCGCCTGGTCAGCCGCCTCCGCCGCCGCTTCGAACGCGAGGCGGATCGAGGGATGTCGCGCGCTGTGCGGCAGCGCAGGCGTGAAGATATCGAGACCCGGCCATTCGGGCGGCCCGTCGCGCTCGCCCGCCAGCCAGGCCGTCAGCGCATCGCGCGTGGCGGCGAGGTCTGCCGGCGACTTGCCGATCGCTTCGGCGCCAAACAACGACGCCGACGCCTGGCCGAGCGCACAGGCGCGGACGAGCATCCCCAGCGTCTCGATCCGTCCATCGCCATCGACGGTGACGTCGACCGTTACCCGACTGCCGCAGATCGGCGAGCGCTTCTCGACTGTCGCCATTGGCTCGGCGAGCCGTTCGTGATGCGGGATCGACGCGGCGAGGCGCAGGATGGCGGCGTTGTAGAGAGGCGCTGTCACGAGCCCCATGTAGGGCAGATGCTCGGCGGGTGCATCCCGGATTTGTTGCCACGCGGGGGCGCTGAGGCGCGAAGGAAGAAAAGAGAGACGTCGATTTCAGAGAAGGCGCAAAGGCGCGAAGAGGGGTGTGTGCTTGGCGGCCGTCTCGCGCCACCGAGACCTTCTGATTTCCAGCCGCTCGCGCGACCAACGCTGCTTCTTAGCGCCTTTGCGCCTTCTCTGAATCACACTTCTTTCTGCCTCAGCGCCTCCGCATAATAATCACTTCTCCGCTTCGACCCGAGGCGGCACCGCAGACGCGTTGTCCGGCTCGAACACCGGTTGCCCCTTTCGCCGCCGATCGACGAAGTCCGCGATCGACGCAGATGTCGCATTGAGCAACGGATAGGTGCGCGACGACTTGATCCACATCGGCCGCTGCCCCGGTCCGCCACCCAGCGTGTCGATCACCAGCACGATCATCAGGAAGGCCAGGCTGGCGAGAATCAGTCCCTTCAGCGCCCCGAACCCAAAGCCGAGCCCGCGATCGACCGGCCCGAGGATCGACGTCCGCGTCCGCGCGCCGATCGCGTTCGCAACCAGCCGCCCGCCGAACCAGGTGATCCCGCCGATGACCGCGAACGCCAGTGTCGCGGCGCCCGCCGCCGTTCCCACCGTGTCGGTCAGCATCGCCGTCAGCGGCGTGTGGAACAATTTCAGCGCGAAGACGACGAAGATCCACGCCATCAGGCTCAGCACTTCGGTCACGAAGCCGCGCATCAGCCCGAGGATCGCCGCGCCGCCGACCGTGATCAGTACCAGGATATCGAGCGCCGTCAGGCCCATGTTCAACCCACACCCCGCAGTTTAACTGCCGAGCGCTAACCCCGCCCCAGCATATGGTCAACGAACCGCGTAAGGTTGGCGAAGCTCGACAGCGTCATCGTACTGCCCTCGCCCCCCTGCTTGGCCGGCACCAGCGCCCGCCCGAACCCCAGCTTGGCCGCTTCCTTCAAACGCAGCGGGCCGTGGGCGACGGGCCGAACTTCGCCCGACAGCGCGATTTCCCCGAAGGCGACCGCATCCGCCGGCACCGGCCGTTCGCTGAGCGCCGACACCAGCGCTGCGGCTACAGCCAGATCGGCCGCCGGGTCCTGTACGCGGTAGCCGCCGGCGATGTTGAGATAGACTTCGGCCGACGAGAAGCTCAGTCCGCAGCGCGCCTCCAGCACCGCCAGGATCATCGCCAGACGCCCACTGTCCCAGCCGACCACCGCTCGCCGCGGCGTCGCGCCCGATGCCAGCCGTACGGTCAGCGCCTGCACCTCGACCAGCACCGGCCGCGTGCCCTCCAACGCAGGGAAGACGACCGTGCCGGTGACATTCTCGTCGCGGCTGGTCAGGAACAGCGACGACGGGTTGCTGACTTCGCTCAGGCCCGCCGTGTCCATCGCGAACACGCCGATCTCGTCGGTCCCACCGAAGCGGTTCTTGGTCGCGCGCAGGATGCGATAGAGGTGGCTGCGCTCGCCCTCGAACGCCAGCACCGTGTCGACCATGTGCTCTAGCACGCGCGGACCGGCGATCGCGCCGTCCTTGGTGACGTGGCCGACCAGCACCACGGCGGTGCCGCGTTCCTTGGCGAAGCGGATCAGCTCGCCCGAGGCCGCACGGACCTGGCTGACCGTACCCGGCGCGCCTTCGATCAGGTCGGAGTGCATCGTCTGGATCGAATCGATGATCAGCAGGTCGGGCACGCTGCCCTGCCCGACCGTCGTCAGAATATCGCGCACGCTGGTCGCCGCCGCCAGCTGCACCGGCGCATTGCCCAGACCCAGCCGACGCGCGCGCAACCGCACCTGATCCGCCGCCTCTTCGCCCGAGACATAGGCGACCGACTTGCCCGCCAGCGCCAGCTTCGCCGCGGCCTGCAGCAGCAGGGTCGACTTGCCAATCCCCGGATCGCCGCCGATCAGCGTCGCCGACCCCTCGACGAAGCCGCCGCCCAGAGCGCGGTCGAGCTCGGCGATGCCGGTCGCCATCCGGTCGGGCAGCGCGATGTCGGTATCGAGCCCGGACATCAGGATCGCCCGGCCGCCCGACTGCAGATTATGCTTGGCTGAAAAGGGCGTGACGTTGCCGCCAGCATCCTCGACCAGCGTGTTCCATTCCTGGCAATCGCCGCACTGCCCCGCCCAGCGGTGCGACACCGACCCGCAGGATTGGCAGACGTAGCGTTTCTGGGGTTTGGCCATAGTCACGACCGCGTATCATGAGAACGAAGGCGGAACAACAGGCCGTTTTGGAGAGAATAGGCAAAAGCGAACGATCCCGCTAAGGCCACACCCCCATGCAGCCGCCCCCATCTCCGCGCGACCTCCGCGTCGCCCTGTTCAGCGGCAACTATAACTACGTCCGCGACGGTGCGAATCAGGCGCTCAACCGACTGGTCGGCCATCTGCTCGGCGCCGGCGTCGCAGTGCGGGTGTATTCGCCGACCGTAGCGAAGCCGGCCTTCGCTCCGACCGGCGACCTGGTCAGCGTGCCGGCCATTCCCGTGCCCTTCGGTGGACGCAGCGAGTATAAGATCGCACGCAGTCTGCCAGCGGCGCCCCGTGCCGACCTGGAGGCCTTCGCGCCCAATATCGTTCACGTTTCCGCACCCGACCTGCTCGGCCATGCCGCGCTCAGCTGGGCGCGCAAGCGGGACATCCGAACCGTCGCCTCGCTCCACACCCGGTTCGAGACCTATCCGCGCTATTATGGCCTGGGTTTCATCGAACCCGCGCTGGTGTGGATGCTGAAGCGCTTTTACGACCGCGCCGACCGTGTCGTGGTACCCAGCCCGAGTATCGCCGACATCCTGAAGGACTGGGGTGTCGAGACGCCGATCGGCATCTGGTCGCGCGGGATCGACCATGATCGCTTCCGCCCCGATCGCCGCGACCTGGCGTGGCGGCGCGATCTGGGGATCGCCGACGGCGACATGGCGATCGGCTTTCTCGGACGGCTGGTGAAGGAAAAGGGCCTCGACATCTTCGCCGACGTCGCGCGCGAGCTGACCCGGCGCGGGGTGCCGCACAAGATTCTGGTGGTCGGCGACGGTCCGGCGCGCGACTGGTTCGCCGAACGCGTGCCGGGGGCGATCTTCACCGGCTTCCAGTCGGGCGACGCGCTAGGCCGTGCGGTCGCGTCGATGGACGTGTTCTTCAACCCCAGCGTCACCGAAACCTTCGGCAACGTGACGACCGAAGCGATGGCGAGCGCGGTCCCGGTCGTGGCGGCCCGCGCAACCGGCGCGGTCGATCTGGTCGAGGAAGGGCGTACCGGTTTCCTGGTGCCTCCGCGCGACGTGGGGGCGTATGCCGACGCCATCGCGCGGATCGTCACCGATCCGGCGTTGCGGCGGTCGATGGGCGACGCAGGGCATCAGCGCGCGCTCGGCTATCGCTGGGAAACGGCGAACCAGGCGGTGCTGGATACATATCTTCAGCTTTTAGCGGACCGCGCTCCTTCGCAGGCGGGAGCCTAGAGCCACACGCGACATCACCCGGGCCCTGGGCTCCCGCCTTCACGGGAGCACGACTGTCAGCGCCACTCGAACGTCAGCGGCGCCTCACGAAACGCGAAGCGGTCGAGGTGCCGGGCGACCGCGCCCTTCAGCCCCTCCAACTGCCCTTCCACACTCGCCTCGATCGTCGTGACCAGCGCGTCGGGCTCGGCGGTGAAGGTCACCACCGCATCCCCCGGCCAGTCGGCCCCGCGCGCATCTTTGGGAAAGGTCACACGCCCCTGCTGCGCGTCGTATTCGACCGCCAGATTATGCTGCCAATGCTTGCACAGCTGCTGGAGGTATTTGCTGGCGTGGCTCGTCGGCGTGCGCGCCGTCGCGGTAGCGGCGCTCACAGCCGTTCGATCCGCTGGACGGCTTCGTCGAGGATGGCGGCGACCTTGTGCGCATCTTCGTCCGACAGGTCACCCGCCTCCAGTCGGGTCTGCAACGCGGTGCGCAGGTTACGCATCGCCCGGCGGATGGGGGCACGGTCGGCGCGAGCGCGATGTTCGCCGACATGGGCCAACCGCGCCATCAGCTCGGCAACCAGCTCGGCCTTTTCGGCCAAATGCGCGGTGCCTGCCGCCGTGATCGCAAAACGCTTGCGGGTCGTCTCCGACGCCTGCTCGGCGATCAGCTCCATTTCGGCGAGCATCGTCAGCGCGGGATAGACCATCCCCGGCGACGGCGCGTAAGCCCCCCCGGTCAGTTCCTCGACCGCCTTGATCAACTCATAGCCGTGGCGCGGCTCATCCTGAATCAGCTTGAGCAGCACCAGCCGCAGTTCGCTGCCATCGAACATCCGTCGCCGGCCACCGCCGCCACGCCCCTCGCCGAACGTCTCGGCAAAGTTGCGCTGCATACGCTCGTTCCAACGATCCCAGCCACCGCGCGGCGCGCAGCCGCGCCCGCTGCCGAACTTTTCGGCCATGCGCTGTTCGAAGCGCTTGCCCCATTCTTCCCATCCGCCGCGCGGCTCGGCGCCGCGACGCCGGGGATGCTCATGTCCAAACATCATCGATCCTCAATTGTCATGATGGGCTCAAGATATATCTTCATGAAAATCGCGCAAGATATATCTTGAAAATTATTTCGTGCTTGTACGAGTCGGGTACGACGGGGGTGACGCCCCACCCTGCGCACCTTATCTGACTGGCATGGCAGATCTGCTTACCGGCCTTGAACCGGATCACTCCCCTACCGCGCCGACACCCGACGCGCCGCTCGCCGATCGCCTGCGCCCGCAGACGCTGGCAGACGTCGTCGGACAGGAACATCTGACCGGCCCAGATGGCGCGATCGGCCGAATGGTCGCAGCCGGGCGCCTGTCGTCGATGATCCTGTGGGGTCCGCCAGGCACCGGCAAGACGACGATCGCGCGCCTGCTCGCGGATGCGGTCGGCCTGCGCTTCCTCGCAATCTCTGCCGTCTTCTCAGGCGTCGCCGACCTCAAGAAGGCATTCGCCGAAGCGCGTGAATATGCGCGGATGGGCCAGCGCACCTTGCTGTTCGTGGACGAGATCCACCGCTTCAACCGCGCACAGCAGGATGGATTCCTTCCGTACGTCGAGGACGGCACCGTCACGCTGGTCGGCGCGACGACCGAGAACCCGTCGTTCGAACTCAACGCCGCGGTGCTCAGCCGCGCGCAGGTGCTGATCCTCCACCGCTTAGGGCCGGAGGCGCTCGGCAAGCTGTTGGACCGTGCCGAGACGCTGGAGGACCGCCCCCTGCCCCTCACCCCCGACGCGCGCGCGGCGATGATCGCGCAGGCCGATGGCGACGGGCGCTTCCTGCTCAACCAGGCGGAGACATTGTTCTCGGTCGACCTGCCCGACCCCCTCGACCCCGCCGGGCTCAGCGCCTTTCTTCAGCGCCGCGTCGCGGTCTACGACAAGGACCGCGAGGGGCATTACAACCTGATCAGCGCGCTGCATAAGTCGATCCGCGGCAGCGACCCGCAGGCGGCGCTCTATTACCTCGCACGGATGCTGACCGCGGGCGAAGACCCGCTGTTCGTGCTCCGCCGCCTGATCCGCGCAGCGGTGGAAGACGTCGGCCTCGCCGATCCGAACGCGGTGGTCCAGTGCGTCGCGGCGAAGGATACCTACGACTTCCTCGGTTCGCCGGAAGGCGAACTGGCTATCGTCCAGGCGTGCCTCTACCTCGCGACCGCACCCAAATCGAACGCGGCGTACAAGGCGCAGAAGGCGGCGTGGCGGTCGGCGAAGGAGACGGGCAGCCTGATGCCGCCCGCCAACATCCTGAACGCGCCGACCAAGCTGATGAAACAGATCGGCTATGGCGCGAACTATGCCTATGATCACGATGCGGAGGATGGTTTTTCGGGCGCCAATTATTGGCCCGACGAGATGGAGCCGCAGGCCTTCTACCAGCCGACCGATCGCGGGTTCGAGAAACGACTCGCCGAGCGGCTGGCGTGGTGGGACGAGCGGCGGAAAGGACGCGAGTGAAGGATTGGCCCGCCGTCGTAACCCATGCGCTGACCTTGCCGGGCGCGGAGGTCGGCACTGCCTATGGCAAGCCCGCGATCAAGGTCCGCGGCAAGACGATTGCGGGCACCACGGCGCCCGATCCGGACAGCTTCGTGCTGCACACGACCTCGGACGAGAAGGCGGTGCTGCTGGAAACCGATCCCGACACCTTCTGGCAGACGCCGCATTACGAGGGGTGGCCGGTGGTCCTGGTCCGGTACGGCACGGCTGCGACCGAACGGATCGCGATGCTGATCGAGCGCGCCTGGTGGGACCGGGCTTCGAAGGCACAGCGGACGCCTTACGGAGATCGCCCGTGACCCTTTCCCCCCGTGCTCCCGCGCAGGCGGGAGTCCAGGGCCGCGGAGGACTGTGCTCGTGGCTCTAGGCTCCCGCCTACGCGGGAGCACCGGGGGGCGCTTTGCGACCTTCATCGCTATCGACTGGTCGGGTGCCGTCGGTCCGCGGCAGAAGGGGATCGCGGTGGCGACATGCGCGACCGGCGATTCCGCCCCGACGCTCATTCGCCCCGGCCACATTTGGTCACGCGCCGATGTGCTCGACCTGATCCTCGCGGCCGAACGGGACACGCTGATTGGCCTCGACCTCGGCCCGTCGCTGCCTTTCGTCGATCGCGGCGCCTTCTTCCCCGGTTGGGGCGAAAGTCCCGATGACGCGCGCGGCCTGTGGGCGCTGGTCGAGCGCATCTGTGCCGGCGACCCGCATTTCGCGGCCTCCAGCTTCGTCGATCATCCGGAAGCGGCGCGCCATTTCCGGCGTCATGGCGGCCGCGCCGGCGACCTGTTCGAGCCCGGCCGCGGGCGGCTACGCGAAACCGAGCGCGCGCAGCAGCGCATGGGCCTGAGCCCCTACAGCAACCTCAACCTCGTCGGCGCGGCACAGGTCGGCAAGTCGAGCCTGACCGGCATGCGCCTGCTCCACCGACTGAAGGGTCGCGTCGCGATCTGGCCGTTCGACCAGCTGCCACCGACGGGACCGGTGGTGATCGAGCTCTACACGACCCTGGCTGCGATCGCCGCAGGCCGCACCCGATCGCGCAGCAAGATGCGTACCCACGCCGACCTCGATGCGGCACTGGTCGCGCTCGGCAGCCGTCCCGGCGGCGGAGCGGGCGCGATTACCGACCACGCCAGCGACGCCATCCTGACCGCCGCCTGGATGCGCTCGGCCGCCGATCGCGAAGATTTCTGGCACCCGAACGCGCTGACAGACGAAATTGCCCGCACCGAAGGCTGGACCTTCGGCGTCGTCTGACGCATGGGGTGCAGCGGATGCCGGTTTAGCTCAGCTGGTAGAGCAGCGGTTTTGTAAACCGAAGGTCGCGGGTTCGATTCCTGCAACCGGCACCATCCCTCGTCAGAACGATCGCCGCAGCCGCAGCGTCACGTCGCGTGGCGCCACCGGATAGCCGATCGTCCCCACGCTGCCGCTGTTGTACCGCCGGTCGGCGACGTTGGTCGCGGCCAGCGTCACGCCCCAGGCATCCCGCTCCCACCCCAGTTGCAGGTTGATTGCGGCATTGTCGGTCACGCGGTGCTGCGGTTCGTTGCACAGCGCGATGTTGTACGCCGACGCGGCGCTATAATCGCCGCCGACGCGCAGCCGGCCGCCGCCGACCGTCCGCGTATAGCTGCCGCGCAGCTGATAGCGCAGCGCGGGTGTAAAGCGCAGGTCGAGCTGGTTTTCCGGCACGATCGTGCAGCCCGGACTCGACGCCAGCCGCGTGAAGCGATCCGCCAGCGTCGACAGCCAGCCGCCAACCTCGACGCCCGCCAGTGGCCTGGCGGTCCATTCGACCTCCAGCCCCTGGATTCGCGCGTCGCCGACATTCTGACGAAAGATCTCCGGCGGGGTCGAATTGGCCCGCGCGGCGGAAAAAGCGATATCGGTGTAGCGGTTGATGAAATAATCGACGTTCACGCGCAGGCGGCGGCCGAACCAGTCGGATTTTACGCCGACTTCGCTGCTCCACACCGTCTCCGGCGCGATCGCGCCCTGGCGATCGAGCACGAAGCCGATGTTACGCGCGCGCCCGTCGAAGCTGCCGCTGCGAAAGCCCTTGGCGTGCGACGCATAGAGCATGACGTCGTCGCTCACCCGATAATCGAGCGCGACGCGCGGCGAAACGTCGGTCCATCGGTCGCGAATTCGGCGCTGCGCGATGCGGCCGTCCGGCAGGACCAGCACGGTGGCGGGTGCGGTCAGGAAGCGGACATCGTACGCCTTGCGCTCGTCGGTGTAGCGCAACCCGGCCGTCAGCCGTGCCCTTGACCCCAACGCAGCCGTCGCCGATCCGAACGCCGAATAGCTCGTCGTATCGAGCGCCGGTTCGTAGGGTGACCAATTGCCGCCAACGGTCGCTGCGCGCGAGGGGGCACCGAAGAAATCCTCCGTGCGGAACCGCGCCGCACTGCTGCCCGTCGGTGTCGCGAAGCTGACCGCGGTCAGCTGGTCGTTATGCTCGAAGAAGGCATAGCCACCCGTCAGCCATTCGACCCGGCCGTTCAGCGCCGTGCCGGCCAGCTGCACCTCCTGACTGACGCTGCGCTGCTGCTGGTCCTGCAACAGGATGATGTTCGCGCCCACCCCCGGCGCATTCGCGGTCTGATCGAACCCGATTTGCGAATGTAGTTCGCGGTATCCGGTGATCGACGATAGCGTCGCGTTGCCCAGCCGATAGTCGATCCGCAGCGCCGCGCCGCCCGTGTCGGTCCTCCCGAGCGGGGCGGTATCGGCCGATTCGAATCGATCGATGCTGCCCCGCGGCGCCACGAAGCGATTGAGAAAGCGCCCGGGGCGATCGGAATCGGCCTGAAACCGCTGCGGAAAGCGGGGGCCCGAACGATCGAGCGTCAGGTCGGCGGTCGCGAACACGCGCAATCGCGCATCCGGCTCCCAAAGCAGCGCCATTCGCCCGGCCTGCACGTCCTGCCCGTTGACGTAGGCGCCATCGGTCAGGTTGCGTCCCCACCCGCGCTGGTTGCGCGAGAGGCCCGACACCCTGAGCGCAAGTGTCGACGACAGCGGCAGGTTCAGCGTGCCGCGCGCGTCGATCCGACGATAGCTCCCGACCGCCACATCGGCCGTGCCGCTGACGCGGTCGACCGTCGGCCGCTGCGTCACGAGCTTGATCGCGCCGCCGCTGGTATTGCGGCCGTACAGCGTCCCCTGCGGTCCGCGCAGCACCTCGATCCGCTCGATATCGATCAGGTCCAGGAGTGCGCCGGTCGAGCGCGGCAGGATGACATCGTCGATGTAGATGCCGACCGGCGGGTCGTTGGTGAAGATCGAATCGCCCTCGCCCACCCCGCGCAGGAATATGAGCGCGCCCGAACTCGTCCCGAAATTGCGCGCGAGGTAGAGGTTGGGGACGTCGGCGCCGATGCGGTCGAGATTGGCGATCGAGTCATCGGCGATTCGCTCGGCAGACAGGGCGGTGATAGCGACCGGCACGGTCTGTGCGCGTTCTTCGCGACGCTGGGCGGTTACGACGACGTCCTCGACGGTCGCTACGTCCTGCGCGTGCGCCACCAGCGGCGCCATCGCCGCGGCGCCCGCGATACCCCAACCCCGCATGTCTACTGCCTCAAACTACCTCGGCCTGCCGATGTCGCGGCAAAGCCGGCGCGCGCTAGAGGCGGCGGTCGGACCGGTCAAGGCGATGGCAGAAAGCGCGTCATCGCGCGCACATCAGAAAATGAAAAAGCCCGCGTCGCCGCGGGCTTTTCAAAATGGTGGAGCCGAGGGGGATCGAACCCCTGACCTCTGCAATGCCATTGCAGCGCTCTCCCAGCTGAGCTACGGCCCCATTCCGTTGGGAAGCGCGCCTCTAAAGGGGCGGCGCGCCGATTGCAACCGGGTTCTTGGCGATTTTTGTCGAAAGCCAGAACCCGGTCGCGAAAGACATCAATTCTCGTCGTCTTCGTCCGCGGTATTGACGCCCAGATCGTCGTCGCCGCCCAGATCGACGTCGTCATCGGCCGAGGGTTCTTCCTCCTCGTCGACATCCAGTTCCAGATCGTCGCCGCCCAGATCGCTGTCGGCGTCTTCCTTCTTCTCGGTCTTCACCTGCTCGAACGGCAGCGGCTGCTTCGACTTCAGAATCGGCTCCGGCTCCCAATTCACACCGCACGCGATGCAGGTGACGGGTTCTTCGTTGCCGAGGTCATAGAAACGCGTACCGCACTTCGGGCACGTACGCTTCGTGCCCCATTCGGGCTTGATCATGGCTGCTCTCGCATCCTGGAAAGGAAAGGGGTCTTTGACGACCGGGAGCCGCAAAGTGGGGGGCGCCTTGCCATAGCGCAAGCGCACTGTCAAAGACCCGCGGCAATGAGCCATGCCACTCCCTCCCCTCTCACGCTGGCACCGCGCGGCGCGCTGACGGGTCGCGTCCGCGTGCCGGGCGACAAGTCGATCAGCCACCGGTCGCTGATGCTGTCGGCGCTGGCGGTGGGCGAAAGCCGGGTCGAGGGACTGCTGGAGGGGGAGGACGTGCTGGCCACCGCCGCCGCGATGCGGGCGATGGGGGCCGAGATCGAACGCGGCACGGACGGCGTGTGGCGGATCCACGGCGTCGGCGTCGGCGGACTGCTTCAGCCGGCGGCCGCGCTCGACATGGGCAATTCGGGCACCTCCACGCGGCTGTTGATGGGCCTGGTGACGAGTCACGCAATCACCGCGACCTTCATCGGCGACGCCTCGCTCAGCAAGCGGCCGATGGGGCGCGTCATCGACCCGCTGTCGACGATGGGCGCGGACATTAGCGCGAGCCCCGGCGGACGCCTGCCGCTGATGCTGCGCGGGATCGTGCCGGCGGTGCCGATCACCTACACGTTGCCGGTCGCCTCGGCGCAGGTGAAGTCGGCGATCCTTCTCGCCGGCCTCAATACGCCGGGCATCACCCGCGTGATCGAGCCCATCCCGACCCGCGATCATAGCGAACGCATGCTCGCGGGCTTCGGGGCAAAGCTGAGCGTCGAGGAATCGGCGGCGGGCCGCATCATATCGCTCCACGGCGAGGCGGAGCTGAAGCCGCAGGCGATCACCGTCCCCGGCGATCCCTCGTCCGCCGCCTTCTGGATGGTCGCGGCGTCGATCGTGCCGGGATCCGATGTGCTGATCGAGAATGTCGGGCTCAACCCGACCCGCGCCGGACTGGTCACCGCGCTTCGCCTGATGGGCGCCGACATCACCGAACACGACGCCCGCACGGTCGGTGGCGAACCGGTCGCCGACCTTCGCGTTCGCCATGCAGCGCTGTCGGCGATCGAGGTTCCGGCCGAACTCGCACCGAGCATGATCGACGAATATCCCGCACTGTTCGTCGCCGCCGCCTTTGCGCAGGGCACGACGATCGCGCGCGGGGCGGACGAGCTACGCGTGAAGGAATCGGACCGCATCATGGCGATGGCGACGGCACTGTCCGCCTGCGGCGTGACGTGCAGCGAATATGAGGACGGCTTGGCCGTCACGGGCACCGGCGGCGATCCGATCCCGGGCGGCGGACGGGTCGAAACCCACCTCGACCACCGTATCGCGATGAGCATGGCAATCGCCTCTCTGAATGCGCGCGCGGCCATCACGCTCGACGACGCGAGCCCCGTCGCGACGAGCTACCCGACCTTCTTCGCCACGCTCGACGCGCTGGCGCCGATCGAGCAGGCGGCATGATCATCGCGGTCGATGGCCCCGCCGCATCGGGCAAGGGCACGATCTCCAAGGCGCTGGCGCGGCATTACAAGCTGCCGCATCTCGACACCGGGCTGCTCTACCGTGCGGTGGCAGCGACCGTGCTCGACAACGCGCTCGACCCCGAAGTCGAGGCTGACGCCGTCGCCAGCTGCGACTTTGACGACGCGCTCCTCGCCGACGACCGGCTGAAGGACGATCTGATCGGCAAGACCGCTTCCGTCGTCTCCGCCCATCCGCTCGTCCGCGCCGCACTTCTGCAACGCCAGAAGCGCTTCGCCGCACAGCCCGGCGGCGCCGTCCTCGACGGCCGCGACATCGGCACGGTCATTGCGCCCAACGCCATCGCCAAGCTGTTCGTGAAGGCGACCCCGATGATCCGCGCCCAGCGCCGCCACGCCGAGCTGCGCAGCCGTGGGTCGAACGCGAGCCTCGACCGCGTGCTCGCTGACATCCGCGCCCGCGACGAACGCGACAGCTCGCGCAGCCAGGCCCCACTGAAGGCGGCGGAGGATGCGGTGGTGCTCGACACCAGCTTCCTGTCGATCGAAGCATCGATCCAGCGCGCGGTGGCGATCGTCGACGCCGCGGTGGCGCGGCATCGGTTGTGACGTCGCTGCATTGACAGGCGGTCACCGCGCCCTAAATGTCTGTATGTAACTACATGCAGGCGGAACCGTCATGTCGATCGTGTTTTCCAGCAGGGATTTCAACCGCGATCCTGCTAGCATAAAGCGCGCGGCGCAGGCGGGACCTGTGTTCATAACCGACCGGAACAAGCCTTCGCTCGTCGTGCTCGCGATCAAGGATTACGAACGTCTCGCCGGCCGGGGCAAATCGCTGTTCGATGTCCTGGCCACCGATGGCGATCATGATTTCGAATTCGATCCGCCGAAGTCGCAGGTGACAGGTCGGACGGTCGATCTCGACTGATGTTCCTGATCGATACCAACGTCATTTCCGAAAGTCGAAAGATCGGCTCCGGTCGCGCAGCACCGGGTGTGGTCGCATGGCTGAAGGCGGCCGATCCCGCCACGACGTTCCTATCGGCGATGTCGGTGTTCGAACTCGAACGTGGCGTCGTGAGGGCCGAGCGACGTGATGCCCGGCAAGGCGCTGTCCTGCGCAGATGGCTCGACACCGTTGTCCGACCGGGCTTTGCCGGCCGCATCCTGCCGCTGGATGACGTGACCGCGACGGCCTGCGCTTCGCTGCACGTCCCCGACCCGGTGAGCGAACGCGACGGTTGGATCGCCGCGACGGGCCTCGTCCATAATCTGACGGTCGTGACCCGCAACGTACAGGATTTCGAGGCGACCGGGGTCGCCCTTCTCAATCCCTGGGATACCGCCTGACCCGCCGGACTCGCACCTTGCCAAATCCCCCCTCTCCCGCTAAGGGCGCGCGGTCCGTCGAGCGTCATGGCTCGCGGAGGACGGCGCCGGTTTCGGCCGATGCGCCCTTTTCGCATCCTCGCGTTGAGCTGTCCCCCGCGCTTCCCTGCCGCCCGCCTGGATGCCGCGTCCGACACACGGTCGCCGCGGCGGATCGGCTAGAAGACCGCCGGAGACAACCGGCCGGCCGGAAAAACGACTGAGGACTAACCCCTATATGGCAACTGCCGCCAATCCCACCCGCGACGATTTCGCCGCGCTGCTCGACGAGACGTTCGGCGCCGCCGACAGCTTCGAAGGCCGTGTCGTCGTCGGTACCGTCACCGCGATCGAAAACGACCTGGCCGTCATCGACGTCGGCCTGAAGAGCGAAGGCCGCGTGCCGCTGCGCGAGTTCGCAGCCCCGGGCCAGAAGGCCGAGCTCAAGGTCGGTGACGAAGTCCATGTCTATGTCGACCGCGTCGAGAACGCGAACGGCGAAGCGATGCTGTCGCGCGACCGCGCGCGCCGCGAAGCCGCCTGGGACAAGCTGGAAGGCGAATTCGCTCAAGGGAACCGCGTCGAAGGCGTGATCTTCGGCCGCGTGAAGGGTGGCTTCACCGTCGACCTCGCCGGCGCCGTGGCGTTCCTCCCCGGTTCGCAGGTCGACATCCGCCCGGTCCGCGACGTCACCCCGCTGATGGACATCCCGCAGCCGTTCCAGATCCTGAAGATGGACCGCAAGCGCGGCAACATCGTCGTGTCGCGTCGCGCGGTGCTGGAAGAAACCCGCGCCGAGCAGCGTTCGGGCCTGATCCAGTCGCTGCATGAAGGCCAGATCATCGACGGCGTCGTCAAGAACATCACCGATTACGGCGCGTTCGTCGACCTGGGCGGCATCGACGGCCTGCTGCACGTCACCGACCTGTCGTACAAGCGTGTCGGCCACCCGAACGAGGTGCTGAACATCGGCGACACCGTGAAGGTGCAGATCATCCGCATCAACAAGGACACGCAGCGTATCTCGCTCGGCATGAAGCAGCTCGAGAGCGATCCGTGGGATGGTGCGAGCCAGAAGTATCCGGTCGGCGCAAAGCTGTCGGGCCGCGTCACGAACATCACCGAATACGGTGCGTTCGTCGAGCTGGAGCCGGGCATCGAAGGCCTAGTCCACGTTTCGGAAATGTCCTGGACCAAGAAGAACGTCCACCCGGGCAAGATCGTGTCGACCAGCCAGGAAGTCGAAGTCGTCGTCCTGGAAGTCGATGCCGAGAAGCGTCGCATCTCGCTCGGCCTGAAGCAGGCGCAGAACAACCCGTGGGAAGCCTTCGAGGCAGCGCACCCGGTCGGTTCGACCGTCGAGGGCGAAGTCAAGAACGCCACCGAATTCGGCCTGTTCATCGGTCTGGACAACGACGTCGACGGCATGGTCCACATGTCGGACATCGCCTGGGGCATCTCGGGTGAGGACGCGCTCAACCTGCACCGCAAGGGCGAGACGGTTCAGGCCGTCGTCCTCGCGATCGAGCCGGACAAGGAGCGTATCTCGCTCGGCATGAAGCAGCTCGAGCGTGGTGGTCCGGTTTCGGCCGGCGCCGGCGACAAGCTGAACAAGAACGCGATCGTCACCGTGACCGTCCTTGAAGTCCGTGACGCGGGCCTCGAAGTCCAGGCGGGCGACGATGGTGCGACCGGCTTCATCAAGCGCACCGACCTCGGCCGCGACCGCGACGAACAGCGTCCGGAGCGTTTCCAGGTCGGCCAGAAGTTCGACGCGATGGTCACCGGCTTCGACCGGTCGAAGAAGCCGACCTTCTCGGTCAAGGCGATGCAGATCGCCGAAGAGAAGCAGGCAGTGGCCCAGTATGGCTCGTCCGATTCGGGCGCGTCGCTCGGCGACATCCTCGGCGAGGCGCTGAAGGCCCGCAACGCCGAGACCAAGTAATCCAAGTCATTGGATCAAAACGGGGCGGTGGAGAAATCCACCGCCCTTTTTTTGCACCTGAGGATTGATGAGGATCATAACCAGCGCGTAAGAGGGTTTACGCAAGGCGAGCCGATCGTGGCTTTCGTCGTACGGGGACGCTCTTGGGGGGCGGAATGATCCGGTCAGAACTTGTCCAGTTGCTTGCGCGGGATCATCCCGATCTTACGACCCGCGACATCGAAAAGATCGTCGAGGTCTTCTTCGAGCAGATCGTATCGCGGCTGATCGAGGACGGCCGCGTGGAATTGCGCGGCTTCGGCGCCTTCTCCACCCGAGCCCGCGACGCCCGAACGGGACGCAACCCCCGCACCGGCGAATCGGTCGACGTGAGCGCGAAGCGCGTGCCGTATTTCAAGCCGGGCAAGGAAATGCGGGCAAGGCTGAATGTGTGAGAGGCGGCGGCAGGTAACGAAGTTACGTGCCGACTCGCCGAGCACCGGCCGGCGTCGCGACTAGCGACGTCCGACGTCACGACGCGGCTTTGCCGCGGCGGAAATTTAAGCCAAGACGCTTGCGATGAAACCCCTAGCGCAGAGAGCCGTCATGCGAGTAAATCGCATGACGTCGGATAGGCTGTCGCCTGCCGGCCGGCTCGATCGAGTCTGGAACAAGCTGCGCTTGTTCCTTGCTCGATCAGCGCGCGGACGTGGCGAAATTGGTAGACGCACGGGACTTAAAATCCCTCGCCCATCTGGGTGTGCGGGTTCGAGTCCCGCCGTCCGCACCATCACGGCAGGGCTGGCCGCCACGCTGGCCCTGGCGGGTTGCGAAAAGCGGCCCGACGATATTCCGGTCGACGTCAGCGTCATCGGCCCCGCCCAGCTGACCGCCGACCCGCGACGCGGGCCGATGCCGGCGGGCGCGCGAGTGCTGCGCGATTCGGTCGCTCAGGGATTGGTCCGGTTCGACGCCGCGGGCGGAATCGAGCCGGGCCTGGCCGAACGCTGGATCGTCATCGACGACGGCCGCAGCATCATCTTCCGCCTGCGCGACGCGCTCTGGAGCAATGGCCGTCCCGTCGTCGCCGCAGATGTCGTACGCCAGCTGAGACGCGCGCTGGGTTCGGGGTCGCGCAACACGCTGCTTCCCTACCTCACGGCGATCGACGAGATCGTCTCGATGACGCCACAGGTCATCGAGGTGCGGCTGTCGCGCCCCCGCCCCGACCTGCTGAAACTGTTCGCCCAGCCCGAACTCGGTATCACCGCCCCCGACGGCGGAGAGGGAAGCGGGCCGTTTCGTATTGCCGAAGCGTCGGCCTCGAGCGTGCTGTTGCGGCCGATCGCCGATCCGGCGGACGGAGACGACGACCGCCCCGAGACGCCAAAGCCGCAGGACCTCGTCCGCCTGCGCGCCGAACGTGCCAGCGTCGCCATCCTGCGTTTCGCCGCGCGTCGATCCGATCTGGTCGAAGGCGGCGGGTTTCTCGACTGGCCGCTGGTCGGGCTGAGCGATGTTCCTGCTGCGAATGTGCGGCTCGATGCGCCGGCCGGCTTGTTCGGCCTGCTCGTGGCGCGACGCGATGGATTTCTGGCGACTCGCGACAATCGCTCGGCCATCGCCCTGGCGATCGACCGCGCGCTGGTGACGGCGGCGTTTTCCGACGCCTGGGCGCCCACCGACACGATCCTGCCCGACGCGCTCGATTCGGCCTCGCCGCCGGCCCAGCCCGACTGGTCGAGCGTTCCCGACAGCGAGCGGCTGGCGATGGCGCAGGCACGGGTCGTCACCTATCGCCGGACGAACGCCGATCCGCTGATCCTGCGTGTCGCCCTGCCGACCGGACCGGGCGCGACACTGCTCTACGGCCAGATTGCAGCCGCTCTTGCCCAGCTGGGCATCGGCACCGAACGCGTGCCGCTCGACGACGAGACCGCTCATCTGCGCCTGCTGGATAGGGTCGCGCCTTACGATAGCGCCCGCTGGTATCTGCGCGCCGCCTGCCAGCCCTGTGCCCTGCCGATCGCGCGCCTGATCGCCGACATCCGCCTGGCGCCCGACGTCGCCACGCGGGCGCAGATGCTGGCCCAGGCCGATTCAGCGCTGACCGCCGACGTTGCCTACATCCCGATTGCCCGGCCGTTGCGCTGGTCGCTCGTGGCGACACGGTTGCGGCAGTGGACGCCCAATGCGCGTGCCTTCCACCCGTTGAACCGGTTGCGCAGCGATCCCAAGTGAAGGGCATGGCCCGACCGATCCCGATGACCGCTTCGCCCCGCCTTTCGTTCGGCACCGACATTGCGTCGGTCCGCGCGCGGATCGAAGCGATGGAGCGACTCCTTGAGCGCAGCTTCGTCGTGCCGGGCATCAACCGCGCGGTCGGGCTCGACGCCATCCTTGGCCTGGTCCCTGTCGCGGGTGACCTGGTCGCGACCGCCATGGGGGCGTGGATCGTGTGGGAGGCGCGCAACCTGGGCCTGTCGAAATGGCAGCTGACGCGAATGGCGGCGAATGTCGGGTTCGACACCGTGCTGGGCGCGCTACCGATCGTCGGCGACGCGGCCGATTTCTTCTTCCGATCGAACACGCGCAACCTGCGGATCATCCGCAGGCATCTCGACAAGCATCATCCCGGCGGCGCGACGCTGCAGGGGTAGTCGCCGGTACATCCTCCCCGGCAAGGGGAGGACGTGTACGTCAGCGCGCGCCGCGCCAGATCCTGACCCGCTGCGACGGCTTCAGCCCGCCCTGATGCGCCGGGCAGGTCGCATAGGCGAATCGCTTGTCTAGGCAGATCCAGACCTCGTCGAGCCAGCCCTGCCGCGTGGCGGTGATCCGCATCATTCCGGCGGTCATCCCGCGGTTCACGCGCGCGATCGCGGTCGCCAGCTGGCCGGCGGTCAGGCCTGGACGGCGGGACAGCGCGGTCATGTCAGGATAGCGCAGCTTGCCGTAGAGTGCGGTCGCGCGACGAAAATACTCGCGCGGCGGAATGCCCATACAGGTGCCATGTTTGGCATATTCATGTTGCAGCAGCTGCGGCGACGGCGTCGCGCACAGGTTGCGGCGGATTTCGGTCGAATCGAGGATCGGAGAGGTGGTGCAATATTGCGGCCACTCCTTGCCCTCCCCATCCGGCCAAAGCCCGTGAAGCGTGAAGCCGAACCGGTTGCCACTACCGCACTGGAAGGACGACGACGCACGATCCCCGTTGTCGCGACAATATTGCGGCGCCCAGGTCATCGCCAGCGTATAGCCGCCGATCGGCAGCACCCGTCGGGGCTGCTGCGGGGACGGCAGGTCGGGGCGCGGCGCCTCGACGCGGTCGGGAATGCGACAGACATAGGCCTGCGCGGACGCCGCAGCCGGAGCGACGACGGCTGCGATGGCGAGAGCGGCGCGCAGCATCATGCGACCGGATCCTGCGGCAGGCTTTCGCCGAACCACAATTTGGCATCGGGGCGGAACAGCAAGGTCGCCGCCACGATGTTCAGCGTGATGCCGACGAGCCCAAGAAGGCCCCCGACGCTGGTTGGCAGCGCGCCCCGCGCCAGCGAGAACGCGAGGCTGACGACGCCGATCGCGGTGATGACGACCAGGATCCACTTGGCGATGACGCTGCCCTTACGGGCGATGAAGAACCACAAGATCAACGGGATCAGCAGGCCGATCGCGCTGACCGCCAGCAAAGGCCCCGTGCCGACGGCCTGTGTAGCCTCGACGATCCGCGGATCGCTTTGCATATCCGACCACCGGATGACGGTGTTGATCAACCCGACGGCCCAGCCGCCCAGGTAACAGCGTTCGAACAGCTCGATCGATTTCGGCCGGATCATTCTGGTCCCCTTCCCCACAACGCCGGCCAACCTAGCGGATCGCCTGCCCGCCGCAATCCGCTTTAGGGTCTGTGCACGATCAGCATCCCCGTCCCGACCGCATACGGATTTTAGGCGACGCTGGTGAAGTCCAGACCGATGTCCGCCGCCGGCGCCGATTGGGTGAGCCGGCCGACACTGACGAAGGTCACGCCGGTCTCGGCGATCGCGCGGATCGTGTCGAGCCGCACACCGCCTGATGCCTCGGTCGGAACGCGCCCGCGGACCAGCGTCACCGCGCCCCGCAGCGTCGGGACGTCCATATTGTCGAGCAGCAGATGCGTCGCGCCGGCCGCGATTGCCGGTTCGATCTGGTCGACGCGGTCGACCTCCACGATGATTTGCGCGATACCCGCTGCGACCGCGCGACCGACGGCGGCCTCGATCGATCCGGCGACCGCGACGTGATTGTCCTTGATCATCGCGGCGTCCCACAGCCCCATGCGGTGATTGGTCGCGCCGCCCATGCGGGTCGCATACTTCTCAAGAACGCGCAGGCCAGGGATCGTCTTGCGCGTGTCGAGCAGGGTCGCGCCGGTGCCAGCGATTCTGTCGACATAGGCCCGGGTCAGCGTCGCGATGCCCGACAGATGCTGCACCGTGTTGAGCGCCGACCGCTCGGCCGTCAGCATCGCGCGCGCGCTGCCCGACAGGCGCAGCAGATCGGTGCCGCCCGCGACACGGGCGCCGTCCTCGACCAGCCGCTCGATCTGCACATCGGGGTCGAGCGTGCGGAAAAAGGCTTCCGCAATCTCCAGCCCAGCGACGGTGATCGCATCGCGGCTGTCCATCACGCCCTCGAAGCGCGCGCCCTCCGGAATCACCGCGGCGGAGGTGATGTCGCCGGCGGGACCCAGGTCCTCGGCAAGCGTGGCAGCGACAAAGGCGTCGAGGTCGAAGTCGGGGATCATCAAACTCTCCACCGTCATCCCCGCGCAGGCGGGGATCAATAGTCGCTGAACGTGCGGCTGAAATCGAGAGGTCAGCCAGAAACGATCCCCGCCTTCCGGGTCCCCGCAAAGTGATACTCTGCGGGGTGCCCCTCCGCGGGGATGACGATAAGTGAGGCTCAGTCGCCCTTCACTGCCGGTCCCAGGTCGCCCTGCCCGACCGTCGCGCCAGCCATCTCCAGCATCGCGTCCAGACTCTTCTTCGCGCGCAGCCGCAGGCCTTCCTCGATCTCGATCCGCGGCTCCAGGTCGCGTAGCGCGATGTAGAGCTTCTCCATCGTGTTCAGCGCCATGTACGGGCAGATATTGCAGTTGCAGTTGCCGTCGGCACCCGGCGCGCCGATGAAGGTCTTCTCCGGCACCGCCTTTTCCATCTGGTGGATGATATGCGGTTCGGTCGCGACGATCAGCGTGGTCCCGGGGAAGGTCTTGGCGAACTCCAGGATACCGCTGGTCGACCCGACGTAATCGGCATGGTCGAGCACATGCGGCGGGCATTCCGGATGCGCGGCGACCGGCGCATCCGGGTGCTGGGCCTTGAGCTTCAGCAGCTCGGTCTCGCTGAACGCCTCGTGCACGATGCACACCCCCGGCCACAGCAGCATGTCGCGTCCGGTCTTGCGCTTGAGGTACCCGCCCAGATGCTTGTCGGGCCCGAAGATGATCTTCTGGTCGGCCGGGATCTGGGCCAGGATCTTCTCCGCCGACGACGAGGTGACGATGACGTCGGAGAGCGCCTTCACCTCGGTCGAACAGTTGATGTACGTCAGCGCGATATGATCGGGGTGTCCGGCGCGGAAGGCGGCGAAGCGGTCCGGCGGACAGCTGTCCTCCAGGCTGCACCCGGCGGCCAGGTCGGGCAGCACGACGATCTTGTCCGGCGACAGGATCTTGGCGGTGTCGGCCATGAACTTCACGCCGCAGAAGGCGATGACGTCGGCATCGGTGGCCGCTGCCTTGCGGCTGAGGTCCAGGCTGTCGCCGACGAAGTCCGCGATATCCTGGATTTCGGGCTTCTGGTAATAATGCGCCAGGATGACCGCGTTGCGCTCCTTGCGCAGCCGATCGATCTCCGCGCGGAGGTCCAGGCCCGTGAGCGAGCCGCCGATGCCGTTACGTGCGTCCATGCCGGCGCAGATGGACGCACGGGGGGCGGGGATCAAGGGCTAAGGCGCCGTGCTTGCGCACCAGCAGGTTACTGGCGGTTTCCCAGCACCTGCTCGACCGTCTTCGTCCGATCCCAGTCCTCTCGGCTCCGCCGCTCATACGGGAAGGTCACCAGGATCCGCGGATCGGTCACGCCGGCAGCTTCCAGCGGCCCCGTCAGCAACTCCGCCAGCGCCCGGCGGGCATTGTCACGGGCCTGAGCGATCCGTTCTGGCTTCTTCGCTTCCGCCTCGGCCGACGCCTGTGCCGATGCCGACGCGCGCTGCGACAACGTGTCCATCGCGTCGCGCGTCACGAACACGCCACGCGTTTCGCTGAGCGTCCGTCGCGCCTCGTCGACATTGACCGCGCCGACCGTCACGTCAGGCGCGTCGATCACCAGCGTGCGCGTATCGGGATCGTAGCGGTAATCGCGGTCGCGCAGTCGCGAGACGTCGACGAAGTAATCGACCGCAAACGGCGCCTTCACCACCCGGTCACTCGTCAGCATGCCGCCCAGCCGCGTGTCGGACGCCGTCGCCTGCACGTTACCGCTGAGCGAGCCCACCTTCAGGCTCGACGCCCGGGAGAAGGTCGCCCGCACCACTCTGGTCACCGCGCTACCGTCGTCCCGGCGCTCGACGACATAGCTGTCCGACACGCGATCGTAGAGCGCCTTGCCCACGAAGGCCGCGACGATCAGCAAAGACAGCGCGACCGCCGCGCCGATCAGCTGTTTCGGGTTCAGACGATCGCCCACAGGCCCCCTTCCTCGCCGCTGACCAGCCCGCGGCGACGCAGGTCGAACAGATGCGCCAGCACCGATCGTTCGGCGGCCGGATGCAGCCGCTTGTCGATCCCCGCATACATCGCCTGCACCATCGCCGGCGTGTCGCTGTCGCCGCGCCCCAATAACCGCAGGATGGCGCCTTCGCGGCTCTTGCGATGACCCATCATGCCGCGGACCAGCCGCTGCGGATTGGACACGGGGTCGCCGTGGCCAGGGTAGTAAACGCGGTCGTCGCGCGTCAGCAATTTCTCGAGGCTGGCCATGTAATCGCCCATATCGCCATCGGGCGGCGAGACGATGCTCGTCGACCAACCCATGACATGGTCGCCGCTGAACAGCGCCTTCGTCGCGGGCATCGCGAAACACAGGTGGTTCGAGGTGTGGCCGGGCGTCGCGATCGCCTGGAGCGTCCAGCCATCGCCGGACACGCCCTCGCCATCTGTCAGCACGCGATCGGGGGCATAATCGTGATCGAACGAGGCATCGGCGCGCGGCTGTCCGTCATCGGCGAGCGCAAGCGGCGCGCAGCCGACGATCGGCGCGCCCGTCGCCGCCTTCAGGTCGCGGGCCAGCGGGCTGTGGTCGCGGTGGGTGTGCGTGACCAGAATCGCGCGCAACGGCCGGTCACCGATCGCGGCCAACAGCGCGCTCAGATGCGCGTCGTCCCCGGCCGGGCCCGGATCGATCACCGCGACATCGCTCGTGCCGACGACATAGCTCTGGGTGCCATCCTTGGTGAAGGCCGACGGATTATTGGCAGTCAGGCGCAGGATGCCGGGTTCGAGCTCATCGGGCACGGCGGTCATAAAGGCCAGATGGCGGTTCGGTTGAGGTCGGACAAGAAGGAAGAGTGATTCGGAGAAGGCGCGAAGGCGCGAAGGGAAGAATTTTTCCACGCAGAGGGGCGGAGGATCGGCTCTGTTTGGCGCGAGGCGCCGTATAATCAGCGACTTGAGGAGCCTGCGGCGCCCGGGGCGGGACACCTTCGCGCGGCAGCGCTACACCTCGCCTTATTCTCTTCGCGCCTTCGCGCCTTCTCTGAACAAATTCTTCAGACACGAAAAACGGGACCGGCGCATGCGGCACACCGGTCCCGTCCTGTCCGCGTCGCTACCGTCGGGAAACAGCCCTCCCAAGCTGCGTGTCCTGACCAGGGGCCTGGTCCGGCCCGACGGCGGCGGTCTCCCGCGGTCAGTCCTTCTTGGCTTCGAGCTCGCGGATCGCTTCGTCGATGCCCTTCAGCGCGCTGGCCTTTGCTTCGGCCGACATCGCCGCGTTGCCGTCGATGCTGCGGCGCGCCGAGCGCAGGCCGTCGAGCGCGGAGGCGGTGGCGCGGCGCTCGATGAACAGCGCGTTGCCATGCTCACGCATCGCGATGCCATGCGCGACCATCGCTTCGCGCTGCGCCTTCATCGCGTCCCGCTGGGCATTCATCGCCATGCGTTCGATGCGATTGGTGCAGATGATCGTGATCTTCTTGTCACCGTCCTTGCGGTTGATGACGGTCGATCCCGGCGCATCGCTGTCGTCGCACTTGCGCGAGCTGATCTGCGGCATGTCCTTCATGTCGATGCGGACGCGGTCCAGACGCTCGGCCATTTCGGGCGTCAGCGGCGGACGTGGCGGACGCGGCACGTTCAGTGCCAGCGTCTTGCCGTCCTTGGTCGTGAAGGTGCCGGTCTTGCCGTCGCGCTGGATCATGACGAGCGAGTCTTCGCTGTCCCCGGTATATTCGCGGACGGTACCGTCCTTGTCCCGGGTCACGATATGGACGCGCTTCTTGTTGGCGCCGGCCGGCGGTGCCGGAGGTGCGGGCGGGGCC
Organism: Roseomonas aeriglobus; assembly: GCA_016937575.1. Classification (NCBI taxonomy): domain Bacteria; kingdom Pseudomonadati; phylum Pseudomonadota; class Alphaproteobacteria; order Acetobacterales; family Roseomonadaceae; genus Muricoccus; species Muricoccus aeriglobus. The sequence goes on along the minus strand of JAFHKN010000002.1, from coordinate 1,084,715 downwards.
TCGGGGACCGGGGGCAGATCCTGCGCCGTGGGCGCAGTCGGCAGCGCGGGCAACGGCGGCAGTTCGATGCTCGCCAGATCGACGCCGGTCGCGTCCTCCACCTTCGTGCGCACCGTTTCGGTTGCATGGGTGCCCGACGCGGTCATCGCCATGCCTGCCAGCAGGATCGCGCCGATCGCGCTGCCCCCGGCCAACCGCTTGCGCGCGGTGATTTTTTCGTGCTTGGTCAACATCTTCAACCTCCCTTTGAGTTCGTTGATCGTGTGCAGGTGGCAGGCGGCCGATACCGCTCCGCCATGCGCCGACTTGACGATGGCGCGGCCATAGGCGGCGCGCAGTTCGCGGGCGCGACCGGCCAGCACGAGGGCATCGCAGGCCATTTCCTGATCGGCACGGAAGGCACGAAATGCCCGCCAGGCGATCGGATTGAACCAGTGGAGCGCCAGCATCGCGAGCGCGACCCAATTGGCGATCAGGTCGCCGCGGGCATGGTGGCCAAGCTCGTGCGCCAGTGCCAGGTCGCGTTCCAGCGGATCGTAGCGCTCGGTGAAATCGCGCGGGAAGGCGACGAACTTGCGCAACACACCGAACGCGAGCGGCCCGGCGGCGGCATCGGTTTCGATCACGCGGACGTTACCCGCGGCGACGATCTCGCTGCGTCGCGCGGTCCGCTGGACGCGGGCGCAGAAACGGCTGTGGGCGATCAGATGATACAGCGCAAAGCCCAGCGCGCCGGCGATCCACAGGCCCAGCAGAACGACCGGCCAACCGATCCCGCTTGCCGGCTCCGCAGGCAAGGTGGCGACCGGAGCGCCGAGATAGACGGTGATATCCTCGGGCATCGGCATCGTCGGTAGCGCGCTGCCGCGCCAGGCTTCCGGCAGCGGCGGCAGAATCATGCGCAGGACGGGAATCGCCCACAGCGCATAGGCGACGCCGGGGCCGAAGCTGCGGCGGACGGGGGTGCGGATGATCAGCACGAGCACCATCAGGAGCGTCGTGGCGACCAGCGTTTCTACAGCCCAGACGATCATGCTTTCAGCTCCTTCAACAGGGCTTCGATCTCCGCGATGTCTTGCGCGGTCAGTTCGTCCTGGTCGGCCAGATGCGCGACCAGCGGGGTCAGCTTGCCGCCGAACAGCCGATCCATCAGCCGGCGCGACTCGCCGGTGACATAGACGTCACGCTCGACGGCGGGGCGATAGAGGTAGCGTCGGCCATCCTCTTCGTGACTGACGACGTTCTTCGCGAGAAGCCGGCCGAGCAGCGTCTTGACCGTGTTCGCGCTCCATCCGCGATCGGGCGCGACGCGTTCGGCCACGTCCTGGGCGCTGAGGGGCGATTCGTCCCACAGCACTTCCATCACCGCATGTTCGGCATCGCTGATACGTTCTGTCACGACCTGTCGCTCCTCAACCGACTACGTATGTAATCAACTCGATTACGTCTGTAGTCAAGGGGCTGAACAGAGGATGAATGATTGCTGTAGCGAAACGAACGCGCTGGCCGACGAAGTGTCGGCGTGGCTTACAGATGTGCAGCCTGGTTAACGCGTCGAAACCATCGCATGCCGCGGAATGGCGTGACCACGCCGCTCTGGCATGCGGCCTGCATCGCTTGGGACAGCCGAGCGTTCGACGCTTTAGCAGGGCGGGTCGTCATCTTCCCCCACGGTCTCCACCACGACGACCCGCCCGCACCCGGCTCCTTCCCGATTTCTGACTGTGCGCTGGCGAGGGCGCCCGCATCGAGCGTGTCTTGAGCGGTCTGACCGAATCAACGTCGGCGCCGGGGCACAACCCCTCCCCTGTTCGGGCTAAGCCCGTCGAAGCACTGTTCTGCGATACCCCCGAAATGCCCTCGCTGCATGTGGTACGGTGCTTCGTCACGCTCAGCACGAGCGGGGGATATGCCGGGTCGAAAACGACGACGGGCTCGGCACCCCAAGGACGCCGAGCCCGCCAAATCACCAACCGAGCGAAGGCTCACGAAGCGTGCGCGACGCCCTTTTCCTCCAGCAAGCCCTTCAGCTCGCCTGATTCGTACATCTCCATCATGATGTCCGAGCCACCGACGAATTCGCCCTTCACATACAGCTGCGGGATTGTCGGCCAGTCGCTGAACTGCTTGATGCCCTGGCGGACCTCCTGGTCCTGCAGCACATCGACCGAATCGAACTCGACGCCCAGATGCTGGAGAATCGCGACCGCACGGCTGGAGAAACCACACTGCGGGAACAACGGGCTGCCCTTCATGAACAGCAGAACGTCGGATCCGTTCACGAGATCGCCGATACGGGCCTGGGTCTGGTCGGTCATCACACTTACTCCTGGGGAACGGCGGTGGTCAGCTGGAGCGCGTGGAGCACGCCCCCCATCCGCTCGCCAAGCGCGGCATACACGGCGCGCTGTTGCTGAAGCCGGGACTTGCCCCGGAAACTCTCCGCCGTCACGCGGGCGGCATAATGATCGCCGTCGCCGGCCAGATCGGTGATCTCGACCGTCGCGTCGGGAATCCCGGCGCGGATCAGTGTCTCGATATCCTCTGCGGCCATCGGCATGGGATCAGATCGACCCCAGCAGTTGCCGGCGTGCCTCGACCAGCGCGTCTTCGAGCGCGCTGCGGACCGCGGCCTCGTCTGCGTCGTCGATCCCGGCGGCGGTCAGGTCGCCGACGACCTTGCGTATGACATCCTCGTCGCCCGCTTCCTCGAAATCGGCCTGAACGACCGCTCTGGCATAAGCGTCGGTTTCTTCGGGGGTCAGGCCCATCTTTTCCGCCGCCCACTGCCCGACCAGCCGGTTGCGGCGGGCGGTGACGCGGAACGCCATTTCCTCGTCACGGGCGAATTTCGCCTCGAATGCGCGCTCACGGTCGTCGAAAGTGGTCATGCAGGGCCCCTTGCTATGTCGGGTTCGAGATAGGGCGGCAGCGGGGGGAGCGCAACGTCTTCCCCAATGACAGCCTGCGTCGGCGCTGATAGACGTGCGGCTCCACTTGAAAGAGTCTCTCATGGCCGTTGCATCGATTCTCGCCCTCGTCCTCGCTCAGGCGACCACGCCCGCCACGCCGCCTGCAGCACCGGCCGGGGCTGCGGCCATCCAGGCAAGCGCGCAGGCGTTCTCCGGCTGCATCGGCCCGAAGATTTCCACCGTGCCCGCGACGATGACCCCCGAACAGGGTGCCGAGAGCGTGCTGACCGCCTGCAAGACCGAGGAAACCGCGCTGCGCGGCGCCGTCGAGGAGATGTTGAAGACGCTGCCGGCCGACCAGCAGGCAATGGGTCGTCAGCAGCTCGACCAGGGCATGGCCCAGGCGCGCACCCAGATCGCCGAGGGAATCCGCCAGATGCGCGGTGCGCCGGCGGCACCTGCGGCTCCAACAAAATAAGGTCTGCACCGCACGCCGTTCGTGCCGAGCTTGTCGAAGCACCGTCCTTCGAGCCGCCCACGCAGGGCTAGCGTAGCGAACTACGGCCCATCGACAGGCTTCAGGTCGAACGGAGACGGATAGGCAGACCGCAGTAACCCGTCACGGTGCTCCGGCGCAGGCCGGAGCCGTGACGGTCGAAGGGCTGACGCCGGCCAGCGCTCCGGCCTGCACCGGAGCACATCAGCCGGTGGTCAGCCCGCCACCTCGACCACCAGCTTCCCGATCGCCCCACGCGCCGCCATCTTAGCGATTGCCTGCCCGCCGTCTGCAAAGGCGAACCGCTCGGTCACCCGCGGGGCGATCTTGCCGCTTTCCCACAGGTCGAACAGCGTCGCGACATGCGCGGCGTTCGCCTGCGGATCGCGCGCGGCGAACGCGCCCCAGAACACGCCGCAGACATCGCAGCTCTTTAGCAGCGTCAGGTTGAGCGGCAGCTTCGGAATGCCGGCGGGGAAGCCGACGACCAGATACCGCCCTTCCCACGCGATCGACCGCAGCGCCGGCTCGGCATAGTCGCCGCCGACCGGATCGTAGATCACGTCGAAACCGCCGCGCCCGCCGGCCGCCTTGAACTGCTCGGCCAGCGCCTTCGACTGGTCCTTGTCGAACGGCGCGCGGCCATAGACGATCGTCTCGTCCGCACCCGCCGCCCGCGCCGCCTCAGCCTTTTCCTCCGACGACACCGCCGCGACGACGCGCGCGCCATACGCCTTACCGAGCTCGATCGCGGCCAGCCCGACGCCGCCGGCCGCGCCCAGCACCAGCAGCGACTGCCCGGCCTGCAACCGTCCACGGTCGAGCAGCGCGTGGATCGTCGTCGCATAGGTCAGCAGCAGCGCCGCGCCCTCGGCGAAGTCGCGCCCCTCGGGCAGGCGATAGAGCGCGCCCGCCGGCACCGCGACCTTTTCGCTCAGACCTCCGTGCCCGATTACCGCCACCACCCGGTCGCCCGCCGCCCAGCCGGTCACGCCCTCACCGACGCTTTCGATGACGCCCGCGATCTCACCGCCCGGCGCGAACGGCCGCTGCGGCTTGAACTGGTACTTGTCCTCGATGATCAGGACGTCGGGATAGTTGATCGCGCAGGCCTTCACCGCGACCACGACCTGGCCTGCGCCGACGGCCGGTTCGGGCAGATCCGACAGTTTCAGTGTTTCGGGTCCGCCGACAGCTTCAGACAGCAACGCTCGCATCTAGGCCTCTCCCGCTGATCCACGGGCGATGCTCTGCGTCCGCGGATTCGAATTTCGAAATCGCGGTATCTTGTGCCAGCGTCAGACCGATCTCGTCCAGCCCCTGCATCAGGCAATCGCGGCGAAACGCATCGAGCGTGAAGCCGAAGCGATCCTGGTAGCTGGTGGTGACCGTCATCGTCTCCAAATCGACGGTGACTTCGCCGTCCTGCGCCGCCTCCACCAGCCGATCGACCGCCGCCTGCGGCAGGACGACGGGGACGATCCCGTTCTTGAACGCGTTGCCCGAGAAGATGTCGGAGAAGGACGGCGCGATGACCGCCTTGACCCCCAGATCGGCCAGCGCCCAGGCGGCATGCTCGCGGCTCGACCCGCAACCGAAATTGTCGCCCGCAATCAGCACCGGTGCGCCCGCATAGCGCGGGTCGTCGAAGATATTGCCCTCGACGGCGCGGACGGTTTCGAAGGCCCCCTTTCCCAGGCCCTCGCGCGTCGTGGTCTTCAGCCAGTGCGCGGGGATGATGATGTCGGTGTCGATGTTCTTGGCGCCCCAAGGATAGGCGCGGCCCGACACCTGCGTGATCGGATCAGCCATTGGACGCCCCCATCAGGTCGCGGACGTCGGCCAGGCGCCCGGTCACCGCCGCCGCAGCGGCCATCGCCGGGCTCAGCAGATGCGTCCGTGCCCCCGGCCCCTGGCGGCCGACAAAGTTGCGGTTGCTGGTCGACGCACAGCGCTCGCCCGGCGGCACCTTGTCGGGATTCATCGCCAGGCACATCGAACAGCCGGGTTCGCGCCATTCAAAGCCCGCTTCGGTGAAGATGCGGTCGAGCCCCTCCCGCTCGGCCTGACGCTTCACCAGGCCCGATCCCGGCACGACCATCGCGCGCACGCCGTCCGCGACATGCCGTCCGCTGGCGACCGCGGCAGCGGCGCGCAGATCCTCGATTCGGCTGTTGGTGCAGCTACCGATGAAGACGTTCTGCACGGCGACGTCCTGCATCCGCGTGCCCGGCTCCAGCCCCATGTAATCGAGCGACTTGCGGGCGGCGACGCGCTTCGACGGGTCGGCGAAGCTGTCGGGATCGGGGACGATACCAGTGATCGGCACCACGTCCTCGGGGCTCGTCCCCCAGGTCAGCGACGGCGCGATATCGGTCGCGTCGAGCTTGACGACGGCGTCGTACACCGCGGCCGGATCGCTCGGCAGCGTGCGCCAATAGGCGACGGCCTTGTCCCATGTCTCGCCGCTCGGCGCCATCGGGCGGCCCCTGAGATAGGCGAAGGTCGTATCGTCGGGCGCGATCAGACCCGCACGCGCACCGCCCTCGATCGACATGTTGCTGACGGTCAGGCGACCCTCGATCGACATCGCGCGGATGACCTCGCCGGTATATTCGACGACATAGCCGGTGCCGCCCGCCGCCCCGATCCTGCCGATGATCGCCAGCACCACGTCCTTCGGGCTGACCCCGAAGCCGAGCGAGCCGTCGACACGAATTTCCATGGTCTTGGATTGCTTGAGCAACAGCGTCTGCGTGGCGAGCACATGCTCGACCTCCGACGTGCCGATGCCGAACGCCAGCGACCCCAGCGCGCCATGGGCCGAGGTATGGCTGTCGCCGCAGACCAGAGTCGTACCCGGCAGCGTGAAGCCCTGCTCCGGCCCGACGACATGGACGATGCCCTGTTCGGCCGCGAGCGCGTCGATATAGGGCACGCCGAACTCGGCGACGTTCGCCCTGAGCGCGGCGAGTTGGTTCGCGCTTTCCGGGTCGGCGATCGGCAGCGGCTTCCCCGCCGCATCGACCCGCGGGCTGGTCGGCAGATTGTGATCAGGCACGGCCAACGTCAGGTCGATGCGGCGCACCCGGCGCCCAGCGGCCTTCAGCCCGGCAAACGCCTGCGGGCTCGTCACTTCATGGACGAGGTGACGGTCGATGTAGATGAGGCACGTCCCGTCGTCGCGACGTTCGACGACGTGGTCGGCCCAGATTTTTTCGTAGAGCGTGAGCGGTCGGCTGGCCATGATGGTCGCGGGGTTAGCCGAAAGATGTGCGGATGCAAGTCCGCGCGCAACTTTGTGTCCGCGCGATCCTGATCGAAATTACTGTGCCCGACAAACCTCGACTTTCGGTCGGCGCTTGATCGGGCATTCCACGGTCGGGGAGCCTGCGTGTCCGTGCATCCGCCTCCTCCCCGTCCCCGAACCCGCCGATCCGCAGGTCACCCTCGAAAGCACCGTATCCCGCGCCGTGATGGCGCGACCGGAAGGCAGCCCGATCCCGGCTAGGGAGGGGATGACGATCAAGGGCATACGCGTTTCGGATTGCCCTGCTTCCGCGGCAGCGTCGTCCAACACACCGTAAGATGTATGACGCCCGTCTTCCTCCACGAACGTCCCGCTTGGTCACGCGGGGGGCTGGAAGGTCAAATCTCGACCGTGTCGATCGACGCGGCCCGGCCTTCGAACGCTCAATGCCGCAGGGGGGCGCCCCCCCCTGCTGGATTCGCGGAGGCGCTGGTGTTCTGTGACATAATTACGCGGGCGTTATCGGCGCGGCCGCAATCGACGCGCTTAGCTCCGCGCCCTAGCTTTCGGGAGAGACAGCGACCGCACGGTGGTCCTCGGTCACCAGGCCCACAGCGGCGACTTCGGCCTCGTGCCCTTCCTCGCGGAATGTCTCGGCCAGCGCGGCCTGCTCCCACGTCCGCATCGCCGGATGGGCAAGCATCGCCTCTACCCAGCGAGCGCCGGTCGGCCCGACGTCGATGCCATAGGTTCGCACGCGGAACGCGACCGGTGCGTAGAATGCATCGACCGCGCTGAACGCCGTGCCGGCCAGCCACGGTCCGCCGAAGCGCTCGATCCCCTCCGCCCAGAGCGCCGAAAGCCGCGCCACATCCTTCGCCAGTGCCGGCGACCCACCCTGCGGTGTGACGCGCTGCCCGACGGTCATCGTCCGCTCGTTCCGCAGCGCGCCGAAGCCGCCGTGCATTTCCGCCACCGCGCACATCGCCCAGGCGCGGGCATCGGGATCGGCCGGCCATACGCCGTCATGCCGATCGGCCAGATACATGACGATGCCGAGCGAATCCCAGATCGTGCGATCCCCGTGGATCAGCACCGGAACCTGGCCGGTCGGCGAAAACGCCCGGAACGCGTCGTAGTTGTCGAGCCGTTGAAACGGCTCGATCCGATCGGCGAAGGGGATGCCCAGCGCCGTCATCAACACCCACGGCCTGAGCGACCAACTGGAATAATTCCGGTTGGCCGTGATCAGGGTGTAGCCGTCGCTCACGCTTCGTACGTCGCCGTCGTCTTCGCCGCGACTTCGTCCGCGGTCACGCCCGGCGCCAGTTCGATCAGCTTGAACGGGCTGTCGTGATCGGGACGCTGGAACACGGCCAGATCGGTCACGATCATGTCGACGACGTTCTTGCCCGTCAGCGGCAAGGTGCAGGCCGGGATGAATTTCGGGTCGCCGTTCTTCGACGTGTGTTCCATCACGACGATGATCTTCTTGACCCCGGCGACAAGGTCCATCGCGCCGCCCATGCCCTTGATCATCTTGCCCGGGATCATCCAGTTGGCAATGTCGCCGTTCTCGGCAACCTCCATCGCGCCCAGCACGGTCAGGTCGATATGCCCGCCGCGGATCATCGCGAAGCTGTCGGCCGAGCTGAAATAGACCGAGGACGGCAGTTCGCTGATCGTCTGCTTGCCGGCGTTGATCAGGTCGGGATCTTCCTCGCCCTCATAGGGAAAGGGGCCGATCCCCAGCATGCCGTTCTCGCTCTGCAGCGTGACGGTCATGCCTTCGGGTATGTTGTTGGCGACCAGCGTTGGAATGCCGATGCCGAGGTTGACGTAGAAACCGTCGCGCAATTCCTTCGCGGCGCGTGCCGCCATCTGGTTGCGGTCCCAGGGCATTATTTCTTCTCCTCCGCCGGATCGCTCCAGCGCGTATCTACCGGAAAGATATCGTCGAACCCACCTTTCAGCGCGCTGCCGTAGACGGGGTTGGGCAGCACGAACCAGCCGTTGCCCCACAGGCCGGCGATCGCCGGCGATGCGGCAAGCGCGCGGCGGGTGGACGGCGACAGCGTCGGGTCGTTGAACAGGTCGCTGAAGTCACCCAATTGGTCACCGACCATCGCGATGACGCAATAGCCGCTGGCGATCGCCCACCGGCGGTCGTCCTTGCCCGATCCGCCGCCGTCGTCACCCTTCAGCCACAGGGTCGTACCGTGCTTGGCCGGCCCCAGCCCGGCGCGATTGAGCGCCAGTTCGGTCTGCGCCGCGGTCTCGCGGGTGCGGTTCGAATTGAAGATGACGGTGATGCCCGCCGCCCGCGCCGCGTCGAGCGCCATCTTGGCGCCGGGCACCGCGACTGTTTTGTCCGCGCCGGTTTCTTCCCAGCGCCGCCACCGACCTTCCTCATACGCCTCGCCGCGGCGCGCGGCGTCCGCTTCATATCCGAGATTCAGCAGTGCCGTTTCGTCGATATCCAGCACGACAGCGGGAGGCTTCGGACCGCACGGTTCGAACTGCGGTGCGTTCAGCGACGCGCTGTCGGCCAGCACGACCTGACGCGCCTTGCCGGGCTTCGCAAACGCCTTCCAATCGGTCAGATAGCGCTGGAGCGCGCGATACGCCTGAATCGATCCGGCGGCAGCCTCACCCGACCCGTAAAGATATTGCATCGTCTCGGGCACGCCAGTGCGCTGGGCGACCGCCGCTGCGGCGGCCGGCGACGGCTGCGACCCATCGGGCGGCGGCAGGGCGGTGGCGCCGGGAACGATCTTTGCGCCCTCCATTTGCGCCTGCCAGCGGCGGCCGGCTTCGGTCTGAAGCGGCGGGGGCGGCGCCTCGTCCGCTGCCTTTGCCTGCCGCTTCTGACGCTTGCCGTCCATCTGCGTCTTGACGATCATCGAGGACGAGGCGGCGACCGGGATCAGCGCCGCCGCGGCGATGCAACCGCTCAGCACGACCGGCAGCGACAGGATGGTTCCGGCGCGCAGCATCATCCCCAGCCTCATCGCCGATCCGTCTTGGGCAGGTAATCGCCTGGGATCGGCAGCGCCGGTGTCTCGCCCTGCCAGACGATATGCAGCACGCGCCAGCCGGCGGGCGTGCGAACCAGCTGGATCGAGTTGATCCCTCGCGCGAACGGCGCTTCGCCCGGTGCATGGCGGCTTTCGTAGGTCGAGAAGATATGGGCGATGTTGCCGTATCGCTCGACACGCCGCGCGACTTCGCTTTCGTAAAAGCCTTCCTTGGCCATCAGTGTGCCGGCGCGGTCGATATAGCCCTGGATGTCCAGCACCAGCGGCCCTTTGCCACCGACCGGCACCAGTCGCGCCTCGGGGACGAACAGCGCCCTGAACGCGTCCCAGTCACGCGGCCCCGCGGGGCCGGAGATGATCGAATAGACCTTGCCGATCAGGGCATCGATCGCCTGCTGGTCCTCAGCCTGCGCGGCGGAAGCGGGCGCGTTCTGCGCGGTGGCAACCGCCGGCGTCAGCGCGAGCGCCGCCGCGGCGACGAAACGCGCGATCATGCCGCTTCCCGCGGGCGGGTCGTGACGAACTCGATCTTCTTGTCGTACGGTGCGCCGACAATCATCCGCTTCACATAGATGCCCGGCAGATGGATGTGATCGGGGTCGAGGCTGCCCACGGGGACGACTTCCTCGACCTCCGCCACGCAGATGCGGCCAGCGGTCGCCATCGGCTGGTTGAAATTGCGCGCGGTCTTGCGGAAAATCAGGTTGCCAGCCTCGTCGGCCTTCCAGCCCTTGATGATCGACAGGTCGGCGCGGATGCCGCGTTCGAGGATATAGTCCTCGCCGTCGAACGTCTTCACTTCCTTGCCCTCGGCCACCAGCGTGCCGACACCGGTCTTGGTGTAGAAACCCGGAATACCCGCGCCGCCAGCGCGGCAGCGTTCGGCCAGCGTTCCCTGCGGACAGAATTCGACCTCGAGTTCGCCCGACAGATACTGCCGCTCGAATTCCTTGTTCTCGCCGACATAGGACGAGATCATCTTCCGGACCTGGCGACTGCGCAGCAGCTTCCCCAGCCCCTCGTTGTCGATGCCGGCATTGTTGCTCGCGATCGTCAGGTCCTTGACGCCCGCGGCCTGGATCGCGTCGATCAGCCGCTCCGGAATGCCGCACAGGCCGAACCCGCCGGCGCAGATCGTCATGCCGTCATGGAGCAGCCCGTCGAGCGCGGCGGCTGCATCCGGATAGAGCTTCTTCATCGGCATCCCTCCTGACGTTTCGAAAGGGCGTTAGGGGGAAGCAAGGGATTCGGTCAAGCCGAGTTGAATAGTCGTTCAACTTGGGCGGGCGATCAGGCCGTCTCGCCACGCGTCTCTGCGACGTGACGCGACCGATCGGCGCAAGACGCGTGTAAAACGAAAGGGCCGCCCGGTTTCCCGGACGGCCCAGTCGCTTCCACAAATCGGAAAGCTTAGATGTCGTCGCCGAGGGCGCCCTTCACGGCACCGACGCCCTGCTGGGCCTTGCCCTTGCCTTCCTGAGCGGCGCCTTCGGCGGCCAGCTTCTCGTTGCGATCCGGGCCGTCGCCGGCGACGGCCTGCTTGGCCTTGCCGATGGCTTCGTTGACGTTGCCCTTAACCTTGTCGATCAGCTCGCCCATGTGGGTCACTCCTGTAAGCGTTGTACTTGCCCCTCCCAACGCGTCGACCTGACAGGCGTTCCCAGGTTTTCGATCTAAATCAACCCGGCGAGCGGGCTCGACGGGTCGGCATAGCGGCGCTTCGCCATGCGCCCCGCGCGGTAGGCCAGCCGCCCGCTCTCGACCGCCGACTTCATCGCCGCGGCCATCAGGATCGGGTCCTTGGCTTCCGCAATCGCGGTATTCATCAGCACGCCGTCGCAGCCAAGCTCCATCGCCGCCGCGGCGTCCGATGCGGTGCCGACGCCCGCGTCGACCAGCACCGGCACCTTGGCGCCCTCGACGATCAGTCGAATTGTGACCTGGTTCTGGATGCCCAGACCGGATCCGATCGGCGCCCCCAGCGGCATGATCGCGACCGCGCCCGCATCCTCCAGCCGCTTCGCCGCGATCGGATCGTCGACACAATAGACCATCGGCTTGAAGCCTTCGTTCGCCAGGACCTCAGTCGCGCGCAACGTCTCGACCATGTCGGGGTAGAGCGTCCGCGCCTCGCCCAGCACTTCCAGCTTCACCAGGTCCCAGCCCCCCGCCTCGCGCGCCAGCCTGAGCGTACGGATCGCGCTTTCGGCATCGAAGCAGCCGGCGGTGTTGGGCAGGTAGGTGATCTTCTTCGGGTCGATATAGTCGGTCAGCATCGGCGCGTTGGGGTCGCTGACGTTGACCCGGCGGACGGCTACCGTGACGATCTCCGCGCCCGATGCGGCGACGGCCGCGGCGTTCTGTTCGAAATCCTTGTACTTGCCGGTGCCGACGATCAGCCGGGAGCGGAAGGTACGGCCGGCGACCGACCAGCTGTCGTCCGTGATCACGCCGGCATGATCCCCGCCGCCGACGAAGTGCACGATCTCCAACTCGTCGCCGTCCTCGACCATCACTTCGCTGAGCGTCGAGCGCGGCACGACTTCCAGGTTGCGCTCGACGGCCAGCTTGGCGGGCACAAGGCCCAGGCTCTCGGCCAGCTGCGCGATGGTGAGCCCCGCGGCGACGCGCTTGTGTTCGCCGTTCAGGGTGATCGAGACGGTGCCGTCAGCGTGCACGCCAATACCTTCCGTTCGGGCTGAGCTTGTCGAAGCCCTGCCCTTCTTCTACGGCCCGGTTGGTAGGAAGAAGGGCAACCCTTCGACAAGCTCAGGGCGAACGGACTTGGTTGGTCGCGCACCACCTAGGAGCCGGAGCGTCCACGTTCAATCGAAAGCGAACCATGGCCGACCTCATCTACGTCCTGAACGGCCCGAACCTGAACCTGCTCGGCACGCGCGAGCCGGAAATCTACGGCTCGGACACGCTCGACGACATTGCCGGGATGCTGGAGGACCGCGCCCGCGAGATCGATATCGAGATCGACCTGCGTCAGTCGAACCATGAAGGCCATCTGGTCGACTGGCTGCACGAGGCGCAGGCGCGCGGTGCCAAGGCGGTGCTGCTGAACGCCGGCGCCTTCACCCACACTTCGATCGCGATCCACGACGCGATCAAGGCCATTCGCACGCCCGTGATCGAGGTTCATCTGTCGAACCCGCACACCCGCGAGGATTTCCGCCACGTCAGCTTCGTCGGGCGGGCCGCGAAAGGAACGGTCGCGGGATTCGGCGCGATGTCCTATAGGCTAGCGCTGGACGCCGCCGCGCGCTTCTGACAAAGGCGCGCGCTTTCGTAGAAATCACGACAGAAATTCGCCAGGAAAGTTCAGGGGACCCATGAGCGAAACGAACAACAGCAACAGCGGCATGAGCGTCGACATCGAACTGGTGCGCCAGCTCGCACAGGTGCTCGACGACACGCAGCTGACCGAAATCGAGGTCGAGGACGGCGACCGCAAGGTGCGCGTCGCGCGCACCGTGACCGCCGCGCCCGCCCAGATGACCTATGCGCCGCAGCCCATGGCCGCGCCCGCCCCCGCGCCGGTCGCATCGAGCGCGCCTGCCGCCGCCGAAGTCGGCGCGTCGGCCCCGGCAGCCAGCGTGAACGCGGTCAAGTCGCCGATGGTCGGCACCGCCTATCTCGCCGCCAATCCGGAGGCGAAGAACTTCGTCTCGGTCGGCCAGTCGGTCGCTGCCGGCGATACGCTGCTGATCGTCGAGGCGATGAAGGTCATGAACCCGATCACCGCGCCGGCGGCCGGCACCGTCAAGGCGATCCTGGTCGAAAACGGCCAGCCCGTCGAATTCGACCAGCCGCTCGTCGTCGTCGAGTAACGACGCGGTCATGCTCCCCCGCCCCCCGTTCGGGCTGAGCCTGTCGAAGCCCGGCGCGCCGCGAGCGATACGCTTGCGGATGGTCGCCCTTCGACAGGCTCAGGGCGAACGGGTGGGTAGATAGGCCTGTTTCCATGCCAAAAATTCAAAAGCTCCTGATCGCCAACCGTGGTGAGATTGCGCTGCGCATCCACCGCGCGTGCCATGAAATGGGCATCAAGACCGTTGCGGTGCACTCCACCGCCGACGCCGACGCCATGCACGTACGCCTGGCGGACGAGGCAATCTGCATCGGGCCGCCGGCGGCGACCGACAGCTATCTCAATATCCCGAACATCATTTCGGCGGCCGAAATCTCGGGCGCCGATGCGATCCACCCGGGCTATGGTTTCTTGAGCGAGAACGCGCGCTTTGCCGAGATCGTCGAGAGCCACGGCTTGATCTTCGTCGGCCCGAAGCCCGAACATATCCGCACGATGGGCGACAAGGTGGAGGCGAAGCGCACCGCCGGTGCCCTCGGCCTGCCGCTCGTCCCCGGCTCCGACGGCGCGATCAGCGACGTGGCGGAAGCCGCGCAGATCGCCGAACGCGTCGGCTATCCGGTCATCATCAAGGCGGCCTCGGGCGGCGGCGGGCGCGGCATGAAGGTCTGTACCTCGCCCGACCAGCTCGAGACGCTGATGCAGCAGGCCGGCAGCGAGGCGAAGGCTGCGTTCGGCGACGCGACCGTCTATATCGAGAAGTATCTCGGCAACCCGCGCCACATCGAAATCCAGGTGTTCGGCGACGGCAACGGCAACGCCATTCACCTGGGCGAGCGCGACTGCTCGCTCCAGCGGCGCCACCAGAAGGTGCTGGAGGAAGCCCCCTCCCCCGTCCTGTCGAGCGAAGACCGGATGCGGATCGGCGGCGTGTGCGCGAAGGCGATGGCCGACATGGGCTATCGTGGTGCGGGCACGATCGAATTCCTGTGGGAAGCCGGCGAGTTCTACTTCATCGAGATGAACACGCGCCTGCAGGTCGAACATCCGGTGACCGAGGCGATCACCGGCCTGGACCTGGTCCGCGAACAGATCCGCATCGCCGAGGGCGAACCGCTGACGCTGCGCCAGGAGGACGTGCAGTTCCGCGGTCACGCGATCGAATGCCGCATCAACGCCGAAAACCCGCGCACCTTCGCGCCCTCGCCGGGGCTGGTACGCGGGTATCACGCGCCCGGCGGCATGCACGTCCGCGTCGATAGCGGGCTGTATGCGGGCTACCGCATCCCGCCCTATTACGACTCGATGATCGCCAAGCTGATCGTCTACGGCACGACCCGTCAGGGCGCGCTGCGCCGTCTGCGCCGCGCGCTGGAGGAATTCGTGATCGACGGTGTCACGACCACGATCCCGCTTCACCAGGCACTGCTCGACGATCCGCAGTTCCAGGAGGGCGATTACACGATCAAGTGGCTTGAGGAGTGGCTGGCGAAGCAGGAGGCTTGAGCCCCACATGCCCTTCCGTCATCCCCGCGGAGGCGGGGATCAATAGTCGCTGAACGGAATGAGACTCCACAGGTTCAGCCAGAATTGATCCCCGCCTCCGCGGGGATGACGATCGTTTCAAGGAGCGGCAGCACTATGAAAGCCACGATCTGGCACAACCCGCGCTGCGGAACGTCGCGCAAGACGCTCGAGATTCTCGAGCAGACGCCCGGCGTCGATGTCTCGGTGATCGAATATCTGAAGACGCCCCCGACCCGCGAGCGATTGTCGTCGCTCTACGCCCGTGCGGGGATGACGGCCCGCGATGGCCTGCGTGCCAAGGAACCGCTGGCGGCGGAACTCGGTTTGTCGCAGGCCGATGATGCCACCATCCTCGATGCGATGATGGCGCATCCGATCCTGATCAACCGGCCGCTGGTCGAAACCGAGAAAGGCGTTCGCTTGTGCCGACCCCAGGATCTGGTGCGCGAGATACTGTGACCGGGTCCGACGCGTTGCTCGTCCCCGGCGAGACCTGCTGGCGGATCGAACAGGCGACGCGCGCGACCGTCATCGTCGATGCCGACGATTACTTCCGCTACGCCCGCGCCGCGATGGTCGCGGCGCGGCACCAGATCCTGCTGATCGGCTGGGATTTCGATGCGCGCATCCGCCTGGGCGGACAGGAACCGCCGGAGGACGGCGGCCCGGAAACGGTCGGCGATTTCATGACCTGGCTGGTCGAGCGCACGCCCGAGCTGGACATCCACATCCTGCGTTGGGATGTCGGCGCCCTGAAGACACTGACGCGCGGATCGACGCTGCTGACCGTCGTCGACTGGATGCGCCACAAGCAGATCCATACCAAGCTCGACGGTCATCACCCGACCGGCGCGTCGCATCACCAGAAGATCGTGGTGATCGACGACTGTCTGGCCTTTTGCGGCGGCATCGACATGACGGCAGGCCGCTGGGATACGCGCGCGCATGCCGATGACGATGCCCTACGGCTGATGCCGGGCGGCGATCCCTATGGCCCGTGGCACGACGCGACGACGGCGCTTCAGGGTCCGGTCGCGCGTGCGCTGGGCGAACTGGCGCGCGAACGCTGGACCCGCGCCGGCGGCGATCCGATCGATCCGCCCCCGCCCCAGGACGGCTGCTGGCCCGACGGGCTGCCGGTCGATTTCACCGACCTGCCCGTCGCCATCGCGCGGACCGAGCCGGAAATGAGCGATGACGAACCGCTGGTCCATGAGATCGAGTCGCTCTACCTCACCGCCATCGCCTCGGCGACACGCCACATCTATGCCGAAAGCCAGTATTTCGCCTCGCGCAAGGTCGCGGCAGCGATTGCCAAGCGGCTGGACGAGGCGGACGGCCCCGAAGTCGTCGTCGTCAATCCCGAGAGCGCGGAAGGCTGGCTCGAGCCGCTGGCGATGGATACCGCGCGCGCCCGATTGGTGGAGGCGATCCGCCGTCGCGACCGCTACGGTCGGTTTCGGCTGTTTCATCCGTTCACCGCGGGCGGGCAGCCGATCTATGTCCATGCCAAGGTGCTGGTCGTCGATGGCGAATTGCTCCGCGTCGGATCATCGAACTTCAACAATAGATCGATGCGCCTCGACACCGAATGCGACGTCGCGATTCACGCCGACAGCGACGCCACAGCAGCCTGCGTTGCCCGCATCCGCGATGGCCTGATCGCCGAGCATCTGGGGGTATCGCCCGAAGACGTTGCCGGCCGCCTCGCTGAAACCGGCTCGCTGATCACGACGATCGAGGGGCTGCGTGGACCCGGTCGAACCTTGCGCGACTATGTCGTCCCCGACCTGAACGACGTCGAGGAATGGATCGCGGACAATGAAGTGCTCGATCCGGTCGATCCCGACGACGCGTTCGAAAATCTGACGGGCGGCGTTATCAAGTCGCTGCTGCGCAAGTTCAAAACCTGATCCTCCCCGGCCATGGGAAGTTCGAGCAGTGGCTTGCCCCCGGCAAGCCAGGATCATGTCCGGGGGACATGATCTCGCTCGAACTGGCAGCGCGCAGCGCTGACGGAGGGGGGCCTCATCGAGGTCCGACCTATCGGCGCGCCCCCTCGACCAGCCTACGGCTGGTCCCCCTCCCCGTGATCGGGGGGGGGGGATTTACACAGATCCCAAAACCTCCCGCGTGATATCGCATTTCGTCCCGTAGAGATGCGTCACCCGCCCGTTCGACACGACCGTGTCCGCGACCACGCGCATCCACCGCGTCGTGCCGTCGGCGCGGACGATCTCGGCCTCGAACGTGAAGCTGCCGCGGGCCGCGATGGCGGCGGCGCGCAGGTGATCGAGCTCGCGCCGCGAATGGCCGGCATACATCTCGACCACGGCCCGGCGATCCAGCCGTTCGTCGCGCGCGATGCCGAACAGGTCGAACACGCCGCCGTCCCACGTCAGCGAATCATTCGACAGGTCGCACGACCACCGCGCCGGCAGACCCGGCAGATCGAGCGAGGATGGCCTGGCTACGTCAGAGCGCACGATCGGCGAGGGTCTGAGGACTCCGGGTATAAATCTTTCAAAGCTGGCCATGATGGTGCCACCATAACGCACATCGGTAAAAATGGCATGGCCGCAGACGGGTGACGAACCGTACGCACGACGCTAAGGGCTCGCCCATGACCGAGATCACGCCCCAGATCGTCGCCGACCACGGCTTGTCCGAAGAGGAATATGAGCGCGTCCTGCACGCGATGGGGCGGACGCCGAACCTGACCGAACTGGGCATCTTTTCGGTCATGTGGTCGGAGCATTGCAGCTACAAGTCGAGCCGCATTCACCTGAAGAAGCTGCCGACCACCGGCCCGCAGGTCATCTGCGGCCCCGGCGAGAACGCCGGCATCGTCGACATCGGCGATGGCCAGTGCGCGGTGTTCAAGATGGAATCGCACAACCACCCGTCGTACATCGAACCCTATCAGGGCGCGGCGACCGGGGTCGGCGGCATCCTGCGCGACGTGTTCACCATGGGCGCGCGACCGGTCGCCAACATGAACGCGCTGCGCTTCGGCCGGCCCGATCATCCGAAGATGAAGCACCTCATCTCGGGCGTCGTCCACGGCATCGGCGGCTATGGCAATTGCGTCGGCGTGCCGACCGTCGGTGGCGAGACGAATTTCCACGCGGCGTACGACGGCAACATCCTGGTCAACGCGATGACCGTCGGCGTCGCGCAGACCGACAAGGTCTTCTATTCGGCTGCCAGCGGCGTCGGTAACCCGATCGTCTATGTCGGATCGAAGACCGGTCGCGACGGCATTCACGGCGCGACGATGGCCAGCGCCGACTTTGGCGAAGACGCCGACGCCAAGCGCCCGACCGTCCAGGTCGGCGACCCCTTCACCGAGAAGCTGCTGATCGAGGCCTGCCTCGAATTGATGGCATCGGACGCGATCGTCGCGATCCAGGACATGGGCGCCGCGGGTCTTACCTCGTCGAGCGTCGAAATGGCGTCGAAGGGCGGGGTCGGCATCGAACTGGTGATGGACGACGTCCCCCAGCGCGAAACCGGCATGACGCCGTACGAAATGATGCTCAGCGAGAGCCAGGAGCGCATGCTCATGGTGCTCAAGCCCGGCCGCGAGGATTTCGCCGAAGCGATCTTCCGCAAGTGGGAACTCGACTTCGCCGTCATCGGCCGCGTGACCGACACCGGCCGCATGGTGCTCAAGTGGAAGGGCGAGACGGTCGCCGACATCCCGCTCGGACCCCTGGCGGACGAAGCCCCGGCCTATGACCGCCCGCACGTGCCGACCCCGCCGCGGCCGGCGATCACCGACGCGCCGGAAAGCGACGACCTCGCCAAGGATCTGCTGACCCTCGTCGGCTGCCCCGATCTCGCCTCGCGCCGCTGGATCTGGGAACAATATGACCACATGGTCGGCGCCGATACCGTCCAGCGCCCCGGCGGCGACGCGGCCGTGGTGCGGGTCCACGGTACGCAGAAGGGTTTGGCGATCACGACCGACTGCACCCCGCGCTATTGCTTCGCCGACCCGGTCGAGGGCGGCAAGCAGGCGATCGCCGAGACGTGGCGCAACCTGACCGCGGTCGGCGCGACGCCGCTTGCCGCGACCGATTGCATGAACTTCGCCAACCCGCAGCGCCCGGAGATCATGGGCCAGTTCGTCGGCTGTATCGAGGGGATGGCAGAGGCATGCCGTGCGCTCGACTATCCGATCGTCTCGGGCAACGTGTCGCTCTACAATGAATCGAAGGCGACCGGTGGCGGCTCCGCGATCCTGCCGACCCCGGCGATCGGCGGCGTCGGGCTGCTGGCCGACTGGTCCAAGTCCGCGACGATTGGCTTCAAGGGCACCGGCGACGTGCTGGTCCTGATCGGCGAGCCCAAGGGCGACCTCGGCCAGTCGCTGTGGCTGCGCGAGGTGAAGGGCCGCGAGGACGGCCCGCCCCCGCGCGTCGACCTGGCCGCCGAACGCCGCACCGGCGACTTCGTCCGCGACCAGATCACGCGCGGCGCCCTGACCGCGGTTCATGACGTGTCCGACGGCGGCATCGCGGTCGCGCTCGCCGAAATGGCGCTGGCCAGCGGCATCGGCGCGATGGTGTCGATGCCCACCCCGCGTGGGCTCGCGGCAACCTATTTCGCCGAGGACCAGGGTCTGTATCTCGCGACCGTCGACGACGCGCACCTCAACGACTTCCTCCACGCCTCGACCGCCGCGGGCGTCGCGGTCGAGCGCATCGGCCGCACCATCGCCAGCCGCCTGGTGTTCGAGACGCGCGACAACGATTTCTGCGTGACGATCGACGATCTGCGCGCACGGCATGAAGCATTCTTCCCGGCGCTGATGGGCGAGGCCGTGGCCGCGGCCTGACCTGATTTCGTCATTCCGGCGAAGGCGGGAATCCACGGTCGCTGAACGAGCGGATCGAGCCGCGAAGGTAGCCAGAATGGATTCCCGCCGTCGCGGGAATGACGGTTGAAAGGTTGGCGGCGCCATCACGAGCCGATACACCACCGGAAACGCACGTCCGGGGGGACATCATGGCGACGACCGCACCACCGACCGACCGCTATCTGACGCTCGACACCATCCGCGGGGTCGCGGTCATGGGCATATTGCTCATGAACATCGTCAACTTCGGCCTGATCGAGGCGGCTTACATGAACCCCCGCGCGCAGGGCGGCGCGAGCGGGCTCGACCTGGGCGTCTACCTCGTCAACTTCGTGCTGTTCGACGGCAAGATGCGCGGGCTGTTCAGCTTCCTGTTCGGCGCCTCCACCCTGCTCGTCATCGACCGCGCGACCGCCAAGGGCGAGAGCCCCGCCAGGGTCCATTACAGCCGCATGTTCTGGCTGCTGGTCTTCGGCCTTGCGCACCTCTGGCTGATCTGGCGCGGCGACATTCTGGCGCATTACGCGATGGTCGGAATGGTCGCGTTCCTGTTCCGCAACCGCCCCGTCAAGACACTGATCGGGATCGGCATCGCGCTGCTGCTGGTCCATTGCCTGATCATGGCGAGCCTGGTCGCACAGGTCACGATGCTGGCGAACGGCGCGCTGCCTGGTCAGTCGGCAGCGGAACAGGCCAAGGCGCTCGCGGAATTCCAGAACGGTTTCGGCGTCCCCGCGACAGCGCACATCGCCGAGGAAATGGCGACCTATCTCGCCGGATACGACGATATCGTCGCGGCGCGATTTGCCGAGATGAAGTGGATGCCGTTCTTCTTCGTCCTCGTCGTCGGTTTCGAAACCCTGGCCTATATGCTGTTCGGCATGGCTGCGCTGCGGTCGGGCATGCTGACCGGCGCATGGGAGCGTCGCCGCTACGTCCGCTGGCTGGCGATCGGCTTCGGCATCGGCATTCCCGCCTATTCCGCACTTGCCGCCTGGATGGTCGACCAGGACTTCTCGATCCAGTCGGTCGTCACCGCCGCGATGGGCCTGTCCACGCCCATTCGCCCGTTGATGATCCTCGGCTGGGCGAGCCTGATCGTCCTGCTGATGCGCCCCGGGGCTGGGCTGACCACGCGTATCGCCGCGGCCGGGCGGATGGCTTTCACCAACTATCTCGTCACCAGCCTGATCTGCACGACGATCTTCTACGGCTATGGCTTCGGCCTCTACGGCCAGCTCCACCGCGCCCAGCTCTACCTGATAGTGCTCGTCATATGGGCCGGGATGCTGCTCTGGTCGAAGCCCTGGCTGACGCGCTTCGCCTATGGCCCGTTCGAATGGCTATGGCGCAGCCTGTCGCGCGCGTCCTTCCAGCCGATGCGGGGCGGCGCGCTGCGCTGACCCCTTATTGCGACGCATCCGCAATTAACTTGCGAATCATTCTCATGCGCGCTATCGGGCGGTCAAGCGAGAGGGTTCGTCATGTTCGTGTGCGTCTGCAATGCCATCCGGGAACGCGAAGTGCGCGAGGCTGCGCGCAACGGCGCCGCCAGCGCCTGCCAGGCGTACGCCCTGTGCGGCAAACAGGCGAAATGCGGCCAGTGCGTCCCGTTTGCGCGAGCCATTATCGACGCCGAACGCGCGGCTGCGTAGCATTCGCATTCGCGAAAAAACCGCAGAAATCCGCCATTTTCTGACTATCGCCGACCGCTCGCAGCCGCTACAGCCGGCCCGTCTTTTCCAAACGGGGTGCCGGCCATGAAGGGCGACGCAAAGGTCATCGAATTCCTCAACGAGTCGCTCAAGAACGAGCTGACGGCGATCAACCAATATTGGTTGCACTATCGCCTGCTCGACCATTGGGGCGTCCACAAGCTCGCCAAGTTCGAGCGCGACGAATCGATCGACGAGATGAAGCACGCCGACTGGCTGGCGGAGCGCATCCTCTTCCTCGACGGCCTGCCCAATTTCCAGCTGCTCGGCCGCCTGAAGATCGGCGAGACCGTCGAAGAGGTGCTGAAGGCCGATCTCGACATGGAGATCGAAGCCTGCGCCCAGCTGCGCAACGCGATCGAATATTGCGAAAGCGTCCGCGACTATGTCAGCCGCGACCTGTTCCGCCGCATCCTCGACAGCGAGGAAGAGCATGTCGACACGCTGGAGCGCCAGTTCGAGATGATCGAACGCATGGGCCTGCAAAACTACATCCAGCTGAACTCGGCCGCCGAATACGACGTCCACGGCGAGAAGAAGTAACGGCGGGCCTGTCGTGCCGGCGCGCCCCGGCGCCACATCCCTCTACCGTGCGCCCGCGCAGGCGGGAGCCCGGGGTTACAAGGCGCACCGCCCGCGACCCCAAGCTCCCGCCTGCGCGAGAGCCGGATGATCGTCACGCGATCCCTTTGTACCCGGCGAAGGCCGGGGCCCAGGTGCACGCGATGTCCGTAGTGCACGGCCGCGCCCAAGCTCGACCCCGGCCTTCGCCGGGGCACCGACCTCCCGGCCCGACTCCCCTCACCGCAAATCCGATTCGCTCCACCGCACGCCGCGGAAAGCTCGAGTCGCGAAAGCGTCCACTCCGTGATGCTCCGCGCCCGCCGCCTCAACTCCACGATGATCGACCGCATCGCGCATGACGACGCCAGCGACACGCTGACCGTGTGGTTCAAGGGCCGCGGCAAATATCTCTACCACGCCGTCCCCCGCGCCCTGTACGACGCGCTCAAGACCGCCGAGTCCGCCGGCAAGCTCTTCAACGACCAGATCCGCGGCCGCTACGCCTGCGAGCCCGATCCCGAACGACGGCACCACCGGCCTGACTGACCGCCCTTCCTCCCCTGCAAGGGGAGGTGGCAGGCCACAGGCCTGACGGAGGGGTGTCACCGCTTATTTTTACAGCGTGACGCCAAAAACCATTTTCCTACACGAACCTATCTGGTTATATACGCGCGCCATGCAAGACATGGTCCCCTCCGTTCGCCCGGTGCGTGACTTCACGCCCGTCCCCCGCAAATATCGCTTCGACGGCTGGACCGCGGAGCGGCAACGCGCCTTCATCGCCGCGCTCGCGGAAACGGGATCGGTCACCGCCGCCGCGCGCCGCATCAACATGAGTACCGAAGGCGCCTATCATCTGCGCCGCCAGCCGGGCGCCGAGGAATTCGCCGCCGCCTGGGCCGATGCGCTCGACCACGGCGTCCAATCCCTCGCCGACATCGCCATCGACCGCGCACGCGAAGGCACGCCTGTCCCCATCTTCTGGAAGGGCGAACAGGTCGGCGAGAAGCGGCGGTACAACGACAAGCTGCTGATGTTCATCCTGCGCCACCACATGCCTGCGAAATACGGCACGCCGGCGGGGCGCTTACGCGAAGGCACCAAACACCCCGACACGATCGCGCGCGAAAAGAAGGAAGCCGAAAAGGCCGAACGCCTCGCGCTCCGGAATGACGAGGCGGAGAACAAGCGCCTGTTCGGCCTGATGCTGAAACAATATGAGGCCAAGGTCATCCAGGAACGCAACCTCCGCCTCGAAGGTCGCGTCGTCGCCGCCGACTACACGCTGCGCCAGCTGAGCTTCCTCGAACTGGTCATGGTCGTCGGCGGGCACAGCGCCGCGCTGATCGATCGCTGCACCGGTTTCGACGAAAACGGCGTGCGCCGGGGCGACGAGCCCTATGCCGACCCGATGAGCGACATCCTGGCCGAAATCCGACAAAAGGTCTGGGACCGCATCGGCGACCCACCCCGCCCCCCGGTGCGCCTGCCGCGCGTGCAGAACGGGTTCGGCGTGGAATGCTACGGGAAGGACGCGCGGGCGCAGGCGCAGCGGCGGGCGAAGGCGATGATGGCCGAGGCGCAGGCGTTGTGGGAGGCGACGGGGAGTGATGAGGCTTGGGCGAAGTGGTGTGGGGAGTGAGGGCCATTGGGCCAGTCGCCGACCGGCGGCATATAGAAGGGTCGGCAAATGCGGACATGGAAAATGTGCCAGGCATAAGCCGTCGCGATCCGTCGCTACGCTGTCCCACGAAGGTAATGCCCTCGCTCTTTGCACAGGAGACGCGGCGCTCTCCAGTTGCATCCCACTAGCTAGAACGCGAAAGATGCGCACATGGATCGTACGACCGGCCTCTATTCATGAAGCGGCCAACTTTGCCTAACGGGTTCAGTTGGGAGCAGCCACCGTTTGAAACATGCCCCAAGTGTCAAACGCCGGGCACTTTCGGACGACTCTCGATAGACAAGGACAGCGTGCGCAAACGGTGCAAACGCTGCCGCTACTCGCATAATGAATTGCTTCCCGCCCTCAACAAGCGTGTCATCTTGACCTGCTCCCCATTTTCAGGCCGCTGATAAGTTAGCTTCGTTTTCCTTATGCCCTTGGCGGGGGCGGTTGGTGAACTCGGCGGGTGCCAACCCGCCAAGACTGCTGTGCGGACGCACGGTGTTGTAGTCCGCCCGCCATGCCGCGATGATCCGCCTCGCCGCAGCCAGCGAGGGGAACAAGTGCTCGTTCAGGCACTCGTCGCGCAAGCGACCATTGAACGACTCTACAAAGCCGTTCTGCTGCGGCTTGCCGGGCGCGATGTAATGCCACTCGACCCCGGTGTCCTGGCACCAGGCAAGGACGGCGTGACTGGTCAGCTCGGTCCCGTAGCACATTGGGAAGCGCTGGTTCGGGAGCCGCTATGGCCCTGATGAAGACAAGGCCGCGTAGCGGCCGCAGACTTCATCAGGGCAAGCCATGGCCGGTCAGCAGGTATCTAAAGTGAGGTTGTCGAGACAACACTTTGGAGGCCGACCGACCATGACCAAGCTCACCTCTACGCCTGCCGGCGCCGTGCTGGTAGCCATCGACATGTCCAAGAGCCGACAGGAGGTTCTCATCGAGCGACCGGAAGGCGGCCGGCGCCGGCGGATGACCGTCATGGCGACCAGGCAGGACTATGACGGCTTTGCCGAGCAACTCGCTGCTATCGGGCGCCCTATCATCGTCGGGTTCGAGGCGACGGGTAATTACCATCGTACGCTGGCGCACCGGCTGCTGACGGCAGGGTTCGAGCTGCGCCTCATCTCGTCGGTCGCGCTCGCCAGAACGCGCGAGGCGCTGCACAACGGCTGGGACAAGAACGACTCCAAGGACGCGCAGGTCATCCTGCACATGCTGCGGATCGGTGCGACGCAGCGCTACGTCGACCCGCTGGTGGCCGGAATCAACGACCTGCAGGAGCTCTCGAAGACTCACGAGACGATCTCAAGGATGAAGACGCAGACCTGGCATCGGATCCTGACCCACTACCTGCCGCTGTACTTCCCCGAGATCGCCCGCTTCGCAGGCAACAGCCGGTCCGACTGGTTCCTGGCGCTCATCGAGCGGTTTCCGACGCCGGCCACCATCACGGCGCTGGACCGCGAGGCGTTCTCGGCCGCGGCATGGCCGCTCATCGGCCGCAAGGTCTCCAAGGCACGCCTCATCAACGACATCTACGAGACGGCGTCCGCCTCGACGGCACTGCCGGTGCCGGAGAACTCAGCCGCCATCACCATGTTCCGCATGGTCATCGCGCAGGGCCGCAGCCTCATCCACCAGCGAGACGAGATCGAGCGGCTGGCCCATGCGCGGCTCGCCGATGACGTCGACTACCAGCTGCTGCGCAACATTCCGGGCATCGGTCCGATCAACGCGCTGACCATCCTGGCCGAGGCCGGTGATCTGCGGCGCTTCAACCATCATCGTCAGTTCCTGAAGTTCTGCGGTCTCGATCTCGCAACGTGTCAGTCAGGCACGTTCCGTGGCCGCACGAAGCTGTCCAAGTACGGCAATGCGCGCCTGCGCCGGACCTTCTGGATGGCTGCCCAGGTCGCCGCGCGTCAGCGCGACAACAGCTTCCGCGACAAGCTCGGACGATATGTCGCCGGGCACGCGGACGATGCCGACCGTCGCCGCAAGGCGATGACGGCGCTCACCGCCAAGATGGCGCGCGTGGCTCACGCCGTCATCAAGACGGGGACAGAGTACCGGCCGTTCCTCGAACGGTCGGATGCCAGGTGGAAGGACCCCTCTCTGCAAGTGCCGTGAGGGCGCTCGTCGAGCGACCCTGTAGATAATGTTCGGGCCTTCCACCTGGGTGCGTATCTCGTTTTAAGGATGGTGAGGACCACGGCCGCCTCGGCGCTGCTGGATCCTGTGTTTGCTATGGCAGGGAGCGATCCCGTTGACGGTGGGAGCCATCTGGCTCAGATTGCATGCCGCGCCGACGGTTGTCGGCGCATGGATATCTGCTGGCCAAAACCCGCCGCTGCTTCCCGACATAGGACGTTGTCGCTGACCACCATGCACGGCAGCCCGCGACGTTCGGCGATGGCGGCGAGCTCGCGGACGACGCGCCGGCCTGATAACGAGGTATCGACAATGCACGCCAGGCACTCCCGGCTGTAGTCGTCGATGACGTTCAGCATACGGAACCGCCGGCCGCAGGCCAATGCATCCGACACGAAGTCGAGCGACCAGCGGTGGTTGGGTTCCTGCGGGATCGCCATCGGCGCCCGCGTTCCCAGCGCTCGCTTGCGACCGCCACGCTTGCGCACCGTCAGCCGCTCCTCGCGGTATAGCCGGTACACCTTCTTCAGGTTCATGCCCTTGCCCTCCCGCCTGAGCAGGATCGCCAGCCGGCGATAGCCGAACCGACGACGCTCGTTGGCGATCTCGCGCATCCGCGCGCGGACAGCATCGTCCCTTCCGCGAAGCGGCTCATATTGCCACGCCGACCGGTTGACCCCGATCAGCCTGCAGGCGCGACGCTCGGAGAAGCCGTGGTCGGCCATCAGCTTCTCCACCGCAGCGTAGCGATCCACAGACCGGGTCAGTTTTTTCCCAGCAGATCCTTCAACGCCGACACGTCCAGCATCGACTCCGCCAGCAGCTTCTTCAGCCGGCGGTTCTCGTCTTCCAGCGTCCGCAACCGCGCCGCCTCTGACACGGTCATACCGCCATACTTCGCCTTCCAGTTGTAGAACGTCGCGTCGCTGATCCCGTGCTTCCGGCATAGCTCGGCGGTCTTCACGCCAGCCTCATGCTCGCGCAGCACGCCAATGATCTGATCCTCGGTAAATCGGCCTCGCCGCATCACTCGTCTCCATCTGACGAGCTAACTTATCAATGGCATGATTTCCGGGGAGCAGGTCAATCTATCTCGACCAATTCGTTTTCAGCGAGCTGCACAAATTACGGACGGGCACGCGTAGACCAGACAAGCGAACCGAGTTCTGGACAGAGTTCTCTGATCTGGTGACCCAGGCGGTGCTTCTCCAACAGGTCGTACTCCCGCACTCGGACATCCACCATAACGAAACCATCGTTAGCCCGTTTCCCAAGGAGCTTCGCGATACCCAAGAGCATATTGGCGGCGACATACGGTTCACCGACGCAAGTGAAATTCAGTTTAGCCAGGTCGAGAGTTTCGCAGCGGCGTACGTGAAGGGGCTAGCGCCGGTCGTCAACACGAACATTGACGAGATCTTGGACGGGTCTCGCAACGAGTGGCTGCCGGACATCCGGGTAAGCGTGAGGATGGATTGGAGCAGCTTCACCGGCGAAACCCGTCAAAGTAGACAACAGATCGGCGAGTCCGTCAGCCAGCTCACCGATAGATGGATTGCCCAGGGCATGGGCTTTGACCAGGTGCTTGCCCAAGAACTCGGCGCGTACCACGAGAGTCGCATCGAGGGGCTACGAGCCGCTCAGAACAGCTTTGAGAGGGGGCTGGCCGACAACGACGTGTTTGCCTTGCTCAATTTTTCGCAGGGCTTCGCCATGCGGGAACTGCAGCTTTTGCGGCGGCTATTCAGTCAAATCGGCATAGCCGAGGAGCAGCTCAATGCTAAGGTGCAAGAATTTTGGAGCTGGCCGCAAAATCGCGAGCAGCCCTTCGGTAAGCTGCTCGCATACCTTTTCGCAGCGCTCGCCGACCAATTCGCAAACGGGAGGAAGAAGAAGCCGTCAGCGGGCTTCATGGGCGACGTGTCGGCGATAGCCGCCTACGCGCCATACGTGGACGCCATGTTCATCGATAATGAGTGCGCTGAACTCCTCCGCCACAAGCGTTGCGTCGCTGAGCTCGATTATCGCGCTCGTATTTTTTCCCTCAACCGAGGCAGTGAGTTTCTAGAGTATTTGAGGACTATTATCGCTACGACGCCCGGCGAGGTGCGTCACGCGGCAACCTTATTGTACGGACTTTAGATGTCCACTGGCGAGCGCTCCGGGCGATACGAGCAACAGCGAATGGATAGAGAGCGGTTATAAGACCCCAGCCCTTGACTCATAGACGCGATGTTCTCTTATTGTCCAACGCTAGGAGATAGGGATATGGCAGAAGACAAACGTGGCGGCGGTCGGAACCAGCCTTCACCTCAACAACCGCCAAAGCCGCTTAACGACGGATACGGCAACAAAAGTCAGACGGGCCGCACCACATCGGAGCAAGCTCCTCCTCCTCGTCCAAAAAAGTGACGCAGGATGAGTTGGAGGAGTGCCGCTGGCAGCTACTATATCGCGCAGAGTACTCCTCCAGATATCATCGGCGCCGAGCGGCCTTTCTAAGCAACCTTGACACGCTATTTACCCTCGTAACCATCGCTGCCGGCGCCTCGGCATTTGGCGATCTGATGGCTGGCTCGCCTGGCTGGCTTGCAAAGATCGGTGCCGCCACCGTCACTGTTATATCGCTCGTCCAGGTCATCTTGCGCCTAGGTCCTGCTGGGACTGCGCATGCTCAATGGATGAAACGATGGAGTCGCCTCTATTCGGACATTTTCCTTCTGACCTCGCCAACGGTGGATGATGTTCGACGATGGACGGAAGAGCGGGTGGCGATTGAAGAAGAATGCATTAGCGAGCTTCGCGCCCTAGTGTTCGACTGTGAAGATGCAGCAGCGCGGGCGATGAGTATCCCAGGGCGACAGCATCGAATATTGAGGCTCCAGCGGCTTCTTATACATTTTGGCACCTTTCAGCAGGAGTTTCCAATTGTGCCTGATCAGGGTTCGGTTTCCCCTCCCGCATTGCCGGCCGAATAGCACGCCAAACTCACATAAAGGGCACTATGTATCCACCATATAAGAATTCTGGTGAGAACTATTGCGGCCGTAAGCGAGACGCCGAACGGCAGGTTGCAAAATTGCGCTGAACCAAACTAAACGTAAGTAATTGGGGCGCAAAGCCGACATCCAACCCGACGCGGCAAAGCCGCGTCGTCGGTCGGCGCTTGTGGCGCCGCCGGCCGGGCGCGACGCTGGTCTTCGTCTAGCTCCCGGATTGCTGCGCAATCCGCTCGCTAGCCTCAGGCGTCGTCACCCATCCGCAGCGCCGCGATAAACGCCTCCTGCGGGATGCTCACCGAGCCATATTCCCGCATCTTCGCCTTGCCCTTCTTCTGCTTGTCCAGCAGCTTCCGCTTGCGCGTCGCGTCGCCGCCGTAGCATTTCGCGGTCACGTCCTTGCGCAGCGCGCTGATCGTCTCGCGGGCGATCACCTTGCCGCCGATCGCGGCCTGGATGGGAATCTTGAACATGTGGCGCGGGATCAGTTCCTTCAGCCGCTCGACCATGCCGCGGCCGCGCGTTTCGGCGGTGGAGCGGTGGACGATCATGCTCAGCGCATCGACCGGCTCTTCGTTGACCAGGATGCCCATCTTGACCAGGTCGCCTTCGCGATAGCCGATCTGTTCATAGTCGAAGCTGGCATAGCCCTTCGACAGCGACTTCAGCCGGTCGTAGAAATCGAACACGACTTCGTTGAGCGGCAGTTCGTAGGTCGCCTGGGCGCGGCCGCCGACATAGGTCAGGTTCTTCTGGATGCCGCGGCGGTCCTGGCACAGCTTCAGGATGGAGCCCAGATATTCGTCGGGGACGTAGATGACCGCCTGGATCCACGGCTCGCTGATCGTCTCGATCTTGTTGGGCTCGGGCATGTCGGCGGGGTTGTGCAGGTCGATGTGCCCGCCGCCGTGGGTCAGCTCGATCTGATAGACCACCGACGGTGCGGTGGTGATCAGGTCGAGGTCGTATTCGCGCATCAGCCGTTCCTGGATGATCTCCAGGTGCAGCAGGCCCAGGAAGCCGCAGCGGAAGCCGAAGCCGAGCGCCGCCGACGTCTCCATCTCGAAGCTGAACGAGGCGTCGTTCAGACGCAGCTTGCTGATGCTCTCGCGCAGCTTTTCGAAGTCCGCGGCGTCGACCGGGAACAGGCCGCAGAACACGACCGGCTGGACTTCCTTAAAGCCCTCCAGCGGCTCGGCGGCGGGCTTCTTCGCATCGGTCAGCGTGTCGCCGACGCGGGCCTGGGCGACTTCTTTGATCTGCGCGGTGATGAAGCCGATTTCGCCCGGCCCCAGGTCGGGCAGGTTCTCGAGCTTGGGGCGGAAGGCGCCGACGCGGTCGATCAGGTGGGTCGTGCCGGTCGCCATGAACTTGACCTGCTGGCCCTTCTTGATCATGCCGTCGATGACGCGGACCAGGATGACGACGCCCAGATACGGGTCGTACCAGCTGTCGACCAGCATGGCCTTGAGCGGCGCGTCGGCGTCGCCCTTGGGCGCCGGAATGCGCTCGACGATCGCGTCCAGGATCTCCTCGATGCCGATCCCCGACTTGGCCGAGGACAGGACGGCGTTCGACGCGTCGAGGCCGATGATCTCCTCGATCTCGGTCTTGACCTTCTCGGGCTCGGCGGAGGGCAGGTCGATCTTGTTGATGACCGGAATGATCTCATGATCATGCTCGATCGACTGGTACACGTTGGCGAGCGTCTGCGCCTCGACGCCCTGCGCCGCGTCGACGACGAGCAGCGCGCCTTCGCAGGCGGCCAGGCTGCGCGAGACCTCATAGGCGAAGTCGACGTGGCCCGGCGTGTCCATCAGGTTCAGGATGTGGCCCTTCCACTCCAGGCGCACCGTCTGCGCCTTGATGGTGATGCCGCGCTCCTTCTCGATCTCCATGTTATCAAGGACTTGCGCCGACATCTCACGTTCGGAGAGGCCGCCCGTCCGCTGGATCAGCCGGTCGGCGAGCGTCGACTTGCCATGGTCGATATGGGCAATGATGGAGAAGTTACGGATCTTGTCGAGCGGAGTCATGCGCGCCACCTAGATTGACGCGCGCCCGAGGGCAATCGTCGGTCTTTGCCGTCAGGCGTGCGCGCGACGGTTGAGGTCGTGGCCGAGCGCGAGCAGCCCGACGCCGAGCATGGTGTAGAGCACTTCGCTGTCGCCATGCGGCAGCGTCAGCGACCCGGCCATTACCCCCAGGCCCAACGCCCCGACCGCGGACGGCATCATATAGCCGTGAGTCCACATCCCCCGCCCCAGCGCCACCGCGCCTAGAGGAATGGCAAGCGCCAGCCCGATCTCGTGAAAATGGGGATCGAGCAGCATCCCGCCCGCCGCCGACGCGAGCGCCAGCAGCACGGCGGTCGCCAGGCAATGGACCAGGCATAGCCCAGACAACCCGATCGCGATGCGATCGAGGCCGAGCCAGGTCCACCAAAGGCGAGTCGACTGTGCCATCCGAACGTCCATCTAGGCGCGAACGCGCGACGTTACAATATCACATCTGCGATATCGGTGGTTTTGATTGAGCCGCCCGCCACTGGGACAAATTGCCCAACTTGGCGCGCTTCGCCCGTTGGGCTAATCGCTGCGCGATGCTTCGTCCCCCGCTCGATCCCCCCACCGCCCGCCCGGCCGCCCTCGTCCGCTGGCTGCACTTCGTCGCTGCGCTGATCGTGGCGATGGTCGTGGTCGGCGGGGTCACGCGGCTGACCGAGTCGGGGCTGTCGATCACCGAATGGAAGCCGGTAACCGGCGCCATCCCGCCGTTGACCGAAGCCCAGTGGATGGCCGAGTTCGCGAAATACCAGCGCATCCCGGAATATCAGCAGCTGAACCAGGGCATGACGCTCGCCCAGTTCAAGGGCATCTTCTTCTGGGAATATCTCCACCGCCTGTTGGGCCGCGTGATCGGCCTGGCCTTTGCGGTACCGCTCGCCTGGTTCTGGGTGAAGAAGGCGATCCCGCGCGGCTATGGTTGGCCGCTGGTCGGACTGCTGGTGCTGGGCGGGCTGCAGGGCGTCGTGGGGTGGTGGATGGTCACCTCGGGGCTGGCCGAGCGTACCGATGTCAGCCACATCCGGCTGGCGATCCACTTGAACCTCGCGCTGATCATTCTCTCGGCGATCGTCTGGGTTGCGGGCAACCTGCGCGCGCTCGCCGCCGACCCCATGGCCCGGCCAGCGACGCTGACGCGCGTCGGTGCGGTCGCGATCGTGCTGCTCTTCGTCCAGTTGTTCTACGGCGCGCTGATGGCCGGGCTGAACGCGGGCCTTGCCGCCAGCGACTGGCCGCTGATGAACGGCCGCGTTTTCCCCACGGCCGAGTTCTTCGCGCGCCGCGTGCCTGACGCGCTGATCAACGATCCCTACGTCGTGCACTTCGTCCACCGGTGGTGGGCCTTCGTCGCCTTCGTCGGGCTGATGATCCTGGCGCGCGCTGCAAAGCAGGCGGGCGACCGACGCGCGGCGGTCATGATCCACGCGACGGTCGGCACGCAGATCCTGCTCGGTATCGCCACCGTCGTGCTGGGCGTGCCGATCTGGCTGGCGGCGCTCCATCAGTTGGTGGGCGCGCTGGTCCTGATCGCTACGGTGACGGGGGCGCATGCCGTGGGTCGAGCGCGGACGTGATGGCCACGATCGCGCTGGTCCATGTCACCTTCGCCGACGCCGCGGAGGCCGAACGGATCGGATCGACGATGGTGACCGAACGGCTTGCGGCGTGCGTCACGATCCACCCGCCCTGCCGGTCGATCTATCGCTGGGCGGACAAGGTCGAGCGCGGACAGGAAGTGCCCGCGACGTTCAAGACCGCCGGCATCCGTGCCCGACGGCTGCGCGCCGCCATCCTGCGCCTCCACAGCTACGAACTGCCGGTGATCGAGACAATGATCGCCGAGGTCGACGCCGC
This sequence comes from Roseomonas aeriglobus, assembly GCA_016937575.1. Classification (NCBI taxonomy): domain Bacteria; kingdom Pseudomonadati; phylum Pseudomonadota; class Alphaproteobacteria; order Acetobacterales; family Roseomonadaceae; genus Muricoccus; species Muricoccus aeriglobus. The sequence goes on along the minus strand of JAFHKN010000002.1, from coordinate 1,051,790 downwards.
GGTTGCGGATTGGGTGGATACCGCGACGAGCTGAATCTACCCTGGTATTTAGATACCCGTCAGCAAAGCCGCACTTTGCTTGACTTATTTGTCGCTTTGACCCATTGGCCGCCTGTCCGCGCCGCTCCACGTCTGGGGCGGCGCGCTGCATTTGACGAGGGTCTAGCCCATGAAGGCGCTGATGAAGACCACCAAGTCGGCCAAGCCGCACGAGGTGGAGAAGAAGTGGCATCTGATCGATGCCGAAAATCTGGTGGTGGGCCGCGCTGCGGTCATCATCGCGAACCTGCTGCGCGGCAAGCACAAGACGAGCTTCACCCCGCACGTCGATTGCGGTGACAATGTCATCGTGATCAACGCTGACAAGGTGCAGTTCACCGGCAAGAAGCGCACCGACAAGGTCTACTACAAGCACACCGGTTATCCGGGCGGCCTGAAGGAAGTGACCGCGGACAAGATCCTCGACGGCCGCTTCCCGGAGCGCGTCCTGGAGAAGGCGGTTGAGCGCATGATCCCGCGCGGCCCGCTGGGTCGTCAGCAGATGCGCAACCTGCGTATCTTCGCCGGCAGCGAGCATCCGCACGCCGCCCAGAACCCTGAAGTCCTCGACGTGGCCGCGCTGAGCCGCAAGAACAAGGTGGGCGCATAATGTCCGATAACCGCCAGTCCCTCGCCGACCTCGGCGCCATCGCCCAGGGCCAGCCTGTCTCGACCGAGACTGCCGGCACCGCGACCGACGCGACCGTTCAGGCCGCCCCGACCACTCCGCTGCGTGCGCAGGAACTCGACAAGCAGGGCCGCGCCTATGCGACCGGCCGTCGTAAGGATGCCGTCGCCCGCGTGTGGTTGAAGCCGGGCACCGGCAAGATCACGGTCAATGGCCGCGATCAGGAAGTCTATTTCGCGCGTCCGACGCTGCGTCTGGTCATCAACCAGGTGTTCGGCGTTGCGGGTCGCGAAGGTCAGTATGACGTTGTCGCCACCGTCAAGGGCGGCGGCCTGTCGGGCCAGGCCGGTGCGGTCAAGCACGGCATCGCTCAGGCGATCACCCGCTACGAGCCGGCGCTGCGCAGCCCGGTCAAGGCAGCCGGCTTCCTGACCCGCGACAGCCGTACCGTCGAGCGCAAGAAGTACGGCAAGGCGAAGGCTCGCCGCAGCTTCCAGTTCTCGAAGCGCTAAGCGTTCCTGCGGGTTGCGCGAGCAATCCGCGCGTTCGCCGCGTCGGGCGACAGTATCGGCAATGCCGGTCATGTCCGATGGGCGTCGCGGCCAAAGCTATCGAAGGGGCGATCCGGCAACGGGTCGCCCTTTTGTTCGTCGCGAATGATTTACGCGACAATGTTAAGACACTGTCCCGTCCTACCTCAATGCAGCCGGTCGTGCTGATCGAACCTCTCGGCGCGCAACCATAGTGTAAACAAGCACTTAGCCACGTTAACCGCTTCCAGCGACGTGTGATTTCAGTTATGTAGCTCTCGGGGCCGGCGCGCGGATCGTGTCGGGCGGGGATGATCTCATGGCTGTGATGCAGCGGCGGGCCGGGCGGCTCGTGGTATCTTTCGTGGCGCTTGCCGCGCTGTCCGCGTGCGGCGGCGGCGGAAGTTCGGGCGGTTCGGGCGGCGGCCTCGTCAGCGTGACGCCGACACCGACGCCAACCGCATCCCCCACCCCGACCCCGGTCAGTACGCAGGACGCCGTGCGCCTGGCCCAGCAGGCGACGTTCGGGCCGACGCCCGACGTGGTGAACCGCATTGTGGCGCTCGGGATCAACGGCTGGATCGATGAGCAGTTCGCAGCGACCGGCAGCAGATATGACGACATCGCCGCATCGACCGGCGTCGCGCAGAATTTCTGCACGGGCAGCACCGACACCGCCTGTAACCGCAAGTATTTCAGCCGCGAGCCTGTCGCGATGCGGTTCTACGCGGACGCCATGGTCGCACCGGACCAGCTGAAGCAGCGTGTCGCTTTCGCACTCAGCCAGATCCTCGTCGCTTCCGAGACCGAAGTGAACGAAACGAACGGCATCGCTGCCTATAATCAGATTCTGCTCGACGGCGCCTTCGGCAATTATCGCGACCTGTTGATGAACGTCACCATGTCGAGTTTCATGGGCGATTATCTCGACATGGCGGACAGCAATCGCACCGCGCCGTCGGAAAATTATGCGCGCGAAATGCTGCAACTCTTCAGCATGGGTCCCGACCAGCTGAACATGGACGGCACCCGCAAGCTCGACGCGACCGGCGCGGCAATCCCCACCTACACCACCGATGACATCAAGGGTGTCGCCAAAGCGCTGACCGGCTGGACCTATCCGCGACTGTCCGGTGCCGCGATCACCGACAATAATCAGCGTGACTATTCGAAGCCGATGATCGAGATCGCGACGCGCTACGATACCGGCGTCAAGACGTTTCTCGGCACCACCGTTCCCGCCGGCGCGTCGCAGTCGGACAGCGTCAAGGCGGCGGTCGAGGCGGCGTTCAACAACGCGTCGACCGCGCCCTATGTGTCGAAGGCGCTGATCCAGCAGCTGGTCACGTCCAACCCCTCGGCTGCCTATGTCGGTCGTGTGGCCGCGAAGTTCGCCGACAATGGGTCAGGCGTGCGCGGCGACATGAAGGCGGTTGTTCGCGCGATCCTGACCGATAGCGAAGCGCGAGGGGCCTCGCGGACCGGCGCATCCGATGGAAAGGTCAAGGAACCCATCCTGCTGATGACCTCGCTGATGCGCGCGGTCGGGATGACGACGGATGGCTATGCCTTCGTCACCCAGGACTCGAACCTGGCGCAGCCCGTCTTCCGATCGCCGAGCGTCTTCAATTTCTATCCACCCGACTATCCGCTGCCCGGCAACACGTCGCTCAAGAGCGGTCCGTCGAAGCTGATGACGACGTCGAACGTCACGCGCTTCCATAATTTCGTCTATAACTGGACGATCTCGGGCGATCAGACACGCAGCGAATTCACGACCAATCCGGGCATTCCCGGCTGGGTCGGCAGCAAGACCGAATGGGGCGCTTGGGAGGCACTGGGCACCGATACCGACGCGATGATCGCGCGGATCAACCTGCTCATGATGGCCAACACGATGACCGATGCACAGAAGACGGCGCTGAAGGCGGCGGCTGCGGCGATCACCAATGCCGACGCTACACTGCAGGCCCGACGCCGCGCGCAGATGATGCTCTATATCGTGGGCACCAGCCCGCTGTTCCTGGTCGACCGGTAAAGGGCAAGCGAGACATGAAACTCACCCGTCGCGATTTCGCTACCTTCATCGCCGGCACCGGTGCGGCGGCCGCACTTGGTCAGCTTGCCCGAACCGCTTCTGCTGCGCCCAACGGCAGCTACCGCGCCATGGTCGGCGTGTTCCTGTTCGGCGGCAACGACGGCTGGAACATGGTCGTGCCGACCGACAGCCGCTACGCGGGCTATGCGAGTTCGCGCGGCACCGTGGCGCTCGCGCAGAACAAGCTGACCGCGCTCGATGGCTCGGCCTTTGCCCTGCATCCGGCGATGTCGGCGCTGAACAGCGTGTGGGCGGAAGGCGCGCTGAATGTGGTTCTCAACACCGGCACGCTCTACGCCCCGCTGAACAAGTCGCTGTACCAAAGCCGCAGCGACCTGCGCCCGACCAACCTGCAGAGCCATTCGGACGAGCAGGCGCATTGGCAGGGGCTGCGGGCGCGTAGCGACAATTTCGACGGCTTCATGGGCCGGATCGCGGATCGCGCCGCGCAGACAGCGACGCCGGCGTTGATCTCGCTCGGCGGTTCGAACCTGGCGGTCATCGGCCAGCGCAGTTCGCCGCTGATCCTGCCATCGACCGGCACGCTGTCGCGCACCGGCTATAGTGCAGGCATTTCGGCCAAGAACAGCGCGATCGATGCCTTTGCCAGCGCCGCCGGCATGGGCACCATTGCCGACGTCACCGCGAAGCAGATCACGTCCGCCTACACACAGGCGACGACCGCCAACTCGATCCTGACCGCGACCAGCAGCGTCGATGCGTTCTTCGTCAATCCGACAACGGGCGCAACGCTGACCAGCGACGTCGCCCGGCAACTGCTGCGCGTCGCGCGGTTGATCGAGGCGCGATCGACTCTGGGCCACGACCGCCAGACCTTCTTCGTGACGCAGGGTGGTTACGACAATCACTCGACCCAGGTGAACACCGATACGTCCACCGGCACCCACGCCAATTTGCTCGGCGAGCTCGCGATGGCCCTCGCCGCCTTCTACAAGGCGATGAAGTCGATGGGCATGGCGGAGAACGTCACCGCATTCACGATGAGCGATTTTGGCCGCACGTTCAGAGGCAATGCCCAGATGGGCACCGACCACGCCTGGGGCAGCAACCATTTGGTCGTTTCGGGCAACCTGCGGCCGAAACTGGCGCATGGCATCTATCCCTCGACCGTGCTGGGGGGGGCCGACGACGTTTCATCCGAAGGCCGGTTCATCCCGACGATTGCGCAGGAGGAATATCTGGGCGCGATCGCGAAGTGGCACGGGGTGGCGGACGGTGACCTCGGCTATGTCCTTCCCAACTGGTCGACATGGACCGCCAACGGGCGCGGGCCGCTAGGGCTATTTGCCTAACCAGGGTCGAGAGCCCTCAAGTTTTTCTATCCTATCGTAAGGATGGGAATTGGCTTAGGACCGCCAACCGACACTCGCGCCTCGAGTGGGGGGCAGCCGCGCCGCGGCCTGCCGTTTGAAGGGGAAAATCGATGAAGAAGTTCGCAATCGCTCCGCTCGCCGTCGCCGCTGCTCTCGCGCTGTCGGCCTGCGGCGACAAGTCGGCCGAAACCAACGTCAGCAACGACGTCGTGCTGAACGAAGAGCTGCCGCTTTCGGAAAACCTGACCGCGGTCGATACGCTGAATGCGACCGACGCGACGCTCGACAACGCCGCAGCGGATACGCTGAACGCAGCCGACGCTGCCGGAAACACGGTCGCCAACACGCTCTAAGCGTTTCGGCATCGCCGGATTACGAAACCGCGTCGGCTCGATCAGAGCCGGCGCGGTTTTTCGTTGATCGACTATGGCGGCTGAAAGTCGGGCTTGGGTCGGCAAAAGGAGCCCTCGCTTCTCCCATCGCCACGATGGGAATATACCGACGTCAGCGCTCGGAAGCTCCCAAGACCAGGCGCAGACTCGTGCGGCCCGGCGCCCCTCCCCTGCCGGGCCGCCTCTTTTATTCGTCGGACAGCGCGGCGATGAAGGCGCGTGTCACCGAAGCGACATTGGCGCACGCGCGGTCCAGCCAGTCGGGCAGGTGGTTCGCATGGTCTTCGCCCCCCGCCAGGTCGGACAGACTGCGGAAAACGATGAAGGGCACGCGGTTCGCGAAAGCGACCTGCGCGACGGCGGCGCTTTCCATGTCGAGCACCGATGCACCGAACGTCGCGTGGAGATAGTCGCGGTACGCCGCATTATCGACGAACGCCGTTCCGCTCAGACCCGCTCCGCCGACGCGCAAGTCATGCGTGCTCTCGAACGATCGGGCGACTTCGAGCAACACCGGATCCGCATCAAACCAGCGGCGCCCGCGTTCCGCTTCGTCCGCGTGCCCTACGATCACATCGCGCGGGATCATCATGCCGAAGGGCGGCAGATCGGTTGCGCCGGGCAGCGGCGGCAGCACGGGCCCCGTGGGCGTCGCGCGGCCCATCCCGACCTCCAGAAACTGCCCCCATCGTGCCGGCGCCAGCACGCGCCCGACATCGTTCGCCGGGTCGAGCCCGCCGCCGACGCCGGACACGACGATCCGCGACACGGCGAAGCGATCGAGCAGCGCCTGCGTCGTCATCGCTGCGTTGACCATGCTGACGCCGGTCTGCGCCAGAATGACGTCGCGACCCGCCATCCGACCGACGATCACCGTGCGGCCGTGCAGGTAATGCTCCTCCGCCACCTCCACATGCGGCACCATCGCCACCCATTCGGGGGGAAAGGCGACGAGAAGCAGCGTAAGCGGGGTCAGAAAACCGCCGCGACCAACTGGCGGAAGGCGTCCGCACGGTGGCTGATGTCGTTCTTCACCGCCTGATCCATTTCGCCGAAGGTTTCGTCATGACCGTTGGCGACGAAGACCGGATCATAGCCATGCCCCTTGTCCCCACGGGGCGGCCAGACGAGCGTGCCGTCGACCCGGCCTTCGAACCATTCGACATGCCCGTCGGGCCAGGCCAGCGCCAGCGCGCAGATGAAGTGCGCATCGCGGGAAGCTTCGGGGCCCTTCTCTGCCAGCCGGTCCTCGACCAGCCGCATCGCGTGTCCGAAGTCCTTGTCCGGCCCGCCCCAGCGCGCGGAAAAGATGCCGGGGTCACCGCCCAGCGCCTCGACGCACAGCCCGCTGTCGTCGCTGAGCGCCGGAAAACCCGACAGGTCGGCCGCCTGCAGCGCTTTCAGCTCGGCATTAGCGACGAAGGTCGTGCCGGTCTCCTCGGGCTCGGGCAGGTCGAGTTCGCCCGCCGAGACGACATCCATGCCATAGGGCAGCAGCAGTTCACGAATTTCGCGGACCTTGCCCTCGTTATGGCTGGCGATGACGAGCTTGCCAGGAGCGAGCTTGCGGATCGCCTGGGGTTCTGGTCCCTCGCCGCTCATCGCCCGGTCGCCTTGTCCTGCGCGGCGAAAATCTGCGCGCAGCCGATGCGGGCGAGCCGCAGCAAGCGCAACAGGCTCTCCTCGTCGTAGCAGGCGCCTTCCGCGGTCGCCTGAGCTTCGGCAATCTTGCCGTCGTCGAGCAGCACGAAGTTGGCGTCGGCTTCGGCGTTCGAATCTTCGGGATAGTCGAGGTCGAGCACCGCCTGACCCTGATACATGCCGCAGCTGACCGCCGCGACCTTATGCAGGATCGGGTCGGTCGTCAGCTTGCCCGACGCCATCAGTTTGTCGACCGCCAGGCGCAGCGCGACCCAGGCACCGGAGATCGCCGCGGTGCGCGTGCCCCCGTCGGCCTGGATGACGTCGCAGTCGAGCACGATCTGACGCTCGCCCAGCAGCTTCAGGTCGGTGACCGCCCGCAAGCTGCGGCCGATCAGGCGCTGAATCTCCTGAGTCCGCCCGGACTGCTTGCCCTTGGCCGCTTCCCGCGCGCCGCGGGTGTGGGTCGCCCGCGGGAGCATGCCGTATTCGGCCGTCACCCAACCCTCGCCCTTACCGCGCAGGAACGGCGGCACCTTTTCCTCGATCGAGGCGGTGACCAGCACCTTGGTATCGCCGAACGCGATCAGCACCGATCCTTCGGCATGACGCGTGAAGTTCGGGGTTATCGTGATGGCGCGCATTTCGTCGGGCGCACGGCCGGAAGGTCGCATGGGATACTCCGTGGATTTTGTCCTGCCCTAGCTGCGCGGCGCAGCCGGCGCCAGTGTGCAGGACAGGCGACCTCCCCCCCTCTCGACGTTATCCCCAAGCGGACGGGGATCAATCCTGGCGGACTGACCGAATTGGATCGCGAAATAAGCCGCAATCCATTCCCGCCTTCCCGGGAATGACGACGGGGGGCGTTGAGCACATCAGCGGCACGCCCTATCTTCTCCCGCGTGACGCCGACCTTCCCAGAACTCAGCGACCGAGCGCGCGACGTCTTCCGGCTGGTGGTTCAGTCATATCTCGATTCCGGACAGCCGGTGGGGTCGAAGACGATCGCGCAGGTATCGGGCCTCAACCTGTCGCCCGCCTCGATCCGTGGCGTCATGCAGGATCTGGAGGAGACGGGCCTGCTCGCTGCGCCGCATACTTCTGCCGGGCGGATGCCGACGCAGACCGGGCTGCGCCTGTTCGTCGACGGCATGATGCACGCGGTCGCCCCGTCGGAGCAGGAACGCGCGACGATCCACGCCAGCGCGCGGGGCGGCGGGCCGGTCGAGGAAGCGATCGCGGCGACCACTGCCGCACTGTCGGGCCTGTCGGCCTGTGCCGGCCTTGTCCTCGTACCCCGCCGGGAGCCGGTTCTGCGCCAGTTCGGCTTCGTGCCGCTTGGCCCGGCCCGTGCGCTCGCGGTGCTGGTCGGCGATGACGGGTCCGTCGAGAACCGCGTGATCGACCTGCCGGGGGAGGTTCCGCCGTCCGCGCTGGAGGCCGCCGCCAATTTTCTAAACGTCCGCGCTGCCGGCGCAACGCTGAGCGACATTCGCCAGCGCATCGGTCGCGAGATCGCCGCGGAACGCGCCGCGCTCGATGGTGCCGCTCGCGCGCTGGTCGAACGCGGCATTGCGGTATTGAGCGAAGACGGCGCGCGCCGCCCCGTGTTGATCGTCCGCGGTCAGGCAAATCTCATCGATCCTGCCGCCGCCGCCGACCTGGACCGCGTCCGCGGCCTGCTCGATGAGCTGGAGGGCAAGGAGGAGATCATGCGCCTGCTCGATTCAGCGCGCGAGGGGCAGGCTGCGCGTATCTTTATCGGGTCGGAGAACAAGCTTTTCGCGCTGTCGGGATCGTCCGTCATCGCCCAGCCCGTGCGCGCGATCGACGAGCAGGTGGTGGGCGTCGTCGGCGTGATCGGTCCGACGCGGTTGAACTATGCGCGGGTCGTGCCCATGGTGGATTTCACGGCCGCCACGCTCGCACGACTGCTGGCGTGAGCCACAGTTTTCAGTAGAACGGATGTCATGAACGAAGAAACCAAGACCGAAGATGCCGGCCTGACCGCAGAGGCCGTGGACCTGCGCGGCGAAACGGCGGATGCCGCCCCCGAAGTCGCCGACCACGATCGCATCACCCAGCTCGAAGCGGAACTGGCCGAAGCCAAGGCCGCGGTACTCTATGCTCGCGCCGACGCGCAGAACATGGTGCGCCGCGCCGAAAAGTCCGCGCAGGATTCGCGCGACTATGCGGTCACCGGGTTCGCTCGCGACCTGCTGTCGGTTGCCGACAATCTGTCGCGCGGGCTGGACGCAATCCCGGCCGAGCTGCGCGCCGACGAGAAGATGAAGGGCCTGGTGACCGGCCTGGAGGCGACCGGGCGGGAGCTCGACAGCGTGTTCGGTCGACATGGCATCACCAAGGTCGAGTCACTCGGCCAGAAGCTCGACCCCAATCGTCACCAGGCGATGTTCGAAGTGCCGTCGGCGGATGCCGAGCCTGGCACCGTCGTGCAGGAAATCCAGGCCGGCTACATGCTGAAGGACCGTCTGTTGCGCCCGGCGCTGGTCGGGGTCGCGAAGGCGGGGTAACTCCGGCGCTCATTTCAGATCATCCCTGCGGAGGCGGGGTTCAGTTCTGGCTGACGTGGCGAATGATGCGCAGCGTCAGCCAGATTTTATTCCCGCCTCCGCGAGAATGACGGCGGCAGGACAGTAGCAGATGCGAGGATGAGCCCTTATCCTCGTCCCATGTCCCGCTTCGACCATGTCCCCAATCGCCGTGCCCTGATCGATCGGCGCGCCATCGCCGATGCACTGATGGCGCTCGAAGCAGCCGACACGGGGGCACTTCGGCGTGCCGGCACTCAGTTACTGAAGGCCGCGCTAGACGCCGGCCGGGCGGAGATTGCCCGGCGCCTCACGCTCCATCCCTCGCGCGGGCTCGAAGCGGCACAGGCCGGTGCTTATCTGACCGATCAGCTCCTGCGGCTGCTTTGGGACTTCACCGTCCAGCGGCTCTATCGCAACACCAATCCCACCGCCGCCGAACGCATGGCGCTGGTCGCGGTGGGGGGCTACGGCCGCGGCGAAATGGCGCCGCATTCGGACGTCGACATCGCTTTCCTCACCCCCTGGAAACAGACGGGGTGGAGCGAGCAGGTCATCGAATCGATGCTCTACGCCCTGTGGGACATGGGGCTAAAGGTCGGCCATTCGTCGCGCTCGCTCGACGAGATGGTGCGCCAGGCCAAGGCGGACGTGACGATCCGCACCGCCTTGCTCGAGGGGCGCTACGTCTGGGGCGACGAAACGCTTTACGCCGAGGCGGAACGTCGGTTTCGCATCGAAGTTCAGGCCGACACGGCCCGCGCTTTCATCACCGAAAAACTCGCCGAACGCGACGCCCGCCATGTCAAGATGGGCGACAGCCGGTATGTCGTCGAACCGAACGTCAAGGAGGGCAAGGGCGGCCTTCGCGACCTCCACGCGCTCTTCTGGATCGGCAAATACGCCTATAATGTCGGCACTGCGCCCGAGCTGGTCGGTGCGGGGCTGTTGACCCGCGACGAGCTACGACGCTTCTACCGCGCCGAGAATTTTCTGTGGGCGGTGCGCTGTCACCTACACATCATTGCCGGCCGTGCCGAGGATCGGCTGACCTTCGATTATCAGCGCGAGATCGCCGACCGCATGCGCTTCACCGACCGACCGGGCAAATCGAAGGTCGAGCGGTTCATGCAATTCTACTTCCTGCAGGCCAAGGCGGTCGGTGACCTGACGGGCGTGTTCGTTGCGCACATCGACGAAAAGTTCGCCGCGCGCGGTCGCCGCTTCGGCCTGCCGACGATCCGCCGGCGCCCGTCGAAGCTCAACGGCTTCGTCCTCGATCGTGGTCGCCTGGCACTGCCATCGGACGATTTCTTCGCCCAGGACCCGGTGCGGCTGGTCGAGATGTTTCAGCTGGCTGAGGCCAACGCGCTCGAAATTCACCCGCTCGCCATGCGCGCCGCCGCTCGCGATGCTCGATTGGTCGATGGCGTGCGCAACGATCCACGGGCCAACGCGCTGTTCCTCGCGCTGCTGACCGGCGAGCGCGACCCGGAAATGGTGTTGCGCTGGATGAACGAAGCTGGTGTGTTCGGGCGCTTCGTGCCCGACTTCGGCCGTGTCGTGGCCCAGATGCAATTCGACATGTACCATCACTATACCGTGGACGAGCACACGATCCGCGCGATCGGGCTGCTCAGCCGGATCGAGCGCGGGCTGCTCAAGGACGACCATCCGCTCGCAACCGCGATCTTCGGCCAGATCGTGTCGCGTCGGGCGCTCTACGTCACGGTATTGCTGCACGATATCGCCAAGGGGCGTGGCGGCGACCATTCCATCCTGGGTGCGGAGGTCGCGACGCGGCTGTGTCCGCGCTTCGGTCTGACGCCGGCGGAAACCGAAACGGTGGCCTGGCTGGTGCGCTGGCACCTGCTGATGTCGGCAACCGCCTTCAAACGCGACCTGAGCGACTTCAAGACGATCCTCGACTTCGCCAACGCGGTGCAAAGCCCGCAGCGTCTGATCATGCTGCTGGTGCTGACCATCGTCGACATCCGCGCGGTCGGCCCTGGCGTCTGGAACGGGTGGAAACGCCAGCTGCTGACCGACCTGTTCGAGGGCGCTGAAGAAGTCCTTCGTCTGGGTCACAAGCAGCGCGGGCGCGGGGAACGGATCGCGGCGAAACAGGCCGAGTTGGGCCGGGCGCTCGGCTGGGATGCGGATCGGTTTGCGGCTGTCGTCCGACGCCTGCCCGAGGCGTATTGGGTAGCAGAGCCGACCGACGTGCTGGAACATAATCTGCGCATGATCGAAGCGGCCGGGATGACCGACCTGGCGATCGACACCAGCCCGCACCCCGCGCGCGGCGCAACGCTGGTGACGGTCTATGCCGCCGACCATCCGGGCCTGTTCTACCGTATCGCCGGCGCGATCCACGCCGCGGGAGGCAACATCATCGACGCCCGGATTCACACGACGGGCGACGGCATGGCGCTCGATAACTTCCTGGTCCAGGACCCGCTCGGGCGGCCGTTCGACGACCCCGGTCAGCTCGAACGCATCCGTACCGGCATCGCCGACGCGCTCGCCAACCGCGTCAAGCTACGGGACCGGCTGAAGGCCAAGGCCCCGCCCCGCCCCCGCGCCGATGCTTTCGCAGTCCAGCCCAACGTGCTGATCGACAATGCCGCATCGAACCGCTTCACCGTGATCGAAGTGAACGCGCGCGATCGCCCTGCCCTGCTCCACCATCTGGCAAACGCTCTGTTCCAGTCGCGCGTTACGATTCATTCCGCCCATGTCGCGACCTATGGCGAGCGCGCGGTCGACACCTTTTATGTCACCGACCTGACCGGCGACAAATTGGGTGGCACGCGGGTGAAGACGATCGAGAAGCGATTGTTGGAGGCCGCGGCCGGCGAGGATGTCGCCCTGGCGGCATAAAGGAGGAGTGGATGGCGCTTGCCGCGGTGATGGTCGCGCTTCTGAGTGGCGGCGTTTTGATCGGTGTTGTGGCCGGGCTTCGCAAGACGCGTGAGCGACGGACGGCCGAGGGCAGCGGCGACGGCGGCGGATGGGCCGATATCGGCGGGGACGGCGGTGACTGTGGCGGCGGGGACGGCGGCGGCTGCGACTAGGTGGCGTTCAGCGGCGATTTCGCGCAGGACGCTGTTCATGGCTGACTTTGACGCGCAACCCCATCTGTCCGACCCGGTGGTGCGCTTGCGGCCGATGACGGCGAGCGATTTCGACGCGCTATTCGCGGTGGCGCGCGATCCGGAGATCTGGGCGATCCATCCGGCGCACGATCGCTGGCAGGAACCGGTCTTCCGCAAGTTCTTTGATGATGGGCTGTCGAGCGGCGGCGCTTTGGTGATCGCCGACGCCGTGACCGGTGCCGTCATCGGCTCGTCACGCTTCGATCCGGCCCGTGCCGCGGCGAACGAGATCGAGATCGGGTGGACCTTCCTGGCGCGCAGCCATTGGGGCGGCGTGACCAATCGATCGGTAAAGCGATTGATGATCGGGCACGCACTGACCGTGTATGAGCGCGTCATCTTCTTGGTCGGCGCGGAGAATATCCGGTCGCGGCGGGCGTTGGAAAAGATTGGTGCGACGCTGACCGACCGGTGGCACGACGTACCGCTGCATGGCGGTGTTGCGCGGCATGTCATCTACGCAATGGATCGGCACGCGTTCGCAACGGGATCCTTAGCCATTTAGCGCGTGATTCGCGTGAATTGAGAACCGGCGTCCCCGGGGCACGGCAAGGCATTGGCGTGTGACGCGCTGGGATCGCCTAGGCTGCGGGCTTCGCTCAAACCACGATCGACGCGATTGAACAACGCTGAAGCGCACCGCCAAAACGTCAGACGGGGCCGGCCAAGCCGACCCCGCTGGGACATTCGGTGCAAATCTTACCCTTGATGGGTGCCCGTCCGTTGTCACGGCTCCTCAACGCGCTTGCGCACGCTGAGGACGCCTGTGTCAGAACCTCACGCGGCCGGTAATGCCATATGTCCGCGGCTCGGCCAGATACTGCGAGAAGATCTGGCGCCCGCCCGGATATTGCGGGTCGACGAAGGGGGCGCTGGTCGTTCCCGCCTGGAACGGCGAGTTGAAGGCGACCTGCGCATAGTCCTTGTCGAAGATGTTCTGGCCCCAGAATTCGAGCGCCCAACGCTCGCTCGGCCCACGGATGCCGACGCGGGCGTTCGCAACGAAGAAGCTGTCCTGCGCCTTCTGCGGGAACAGGTCCGAGCCCGTATTATAGTCGTCGCTCAAGCGGCCGTCGATGTAGAACAAGCCCGATAGGCCCGAATTGCCCAGACGTGGGGTCCAGGCGAACGAGCTGGTCGCCACCCATTCCGGCGCGTTCGACAACTGCTTGCCCGGCAGCACGCGCAGTGCCGGATCGAGCGGCAGACCGCGGGCCGAGCCGACCAGGTCGTTGCGATAGCGCGTATCGGTATAGGTGATGCCGAGCGTGAAGTTGATGTCACGCGCCGGCTGCAGCGCGGCTTCGAGTTCGACACCCTGCGACCGCACGCCATAGGTCACGTCGTCGGCCGCGCAGCTGCCGGTCGTCGCGCTCAGATCGCGGTCGCCGCCGTTAAGCCCGGTCTTGCACGAGTTGACCGTAGCGACGAGGAAGACGGTGCCGTTGAACGTGTTGAGCTGGAAATTCTCGAATTCCTGACGGAAGGCAGCGGCGGTGATCGTCACCGGTCCACGAGCGTATTTCGCGCCGATTTCGAAGGCGTTGACCTTCTCCGGATCGAACTGAAGGTTTCCGGTCAGCGCCTGCGCCCCACCGAGCGACGCGAAGCTTGCGACCGGATTCTTGAGTGCCGACCGGTCGAGGTTGAAACCACCGGCCTTGTAGCCGCGCGAATAGGAGCCGTAGACCAGCAACGCGTCGGTTGGCTTCCAAGACAGGACTGCGGTGCCGGTGAACTCATCCTCATTGCGCTGGCTGTTGATGCTGACGCCGTTCAATTCCGACGTCGAATTGCCCTGGCAGCTCAGGCCCACGATGCCAGCGGCGGTCGCGAACAAGGGGCTCGCCGGGTTGAGCAGGCCTGCCGCGCCCAGATTCTGCTGATTGGTGACGCAACCGACGTTGTCGTTGGTGAAGCTGGCGTTCAGCCGCTTGCGTTCGTTGGTGTAGCGCGCACCCAGCGTCAGATCGAGCGTGTCGGTGAAGTGAATGATGTTGTGCGTGAAGAACGCATAGTTGCGGCTGCTCTGGCGATAGCGATCGGCGATCGAGCCCTTGTCGTTGATCCCGTCCAGCGTGGTGAGGGCGTTGACGACGATGTTGCCGGCGGGCCCGAACCTAGACGTGACACCTGGGACCTGACCACGCAGGACGGCGTTCCCCGTCGCCGACAGACAGGCGGTGCTGCCGGGTGAATAGAATTGGGCGAGTGCACTGCCGGATACGATACGGCAGGTCGCGAAGCGGCCGTACTGGTTGCCGAAGCGCAAATTGTCGACCACGTCGAGCTTTTCATCAGCGTAATAGCCGCCGATCAGCCAGTCGAGCTTGCCGCCGAAGGCTTCGCCCTGCAGACGCAGTTCCTGGCTGAAGGTCTTGAACGCGCGACCCGACAAGCCGTTGGCGGCGCGGTAGAGGATATCGACGCTCGAATAATCGGTGTCCGATCCCTGCGTCGAGTTATAGTCGCGATACGCGGTGATCGACGTCAGAGTTGCCGGGCCCAGGTTCAGGTCGACCTGCCCCGACACGCCCCAGTCCTTGGTGATCCCGTCGAAGCTGCGTCCCCGGCTGGACGAAATCGTCCGGCTGTATCCCGGCGCGTTCACCAGTGACAGATTCTGGCCGAGGTCGCGGATGACGTTGACGATGTTGTTGCCGTTGGCGCTGGGCGTCGCCGCGGTCGTCGGCAGCGTCGCCAATTCGTTCAGGTCACCGACGTAGGGGTTGGTCCGCCGATCCACATATGTCGCAGCGCAGCACGCCTCGTCGCGCTTGGTATAGTCGCCGATGATGCGGATGCTGAGGTCACTCGACGGTTCGAAGCGCAGCTGGCCCCGGACGAAATAGCGGTCGCGATTGTTGACGTCGACGTTGTTCGTCGGATCGTAATAGAAGCCGTCGCGCTTGGTGTAGACGCCGTCGACACGCGCCGCGAGGGTTTCGCCGAGCGGCACGTTCAGCGCGCCCTGGAAGCGCCACAGGTCGTAGTTGCCGTAGGTCGCCTCGGCCATGCCGCTCAGGCCCGAGAAGCTCGGCTGCTTTGTGATGATATTGATGACGCCGGCCGACGCGTTACGGCCCGACAGCGTTCCCTGCGGCCCGCGCAGCACTTCGACACGCTCGACTTCGCCGAGTTCGTTCATGCCGACGCCCGAGCGCGAGCGATACACGCCGTCGATGAACACCGCGACCGAGCTTTCGAGGCCCGGGTTGTCGCCGACCGTGCCGATGCCGCGGATACGGGCCGAGGTGTTGGCCTCCGTGCCGGTCGACGAAACCAGCAGCGAGGGCGCGAGCTGGTTGAGCTGGCGGATGTCGTTCGCGCCGGAAAGCTGGAGCTGTTCGGTCGACACCGCCGACACCGCGACCGGCACATCGGCCAGACGCTCGGCGCGGCGGGTGGCGGTTACGACAATGTCACCCTGGCTGACGAGCGCCCCATCCTGCGCGGCATCGCTCTGCGCCTGGTTGGCGTCGGCCGTCTGGGGGGAGGTCGTCGTGCTCTGCGCCATCGCCGGCAAAGCGATTGCAGTGGACGCGACAGAGATCAGCAGCGCGAGCTTACGCATGGTCGGCAATCCTCTCCTGCGGGATGGCATTATCGTTCGCCATCCTCGTCTGTCGAACAAGCTGACAAAAAGCCGCGTCCTTGCCTAGCCCCCGCCATACCCGAACGCGTTTTTTTCGAGACAGGCGTGCGCAGAGGACACAGTTGCAAGACAGGACTGATTTTCGATCGACGCCAGGCTTCCCCTAGGGAACACAGGATTTTTTCCGACCGAAAAAAGAAAACGGCCGCCGACGGGGTTCCCGTCGACAGCCGCAATTAGATACCCAGCTTTCGAAAATTTATTTCGGCGCGAGCACCATCAGCATCTGACGCCCCTCCATCCGCGGATAGGCCTCGACTTTCGCGACCTCGGCGACCTGCTCGGCCACGCGTTGAAGCACTGCCATGCCGAGCTGGCCGTGGCTGAGCTCGCGACCGCGGAAACGCATGGTGACCTTCACCTTGTCGCCTTCCTCAATGAACTCCACGACCTTCTTCATCTTGGTATCATAGTCGTGATCGTCGATGTTCGGACGCATCTTGATCTCCTTGATCTCCTGCGTCTTCTGCGACTTGCGGGCGAGGTTCGCCTTTTTCTGCGCCTCGTACTTGTACTTGCCGACATCGAGGAACTTGGCGACCGGCGGATCGGCGTTCGGCGAGACTTCGACGAGGTCGAGCCCGACCTCCGCGGCAGCCTCGATCGCGGCGCGCGTGTACATGACCCCCAGATTCTCGCCCTCGTGATCGATCACGCGGACCTTGGGGGACTGGATCCATTCGTTGAACCGGGGGCCGTTCATCGGCGGCGCCTGCATCGGCCGGCGCATCATGGGCGGACGGATAGGGTGTTCTCCTGTTATTGTTCCGACGTCTATATAGTGAAACTCGCGTCTGAACGAAAGGTGTCGCTCAGCCGCGCAGATCGGGTGGCGACGCCTCGTCGCGCAGACGGCTCACGATCTCGTCGAGGCTCACGAATTCCTGACGATCCGACCCAAGGCGGCGGACCGCGACCTTGCCCTCTTCCGCTTCGCGCTTGCCGACGACCAGCAGCGCGGGGACCTTGGCGAGCGAATGTTCGCGGACCTTGTAGTTGATCTTCTCGTTGCGCAGGTCGGTGTCGACGCGAATGCCCGCCGCGCGCAGGCGTGCCGCGACCTCGCGGGCATAATCGTCGGCATCCGACACGATGGTCGCGACGACTGCCTGGACCGGTGCCAGCCACATCGGGAAGCGCCCCGCATGGTGTTCGATCAAAATCCCGATGAAGCGTTCGAACGTGCCGAGGATCGCGCGGTGGAGCATCACCGGGCGGTGACGTTCGCCATCCTCACCGACGTAGCTCGCATCGAGACGATCCGGCAGGACGCGGTCCGACTGGATCGTGCCGACCTGCCACGTCCGCCCGATCGCGTCGGTCAGGTGGAATTCGAGCTTCGGGGCGTAGAAAGCACCCTCGCCCGGCAGTTCCTCGAACTTGTCCTTGATCTCCTGCGGCAGGTTCGACGCCTGGACCGCATCGCGCAGCTCCTGTTCGGACTTGTCCCACATCTCGTCGGAACCGAACCGCTTCTCGGGGCGCAGCGCCAGCTTTACGGCATAGTCGGTGAAACCCAGATCCTGGTACACCGAGTGCAGCAGCTCGCAGAACTTGCGCACCTCCTCGACCAGCTGATCCTCGCGGACGAAGATATGCGCATCGTCCTGCGTGAACTGGCGCACGCGCATGATGCCGTGCAGCGCGCCGTGCGGCTCGTTGCGGTGGCAGCAGCCGAATTCGGCCATGCGGATCGGCAGGTCGCGGTACGACTTGATGCCCTGCTTGAAGATCAGGACGTGCGCGGGGCAGTTCATCGGCTTCAGCGCCATCATGTCGGCGTCGCCGGAGACGATCGCGCCCTCGTCCTCGGTATTGGGCACCTCGTCGGGCACCACGAACATATTCTCGCGATACTTGCCCCAATGGCCCGACTGTTCCCACTGGCGCGCATCCATCAGCTGCGGCGTCTTCACTTCGGCATAGTCGGCCGCGTCGAGGCGGCGGCGCATATACGCCTCCATCTGGCGCCACAGGATGAAGCCGTTGGGGTGCCAGAAGACCGACCCCTGCGCTTCCGACTGAAGGTGGAACAGGTCCATTTCCTGCCCGATCTTGCGGTGATCGCGCTTCGCGGCCTCCTCCAGCATGTGGAGATGCGCGTCGAGCTGCTTCTTGTTCAGCCAGCCGGTGCCGTAGATGCGGCTGAGCATCGCGTTCTTCTGGTCGCCGCGCCAATAGGCGCCCGACACGCGGGTCAACTTGAACGCCTGCGGATCGAGCTTGCCCGTCGAGGCCAGGTGCGGCCCGCGGCACATGTCGAGCCAGGCGTCCTCGCCCTTCCCCGCGCGATAGACGGTCAGCTCTTCGCCCTCGGGCAGTTCGGCAGCCCACTCGGCCTTGAACGTCTCGCCCTGCTGCTGCCACCGCGCGATCAGGTCGGCGCGGCTCCACACTTCGCGGATCAGCGGCTCGTCCTTCGCAATGATCTCGCGCATCTTCGCTTCGATCGCCGGCAGGTCCTCTTCGGTAAAGGGCCGGTCCTTCGGCGCGAAGTCATAGTAGAAGCCGTCGTCGGTCGCGGGGCCGAAGGTGATCTGCGTGCCGGGGAACAGCGCCTGTACCGCTTCGGCAAGGACATGCGCGAAATCGTGCCGGGCAAGCTCCAGCGCATCGGCCTCGTCCTTCGACGTCACCAGCGCCAGCTGGGCGTCGCCCTCGAATGGACGCATGATGTCGCGCAACTCGCCGTCGACCCGCGCAGCGATCGCCGCCTTGGCGAGCCCCGGCCCGATCGCCGCGGCGACATCCGCCGGGGTAGTCCCCGGGGCTACCTCACGGACGGAACCGTCGGGCAGCGAGATGCGGAAATGCGCGGACATGTCGGAAAAACCTTCGATGAATGGAAGGCGCGCCTATGCCGCGGAGAGGGGGGCTTAGGCAAGGCGCGTCGACGGCTTCCGAATCCTGCTGGGCTCCAGGCGGGCGATAGGGCGTGCTCAGGCAAGACCGAAGGGGATGACCAGATTGTCGCTGGCATGCCCGATCCGCGCGCGGCCGAGATAGGGCACGCCCATGTCGCGGCACCAGCGCGCCATCATCACTTCAAGCGATTCGCCGAAATCCGTTTCGGTATCGCCATCCGGCACGTCGGTGACCGCGCCCAACCGGACGCCGGCGATGCCCTTCAACTGGGTCGCATTCGCCATCTGGAACAGCAAGCGGTCAATCCGATAATAGGCCTCGCCCACTTCCTCGATGTAGAGGACGTGGTCTGTCAGATCGGGCATCCAGGGCGTGCCGATGAGGGCGCACAGGATGACGAGGTTGAACGCCGCCGCAGGCTGACCGCCCAAAGTCGGCTCCAGCACCGACCGGTCGCGGTTGACCAGCCAGCTGAGCGCGCGGCCGACCGGCATTCCCTTCGACGCCTCGCTGACGTTCGACGCCATCGGCCCGTGCACCGGCCGCCCGATCCGCCGGGCGTAGAGCGCGCCGAGCAGGAAGCCCATGTCGGAAAAGCCCATATAGCTCTTCTCGCGCGCTGCCGACTTCAGTTCGGGCATCACCATCTTGAGGATACGATTCGATCCGTAGCCGCCGCGCGCGAACCAGATCGCGTCGATGCCGGGATCGTTGGCGTGGCGCAGGAACGCCTCGGCCCGCAGCTCGTCCGACCCGGCGAAATGTCCGGCCTGGGCGAAGCATTGCGGATCGATGATCAGGTCGACCTGCGGGTAATACAGCGCGGTAAAGGCGGAAACGCGAGCGGCACCGGCCGGGGTGATGGACCGCGCGGGCGCGCAGACGGCAATCTTCATTCCTAACGCCCCTCGCTCGTCGCTCAGTCCTGGATCGCCCATCGACGGGCGTTCCGTGTCTTGCTCCCGTACGCGCAGGTCGATAGCGCGGGCGCATGGTTTCCGGCAAACGCTTCTTCTTCGTCGGCATCGGCGGATCCGGCATGATGTCGCTCGCGATGATCCTGGCCGCGCGCGGTGCGATCGTCGCCGGCTCCGACCGTGGGCTCGATCAGGGCCGCGTGCCCGCCAAGTTCGCCGCGCTGGAAGCATTGGGCATCGCGCTGCATCCCCAGGACGGCAGCGGGATCGTCTCGGCGGAGCAGACCGTCGTCGCCTCCGCCGCGGTCGAGGACACGGTCGCCGACATCGTCGCTGCGACCCGCGTGGGCGCGACGCGTATGACGCGGGCGGAGTTGAATGCCGGCCTGTTCAACGTGGCCGAACTGTCGATCGGCGTTGCCGGGACCAGCGGCAAATCGACCGTGACCGGGATGATTGCCTGGATCCTCGACCGCGTCGGCCGCAATCCCACCGTCATGAACGGGGCGGTGATGAAGAATTTCGTCCGCCCCGATCGGGCCTTCGCCAGCGCTCTGGTCGGCAGCGAGACAAGCTATGTCAGCGAGGTCGACGAGAGCGACGGGTCGATCGCGCTTTACCGGCCGACGATCGCCGTTCTGAACAACGTCAGTCTCGATCACAAATCGCTCGACGAGCTCCGCCAACTCTTCGGCGATTTCGCGGGCAAGGCGCGGACGACGATACTCAATATCGGCGATGCGGAGGCTGCGGCGCTGGCGACATCGCTCGATCGCGACAGGCTGGTGACCTTCGCGGTCGCGCGTGATGCGGACCTGAGCGCCCGCAATCTGATCGAGCAGGCCTTTGCCGTGTCGTTCGAGCTGACGGCCGACGGAAAAACCTACCCTGTCCGCCTGGCCGTCCCCGGCCGACACAATGTCGCCAACGCGCTGGCAGCGCTGGGCGCTGTGCGCGCGGCCGGCGTGCCGCTGGGCGATGCGATTGCCGCCATCGCCGATTTCACGGGGCTTCGTCGGCGCTTCGATCTGGTCGGCGAAGCGGGCGGAGTCGCGGTCATCGACGATTTCGGCCACAACCCGGACAAGATCGCCGCCACGCTGGCGACGCTTCACGCCTTCCCCGGCCGCCTGCTCGTCCTGTTTCAGCCGCATGGCTACGGCCCGCTGAAGGTCATGCGCCGCGAGCTCGTCGCAACCTTCCTCCAGGGGCTGAAGGTCGGCGACCTGCTCGTCCTGCCCGACCCGGTCTATCAGGGCGGCACCGTGGCGCGCGAGGTCGGCAGCGCGGAATTCGTCGGCGACGTGATGGTCGGCGGCGGTCAGGCGATGCATATCCCCGATCGCGCGGCGGCGGCGGCCCATCTGGTTGCACAGGCCCGCCCCGGTGACCGCATCGTCGTGATGGGTGCGCGTGACGACACGCTCAGCCTCCTTGCCGCGGAGATGGTGGAGCGGCTGCGAGGGTAGGCGCACGACGCGGGCGCGCCTCGGTCGGACTTTGCCCGCTCGCGCCGAGCGAAGGCGAAGAGCAGCCCTTCGATCAGCGCTTCAACGGTGTTCGGCTCGAACGATCGGTGATCGGAGACGGCCGCTAATTCTTCGCCGTATCGCCACCGCCACCAACGACCTCGGCGGGGTCGAGGCCGTTTTTCTTCAGAAAATCGAACAGCGCGATCGCCAGACGCTGCGCACCCGGCACGGTCATGACGACGCGACTATTGGCGACGAACTGCATCGGCGACGGCGCCGCCGGCTCCGCCATCTTCAGTGTCGCCAGCGTGATGCGCACCGTGCCCGACTGGACGTCAAAAGCGATCGCCTCGTCGGCGAAGACATCGGACACAAACGGGTTGGACACGACGGGCACGCCGCCGGCGGTGTTGGCCATGGGGAAACTCCGAAAGACTGTCGTGCGGCACATACCGGACGCCTGGCGCGAGGCAATTGGAAAGCGGCCTTGACATGACAAGCTCGCTTTACGTAAAGTGAGCTTGTCACCGAATCACATGAGAGGGCGTCTGAGATGCGTTCGAACACTCCCGCCGGGCGGCGCTATCTGCGCCGCTTCTGGCCGACGATGCTTGCCTATGTCGCCACGCTGTTCTTCGCGGTCTGGGCGATCAAGACCTGGCGGCCCGAGGGTGTGCTGCTCGTCACCCTGTCGATCCTGCCGGCGCTGCCGATCATTGCTGTGATCGGCGTCATCGGCCTGTACATCGTCGAGGAACGCGACGAATTCATCCGCGCTCGCGTGGTGCAGGCGATGCTGATCGGCATGGGCTTCATGCTCGCGGTCGCCAGCGCCTGGGGGTTCCTGGAGGACGGTGGCGTGGTACCGCATGCGCCGGCCTATTGGGCATTCATACTGTGGTGCATGGGCTGGGGCATCGCGCAATGCGTGCAATCGCTGCGCGACCGGATGGGCGGCAGCGGCGACGACGCATGAACAACCACATGCGCGCGCTGCGGGCCGAGCGCGGGTGGAGCCAGCAGCATCTGGCCGACCTGCTCGAGGTGTCGCGTCAAAGCGTCAACGCGATCGAGACCGGCCGTTACGACCCGTCCCTCCCCCTCGCCTTCAAGATCGCCGACGTGTTCGGCCAGCCGATCGAAGTGATCTTCGTCAACCCGAAGGATGCCGACCAATGAGACGCCCCAGCCTGTTCTTCCTGATCCTAGCCGCGGTCATCATCCCGATGGCGGCGAAGGGGCAGAGCCCCGCTCTGGTCCAGCGCGACCATATCTCGATCCGCGACGAGGGCGGCAGCGGGCCGACCATCATCCTGATCCCCGGCCTGTCCTCGCCGCGTTCTGTCTGGGACGGCGTCGTGCCGGGGCTGAAGGCACGCCACCACGTGCTGACGGTGCAGGTCAACGGCTTCGGTGGCGACGAGCCGCGGGCGAACCTGAAGCCCGGCATCCTCGACGGTATCGTCGCGGAGGTGGATGGCTATGTCCGCGATCACAGGATCACAAAGCCCGCAGTCGTCGGCCATTCGATGGGCGGGCTCGTCGCGATGATGCTGGCGGTGCGGCACCCGGACAGCGTCGGCCGGGTGATGGTGGTCGATGCCCTGCCCTTCATCGGCACGATCTTTCAGCCCGATGCGACCGTCGCAAGCGTGACCGCGAATGCCGCACGGATGCGCGACATGATCGCCGCTACGCCGGCCGTCAAGACACCGGTGACGACCGACCCCGGCGGCATCTGGTCGATCACCCCCGCCGGCCGCATCCAGGTCGCCGAATGGAGCCGCCAGGCCGACCCCCGCGTCGTCGCACAGGCGATGTACGAGGATATGACGACCGACCTGCGGCCCGATCTCGGCAAGATCACCGCCAAACCGTTCGACATACTCTACGCAACCGGCGCGGGCCCGCAGGCGAAGGCAATTTGGGAGCGCGACTATGCCGGTTCGAGCGCCAGACTGGTTCCGATCGCGGACAGCTGGCACTTCATCATGCTCGACCAGCCGGCAGCCTTCGCTCGCGCGCTCGAGGCGTTCCTCGCGATGTGACGGACGGGCGCGGGCAGAATCGGGCCGCCCGCGCCCACCCTCTGAATCAACGGGCTGCGAGCTGGCGCTGCTGGCGATCGACGATCATGGCAACCTGCTGTTCGGCATCGCGGCGCATCTCGGCAACGCAGCGGTTGGCGATCTGTTGCTCGATCAGGCGCGTCCCATTGAACTGGCACGCGCGATAGGCCGCCCGGCGAACGCGCGCGTCGAACTGCGCGCGGTGGTCGGCGTCGGCAAGGTTCAGGCCGCTGCGCGAAACGCGAACGGTGACGACGTCGCGGTCCTGCGCTTGAACAACGACCGGGCACAGCGAAGCGACCGCCGCGAGGGCGGCGGGGATGACGAACTTCATGGGAAATCTCCTGCGCGAAAGCGATCGACCATCGATCGTCCAGCGAGCCCGCAGGCGCCTCGTGAAATTGCGGGCACCCGTCGGACGAGCGCTCCAATAGGCGTCGATCGTTACGGGAACGCGACGACGGCGTGACGCGTCGGCGACGGCATTGCGACGGTTTCGCTAACGCGGCTTCAATGCCATAGGCCGCGAATGTCCGACCGACCCCTTGCCTATCATCACACCCCCGGCCGCGGGCCGACCCTGGTGTTCCTGCCCGGCTATGCCAGCGACATGACCGGCACGAAAGCGCTGGCGCTTGAGGCCTGGGCCAAGACCCATGGCCGCGCCTGTCTGCGGTTCGACTATTCGGGCTGCGGCGCGAGTCCCGGCCGGTTCGAGGACGGGACGCTGGAGATGTGGCGCGACGACGCGCTGGCGGTGATCGATCACCTGATCGAAGGGCCGGTCACGCTGGTCGGGTCGTCGATGGGCGGATGGATCATGCTGCTCGTCGCCCTCGCCCGGCCCGAACGGGTGGCGAACATGGTCGGCATCGCCGCCGCCCCCGATTTCACCAGCTGGGGATTTACCGAGGACGAGAAATCGACGCTCGCCCGCGCCGGGCGCCTCGAACAACCCTCCCCCTATTCCGATCAGCCGACGGTCTTCACACGCGCGTTCTGGGAATCGGGCGAGAGCCTCCGCGTGATCTGGCCGAGCATCGCGATCGACTGCCCCGTCCGCCTGATCCACGGCCAGAAGGACGAAGATGTGCCCTGGGAGCTGAGCGTCCAGCTCGCACGCGCCATCCGTTCAGCCGATGTGCAGACGGTGCTGGTCAAGGACGGCGACCACCGGCTGTCGCGCGATGCCGATATCGGCACGCTCCTCAGCACCATCGAGATGCTGACGTCATGATCCTGCTTGCCCTCGCCCTCCAGACCGCAGTGACTCCGGCGATCACCGATTCAGCCGATGCACGGATGCAGCGCTGCGTGGACTTGGCGATCGGTGATGCGGCGGCGGCGCAAACGGAGGCCTCGCGCTGGGTGCTGGCGGGCGGCGGTTTCCGTGCGCAGCAATGTCTCGGGCGAGCGCACACCGGCCTGAAGCGCTACGACGCGGCGGCGACGGCGTTCGCGGAATCGGCGCGCGGCGCGGCAGATGCCAAGGATGCGCGGGCGGCAAGTTTCTGGGCGCAGGCCGGCAATGCCTGGCTGGCGGCCGGCGACGCGGCGAAAGCCAAGGCGGCACTTGATTCGGCACTTACCGGGAACAGTCTGAGCGGGCTCGCGCTGGGCGAAGCGCACCTAGACCGCGCCCGCGCACTGGTCGCAGCAGGCGATACCGCCGCAGCGCGCAAGGATATCGACGCCGCGCTGGTCGATGCCGGCGACGATCCGCTGGCATGGCTGCTTTCCGCAACGCTGGCACGGCGAATGGGCGACCTGCCCCGCGCCCGTACCGATATTGCCAAGGCGCTGGAGCGCGCCGACGACGACGCATCGGTCCAGCTGGAGGCGGGCAACATCGCCGCGCTGTCGGGCGACGAGGCCGGCGCACGGGCCGGCTGGACGCGTGCGGCCGCGATCGGCCAGGGCGCCGTCGCCGCATCGGCAAAGGCCGCGCTCGCGCAGTTCGAGGCTGGCAAATAGTGCCCCCATCCCTATCTTCGGCGGCCTGACCTATTCCCAACCAAGGGGCCGCACATGCACTATCTCCACACCATGATCCGGGTGACCGATCCGGACGCGACCATCAAATTCTTCGAGGTACTTGGCCTGAAGGAGGTCCGCCGGATGGAGAATGAGAAAGGTCGCTTCACCCTGATATTCCTTGCCGCCGACGAAGACATGAACGCGCCTGGCGAGCGCGCCAAGGCGGAGGTCGAGCTGACCTACAATTGGCCGGCGGAAGATGGCTCCGCACCTGAAACCTACACCGGCGGGCGCAACTTCGGACACCTCGCCTACCGCGTCGACAATATCTACGACACCTGCCAGCGGCTGATCGACGCCGGCTACACGATCAACCGCCCGCCGCGCGACGGCCACATGGCGTTCGTCCGCACCCCCGACAACATCTCGATCGAGCTGCTGCAGAAGGGGGAGCTGGAGCCGGCCGAACCCTGGACGTCGATGCCCAACGTCGGCGAGTGGTAAGATGCTGGAGGTCGTCCGGATCGCCGCGCTGAGCGACAATTACGTCTGGCTGATCCACGATGCCGCCGCCGACCGAACGGTGGTGGTCGATCCTGGTGAGGCGGGACCCGTCCTCGCCGCGCTCGACGCGCGCGGATGGCAGGCGGATGCGATCTGGACGACCCACTGGCACCCCGACCACACCGGCGGCAATGCCGAGCTGAAGGCACGCTTCGGCTGCGCGGTGACGGGTCCCGAGGCCGAACGCGCGAAGATCGCGACGCTCGACCACGGCATCGGCGAAGGGGACACCGTGCGGATCGGCGATCATGTCGCGACCGTATTGGAGACACCCGGCCACACCGCGGGACACATCGTGTTCCATTTCGCCGACGATGGTCTTTTGTTCAGCGGCGATACGCTGTTCGCGATGGGCTGCGGTCGCCTGTTCGAGGGGACGGCGGCACAGATGTTTGCCAACATGGCGCGCTTCGCCGCGATGCCGGACGAGACGATCGTCTATGGCGCTCATGAATATACGCTGTCGAACGGCCGCTTCGCGCTGACCGTCGAGCCCGACAATACGGCGCTTCGGGCGCGGATGGTCGAGGTGGAACGGCTGCGCGATGCCGGCGACGCGACGCTGCCGACGACGATCGGGCTGGAACGCGCGACCAATCCGTTCCTGCGGGCGCAAAGCCTTGAGGAATTTACCGAAAGGCGCGCCGGCAAGGATGCATTTCGCGGCTGACGCGTTATCCTTTGTCAGACGGAGGTCCCGACGATGCGCATGATCCTTCCCCTCACGCTGCTGGCCCTGACCGCCGGCTGCGCCGCCACCCCGCAGGAGACCGCCCGAGAGGCAGCCCGCGACGCGCGAGACGCCGCGCGGCTGAACCGCGATCTCGCCGGTTGGACGCCCGGCCAGCCGCAAAGCTGCATCCAGCCGAGAAACGCCAATGTGAAGATCTATGGTGACACGTTGGTCTATGACGACGGCGCCCGGCGCTATCGGACGGATACGAACGGCGGTTGCTTCGGGCTGCGGCGCGACGACATCATCGTGACGCAGAGCTTCGGCAGCCAGCTGTGTCGCGGCGACCTGGTCCGCACGGTCGATCGCACCGCGGGCTTCCCGTCGGGGGCGTGCTCGTTCGGCGACTTTGTCCCCTACACGCGCGTTCGGCGATGAAGGCCGCGCTGCTTGTCCCGCTGCTTGTTCTGGCCGGCTGCGCCGCGCCGGGAGCGACGGGCGGGCAGAGCGACGCCGCCGAACTCGCCGATGCAGTGAAGGGCCGGACGGCGGGCACGCCACAGCGGTGCATCAACGCGTCGAACCTGGAGGCACCGCGGATCATCGGCGAGACGCTCGTCTACCGTCAGGGCGGTCGGCTGTGGACGACCCGCGCAGAGGATGGCTGCCCCTCGCTCGCCGGCGATCCGCTGCTGATCGTCGAGGTCTATGGCAGCAACCTCTGCCGCAACGACCGTTTCCGCACGGTGCCGCGGGGGGCAAGTATTCCGGGGCCGTACTGCCGGTTCGGTGACTTCGTGCCGCACACGCGGGCGAAGTGAGCCCCCCTCTTCCTAATCGTCATCCCCGCGGAGGCGGGGATCAATGGTCGCTGAATTCGGCGAAACTCACGGCCTTCAGCCCGAATTGATCCCCGCCTCCGCGGGGATGACGACGAGAAGAGTTACAACACGTAGCGGCTGAGATCCGTATTTCGCGCGATGCTCGACAGCTGTTTTTCGACGTACGCGGCGTCGATCGTCAGCGTCGATCCACCGCGGTCCTCGGCGTCGAAGCTGACTTCCTCCAGCAGCTTTTCCATCACCGTCTGCAACCGCCGCGCGCCGATGTTCTCGACTTCGGCGTTCACTTCCGCGGCGATCTTGGCGACCGCACGGATGCCGTCGGCGGTGAAGTCGATCGTCACACCTTCGGTGCCGATCAGCGCCTTGTACTGCTCGGGCAGCGACGATTTGGTGTCGCTCAGGATGGACACGAAGTCCTCCTCGGTCAGGCCCTTCAGCTCGACCCGGATCGGCAGACGGCCCTGGAGTTCGGGCAACAGGTCGCTCGGCTTGGCGACGTGGAACGCGCCCGACGCGATGAAGAGGATGTGATCGGTCTTCATCGGCCCGTATTTGGTTGCGACGGTCGTTCCCTCGATCAGCGGCAGCAGGTCGCGCTGAACGCCCTCGCGGCTGACCGAGCCACCGCGGACATCGGACACCGCGATCTTGTCGATCTCATCGAGGAAGACGATGCCGTTCGCCTCCGCATCCGCCAGCGCGACGCGGCTGACGTCGTCCTGGTCGAGGCGCTTGTCGGCTTCTTCCTCGACCAGCTTGGCCCAGGCGGCGTGGACGTTCAGCTTGCGGCGCTTGAGTTGCGGGCCCCCGAAACCCTTCATCAGTTCGCCGATGTTGATCATCTGCGGCGCGCCGCCGGGGATCTCGAACGGGGTCGACGGTGCCGCCTCGAGCTCGATCTCGATCTCGGTGTTGTCGAGATGCCCTTCGTTCAGCCGCTGGCGGAACGCCTCGCGCGTCGCCTGACTGGCGTCCTTGCCGGTCAGCGCGTCGAGCAGGCGCGTCATCGCCGCGGCCTCCGCCTTGTCCTTCACCGACAGGCGGCGACGCTCCTTCTCCAGCCGGATCGCTTCCTCGACCAGGTCGCGGGCGATCTGTTCGACATCGCGACCGACATAGCCGACCTCGGTGAACTTGGTCGCCTCGACCTTCACGAAAGGCGCGTCGGCGAGCTTCGCCAGGCGTCTGCTGATCTCGGTCTTGCCGCAGCCGGTCGGCCCGATCATCAGGATGTTCTTGGGGGATACTTCGTCGCGCAGGTCGGGGCTGAGCTGCTGGCGACGCCAGCGATTGCGCAATGCGACCGCGACCGCGCGCTTGGCGTCGGATTGGCCGATGATGTGCTCGTCGAGCGCGCGGACGATGGTCTTGGGGGTCAGGGCGTCGTTCATTTCAACTCTCAAGCCCCTCCCCTTCAGGGGAAGGGGTTGGGGTGGGGGATGTCTCGCAGAGTGGGACGCCTGCGGCACCGTCCCACCCCACCCCCTCCCCCTGAAGGAGAGGGGCTTGCAGATTAAGTCGCGCTGTCCAGCACCTCGATCGTCGTCCGATCGTTAGTGTAGACACACAGGTCGGCGGCGATCTTCATTGCCTTCTTCGCCAGTGTCTCGGCATCCGGCTCATAATCCGTCAGCGCGCGCGCCGCCGCCAGCGCGAAGTTCCCGCCGGAGCCGATCGCGGCGATCCCTGCCTCGGGCTCCAGCACGTCGCCGTTCCCTGTCACGACCAGCGTCACGTCCTTGTCGGCGACGATCAGCATCGCCTCCAGGTTGCGGAGGTATTTGTCCGTCCGCCAGTCCTTGGCGAGCTCGACCGCGGCGCGCAGCAACTGGCCCTGGTGCCGTTCCAGCTTCGCCTCGAGCCGTTCGAACAGGGTGAAGGCATCCGCCGTCGCGCCCGCGAACCCGGCGATGACCTTGCCGTCACCCAGCGGGCGGACCTTGCGGGCGTTGGGCTTCATGACCGTCTGGCCCTGGCTGACCTGTCCGTCGCCGATGACGACGACTTTGCCCCCCTTGCGCACGGATAGGATCGTGGTGCCGTGCCACACCGGTGTCTTGCTCATGCGGCGGCATTTGGGGGTGACGCGGGGTGGGGACAAGGGGTCACGACGCCCGACGCCACGCCGTCAGACGGGGCCGACTGCGCCGACCCCGCTGCCCGCCGTGACGAGCCCTGAGCTTGCTTTGGCTAGCTCAGGCCGCCCGCGCTTTCCCCCATTCTCTCGCCACCGTGTACCCGAGATACCCCGTCCCGAAGAGCGCATAGAGCGGCTCGGGAATCCCGTTCAGATACGCATTCATGCCCCTTGCGATCGCCTCCGCCATTTCCGGCCGCACGGCCGAGATCAGCCCCATCGGGATCGCCCATAACAACAGCGCGTACATCACGTAGAGAAAGCTCGGCCGCGCACGGCTGGTCCAGGGGTCGATAGATTGCGCCTCGGCGACGATCGCCGCCATCTGCGCCTTGGCCCGTTCCATGTCCTGCGTGCCCTGCAGGCGCAGCAGTTCCAGCTTGGCGGCGTCGCGCGCCTTGGGGTCGGGGATGATCTTGTCGAGCAGCCCTGCGATGGGGCCGATGATTCCGTCGATAATGCCCATGTTTCCGCTCCTGTCGAAGTTCATGAAGTTCACACCAAAACGCTATTGCGTTTCACCGATCCGGTTCGCGAGCCAGCCGTAAAGGAACGCCTCGTTCGCCGGCCGCCGCTCGGCCAGATGCAAATAGCGCTCGCCCTGCAGCGCCTCGACCGCCTTCAGCAGGACAGGCTCGCCCGCCCCCTCCCGAACCCGCAGGAAGCCGTCGAGCGCGCCGAGCGTACGGGGACCGATGCGGCCGTCGGTGGTGATGTCGGGATAGTCGCGCGCACCGCGGTTCAGCGCATTGAGCGCACGCTGGAGAAAGCCGGTCGCGACTGCCGGCCCCATGTTGACGCCGGTATCGAACATCTCGGCCGCCAGCGTCGGCGCGCGTTCGGCGACACGGTCGAAGCCTGGGCGCTGCCAGTATATTCGGCGATAGATCGTCACCGCTGTCGTGCGCGGCAGGTGGCGCATGTCGCCATCATAGCTATGCGTGCGCGCGGTAGCCTGAGTGATACCCCAGCGGGTCGGCCCGCCACGGTCGGCGGGGTGGTCGCTATACCCGCCCTCACGGTCGATGACCGCGTCGATCAACTGGTCGATGTCCATATTGCCCTCCTGTTGCAGAGGGCGGACCATCTAACCGTAAAATTCCAACTTTGACAGAAGCAAATAACCGATATGGTTATACGGAGAACGGGCCGCCGCGTCTGAACGACGCGACGACCCCAAATCCCTTAGCGGCAGCGCACGTTGCGGCGATCGATCGCCTCGCCACCCGCGGCACCCGCAGCGCCGCCGATCAGTGCGCCGAGCAGACCGCTGCCACCCGGTGCGATCGCAGCGCCCAGCGTACCGCCGACCAGGCCGCCAACGACCAAGCCCGTCGTACCGTCACCGCGGCGGCAGTAATAGCGGCCATCGTTGCCCACATAAACGCGGTCGTTCGCGTTCAGTCGGCGTTCGCGATACCGTCGGTTATCGACATAATATCGGTCGGCATAATAGCCGTTGTAGGCCGGATCGGGCCGGTCATAGTCGTAGCTGGCATAGCCGCGATAGCGTGGGTC
This sequence comes from Roseomonas aeriglobus, assembly GCA_016937575.1. Taxonomy (NCBI): domain Bacteria; kingdom Pseudomonadati; phylum Pseudomonadota; class Alphaproteobacteria; order Acetobacterales; family Roseomonadaceae; genus Muricoccus; species Muricoccus aeriglobus. The sequence goes on along the minus strand of JAFHKN010000002.1, from coordinate 1,020,726 downwards.
GAGGCCATAGTCGCTGCCATATTGCGAACAGCCGCCCAGCGCGGCGCCGGCCGCGACAATTCCGAGAACCAAGGTACGCATCGGGATACTCTCCTCCTGTTTCCCCCGCGCCCGGCAATGGAATGATCGACCGAGGTTAAAGTTGCGCCCGCGCACCAATGCGCGGACTTTCCGCCACTTGGCGCGCATGTTTAGAATTGTGACGGGCCATCGCGTGGGGTGCGGGCATGACCGGTTTCGATTTCGTGTTTGCGCTGTTTTCGCTGGTGCTGGGCCTCGCGGTGGCCGAAGTGCTGGGCGGCTTCGCCAACGTCATGAAGCTGCACGCCGCCGCCCGCGCGGGCAAGGCGCGCGACGTGCGCGTAGGCTGGCTGGTGCCATTGCTGGGCGTGCTCGTCACGACCAACCAGCTGAGCTTCTGGATCTTCGCGTACGGCGTGCGCGAGACGTTGCCCTTCAGCTATATCACGTTGCTGGGCGTGCTGGTCGTCGTCGGCGCTTACTATCTGTTTTCTGCGCTGATCTTTCCCGACGATCCGGCCGACTGGCCCGATTTCGACCTGTGGTACGACCAGAACAACCGGTTCATCCTGGGCGGCCTGTTCGCGATCAATCTGGTCATGCACATCGTCAGCGCGCGCTATCGCCCGCCGCCGACAGCGGCGCAATTGGCGCAACGCGCGGCGATGGGAGACGTCGTCTGGCTGCTGGTCGCCGGCGCTTTCATCGAGTTGCTGGTGCTGGTCGTGCTGGTCTTCGTAAAGGGGCGACGGCTGAACGCGGCCCTACTGGCAACCGCCACCTTCTTGACCGTCGCGATGGCAGGCATCGCGGCGGCCTATGGCGGGTTTACCTGACGAGCATCAACTTCGCGCTCTGGCCGGCGAGTCCAACGACGACGGCGCGATAATCGCCCGGCGTCAGATCGAACCGCACGATTTTCGAATGCCCGAACGGTCGGGCCCGTGGCCATGGTTCGCGACCGTCAGTGCGATCTGGTCGCCGACCCGGTACAGGTCGATTCACCCCTTCTGATCGAGCGCGATGCCATAGCTGTCCGGCGAGCAGCAGAGTCGCGAGGATCATGCCGGCGTTGTACCCGCAGCGTTCGTCGGGACATACAGCATCACGTCGCGGGTCGCGCCGGGCAGCCGCAGCGTCCGATCGGGGACCATGCCGACGCGATTGAGAATCGCGCGCGACGGGCCGTTTTCGGCATTCACGATCGCGACGACGGGCGCGATCCCACGCACCGCCGCCCAGTCGAGCACGGCGCGCACCGCCTCCGTCGCATAGCCCGCCCCGCGCGCCGCCGGCAGGAAGGCATAGCCGACATCGACGTGATCGAGCCCGTCGCGGCGGACCAGCCCCGCCATGCCGAGCTTCGCGCCCTCCGCCTTGCCCTCGACCAGCCACATGCCGAAGCCGTGCTGGGCGTAGCTGGCGCGGAACTTCTCCTCGACCGCGCGCTCGGCGTCCTCCAGCGTCTTGACCCCACGGTCGCCGATCATCGCGAGGAAATCGGGGTCGGTCAGCAGCTGGTGAATGAACGGCGCGTCCGTGGCGACGATCTCGCGCAGGGTCAGACGGTCGGTTTCAGTGATCATGGCGGCGATCCTAGACCGTCCGTGCCGAACTTGTCGAAGCCCGCCACCCGTCCCCTGCAAGGGGAGGATTTGTGGTGGCGTTTGCCTCTTCCCCGAGTTGCCCCGAATCCCGATATGAGGTCCATGTCCTCCCGCGCCCGCGTGATCGTGATGAATTCGGCTCTCGGGCCGCTCGACTATCGTGTGCCGCAGGGCATGCATGTCGAACCCGGTTCGATCGTCGTCGCGCCGCTGGGGCCACGGCAGTTGCTGGGCGTGGCATGGGAAAGCGACCGGCTAAAGTCCGAGCATGTCGGTGACAATCGCCTCCGCAACCTGCTGGGAGTCGCCGACGTGCCGCCGCTGCCGGGCCCGCTGCGGCGCCTCGTCGAATGGACGGCGGACTATTATCTGAGCCCGCTCGCCGCCGTCCTCAGGATGACGATGCCGTCGTCCTCCGCGCTCGAAGGCACGAAGCTGATCGTCGAATATCGCGCGACCGGCCATGTTCCCGAACGCCTGACCCCGCAGCGCGCCCAGGCGCTGGAGCGGATCGGCGACCGCCAGGGGCTGGTTCGTGAACTGGCGACGATCGCCGACGTCAGCGACGGCGTGATCCGCGGCCTGATCAAGGCCGGCGCGATCGAGGGGGTGGAGGTCGATCTCGACTCCCCCTTCCCCGAACCCGATCCCGACCACGGCGCGCCGGTACTGTCGACCGACCAGGCCTATGCTGCGGGCATTCTGCAAGGCGCCGTCGCGGCAGAGGCATTCGAGCCGTTCCTGCTCGACGGCGTCACCGGATCGGGCAAGACCGAAGTCTATCTCGAAGCCGTCGCCGAGGCGATCCGGCGCGGACAACAGTCGCTGATTTTGCTGCCTGAGATCGCGCTGACCGAGCCGTTTCTGAAGCGTTTCCATGCGCGGTTCGGCGTCGAGCCGGTCGCCTGGCACTCCGGCCTGCGGTCGTCACAGCGGCGGCGCGCATGGCGGATGATCGCGACCGGACAGGCAAAGGTCACGGTCGGCGCACGGTCGGCGCTGTTCCTGCCCTATGCCAATCTGGGAGTCATCATCGTCGACGAGGCGCACGAGACGAGCTTCAAGCAGGAAGACGGCGTCCATTATCATGCGCGCGACGTGGCGGTGATGCGCGGGCGGTTCGAGGGGTGTCCGGTGGTGCTCGCCAGTGCGACGCCCGCGATCGAGACGCGCGCGCAGGTCGAGGCCGGGCGCTACCGCGAGCTCAAGCTGCCCGGCCGCTATGGTGCGGCGCAGATGCCGAAGATCGAGCCGATCGACCTGCTCGCCGAACCTCCGCCGCGCGGGCGGTGGATCGCGCCGCGGCTGGTGACCGCGATCGACGCGACGCTGGCGCGCGGCGAACAGGCGCTGCTGTTCCTGAACCGACGCGGCTACGCCCCGCTGACTCTGTGCCGGACGTGCGGGCATCGCTTCCAATGCCCCAATTGCACCGCATGGATGGTCGAGCATCGGCTGATCCACCGGCTGTCGTGCCACCACTGTGGCCACGCCTATCCGACGCCCAAGGCATGTCCCGAATGCAAGGACGAGGATTCGCTGGTCGCTTGCGGCCCGGGCGTCGAGCGCATCGCCGACGAGGTGAAGGAACTCTATCCCGAGGCGAAGGTCGCCATCGTGACCAGCGACACGATCTGGTCGCCGGCCAAGGCGGCGGAGTTCGTCGGGCGGATGGAGGCCGGCGATATCGACATCGTCGTCGGTACCCAGCTGGTGACGAAAGGCTATCATTTCCCGAACCTGACGCTGGTCGGGGTGATCGACGCCGACCTGGGGCTGGAGGGCGGCGACCTGCGCGCGGCGGAGCGGACCTTTCAGCAGATCATGCAGGTCGCCGGGCGGGCCGGGCGCGGGGCGAAGCCTGGCACGGTGTTGATCCAGACCCATGCGCCGGGCGCGCGGGTGATCGAGGCGCTGGTCAGCGGCGACGCCGAATCCTTCTACGCTGCAGAGACCGAAAACCGCCGCGATGCCGAAGCCCCGCCCTTCGGCCGCTTCGCCGCGATCGTCGTGTCGAGCGAGGATAAGGGCGAGGCAGAGGCGACCGCACGGACGATCGGCCGCACCGCGCCGCAGGTGGAGGGCATGCATGTCTTCGGCCCCGCCCCCGCCCCCCTCGCCATGCTGCGCGGGCGGCACCGCTTCCGCTTGCTGGTGCACGCCACGCGCAGCCTGGACGTGCAGGACATCATCCGCGACTGGCTCGGCGCGTTGGACTGGGGAGCGAAGGTGCGGGTCGCGGTGGACGTCGACCCCTATAATTTCCTCTAGAGCGTGATGACATGGTTTTGACCCGTCGTGATTGCCCTGAGCCGTCCGACGGCGAGGAGCGACGCGCAGCGTGGGCCGATGGCCCGTGCAAGCGTTACGACGACGTCCGGCGGACGGCTCGGGGCCACCGCCCTACGGCGGGCCGATGTCGCTCCGCAGTGTCGTCGCTGGTCGGTCACGGGGGCTGCACCCCGCTCCTATCCCCGAACCAAAATCGGTTCCGTCACGACGGGTCAAAGCCGTCTCATCACGCTCTAGGCGGCGATCGCCTGGTCGTCGCTCAGGAACGAGACGAACTGGTCGGTCGACGTCCGAAGCTTGCGGGAAATCGCACTGAGTTCGGAGGCATTGTCGCGCAGGCTCGAACATAGCGCCGCGGCAACGCCGGTCGCTTCGGCGACGGCGCCCATCTGGCGGTCGATGTCCGCGGCGGACCGGCTCGCGCGATCGGCGGAGGCGTGGACGTCGATCGCCGTCGATCGGTGATCCTCGACGGCGGTCGCAATTCCGCTCGCGGCGTCGGCGACCTTGCCGATGGCGCCGTTCACGCTGCGCAGCGTCGCGGCCGATTCGGCGACTCCGCTCCGGATGCCGGCAAGCAGTTCGCTGATCAGATCGCTGATCCGCTTCGTGTCGCCGGCAAGCGATTTGACTTCGCCCGCGACGACGGTGAAGCCGCGCCCCGCTTCGCCCGCCCGCGCCGCCTCGATCGTTGCGTTGAGCGCCAGCAGATTGGTCTTGCCCGCGATCTCGCGAATGGCGTCGAGCAGGCTTTCGATCTGGCCGGCCTGCTCTTCCAGATTCGCGATCGTGCGTACGCTATGGTCCGCTTCGCCGGTCGCCGCCGTCGTCAGGGCCGACTGGTCCGACGCGGCGAGCGCGATGATCCGGATCGATTCGGACAGGTCGCGCAGCGCGCAGTTTACCACGGCGATGTCGCCCGCTGCCCGGGCCGCGCCTGCTGTCACCTTGCCGACCGCGGCATCGGTGTCGCGCGTACTGTCGCCCAGCTGTTCGGCGGACGTTTCCAGCCGCTGGGTCGCGATCCCGATCGCCTTCACGACCGATGTCACGGACCGGTCGAATTCGTTCGCCAGCACCAGCAACTCCGCCCGCCGCTCGGTCTCCACGCGGGCCGCGGCCGCTGCCCGGTCGGCGCGGGCGCGGGCGGCACCCTGTTCGGCGGCTTCGGCCTTTTCGAGCGCCTGTTCGGCGCGCTGCCGTTCGTCGCGCGCCTTGGCGGTCAGACGCCTGGCGCGGGCGATCGCATCATCCTGCGCGGTGATCAGCCGTTCGAGCCGGATCGTAACCATCGCGAGGACGCCGAATTGCAGCAGCACGGCGACGGCATGGAAGATGACACGCCCGAGATCGCCGGTCCCCGAGAAGACCCATTCGGGCGCGACATATTCGAGCACCAGATGATGGAGCGCGGTCAATACGGTCGCGAGCGCAATCGGGCGCCAGTCGCCGAGCACGACCAGTGCCGCCATCGCGACGAAGAAATACATGTGCGCGTCCATCTGCCAGGGATGCCCCTGGAGCTGGAATACGCCGAGCGCGGGCAGGAACGCGGCCAGCGCGCCCATCACCAGCCGCGCCTCCGCGTCATGGCGGCGCCGCAGCGCCATCATCGTGGGCACCACGTTGATGGCAACGCCGATGCCGAGCAGCGCGGCGACGGGCGTCGGATCGGGCACGAACAGGTTGACGACCAGCAGCGCGACCAAGGCGACCCAGCCGATCAGCGCCCAGGCCTGCACGCCCTTGACCCGCAGACGATCGAGCGTCGACAGCTTAGTTCCGTCGACGACCGGATCGAGCGCAGGTTTCGCCGTCGGAAAGGTGATGAGGTTCATCATAGCGCGCCGCCCCGCACGACCACGTCGCCGCACAGTGCGCGCGGCGCGGACAGCAGCAGGATTCCGTGACTCAGCGCCGACGCGCGAAGCGCCGACCGGTCGCCGATCACGATCATCGATCCCGGCAGCGGCCCTTGAGCGAGCAGCCCCGCGTTTCCGGTCATCGCCACGTCGATCACCCCCGCGATCTGGCCCGATAGCGGGACCATCAGCATCGCTCCGCGCTTCGGCGGCGACAGCGCGACGACGATCAGGACAGCCGTGACAACCAGAAGTTGGCACAAGGCCGCGCACGGGAGGGGGAAGCGGATCATGCGCGGTCGGAAATAGCGAAGCACCCATTAAGGATGACTTTCGAATTTTACGTAGAATGCGAATCCGCGTGTACGCTAACGCGCCCATTCCCCTCCGCCATAGCTTGGGTTAGGCGTCGGCGATGCGCCTGATCCTCGCCCTCCTGGCCCTGGTCTTCGTCACCCAGCCGGCGCGTGCCGACGATATTTCCGCCGCCGGTCGCGGTGTCGTTCGGATCGTCACCATCGCGGTGGCGGATCACGAAGTCGTCGGATTCGGCCACGGTTCGGGTCTGGCGGTGTCGCCCACCCGGATCCTGACCAATGCGCATGTCGTCGAACTGGCGGCACGCTATCCCGGCAACGTCGTGATCGGCGTGGTCCCGTCGCAGGGCGACAAGTCGGTGCAGGGGAAGCTGATCTCGGTCGATCCCGAACGGGACCTGGCGCTGATCGAGGTGTCGGGCGTGCGCCTGTCGCCGCTCGCTTTCTATTCCGGCCCGGCGAACGAGGGCGAGGCGCTGTACGCCCTCGGCTATCCCGGCAACGTCGACCTGGCGACCGCCCGCTCGTCGGCCGACTTCATCACCCCGACCTCGCCGGTACGCAGCCAGGGCGTCTTCTCGGGCAAGCGCAGCCTGATGGGTACGGAGATGCTGCTGCACACCGCCAACATCGCGCGCGGTAATTCGGGCGGGCCGCTGCTCGACCGCTGCGGTCGCGTGCTGGGCGTGAACTCCGCGCTGACCCGCGGGGACGAGGGCGATTCGAGCTTCGCCTTCGCGATTTCCTACGCCGAAGTTGCCGCCTTCCTCCGCGCGGCCAAGCAGACTTTCGCCAGCGTCGCGACTCCGTGCCAGACGATGGAGGAGCGGCTGGCGGCCGATCGCGCCGCGGACGAGGATGCCCGTTCCGCGAGCGACGCCCAGGCGCGCGATGCCGCGGAAAAAGCACGCGAGGCCCGCGCCGATGCGCTGATGCAGGCACGCGCCGCAAACGCGGTCACGCGGGAAAATTTCATGGCCGCTGCCGCGGTCGCGCTCGTGTTCGGCGCGCTGGCGCTGGGCGGCGCGGGGCTGCTCGCGTCGCGTGACGACCGGCGGTGGCGCTATGCCGCGGCGGGTGGCAGCGTGCTGATGCTGGGGGCGGTCGCGCTGTTCGCCGCGCGCCCGAGTTTCGATGCTGGCGCCGTGGCCGAGGGCGGGCGCAGCAACGTGAAGACCAGCGACGCGATCGGGCCGCTCACCTGCACCTTCGTGCCCGAGCGCAGTCGCGTGACGGTCTCCACGCCCGAGCCGACGACGCTTGCCTGGGGCGGCGACGGGTGCATGAACGGCCGGACGCAATATGCCGAGGACGGACGCGGCGGGTGGCAGCGGGTACTGGTCCCCGATGGCGAGGCGACGGTGTCGATCCTCGATTACCGCCCCGACACGCGGACCTATACCCAGACCCGCTATTTCCTGGACGATGCGCGCATGACCGAGGCGCGGCGGTTGCGGCAGGGGGTGGCGATCAAGGCGTGCAGCACCGATGCGGCGGCGCGCGCGAACCTGTCCGGCCAGCAATCGGCGATCCGCGCGGCCCTGCCCGCGGTGCCGAACGAGAAACTGGTCTATTCGTGCAAGCCGGCGGAGTAGCGTGAAAAGACGGGATGTTCGGGCGCCTTGCGGGCGCAAGGCGCGAGGACGGATGTCTGCCTGGCCGCGCAGCAGCTTTTCTCGCAAACGGTCGAGGCGTCTTCCGACCGATAACCTTTCGCGGGACATCGTCGCGCCTTTGCGCCTTGAGCCCGCAGGGCACACCAGAATATCTTTTTCCTTCTCGATGAACCCCGCCCCGATCCACCCGTTACGCGCCCGATGACCATCCGCATCCACGCCGCTTTCACCTATGACTTCGCCGAGCCGACCGACGTCCTCCTGCAGGTCGAGGCGGCGACGATCCCCGAACAGACCATCGTCGAGGCGCATCTGGATGTGTCCCGCAGCGATCATTTCGCACGCGTGCCCGCGCAGGATGCGATCGGCGAGCGGATCTGGCTGCGCGTCAGCGGGCGGATGGCGGTCGATTACCGCGCGACCGTGAGGGTCGAACGGATGCTGGCCGACATCGCCACGCTGCCCGCCGTGCCGTTCCACAAGCTGCCGGGGGAAACGGTCCAGTATCTGATGGCGTCGCGCTACTGCCCGTCGGACCTGTTCGAGGAGTTCGTAACGGCCGAATTCGACGCATTGAGTGGCGGGGCGAAGATCGCGGCGATGCGCGACTGGATCGAACAAAGCTTCACTTACAGGGCTGGCACCAGCACTTCGGCGACGACGGCACTGGAAAGCTTCGTACAGCGTCAGGGCGTGTGTCGCGATTACGCCCACGTCCTGATCACTCTCGCCCGCGCTGCCGGCATCCCCGCGCGGATCGCCAGCGTCTATGCGCTAGGCGTCGACCCGCAGGATTTCCACGCGGTGGCGGAAGTGTTCCTGGATGGCGCCTGGCATCTGGTCGACCCGACCGGCATGGCGGTGGCTGCCGAGATGGCCAAGATCGGCGTCGGCCGCGACGCGGCGGACGTGTCGTTCCTGACCAGCTATGGCAACGCGATGTTCTGCGAACAGCGGGTGCAGGTGTCGGCCGGGTAATCGCCGTGCGCCCGCGCAGGCGGGAGCCGAGGGTTATGGGCCCGCTCGCTTGAGGCTGTCTTCCGCCTGCGCCGGGGCGCCAATCGCCTGGCTTTCCCGTTCCAGCAATGCCCGTTTGCGCTCTGGCCCATAAGCATAGCCGCCCAGGTCGCCGCCCGACCGCGTGACCCGGTGGCAGGGGATCAGCACCGCAACGCTGTTCGCTCCACACGCGCTCCCGACGGCGCGTACCGCGCCGGGGTACCCGGCCGCCGCCGCGATTTGGGCATAGCTGCGCGTCTCGCCCTTCGGGATTGCGCACAGCGCTTGCCACACAGCCTCTTGGAACGCAGTACCCTGGACGTCGAGCGGCAGGTCTGTGTGGCGCCCGGGGCTCTCGACCTCGACCACGACTTGCGTGGCGAGCGTTTCGAGCGCCGCCCCGCCCTTCACAATTTCGGCCTTGGGGAAGCGCGCCGCGAGATGCGTCCAGTCCTCGTCGAACGCGACGCGGCACAACCCCTTGTCGGTCGCGGCGATCAGAAGTGCACCCAGGCTGGTCGCGGCGACCGTCCAGCGGATGGTCACACCTGCCCCACCGCCTTTCCAAGCCGATGGCGTCATTCCGAGCCGGTCGGCGGCCGTGGCATAGAAACGGCTCGGCGCGGCATAGCCGGCATCGTAGATGGCGGCAGTGACGCTCTCGTCACGCGCCAGCGCATCGGCAACGCGGCGGGCCTTCAGCGCGCGGGCATAGCCGGCCGGCGTCACGCCGGTCGCGCGTCTGAACAGGCGGTGGAAGTGATGTGGCGTATAGCCGACCTGCGTCGCGAGATCGTCGAGCGCGATCGCCTCCTCCGCCGCCTCGATCAACGCGACCGCGCGGGCGACGGCTTCGGCATCGCGCCCGACGGTATCCGGCGTGCAGCGCCGGCAAGCGCGAAACCCGGCGGCACGTGCGGTGGCCGGATTGGCGAAGAAGCGGACGTTTTCGCGCAGAGGCCGCCGCGCAGGGCAGGACGGCTTGCAGTAGATGCCGGTCGTCACGACCGCGACGATCAGCCGCCCGTCCATCCGGCGGTCACGGGCCTCGAACGCGGCCCAGGCTATCGTCTCGTCGATCGTCATGCGGGCGGTATAGCGCGGGGCGGCGGCTGGCGCCTCCCGCCGCTTGCGATCAAATCAGCGCGGCAACGTGCGCCCCTCGCGCCCGGCGAGCTCGACGACATATTGCCACGCGACGCGGCCCGACCGGCTGCCGCGCCGGGTCGCCCAGGTGATCGCGTCCTGCGGATCGAACGCCAGGCCATAGGCGTGCGCATAGCCGGCGACGATCGCAACATAAGTGTCCTGGTCGATCGCGTGGAAGCCAAGGCTGAGACCGAAGCGGTCGGCCAGCGCCAGCGCGTCATCGACCACGTCGCGCGGGTTGATCGCACTGTCCTGTTCGGCGAGGTCGCGCGCGACGAGGTGGCGGCGGTTCGAGGTCACCAGCAGCCGGACGGTCGCCGGCCGCGCCTCCGCCCCGCCCTCGAGCAACGACCGCAGCGTGCGCGCTTCGTCCGGCGAGGAGAAGCCGAGATCATCGACGAAGACCGCGAACGGCCGTGTGCTCGTCGCCAGACGCGCGAAGAGCAGCGGCAGGCTGTCTAGGCTGTGCGTCGCGACCTCGACCAACGCGACGCTCGCCGCCGATGCCGCCGCGGCGACGAGCGCCGACTTGCCGGTGCCGCGCGCGCCCCACAGCAGCACGTCATGCGCCGCATGACCGGATGCAAGCCGCCGGAGATTGTCGACCAGCGCCGCCTTCTGCTGGTCGACCCCGGTCAGCGTATCGAGCGGCAGTGGCGCGAAGCTGCGCGCAGCGACGAGCGCGCAGCCGTCCCATAGATAAGCGGGATGCGCGGACAGGTCGGCGTCGGGCCGGGGCGGCGGGGCCAGGCGTTCCAGGGCAGCGGCAATCCGGTCGAGGGCGTCGGTCATCGCGCGCCCTTAGCCGCTTATCCGCCGAGTTGCGACAGGTGCCAGCGGACCTGGCGGTTGTCGGGCGCGAGCAACGCGGCCTTGTGCAGAAGCTGTCGCGCGCCGTCCCGATCGCCGGCCCGCAGCAGCGCCCAGCCATAGGCGTCGCACGCCGGCGCGCTCGACGGGGCGAGGCGATAGGCGGCGGCACCGGCCGAGACGGCGGGTTGGCCCTGTTCGGCGAGCGCCAGCGCCGTCAGCACCGCGGCGTCACCGTTACGCGCCATGACCCGCAGGCGTTCGAGCGGTGCGCGCGCGGCAGCGGCATCGTCGGCCCGAAGGGCAGCGAGACGCCACAGGATCGGGTCGACCGGATTGGCGGCCCGATAGCGCGCGACGAGATCGGTATTGCCGATGAGCGGCACGATCCGCAGCAATGTCGGCCCGTCGAACCGGAGCGTCGCCGCGCGGCGATAGGCGGTCTGCGCATCGGTCGGGCGTCCGGTGAGGAAAAGCGTGTCGCCATAGGCGAGCCACGCCGCCGGCACGGTCGGCCGCGCGCGGGCGATCTGTGCAGCGGCGTCGATCGCCGCCGCGCCCTGGCCGTCGTCGAGCAGCGCGCGGATCAGCGGGACGGTCGTCCCGAGATCGCCCGTGCGCGCAAAGGATGCTGCGACCGCGACGCTGTCCTCCGCTGCGAACTGGCGCGCGGGTCCGGGTGCGAGCGCGGCGGCGCGATCGAGCAGGCCAGCGGCCTCCACCCGGTTGCCCTGCCGTTCGAAAGCGCGCGCGGCGAGGGTCAGCGTGTAGCTATCCGCATCGCTACGCAGCGCGATCGGGCGAAGGACCGTCAGCGCCTCCGGCACCGAGTCGAGCCGCAGCAGCGCGACCGCCAGCAACTGGCGCGCGCGCAGGTTCATGGGTTGCAGCCCGACGAGGTTGCGCAGCGTCGCCACCGCCTGTTCATAATCGCCGGCGTCGATATCGAGCGTAGCGCCGAGCAGCAGTGCCCCCGGCGTTCGCTCGAACCCGCCGGTCACGCGGTCGAACAGGTCACGCGCAAGCGCGAGCTTGCCGGTTCGAGCGGCCAGCGTGGCAAGCAGGTAGAAGGCCTGGGCATCGCCCGGACGCATCGCCAGCGCCTGGCGGGTGGCGGCCAGCATCGCCCTGCCCTGCCCCAGGTCGCCCAGCGTGGCCGCATGGTCGATCAGTGCGGCATAGCTGTTCGGATCTCGCGCCAGCGCGCGCCGTTGCCATGACAGCCCGGCCGCCGGGCCGGTCCTTGCGCGTGCTACCCGCGCGCGGATCAGCAGTGCATCTATGCTTGCAGGGTCGAGCGACACCGCCTGTTCCGCCGCGGCGGCAGCGTTGCCGATATCGCCGTGCGCCAGATTGAAGCGCGCGATGTCGGTCAACAGCACCGGATCGTCGGGAGTTTCGGTGAGGGCGCGTGTCCACAGCGCCTGCGCGGCGAGGACGTCACCGGTGGCGGCCAGAGCACGCGCCTCGATCCGGCGGCCGTAGGCGCGGTCTGGGTCGGAAACGCTCCGCGCGAGGGCGAGCGCGCCGGCGGCGTCGTTCTGGAGCAGCTTCGCATGCGCCGCCATCGCCCGGGTCGTCGCGTGCGGGGCACCGGCATCGACCGCGCGACCGACTTCTGCCTCCGCAGTCAGCCCGTCACCCTCCGCCAGCGCACCGCGGGCCGCCGCGAGATGGGCTGCGGCCAGGGCGGGGTCTGCCGCCACCGCCTGCTTGGCGAGCGCGCGCGCGCGCGACACATGGCCCGCACGCATCGCCGCATCGCTTTCGATGACCAGCGCTGCGGCATCGCCCGCGACCGGCTCCGGCCGCAGGATCGACCACGCGACGATGCCGGCGCCGAGCAGCAGGACGATCGCGGCAACCACTCGCACCGTCCGCACGCGCCGCCCTGCGACAGCCCCCGATCGAGAGCGCCGCCGCCTACGGCTGGAGGTCATAGGCGCGCATCAGGTCGTACAGCGTAGGCCGGCTGATCCCGAGCAGCCGCGCGGTCCCGGAGATGTTGCCGTCGCTGCGTGCCAGTGCGTGGCGGATCGCCTTGCGGTCGGCCTGTTCGCGGACGTGTCGCAGATTGATCGCATGCGCGTCGTCGCGATCGCCGAGGTCGAGATCGGCGGCGGTAATCTTCGCCCCTTCCGCCATGATCACCGCGCGCTTCACGCGGTTCTCGAGCTCGCGGACATTGCCGGGCCAGGGGTGCGCATCGATCGCCGCCAGCGCGTCGGCGGCCAGCGCGGTCGCACCCGACTTCATCTGCGCGGCATAGCGTTTGACGAAGGCCTTGGCGAGCAACGCAGCATCGCCCGGCCGCTCCGCGAGCGAAGGGATACGCACCACGATTTCGGCGAGCCGGTAATAGAGGTCTTCGCGGAACGACTGGGCGGCCACCATCGTATCGATGTCGCGGTGCGTCGCGCAGACGATGCGAACGTCGACCGGGATCGCCTTGCGCCCGCCGATCCGCTCGATCACGCGTTCCTGCAGGAAGCGCAGCAGCTTGACCTGGAGCGGCAGCGGCACATCGCCGATTTCGTCCAGGAAGAGCGTCCCGCCGTGGGCCTGTTCGATCTTGCCCTCGGTCGTCTTCACCGCACCGGTAAACGCGCCTTTCTCATGGCCGAACAGCTCGCTTTCCAGCAGTGTCTCGGGGATCGCCGCGCAGTTGATCGCGACGAACGCCCCCTTTCGCTCGCTCGATTCGTGGAGACCGCGGGCAAGCAATTCCTTGCCGGTGCCCGAGGCTCCGAGCAGCATCACCGATACGTCGGCGGAGGCCACGCGTTCGATAGTGCGGGTGACCTTCAGCATTTCCGGGCTGGCAGTGATCATGCCGCCCAGCACCGTGGTGCCCCCGCGCGCCGCCGCCGCCGCCAGCCGGCGGTTCTCCGCCTCCAACGCATGAACGTGGAACGCCCGCGCGACGATCAGGCCCAGCGCATCGATATCGATCGGTTTGGCGTAGAAATCCCACGCCCCTTCCCCGATCGCGCGCAACGCGCTTTCCTGCGCCCCGTGGCCCGACGCGACGATAACCTTCAGGTCGGGCTTCAAGGCCAGCATCTCCGCCAGCGTGGCAAAGCCCTCAGTCGTGCCATCGGGATCGGGCGGCAGGCCCAGGTCGAGCGTGACCACGGCCGGCTCTTCGGCCCGCAACAGCGTCAACGCCTCGTCCCGGGTCGACGCGACAAGCACACGATAGCCGTCATAGGCCCAGCGCAGCTGGCGCTGGAGCGCGGCATCGTCCTCGACGATCAGAAGCACTTTGTCGGTCATGCGGCGATCTCGATAGGCGGTACGTCGACGGCGGCGGGCGTGGCGACTGGCAGGAGGATGCGAAAGGTCGACCCCTGGCCTTCCTGGCTGGTGACCGAAATCACCCCGCCCATGCTTTCGGCAAGCTGCCGCGCCTCGAACGCGCCGATGCCGAAGCCATCGGGCTTCGACGAAGCGAATGGACGGAACAGTCGGTCGCGGATGAAGGCCGGCGACATGCCGCAACCGCGGTCGACCACCGCGATGACGGCTTGGCCACCCGCGGACGACACGATCAGGCTGACCGGCTCGGCGGGCGGGCTCGCTTCAATCGCATTGCTCAGCAGATGGCCGACGATCTGTTCAAGCCGCGCGGGATCGGCCAGCGCGATCGCCAGAGGGTCACCGGTCGCGACGACCGGGTGCCCGGCGCGGCGGGTGGCGACGATGCGCTGGGCGAAGTCGAGCAGCGGCACCGCGACCGGTGGTTCGGGACGGCCGCGCGGCCCCATCGACAGGCGGCCGAGCAGCATGTTCAGCTTGGCCGCCGAATCCTGAAGCGTCGCCACCATGTCGGCGCGGAAGGCCGGATTGTCGGCATGGCGTTCGGCATTGCGCGCGACGAGGCTCAGCCCGCTGACCAGATTCTTGATGTCATGGACGATGAAGGCGGTGCGGCGGTTGAATTCGTCGAACCGCTGGGTATCGGCCAGCGCTTCCTGCGCTCGCGCCTCCGCCAGATAACTCGCGACACCGCGTCCGGCGACCCGCAACAGGTCGAAATCCTCCCAGTCGAGCGCGCGGTCGACACTCGGGCGGCCAAGCAGGACCACCCCGGTCAGCTGTCCGCGATGAAGCATCGGCACTGCCGCCCAGATATCGACGTCGTCGAGCATCCACTGCGGCACGCACGCCAGCTCCGCCGGGTCGGCAGCATCGCTGCGCAGCTCGTCGAACGCCAGGATGCGCTCGTTACCGGTCAGGTATCGCACGAAGCCGGCGTCCGCAGTGCCGCCCGCCACATCGGTATTCCACCGCACGCCGACGCCCAGCCCGTCGCCCTCGGGAACGAGCAACAGCCCGCGGTCGGACATCGTCAGATCGGCGACAGCCTTCACGATGCGCTCGCCAAGCGGCTGGTCGCCCTTCGACGCACCCAGCGTGCCCGTAAAGCGCAGCCATTCGGTGCGATAGTCGTAGCGGTGGGTGAACAGATGCTTGGCGATCTTGACCTTCACCCAGGCGCGCAACCAGGACGACGACATGAGCGTGACGGCTGCCACGGTCACGCCCAGCACGAACGCCGTCTGAAAGATTCGCGCATAGTCGCCGGTCACCGACAGCGCGCTCGTGCCGGCCGCCAGCACGGCGAAATAGGCAGCGACCGCGACCAGCGACAGCGACTGATAGGCGACCGTGCGCGACACCGCGACGGGCCGCTGCGCGCCCGTCCGCAGGGCGATGCCGGCGACAGCGGCCGACAGCGCCAGCAGGATGCCGCGTATAGCATAGATCGACAGCGATCCGCCGCCCGAAAGATAGAACACCGCGCTCGTCGCCAGCTCGCCACCCCAGGCAATGCCGAAGGACAGGCATAGCAGGCGCACCGGGCCATCCGACCTCGCCATCGCCAGATTGTTGACGAGCACCAGCGCCGATACCGCAATCAGCATCCGCAGCAGGGTCGCCACCGGCAGGATGCCGGACCGGACCAGCACATTCGGTGGCAGGCTGAGCGCGACCATCTGCAGGATGGTGGACACCAGGATGACGGTCGCGACGACGCCGTAGACGGGGATCAGGCCCAGCGGTTGAGCCGCGGCCCGGCGGTGCAGCATCGCCATGACGCCCAGCATCGCCAGCATGAACAGACCGCCCATCAGGCGGGGCGCCGGATCATGCCCGCCCAGACCGGCGTAGGCCAGCGCCCACGCCGCAGCCAATGCCAGGACGACCGCCAGCGGGCGGCGGGGCAGGCCTGGCCCGTCGCTTCGCACCGCCCGCAGAGAGACTGCCGCCAACAGCAGCGCGGCCAGCGCGTGGCTCCAGAGGATCAGCTGTTCCATCGCGACCCTACGCCGATACTCAGCGCGCGCCCGCCGGCCACAGAATGACGCGCATGGTCTGCAACAGGATCAGCAGGTCGAGAAACGGCGAATAATTCTTGGCGTAATAGAGGTCGTATTCCAGCTTCTGCCGGCTGTCCTCGATCGAGGCGCCATAGGGATAGTTGATCTGCGCCCAGCCGGTGATGCCCGGCTTCACCATGTGCCGCTCGGCATAATAAGGCAGCTTCGTCTCAAGATCCTCGACGAACTGCGGTCGTTCGGGACGCGGGCCGACGAAGCTCATCTCGCCCTTCAGCACCGACCAGCATTGCGGCAGCTCGTCGATCCGCAGCTTGCGAATGATGCGGCCGATGCGGGTGATGCGCGGGTCGTCCTTCTCGGCCCAGACAGCCACGCCCGCGACCTCGGCGTCAGTGCGCATCGAGCGCAGCTTTATGCAATCAAACGTCTCGCCGTACAGACCCACGCGGCGCTGCCGGTAGAAGGCCGGTCCCTTGCTCTCCAGCTTGATGGCGAGCGCCGTCGCCAGCACCAGCGGCAGGGTCAGCACCAGCAGGATCAGGCTGGCGGCGATATCGAACAGCCGCTTGAATACGCCCGACAGCATCCGCCCCGACGAAAAGCCGTCGGAGAAGATCAGCCACGACGGATTGACGCTGTCGAGGTCGACACGCCCCGTCTCGCGCTCGAGGAAGGTCGAGGTGTCGTTGACGTGGACGCCGGTCGTCTTGATCCGCAGCAGATCCTTCAGCGGCAGCGAATTGCGCCGCTCCTCCAGCGCGAGGACGACTTCGCTGGCGTTGAGCAGGACGACATGGTCGGCGAGATTATAGATCGCATCGCGCGCGATCGCTTCGGGGATCACGCGATTGGTCTCGCTCATCGACACATAGCCGACCACCGCGAAGCCCGCGCCCGGACGCCGCGACAGCTGGCGCAATCGCTCCGCCCGCGGGCCCGCGCCGAGCACGACGACGCGACGCTTGAAGGCCTGGCTGCCGAGCGTCTTGCCGAGCAGCAGGCGCAGCAGCAGCAGGCCGACGATGGTGATCGCCATCGCGTAAATCAGGTTCGACCGCCACAGGCTGAGAGCCGGAAAGATGAAGAACACCGCCGACAACGCCAATACGCCGAGCGCAATGCCGACGATCAGCCGAACCGCGGCGAAACGGATCGATTGCAGAGATTCCGCGGAATAGACGCCGACGCCGACCAGGGCGATCTCGATCGCCACGGCATAGGTCGCGAGTTGCGGCAACCGCGTGTGGATCGGCTCGATCGCCATGCCGATCTGGCCGGCACGGATCGCCCAGCCGCCCTCTGCCGCGATCATTAGCAGGATGACGTCGAGCAGGCCCAGCAGCAGCACGGCGTTGGGCACATAATGCTTGAACAGGCGGATCATGGGGCCACCGCTCCAGCGAGATAGGGTGTAAAGCGTACCGACACGCCCCTCATGTCGCGCAAAATGGCGAAGATTTTCTGAACGCACGGAAATCTCAGGCGCATCGCGCGTTGTTACGCTTGGGCAACTATGTCTACAGCATAAATTAAGCAGGGAGTTTCCAGCGACCATGTCAGCCGCGCCGTCGATCGTGCCCGTTATCCTGTCCGGCGGATCCGGCACCCGGCTGTGGCCTATGTCGCGGACGGAGCGGCCCAAGCAGTTTCTCGCGCTGACGTCGGACGAGACGATGCTGCAGCTGACCGCGCGTCGAACGCCGGGCGAGGCCGGCTACGCCGCACCGATCATCGTCGGCAACGCCGCACACGCCGACGAGGTGGAGGCGCAGCTAAACGCGATCGGCGTCGGACCGGCAGCCGTGATCCTGGAGCCGACGGGACGCAACACCGCGCCCGCCATCGCGCTCGCTGCCATCGCTGCGGGCGCGGGCGATCAGCCCCTGCTCGTCATGCCGTCCGATCATGTCATCACCGACGTTCCCGCTTTCCACGCCGCGATCGCCGCGGCGCTGCCGATGGTCGAGGACGGATGGCTCGTTACCTTCGGCATCACGCCCGATGCGCCCGAGACGGGCTATGGCTGGATCAAGGTCGGCGAGCAACTGGCAGACCGCGTCCACCGCGTCGACCGCTTCATCGAAAAGCCACCCCTGCCCGCGGCGCAGGCGATGCTCGACGAAGGCGGTCATGCCTGGAACGGCGGCATCTTCCTGTTTCGCGCCGACCGCTATCTCGAAGTGCTCGGCCGGGAAGCGCCGGAGATGGTCGTCGCGGCGCAGGCGTCGATGGACAAGGCCCGCCGCGACGGGCTGCGCATCTGGCCGGACGCCGACGCCTTTGCCGCCTCGCCCTCCGACTCGATCGACTATGCCGTGATGGAAAAGGCGAACCGCGTGGCGGTCGTGCCCGTCGCGATGGGGTGGAGCGATCTCGGCAGCTGGGATGCGCTGGACGCGATCACCGACAATGACGCAGGCGGCAATACCCATGCCGGCGAAGTGATCGCGGTCGATACGCGCAACTGCTTCGTCCGCGCCGATGGCGTTCGCGTCGCACTGGTCGGGGTCGAGGACCTGATCGTCGTCGCCAGCGGCAGCGATGTGCTGATCCTGCCCAAGGGGCGCAGCCAGGAGGTGAAGAAGATTATCGAGGCGATGAAGGCCAAGGACTGATGGTCGGGCGGGTCAGGCGCAAGGCCGGGCTCGCGCAAGCCGAGGCGCGGCGGGACACCGCGCCCCCCGAAGTCTGTGCGCTGTGCGGCCGCCCGCTCGGCCGGCGTGTCGAATGGCACCATGTCGTGCCCAAGAGCGAGGGTGGGCGGGAGACGGTGCCCGTCCATCCGATTTGCCACCGCATCATCCATGCGAGCGCGTCGAACGCCGATCTCGCCCGTCTTTATCCCACGCTTGATGCGCTTCGGGCACGGGAGGACATCGCCCGCTTCCTGCGCTGGATCGCCGACAAGGCACCCGATTTCCACGCGCCGACCCGTCGCCGCGCCGAATGAGTCGGGACGAGTCCTTCGTGCGACGAAGCGAACCGGGTCACTCTTCCGCCATGGTCGGCCATCCGGCATTATCCCCGTCGGCGTGCCGTCGCGAGCCGCGATGCCGATCGCGCCGTTAACGCTCTTTCGTGGTAAATCGCCTTTTCATCACGATTTTTGCGCTTCATATACCGGCCTGACGCGCTTGCAGGGGGCAGCGTGGCGAAAGGTTCGACGACGACGTGACGGCACCGTTCCGCTATCCCCGGTTCTTCGTGACGAGCCCGTCGCCGTGCCCGTATCTGCCCGGTCGCGAGGAGCGGAAGGTCTTTACCGAGCTGAACGGCCAGCATGCCGGCGAATTGAACGACGCGTTGGGTCGCATCGGGTTTCGTCGCAGCCAGTCGGTTGCCTATCGTCCGTCGTGCGTCGGCTGTTCGGCTTGCGTTTCGGTCCGCGTCGTCGCGGCCGAATTCCGGCCGAACAAGACCCAGCGCAAACTGATCGCGCGGCACAGCGATCTGGAAGTCCACGCCTGCCGTCCCTGGGCGACCGACGAGCAGTTCCAGCTGCTACGCGGCTATCTGCGCGCGCGCCATCCCGGCGGCGGCATGACGCTGATGGACGAAGGCGACTATTCCGACATGGTCGAGCAGAGCCCGGTCAACAGTTTCGTCGTCGAATATCGCGAACCGACGATCGACGGAAAGCGCGGGCGGCTGGTCGGCGCCTGCATTACCGACCAGCAGGCCGACGGTCTGTCGATGATCTACAGCTTCTTCGATACCGAGGACGAGACCCGCCCGGGTCTGGGCAACTACATCATCATGGACCACATCCTGCGGGCACATGCCGCGGGCCTGGGCTATGTCTATCTCGGCTATTGGGTGAAGGGTTCGCAGCGCATGGCGTACAAGACGCGCTACCGCCCGATCGAGGTGCTGGGCCCGGACGGCTGGGCCGCCTTCGATCCCGATGCGGACGAGGCGCCGCTCCACGCCCCGCGCGTCCGGGCCTTTGCGTAGGGGCTTCTAAAGCCCCCGTATTGGCGGTGAGGGTGTCTAGGGGCGTGCCTCGGGGCGCGAGTGCTTCGGCACGTCCAGCGTTGGTTCGATCGAAGCCTGGCCCCGTTCATCTCCTCACGCCCGCCCGCAACCGGGGGGGGCGAGAGGTCGTCAGGCGTCCCCCGCCAGCGCCTCGACCTGGACATCGACGTCGAGCCGCTCGGCGCCCCGTCCCATCCGCATCCCCGCAACCGGCGCCGCCCCGCCGGAATCGAGCGCGACCGCGACGCGGATGTAGCTGGCATCCGCCGAAAGCCCGCGCGACGGATCGAAGGCGATCCAGCCGAGATCGTCGACATGCGCCTCCGCCCAGGCGTGCGGGGCGTGCCCTTCGCCGTCATCGCGGGTGTGATAGCCGGAGACATAGCGCGCCGGCACGCCTTCGCCGCGAAGCAAGGCGATGAACATATGCGCGAAATCGCGCGGTGCAGCGTGATCGCTCTGAAAGGCGGCTTCGGCGGTCAGGCCGGCGTCGCTCGCCTCCTCCTGCACCGCGAAGCGCGCATGGAGCGCCCCGTTGAGGGCGTGAAGCCGCGCGATGCGATCGCCGTCGGCCCCGTCGATGGCCGCAGCGAATTCACGCATGCCGTGCGACAGCCCGGTGCGATCGGTCATCCGCAGGAACAGCGCAGGCGGCAGCGGCTCGACGACGCCGCGGACCAGTCCCGCGTCACCGGCCGTCAACACTTCGCCCGAAACGGTGATCTCGATCCCCTCGATCGGCCCTTCGGCATAGAGCATCGTCACGCGGTTGCCGAAACCGTCGCGCGCATCGCGCAGACGCGCGTCGCAATCGACCCCGATGTGCCAGTTCACGACCGTCTGATCCGCCGAATCCTGCGGGGTCAACCGCAGCATCTGGATCAGCCGGTCCTGCGGGCTGGTGAAGCGATACCGGGTGCGATGATCGACCGAGACGCGCATCAGCCGAACCGAAACTGTTTGGCGATCGCCATGTGGAGGAGCTCGTTCTCGCGAATGAAGGCGGTCAGATATTGGTGCAGCCCACTGACGATGACATCGTGCGAACGGGTGCGCTGCATCGCCGACAGCCGGGCCCGCGCCATCCGGTCGGCCTCCCCCTGCAAACCGGTGCGCTTGCCGAGCAGCGTCAGCACTTCGACCGTCTCCTCCACACACCCCGCAAGGCTGCGCGGCAGTTCGAACCGGGTCGTCAGCAGGTCGATGACCAGATGCGGTTTCAGCCCTTCGTCGTACAACCAGCGATAGGCGGTGACGGCCGACACGGTCTGAAGCAACGTCGTCCACTGGTCGCGATCGACGACGCCGTAGACCGTTTCCCCTTCGGGCAGCAGCAGATGATATTTCACGTCGAGCAGCCGCGCGGTGTTGTCCGCCCGCTCGATCGCGGCGCCCAGGCGGATGAACCAGGTCGCCTGGTTGCGCATCATCCAGTGGATGGCGCCTTCGAACCCGCGCGTTTCCGCCTTGACCGCCTCGACCAGCGCCAGCGGCTCCATGCGCGAGGCCGGGCGGCCGCGGCCGTTGAAGATCAGCCAGGCGCGGTTGATCGCGGTCCACGCATCGCGGGTCAGCGCCGTCCGCACCGCCTTCGCATTGTTGCGGGCCATATCGAGGCAGGCGGCGATCGACCCGGGGTTGGAGGTGTCGACGGTCAGGAAACGCGCGACCGGGCTCGCGGTGAAGCCGACGTTCGATGCGGCGAAGGCGTCGTCCGAATAGGTGACGCGCAGGGCCGAATGCCAGGCGGCTTCGCCGGCCGGGCGGGGGGAGAGCGCGTCGAGACGGATGGTGGCTTCGACGAGGCGCGCGGCGAAGTCGGCCCGTTCGACGTAGCGGCCGAGCCAGTAGAGCGACGATGCGGTGCGGGAGAGCATCATGCCGCAATTCCTCCCCGAGCTTGTCTCGGGGAGGGGGACCGCGCGCTCAGCGCGTGGTGGAGGGGCAAGCCCTTCCCTCGCTTGAACGGCCCAAGCCCCTCCACCAGCCTGCGGCTGGTCCCCCTCCCCGAGACAAGCTCGGGGAGGAATTTGTAGCGGGCCGCGCTCACTTGCCCGTCCCCTGCGACTGGCTCTGGCTTTGGCTCTGCTGCCGCGAAGCATCCCGCATCAGGACGAAACTGTCCTTCGTCCCCCCGCCCTGGCTGGAATTCACCACCAGCGAGCCTTCCTTCAGCGCCACGCGGGTCAGGCCGCCGGGGACGACCTTTACCCCATCGCTGCCGGTCAACACGAAGGGCCGGAAATCGACGTGGCGCGGGGCGAGTCCCTGGGCCGTGACGGTCGGGACGGTCGACAGCGCCAGCGTCGGCTGCGCGATATAGCGTTCGGGCGCGGCCATCAGTGCGGTGCGGAACGCTTCGATTTCTGCCTTCGACGCGGTCGGGCCGACGAGCATGCCGTAACCGCCCGATCCGTCGACCAGCTTCACGACCAGTTCGTCGAGGTGGTCGAGCACGTAGCGCAGCGCATCGGGCTCGCGACAGCGGAAGGTCTGGACGTTCGGCAGTTTGGCGTCCTGCCCCGAATAGAAACGAACGATTTCGGGCATGTAGCTATAGATCGCCTTGTCGTCGGCGATGCCGTTACCGGGTGCGTTGATGATCGCGACATTGCCCGCGCGATAGGCCGCGATCAGGCCCGGCACGCCGAGCAGTGAATCGGGTTTGAACACTAGAGGGTCGAGATAATCGTCGTCGATCCGGCGGTAGATCACATCGACCTTCACCCGCCCGCCGATCGTCCGCATCCAGACGATGTCATCGTCGACCAGCAGATCGGCCGCCTCGACCAGTTCGACGCCCATCGAATCGGCGAGGAAGCTGTGTTCGTAATAAGCCGAGTTGTAATGGCCCGGCGTCAGCACGACGCACACCGGACTCTGCCCCGCTCCGCGCGGCGCAACCGAACGCATCGTCGCGAGCAGCATGTCGGGATAGCTGTCGACCGCTGCGACACGGAATTCGCGGAACAACTCTGGACACAGCCGGATCATCGCCTCGCGATTTTCGAGCATGTACGACACGCCGGACGGCGTGCGCGCATTGTCTTCGAGCACGAAGAATTCGTCCGGTCCGGTCCGGACACAATCGATGCCGCAGATATGGGCCCAGACGTCGTGGGGCGGCCGAATGCCCGCGATTTCGGGGCGGAACTGCGGGTTCTGGAAAATGAGTTCGGGCGGAAGCACGCCCGCTTTCACGATTTCCTGCGCGCCATAGATATCGGTCAGAAACGCATTGATCGCTTCGACGCGTTGGATCAGGCCTTCGCTCAGCCGATCCCATTCGGGCGCGGTGAACACCCGCGGCACGATGTCGAACGGAATGATGCGTTCACCGGCATCGACGTCACCGTAAACGGCGAAGGTGATGCCGAGTTGGCGAAAAGTGACCTCCGCCGCTTCGAGCCGGCGATCGAACTCGGCGTGCGGTGTTTCATGAAGCCAACGGGCGAGTGCCGCGAATTCCGGTCGTGCCGCGCCCGGGCCGCCCTGTCCCCAAATCTCGTCGAACGCGCCCCCCGATATCATCGCAGAGCTAAAGTTTCGAAGCCGTCATAAGTTGCATGCTGCCTTGCCGTTTTGCGCTGCACAAGAGAAAATGTCGGCGTGCGAAACGGCAGCCCCGCCGCCCGCTAGCTGCTGTGATCGGCGATGATCTTCCAGCCGTCGGCTTCCTTTGCCAGCACCAGGCTGGTGTAGCCGCTCTCGGTCCTGCCGCCGGGATAGGTCAGCGTGAAACGACCGATGTACAGCGCGCTCGCCGGACCCAAGCGGCGGAAGTCGAGGCGATCGATCCTCAGCGTGCCTCGCTTAGCCGAGTCCGAAAAGTCATAATTCTTGCGGTAGCTGTCGATCATCGCCGCCTTGCCCCGCAGCAGGCCGCGACTGGTGACGAAGCTGGCGGTGGGCGCCGTCGAATAGACGCGCATGAACCGATCGACGTCGCCGGCGTTCCAGCCGGCGACGCTCTCCGCCATGACAGCGTCGATCGCGCGCTCTACCGGATCGGCGGCGATTGCCGGCGCCGCCGCCACCAGGGCGACGGCGGGGATCAGCAACGTGCGCATCAGTCGGCGTACTTGACCGAACAGCCATAGGGCCGCGTCTCGGGCATCGACACGGGCTTGCCGGCCTTCATCTCGCCCAGCGCCGCCAGCACGTGATTGCGCGCGCCCGCGATATCGGCGGCGTTGGCGGTCGGCTTGTCGTCGATCCCGCCCTGGTAGACGAGCTTGCCGGCGGGATCGACGATGTAGATATGCGGCGTCGTTTTCGCGCCATAGCCCTTGCCGACGACGCCCTTGGGGTCGAGCAGATACGCCGTCGGCACGGCCTTCGCCGACGTCACGAAGCCTTGCGCCTCGGCACCCGTCATATGCCCTTGCTTGCCCGGCGCGCCCGAATTGACGGTCAGCCACACCGCCCCGCCCGCCTTTGCGGCGGCCTGGGTCTTCTGCATGTTGCCGCTGTCATAGTGTTTCTTGACGAAGGGGCAGCCGGGGTTGTTCCATTCGATCACCACGGTCTTGCCGCGATAGTCGGACAGGCTGACGGTCTTGCCCGTCATGTCGGTAAGCTTGAAGTTGCCGGCCGGCGCGCCGGTGGTCTGCTGCGCCACGGCAGGTGCCGCGAGCACCAGGCCTGTAAGGATCATCGATCGAAGCATCGTCTCTCTCCTTCGTCACCCCCCGGCGCGAGTCGTCACCATGGCTTGTGTCAGAACCTGCGGCAAGACTTCGGGCTGCGAACTGCCACGTGGGAACCACAGATAGAGCGGCACACCCGCCCGGTTGTGGCGTTCGATGAAGCGGCCGAGCGCCGGATCGCCGTCCGTCCAATCGCCGACGAGCACGGCCACCTCGCCCTTGCGCAGCGCGTCCTGCACCGTTGCCGTCTCGATCACCGCTTTCTCGTTCACCTTGCACGTCACGCACCAGTCGGCGGTGAAATAGGCGAAGACCGGCTTGCCCTCTGCCTGCAGCGCAGCGAGGCGGCTTTCGGTGAACGGCTCCGCGCCCGCGACCTTGGCCGCAGCCTCGGCTGGAGCTCGCGTCACGACGGCGACCGCGCCAAGCGCGACCAGCCCCGCGAGGACACCCGGCACCCAGGCGCGTGTGCGTCCTTTCGCCTGCCGCGCCCCCGTCCACCACAGGCCAGCCGCGAACAGCAGCGCGGCAGCAAGGCCCAGTGTCATGCCGTCGACCCCGGCCTGTTTGCCCAGTACCCAGGCGAGCGCGAGGGCGGTGAGGAACATCGGCACGCTCAGGATGTGGCGGAACGTCTCCATCCACGCGCCGGGCTTGGGTAGCTTGCGGCGCAATGCAGGGACAAACCCCAGCGCCAGGAACGGCAGCGCAAGGCCGAGCCCAAGACCGCCGAATACCGCCAAAGCACCCCACCATGGCAGGATCAACGCCGTTCCCATCGCCGCGCCCATGAACGGCCCGGTGCACGGCGTCGCGACGAAGGCGGCAAGCGCGCCGGTGCCGAACGCCCCGCCCCAAAAGTTCCCGGAGCCGCCGCCCGCCGCCATGCGGTTGACCGCGCCTGGCGCCGACAGCTCGAACAGCCCGGCCAGGTTGAACGCGATCGCGGTGACCAGCAGCAGCAGGACCAGGATGACGCGCGGATCGGTCAGCTGAAACGCCCAGCCGACCGCCATGCCACCGGCTCGAAGCGCCAGCAGCACGCCGCCGAGCGCCAGGCACATCAGCACGACGCCCGCGGTATAGGCCAGCGCCTCCCCCTTCGCGCCCTCTCCGCCGGACTTGGCGAGGCTCAGCGCCTTCAGGCTCAGAATCGGGAAGACGCACGGCATGATATTGAGCAGCAACCCGCCGAGGATCGCCCCGCCCAGCGCGATCAGCAGCGTCGTCGCGGTCCCCCCGCCCCCACCGCTCGCAGCAATGGCACCGGGCGCGGCGGTCAGTCGGAAACCCTGCCCGTCGCCGACAGCGAGGACGCCATCCAGCGTCGCGGGCCGCCCGGCCTTGGCTACCGTTTCGACGACCAGGGTGTCGCCGTCGCGCGTCACCGTCTGCGGCTTGCCGTAATCGACGACGCCATCGGTCAGCGGGAAGAAATAGGCGTCGGTTGCAGGCGACGTGGCCGGATAGGGCACCGCGAGACGAAACTTGCCGCCCTCCACTGCATAGGTCGCTGGGCTGCCCAAGGGCTTGGGCATTGCGCGGCGCCAGCCATCGAAGCGCGCACGCGTCGCCGGATCCACCGCACCGTCGCCGACCGTCAGCTGCGTCGCCAATTCCGCACTTTCGGGGACGCAGATTTCGTTGGTGCAGACCAGATAGTCGAGCTTCACCTTGATCGGCAGGACCGTGCCGGCAGCCAGGCCGGCCGGCAGCTTCAGCCGCACGAACTGCGCGAAGGGGCCTTCATAGACGTAGTTCATCAGCCCGGCGATCAGCAGCCGATGCGGCACCGGGTATTCGATCGCCCCCGCCGTGACGCCAGCGGGAAGCGTCCACGTCGCCGATGTCTCGACACCCGCGTCGCCGGGATTTTTCCAATATCCGTGCCAGCCCGGCTGCGGCGTCGAAGCGAAGGCGAGCGTCACTTCGCCACCCGCACGCGGGGTCGGTGACTCGGCGACCAGATCGATCGCGATATGCCGTTCGCCCGGCGTCTGCGCGGAAACGGCGCAAGCCGTGAACACTGTCATCAGGACGAAAAGAACGAACCGCATGCGCTTCCCTTGCCGCCCCCGCGCCGCTGGAATAGCGAGGGGTGCAATCATCCTTGCCCGATCGGAGCGCCGTCGTGAAGCTTGCCCCCCTCGCCCTCCTGGCCATGCCCCTAAGTTTTCTTGGCGCTGCCGTACCCGGTATCGCGCAAGACGCCCCCGTTTCCGCACCGGCCACCGTCGGCATGCCCAAGACCGCGCCGAAGCTGGTCGTCGTCATTTCGGTCGACCAGTTTTCCGGCGACGTCTTCAACGAATACCGCCGCTACTTCACCGGCGGCCTTGCACGCTTGCAGGACGGGGTCGTCTTTCCGGCAGGCTACCAGAGCCATGCCGCGACGGAAACCTGCCCCGGCCATTCGACGATCACCACCGGCGTGCGCCCGGGCCGCACCGGCATCATCGCCAACGACTGGACCGACCTGAAGGCCGCGCGCGAGGACAAGACGATCTATTGCGCGGAGGACGAGAGCGTACCGGGTTCGAATTCGAACAAGTACACCGTGTCGGACAAGCATCTGCTGGTGCCGACGCTCGGCGAACGGATGAAGGCGGCGAACCCGGCGGTCCGTGCGGTGTCGGTCGCGGGCAAGGACCGCGCGGCGGTGATGACCGGCGGGCACAATCTCGACGAGATCTGGTGGTGGGACGGCGACAGGAACGCCTATGTCAGCTACGCCGGCCGCCGCGAACCCGGCGCCGTCACCCGCGCCAACACCGCAGTCGGCAGGATGATCGCGGCAGGCCAGCCCGCGCTGCAATTGCCCGACTATTGCCGGTCGCGCGACCATGCGGTGTCGATCGGCGGCGGCAAGACGGTCGGCACCGGCCGGTTCGAGCGCAAGCCGGGTGAAGCCGGCCGCGCATGGCGTGCCAACCCCGCCTTCGACGGCGCAACGCTCGCACTGGCCGCGGGACTGATCCAGGACATGAAGCTCGGCCAGGGCCCGTCGACCGACATCATCACCGTCGGCGCGTCGGCGACCGATTATGTCGGCCATACCTATGGCACCGGCGGCACCGAGATGTGCCTGAACCTCGCTTCGCTCGATCGTGATCTGGGCGATTTCTTCGCGACGCTCGACCGCACCGGTGTCGACTACGTCGTCGCGCTAACCGCGGACCATGGCGGGCTCGATCTGCCGGAGCGTCACCGCGAAGACGCCGTGCCGTCGGCGCAGCGGCTTGACCCGAATTTCACGCCGAAGAAAATTGGGGAGCAGATCGCGGCGAAGCTGGGGCTACAGGGCCAGCTGCTGTGGGGCGGCTCGATCGGCGATGTCTGGATCGACCCGAAGCTGTCGAAGGCCGACCACGACCGCGTGCTTGCCGAAGCGGTGAGGATAGCGAAGGCGCATCCGCAGGTCGAAACGGTCTTCACCGCCGCGCAGATCGCGGCGACGCCTCTGCCGACGACCCCGCCCGACGAATGGAGCCTGCTGGAACGTGCGCGTGTCAGCTATAACGCCCAGCGTTCGGGCGACTTCGTCGTCGTGCTGAAGCGCTTCGTGACGCCGATTCCCGATCCGACCAAGGGCTATGTCGCGACGCACGGCAGCTTTTGGAACTACGACCGCCGCGTGCCGATCCTGTTCTGGCGCAAGGGTATCGCGGGCTATGAGCAGCCCTTGGCGGTGGAAACGGTCGACATCGCGCCGACACTGGCCGCGCTGGTCGGCCTGCCGCTGAAGCCCGGTGAGGTCGACGGGCGGTGTCTCGATCTCGCGGCGGGGCCGACGGATACCTGTGCGACGCGGTAGACGACCGTCACGCCGCAGACGTCGATGAACGACCCGCGCCGCAGCCCTCGCTGCGGCGCGGGGACGATCAGATGTGGATGGGCTTGCCCTGCACCGCCATCGCGGCTTCCTTGATCGCTTCCGAATGGGTCGGGTGGGCGTGGCAGGTGTAGGCGATATCCTCGCTGGTCGCGCCGAATTCCATCGCTTGCGCGATCTGCGCGATCATGGTGCCGCCGGGGACCGCGATCACCCACGCGCCGAGCACGCGGTCGGTCTTGGCGTCCGAGATGACCTTCACGAAACCGTCCGGCTCGTGGTTGGTCTTGGCGCGGCTGTTAGCCATCATCGGGAACTTGCCGACCTTGACCTCGCCCTTTTCCTTGGCCTGTTCTTCGGTCAGGCCGACGCCGGCGATCTCGGGCCAAGTGTAGACGACGCTCGGAATGATGTCGTGGTTCACGATGCCCGTCTGGCCGGCGATGTTCTCGGCGACCGCAATGCCTTCGTCCTCGGCCTTGTGCGCGAGCATCGGGCCCGGCACGACGTCACCGATCGCCCAGACACCGTCGGTCTTGGTGCGGAAGTCGTGATCGATTTCGATCTGGCCGCGCTGGTTGGTCGACAGACCCGCCGCTTCCAGGTTCAGCCCGTCGGTGTTCGGGCGACGGCCGATCGACACCAGCACGACATCGGCGTCGAGCGTCGTCGCTTCACCGCCCTGGGCAGGCTCCAGCGTCAGCGTCGCGCTGTCGCCGTTATTCTGGATGCCGGTGACCTTGGTCGACAGCTTGAACTCGATCCCCTGCTTCTTGAAGATCTTGTTGGCTTCCTTGCGGATTTCGCCGTCGAAGCCGGGCAGGATCTGGTCGAGGAATTCGACGCAGGTGACCTTGGCACCCAGGCGCCGCCACACCGAACCCAGCTCCAACCCGATCACACCGCCGCCGATGACGACCATGTGGTTCGGGACCTTCGCCAGCTCCAGTGCGCCGGTCGAATCGACGATGACCTTTTGATCGATCTCGACGCCCGGCAGCGGGGTGACCGAGGAACCGGTCGCGATGACGATGTTCTTGGCGGTTACCGTCTGGCCGGCGACGTCGACGCTGTGCGCGTCCTTGAACGCCGCCTTGCCCTTCAGCCAGGTCACCTTGTTCTTCTTGAACAGGAACTCGATGCCGCCCGTCAGCTGCTTCACCGCATCGCGGCGCTGGCCATGCATCGTTTCCAGGTCGAGCTCAGGCTGAACCTTGATGCCCAGCTTCGCCATCGTGCCGTTGGCGGCATGATCGAACAACTCGGACGCATGCAGCATCGCCTTCGACGGAATGCAGCCGACGTTGAGACAGGTGCCACCCAGCGTCTCGCGGCTTTCCGCGCACGCCGTCTTCAGCCCCAGCTGTGCCGCACGGATTGCGGCGACATAGCCACCGGGGCCAGCGCCGATCACGAGGACGTCGTAGTCGTATTCAGCCATGAAACTCACTCCGTTCGCCCTGAGCTTGTCGCGGGTACCCATCAAAGTGATATTTTGATGGGGCCCTTCGAGGGGCTGTACTTCTTTTCGATCCGTTCGACGAAGAAGAACGGTGCTTCGACAAGCTCAGCACGAACGGATGTGGGTACTTTGGTCCTGCGCTTACAGGTCGATCAGAATCCGCGTCGGGTCCTCGATCGCGTTCTTCAGCGCGACGAGGAAGGTCACCGCCTCGCGGCCGTCGATCAGGCGGTGATCGTAGCTGAGCGCGAGATACATCATCGGGCGCACCACGACCTGACCGTCACGGACCACCGGGCGGTCCTCGATGCGGTGAAGGCCGAGCACCGCCGACTGCGGCGGGTTGATGATCGGGGTCGACATCAGCGAACCGAACACGCCGCCGTTCGAGATGGTGAAGGTACCGCCCTTCATCTCGTCCATCTTCAGCGTGCCGTCCTTGGCGCGCTTCCCGAAGTCGCCGATGGTCTTTTCGATCCCGGCGACCGACAGGTTTTGCGCGTCGCGGATAACCGGAACGACCAGGCCCTGTGGCGCACTGACCGCGACCGAGATGTCGGCATAGTCGTGGTAAACGATCTCATCGCCTTCGATGCTGGCGTTGACGGCGGGAATGTCCTTTAGCGCCATCGTCGCGGCCTTCACGAAGAAGCCCATGAAGCCCAGGCGGACGCCGTGCTTCTTTTCGAACAGGTCCTTGTACTTGGCGCGTGCCTCGATCACCGCGGTCATGTCGACGTCGTTGAACGTCGTGAGCATGGCGGCGGTATTCTGTGCTTCCTTCAGACGCTTGGCGATCGTCTGGCGCAAGCGGGTCATCTTGACGCGCTCTTCGCGACGCTCGCCCGTTGCGGCCTGCGCCGGGGCGGCGGCGGGAGCCGCAGCCTGCGGGGCCGGCGCCGACTTGGCCGCCAGCACATCGTCTTTGGTCAGGCGGCCGTCCTTGCCGGTGCCCTTGATCGTCGCGGGATCGACGCCGGTTTCCAGCACCGCGCGGCGAACCGACGGGCTGAGCGCAGCCGGCGCGTCGCCACCACCGCTGGCCGGGGCCTGCTGGCCGGCAGCTTCGGTCGGGGCGGGCGTGGGCGCCGGAGCGGCGGCGGCGGGCTTGGCGGCCGCACCGTCACCCGCCTCGATCACGCCGATCGTCGCGCCGACGGCGACGGTGTCGCCGACCTGCACCCCGTACTGACCCATCACGCCGGCGACCGGGGCGGGGACTTCGACGGAGACCTTGTCGGTTTCCAGGCTCGCGATGGGCTCGTCGGCGGCGACGGGGTCACCCGGCTGCTTCAGCCATTCCCCCAGCGTCGCTTCGGTGATCGATTCGCCCAGGACGGGGACTTTGATTTCGGTCGACATTCTTTTCAGCCCTCTTGTTCCCCGGCGAAGGCCGGGGCCCAGTTGCGATCGGGTCGAAGTGAACCGTATCGCTATCCAACTCAACATCACGAACCTGGACCCCGGCCTTCGCCAGGGCACAGGATCAGCTTAGCTTACGATCCAGCCTTCCCGGTCGTCTTGGGGTCTTCACTCTTCTGCGCGCGGCGGATTTCCTCGCGAACATTGTGGCCCAGCGCGTCGGCGACGAGCGCCGCCTGTTCGAGCTGGTGCCGCTTCATCAGGCCCGTTGCCGGCGAGGCGGAGGCCGCACGGCCGGCGTAGCGCGCGCGGCGGATACGGCAGCCGGCGTCGGCCAGCGCTTCCTCGATCAGCGGCTCGACGAAGAACCAGTAACCGTTGTTCTTCGGCTCTTCCTGCGCCCAGATGATCTCTTCGAGGTTCGGCATGTTGCGGATGCGCTCGGCCAGCGGCTCGCCCGGGAAGGGATAGAGCTGTTCGATGCGGACGATCTGCGTATCCGTATCGCCCGCGGCGTCGCGTGCCTCCATCAGGTCGTAGCTGACCTTGCCGGTGCAAAGGACGAGGCGCTTTGTATTGGCGTCCGACGGCGCCTTCGGGTCCGACAGGATGCGGCGGAAGTGGCTGTCGCCCAGGAAGTCCTCCGCCTTGCTTACTGCGAGTTTGTGCCGCAGCAGCGACTTCGGCGTCATGATGACCAGCGGCTTGCGGAACGTCCGGTGCATCTGCCGGCGCAGCAGGTGGAAATAGTTCGCCGGCGTAGTGCAGTTGGCGACCTGGATATTGTCCTGCGCACAGGCCTGGAGGAAGCGTTCCGGACGCGCCGAGCTATGCTCCGGCCCCTGCCCCTCATAACCATGCGGCAGCAGCATCACGAGGCCGTTGGCGCGGAGCCACTTCGACTCACCGCTCGTGATGAACTGGTCGATCATGATCTGCGCGCCGTTCACGAAATCGCCGAACTGCGCCTCCCACAGCACGAGCGTCTTCGGGTCGGCAAGCGCGAAGCCATATTCGAAGCCGAGCACGCCATATTCGCTGAGCGGCGAATCGAGCACTTCGAAGCGGCCATGGGGCAGCGTCGTCAGCGGCACATATTTATGCTCATCGGTCTGGTCGACCCACACCGCGTGACGCTGGCTGAACGTGCCGCGGCCCGAATCCTGCCCCGACAGGCGGACGCCATAGCCTTCCGACATCAGCGAGCCGAACGCGAGCGCTTCGCCGGTCGCCCAGTCGAAATTCTCACCGCTGGCGAACATGTTCCGCTTGGCGTCGAGCACGCGCGACAGCGTCTTGTGGATCTGGATGCTGTCCGGAACCGTCGTCAGCGTGCGGCCGAGGCTGTCGAACAGCTTCTTGTCGATGCCCGTCTCGACGTTGCGGCGGCTGCTTTCGCCGTCGGCGGGCGCATGCAGGCCCGACCAGCGGCCGGCGAACCAGTCCGCCTTGTTCGGCTTGTACGAGGCACCGGCCTCGAACTCGCCTTCCATCAGCGTGTCGAACTGCTTCCACTGTTCGTCGATCCACGCCTGGTCGACGACGCCTTCCGCCATCAGCCGATCGCCGTAGATCTTGCTGACACCGGGGTGCTGCTTGATCTTGGCGTACATCAGCGGCTGGGTGAACGATGGTTCGTCGCCTTCGTTGTGGCCGAAGCGGCGATAGCACCACATGTCGATAACGACATCGCGGTGGAAGGTCTGGCGGAACTCGATCGCCATCTTGGTGGCGAAGGTCACGGCTTCGGGATCGTCGCCATTGACGTGGAAGATCGGCGCCTGGACGCCCTTCGCCACGTCCGACGGGTACGGCGAGCTACGCGCGAACTGCGGGCTGGTGGTGAAGCCGACCTGGTTGTTGATGATGAAGTGGACGCAACCGCCGGTGTTGTAACCGCGAATCCCCGAGAAGCCGAGGCATTCCCAGACGATCCCCTGGCCCGCGAACGCCGCGTCGCCGTGGATCAGCACCGGCAGCGACGCCTTGTGTTCATTGAGGTCGTTGGCCAGCGTCTGGATCGCGCGGGTCTTGCCCAGCACGACCGGGTCCGCCGCCTCGAGGTGCGACGGGTTGGCGACCAGCGACATATGGACCTTGATCCCGTCGAACTCGCGGTCGGTCGAGGTGCCGAGGTGGTACTTCACGTCGCCCGAACCGCCGACGTCCTCAGGATTGGACGAGCCGCCCGAGAATTCGTGGAAGATCGCGCGGTAGGGCTTGGCCATCACGTTGGCGAGGACGTTCAGGCGGCCACGGTGAGCCATGCCATAAACGATCTCGCGGACGCCCTGCTGGCCGCCGTATTTGATGACGCTTTCCAGCGCCGGGATCATGCTCTCGCCGCCGTCCAGGCCGAAACGCTTGGTGCCGACGTATTTCTTTCCGAGGAACTTCTCGTACCCCTCGGCATGGATCACCTTGCTGAGGATCGCCTTCTTGCCGTCGGGCGTGAACTGAATCGCCTTGTCGCGGCCCTCCATCCGGTCCTGCAGGAACTTGCGCTCCTCCACGTCCGCGATGTGCATATATTCCAGTCCGACATTGCCGCAGTAGTTCTTGCGAAGGATATCGACGAGCTCGCGGATCGTCGCGGTCTGCAGGCCGAGCACGCCGCCGAGATACACCGGCGTGTCGATCTGGTCGTCGGTGAAGCCGTGATATTCGGTCTTCAGATCGTCCGGCAGCTCGCGGGTCGACAGGCCCAGCGGATCGAGGTTCGCTGCCAGGTGACCGCGGACGCGGTAGGTGCGGATCAGCGTCATCGCGCGGATCGACGCATCGGCCGCGGCGCGGATGGCATCAGGCGAGGCGGCCGGGGCGGCGGCGGGCGCGGGCTTTGCACCGGGCTTCGCGGGCTTGGGCGCGGGCTCCATTTGCGTCGGGTCGAGCCCGGCGGTGAGCGCATCCGTCTCCGACAGCGGCCAGTTCGTCTTGGCCCACGACGGCCCCGTCGCGGCGCCCTCCAGCCCTTCGAAGAAGTCACGCCAACCGGGTTCGAGGCCCGACGGGTCGCTCTTGTACTTCGCATAGAGCGTGTCGACGAACGCCGGCGAAACGCCGCCGGCGATATCCGAGAAATCCTGGCCTTCGTAGCCCATAACCACGTCCTCACTTCCCCTCTCCCCGTGGGAGAGGGTTGCGCAGACTTAGGCCTGAAAGGCCTTAGTCGTAGCTGGGTGAGGGTATCCCGCTATCAAGCGCACGATCCCCTCATCCAACCTCCGCTAGCGAGCAAGCTCGCAAGCTGCGGTATCCTTCTCCCTCTGGAGAAGGTTTACTTGCTCAACACCGAGACCAGCGTCTCGCCCAGCAGGCTGGGCGAATCCGCGACCTTGATGCCGGCAGCTTCCATCGCCGCGATCTTGCTTTCGGCGTCGCCCTTGCCGCCCGACACGATGGCGCCGGCGTGGCCCATGCGACGGCCCGGAGGCGCCGTGCGGCCCGCAATGAAGCCGGCCATCGGCTTCTTGCGGCCGCGCTTGGCCTCGTCGATCAGGAACTGCGCGGCCTGCTCCTCGGCGTCGCCGCCGATTTCGCCGATCATGATGATGGATTCGGTCGCGTCGTCGGCCAGGAACAGCTCCAGCACGTCGATGAAGTTGGTGCCGTTGACCGGATCGCCGCCGATGCCGACCGCAGTGGTCTGGCCGAGGCCAGCGTTGGTCGTCTGGAACACCGCTTCATAGGTTAGCGTGCCCGAGCGCGACACGACGCCGACCGAACCCTTCGAGAAGATGCTGCCCGGCATGATGCCGATCTTGCATTCGCCCGGCGTCAGCACGCCCGGGCAGTTCGGACCGATCAGGCGCGACTTGCTGCCTGACAGCGCTCGCTTCACCTTTACCATGTCGAGCACCGGAATGCCCTCGGTGATGCAGACGATCAGCGGCACTTCGGCGTCGATCGCTTCTAGAATCGAATCCGCAGCGAAGGGCGGCGGCACGTAGATGACGCTGGCATCGGCGCCGGTCTTGGTCACCGCTTCGGCAACGGTGTTGAACACCGGGAGCCCCAGATGCTCGGTACCGCCCTTACCCGGCGTGACGCCGCCCACCATCTGCGTGCCGTAATCCAGCGCCGCCTTGGTGTGGAAGCTGCCGGTCTCCCCGGTCATGCCCTGGGTGATGACCTTGGTGTTCTTGTTGACGAGGATGCTCATTCGCTCTCAATCCTTACCACCCCGGCGCAGGCCGGGGTCCAGTGGGGAAAACGATCATGGTTGGGCGATACGATCGTAGAGGTCGTCCCAATCGGGATTTAGCCCTTCGATTTCTCGCACCTTCCAGGCGCGCTTCCACTCCTTCATTTGCAGCTCGCGCTGCCGTGCGGCGTCCCAGCTACCTGCAAACTCGTACCATACGAGACGCTTGCAGCCGTATCTCTTTGTGAACCCATCGACGACGCCGTTGCGATGTTCCCAGACGCGCTTCGACAGGTTCACCGTCGAGCCGAGATACAGCGTGCCGTTTCTCGAACTCGACATAATGTAAACGCAGGCCTGATCATCCATCGCACGGCCTCCGCCACTGAACCCCGGCCTTCGCCGGGGTGGAGGTCAGTTCAGGCTGCCATCAATCCCCTTGCAGGCGACCAACAGTTCCTTGACCGCGTCGACCGAGACCTGGAGGTTGGCCTTCGCCTCGTCAGACAGCTTGACCTCGACGACCTTCTCGACGCCGTCCTTGCCGATCACCACCGGCACGCCAACGTACAGGTCATCGACGCCGTACTGGCCGGTCAGGTGGGCGGCCGCCGGCAGGATGCGCTTCTGGTCGTAGAGATAGGCTTCCGCCATCGCGATGCCGCTGGTGGCGGGCGCATAATAGGCCGAGCCGGTCTTCAGCAGCGCGACGATCTCGCCGCCGCCGCCGCGGGTGCGCTTCACGATCTCGTCGACGCGCTCCTTGGTGGAGAAGCCCATTTCGATCAGGTCGGTGACCGGAATACCGCTGACGGTCGAATATTCGAGGACCGGGACCATCGTGTCGCCGTGGCCGCCGAGCACGAAGGTGTTGATGTCCTTCACCGAGGTACCGAATTCCTCGGCGAGGAAGTGGCTGAAGCGCGCCGAGTCGAGAACGCCGGCCATGCCGACGACCTTCTGGTGCGGCAGGCCGGAGAATTCGCGCAGCGCCCAGACCATCGCGTCGAGCGGGTTGGTGATGCAGATGACGAACGCGTCGGGGGCGTGCTCGGCGATGCCCTCGCCGACCGCCTTCATCACCTTCAGGTTGATGCCGAGCAAATCGTCGCGGCTCATGCCCGGCTTGCGCGCGACACCCGCCGTCACGATGATGACATCAGCGCCCGCGATGTCCTTGTAATCGTTTGATCCGATGATCTTGGCATCGAAACCTTCGACCGGGCCGCACTGCGACAGGTCGAGCGCCTTGCCCTGCGGCACGCCTTCGACGACGTCGAACAGCACGATATCGCCCAGACCCTTCAGGGCGGCCAGGTGCGCGAGCGTGCCGCCGATATTGCCGGCGCCGATCAGCGCGATCTTCTTGCGAGCCAAAACCGTCTCTCCCTTCGCGAACATTGAGGATCGGGCGCGCCCGAAATTCACAACCTGCAGACGCGCGAAAGTCGGACGGGGCCATAGGCCCATCCCGCGCCTGCGGCAACCCGTAAAACGGAAGGGTTAAGGAGTTTTACTGATAACCGTTCGCAGTAGCGATAAAGCGAAAGGTACGTGGTTCGGAGAGGATGTGGAGGCACCAAGAGAAGGTTGTGGCCGACGCGCCACCCGTCCGTTCGTCACTCCCGCGAGGGCAGGAATTCCTTCTAGCTGACCGTCGGCCGTCTCACCGCGACCAGCGACTACTGAATCCTGCTTTCGCGGAAATGACGGTGGAAAGGGGCGTACTCCGCACCAAAGCCAAAGCTCTTCGCGCCTTCGCGCCTTCTCTGAACAGAGCTTCTCTTATTCTGCCCCATGGCCCAGCGCGAGATAATCGGCCGAACGCATTTCCATGAGCCGGCTCGCCGTCCGCTCGAACTCGAACGCCCCGTCGCCTGCGATGTACAGGTCATCCGGCTGAGCATCGGCGGTCGCGAGCAGCTTCACCTTATGCTCGTACAGCGCATCGATCAGGGTCACGAAGCGCGCCGCTTCGTTGCGGTTCTCCGGTCCCATACGCGGAATGCCGACGATGATGACGGTGTGGAAATGCCGCGCGATGGCGAGATAGTCGGGCACCCCGCGCGGCTCGCCGCACAGGCGCTTGAAGCTGAACACCCCGACGCCCTTCAGGCTCTTGGGTACATGCAGCACGCGTCCGCCGGGGATGGCCAAGTCCTCGCTCGGCACGTTCGCGCGATCGGCGGGGTCGAAATCGGTCAAGCGAAAGAACGCATCCGTGACGGCCTGCGTCGCCGCATCGCCGGTCGGGACGTGCCACGTTTCCCCGTTGCCGAGCCGATCGAGCCGATAATCGGTCGGGCCGTTCAGCGCGATCACGTCCATCTTCTGTTCGATCAGCGCGATGAATGGCAGGAAGAGGTGGCGATTGAGGCCATTCTTGTAGAGATCGCCCGGCACGCGGTTCGAGGTCGCGACGATCGTCACGCCGCGGTCGAACAGCCCGATGAAGAGCCGCGACAGGATCGCCGCATCCGCCATGTTGGTGACGACCAGCTCGTCGAACGCCAGCACGCGGACATCTTCGGCCAACGCGGCGGCGACGGGCGGAATCGGGTCGCCCGCCTCCTTCTCGCGCTCGCGGCGCAGGCGGTCGTGAACCTCCGCCATGAATTCGTGGAAATGAACGC
The DNA here is from genome assembly GCA_016937575.1 of Roseomonas aeriglobus. Taxonomy (NCBI): domain Bacteria; kingdom Pseudomonadati; phylum Pseudomonadota; class Alphaproteobacteria; order Acetobacterales; family Roseomonadaceae; genus Muricoccus; species Muricoccus aeriglobus. The sequence continues at coordinate 982,651 of JAFHKN010000002.1, read as the reverse complement.
GGCGTTTCTGCTCGATCTTCAGGCAGCTGTGGAACAGGTCCATCAGCATCGACTTGCCGCGCCCGACCCCGCCCCACATGTAGATACCGCGCAGGGGCTCCGGCGCACGACCGAACAGGCGGCCGATCAGGCCGGGCTTCTCCTGCGTCTCAAGCGCCGTCGCCAGCGCGGCAAGGCGGCTGGCGGCGTCCTTTTGCGCAGGGTCGGGACGAAGTTCGCCGCTGGCGACCAGCGCTTCGTAGCGGGCGAGGACGTTGGGCATCACCGTGCTCCGGCGAAGGCCGGAGCGTTGGCCGGCGCGAGGCTGTGATCGCCAGCGCTCCGGCCTGCGCCGGAGCACCGCAGGTGACAGATCGAACGGATCAGAGGATCCGCTCGGCTTCCATCTTCTTGATCTCCGCGATCGCCTTCGCCGGGCTGAGGCCCTTCGGGCAGGCATTCGCGCAGTTCATGATCGTGTGGCAGCGATAGAGGCGGAACGGATCCTCAAGCGCGTCGAGGCGCTCGCCGGTCATCTCGTCGCGGCTGTCGGCCAGCCAGCGATAGGCCTGGAGCAGGATCGCGGGGCCCAGGAACTTGTCGCTGTTCCACCAATAGCTGGGGCAGCTGGTCGAGCAGCAGGCGCACAGAATGCACTCGTACAGCCCGTCGAGCTTCTCGCGCTGTTCGGGCGACTGGAGCCGCTCCTTGCCAGCCGGTGCCGGGGTGACGGTCTGCAGCCACGGCTTGATCGAGGCATATTGCGCGTAGAAGTGGGTGAAGTCCGGGACCAGGTCCTTGATGACGTCCATCGCCGGCAAGGGCGTGATGCGCACTTCGCCCGAGATATCCTCGATCGCGGTCGTGCAGGCCAGACCGTTCTTGCCCCCGAGATTCATCGAGCAGGACCCGCAGATGCCCTCGCGGCACGAGCGGCGGAAGGTCAGCGACGGGTCCTGTTCCGCCTTGATCTTGATGAGCGCGTCGAGGACCATCGGACCGCAATCGTCGAGGTCGATCTCGAACGTGTCATAGCGGGGGTTTTCCCCCGAATCCGGGTCGTAGCGATAGATTTTGAACGATTTCACGCGGGTCGCCCCGGCCGGCGCCTTGTGCACGCGGCCCTTGCCCGTGATCTTGCTGTTCTTCGGCAGGGTGAATTCGGCCATCGCTTGTATCCGTCCTTCTCTGAAGCGCGCGATAGCGGGTGATGCGCGCGGGCTCAACCGTCACGCGCATCACCCCTTGCGAATTCAGCTCGCTTGCGCTTCGCCGTCGCGCCCGCCCCATTCGATGTTGCGTGTCAGATACATGATGCTCGCCAGCGCCGCGAACAACAGGACCGAACCGATGAGCAGCGAATATTCCTCGAGGCTCAGCAGGACATAGAGCACGCCGTAGAGCGCCGCGAGCAGCGCAGCGATGAAGCCCGCGCGGCGGCGGCTGCCGAGCACGGCGGCGGAATAGGTCGTCAGCAGCCCGACGATCGCTGAACCCGCCACCAGATAGGCGGCGGCAAAGCCGATCACTTCGGCGAAGGCGAGCAGCATGACGAAGAACAGCACTAGGCCCGCACCGACCAGCAGATATTCGATTGCCGACACGCGCACCCCGCCGACGACGTCGAACATCAGGAATGCCATGAAGGTGAAGCCGATGAACAGGAACCCGTATTTCACGCTGCGGTTGACCTGGGCGTAGAGATCGACCGGCGATATCAGCGTGACGCCCGCTTCATGCGTTGCGACGGTGGAGCCTGGCTGCGGCTTTTCCGAGATCACCGGCGACGGCGTGCCATCCTCGACCAGCGCCTTGCCAAGCGCCAGATTACCGACCCGCCAGCGAGCGGTGAAGCCCTTCGCATCGATGCTGTGCGCGGCGGGCAGGAACCCGCCCTGGAAGCTCGGGTGCGCCCAGGGCGACGTCACCGTCCAGCGGGTATCGCCGGCCAGCGGCGCGAGTGTCAGGCTGGCATTGCCGCGGAAGTCGAAAGCGAAGGTCGCTCGGAGCGGCCGGGAGCGCAGAGCGCTCGCGTCGAACGGCGCGACGAAGCCCGACCCGCCGGTCGATGCCAGCCCCTTGCCCGGCCGCAGCGTGCGGCGGACGCCGTCGATCACGACGACGGGCGGCGGCCCATACAGCCCGCGCGCGTCGCTCAGGCCGAATCGCAGTTCGGCCCGGTCATAGGCGAGCGCATCGACCGTGGTGCGAAACCGTGTGAGGTCGGTCGGCAGCGCAAAGCGGGCTGTGCCACTCGTCTTTGCCGAGTAAACGACCGCCTCGTAGATCGAGCGACGCCGGCGCTCGGGCGCGAGCGACGAGGTGATGTCGGCAATGTCCGGCGCAACGTGCAACTCGCGCCAAACCTGTGACGTCCGTGTCGTCGGCCGATCATTCTCGGTTACCGTCTCGGTCACTTCCGTCTGATAGGGGATGACCAGGACGGGCCCCGCGATCGTCTGCGGTCCGCCCCATCCTTCGGCGATCGAAGCGCGGGCCGTCTCGGACTGAGTCTGGCGATCGTAAACGAGGAAATAGACCGCGAAGAGCGGAATGGTGAGCGCCGCGGCGACGAGGATCGCGAAGGCAAGCTTCATCGTCGGTGTTCGCTCGGTCGACGGGGAATACGCCATGAAACGGCTCCTGCTGTGGAGCCGCCATCATGGCGCGCGCTTGGGTGAGCGACATGAGCGAGGAGTGAGATCCTGGTGAAAAACGCCGCCTCCCCGCGCCCCGCCGAGAGCACGGATCACGGCACGATCAGATCACATCGAGGATGAGGCCCATCGCCAGCGCTTCCTGGCAGTCGATATACCAGTTGTTCGGCGCCTTTCGGAGCAGCTCGTCATAATCGACCGTCGACCCGGCGATGAGCGCACGAAAACCCTCTTCCTCGATCGCGATCGATTGTTCGATCTCGTGCAGCTTCCCCTTCAGGTTGGCGACCTGCATCCTGAGCGGTCCGTTCAGTTCGACCGACGCGGTCATCTGGCGCTCGTGGATCATGATGCGTGTGCCGCGCGTCAGGAAACGCTTGTCGTTGGGGAACGCCGCCATGAACGTCGCTCCGGCCGAATAGACCGCGACCTTGCCCAGGAACAGCGTCTCGCGGCCGGTATAGTCGCCGAGCAGCCGTACGTCGTCGCCCATGGCGCGCGCGACTTCGGGATCGCCGCCCAACGTCGTGATCGAGAAGACCAAACTGCCCTCCGCCGGCGCGCCGAGGACCTGCTGACGAAAACTGTCGTACATCGCATCGTTCACCGGCCCATGCAGATGGACATGCGGATGCGCGAGCAGGGGATAGTGGCGGGCGCTGGGGCGTGTCTGGTCCATGGCGCGCCGAACCGGTCAGCCGCCTGCTAAGTTCCCGTCAGCGTCGATGTGGTATCGATTTGATCGCCGCGACCGCCGGGCGGCCAACCGGCGCAGTGGCAATATGCGGCGTGCGCCCCTCCAGCGGCCCCAACCAACGCGCCACATGCGCGCCGATGCTGACTTGCGGTTCCGACGGCGTCAGCGCTTCGCCGGCCTCCCAGCCCGACACCAGCCCTATCGCGTCCGAAACCGCTGCGGCCAGCGGCTGGGGCTTGCGCAGCGCATGGTTGATGAGCGCGTCGCCGAAAAAGGTCCAGTCATTGTCGCTGACGCAGCCGAACGAGCTTCGTTCCGACGAGGCGGCGGTCACGATGACGCTGGTCGGCGACTGGAGCAGCGGCACGAACACGCCCGAATAACAAGCGCTGACCAGGATCATGCGGTTGCCGATGCCGAGGTCACCCAGCATCTGCCACAGGCGATACGGCGACAGCGCACCATAGCCCTGGTCGCCGTCGTTATAGACGACGCCCAGCGGCGCCCCGTGGCTGGTGGTGTAGAGGATCAGCACGTCCTCCGCGGTGTCCATTGCCTCGGCCACGCGGGCGAGGGCCGCCGCAATATTGTCGGGTGATCCACGCGGGTGGGCGGACTCGGCGGCGCCGTCCGATCCTGCCAGCACGATCGTCCGTCCGGCCGCGTCGTAACGGCGCGACAGTACGCGTGCCGCCTCGCGCGCCTCGCGGCCGAAGACGGGGTCGCTGTCGAGCGCCACGGCAACGACATAGGCATCGACGACGCCCTTCCGCCCGGCCTGGATGGCGGCAAGCGCGCTCGACAGCCGACGATGCTCCGCAAGCGACCACCGTGCCGGCCGCCCCTGCTCGATCTGTCCGCCGCCGTCGGCCAGCGCCTGGACCTCCTGCGGCGACGCCTTTTGCAGGATCGTCGGCGGGCCGGTCAGATGGCTGGGCGGCTGATAGTGCTGCGCCGCAGCCGCGCCCGCCAGCACCACGCCGATCGCCCCCAGCCACCGCACCACCCACGCCCCCGTGTGTCGTCCCTTTGTCGAGACAAGGTCGCGGGTGATCGGGTGAAGGTCAAGCCCGTCCGAACGCGTCAGGTAACGGCGTTAAGGGCATGGAATTGCGGCTGATCCCAGCGGCCTGTGGCCAGAACATCCGCAAGCGTCGCCACAGCCCGTTCGACGTCGGTGCTGTCGTTGTACAGCGGCGCGAAACCGAAGCGCAGGATATCGGGCGCCCGGAAATCGCCGATCACTCCGTCCGCGATCAACGCCTGCATCACGGCATAGGCTTGTGGATGTCGGAAGCCGACCTGGCTGCCGCGGGCCTCCGGATCGCGGGGCGATGCCAGGACCACGCCGGAGCAGCGCGCCTCGACCCCCGCAATGAACGCCTCGCTGAGCTCGATCGACCGCGCCCGGACGTCGGCCATATCGACTCCGTCCCAAGCGTCGAGCGCGGCGTCGAGCACGGCAAGCGCGATCACCGGCGGCGTGCCGACACGCATCCGTTCGATCCCCTTGCCCGGTCGATACTCGAGGTCGAAGGCGAAAGGCGCGGCGTGCCCCATCCACCCCGACAGCGCCGGCAGTGCAGCATCGTGATGATGGGGCGCGACATAGATGAATGCCGGCGCACCGGGCCCGCCATTCAGATATTTATAGGTGCAGCCGACCGCGAAATCGGCCCGGCCGGCGGTCACGTCGACCGGCACCGCACCGGCACTATGGGCGAGGTCCCAGATCGCGAGCGCCCCTGCCGCGTGCGCCCGTGCGGTCAGCGCCGGCATGTCGTGGCGACGGCCGGTCCGATAATCGACCTCGGTCAGCAGGGTAACCGCCACCGTCTCGTCGATCGCACTGGCAACGTCCTCTGGCGCGACGATCTTCAGCCGATAATCGGAGCCGAGCGAGGCCAGCAGCCCTTGCGCGATATAGAGATCGGTCGGGAAATTGCCGCTGTCCGACACGACGACACGCCGGTCCGGGCGCATCGCGAGCGCGGAGGCGAGCGCCTGATAGACCTTGATGCTGAGCGTATCGCCCATCACCACGCTGCCTGCCGGGGCACCGATCAATCGCGCGATCCGGTCCCCGACGCGGCCCGGCGCCGCCATCCAGCCGGCAGCGTTCCAACCGCGGATCAGCAACGCCCCCCATTCGTCGGTAACGACTTGGCGCGCGCGCTCCTGCGCGGCGATGGGCAGCGGCCCGAGCGAGTTGCCGTCAAGATAGGTGACGCCCGCCGGCAGATGGAACAATGCGCGGGTGGCGGTGAAATCGGTCATGCCGGTCGTGATGGGGGGATGGGTGGCGCAGGTCAATCTACCTGCCGCTCCTCCCCTGCAAGGGAAGGTGGCACGTGAAGCGCGACGGAGAGGTGTCACCATGTCCCAGATAGCGCGACACCCCGCCGACCGGCTGCGCCGGCCACCTCCCCTTCCAAGGGAGGATCATCACCCCCTTGCAGCGCGCCTTCCAGCCACTAGAGACGGACCGACCGAAATTATGAAACCGGTTCCAAGGGAGGACGACATGTCCACACGGCCGGCACCCCAGGTGGGCGCCAACACCACGGCGGCGTTCGCCACCGTCACCACCCTGTTTTTTGCCTGGGGGTTCATCACCTCGCTGATCGACCCGCTGGTCGCGGCGGTGAAGGGCATCTTCTCGCTGACCGACTTGCAGGCACAGCTTAGCGCGTCGGCGTTCTTCATCGCCTACGGCGTGATGAGCTTCCCCGCCGCCGCGCTGCTCAGCCGGCGCAAGTCGGTGCCGACCGTGCTCATTGCACTGACGCTGATGATCGCGGGCTGCCTGATCATGCTCGGCGCCGCCAACGCGGCCGTCTATAGCCTGGTACTGCTGGGCCTGTTCACACTGGCCAGCGGGATCACAATCCTGCAGGTCGCGGCGAACCCGCTGGCGGCGGTGCTGGGCGATCCATCGCGCAGCCATTTCCGGCTGACCTTCAGTCAGGCGTTCAACAGCCTGGGTACCTTTCTCGGCCCCTGGATCGGCGCGACGCTCTTCCTGAAGGGTGTCGAGGTAAAGGAAGGCACCGTCGTGACCGAAGCGGTGCGCCAGACCGCGCTTGGCGGCATCGATCGCGCCTTCTTCTGGATTGCGGGGCTGCTCGTCCTGTTGCTGCTGTTCTTCTTCACCATGCGCAAGCTGGTCGCCGCGGCGGCCCCGGACAGTGCTGCTCCCAAGAGCTTCGGCACCGCGATTTCCGAAGCGCTCGCATCGCGTTGGGCGGTGCTCGGCGGGCTCGGCATCTTCCTCTACGTCGGCGCCGAAGTCGCGATCGGGACGCAGATGGCGCTGTTCCTGAATTCCGATGCGATCTGGGGGCAGTCGGACGCCGCGTTCGGCGTTCCGCTGCTCGGCCTGGCGATGGGCAGCGACGGCACGCCCGGCGTCTCCCTGCTGGAAGCCGGCAAGGCCGTGTCCTTCTATTGGGGTGGTGCGATGGTCGGCCGGATCATCGGATCGGCGCTGCTGACCCGCTTCCCTGCCGCCCGCCTGCTTGCCGTGTTCGCAGGCGTCAACGTCGCCATCGCGGGCTATGTGCTGTTCGTCGGCGGCGTGGGCGCCGGCTTCGCTGCGCTGTCGATGGGGCTGTTCAACTCGATCATGTTCCCGGTCATCTTCACGCTGACGCTGGAACGTTCGACCGCCAGCCAGGAGGCGACGTCCGGCTTCCTGTGCTTCTCGATCGTCGGCGGCGCAGCGATCCCGCCGCTGACTGGCATCGTGTCGGGCGCGACCGGCAGCTATGCGACCGCATTCATCGTGCCGGCGGCGTGCTATGCCGCGCTGGTGGTGTTTGCGCTGGCAGCCGCGGGCGCGAAGGTGCGGCACTCGGGCGAGGCAGCGACGACGGTGCATTGATCCCTACGGTGCCTCGCCTGCGCGAGAGCACGACAAGGAACGTCACGCCGTGAGACGAACGCGCTGCGCGCGCTCGCTGCCCGCCGCGGCAAGTCCGTGGTTTGCTTGGCGCAAACCACGGACGCCCGCGCCTCAGCCCTTCATCGCTTCGAGTTCGACGCCCTTGGTTTCGTGAATGAACCGCTGGACCAGGAAGAAGCTGACGACCGCCGCCGCCGCATACAGGCTGTAGCTGACCGCCAGCCCCAGCCCCGCCGCCATCAGCGGGAAGCTCTGCGCGACCAGATAGTTCGAGAACCATTGCGCGAAGCCGCAAACCGCCAGCGCCGAGCCGCGGATCTGGTTGGGGAACATCTCGCCCAGCATGACCCACATGATCGGGCCCCAGCTGACATTGAAGAAGATGACGTAGAGGTTCGCCGCGACCAGCGCGATCGTGCCGAGCTCGCTCGAGAGGCTGAGCTTGCCCGCCCCATCGACCGATCCATTGGCAAAAGCATAGACCAGCGCGATCAGCGTTGCCGCCATGCCGGCCGACCCGATCAGCAGCAGCGGCTTGCGCCCGATGCGATCGACCAGCGCGATCGTTACGAAGCACGCCGCGATCGACACCAGGCCCGACACGATGTTGATCTGTAGCGATTGATCCTCGGTGAACCCGGCCAGCTGCCACAAGGTCGCGCCGTAATAGAAGATGACGTTGATGCCGACGAGTTGCTGGAACACCGCCAGCAGCAGCCCCGCCCAAAGGATCGGGCGAATGCGACCGGTTGCAGGGTTCTTCAGATCGGACAGCCGCGGGCGGTGGTCGTCAGAGAAACTGGCACGGATATCGGTAAGCTTGCCCTCCGCCTCTACGCTGCCGAACAGCTTGGCGAGCACGGTACGCGCCTCGTCGATCCGGCCCTTCGACACCAGATAGCGCGGACTTTCCGGAATCATCGTCAGCGCGACCAGGAAGACCGCCGCGGGGATCGCCTGCATCAGGTACATCCAGCGCCACGCCTCGATCCCCGCCCAATAGGGCGCGGTGGAGGCTCCGGCCGCGCGGGCGAGGAACCAGTTGACCACGAACGCCGCGGTCAGACCGGTGATGATCATGATCTGCTGGACGGTCGTCATCCGCCCGCGGATGTTCGCCGGCGCAACCTCCGAGATATAGGCCGGCGACAGCACGCTTGCCGCCCCCACCGCCATGCCGCCGGCAAACCGCGCCAGGACGAACAGCCATTGTTCGTGCGCAAAGCCCTGCACCAACGCGCCGACGAGAAAGAGCAGTGCGGCGAGCATCATCACCTTGCGGCGGCCCATCACGTCGGCCAGTCGCCCGGCAAGGAAGGCGCCGACGAAACAGCCGATCAACAGCGATCCGACGGTAAAGCCCAGACCGCCTTCGCTCAAACCGAACGCCGCCTTCAACCCCGGCTGCGTACCGTTCACGGCACCACTGTCATACCCGAACAGCAACCCGCCAATGGTGGCCACCGCGACGATCGCCGCGATGAAGCCGGTATTCGCGCGTGGATCCTGCACGACTCTTCCCCTCCCGATCATTGTTAGCGCTATCTGACGCCGGTGTCGGGCGGGTGGCAAGCGCTTATCACATTGGGCCGCGCGTACCCGGAACAGCACGCTAGGGCGTCAAACGCAGCCCGATCCACAATGTCCGCGGTGTCGCGCGCTCGACGATGCCGGTGCCGGCGACGCCCGCTTCGACCCGTTCGTCGAACAGGTTTTCACCGCGCACCTCGATCGCCACCCTCCTCCCCAAGGGAACCGCGGCGTACGCGTCGAGTGTCGTCGCCGGAGCCAGCGTCCGGCTGTTGGCGTCGTCCTCGAACTGATGCGCGGCGTGGCGGACGGTCGTGGACAGCGTCAGCCCATCGCGACGCCAGCCGATCGTGCCGGACACCAGATCACGCGGCGTCTGCGCCGGGCGAAGACCATTGAGCGCTGCCGCGGTACCACTGGCCGAGACGCGCGAATTGGCGCGGCTCCACGACAACAGCGCGAAAGCGGGGCCGGCGTCGTACCGCGCGTCGAGCTCGAGACCGCTCGACCGGATCGCGTCGAGGTTGCGCCGCACGCGGTACACCCCGTTCGCTGCAACGAAACCGACGCCGGAGAACGTTCCCGGCCCGCGCCCCTCCCCGACATTGGCGATCGCGCCGGTCAGGCGATCGCGAAAGACGCTGACCCCGAACGAGGCGCCGCGGACCGGCGTAAGAGTTACGCCCGCGTCGACGCCGGTCAGCCGCTCCGGGGCCAGGGCAGCGTTGGCGGCAGTCGCGTCGGCGCCGACGCGGAATGGCCGGTAGAGCTCGTTGAGCGTCGGAAGGCGCCAGCCACGATAGGCTGCAACGCGGAATCGAACTGCCTCGACAGGGGCCACCGCGAGGCCGGCGCGGCCGGTCCATTCAGTGCCGGTGCGATCGGGATGGACCATATCGGTCAGCGCCCCGCCGCCGGCGAGCAGCGCCTCTCGGCTGCGGCCATCGCTGATCCGCCAGCGATCGACCCGTCCGCCGAGCGTCAACGTCACACGCCCCCGCTCGACGCTGGCGTCGGCGAACAGGCCCATGGTCCGCGCCGATCCGCCCGCCTCGCGTCGCCGCGTCGGCACACCCGCGGTGTAGCTGTACAGTTCCTGCGTCCGCCCCTTGACGTCGCGCCAATCGCCGCCGAGCCGCAGATCGACGCCCTCCCCCACCGGGGGCACCAACTCCATACGCGCACCAAGGCCCGTTGCCGGCGTATTATACTGGTCGAGCGTCGGCGTGACGGTAGCGCGCGCCGCGTCGACCGCCGCGAACTGCGAAGCAAAGCTCCGGGTCTGGAGGTAGGCCAGGGCAGAGAACCCCCACCGTCCTCGCCCGATCAGGCGCACGCTCGCATCGGCGCCCTCGCTGCGGTTGCGGGTGAAGTCGGTGCCGCGGTCGCGGACGTCGGCGAACGCGGCCATGTTCGCCTGAAGCTCGGTCGCGCTGCCGATCGGCAGTACGGCACGGACCGCGCCGGACGCCTGTTCATAGGGTGCGGCGCGATCGGCCGGCCCGCGGCTCTCGGCGACGATCGGTACGAAGCCGTCGCCGCGGGCATAAGCGGCCGAGACGGTCGCGAACCCCTGCCCGCTTTGCAGCAATGTAGACGCGGACGCATCGAGCGAACGCCGGCTGCCGTAAGCGATCGACCCGGCGATGGGCGCTCCCGCGCGGCCGGCGCTCTCCAGTTCGACCGTTCCGGCCAAGGCGCCCGCGCCGAAATAACCGCTGCCCCCGCCGCGCGTGACGCGGATCAGGCCGATGCGATCGGTCGCATAGGCCGGAAACGCGACCCAGCCCCCGAACGGGTCGGCCTGAGGCACGCCGTCGAGGACCAGCAGCGCACGGCTCGACGCGTTGCCCCCGATGCCGCGCAACGAAATGCCCTGGCTGGTGGGATTGGCGGTGCGAGAATCCGATCGGCGGAACTGCTGGAGCCCCGCCACGTCGGCCAGCACCGATTCCAGGCGAGCACTCGCCGACTCCGCGATCCGCTCGGGCGCAATGGTGACGACGTCGAACGCGGCGTCGCCAGGCCGGGGCGCGAGACCGCGGCCGGTGACGACGACTTCGGTCGTTTGCGCGTGCGCCGGCACCGATGCCGACACCAGGAGCAAGACCGCCGACCCGAAATACGAAGTTATAGCTGTTCCCCCAACGCCAGCCGCTGGAACGCAGGACCCAACCGGACGATCCACCGATCACGCTGAGGCCGGCCCGAACGTTTCGCGCTTGTCTCGATGCACCGGCTCGCCCTACCAACGGGACACAAACAAAAGGGGCCATCATGAACCGTCGATTCACGCGCCTGGCGTGCGCGTTGCTTGCCGCGTCTGCGCTCGTCGCATGCGGACAGAAGCAGGATACCAGGTCAGCCTCCGCCGCGCCCGCCAAACAACCGGGCAAGCCGTATGACCGCAATCCTTTCCCATCGACCTATCGCCCCTACCCGGGCGTGCCGACCCTGGTCCGGAACGTCACCGTCTATGACGGCGAAGGCGGGCGGATCGAGAACGGCCAGGTGCTGTTCGCCGACGGCAAGATCGTCGCGGTCGGCCAGTCGGTCGATGCGCCGGCCGGCGCGACGGTCATCGACGGCACCGGCAAGTGGGTGACCCCCGGCATCATCGACATCCACAGCCATCTGGGCGACTATCCCTCACCCGGTGTGCAGGCGCATTCGGACGGCAACGAGGCGACCGGCCCGGTCACGGCCGACGTCTGGGCCGAACATAGCGTCTGGCCGCAGGACCCCGGCTTCAGCCGCGCGCTGGCCAATGGCGGCGTGACGACGCTGCAGATCCTGCCCGGCTCGGCCAATCTGATGGGCGGTCGTTCGGTCGTGCTCAAGAACGTCTATGCCCGCACGATGCAGGGCATGAAGTTCCCCGGCGCGCCCTATGGCTTGAAGATGGCCTGCGGCGAGAACCCAAAGCGTGTCTACGGCTCGAAGGGCCGTCAGCCCTCCACCCGCATGGGCAACGTCGCGGTCGACCGCGCCACCTGGGCGCAGGCGGCGGACTATAAGCGGCGTTGGGACAAGTATGAGAAGGACGGCGGCGAGCCGCCGACGCGCAACATCGCGATGGATACGCTGCGCGGCGTGCTGTCGGGAGAAATCCTGGTCCAGAACCACTGCTACCGCGCCGACGAAATGGCGATCGTCATGGATATGGCGAAGGAATTCGGCTATAAAGTCAGTGCTTTTCACCATGCCGTCGAGGCCTACAAGATCGGCGACCTGCTTAAGGCAAACGATACCTGCGCGGCCGTGTGGGCCGATTGGTACGGCTTCAAGATGGAAAGCTACGACGGCATCCATGAAAACCTGCCGCTGCTGCACAAGGCCGGTGCCTGCGTGATGATCCATTCGGACGATGCCAACGGCATCCAGCGCCTGAATCAGGAAGTCGCCAAGGCGCTGAACGCCGGCCGCCGCGCCGGCATCAACGTCAGCGACGAATTCGCGTGGACCTGGTTGTCGCTCAACCCGGCGAAGGCGCTGGGCATCGACAAGGTCACCGGATCGCTCCGCCCCGGCAAGATGGCGGACGTGGTGCTGTGGAACGGCAATCCGCTGAGCGTCTATTCGCGCCCCGAAAAGGTCTGGGTCGACGGTGCGATGCTGTACGACATGAACAACCCCAAATTGCGACCGGTGAGCGACTTCGAGATCGGCCAGCCCGGCATGGGAGACGTCAAGTGAAGGCCCTGCTCCTCGCCGCGGCGGCTTTGGTCGCCCTCCCCGCCTCTGCGCAGTCGGGGTCCTCGGGAAGTGACACTTTGCGAGGTGGCCAGACGATCGCCATCACGGGCGGCACGGTAGCCATCGGCGACGGCTCCGCGCCGATCCCCAACGGCACCGTCGTCATCCGCGACGGACGCGTCGTCGCAGCTGGCTCGGGCATCGCGGTGCCTGCAGGCGCGCAGACGGTCGACGCAACCGGCAAATGGGTGTCGGCCGGCATCGTGACCGGCATCGGCGACTTGGGGCTCGTCGACGCCGGCGGCGTCAGCGAGAGCAACGACACCTCGGCACGCCAATCCCCCTATTCGGCGGCGATCGACGTCTCGACCTCGGTGAACCCCGAAACGGTCATGATCGCCAACGAACGGCTGGGTGGCGTCACTCGCGCGTTCATCAGCGGGGGTGGCGGCCAATCGATCTTCGCAGGGCAAGGCGCGGTGATCGACCTCGCTGCCGATCCCGATCCGGTGACCAAGGCCCGCGCGTTCCAGACCGTCCAGCTGGGCGAGGACGGCGCACGCTCGGCCGGCGGCAGCCGCCCTGCGGCCTGGGCGGCGCTGATCGATGCCTTCGCGATGGCGCAGGACTATCGCCGCAACTCGTCGGGCTTCGACGGACGCAGCAAGGACGCCCTGCTGACGCGCGCCGACGCGCAGGCCCTGCTCAACGTGCTGGACGGCAAGGTGCCGCTGGTCGTCCGCGTGGAGCGCGCGAGCGACATTCGCCAGGTGCTGACGCTGCCGACGCGCTATCCGGGCATCAAGCTGATCCTGGCGGGTGTGACCGAAGGCTGGATGGTCGCGCGCGAGATCGCTGCAGCCAAGGTGCCGGTGCTGGCCTATGCGCTCGCCGACCTGCCGTCGTCGTTCGAACAGGTCGCGGCGACCGAAAGCAACGTCGGGCGGATGACTGCCGCGGGCGTCACCGTCGGCATCTATTTCGACGGGTCGGGCGGCGAACATGTCGTGCGCCAGTTCGCGGGCAACCTGGTCGCGATCACCAAAGTGCCGGGTGCCACCGGGCTCGACTGGGGCCGTGCATTCGCGGCGATCACGTCGAAGCCCGCCGAAGTGATGGGCCTGGGCGCCGAGATCGGGTCGCTGCGGCCGGGTCGACGCGCCGACGTGGTGCTGTGGGACGGCGATCCGCTGGAATTGTCATCGCAGCCGCAGGCGATCTGGATCGACGGCCGTCCGCAGCCGATGACCTCGCGCCAGCGTCAGTTGCGCGATCGCTATCTGAACGTGGTCGAGGGTGCGCTGCCCAAGGCATATGATCGGTAACGACAGCTAGCCGCCGTCATCCCCGCCTCCGCGGGGATGACGGGACTGACCCGATGCACCGCCTCGCCATCTACGACCTCGACCGCACGATCACCGCGGTGCCGACGTGGACGCCCTTCCTGCTTCACGCCGCCCGCACCCGCGCGCCGTGGCGGCTGGTGTCCGCGCCGCTCGTCGTCGGGGCCATGCTCACCTATCGCGCCGGGTTGATCGAGCGGCGGACGCTGAAGCAATTCATGCACCGCCTGCTCGTCGGCACGCTGGCGCCCGATCAGTCGGCCGCGGTCGCGCAAGCCTTCGCCGACAGCTTTGCGCGTCACATCCGGCGCGGCGCCCGAGCACAGATCGCTGCGGATCGAGCGGCAGGCTATCGCATCGTCGTCGCCTCCGCCGCGCACCGTTTCTATGCCAGCCGCATCGCGGCCGCGCTGGGCATCGACGACGTCATCGCGACCGAAGCGAAGGTCGACCGCCAAGGCCGCGTGACTCACCGGATTGCCGGGGCCAACTGCTATGGCGCGGACAAGCTGGCGATGATCGAGGCATGGATGGCGCGTCAGGGGATCGCCCGCGCCGATACGCATGTCCGCTTCTATTCCGACCACGCGACCGACGAGCCTACCTTCGTCTGGGCCGACGAAGCGGTCGCGGTAAATCCGCACGCCAAGCTCCGCACCCTGGCGGCGGCGCGTAATTGGCCTATCGTCGACTGGCGATAATCGCCCGCACATCGGCCAGGTCGGAGCTCTTGTCGACATCGACCGCGGCCAGCCCATCGCGGGCCGCAACCGCCGCCGCGCGCACATCGGCCGTCTGCCCGAGCCGGGCGATCGCGTCCGCCAGCGTCAGCCGTCCCAGGAGGTAGCGCACCAGCGTCCCGACACCGAACCGCCGCACGATCCGCCACGGTCGCTTGCGATCGGCCTCGACCGCGCGCCACAGTCCGATCGCACGTGCCGCATCGGCGGTGGCGAGGTAGAATAGATTGCATCCCGACCAGTCGCCATCGGCGAAGCGCAGATAGGTCCGTCGCGACCCAGGCATTGCCTTCGCGATCCGCGCCCGCTCGGCAAGCAGCACTGCGATGTCGGCCCCCGCGGGCACGTCGCGCATGAAGTCGGCGATCCACTCGGGCTCGAGCAGCGCATGGTCGGCCGTCGTCACCAGCAGCGGCGCATCGAGTTCGGCCAGCGCGCTTGCCACGCTGTCGCTCGGCCCGGATGCGGGCGGCAGGACGACAAGGCCGAGCCGCTCCGCCAGCGCGATCACCGAGGGATCGTTCGCCGACACCGCGACCGTTCCGGCGCCCGCCGCCTGCACCGCCGCCGCGACCCGCTCCAGCATCGCTCGACCATCGACCTCAATCAGCGCCTTGTGCGACACCCCTTCCGCTGCGGCAACGGGATCCACGGCGCCGGCGCGCGACCCGGCAAGGATGACCGCGGCGAAACTCACGCCCGCGCGCGCCAGACGCGCCACAACACGCCCGGCGCGGCAAGTACCGGATGCCGCTCGCGAAATGGCGTGATCGGCACCGCGACGCCGGTGTGCCGCTCGATCTTCCACGCGGCGTAGCGGGCGGCGCCGTCGAAGGTGAACGCGGCGCGGATCAGCCGAACGATGTTGAGCGGGCGACCAAGCCGCCTGCGACGTTTCCAGCGGTTGAGGATCCGGGTGCGTGCGTCGGGCTCGAGCCCGACCGCGAACCGTGCGTTCTCTCGCCCAGGCGGGAGCTCAGGGTTCAGAGCGTCCGGCTTGTCGCCCTGCGATCGCACCGGCGCATCAGCGCGAAAGGGTATGGGCCCGGCGTCCCACGCCGCCGGCAGCAGCGCCGTCAGATGGTCGCCGTGAACCTCCAGGATCTGCTCTTCGCGGCCCTTGGCTTCGACGCGTAATTCCGCGGCATAGGTCGCGCGAAACAGGGCGCGCCAATAGTCCGCCGCCTCCCCCGCCTGCGGCCCCAGCGCCGCCGCATAGCGTCCTGCGGTGATCGCAGCCGCCGCCACGGCCGCCTCGACCCGCACCTGCGCACCATCCGCCGCCCAGGCCAGCGCGGCAGGCTGGACGAAGCGCGTCCAGATCGTCGTATCGATCGTGCGGTCGGCGCACGCCGCCTCGAACATCGCGAGCGTCATCGTGGCGATCTTGGCTCGCAGGCCGTTGCATTCGCGATAACCGACCCGCGGCCACAACCCACGTTCGGCCGGCCCATCGGTCAGCACGTAGAAGTCGAGCACCCCGTCGAGCGCCCCGGTCCGCAGGTTCGATCCATAGAACAGGACGGCCACCGCCCCCGCTTCGTGCGCGAGGTCCGTTGCGAACGCGCGCACGGGGCCGGCTACCGGGCGGTCGAGCGACGCCGCGACCAGCGCGGCGAGGTTCGCGGTCACGGCACGACGAAGCGGAGCGGCGCACCCTGCGCCACCCGATAAGCGCCGCCGGGGAAAACCTCGCCGTCGAGGATGAAGCCGGACTCCAAATCGACATCGAAAGCGCTGGAATCGATGCGATGATAGCCGCGCCTCTCCAGCCAAGCCCCCTCGTGACCCGCCAGCAGGAACGGCACGCTCGTCGCCAGGCCGCGCGGTGGGGCATCGACGACCAGGCTCTTCAATCCGGCCCGGATGCGGCCGAACGGCTTCAGTCCGACCGGCAGACGTTCCAGCGTCGAGGCCAGCATCATGTAGCGCGCCGTATCGCTTGCCGTCGTCGCGCCGTGCATGGGCCGGGCATCGTCGGCATAGCGCAGCGCCATGCGGCTGCCACGGCGCCAGCGATTGTCGGAACGACCGAACAGCGTAGACCCGATCGCACCGGCCAGGGCCAGTCCGACCGCCAGCCCGTTGAATGCCCCCGCCTTGTGCGTGTGCTGGGCAAGTTCGGTTGCATCGACGAAGCCGCCCGCCCCGAACAGAAAGCCGCGAACCCGCGGTCGCGCGACGGCACGATCGACGATCTCCACCGGGCTGCGGCCTACCGTCCGGCCGCGAACCGCCGCTTCCATTGCCTCATCGAGCGTCCAGTCGGCGGGCACGTTGAGGTCGATCGCCAACGCGTTGGTCTTGCCCGTCGGAAGGATCGCAATGTCGGGCCACTGGGCACCGAAGCTGTCGCCGGCGCAGGTCAGAACGTCGCGGATGGTCCCGTCACCGCCGTCGATCACCAGCAGGTCGATGCCGCGCGCGGCAAACATCTCCAGCGCCATGCGCAGCGCCTCGCGCGTGTCGGGCGCCTCGGAAATGACGTTGTGGCGGTAGACCAGGGCATTCGCTGCACCGACATTGTGCCGGCTGCGCGGGTTGCGGATCAGCCCGACGAGGCCGGGGGTCGCGCCACGGCGATAGCTGCGCAAGGGCGCAGCGCGCGGCGACGTCACGTCAGGGGACGTGAACGCAAGGCGCGGCAGGGCAAGGCTATCGTAGATCGATTGTTTCACAGCGCGTCGGCAGTTGGTTAGCCGACTAACGCTTCGCAAGGCGTTGGGTCCCGCCGGATGACAAATTTATTACGCTTGTGTCTCAATCGCGTTAACGTGCATCAAGCGATCGAGAGGATAGCCGCTGCGGCCCGGTCGGCGGCCGGACGGTCGGTGCGGTCGAAGGTGCGCGCGAAGGCATCGCGCTGGAGCAAATCATAGCGCTGCGGGTCGACGATGGCGGCATCGATCGCGGCGTTCAATCGTGACAGGTCGTCGATGACCGGACCCAGGTGCCAGTGTGCGAAGTTCGGATCGTCGGCCCAGGCGGCACGGCCAGGGTTCAGGAAGATCGCCGGGCGCGGCCGCGCAATCCATTCGTAGATTTGGCTCGATGCGTCACCGACATAGATATCGGCGCCCAGCGTGTAGGTCATGTCGATCGACCGCGTGCTGCCCGGATCGACGATCAGCCCCTCCCGCCCCTGCCACCGCGCAGGCGGGTCGCGGCGCCAGTGAAGGCGGCGATGCTCGACGGAGGCGTGGATGCGTCGCTGGAACAGCATGACGTGCGGTGCGACGACCAGATTGACGTCGCCACGCGAGAGGATGGCGTCGACCACCGCCTCGCCCCAAGGATACCAGCTGCTGAGCAACGGGTCGAAATGCGGATTGTATAGGATCGTCGGGCGATTGTTGTCGAACAGCGTCGGCCGACGCGACAAATCGACCGTCTCGAACTTGGGGTAACCGACGATCGCATGATTGTCGGGCGTGATCAGGCCCATCGCCAGCATCCGGTCGCGTACCTTTGACCCGGACAGCAAAACCAGGTCGAAACCCTTCATGACACTACGGAATCCGACCGAGCGGTCGCCGGCGCCATGCGGGATCCATATATATTTCAGGTCCACCAGGCCGAAGCGGTCGCGCAACATCAGGCTGGTCGTCTCGGGCACGACAAGCGCGTCGAGCTTCGCGAATTCGGCCAGATTTTCGCGCAACACGGCGATGCGGCGGAACGGCGCGATCCAGCGCAGCCCCGTATCCAGAACGCGCGCCACCGCACCGATGCCGAGCGATACGAAGCGAACCCGGGCGGCGGCATCGGTCCCTATCAGTTCACGGACGCGTACCGCCTGCGCCTCGCTCGACGTCAGGACCGTCACGTCGGCGCGCGCGTCGCGCGCCAGGGCGGCGACGACCGGCGCGGTATGACTGACCTGATGCAACGCATCGTGATTGTAGAGAAACCCGATCTTCACCGGTGGCGCGTCCGCAGGGTCGGCGATATGGGGCGGATCATGCGCATGGCTCGCGATATCTAAGACAGTGGCCACGGAAGAAAAGGTCGCGAGCCCGTTTCGACGGGCGTTGCGCAACGTCGGCTGGCTGCTGACCGGCAAGGGATTGGGCGCGGTGCTGAGCCTCGTCTACCTCGGCCTCGCCACGCGCACCCTGGGCCCGGAGGGGTTCGGTCAGTTCATGCTGATCCTGTCGATCGGCCAGGCAGTCGCAGCGATGATGCTGTTCCAGTCGTGGCAGGTCGTCGTGCGCTACGGTGTACCGCTGCAAGCGGCAAACGACACCGGCGCGCTCGGGCGACTGGTGCGATTCTGCACCTTGCTCGACGCCGGCGCAGCGGTTGCGGGATGCGGCGTCGTCTGGGTCGTCCTATGGGCGCTCGACGCGCGGTTCGGCTGGGACGACAGGATGACGCGCGACGCGATGATCTTCTGCGCGGTGCTGATGCTGTCGATTCGCTCGAGCGCGATCGGCGTGCTGCGGCTGTACGATCGCTACGGGATCGGCGCGGCGGCGGAGTCGACGACACCGATCATGCGCTTCATCGGGGCCGCGATCGTCGTGGCGACGGGCCCCACGGTCCGCGGATTCCTGATCGCCTGGGGTACGGCGGAGATCCTGACCGCGATCGTCCATTGGCGCGCCGTGTGGCGGGTCGCGCCGGGGCTGATGCGGGGATGGCGGGACAGCATCAGCGCATGGCGCGAGCATCCGGGGCTGATGCGCTTCGCGGCACTGACCAACGTGTCGGCGACGCTGAACGCGGCCGGGCGGCAGGGCGTGGTGGTCGTCGTCGGACTGGTGACGGGGCCGGCCGCCGCGGGCGCCTATCGCCTGGCCTTCCAGCTGAGCCAGGCGCTGGCGCAGATCGCGGAGATGTTCTCACGCGGCATCTTCCCGGAGTTCTCGCGCGCCGATCGCGCCACCTCGCGCGACGATCTGCGGCGGCTGTTCCGCCAATCTACCCGGCTGACGCTCGCGGTTGGCGCGGTCATCTGCCTTGCAGTGCCGATCCTGGGCGAACCGGCGCTGCATCTGGTCGGCGGCAAGGCCTACACGACCGCCTGGCCACTCGTGCTGGTGCTCAGCCTGGCGGTCGCGATCGACGTAATGGGTATCGGTTTCGAGCCCGTCCTGATCGGCACCGGGCGCGCGGGCACGGCTTTTCGCATTCGGCTGGCGGCGGTCGGCGTGCTGGTGCTGGCGGCATTCGTGCTGGTCCCCCGGTTCGAGGCGCTGGGCGCGGCCCTGGCGACGCTGGCGGCGTCCGCCGCGGCGTTGGTCATGCTGTGGCCGGCCGCCCTGCGCGCGGTGCGGGCCTGACCCCTCGGGTCGCTCCCGCGTATGTGGGAGCAGCCGGGGAGTTGCGCCCCCTTCCCGCTCCGCTACCATCCGCTGATGACAGGCCAATTCGCCCCGCTCGACTGGATCGTCGTCGCTGCCTATGTCGCCGTGCTGGTCATCGGCGGCTACGTGTTTTCGCGGCGCAAGACCAACGATGCGGAGGATTACTTCCTCGCCGGGCACACTGTTCCCGCCTGGCTAGCGGCCGTGTCCGTTCTTTCGGCGACACAATCGGCCGCGACCTTCCTTGGCGGGCCGGATTACGGGTACCGTAGCGATTACACTTATCTGGGCGGCGTCCTGAGTTCGGTCTTCGCCGCCCTGTTTGTGGCGAAGGTGCTGATCCCTCGCTTCTACGCGCTGCGGGTAACGACGGTGTACGAGCTGCTCGGCCAGCGGTTCGACGGGCGGGCGAAGCGCGCGGCGGGCGGCATGTTCCTGGTCGGACGCGTGCTGGCCGGCGGTGCGCGTGTGTATCTGGCCGCGATCGCCATCGCGATGGTGATGTTCTCCAGCGTATCGGCCGGCAGCATCATGTTCGCCGCCGCCGCGGTCATGATCGCCGCGTTCCTGTTCACCTTCGTCGGCGGGCTGCGGTCGGTGCTGTGGAACGACCTCATCCAGTTCGTGATCTATGTCGGATCGGCGGTCGCCGTGTTCGTGTTCCTGTGGACCGCGATTCCCGCGAGCACGCCGCAGATCGTCGGCGCGCTGTCAGCGGAGCACAAGCTGCTGCTGTTCGATTCCTCGACCGACCTCGCCAAGCCTTTCACCATCCTGTCGATCGTCACCGGCCTGTTCCTGCTGAATGTCGCCAATGCCGGGCTGGACCAGGACACGACGCAGCGGTTGCTTGCCTCGCCCGATGCCAAGACCGGCGCGCGCGGGCTGATCCTGTCCGCGCTCGCATCGATTCCGATCATCGCGATGTTCATCACGATCGGGCTGCTGCTCCACATCTTCTACAATCGGCCCGACCTGATGGGCACGGCGAACACCGCGGCAACGCAATTCTCCGGCGAAAAAGTGACCGTCTTCGTCCACTATATCCTGACCGAGATCCCACCGGGACTGCGTGGGCTGGTGACGATCGGCGTCACGGCGGCAGCGGTGGCGACGACCAATTCGGCGCTGAACGCGATGTCGTCGGTGCTGATCAGCGATTTCTATCGCCCGTGGCGCGAGCGGACCGCGGCAAAGCCCGAGCGCCACTATGTCCACGCCGGACGCTGGGGGATGGGGATCGTCGGGCTGGCGATGTTCGGCGCGGCAGTGCTGAGCTTCTACTGGCAGCGCTACACCGATACGCCGCTGCTGGAATTCGCGCTGAGCGTGATGAGTTTCGCGTACGCGGGGTTGCTGGGCGTGTACGCGGTGGCGGTGTTCACCACGCGCGGCACGACCGCTTCGGTCATTGCGGCGCTGGCGGGCGGGTTCGTGACGGTGTTGCTGTTGCAGCCCTGGATGGGACTGGGGCTGACGACGCTCGCGTTTCCGTATCAACTGTGCGTGGGGACGCTGGTGGCGGCGGTGATTGCGGCAGTGCCCAAGCCCGACCGTGCTTCCGCACAGGCGGGGGCCTAGAGCGGCGAGGTCAGACCTGCGACACCCTGGGCTCCCGCCTGCACGGCAGCACGGATATTATCTGGCAAACCGCACCGGCACCGATTTCGCCGCCGGGACATGGCTTTCCTCCGCATGGTGCTCGACCGGCATCAGCACGTTGCATTCGGGATAATATGCCCCCAAACACCCGCGCGGGATGCTGTACGGGGTCACCACCAGCCCCTCGCGGCGGCGCACATGGTTGTCGCCGGCGTCACTCATCAACGTCACCACCTGCCCTTCGTGCAGGCCCTCGGCCGCGATATCCTCGCTGTTCATGAACAACACGTCGCGCGTGCCGTTCACACCGCGAAAGCGATCGTAATAGCCGTAGATCGTCGTATTGAACTGATCGTTGGAGCGCAGCGTCATCAACCGGTAGCGGCCATCCTTGTCTGCAAATCCGGTCGCCGATAGGTCGCCCGGTACCAGGAATTCCGCCTTGCCGGTCTTGGTTTCCCAGATCCGCTCGGCCGCCTTGTTTCCCTTCCAGAAACCACCGGGCTCGAACAGCCGCTGGTTGAAGTTGGCAAATTTGTCCGGGTACGTCGCCTCGATCGCGTCGCGTACCCGGCCGTAATCGGCGACCCACGCATCCCAGTCGACCCGGGCGTTGGGCGGACAGATCCGCTTAGCGAGCGCGCCGACGATCGCGGCTTCGGACAGGAGGTGCGGGCTGGCGGGTTTGGCCTTGCCGCGCGATCCGTGGATGCAGCTGGTCGAGTCTTCGACCGTCACGACCTGCGGACCCGACGCCTGCACATCCTCCTCGATCCGTCCCAGGCACGGCAGCAGATAGGTCACGCGGCCGGCGAACAGGTGGTTGCGGTTGAGCTTCGTCGCGATCTGCACCGACACATCGAGCCGTGGCCACGCGTCTTCCATCAGTCCGGTCTCGGGCACCGCACGCAGGAAGTTGCCGCCGAGACCGATAACCGCCTTTACGCTACCATCGATGATCCCGCGGCAAGCCTCGACCGTATCGAGCCCCTTTTCGGTCGGCGGGTCGAAGCCGTAGAGTTCCTTCAGCTTGTCGACGGGGGCGAGCTCGGTCTTTTCGGTGATGCCGACCGTCCGCTGACCCTGCACGTTCGAATGCCCGCGCACCGGCGTCGGCCCCGCGCCGGGCCGGCCGATGTTCCCGCGCATCAGCAGCAGGTTGACGAGCATGCGGACGTTATCGACGCCCCTTACATGCTGGGTCAGGCCCATGCCGTAGATGCCCAGCACCGCCTTCGATCGGGCGTAGACCCGCGCCGCCTGTTCCAGCGCCGCGCGCGACAGCCCACTTTCCGCCTCGATCGCCCCCCAGTCGGCGGCACGGACATGGTCGGAAAAAGCGTCGAAATCGTGAGTGTGCTGCGCGATGAATTCGTGATCGAGCACGGGCGGGTCGCCGACCGCCTTGGCTGCATCGTCCCATTCGACTAGAAATTTTGCGATCCCAGTCATCGCCGCGATGTCGCCGCCGGCACGCACTTGGTGATATTGCGTGGCGATCCGCGTCTCGGTCAGCGTCGCCATTTCCACTGGATTCTGGGGATCGGTAAAACGCTCCAGCCCGCGTTCCTTCAGCGGATTGAAGACGACGATCTCGCATCCGCGGTGCCGTGCCGATCGCAGGTCGTGGAGCATGCGCGGGCTGTTCGACCCGACATTCTGCCCGAAGAAGAAGATCGCGTCGCAATGCTCGAAATCCTCGAGCCGCGTCGTGCCGACCGGCACGCCGATGGCCGCCTTCAGCCCGACCGAAGTGGACTCGTGGCACATGTTCGAACTGTCGGGCAGGTTCTGGTTTCCGTACATCCGCGCCATCAGCGCCCACATGTACGACGTCTCCAGACTTGCCCGCCCCGAGGCGTAGAAGACGACCGACTTGGGATCGAGTGCCTTGAGCGCCCCACCGATCGCATCGAACGCTTCGCCCCAGTCGCACGCGACATATTTGTCGGTCGCCGCGTCGTAGCGCAGCGGATGAGTCAGCCGCCCTTGCTGTTCGAGGTCATAGTCGGTCCAGCCGCGCAGCTGGGTCAGCGTGTGCTTCTGAAAGAATTCGGGCGTGGTACGCAGCGACGTCAGCTCCCACGCAGTCGCCTTTGCTCCTTCCTCGCAGAACTCGGCCGGATGATGATCGGCAGGTTTGGGCCAGGCGCAACTGGTGCAGGCGAAGCCCCGCGGCTTGTTCTGACGCGTCAATTCCCGGATCGCTTCGGGGCCGACCTTCTCGCGCTTCAGGATCTCGGCGACCGACCGCATCGATCCCCAACCACCTGCCGGCCCCCAATAGCCGCCCGCGCGCGATGTCGATTTCTTCCCCGCCATGCCGTCTTCGTCCTGTCCAGTACCGTCGCACGATAGAATGGAACGGGCCGTGCCGGGAATGGTTCAGTTTCGACACTGATGGAGATTGAGGGATGGCCCAGCCGGTACGTTACAGCGCGGACATCGAACGTCCCGAGGCTGACGAGGCCGAGACGATCGCCGGGCTGAAGGACCAGTTCAAGACGATCCTGGACACGACGTCCGAGGACTATGGTCACGCTGTCCGATCGGTGCATGCCAAGGCCCACGGGCTGGTCCCGGGTAAGCTGACCATCCACGGCGACCTGCCGCCAGAACTCGCGCAGGGCCTTTTTGCGCGCACGGGCGATTATGATGCGATCCTGCGCTTTTCGACCAACGCCGGCGATATATTGGATGACGCGATCCGCCTGCCCCGGGGATTGGCGGTAAAGATATTGGGCGTCGAGGGTGAACGACTGCCGGGCAGCGAAGGCGACACGACGCAGGACTTCATAGCGGCGAACGCGCCCGCCTTCGCTGCGCCAAACCCGGAAAAATTCCTGGGCAACCTCAAGATGCTCGCCGCGACGACCGACAAGGCAGAGGGCGCGAAGAAGGTCCTGTCCAGCGTCCTTCGCACCGTCGAGGCCGGGCTGGAGGCGGTCGGACAGAAGTCGGTGCTGCTCAACACGCTGGGCGGTGCCAAGCCCGTCCATCCACTCGGCACCACATATTTCAGCCAGACACCGTTCCGCTACGGCGACCATATCGCCAAATTTCAGTTCGCGCCGGTCAGTGGGATCAAGGATTTCGCCGACGAGACGATCGAAGCGTCCGGCCGCCCCGACGCCAACCGCGAGGCGATGAACGAATTGCTGGAGGAACAGGGCGGGACATGGGAGCTGCGCGTGCAGCTCAACACCGATCTCGAGGCGATGCCGATCGAGGACGCGAGTGCGGTGTGGGACGAGGAGGCAAGCCCGTACCGCACGGTCGCGACGCTGACCGTCGAGCCGCAGGCGGCGTGGATCTATGGCACCAGCGAGCGGCAGGAGGATCGGCTGGCGTTCAGCGTGTGGCACGGCCTGGCGGCACATCGACCGCTGGGGGCGGTAAACCGTGCACGCAAAGACACCTATAAATTCTCCGCGGATTATCGCGGACGGTTCAACGGGTGCCCGATCCACGAGCCGAGGCGGCTCGAGGATGTCACGATCGAGCCGATGACGGTGGACTGACGCTGCCGGAGCATCCGCCTCCGTGGGGGCACGGCCGGTGTGGAACACCTACGCCCGCCCCGCGCTTGAGCGGGCGTGAGCACCTCTTCCCTTGTCGCCGCCGTTCGCGCCAATGTCGTCCTTTATGGCGCGCTGGCCGCCAACCTCGGCATCGCGGTCGCCAAATTTATTGCCGCCGGGATCACCGGATCGTCGTCGATGCTGACCGAGGGTGTGCATTCGCTGGTCGACAGCGGCAACCAGATCCTGCTGCTTTACGGTCAGAGGCGCGCCGCCCGACCGCCGGACGCCGCCTATCCGTTCGGCTATGGTCGCGAACTCTATTTCTGGGCATTCGTCGTCGCAATGCTGATCTTCGCGATCGGTGCGGGCGTGTCGGTCTACGAGGGCTATCTGCACATCCGCGAGCCCGAGCCGCTGCGCGACCCGATGGTCAACTACATCGTGCTGGGTATCGCGGTCGCGTTGGAGGGAACGTCCTGGATCATCGCGGTGCGCGAGTTCAACGCCAGCCGGGGCGGACAGGGCTGGTGGCGCGCGATCCGGCGGTCGAAGGACCCGGCGGGCTTCATGGTGCTGTTCGAGGACAGCGCGGCCCTGATCGGCCTCGTCTTCGCCGGGATAGGTATCTGGGCGAGTCACGCCTACGGCGACCCGCGGATCGATGGCATCGCATCGATCGCGATCGGCCTGGTGCTCGCCGGAGTCGCGATCCTGCTGGCGCGCGAGGCCAAGGGGCTGCTGATCGGCGAGGCGGCCGACCCGCAGTTGGTTGCGACGATCCGCGACCATGTCACCCGGCACCGCGGAATAGTGTCGGTCAATCATGTCCGCACGATCCACACCTCGCCGCAGGCGGTCTTCGTCGCGGTCAGCGCCGATTTCGACGACGCGCTGACGATGGGCGACGGCGAGACGCTGATCGAAGCGATCGAATCGGACCTGAAAGCCGCGCTGCCGCAACTGACGTCGATCTACATCCGGCCGGAGAAGCACGCCGAAGCGGTTGTCGCACAAACGTAATGACGCAGGTAAATCCGCGCATTCTCAAGCGGAACGGTACGTTGGCGGACCTGTTCTTCCCGCATGACACAGCCGGACGCGACATCAAGGGACAGCCGCGGGGTCAGCCCGCATCTGCTCGCGCTCAAGATCGCGCTGAAGAGCGGTAGCACGGACCAAGTGGCCGAGTTCGCGCTCGGTTCGTTGGCAGCGCAGGTGCTGACCACGACGGACTCAGTCTGGCTCGTGCTGCGGCGTGCGCGCGATGGCGGCCTGGCGATGCGTGTCGCCTATGTGCCGGCTCCGTTCGAGTGCGCCGCGGTGGCGGCCGAAGAGGGCGAAGCGCTGCGCCTGCGTGTCACCAGCGCGATCGGTGACCATGTCGTGGCGATCCGCATCGCCGACGAGGCGCTGGAGTCGGTGCGCGTGACGACGAGCGTGACGCCGACGGCCCCGCTGTGGCTACCGTTCCAGCCGCGCGATCTCTATCCGCTCGACGCAAGCGACGATCCGCTGGGGGCGGAAGGCGTGGTCGAGGCGGCACAGCGCGGGTTGAACGGAGGCATTCTGTACTTCCGGATCGACGACCCCGGTTTCGGCGATGTGCTGTATTTTCAGAATCTGACCGCGCTGAACCCTTATTACCGGGTGACGGGCAC
The DNA here is from genome assembly GCA_016937575.1 of Roseomonas aeriglobus. Lineage (NCBI taxonomy): Bacteria > Pseudomonadati > Pseudomonadota > Alphaproteobacteria > Acetobacterales > Roseomonadaceae > Muricoccus > Muricoccus aeriglobus. The sequence goes on along the minus strand of JAFHKN010000002.1, from coordinate 956,012 downwards.
GAAGCCTGACGGCGTCGTCGGTGGCGAATGGCCCGAACTCGGGATGCTGCTGCCGATCGCGCCGCTCGACCAGCCGCTGCCGGCGGATGAGACCACGACGGTGTCCGATGCGATCCTGGTCTTCCGTCACGATGCGGCCGCCGACGAGCGTGACAGCGCAAGGCGGTTCATCCAGATGCTGGGCGTCGCGTATAAGCAGATCGCCCCGCCCCCGACCGACTATCGCGACTGGATCGACCGTGCGGAACGCACGCTGCACGATCTGGACACCGCGTCGGAGGCAACGATCCGGCATTACGGCCACCGCTATGTCCACCCGTACACGAATGCGGAATACCCCGACATCATGGTGCAGATGTCGATCGTCGCGGCGATCCACGACTGGAGCCGCTGGGTTGGCGAGACGCATCCGCTGGAGACCGATTTCAAGGCGGGGGTCGAAAAGTTCTACGATCCCAAACTCAAGTCGCTGCGCCGGTATCTGCCCAATGTCGGCGACGACAAGGATGCCGACGCGGTCGACAGCTGGTATCTCTATCATCCGATGCTCAACCTCGGCCGGTTGGCGCTCGACGGCGACGAGGGAGCGCGCGACCTGTTGCTGCGGTCGATCGACTTCGGCATCCGCGCGGCACAGCATTTCGATTATCGCTGGCCGGTCCAGTACAAAATCACCGACTTCTCAATCATCGTCGATGTCGCCGACGCCGACGGGCGTGGGCAGACCGATGTCGGCGGGGTCTACGCCTGGGTTATGCTGCAGGCATTCCAGCTGACCGACGACAAGCGGTTCCTGGACGAAGCGCGCGCGGCGATCGACGCGGCGATGGGGCTGCGGTTCAATATCAATTACCAGGCAAATCTGACCGCCTGGGGTGCCGCGGCCTGCATGCGGCTATGGCGGATCACCGGGCAGAAGATCTACCTCGAGCAGAGCTACGTCTACCTCGGCAGCTTCCTGCACAATTGCGAGATCTGGGAAAGCGAGATCGGCCACGCGGCCCATTACCGCAACTTCCTGGGCGCGACCTGCCTGCAGGACGCGCCGTACATGGCGATGTACGAATGTTTCGACAGCTTCGTGGCCTTCGAACATTATCTGAACGACGGCGGGCCGGAACTGGAGCCGGCGGCGCGAATGCTGATCGCCGAATATTGCAAATATGCACTCGACCGGGCGTGGTATTATTACCCCGACGCCCTGCCCGAAGAGGCCATCGCCGAGAAGCAACGCGAGAATAACGGGCATGTCGACCGGAAGCTCTCCTTCCCGCTCGAGGACCTGTATCCCGACGGGCAGCCCGCCGGTCAGGTCGGGCAGGAAGTCTATGGCGGAGGCGCGGTGATGGTGTTTGCCACGCGCGCGTTCCACACCGTCGACGGTGCACCGTTCCGTCTGTTCTGCGACCATTTCGTCCGCGCGGCCGAACGCACCGGCGATCGCGCCCTGTCGATCACGCTCGACGGCGGGGAGACCAGCTTGGCAGGGATCAGCCTCGTCCGGTTGAAGCGGCGCAAGCTCGGCACGCCGCACGTCGCGACGATCGATGGTCAAACCGTCGCGCCGCACGCCGCCACGGCCGACCGTATCGACTTCCGCGTGCCGGCGAACGGCCGCCTGATCCTGACCTGGGAGCAATCCGATGCCCGATCATAATTCCCTGACCGACAAGCGCATTCTGGTGACCGGCGGGACGACCGGCATCGGCCGGGCGACCGTCCGCCTGCTGGGAGAGGCAGGCGCACGCATCGTCACCTTCGGTCGCAACCGCGATGCGCTCGACGAGGCGATCGAGACGATGGTCGACGCCACCGGTCTGACCGCCGACATCGCGACGCGCGAGGGCGTGCAGGCGGTGTTCGACATGGTCGACAGCGAACTCGGCGGGATCGACATGCTGGTCGCCTGCGCCGCACTCGGTGCCGATCCGATCGACCAGATGGACGACGATGCGTGGCGTTACGTCGTCGAGACCAATCTGATCGGCACCATGGCATGCGCCCGCGCCGCGCTGAAACGCATGGAGGCGGCCGGCGGCGGGCATCTGCTGTTCGTCGGATCGATCAGCGCGGAACTGAAGGCACCGGGCGAAAGCGTCTATTCGGCGACCAAGGCCGGGCTCCAGGCCTTTGCCGAGACGTTGCGGAAGGAAGTCGCCGATCGCAACATCCGTGTGACCGTCATCCAGCCGGGCGCCGTCAACACCGACATGCAGGAAGCCGACGACGCGGAGAAGCGCGCCGCCGTCGAAAGCCACGAAATGCTGCACGCCGACGAAATTGCGGAGGCGATCGTCTTCGCGCTCACCCGCGGGCCGCAGGCGGACGTGGTGACACTGCGCATCGAACCGCGGTTGCAGGAAATGGCGTAACAGGAGAGTGAGGATGACCAGACCGACCCAAGCCGACGGCCGCCCGATCGATCCCGAACGGCCGGTGCCCGATCACGGCTACGACCGGATGGAGGGCTATTCCGGGCAGGACTATGACCGCGACCGGCCGCTCCCTGACGAGGATGACCAGCATCTGGGCATCGATCCGGCGACCGGCGAAGTCCATGGATCGGGCGCGAATGTCGGCGGTGGCGGTACCGGCGAGGATCATGACGCGAGCCCAAAGGGCGGCGGCGGCTATCCTGCGACCGGCCATGGCGACGAAAGCACCGCAATCGACCGGGCGGGGTAACACCGATGGCAACGATGCGCGCGGCGCTCAAGTCGTCGGACGGTCGGTTCGAGGTGACCGATACCGACCGTCCCGAAATCCCGGCAGCCGACTGGGTGCTTGCCCGCATCCGCGTCGCGGGCATCTGCGGGACCGACCTGCGCCACTGGAAGAAGGCCGAGCCCGAGCTCGAACATCATATCGTTGGCCACGAGTTGGCCGGCGAAGTGGTCGAAGTCGGCCCCGCGGTCACGAATGTCGCGGTCGGCGACCGCGTGGTCATCGAAAGCGTGATGGGCGACGGGGACTGCGAGTGGTGCCGGGTACAGCAATACAACCTCTGCCCCAACCTCTACCCCACACGCACCGCCTGCGTGTCGCGCGCTTACGGCGAGTTCGTCGTCGGGCCGGCGCGCAAATTCTACAAGCTGCCCGACCATATCAGCTTCGAACAGGCGGCGCTGATCGACACGCTGTCGGTATGTCTTCACGCACAGCACCTTTCGGGCATCGGGATCAACAGCAAGATCGCGATCATCGGTGCCGGACCGATCGGGCTCGGCCAGCTGATGCTCGCGAAGGCGAGCGGGGCGGATGTCCTGATCGCCGACACGGTCGACAGTTCCCTGCAGCTGGCGAAGGAGCTGGGCGCGGACGTCATCGTCAATCCCGATCGCGACGATCCCGCAGCGGCGGCCAAGGCGTTCACGGGCGGCCGCGGCGTCGATGTCGCGTTCGAATGCGCCGGCGGCACGTCGATGCCGACCACCCTGCCCCAGGCGACCGCCATGGCACGGCGTGGCGGCAAGGTGGTCATCGTCGGCGGCTTCGATGCCGGCGTGACCGAGATCGGCCTGGAATGGCAGCGTATCCAGATGTCCGAAATTCAGCTTGTTCCCAGCGCGAGCTTCGCCTTCTGGGGGCTGGACTCAGAACAGGGCACGGTTCTGGAGCTGCTGTCGAAGGGGCTGGTGAGCGTCGACAAGCTGATCACGCATCGCTTCCCGCTGGAGCGGATCAACGAGGCATTCGAAGTGGCAGACGCGAAGGAGCGGACGGGCGCGGTCTTCGTGGCACTCGAGATGTGAAAGCGGGGCATTAAAAAGCCTCTCCCCTTCAGGGGAGAGGGTTTGGGAGAAAGAGGGGTTCCACGGGGACCGAAGCGCGCGGCACCGCCCCTCTCCCCTGAAAGGGAGAGGGAGATTAGTGACTCGCCGTCTCCCCTTCCGCGCGTCGGTCGACATATTTCCGCACCACCACCGGCAGCGTCTTCGCCACCCAGTTCTGCATCGCCTGCTCCTCGCCCAGCGTCTGCTTCAACAGCGGCAGCGCTTCGGTATAGCCGCCATCCTCGGCCAGCACGCACAAGGCGGTGTAGCTCGCCACTTCGAAGCTCTCGAAGGCATAGTTGGCGAAGCTGTTCTTCAAGATTTCATCAGGCGCGAAGGTGTGGCCGAGCGCGGCCATGTTGCCGCTCATCGTCAGCGCCATGTCCTTCACCATCGAAGGGCTTTCACCGAGACTTTCGAGGATCGTCTCCAGCCGTTCGATCTGGCGTTCGGTCTCACCGCGGTGAGCGCGCAGCTGCTGCTCGACGTCGGCGTAATTGGCCAGATGCTCGATCTGCCGGTCCATCAGCGCCATCGCCTGATTTTCCAGGGCATGGGCGTTGCGCAGGCCGTCGACGAAGACCTTGCGCAGCGTGTCCTGAGGGGCAGTGGCCATTATCCCAGCTCCTTCTCGGCGATTTGCTTGATCCGGCCGGCACCGGGCCCAGCGCCCAGTTCGGCACCCGTCGTCGGATCGCTGTCGGGGTCCGACATGCCACGGGTCGCCATCTGCCGCAGAGCTGCGCGGTCCTCCTCGCCCAGCTCGACACTGGCCGTGCCGTCACGTCCGTCGATCGGCATCGTCTGTTCCAGGTCGTCGATCCGGTCCCATTCCGGCCCAGAATTCCACGGCCCCTGCATGTCGCCCTCGCCCTGCGACGCATTGACATAGACGCTGGCATATTGCTCGACGCCCGGCAGCTTGCCCGGCGGGAAATTATTCTCGATCGCGTAGAGTGCCTTTTCGAACGATTTCTGATGCGCGACCTCGCGCGTCATCAGGAAGCCCAGCGCCTCCTTCACCCCAGGGTCGTCGGTAATGTTGATCAGCCGCTCGTAAACGATCTTCGCGCGCGATTCCGCGGCGATGTTCGACCGCAGGTCGACGGTGGGTTCACCACGCGAGTCGACATAGGCCGCGGTCCAGGGCGTACCGGCCGAATCGATCAAGGCCGCGCCGCCGCCGAACAGGATCGACTCCTTCGCGCTGATCCCGGCCTGGCCGACCATCGCGAACAGCTCGGCCTCCGACGCCTGCGCTTCGGACAGCTGGGCGCGGACGCCCTTGTTGAGCATCGTCACGATCGACCCGATCACTTCGAGGTGGCTCAACTCCTCCGTCGCGATGTCGAGCAGCATGTCCTTGCGGCCGGGATCCTCGTCGCTCAGCGCTTGGGTGAAATAGCGCATTGCCGCGGCGAGCTCGCCATCGGCGCCGCCGAATTGCTCGAGCAACAGGCACGCGAGCCGCGGGTTCGGCTCCGACACGCGGACGGTATATTGCAGGCGTTTGTTGTGCATGAACATCGCAGGGCACCTCTCGGGAGATGACCCAAGAACCAAAGCTGAGCCACGCGGTTGCCGCCTGCAGATCGGCAAATAGAATTTTCAATATTGCCTGATGTTATCGCCGACGCAATTTGCCAGCGTACCGGCGATTGTTATGGTTGGACAATGAATTATTGAAACGCCGACTGATTTAAGGACGCGATTATTCGGCTGATGTGAATCAGTCGCGAAAGATACCGCCACTCTAGCGGGTTTCGAACTTTCGCACGCCGGCGCCGAGGCGGTTATCGCCGATCGCAAGCGCATCGCGGCTGTAGCTCGCGACAAACGCGGGACTGCGGGCTTCGCCGGGCGCAAGACGCGCGTCGTTCGCCTCGATCCGCAGCCCCGTCGATCGATATGTCCGGTTTTCCGCCGCAACGACGATGAAGCCCGTCCAGTTTTCCTTATTGCGGCCCTGAACGAAGCTGTTGTTTGCGATCACGCCGGTGCCGCCTTCCGGCAGGTCGATCATGTAGTTGGTCTTTGCGCCTCCCGTGTCGTCGAAGCTGTTGTCGACGATGCGGACGTTCGGCACGCGCAGCTTGACGTAGTGACCGCCCGTCCCCTTCTCGAACCGGCTGCGGGTGATCGTTACCGATCCCTTGTTGGCGAGATAGATCGAATGCGCGCAGTCAGGCGCCTCGTCGCAGGTGCCGAGGCCGGAGAAGGTCGACTTGTCGATGACGATCTGCTGCCCCGTCGGCTCGCCGCCCAGAATACCTTCCTGGCTGTCGAGGAACATCGAGTTTGTGACGGTCAGATTGCCCATCTCCGTCCGGATGCCCGCGCCGTTGCCGTCGGGCACGCGCACGCCGCGGAAGATGATACCATCGACGGTCGAACTGCGCCCGCGCAGAACGAAGATCGCCTTGTCCTCGCACGGGCTCCCGTCGAAGGTGACGCTGCCCGGCTGGACGGCCTTGAACGTGATGTCGCCGCCCGCCTGCACGGTGCATTCGTGATAGGTGCCGGGCTGGATCAGGATCGTGCCGCGCCCCATGCGGATCGATCCCACCGCCTCGTCGAGCGTCGCATAGCCCTGTCCGGTCTCCTGCACGGTGAACGGCGCCCCCGCCTGTTGCGCGGCGAGCGGGCTGGCAAGGACGATGGCGGCAAGAGCGAGGGCGGGACGGCGCATAGGGGACTCCTTTAAGTCCGCCCGATTAGCGATTTCGCCTAAACAAACCGTTCCCCGGCGAAGGCCGGGGTCCAGTCTCGACCCGCTGGCAACTGGACCCCGGCCTTCGCCGGGGAACAGAGGTTATTTCGCCCCCAAAGTCCGAATGATCGCCGAGAAGTCGTGCCCGCCCTCATCGGCCGCAACGAACGCCTCGTACAATTCCGTCGCCCGCTTCCCCATCGGCGTGTCGGCATCGACGCTGCCTGCCGCCTCCATCGCCAGGCGCAGGTCCTTCAGCATCAGCGCCGCGGCGAAGCCACCCTGATACTCATTATCCGCCGGCGTCTGCGGGCCGACACCGGGCAGCGGAGCGTAGGTGTTCAGCGACCAGCACGACCCCGACGACACGCTGGCGATGTCATAGAATTTCTGCGGGTCGAGCCCCAGCTTCTGCGCCAGCACCAGCGCCTCGCACGTCGCGACCATCGATGCGCCGAGCAGCATGTTATTGCAGATCTTCGCCGCCTGCCCGCTGCCGTTAGCGCCGGCATGGATCACCGCCTTGCCCATGTCGGACAGGAACGGCTCGGCCCGGTCGAACGCCGCTGCCGAACCGCCGACCATGAAGGTCAGCGTGCCGGCGTTCGCCGCGCCGATCCCGCCGGAGACGGGGGCGTCGACCATCGTCAGGCCCTTGGCCGCGGCCGTTTCCGCGACGCGCTTGGCGGTGGCGACATCGATCGTCGAACAATCCATCAGGATCGCGGTCCGGGGCACCGCGTCGAAGATGCTGTCCGTGTAGACGCCCTCCACATGCTTGCCCGCGGGCAGCATCGTGGCGACCACCTCCGCCCCGTCACAAGCCGCCGCAGCGCTTTGGGCGGGCAGGCAACCCGCCGCCTTCGCCCGCTCGAGCGCATCTGCCGACAGATCGAAGGCGCGGACGTCGTGCCCCGCCTTTGCTAGGTTCGCGGCCATCCCGCCGCCCATGTTGCCGAGGCCGATGAAGGCGATGCGTGCCATGTCTTACTCTCCATTGCCCTCGCCCCTTGCTAGGGGCGAGGGATACCGAAGCTTGGCGGCTATGCCGCCTAGCGTAGGTTGGGTGAGGGGTAGAGCGGAGCGCCGCTCCGCGCGAGCCTACGGCTCGCATCACCCCTCACCCAGCTCCGACGAAGGCTCTTCGAGCCCAAGTCTTCGCAACCCTCTCCCCTGCGCGCAGAGGCGAGGGACCTTAGATTACCGCCCCGTCCAGTTCCCCGAACGCTTCTCGACGAAGGCCGCCATGCCTTCCTTCTGGTCCGCCGTCCCGAACAGCCCGTGGAACAGCCGCCGCTCGAACGCGACGCCCTGGGTCAGCCCGGTTTCGAAGGCGGCGTTGACCATTTCCTTGTTCGCCTTGACCGCCAGTGGCGCCATGCCGGCGATCGTCGCGGCGGTCTTCACCGCTTCCTCGACAAGGTCATCCGCGGGGACGATGCGCGATACGAGCCCCGCGCGTTCGGCCTCCTCGGCGTCCATCATCCGGCCGGTCAGGCACATCTCCATCGCCTTGGCCTTGCCCACCGCGCGAGCCAGACGCTGCGAGCCGCCCATGCCGGGGGAAACCGCCAGCTTGATCTCCGGCTGACCGAATTTCGCGGTGTCGGCGGCCAGGATGAAGTCGCACATCATGGCGAGCTCGCAACCGCCGCCCAGCGCGTAGCCGGCGACCGCGGCGATGACCGGCTTGCGCGTCGCGGTCACCCGATCATAACCGCCGAAGTGATTGGTGCCGTACATGGCGGCGAAGTCCATCGCCTGCATTTCCTTGATGTCCGCGCCCGCCGCAAACGCCTTGGCGCTGCCGGTCAGCACCGCACAGCCCTGGCTGGCGTCGGCATCGAACGCCTCCAGCGCGGCAATCAATTCGCTCAGCACCTGCGAATTGAGCGCGTTCAGCGCCTGCGGGCGGTTGAGCGTGATGAGCGTGACGCCGCCTTCACGCTGTTCGACGATCAGGGTTTCATAAGGGCTCATAAGGGGCTCCATGCGTCGATCGGGGACAGGGGTTCGAAAAAGGGGGCGGTGTCGGCCTGTGGCTGCCATTGCGGATCGTTGGTCTTGTCGATCAGCAGCGCGCGCACCCCTTCGGCGAAGTCGGGGAAGGCGATCATGCGAACCATCAGGGCATATTCCATCCGCATTTCATCGACGAAGTGCGGCTGCTTGGGGCTTTCGACCAGCATGCGCAGCGAGACGGCGCACGCGGTCGGCGACTTGGCGCGGATGCTGGCGGCGGTCTTGGCGGCCCATTCGTCCTGCTCGGCATCGAGGCAGGCGAGGATTTCTTGCAGATCGTCGGCGGCAAAGCAGCGATCGATCAGTGGCAGGCGACCCATGATCTCGGCCTCGGGCGGTGCCACCGACAATTCGTCGAGGATCGCCTCCACCCGGAACGGATCGGCGGCGATGCGGCGCTTGGCCTCGTCGAGCGCGTCCGACGGCAGGTAGTGCGTCGCTAGACGCAGCGCCTTGCAGTCCGCGCCGGTCAGCCGCGCGGAGGTGAGCGCCAGATATTGCGCCACCCGGCCCCGGAGGCGCGACAGATACCGACCGCCGCCGACGTCGGGGAAGATACCGATCGCCGTCTCTGGCATCGCGAACACCGTCCGCTCGGTCGCGACGCGATAGCGGCACGGGCAGGCGATGCCGACTCCGCCGCCCATCGTCACACCGTCCATGAACGCCACGCCCGGTTTCGGGAACGTGTACATCAGATGGTTGAGGCGGTATTCTTCGTAGAAGAACGACCGTGCGGCCTTTTCGCGGCCCTCCAGTGCCTTGGCGATCGTCACCACGTCGCCACCCGCACAGAACCCCCTGCCCTCGGCATGGTCGATCAGCACGATGCGGATGTCCGGATCGTCTCGCCAGGCCAACAGCGCGTGAGTCATCTGGCGCACCATCGCCAGGTCGAGCGAGTGGAGCGCCTTCGGCCGGTTGAGGCGCAGGCAGCCGGCAGCGCCTTCGCGCTCGGCGAGGATGGTATCGGTCATCGGATCTGTCATTGGGCTTTCGCGTAACTTCCAGGCGCGGCCTCCAGGCCGTCGGTGATCGTGCGGGCGGGGACCCGCTCCCCGGCGCCGTGACGATCGAGCCAGGCGGCCCACCACGGCCACCATGACCCGTCGTGACGGGTCGCCCCCTGCAGCCATTCCGCGCCGGTCGTCGGAGTTGCATCGTTGGTCCAATAGCCATGCTTGTTGGCGGCCGGCGGGTTGATGACGCCGGCGTTGTGCCCTGACCCGCCGAGCACGAAGTCCGTATTCATCATCCGCGCGCCGCCATAGACCGCCTCCCAGGCCGAGACATGGTCGTCCTTCAGCGCGATCGACAGGACAGGGGTCGTGATCTTGGCAAGGTCGATCGCCTCTCCGCCGACCGCGAAGCCCGCCGGTTCAGCAAGCGCGTTGTTCAGTAGGAGCTCGCGATTGTAGCTCTTTAAGAAGGCGGCCGGAATACGCGCGCCGTCCTCGAACCAATAGAGCAGGTCGCTCGGCGGGGCGGGCTTGTCGAGCAGATAGTGATTCACGACCGACGACCAGATCAGATCATTGGCGCGCATCGCGGCGAACAGCTGTTGCAGTTCGACCGAATCGATAAAACCCTGCCGCTCGAGATGCCCCTCCAGCGCGGTCAGATGCGCTTCGTGGACGAAGGCCGACCAATCGCGCATGTCGGCGAAATCGACCATCGAACCGATGAGCGTGGCCGAGTTCACCTCGTCCGCCCGCCCCTTCGCCGCCAGATAGGCCAGCGCGATCGCGACCAGTGTCCCGCCCAGGCAGAAAGCGAAGAGGTCGGGCGCCCTGCCCGTCCGTTCGCGCACCACGCCCGTCGCCTCGACGATGCCGGACAGGACATAGTCCTCCACGCCTTTGTCGCGGTGCGCTTCGGTCGGGTTGACCCAGGAGATGACGAAGACGGTACGGCCCTGGTCGACCAGCCATTTCACCAGGCTCGACTTGGGCTGCAGGTCGATCATGTAGAAGCGGTTGACCAGCGGCGGCACGTACAGCAGCGGCTCGGCGGCAACGTCGGGCGTCGTCGGCGTGTACTGGATCAACTGGCACAGGTCGTTCTGCCACACGACTTCGCCCGGCGTGGCGGCGATCGTCTCGCCCTTCACGAACGCGTCCGGATCGGTGCGGCGCTTGACGATGCCTTTTCCGCTGGCGACGTCCTCGACCAGATTGGCGAAGCCCGCGAGCAAATTCGCCCCGCCGGTTTCCAGCGTGCGATAGACAACCTGTGGGTTGGTCATCGCGAAGTTCGTCGGCGATACCGCGTTCAGCCAACCATCGAGCAGGAAGGCGATCATCGCGCGGTCGGCAGTGTTGCCCCCCGCGCCGGCCGCCAGCCGCCGCATCTGGGCCGACGCCAGCAGATAGGCGTCCCGGATGGCGCGATACCAGGGGTCTTCCTGCCATTCGGGCGCGGCGAAGCGGCGGTCGCGCGGCTTGTCGGTCGGCGTCGTCCAGACGTTCGACCAGAACCGTCCCCATTCGCGCGCCGCCTCCGCCTGAACCGCGAACAGCTGCTGCGGATCGGCCATGGTGCGCGCGGTGAACTCGCCCATCGTCTGGAACAGAGCGAGCGGATCGTAGGGCCGCGTCGGTGCCGCGCCGAGCGGTTTGCGCATCGCCTCGGTCATCGCAGTGACGGCCTGGGTCCAGGGATCGGTCACTGGCGTACCAGATCGCGGCCGACGATCATCCGCATCACTTGATTCGTGCCCTCCAGGATCGAATGGACGCGCAGGTCGCGCCAGAAACGTTCGATGGGATAATCCATCAGATAGCCATAGCCGCCATGCAGCTGCAGCGCGCGGTCGACGATCGACGATCCATTGTCGGTCGCCAGTCGTTTCGCCATGGCCGAGAAACGCGATTTGTCCGGCGCGTTGTTGGTTACTTTCGCCGCGGCGAGATAGAGCAGCGCCCGTGCCGCCTCCAGGTCGGTCGCCATGTCGGCCAGCGTGAACTGGGTGTTCTGGAAATCGGCGACGGGCGTCCCGAACTGCTGGCGCTCCTTGGTGTAGCGCACCGCTTCGTCCAGGCAGCGCTGCGCGCCGCCCAGCGAGCACGCCCCGATGTTCAGCCGCCCGCCGTCAAGCCCGGCCATGGCGAAGCGGAACCCATCGCCCTCGCGGCCGACCAGATTCTCGACCGGCACCCGGCAATCCTCGAAGATCACCTGCGCGGTGGGCGATGCGTTCCACCCAAGCTTGCGCTCCGGCGCGCCGAACGACAGGCCGGGCGTATCCTTTTCGACGACGATGCAGCTGATGCCCTTCGCCTTTTCGTCGCCCGTCCGCACCATGCAGACATAGACGTCGTTATACCCGGCGCCGGAGATGAATTGCTTCGTGCCGTTCAGCACATAATGGTCGCCATCGCGACGCGCGGTAGCTTTCAGCGCCGCCGCGTCGGAGCCGGAGCCCGGCTCGGTCAGGCAGTAGCTGGCGATCTTGTCCATCGACACCAGGCTCGGCAGGAAACGGTCCTTCAGCGCCTGGTTGCCATAGGTTGCGATCATCCACGCGGCCATGTTGTGGATCGATATGAACGCGGACGTCGCGGGACAGCCATAGGCCATCGCTTCCATGATCAGCGCCGCTTCCAGCCGGCCAAGGCCGATGCCGCCGTCCTCTTCCTTGACGTAGATCGCGCCGAAGCCCAGCTCACCCGCCGCCTTCCACACATCGACGGGATAATGATGCTTCTCGTCCCATTCAGCCGCGAACGGCGTGATCCGGTCGGCGGTAAAGCGGCGCGCGAGCTCCTGAATCTCGCGCTGGTCGGGGGTAAGGTCGAATTGGTCGGTCATGGGTAAGCCTTGCAACAGGTATAGGTGATGTCGGAGCTCTGCGCTTCGACACGGGTCAAATTGCCGATCCTCTGGACGGACGGCGCGATACGAATCCGACGCAATGCGCCATGGTTTGTGGTGTCGGCACCGATCACTGCGCGGTTTCCTTCAGCACCCGACCCGCAAAGAGGTCACCGAGAACTTTGGGATCGTTTCGCGGGTACCAGCGCGGCGACGGCAGACCTTTCTGCCATGCGAGCATTTCAGTGAGCGTGCCCTGCGACGAGCGTACATCGTACCGCGATGCCTCGGCAGCGATCGGATCCGCATAGGCCTCGTCGACCGTGGCGATCTGCCAACCTTTACGGCGCAGCGCTCTGACCAGATCGCCCAGGTACAGCGCGGCGAGATCGGTTTCGTGGAGGAGCAAGACATGCACCGGTGACCGCCCAAGCGTCGCACGCGCGAGGCCGTCGAAATATTCCGCTGCTCCGACATGCGTTTCGACATAGAGGTCGCGCAGCGCGTGGCGGTCCACCGGTTTGCCCGCCTTGGCCGCCTCGACCGTCAGATTTTCCAGCGCCCAGTCATAGCCGTCGATCGTGACATAGCCGTTCCGCAGTCCACGCGTGGCCAGCCCCGCACGGACCGCGTCGCGCTTTGCGATGTCAGCGCGGCCCTCGTTCAATTGCGGGTAGCGAAACCACGCGCGATAGCCCGGCCGCCCACGCAGCCAGCCCTCTGCCGCATCGATGTCGGCGAGATAGGCGTCGGCCGTCACGTCACTGAGACTGGGGTGCGAAAAACTGTGATTGGCGATGACGTGGCCCGCCGCGACATAGGCATCAAGGCGGGCCGTCGCGGCGGCATCGCCGGACACGAGACGCCCGGGATTGACGAAGAACGCTGCCTGTCGAATGCGCGCCTTGCGCAGCGCCGTGATCAGACGTGCGGCCCGCTCGTTCTGGCTGAGGAACGCGCCTGCCCCCCGCGGAACGTCGTCGAAGGTGAACGCGATGCGTTTGTGCTGCGCTGCGACTGGCGCCGCCACGACCACGAGCAACAGGGCAAGCACCCAGCGCATCACGCGATGTCTGCTTCCGCTTCGATCTCGACCCGCCATTCGGGACGCAGCAGTCCGGCGACGACGACCATGGTCGATGCCGGGCGTACATCGGCGAACCAGCGGCCATGCGCACGACCGACCGCATCGGCATCGGCGGCATCGACCAGATACTGGCGAGTGCGGACGACGTCCTCGGCCGAACCGCCGAGCTGTTCGACCGCACGGACGATGATCGCCAGGCACCGTTCCGCCTGCTCTTCCGCCCCGCCCGGCGTCGAGATGCCGTCGTCCTCGACCGGCGCGGTACCGGAGACGAGGATGCGATTGCCGACGCGGACCGCGCGGCTGAACCCGATCGTCGCCTCATAGGGCGATCCAGAAGACACGCGTTCCATAGTCATGCTGCCGCCGCCCGACCTTCCCGGATCCATGCCAACGCCTCCCCTTCGTCGAGAAACACCTTCACATTGGGCGCCGACAATGTCCGCTGTGCCTGGATTCGGTTCAGGTGACTGCCGGCTACGATTGCCGTCCTCCCGTTGTGAAATTCCGCACCGCGCTTGGCGATCCATTCGAAACCCGCGCTCACCAATTTGCCCTGCACGTCGAACTCCTGCGAATGGCTGAGGATGTCGTAACGAGTGCCGCGCAACCGGGTGACCTCGGCCATCAATCGACTGGTGTACCCGGTCAGGATCGGAACCGACCAGAACCCCCATAGATGCAGGTGCAGGACCCGTTCCTGCGCATCATAGGCGATGTCATAGCCCGGTTCGCGCACCCTGATCCCCTACCCCATCGTCGGGATGACGAACGCGTTGCCGCCGTCGGGCGATCCATCGGGCCAGCGCTGCGTCACCGTCTTTACCTTGGTCCAGAACCGCACGCCTTCCATGCCGTGCTGATTGACGTCGCCGAACGCGCTGCGCTTCCACCCGCCGAAGCTGTGATAGGCGACCGGCACCGGGATCGGCACGTTGATGCCGACCATGCCGACTTCCACTCGCGCGGCGAATTCGCGCGCCGCATGGCCGTTACGAGTGAAGATGGCGACGCCGTTGCCGTACTGATGCTCGCTCGGCAGTCGCACCGCGGTTTCGAAATCGGGCGCACGGACGATCTGCAGCACGGGTCCGAAGATCTCTTCCTTGTAGCTCTGCATCTGCGGGGTTACGCGGTCGAACAGGCTCGGGCCGATGAAGAAGCCCTCCTCATGCCCCTGCAGCGTGAAGCCGCGTCCGTCGACGACGAGTTCGGCGCCTTCGTCGACACCGGTCTGGATCCAGTTCTCCACCCGCTGCTTGTGCGCGGCGTTGACGACCGGCCCGTAATGCGCCTCCGCATCGGTCGACACGCCGACGCGTAGCGCGTCGATCGCGGGGATCAGCTTCTCGCGCAGATTGTCGGCAGTCTTCTCGCCCACCGGCACGACGACCGGCAGCGCCATGCAGCGCTCGCCGGCCGAACCGAAAGCCGCGCCCGACAGGTCGGCGACGACCTGGTCGAGATCCGCGTCGGGCATGACGATGCCATGGTTCTTGGCGCCGCCCATCGCCTGTACACGCTTCCCAGCCGCGACGCCACGGCTGTAGACGTACTGCGCGATGTCGGATGATCCGACGAAGCTGACCGCGGCGATCGCCGGGTGATCTAGGATCGCGTCGACCATTTCCTTGTCGCCGTGAACGACCTGCAGGATACCCTCTGGCAGCCCAGCTTCGCGCATCAGTTCGGCCAGGCGCACCGGCACGGAAGGATCGCGTTCCGACGGCTTCAGAATGAAGGCGTTGCCGCAGGCGATCGCCACGCCGAACATCCACATCGGGATCATCGCCGGGAAGTTGAACGGGGTGATGCCGGCGCCGATGCCGACCGGCATCCGCATCGAATAGACGTCGATGCCCGGCCCCGCGCCCTGCGTATATTCTCCCTTCAGCGCATGCGGGATGCCGCAGGCGAATTCGATGACCTCCAGCCCGCGCTGAATATCGCCCTTTGCGTCGGCGATGACCTTGCCATGTTCGCTCGACAGCGTGTGGGCGAGGCTGTCCATGTTCGCCTCGACCAGCTCCTTGAACTTGAAGAGCACGCGCGCGCGGCGCTGCGGGTTGGTCGCCGCCCAGGTCGGCTGCGCGGCCTGTGCCGCGGCCACCGCGCGCTCGAGGTCCTGCGCGCTGCCCAGCCCGACGCGCGCCTGAACTTGCCCGCTGTTGGGGTCGAAGACGTCGCCGAAGCGGGTCGCCCCGGCGCCGCCGCTGCCGGCGATGACATGGTCGATGTTACGCATTTTCACTCTCCAGAGGCCGCGCATCGGCGCGGGATTTATTTTCGATTGTCATCGAACCGTCATCGGCGGCTAAGCCCGCGTTTACCGTCCGCGGATAGCATCCGGCGTCATGTTCGCACCGGATTTCTCGATCCAAGATGCCAAGACGTCGTGGCTGACGGAAGCCGAGCGCCGCCCGCCGTCGATCGGACACGACGGGACGATGCTGGCGGCGGTCGAACGGTTCCGCGACGATCCCGAACTGCGATTGCTGCCGGTGGTCAACGCCGCGGCGGAACCGATCGGCGCCATCTTCGAACGGGATATCCGCCAGGTACTGGCCAACCCCTATGGTCACGCGCTGATGCGCAATCCCGCCTACAGCCGGGCGATCGGCACCTATATCCGCCCCTGTCCGACGGGCGAGCTGTCGCTGGGGCGCGACCAGCTGCTCGACCATTACACACGTGCCGGTGGCACCGACGGCCTGATCGTCACCGTCAACGGCCGGCTGCATGCCGTCGTCGCCAATCACCGTCTGGTGGGCATGGAGGCCGACCGGCGCCTGGCCGCGACGCGCGCCGAACTCGCTCGCGCGCGGCGGATTGCCGATGCCATTGCCCGGTTCGAAGCGAGGACCGGATCGCTTGCCAGCGAGCTGAGCACCATGGCGTGCAGCGTCGATGCCCAAGCCGAAGCGGCCGCGGATCGCGCGCTGGAAACCCGTCGCCACGCCGCTGCGGTCGCCGCTGCGTCGCTGCAGGCTGAGGCCGGCATCGCCGGCCTGGCCACGCGCGAGAAGGATGTGATCGCCGCGCTGGCGCTGATCGACGACGCAACGCTGGCCGCTCACGCCTGCACCGACCGTGCGGTCGCTCAGGTCGGCCGCGGCAGCGAACGGATCGCCGCGCTCAGCGACACCGCCGCGGCAATCGATGGCGCGGTCGACGAAATCGCGGTGATCGCGACCCAAGTGAACCTTCTGGCGCTGAACGCCACGATCGAGGCAAGCCGCGCGGGCGAGGCCGGACGCGGCTTTGCCGTCGTCGCCAACGAAGTGAAGCAACTGTCGGCGCAGACCCGCCGCGCCGCCGCTGCCATCGCCGATCATGTCCGCCTGGTTCGCGACGCGGTGCATGACGTGGCTGGCGAACATGATGCGGTGGTCGAGGCGATCGGCGCCATCGCACGGATCACTGACCAGATCGGCACGGCGGTCGTCGACAATCGCGCGACGGCACGACAGGTCGCTGCCAGCATCGACGGTGCGGCCGCCGCCGCCCAGGCGATCGGCGAGGACGTGCGCCGCATCGATGGCAGCGCGGAGGACGCGGCCCGCGTCGCCGGTGACCTGCGCGACTTCGCACACAGGCTCCATGCAACCGCCGCGACCGTGTCGGCGGATGTCAGCGGCTTCCTGGCCACCGTGCGGACAGGGTGACACGCCCTATTCGAACTCGACGATGGCGGCGTCGACGACCACGCTGTCGCCCGACGCGAAGTTGACCGCCTTCACCGTGCCCGATTTTTCGGCGCGTAGGATGTTTTCCATTTTCATCGCCTCCATGACCGCGACCGGCTGGCCTGCCTCGACCGTGTCGCCGACAGCCACATCGACTCGGGTGAGCAGACCCGGCATCGGTGCCAGCAACAGCTTGGACGTGTCGGGCGGCACCTTTTCGATCATGTGCACGGCCAGCGCCGCGACATGCGCGGGCAGCACACGAGCCTCCCGCGTCGCGCCGCGTGCCGTCAGGCGATAGCCGGCCCGCGTCCGCGTGACCTGCGCCGCCAACACCTCGCCATCGATCAACGCGTGAACCGTGCGATTGCCGTGGCGATAGTCATGTCGGATGGCCGTGGGCCGGCCATCAACCAGGATCGTCTCGTCGGCATCGGTCAGGTCGACCGCAAAGTCCTGACCGTCGATGCGGACCACCCATTCGAGCGGCGCCGGCTGCTGCCCGCCCAGCTGACCGCTGATCGTGCCGGCCCGCGTTGCCGTCGCATGCGCGATCGTCGCGGCGAGCGCAGCGAGGCGATGCGTCAGCCCATCGGCTGCGGGCGCACCCTGGAAGCCTTCGGGATATTCCTCGGCGATGAACCCCGTCGTCAGTTCGCCCGAGCGAAAGCGCGGGTGCTGCATGATCGCGGACAGGAAATCGATGTTGTGACCGATCCCGTCGATCCGGAACGCGTCGAGCGCCGCGATCTGCGCGTCGGCGGCGGCATCGCGCGTCGGCGCCCAAGTGACGAGCTTCGCAATCATCGGGTCGTAGAACATGCTGACCTCGCCACCCTCGCGCACGCCGTCGTCGACGCGGGTGTAGGCGGGCGCATCGACGTCATGCGTGCCGTACGGCGTCTCGGTCGCCGCTGGCGGACGATAGGCGACAAGGCGCCCGGTCGACGGCAGGAATCCGCGATACGGGTCTTCGGCGTACACCCGGTTTTCGATCGCCCAGCCGTTCAACCGGATGTCGTCCTGCGCGAACGCAAGCCGTTCGCCGGCCGCGACGCGGATCATCTGCTCGACCAGATCGATGCCGGTCACCGCCTCGGTCACCGGATGCTCGACCTGAAGGCGCGTGTTCATCTCCAGGAAGTAGAAGGCGTCGCCGGTCGTATCCGCACCCGACACGATCAGTTCGACCGTGCCCGCGCTGTAATAGCCCACCGCCCGCGCCAGCGCGACGGCCTGCTCGCCCATCTTGCGCCGCATCTCAGGCGACACGAAAGGCGACGGCGCTTCCTCGACCACCTTCTGGTGGCGCCGCTGGATCGAGCATTCGCGCTCGCCGAGGTACAGGATGTTCCCGTGCTGGTCGCCCAGCACCTGGATCTCGATGTGTCGCGGGCTTTCGATGAACTTCTCGATGAACACGCGGTCGTCGCCGAAGCTCGCCAGCCCCTCGCGCTTCGTCGCTTCGAAGCCTTCGCGCACGTCCTGTTCGGACCACGCCAGCCGCATGCCCTTGCCGCCGCCGCCGGCCGAGGCCTTCATCATCACCGGATAGCCGATGTCCGACGCGATCCGCACCGCTTCGTCGGTGTCGGCGATCTCGCCCAGATAGCCGGGGACGACGTTGACCCCCGCCTCCTTTGCCAGCTTCTTCGACTCGATCTTGTCGCCCATCGCCGCGATGGCGTTCGGCGGCGGGCCAACGAAGGCGATGCCGGCATCGGCACACGCCCGCGCAAAGCTCTCGCGTTCGGACAGGAAACCGTAGCCGGGGTGGATACAATCCGCCCCCGTCGCGCGCGCCGCCTCCAGGATCAGTTCGGCCTTCAGATAGCTCTCCGCCGCCGGCGCCGGCCCGAGCCGCACCGCTTCATCCGCCATCAGGACGTGGGGGCTGCGCGCATCGGCATCCGAATAGACCGCGACGGTCGCGATCCCCATCCGCTTGGCGGTGCGGAAGACGCGGCAGGCGATCTCGCCACGATTGGCGACCAGGATTTTCTTGAACATCAGTTATCACCAGTCTGTTTTGCAGCGAGGTAGGCGCGCCGCGCAACGCGCCGAAAAACGAACAAGCATAGGATCGCGTACAGAATTGCGGGCACGGTGTACGCAAGCTGCACCTGCCAGAACGGCCCGCGGAAACCGTTGACGATCTGCGCGACACCGTTAAACAGCTGCCAGTAGACAGCCGAGAAAATTGCAAATCCTATCGACAGGCGCCGAATTTTCACTCCGCCGCCTCCGCCATCCGGCATTCCGCCGCCATCGGCGTCAACCCTAGCTTCGCGAACAGCGCCGCATCGGCGTCGTCACCGGCGTTGCCGGCGGTCAGCAATTTGTCGCCGGTGAAGATCGAGTTGGCGCCGGCCAAGAAGCACAAGGCCTGGGTCGCTTCTGACATACTCTCGCGGCCGGCGGACAGGCGGACCATGCTCTCGGGCATCGCGATGCGGGCGACGGCGACGGTGCGGACGAATTCGATGTCGTCGAGTTTGGCCATCGGCGTGTCGGCCAGCATGTCGCCGAGCACGGTGCCCTTCACCGGCACCAGTGCGTTGATCGGGACCGATCCTGGGTGTTCGGGCAGGGTCGCCAGCGCGTGGAGGAAGCCCACCCGATCTTCTCGATCCTCACCCATACCGACGATGCCGCCGCAACAGACATTGATGCCGGCGGAGCGGACATTATCCAGCGTTTTCAATCGCTCGTCGAAGTTTCTTGTCGTGATGACCGAGGAATAGCGTTCGGGCGAGGTGTCGATGTTGTGATTGTAGTAATCGAGCCCCGCGCGACCGAGCCGATCGGCCTGGGCGGGAGTCAGCATGCCGAGCGTCATGCAGGTTTCCAGCCCCATGCCGCGGACGCCCTCGACCATCGCCACGATCGCGTCCATGTCGCGGTCCTTGGGGTTGCGCCAGGCGGCACCCATGCAGAAGCGCGTCGAGCCGTGATCCTTCGCCTGTGCCGCGGCCTGTAGCACGGCCTGGACATCCATCAACTTGGTCGCCTTCAGGCCCGTTTCCGCATGAACCGACTGGCTGCAATAGCCGCAGTCCTCGGGACAGCCGCCGGTCTTGATGCTGAGCAGCGTCGACAGCTGGACCTCGTCCGCGGCGTGATGCGCGCGGTGGACCTCGGCCGCCCGGAAGACCAGACTGGTGAACGGCAAATCGAACAGCGCGGCGATTTCGTCGCGGGTCCAGTCGGTCCGGGTCATTGCAGCAGTTCCATCCATATCACGATGAAGCCGCCGACGCCCAAGCCGAGCAGGCCCATCCCAAGCTTCATCGCCTTACGAAGATGCCGCGACGGCGCACGCCCGGCGACCCGCGCGTCGATGATCGCGTTCGCCACCGAAAGCGCCGTGGTGCCGCCAGCCGAGACAGCGGCCACCACGAGGATCAGCATGTCGGTCCGCAGCGTCTTGCCGCCCGTCGTGCTGCTCAGCGTCAGCACCGCGCCCAGCACGATGAGCGACAGCGTCGTCACGAACTTCGCATAGTCGTACAACAGCGTCTCGCCGTAGCGGACGTCGTCTGCCTGATCGCGCGGGTCGATGCCGACGTTTGTCTCGTCGATCATTTGAAAAGCGCCGCGATGAAATTGTAGGTGAAGCCGCCCAGGCCACCGGACAACGAGGCCCCGACGATGATCGACGCGACACGGATAGTCCGCACCGTCTTGTCACTCGGTTCGGCCTTCACCTCCAGCGACGCGAGGTGCCCGACCATCAGCACGCTGGCGACGAGCGCGATCATGAGAAACGCGAAGATGACGATCAGCTGGCCGCGAGCGAAGCGCATCCCGTCACCATCGGCAAAGGCAAAGACGCCGCCGAGCGATAACAAGGCGATACCCGTAATATGTTTGAACGAGTCGTAGGAGCGCGGGAACGGCGCTTCTCCACCCACGTCGCTTTCGTCCTCGATCATGCCGCCACCCCCATCGTACGCGTCGCCGCATAGGCGGCCAGCGCCGCGGCATAGTGCGGTGCCGCACGGCGTTCATGCTCGCCGCTGCCGACGCCGGCGACCGACGCCGCGACCCGGCCGACGACCGCGTCCGACAGCGCGGCGAGCGGGCGGACGTACACGCCGATCGTGAACAGGACCGCGCCGGTGCGCGGCAGGCGGCGGAGCGTCTGGCGTTCGCTGCGGACGAACAGGGTTTCGCCGGCGTTATCGGCGGTGACGTGGGCGAAGCGAGTCGCGGGGTCGCCCTGCGGCAGATAGCGCCAGTCGGCGGAGGCGACGACGAACCAATTGGCGCGGCCGAAGATCATGTCCGGCGCCAATGTCGCGATGAAATGGTCGACACCCGCCGACAATTGCTCGGCATAGCCGTGGATCGGGGCATGCACGGCGGCGAGCGGCTGCCCGAGCTTGTCGGCCAGCCGCCAGTCGGTCGGGAACGCGACGGCACCCGCCGACAGGACCGGCGCGCCGCCCCGCGGCGGGGTCTGGACGAGGCAGAGGTCTTCCCACACCGTGCGTGCGGCGCTCGCCAAGTCCTTGCCATCGCTACCGATCATCTCGGCGGCCTCGGCTTCCGCCCCTGCCGCCCAGGGCAGCGATTGGACGCTGTCGGGATGCGCGTCGAAGGCCGCGCCCCGCGTGGCCGTGTCGGGATCGGCATGCAGCCAGGCGTCGGGCGTGAGGCGCTTGAGCCCCATGCGCAACGCCCCGCCCCCGCGCGCGGCGGGCACCAGATCCTCGACCGACCAGCCGAGCGCCATCAGGCGGCCTCGCCTTCGGGCGCCATATTGTGGCCGAGCAGGCGCAGCACTTCCTCCGCAGCCGCGATCAGATTGGTGCCCGGGCCAAAAATGGCCTGGACGCCCGCGTCGCGCAGCGCCTGATAGTCCTGCTGCGGAATGACCCCGCCGGCGATGACGCGGATGTCGGATCGACCAGCGTCCTTCAGATGACCGATCAGCTCTGGGATCAGCGTCAGGTGTCCGGCGGCGAGGCTGGAGGCGCCGACGACGTCCACATCCTTGCTGATCGCGAGTTGGGCGGCTTCCTCGGGCGTCTGGAACAGCGGACCCGGCACGATCTCGAACCCAAGGTCGCCGAACATGCTGCTGACCAGGTTCGCGCCCCGATCGTGGCCGTCCTGACCCATCTTGGCGACGAGCATGCGAGGGCGGCGGCCGAGGCGGCGTTCGGTGGCGATGACGCCGTCCTGCAGACGCGCCCACCGCGCGTCGTTGTCAAAGGCGCCGGCGTAGATGCCCTTGACCGGCGTGGGGACGGTTTCGTGGCGACCGAAGCCCGCCTCCATCGCGGCGGAGATTTCGCCTAGGGTCGCGCGGGCGCGAGCGGCGATGACGGCGAGGGCGAGGAGATTCCCATCCAATCCTCCCCCTGCGGGGGAGGTGGCAGGCCGAAGGCCTGACGGAGGGGTGTCCCGGTCCGCAGAGGGTGACCCCCCTCCGTCATCGCTGCGCGATGCCACCTCCCCTTTCAGGGGAGGATTGGCGGCCGCTTCGCGCAGCGCGCCCAGCGCAGCCATGCAGGCCGCTTCGTCGCGGGTTTCGCGGACACGCTTCAAGCGCGCCACCTGCGCCTCGCGCACCGCATGGTTGTCGATGGCGAGGATCTCGATCTCCTCGTCCTTTGCCGGCTTGTACTTGTTGACCCCGACGATCACTTCCTCGCCGCGGTCGACGCGGGCCTGGCGGGCGGCGGAGGCTTCCTCGATCATCGCCTTGGGCCAGCCGGCGGCGACCGCCTTGGCCATGCCGCCTTCGGCCTCGACCCGGTCGATGATCTCCTGCGCGCGGTCGACCAGTTCGGTGGTCAGCGCCTCGACGTAATAGCTGCCGCCCAGCGGATCGACGACCTTGGTCATCCCCGTCTCTTCCTGGATCACCAGCTGGGTGTTGCGGGCGATGCGCGCGGAGAAGTCGGTCGGGAGCGCGATGGCTTCGTCGAGCGCGTTGGTGTGGAGGCTCTGGGTCCCGCCCAGCATCGCCGCCATCGCCTCGATCGTCGTGCGGATGACGTTGTTGTAGGGGTCCTGCTCCTGCAACGACACGCCCGACGTCTGGCAATGCGTGCGCAGCATCTTGGAGCGTTCGTCCTGCGCCCCCAGCTTCGTCATCGCCCGGTGCCACAGCACGCGCGCGGCGCGCAACTTGGCGACTTCCATGAAGAAGTTCATGCCGATCGCGAAGAAGAAGCTGAGGCGACCGGCGAATGTGTCGATGTCCAGGCCCGACGCCTTGCCGTATTTCACATATTCGATGCCGTCGGCGATGGTGAAGGCCAGTTCCTGCACCTGCGTCGCGCCGGCCTCCTGCATGTGATAGCCGGAGATCGAAATGCTGTTGAACTTCGGCATGTTGGCCGAGGTGTAGGCGAAGATGTCGGAGATGATCCGCATCGACGGTTCGGGCGGGTAGATGTACGTATTCCGGACCATGAACTCCTTCAGGATGTCGTTCTGGATCGTGCCGTCCAGCTTTTCCTGAGGGACGCCCTGTTCCTCGCCCGCGACGATGAAGAAGGCGAGGATCGGGATGACCGCGCCGTTCATCGTCATGCTGACCGACATTTCGCCCAAGGGAATGCCGTCGAACAGGATCTTCATGTCCTCGACGCTGTCGATCGCGACGCCCGCCTTGCCGACGTCGCCGCGCACGCGCGGGTGGTCGCTGTCGTAACCCCGATGGGTGGCGAGGTCGAAGGCGACGCTCAGCCCCTTTTGTCCGGCGGCGAGGTTGCGGCGGTAGAAGGCGTTCGATTCCTCGGCGGTCGAGAAGCCGGCGTATTGGCGGATCGTCCAAGGGCGCCCGGCATACATCGACGCACGCACGCCGCGGGTGAAGGGCGCGAAGCCGGGCAGGCCGGGGTCGGCGGTCACGTCCTCGGCCGTGTAGAGCGGCTTGACGGCGATCCCCTCCGGGGTGTGCCAGGTGAGATCGCGGCCTTTCACTTCGCGGGCGGCGGCGGTCTGCCAGTCGGTGAGGGTCTTGTCGGTCACAATCCCTCTCCCATTGGGAGAGGGAGGGAGCAGCACAGCTGCGGAAGGGTGAGGGTGACGGAGCACCGGCTCGCCCTCACCCTTCCCACCGCTACGCGGCGGGCCCCTTCCCTCTCCCGGCGGGAGAGGGAGTTTCTGTCAATGCTGCTCACGCGGGCTCTCCATGATCTCGGTCAGCACCCCGCCCATGTCGCGCGGATGGACGAAGAAGATCGGCGTCCCATGCGCCCCCGTCCGCGGCTCGCCGAGCACGCGCGCACCCTTCCCCCGGAACCACGCCAGCGCTTCGTGAATGTCCGGCACTTCGTAGCAGAGGTGGTGCTGCCCCCCGGCCGGGTTCTTCTCGAGAAACGCGCGGATCGGTGAGGTATCGCCCAGCGGCTCGATCAGCTCGATCTGCGTGTTCGGGGTGTCGACGAAGCACACCCGCACGCCCTGCGCGGGCAGGTCGAAGGGTTCGCCGATCGCCGTCGCACCCATTACGTCGCGGTAGAAGGCGATGCTGTCGTCGATCGACGGCGTCGCGACGCCGATGTGGTTCAGGCGACCGAGGATCATCTGCGTCATCCCTCGATCCTTGGCGGGCCGCTCCGCCCTGACGCCGCGGCGGCCCCATCGAGAAAGCCTTCGATGCGGCTGACCCGGTCGCGCAAGTTGGCGTGCGCCTCCGCCAGTGCGGCGAGCCGGCCGCTCTGCGTCTGGGCGAGCTCCTTCAGCTGCTTCACGTCCTCCTGCAACAACAGGACGTTACGGATCGCCTTGATGGTATCGCCCACCATGCTCACGCGCGCGTCTCACCGGCCAGCACGGCATCGACGACGGCGTTCGCGTGCTCCATGCTCGCGATGGCCTCGGCGATATCGGCGCGCATCTTCGGCACGGCTTCGTTCAACTCGCGCACCAGCGCGGCGAGCTCAGCCTCGCCCTCCTCGCCGCTCTCCATGATGTACCGGCTGGTCGCCTCGCGGACGACATGGCCGGTGGACATGCCGCTGCTTGCCGCAAAGGCTTCCAAGGCGGCCTTGTGGTCGGGACTGGTCAGAAAGGTCACACGTTCGGTTCGCATCGGCACTCTCCTTCACATGTCATTATAATGTGCAGGCAGGGTGCTCACAACGGGATGTTATCGTGCTTCTTCCACGGGTTCTCCAGGCTCTTCCCCCGCAGCTTTCGTAACCCCAACGCGATCCGCCGCCGCGTCGAGTGCGGCATGATGACTTCGTCGATGAATCCCTTCGACGCCGCCACGAACGGGTTGGCGAAGCGTGCCTCGTACTGGGCGGTGCGCTCGGCGATTTCCTCGGGCGTACGCCCACGGAAGATGATCTCCACCGCGCCCTTCGCACCCATCACCGCGATCTCGGCGGTCGGCCAGGCGTAGTTGAGGTCGCCGCGAAGGTGCTTCGACGCCATGACGTCGTAGGCGCCGCCATAGGCCTTGCGGGTGATGACGGTCAGCTTCGGCACGGTCGCTTCGGCATAGGCGTAGAGCAGCTTGGCGCCGTGCTTGATGATGCCCGAATGCTCCTGCGCGACGCCGGGCAGGAAGCCGGGGACGTCGACGAAGGTGACGATCGGGATTTCGAACGCGTCGCAGAAGCGCACGAACCGCGCCGCCTTCTTCGACGACGCGATGTCGAGCACGCCGGCCAGCACCATCGGCTGGTTGGCGACGATCCCGACGGTGTGCCCTTCGATCCGGCCGAAGCCGCAGATGATGTTGGCGGCATGCGCCGGCTGAACCTCGAAAAAGTCGGCTTCGTCGACGACCTTCCGGATCAGCTCGTGCATGTCGTACGGCTGGTTGGCGCTCGCCGGGATCAGCGTGTCGAGGCTGTCGATCGTCCGGTCCCAGGGGTCGTCGGTCGGCCGCACCGGAGGGGCCTCGCGGTTCGAGGCGGGAAGGAAGTCCACGAAGTCGCGGGCCGCGAGCAGCGCCTCGATGTCATTGTCGAAGGCTACGTCAGCCACCCCCGACTTCGTGGTATGCGTCACCGCTCCGCCCAAATCCTCCTGCGTGACGATCTCGTTGGTAACGGTCTTCACTACATCGGGCCCGGTGACGAACATGTACGACGAATCCTTCACCATGAAGATGAAGTCGGTCATCGCGGGGGAATAGACGGCGCCGCCTGCGCACGGCCCCATGATGAGGCTGAGCTGGGGTACGACGCCGGAGGCAAGCACGTTGCGCTGGAACACTTCGGCATAGCCGCCGAGGCTAGCGACACCCTCCTGGATGCGGGCGCCGCCCGAATCGTTCAGGCCGATGACGGGCGCACCGACCTTCATCGCCATGTCCATGATCTTGCAGATCTTCTCCGCATGGCGCTCGCTGAGCGAGCCGCCGAAGACGGTGAAGTCCTGGCTGAAGACGAAGACCAGCCGGCCGTTGATCGTGCCGCTGCCGGTGACGACGCCGTCGCCGGGCACGGTCTGCGCCTCCATCCCGAAGTCGACGCAATTGTGTTCGACGAACATGTCGAGTTCTTCGAAGCTGCCGTGGTCGAGCAGCACGTCCAAGCGCTCGCGCGCGGTCAGCTTGCCCTTGGCGTGCTGGGCGGCGATCCGCTTCTCGCCACCGCCCAAGCGGGCGGCGTCACGGCGGCGTTCGAGTTCCTCGATGGTCGACGACATGCGCGCTCCTTCTATGGCCTCCCTCTGGTTGGAGCCGGGCGGCGAGGCAAATGCAATGTTGCAAAATCATGCGCGGCGCATTTGCAAACTGCCTATGGGTTCGCGTATCTGAGACATGCCGATCGTCAAACGCCGCCTGTTCGCCGGCCCCGAAGTCCGCAGCCTTCGCACCAAGGTCGGCGCGAGCCAGGCGCAGCTGGCCGCGACGCTCGGCATCTCGGTCCCCTATCTCTCGCAGATCGAGAGCAACGATCGCCCGTTGACCCCGGCGGTCCTCCTCGCCCTTGCCCGCGCCTATCCGAACGATTGGGGCGGGATCACCGGTGTCGACGAGCCTTTGCTGGTCGCCGCCGCCGCCGCCGGGGGCGACCCGAGCATCGCCGCGCCGGTGGCCGAGGACGTGCTGCGCCGCGCGGTCGAGCAGCAGCCGCAGGTCGCGCGGCGGCTGGTCGCGGTGCATGACGCGTACCGCCGCAGTCAGGAACAACTGCGCCTGCTCGACGATACGGTCGGATCGAGCACCGGCGACACCAGCCGCCTGCCATGGGAGGAAGTGCGCGACTGGTTCCATGCCGAGGGCAACTACATCGACCCGCTCGACCGCGCGGGCGAGCGGCTGGCGGGCGAGATCGGCACGGGTACCGCGGCGCTGGCCGAGCGGTTGCGCGAGCGGCACGGCGTGACGATCGACACGGTCGACACCGGTGGGCGACAGTTGCGCGCGTATGATGCCGACGCCCGGCGGCTGGCGCTGGACGGCGCGTTGCCGCCCGAAAGCCTGACCTTCCTGCTGGCGCACACGCTCGTCCGGCTGGAGATGGCCGGCGCGATCGCCGCGACCATCGCCGGCGCGGGCCTGCGGTTCGACGCGTCGCGCGGACTTCTCGCGGTCGGCCTCGCCAACTATGCCGCGGGGGCGCTGACGATGCCCTATGCCGATTACCGCGCCGCGGCGGTGGGCTTGCGGCACGACATCGACCGGCTGCGGCGGCGGTTCGGGGTGAGTTTCGAACAGGCCTGCCACCGCCTGTCGACGCTCCAGCGGCCCGGCGCGGCGGGCATCCCGCTGTTCTTCCTGCGCGTCGACATGGCAGGCAACATCACCAAGCGGCATTCCGCCACCCGCCTGCAGTTCGCCCGCTTCGGCGGCGCGTGCCCCTTATGGGTGGTGCACGAGGCGGTGGCGATCCCCGACCGCATCCTGGTCCAGCGCGCAGAGATGCCCGACGGCACGCGCTATGTCTCGATGGCCAAGGGGCTGGTGAAGCCGTCCGCCAGCTACGCGCGGCCCCCGCGGCGCTATGCGGTGGCGCTGGGGTGTGAGGAGGCGGATGCGGCGGACTTCATCTATGCCGACGGCCTTTCCGCGCAGGCCCCCACCCCGATCGGCATGAGCTGCCGCATCTGTCCCCGCCCCGACTGCGATCAACGCGCCTTCCCACCGGCGGGCACGACGCTGAGCATCGACCCCGATGTGCGGCCGGTGGTGCCCTACGGGTTCGGCTGATCGGGGAGCTTCTGGACGTTCGTCACCAGGCACGTCCGCCCGCCCCGCCCGGAGGCATCGGGCACGAAGATTTCCGCCGGCCGCCCCGGACAGATCGCCTGGCCGCCGCGCGCGCGGATCGCGATGTTCATCGCCCAATCGACGTCCGGGCAGCCTTGCGAGAGCGTCAGCTCCCACCGCTCGCGCGTGCCGAGGCGGACGACTGCCTTGTCCGGGCCATTGTCGCCGAAGCCGCTGACCTGGCTCGGCCAGAAACAGGCATTGGTGCCGGCGCGGGCGCCGGTCGGAGCGGTGTCGTCCTTGACGCACCCGCCGAGCAGCATGAGCGCAGGCGCAACCCATAGCAACCGCATCGCCCCCTCCCGAAACGAAGCGGGGCGCCTCTTTCGAAGCGCCCCGCTCAATTCAACTTACCGCCGACCGCGTGGGTTCCCGAAGCGGAGACTACCGCCCATCAGGACGCGGAAGCCGCCGTAGGAAAGACGCATGATCTTCGGCGTACCGTCTGCGAAGTCGGTGTAGCCGCCGGTCGAAAGTGTTTGAGCCGTCCGTGTTAGGTTACGGCCTTCGACATACAGCTGCGCAAAGTCCGTTATGTTGTACGACATCTTCGCATCGATGAAAGACGTGCCGTCGATGAACTGAGGCACGCCTGGGTTCCAGCCCGGACCCACCAGACGGACGTTGGTCCACTGCTCGCCCGGGTAATTGATGTCGATGACATTAGACCCACATGGGGTGATGCAGTTAAACCGTGAGGCCCGCTTCTGATACGCAACGCGCATGTTGAACTTGCCGTCGTCATACCAAAGCGAGGTGTTGATGTAGTATTTCGACTCGTTCGGCGGTGCCATGATGTCGCCCGTCAGCGGATCCTGCTGACCGACCGAGGTGACCGAACTGAGGATCGAAACGTTCGCGTCGATACCAGTGTATTTGAAAATCCACGGCAGGAAGGTGAATGCCGTCTTTGCCTGAAATTCGAGGATGCTCCGCTTGTAACCAGGACCGTTGACCCAGGTCGGATAGGTGAAGGTCAGGTCGGACAGCGGTTGACCCGAGGACGGATCGGTTGCTGTGCTTCCCGAGAATGGGCTCCCGGTTAGCGTGGACTGGATCGGTTGGCCGATCTTAACGTCGAGCGTCCCGTAAGTCGCCGATAGCAGCGTGTCCTTGTTCACATACCATTCGAGCGAGGCGTTATAGTTCCACGCGGTGAATGGCTTTAGACCCGGGTTACCGACGCGACCGGTGCAGTCAAAATCCTCATCTGCCGGGTTGCGCTCGTCATAGACAGTGCACGTACCGCCAGGGATGATGCGATCAACCGCAGGCTGCGCGACGGTCTTGCCGCCGTACAGACGCAGCACCACCTGATCGTTAAAGCCCCAGAAGTTGAGGTTCGCCGACGGCAGCCAATCTGTCGTATTCGCCTTGAAATTCGAATTGCCCGAATAGCTTTGAGTGAAGATGCCAGTAGCGACGTTCGGATTGTTCGGATCGTAGCTGGACGTCGTGCGAATGATGTTCAACGTTTGGAAACCGCCGGTCTTGCGGTTCGTGAAGACGCCGCGAACACCGAAATTGCCGTCGAAGCGAACGCCGAGGGGCAAACGCTGGTTGAAGTCGAACGTCGCATAGACGTTCTTGATCGTTTCGTCCGCGCGCTGGATCGGCTGCTCATACGTTTTACCGTCGCTGCCGACGCACGTGATGAGACAATCGGTGTTTATGAACCGCGACGCACCGAGCGCGGCGAACAGTTCGTCGGTGCGAATACCTTGCCACGCGGGCGGCAGATTGCCGCGGTTGGGCAGGTCACCGAAATAGGCCGAATCGGCCGGCTCCAGCGTGCGCTCGAACAGCGCGCGCAATTCCGCCGGCGTGAGCGTATCCACGCCCGACCGCACGTTGAGAGGATTGGTGCTCGGGACGAAACCGTAGTTGCACGACAGGCCGCCCGGCGCTGCCGAGCCCGCAGTCGGTTCGCACGCGCGGAAACTGCCGCGGACTTGGGCGGTCGGTACAATAACCGCGGGTACATAGCCTGGCTGGCCGAACGTCCCGACCTGGCTGACCGCGGTGTATCCGCCGGCATCCCAGCGCTTGATCAGGCTCTTGCGATACTGGCCGCCGACCTTGACACGAGTGATGAAGGGAATCAGCCCGTCGCTACGGAACGTGAAATCGGCCTTTGCATTCGCCTCGCTCGAGATACCCAGACGCGGAGAATATTGGACGTTGAAGCTAGGCGTCGTCAGCGGCAGCTGCGAGACCAGATAGGCGGGGGTCGCTGGGCCATTCGCACTTGCTGCAACTGCATTCTGACCAACGCAAGTTGCCGGGTTCGTTCCGCCTGATACGCAGGCCGCCGGACGCAGCTGCACGAAGTTGCTGGGATTGGTCTCATCATAACCTGCCGGCAGTTCGATATCCCACAGGCCGTTCGGCTGGAGTCGAATGGTCGAGGTACCATAAGTGTAGGAGCGGTTTGTGCGCTGGTCACCGCGGGAGGCGTCGGCGCGGGTATAGCCGGCAAACAGGTCGATATCGAAGCGCCGGCTGCGCCATTCCGCGCCCGTCTGGACATACTTTGTTTTGCTATCGATCGTATTTTCGATCTGATCGATTGTGACCGCATTGTTCGTCAGGGTCATTGCCGTCACGTTATGCTTCGAATCGACGACGACACTGCCCGGAACGACGTTCAGGACCTGACCGAACGCGGGTCGAACCGACGAGAATCCAGGCGCGTTTGCGGTGCCAGTCACCGAACTCAGACCATATTGCGGATCGAACAGGGCGTAACCGGCCGGCGCGTTCGGCGACACGTTTCGCGTGACCGTCCCATTTGCGTTGATCGTGTCGACGAACGTTCCGGCGACGTTCTGCCCGAACATCGTCAACGGACTGCGGCTACGGTTCTGATCGTGGACCAAGCGATTGGCGATCGTCCCCTTGGCGAAGATCGTCAGGTTCCGGCTGGCCTTGAAATCGACGCGGGCATCGACACCGTAGCGCTGGTCGGTCTGCGTGTTCACGAAGTTGCGGATCAGCGACGGCGTATAATCGTTCCACTGGTTAAGGCACGTCTGCTGCTCAAGAATGCGCTGCGTTCGGACAGCATTCTGCGCCGTGCTCTGGTTCGCCGTTGCCGCCGGCAGCACCGGGAAGATCGAGAGACAATCCGCCTTTGTCTTGGCCCCCGCGGCCAGCGTGACGAGTTCGCGTGGGGTCAGCGTCGTACCGTCGGGCGCGGTGCTGTTGGCGAACGGAACGTCGGCCGCGTCGGTGCCGACGGTCGCGGGGTTGTAGGTGAACGTCTTCTCTGGCGACTGGTCGAAATCAAAAAGTCGCCCATAGCCAACCCGGCTGCTGGTCGTATTTTCGTAATTGTGGCCGTTGTTCTGAATCTTCTGATAGTTGCCGCTGACGATCACGCCGACGCGGTCGCCGAAGAACTTGCGCGACGCGACGCCATTGAAATCGGGCGTCCACTTCTTGCCAAGCGAATTCGCCTGCGCACCGGCGCGCAACGAGAAATACGGCTTGGCGAAGTCGAGGCCGGATCGCGTCTTGATCTGCACGGTGCCGCCGAGACCGCCTTCGGTCATATCGGCGGTCGAGCCCTTCACGATATCGACGCTCTTGATCAGGTCGGCAGGCAGTTCGCGCAGGTCGGCGCCGCGGCTGCTCTGCCCCGAGATCGCGAGATTGGTCGTTCCCTGAACCCCGATCCCGTCCAGTTCGACGCGCGTCAGGTCCGGGCCGTTGCCGCGAATGGCAACACCATCGCCTTCACCGAATTCGTTGCGGCTGAGCGCAACGCCCGGCACGCGGCTGATGGCTTCGTTGACGTTGCGGTCGGGGAAGCTGCCGATGTCGTCCGCGACGATCGAATCGGTCGCGGTGCGGGCGTCCTTCTTGCGCTGGTTGGCGGACTGCTGGCTGGCGCGCGAGCCGACGACGATGACCTCTTCGGCCTGGCTGTCGTCTTCGACGGCGCTGCCGCTGGTGGTCGGGGGCGTGGCCGGTACGGTTTGTGCGGCGGCGACGCTCGGTCCGAACGCGAGCACGAGGCCCAGCGCCATCCACGACGTCGATGCGACGGCCCCGCGGCGTCGCGTGTTGAAACGGTCAGTCATGCCCCTCTCCCGAAAAATCCCTGAACGTCCGGCTGTTGTCGCCGGTCAATTCTCGTCCCACATAATAGGAACGATTAACATCTATTGAGATATCTGTTTAGTCAGACAAATGCAAGCGGTTGCCAGCGTGCGGGTGGCACGCTCTTACCGATCCAGATCAATACCCAACCGATACAGGCGGTTGGCGGTGCCAGCGAACAAGGCCCGCCGCTCCGCCGGCGTGAATGCGGCGGTGATCTCGGCATAGGCGTCAAGGTGATCGGCGAAGCTGCCGAACAGCTTGTCGGTGGGAAAGTCGCTGGCGAAGGCGGCGCGGTCGGTGCCGAAGATCTCGATCGCTTCGAGCACATAGGCGCGGGCCTGATCGATCGCCCAGGGGCGATGGGTGAAGCCCATTCCCGACAGCTTGACCGCGACGTTGGGCAGGCGCCCGAGCGCGCGCATGCCGGTGCGCCATATGTCCCATTCGCCGGGCACGGCCATGCCGGTGTGGTTGACGATGACCTGCGTTTCGGGGTGGCGCGCGACGAGTTCGGCCAGATGCGGAAACTGGCCCGGATAGGCCTGGAGGTCGAAGCTCAGCCCATATTTGCCGAGCAGCGCAAAGCCGCGCGCCCAGGCCTCGTCCCGCGTCACGTCGCGCGGGGAATAGGTACGCCTGGGGTCGGCATGCCAGTTGACGATGTGGCGGATGCCGCGGACGTTGGCGCGCGCGGCATGGGCGGCGAGCAGCGGCTCGACATCGGGCGCGGCCAGGTCGGCAAAGGCGACGATCGCGTTCGGCATGCCGCGCGTGTCGGCCAGGCCCTGCAACCAGTCGGTTTCCCTGAGTGCGTCCTGCGCGTCGGCACCGGCATCGACATGGACGATGCCGCGAACGTCCCAACCTTGCGCATCGGCCAGATAGTCGTCGAGCAGGTAATCGCGAGCGATCGGCTCGACGCTGCCGTTGGGGCCGTCGTCGGCAAAGGGCGGGGTCAGCCAGGGATAACGGATGTGGGTGAGGTCCCACAGATGCACATGGGCATCGATGAAGGGCAGATCGCTCGGCATTCTGTGTTCCCCCCTCCCCTGGCCTTCGTCATCCCCGCGGAGGCGGGGATCAATCGTCGCTGAAGCCGGTGTGTCTCACGAGGTTCAGCCAGAATTGATCCCCGCCTTCGGGGTCCCCGCAAAGTAGTACTTTGCGGGGTGCCCCTTTGCGGGGATGA
This sequence comes from Roseomonas aeriglobus, assembly GCA_016937575.1. NCBI lineage: Bacteria > Pseudomonadati > Pseudomonadota > Alphaproteobacteria > Acetobacterales > Roseomonadaceae > Muricoccus > Muricoccus aeriglobus. The sequence continues at coordinate 922,431 of JAFHKN010000002.1, read as the reverse complement.
CGATGAGGTCGTTAATATGTCGTCCGGCCACCCGACGTGTCGAAGGTGCTGGCGGTCGTGAAGCTGCATTCCTCGCTCGCCATGAAACAGGCCATGGCGGCGCTTTCATGGACTTCGCCCAGGCGACCCATGGGGATCTTGGAGCGCATATATTCGACCTGGCTGGGCGGCAGCTGGGCGAGGATCGGGCTTTCGAAGGTCGCCGGGGTCAGCGCGTTGGCGATGACGCCCTTGCCAGCCAGTTCCTTGCCGAGGCTCTTGGTGAAGCCGATGACGCCCGCCTTGGTCGCCGAATAGACGGACGCGTTGGGGTTGCCTTCCTTGCCCGCCACCGACGACACGTTGACGATGCGGCCATAGCCGTTCGCCAGCATGTGCGGCACGAGCGCGCGGTTGCAGTAGAACAGGCCGTTCAGGTTGACGTTCACGACCTTCAGCCAGCTGTCGATCGGGAATTCATGCACCGGCACGGTCGCGCCGGTGATCCCGGCCGAGCACATCAGCACGTCGACCTTGCCGAGCGCGGCGATGCTCTCGTCTGCCGCGGCGGCGACCGCATCGGCATCCGATACATCGACGTTGACACCGTGACAGCCCAGCTTCTCGCGCGCGTCGGCGAGGTTGCCGTTCATGTCCCACAGCGACACGCGTCCGCCCTCGGCAATGATGCGCTCGGCGACCGCGAAGCCCAGTCCCGACGCACCGCCGGTGATGACGGCGCTGCGGCCGGCAAAGCGTCCCGCGAAGACGGTCACTTGCCCGCGTCCCACGCGACGAAGTCCTGGCGCTGCTGGCCCAGCTTCTCGATGCCGAGTTCGACGACGTCGCCGGCCTTCAGATACCAGGGCTCCGGCTTCTGCCCCAGCCCCACCCCCGGCGGGGTGCCGGTGGTGATGATGTCGCCGGGCAGCAGCGTCATGATCTGCGAGAGGTAGCTGACGATCTGCTTCACGTCGAAGATCATCGTCTTGGTGTTGCCGTCCTGGACCTTCTTGCCGTTGACCGACAACCACATGCCGAGGTTCTGGACGTCGCCCACCTCGTCCTTGGTCACCATCCACGGGCCTACGGGTCCGAAGGTCGGGAAGCCCTTGCCCTTGTCCCAGGTCATGCCGCGTTCGGTCTGCCAGTGGCGTTCGGACACGTCGTTGACGACGCAATAGCCGGCAACGTGGTCGAGCGCGTCGGCTTCGGACACGTTGTGCGCTTCCGTCCCGATGACGATGCCCAGTTCGACTTCCCAGTCAGTCTTCTTCGAATCCTTGGGGATGCGGACCTGGTCGTTCGGACCCTGGATGCAGCTGACCCATTTGTTGAATACCACCGGCTCTTCCGGAATCGGCAGGTTCGATTCATGCGCGTGGTCGACGTAATTCAGGCCGATCGCGATGAACTGGCGGGTGCCGGCGACGCACGGGCCGTAGCGCGGACTGCCCTGTACCAGCGGCAGCGTCGCCGGGTCGATCGTCGACAGATCGCTGAGCGTCTGGGGGCTGAGCGCGCGCGCGTCGACGTCGGCGATATAGGCGTGCAGGTCGCGGATGTTGCCATCGGCGTCGATCACGCCGGGGCGTTCCTCGCCCGGATTACCGTAGCGGCAGAGCTTCATCGGATTGTCCTCAGTGGGTGTAGGGGCGGTGCATGTCGAGCGCGCGATTGAGCTCGACGCCGAAGCCGGGATTGTCGAGGGCGGACGCGCGCAGGCGTCCGTTCTGGGGCACCGGCTCGCCGATCAGCTGCGGATGGAACATCGGCACGACTTCGGTCGGGCCGGGGTGCATCATCAGATATTCGGCGAACGGCGAATTGTGCCGCGTGATGACGAAATGATAGCTGTAGACGCTCGAGCCATGCGGCACGACCATCTTGCCGCGCGCGTCGGCAAGCGCCGAGATCTTCAGCAGTTCGGTCACGCCGCCGCACCAGCCCACGTCGGGCTGGATGATGTCGCAGCAATCCATCTCGAGCAGCATGCGGAAGCCCCAGCGGGTCGCTTCATGCTCGCCGGTCGTGACCAGCATGCCCTTGGGCACGTTGCGCTTCAGCTCGGCATAGCCCCAATAGTCGTCGGGGCTGATCGCTTCCTCGATCCACTTCAGGCCGTGCTCGTGCGCGGCGATGGCGAGGCGGGTCGCATAGTCGACGTCGAGCGCCATCCAGCAGTCCCACATCAGCCAGAAGTCCGGGCCGCACTTGGCGCGCATGTCGGCCAGCTCGGCGATGTTCTTCTTGAGGCCCTCGATCCCCTCGGCGGGACCGTGGTGGAGCGGCATCTTGCCGCCGATGAAGCCCAGCTCCTTGGCGATGTCGGGACGCGCGCCGGTCGCATAGAACTGAAGTTCGTCGCGCACCGCGCCGCCCAGCATGTGATAGACGGGCTCGCCGCGCAGCTTGCCGAGCAGATCCCAGAGCGCGAGGTCGACCCCCGACAGGGCGTTCACGACCAGGCCCTTGCGACCGTAATATTGGGTCGAGAAGTACATCTGGTCCCAGATCTTCTCATATTCGGTCGGGCTGCGACCTTCGAGGAACCGCGCGAGGTGCTTCTCGACGATGTAGCAGGCGGGCTCGCCGCCGGTCGTCACCGCGAAGCCGATCGTGCCGTCCTCGGCCTCGATCTCCACGACCAAGGTGCCGAGCACGTTGATGCCAAAGCTCTGCCGTGACTGGCGATATTCGGGATAGCGGCTCATCGGCGTGGCGATGTGATTGTCGATCCAGTGCCCCTCGCCCTGATCGTGATAATCCGCGCCGCCGCCACGCACCGTATAGGCGCGGACATGCTTGATCTTCGACAGACCCCCTGAACCCACCGAACCCGCTCCGTCCATATATGCGCACGATGTGCGACGATGTGAAATTTCGAGCTTGCGTCGTACCAATATATGATACCACTTTGGCTCTGACATTTGGGGAAGAGCGACGCCTGAAGCCCGAAGGCCGCATCGTCCGACATCCCCTCCGCCTGTTTACTTTCTCAATTTATGGGATAGGATATTACGAGATGGGAAGCAACACGTCAAACGACAAAGTGGAGAAGGCCCCCGGCGCACCGGCCGTCGCCGGCAGCCAGACGCTGTTGCGTGGCCTCGACATGCTCGACAAGGTGATCGACGGGCCGGTGAAGCTGGCCGAGCTGTCGGCACGGATGGAGCTGACGCGCTCGACGACGCACCGCCTGGCCAACGCGCTGATCAACCGCGGATTCCTGACCCATTTGCCGCGGGACGGCTATCAACTGGGTCCGAAGCTGATCCAGCTGGGATTCCTGGCGCAGAGCCAGGCCGACATCGTCCAGATCGCGCGCCCGCGGATCGAGGAGTTGGCCGCGCAGACCGAGGATACGGTGCATCTCGGGCGGCTCGACAGCGACCAGGCGCTGTACCTCGACAAGATCCCCGGCCGCCGCCGCATCGACATCTCCAGCCGGATCGGCGACCGCCATCCGCTCACGTCAACCGGGCTGGGCAAGGCGCTGCTGATCGATGCGCCCGAGGCCGAATGGACCCGCGTGTTCGAGGGCGAACAGGCGGCCGGCGTGTGCAAGGCCGACCGCACGATCTGGTTCGATCGGATGCGGGGCTATGCCGACGCGGGTCATGCCTATGACCTCGAGGAAAACGAAGACATGATCCGCTGTGTCGCGGCGCCGATCCGCGACGTGTCGGGCAAGATCGTCGCCGCGATCAGCGTGTCGAGTGCGGCACAATATATGGACGACGATCGCATGACGACGATGAGCGACGACGTGCGCGCCACCGCCGATGCGATCAGCCGCGACCTGGGCTGGACGCCCGGCGCGAAGCCCGCGCGCGGGCGACGGTGAAGTCGAGTTTGGGGACGGTCATCCCCTCCTCGTAATTTTTGCGCTTTCAGGAGAGTGACGTGAAGCTGTTGCAGGGCAAGACGGTATTGGTGACCGGCGGATCGACCGGCATCGGACGCGCCGCGGCGATCGGGGCGGCGAAGGCGGGTGCGGACGTCGCGATCAACTATCGCAGCAGCAGTGCCGAGGCCAAATCCTGCATCGCCGAGATCGAGGCGACGGGCCAGCGCGGCCTGGCCGTCCAGGGCGACGTCGCCGACCCGGCGGTCGCCGGCGAATTCATCGCCAAGGCCGTGGAGGCATTCGGCAAGGTCGACGTGATGGTGTCGAACGCCGGCATCTGCCCGTTCCACAGCTTCCTCGACATGCCGGTCGAGACGGTCCAGCGCACGGTGAACGTCAATCTGCTCGGCGGCTATTTCATGTGCCAGGCCGCGGCCAACCAGATGGTCAAGCAGGGTCACGGCGGCGCGATCGTCGCGGTCTCCTCGATCTCGGCGCTCGTCGGTGGCGAGATGCAGACCCACTATACGCCGACCAAGGCGGGGCTCCATTCGCTGATGCAGTCGGCCGCGATCGCGCTCGGGCGTCACAAGATCCGCTGCAATTCGGTGCTGCCGGGCACGATCCTGACCGAAATCAACAAGGACGATCTGGCCGATCTGGAAAAGCGCGAGCGGATGGAAGCGCGCATTCCGCTGGGTCGGCTGGGCGAGGCCGAGGATCTGGCCGGGCCGATCGTCTTCCTGGCATCCGACATGGCGTCCTACGTCACCGGTGCGGCGCTGCTGGTCGACGGCGGCGCGTTCGTGAACCTGCAATGAGGGCGCTGCTGACCGCCGCTGCGCTGGTCGCGGCCCCCGCCGCCTCCGCACAGGTCGCGCCCGACCCGGCGGCGACCCCGACGGTCGCGCCGGCGGCGGCGCCGGCGTACCCTGCGACCCGCATCCTGATCGCAAGCGATTCGACCGCGATGACATATGGCGCCGACCGCTATCCGCAGACCGGCTGGGGCCAGATGCTGACCTGTGCGCTGCAGCCCGGCACCGAGGTCGTCAATCGCGCGATCGGCGGACGCAGCACCAAGAGCTTTATCGCCGAAGGCCGCTGGGACAGGCTGATGGCGGAGTCGCGCCCCGGCGACACCGTCCTCATCCAGTTCGGTCATAACGATGCGAGCAGTAACCGCCCCGAACGCTTTGCCCCCGCCGCGACCCTGTACCGCGACAATCTGCTGCGAATGATCTGGGAAGCGAAGGGCCGCGGCCTGACTCCGGTTCTCGTCACGCCCCCTGCCCGCCGGTCCTTTCAAAGCGGCAAGGCCAAGGCGGATTTCGCCGCCTATAGCGGGGTGATGCGCGACCTGGTGGCGACGACCGGCGTGCCGGTGCTCGATCTGGAGGGTCGCTCGCTCGCGCTGCTCGACACCACCGGCGAGGCGGCATCGAAGAAATTCTATCTGCATCTGACGCCGGCGGACAAGGCGCCTGGTTTCCCCAACGGCCTGACCGACGACACCCATTTCAGCGAACTCGGCGCGCGTGCGATGGCCGACATCGTCGCCGCCGAACTGAAGGGCGCGAAGCTGCCGATTTCGGACCGGGTTCTGGCCGACCGCCCCGACCTGATCCGGACGAAGCCGCTCGGCGTCGCACGGTGCCGTTAAAACTCAGACATATCTCTTTCGCTTTCCGATCTTGTCCGACATAATCGGGGAAACGGCGTCGTTTCCGATTACGGCAACACGCCTTTTGTCGAGGGGATCATGAAAGCTTTGCGCACGTTAATCGTCAGTCTGGCCGCAACCGCGGCGATGACCGGGCCGATCACGGCTTATGCCCAGCAAGCGGCACCGGCGCCCACGGCCACCCTGACCGTCCGCGCCGACACGCCGGGCGCGAAGATCGACCGCCGCATCTTCAGCCAGTTCGCCGAACATCTCGGCACCGGCATCTACGAAGGCATCTGGGTCGGGCCCGATTCGAAGATCCCCAACACCCGCGGTTATCGCAACGACGTGATTGCCGCGCTGAAGGCGTTGAAGGTACCGGTCGTCCGCTGGCCGGGCGGCTGCTTCGCCGACGAATATCACTGGCGCGAAGGCGTCGGTCCGCGCAAGTCGCGTCCGGTCAAGGTCAACACCCACTGGGGCGGCGTGACCGAGGACAATGCTTTCGGCACGCATGAATTCATGGACTTTGCCGAACTGATCGGGGCGGAAGCCTATGTCTCCGGCAATGTGGGCAACGGCACGCCGCAGGAGATGGCGGAGTGGGTCGAATATATGACCGCCCCCGCTGGCTCGCTGGCCGATCTGCGCGCGAAGAACGGCCGCAAGGCGCCGTGGAAGCTCGCCTATTTCGGGCTGGGCAACGAGCTATGGGGCTGTGGCGGGAACATGCGGCCCGAATATGCCGCCGACCTGACGCGCCGCTATTCCACCTTCGTGAAGGTGCCCGAGGGTGTCCGGATCAACAAGGTCGCCAGCGGCGCGAACGGGGCCGATTATAACTGGACCGAGGTGATGATGCGCGACGCGTCGCGCATGTTCGACGGCATCGGTGTCCATTACTACACCGTCCCCGGGTCCTGGTCGAAGAAGGGCCCCGCCGTCGGCTTCGACGAGGAAGAATATGCCCGTACGCTCAGCAAGACGCTGACGATGGACGAACTGATCCGCAAGCATTCGGCGGTGATGGACAAATATGACCCGAAGAAGCGGGTCAATCTGGCGGTCGACGAATGGGGAACGTGGTACGACCCCGATCCCGGCACCAACCCCGGCTTCCTGCGTCAGCAGAACAGCATGCGCGACGCGATCGTCGCGGCGATGAACATCAACATCTTCACCCGCTATGCCGACCGCGTCCGGATGACCAACATCGCGCAGATGGTGAACGTTCTGCAGGCGATGATCCTGACCGACGGCGCGAAGATGGTGCTGACGCCGACCTATCACGTGTTTCGCATGTACCTGCCCTTCCAGGACGCGGCGGCGATCCCGATCGAGCTGAAATCGCCTTGGTACAACAAGGACCAGTGGGTGATGCCGAGCGTCAGTGCGGCTGCCGCGCGCGGCACCGATGGCCTGGTCCGCGTCGCGCTGACGAACGTCGATCCGAACCGTCCGGTCACGGTATCGACGACGCTGACCGGCGTGACGGCGACCGCGGTGGATGGTGAAATCCTGACCGGCGCGATCGGCGCGCACAACAGCTTCGATCAGCCCGAAGCGGTGAAGCCGGCGGCGTTCGCCGGCGCAAGCGTGTCTGGCGGCACGCTGAACGTGACCCTGCCGCCGGCATCGGTCGTGGTGCTCACGCTACGGTGAGGTGGCAGCGCTCGGCCCAATCGTAATCGTGCCCCGGCGCAGGCCGGGGCCCGGTTCCGCAGGTTTATCGAGCAACTATCGAGATTGGCCTGGCTGGGCCCCGGACTTTGCCGGGCGACAGGAAACCGCTTTGCAGACCCCGCCCGGACGCGGGAGACCCATCCTCTCCTAACACCAATTACACGCGATTCATTTGCGTCCCGCTATCCGGCACGATAGACCAGTAATTGAGACAAAGGCCGCAACGGCCACAGGAGAGGTGGGGATATGTTGACACCCGTCATGCTGGGTCTGGCCGCCATGGCCGCACCGCAAGCCGCCGCACCGGCACAGCGCATGATCGAAAAGCTCGACCGCGGCCTCGTCGCCGTGCCGGCAGCGCAGGGGGGCGGCAATCACATCTCCTGGCGGCTGCTCGCGACCGATGCGAAGGGCGCACGCTTCACCTTGCGACGCGACGGCAAGATCGTCGCCCGGGTGGGCGGCACCGACGCGACCAGCGTTCATGACACCGGTGGAAGCGCGACGTCGCGCTACACGCTCGAGGCGCCCGGCGGTGCAAGCGTGACCGCCGGCGTCTGGGCAGGCGGTTATCTCGCGATCCCGCTCGACAAGCCCGCCGACCGCACGACGCCGGACGGCCAGACCTACTCCTACACGGCCAACGACGCGTCGGTCGGCGACCTCGACGGCGACGGCCGCTATGAGTTGATCGTCAAATGGTATCCGACGGTGGCGAAGGACAATTCGCAGTCCGGCTATACCGGCGAGACGCTGATCGATGCCTATACGCTCGACGGCAAGCGGTTGTGGCGGATCGACCTTGGCCGCAACATCCGCTCGGGCGCGCATTATACCCAGTTCATGGTCGCCGATTTCGACGGCGACGGTCGGGCCGAAATCGCGATGAAGACCGCCGACGGCACGGTCGACGGCGCGGGCAAAGTGATCGGCGATGCCAGGGCCGACTATCGCATCCCGGGTGGCGAGCAACCCTCGAGCGATCGCACCGGATCGGACATCAACGCTGCCGGCCAGCGCGTTGCACGGACCAAAGGGCGCATCCTGTCGGGACCTGAATTCCTGACCGTGTTCGACGGGCGCACCGGCCGTGCGCTCGCCACCACGCGCTATTGGCCGCAGCGCGACCCCAGCGGCGACAATCCGACCCCCGAACAGCAGACCGCAATCTGGCGCGACGCCTATGGAAACCGCTCGGAACGCTATCTGGCCGGCGTCGCCTGGCTCGACGGCAAGCTGCCGAGCATGGTCTTCGCGCGCGGCTATTACGATCGCACGACACTGGGCGCGTGGGACTGGCGGAACGGCAAGCTGACCCAGCGCTGGACCTTCGACAGCCTGACCCCCGGCAACGAGACCTACGCCGGCCAGGGCAACCACCAGCTGTCGGTCGCCGACGTCGACGGCGATGGGCGCGACGAAATCATCTACGGATCGATGGCGCTCGACGACAATGGCAAGGGACTATGGACTGCCGGCCTCGGCCACGGCGATGCGATGCATGTCGGCGACCTCGACCCGACCCGGCCGGGTCTCGAGAAATTCGGCGTCCACGAAAACATGAAGATGAGCGGCAACCGCGGCGCGGTGATGCTCGATGCGCGCACCGGCGCGGTCCTTTGGTCGACCCCGGCGACGACCGACACCGGCCGCGGCGTGACCGCCGATATCGACCCGCGTCATCCGGGCGAGGAAGCCTGGTCGTCGAACATGCCCGACCTGTACGACGTGAAGGGGAAGGTCATCCCCGGCGGGCGGCCGCGCGCGGCAAATTTCGCGATCTGGTGGGACGGCGACCGGCTGCGCGAACTGCTCGACGGCAAGAAGATCAGCAAGTGGGACTGGACCGCGGGCAAGGAAGTCGTGCTGCTCGATCCCGAAGGCACGGTGTCGAACAACGGCACCAAGCAGAATCCGTCGCTGAGCGGCGACATCCTGGGCGACTGGCGCGAGGAACTGATCGTACCGACCGCCGACAGCCGCGAGATGCGGATCTATACGACGCCCTACCCGACCCGGGAGCGGATCGTGACGCTGATGCATGATCCGATCTATCGCGCGGGCATCGCGTGGCAGAACACGGCGTATAACCAGCCGCCGCATACCAGCTTCTTCCTGGGGGCGAAGTAACGCCCCCACCCCGTCGGTGCCGAGCTTGTCGAAGCACCGTCCTGCGATAATCTCGCGCGACGCGCGCGGCTCAACGAGCGGTTTTTCGACAGGCTCAGCACGAACAGGATTTGACCGTGAAGACGGGGCTTAGTTTCGACGTCCGCGACCATGGCGCCACCGGAACCGGCGTCGCCTTGGACGGTCCCGCCATCCAGTCCGCGATCGCCGCCGCCCATGCGGCGGGCGGTGGGATCGTCACCCTGCCCCCCGGCCGCTACCTCAGCTTCTCGATACGCCTGCTGAGCCGCGTAACGCTGGCGATCGAGCATGGCGCGACGTTGATCGCCGCCACGCCGGGCGCGCTCGGCAGCTACGACCTTGCCGAGGATCGCGGACCTCAACTCTATCAGGATTTCGGTCACAGCCACTGGCACAACAGCCTGATCTGGGCCGAGGACGCGGAGGATGTTGCGATCCTGGGCGGCGGGCGGATCGACGGCCATGCGCTGACCCGCGACGGCCCCGGCACGCCGTGGACGCCGCAGTCGGGCGAGCGCCCGTTGTCGATGGCTGGCATGACAGCGCACGAGGTCGCCCAACTCGAACGCACGCCCGAGGCGATGCGGGGACTCGGCAACAAGGCGATTGCACTCGCTCACTGCAAGCGCGTTTCGATCCGGGATCTGACGATCGACCGCGGCGGTCACATTGCCCTGCTCGCGGGTGAAGTCGAGGACCTGGCCCTGTCGCGGCTGACGATCGATACGATCCGCGACGGGATCGACCTCGATTGCGTGCGCCGCGCGACGGTCGAGGAGTGCCGGGTGAACTCGCCCAACGACGATGCGATCGTACTGAAGACCAGCCTGGGCCTTGGGCGGCGATCGGCGTGCGAGGATGTCACGATCCGCGACTGCACCGTCACCGGCTATGACGTCGGCACGCTGCTCGACGGCACGCTCGGCCGGACGCAAGCGATCGCGCCCGACCGCGATCGGGTGACCGGCCGGATCAAGCTGGGCACCGAAAGCAACGGCGACTTCCGCCGCATCCGGGTGAGTGACTGCCGCTTCGAACGCAGCCGTGGCCTGGCGATCGAAAGCGTCGATGGCGGGACTGTCGAGGACATCCGCGTCGAAGGCGTGACGATGGCGGAGGTGACGACCGCGCCGCTGTTCCTCCGCCTCGGCGCGCGGCTACGCGGGCCGGAGGGCACGACGCCCGGTGCGATCCGGGGGGTGGCAATCGACGGGCTGAACGCGACCGGCATCGATCCGCGCTTCGCCGCGACGATCGCGGGGATTAAGGGCCATGCGATCGAAGACGTGCGGCTGTCGGACGTGGCCCTCCACTATTCCGGCGCGATCGAGACCCTGCCCGCCGACCCGCCCGAACTGGCCGATGCCTATCCCGAACCGAGCATGTTCGGCCCGACCCCGGCCTGGGGGCTGTGGGCGCGGCAGGTGCGGGGGTTGACCGTGCGCGGGCTACGACTGTCGCGCGATGGCGAGGACGGACGGCCGCGGGTTAGGTTGGACGATGCGGAGGCTAGCGGATCGGACCTGACCTAACGTCCGTCATTGCCGCGACGGCGGGGATCCATTCTGGCTGGCCTTCGTGATAAGCCATCCGACGCAGAGCCATTTTATTCCCGCCTTCGCGGGAATGTCGACGGTTGGGGTTTGACCCTAAACGCAACAAACGCTACCATATCCTGCATAATCATCCCACATGATGAGCAGGAGGGGCCGTGACCACAACCCATGCATTCCGGATGCAGCTGAAACCGGGAGTGGTTGCCGAATATAGGGCCCGCCATGATGCAATCTGGCCGGAGCTGGCAGAGCTGCTCCACGACAGTGGTATCCGCGACTATTCGATCTTCCTGGACGAGGAAACGGGCGCGCTGTTCGCGGTGCTGAAGCTGACGGCGGACAACACCCGCGACGCGCTGCCGGACCATCCAGTGATGCGGAAATGGTGGGACTATATGGCTCCGCTGATGGAGGTCGAACCCGGCAACAAGCCAAAGGAATGGCCGCTCACGCCATTGTTCTACCTCGCATGATGCGCGCCGCCCTCCTCGCCGCCGCGAGCCTGATCGCGCTGCCCGCCCACGCCCAGGACGCGAGGCCCACCGCCAACTTTGCCGCACCCGTGAAGACCTTCGGCCGCGTGTCGTACGATGCGCGATCGTTGATGATCGACGGGCAGCGCAAGGTCATCTGGTCGAGCGAAATGCACGCGTTCCGCCTGCCCAGCCCCGACCTGTGGCGCGACGTGTTGCAGAAGATGAAGGCGTCGGGCTTCAACACCGTCGCCTTCTATTTCGACTGGGGCTTTCACAGCCCGAAGCGCGGGGTCTACGACTTCAGCGGCATTCGCGACATCGACCGGCTGCTGACGATGGCGGAAGAGGAAGGCCTCTACGTCATGACCCGCGCCGGCCCCTATGTGAATGCGGAGCTCACCCGCGGCGGCTTCCCCGGCTGGCTGGTCAACCAGCGCAGCCGCGCGCGGACCGACGACCCCGACTACATGGCGGCGGCCGACGAATGGCTGACGCAGGTTCACGCCATCATCGCCAAGCATCAGATCAACGGGGACGGCAAGGGTAACCGCGGGAACGTCATCCTGCACCAGATCGAAAACGAGCTGGCGCTGACCACCCCGTCGCAGCGCCGCTACATGGATCACCTCTATGCCAAGGCGCGCGCCGACGGCATCAACGTGCCGATCTTCCACAACGACCAGGGTCGCAACGGATATTGGGTGCCTGAGGACAGCAAGGTCGAGAAGGTCGTCCACGGCCCGAATGACATGTACGCCTTCGACGGTTATCCCGGCGGCACCTGCACCGTCGGCGGCAAGGTGACGCGTGGGTCGGCCGCACCCGACTGGGGCTATTACGGCCCCGGCGGCGCGAAGGGCGGCGCGTCGGCCAGCCCGAATACGCCAGGCTTCCTGGCCGAATTCGGTGGCGGCTGGTTCGACTATTGGGGGTCGAACGGCGGCTACGAATGCAACGCCCGCCAGCGCGGCAAGCGGTTCCAGCGCGTCTTCTACGGCACGAACCTGGCGAACGGCATCGGCATTCAGAGCTTCTACATGGGCTTCGGCGGCACCAGCTGGGGCTGGCTGCCGGCGCCGGTCGTCTTTACCAGCTATGATTACGGCTCGGCGATTTCCGAAACGCGCGAAGTTCGGGAGAAGGCGGAGGAGCTGAAGCAGCTCGGCGGCCTGATCCGCGCCGTGCCCGACCTCGCCGGAATGGTGCCGGCAGGCGCGCCGACGATTTCGTCACCGAACATCCAGGTCTATCACAACAAGTCGCCCGAGACGGATGCGCGGTTCCTGATGGTGACGCACAAACCGTCGAACGGGCAGACCAACGACCGCTTCACGGTCACCGCCGACCTGCCGGACGGGCGCTACACGCTGCCGATGCAGCTCAACGGCTTCGATGCGAAGTGGCTGGTCGCGGGGGTGAATCTCGGCGGGCAACGGCTGGTCTATTCGACGTCCGAATTGCAGGCGCTGACCAAATATGCCGGTGGCGACCTGATGCTGCTCTATGGCCGCACGGGCGAGGCCGGCGAGACGGTTCTGCGCTACAAGAACGAGCCGCGGGTGACGATCCTCGACGGGCAGGTCACGTCGACCTTCACGTCGAACGGCGACCTGAAGCTCAGCTACACCCATGGCACGCTCGCCCGCGTGCGCGTCTCCGGTGGCGGTCGCCCCGACCTGACACTGCTGATCGGCGACGAGGCCGAGGGCGTGAAATTCTGGCAGGAAGGCGACACGCTGGTTCGCGGGCCGGCACTGGTGCGATCGGGCACGCTGAAGGGTGGGACGCTGGCGCTGACCGGCGACACGCGCGACGCCGAGCCGCTCGAGATCTGGGCGCCGGGCACGGTGCGTCGGGTGACGTGGAACGGCGTCGTCGTGCCGACGCGCGCATCCGGCGGCACGATCGTCGCGACCCGCCCCCTCCCCGCGCCCGCCAGCTTCGCGCTGCCGGCGCTGGCGTGGCGCGCGGCGCCGGGCTCGCCCGAGACGGCACCCGGCTACGACGATGCCACGTGGCAGGCGATCGACAACCGCGCCTATGCCAGCATCACCGCGCGGCCCGACGGCCAGCCGAACATGCTGATGGACGCCTATGGCTTCCACGAAGGCGACGTCTGGTATCGCGGTCGTTTCCAGGGCACGCCCGCGGCCGAGCGAATCCAGATCTACTACGGCGCCGGCGGGTCGGGGATGATCCAGCTCTTCCTCGATGGAAAGCTGGTCGGCGAGCATGAACTACCCTCCGGCCTGCCCCGCCCGATCACCACCGGCACCGCGACCTTCGCGCTGCCGGACGCGGCGCGGGCGCCGGGCGAGCATGTGCTGAGCGTCATGCTGCGCAATAACGGCCATAACTGGGACCTCGACGCCGACGACTTCCACAAGGAAGCGCGCGGCATCGTCTCGGCGTCGCTCGAACCGCGCGTCGGCCCCAGCTTCTCGGTGCCGATCGCGTGGAAGATCCAGGGCCGTGCGGGGGGCGAGGACATCGCCGATCCGGTCCGCGGCGTCGCCAATTCGGGCGGCCTCGACGGCGAGCGCCGCGGCTGGCACCTGCCGGGCTTCGACGATCGTGCGTGGGGCACGACGCCCACCGCAGCAGCGGGCACGACCTGGTACCGTACCAGCTTCGATCTGGCCGTGCCCAAGGGGCAGGACGCGACGATCGGCCTCGCGTTCGGCGACACGTCCACGCCCCGCTCCACCGGCCGCTACCGGGTGTTGATGTTCGTCAACGGCTGGAACATGGGCCAGTTCGTCGCCCATATCGGCCCGCAGCGGATCTTCCCGGTGCCCGAGGGCATCCTCAATCACCGCGGGCGCAACACCGTCGCGCTTGCGGTCACGTCCGACGGCGCACCTGAAAACGCGCTGGAAGAGGTGAAGCTCGTCACCCTGCGCAACGTCCGCGGCGGCATTCCCGTCGCGCCCGTTGTCGCTCCCACCAAACCCAGTGAACTCAAGGCAGACTGATGGCAGCCCTTACCCACGACGTTCCGCGGCAACTGGTCGCGGACAAGATCGACCTCCTCATGGACAATCTCGTCAACATCAAGGACGAGACCGGCGAGTTCCTGCTCCACCTGGAGGACGGGCGCATCATCGACACCAAGGGCTGGGCCGGCTGGGAATGGACCCACGGCGTCGGCCTGTTCGGCATGTGGCGCTATTTCGAGCAGACCGGTGACAAGAAGGCGCTCGACATCATCAAGCAGTGGTTCGCCGATCGCTTTGCCGAGGGTACGCCGACCAAGAACATCAACACGGTCGCGCCGTTCATCACGCTCGCCTACCTGTACGAGTACGAGCCCGACCCGAGCTACATCCCCTATCTCGACACCTGGTGCGAATGGCTGATGGCGCCGGACGGCCTGCCCAAGACCGAAGAAGGCGGGTTCCAGCACATCGTCTACAACGACGAGAATCCGGGCGAGATGTGGGACGACACGCTGATGATGAGCGTGCTGCCGCTGGCCAAGATCGGCCTGCTGCTGAACCGCCCGCATTATGTCGAGGAGGCGAAGCGCCAGTTCCTCGTCCACATCAAATATCTGTTCGACCGCAAGACCGGTCTCTGGTTCCACGGGTGGGACTTCAACGGTCGGCACAATTTCGCCGAGGCGCTGTGGGCGCGCGGCAACTGCTGGGTGACGATCGCGATCCCCGAAATCATCGAGATCCTGGACCTGCCGCAGGGCGATGCGTTCCGCACCTTCCTGATCGACACGCTCGAGGCGCAGGTGAAGACGCTGGCCGAAACGCAGGACGACAGCGGCCTGTGGCACACGCTGGTGATGGACCCGTCGAGCTATCTCGAGGCCTCGGCCACCGCGGGCTTCGCCTATGGCATCCTGAAGGGTGTTCGGAAGGGCTATCTGCCGCGCAAGTACGAGGGCGTAGGCATCAAGGCTGTAAAGGGCGTGCTCGACAACATCGACGCGACCGGCGAATTGCAGCAGGTCAGCTTCGGCACCGCGATGGGCGATACGCTGCAGTTCTACAAGGACATCCGCCTGACCTCGATGCCCTACGGCCAGAGCCTGGCGATCTGTGCGCTGGGCGAGTTCCTGCGGACGTATATCTGAGAGTCATCACCCTCACCCTTCCCACCCGGCTGCGCCGGGCGGGCCCTTCCCTTTCCCGCCCGGAGAGGGAGGGAGGCGCAAAGCGCCGGAAGGGTGAGGGCGATAGCCTTACTTCGCCTTCGCCAACTCCACCGCATAGACCTGTGCGGCGCCGTCGAAATTGCCCCGGAACACCGCCCATTTGCCGTCCGGCGTGAAGGTCATGTTCGGCTCCATCCGGTAATCCTGCTTGCGCATGTCGACGAGCTTCTCGCTCTCGAACGTGCCCGGCACGATCAGCTTGTCGGCATTGTCGGCATGGATGCCCGCGACGTCGGGGATCGCCTTGGGCGTGAACAGGTAGAGGTATTTCCCGTCCGGCGCCTTGGCGACCATTTCGCTGTCGCCGCCGTCGCCTGAGAAGCGCGTGCCGTCCGGCGTCTGGTTGAAGTGCACCGACCATTGGTTGCGATCGAGGTTGTACCAGGTGCGCTTGCCCGTCGCGAGTTCATAACCCGCCACCCAGAACACCTGGCCGCGCGGAGTCTGAAGGTCGTACCAGATCGTCTTGCCGTCGCTCGACCAGAATTCGTGGCCGGCGATCTCCATGTTCATCGTGCGCGTGTGGACCAGCGTCTTTCCGGTGCCGTCGGCGCGGATCGTCCAGATGCGGTCGACGCGGTGCCAGGGACCTTCGTGGCAGTACATGATCTGCATCGGATCGGTCGGCGAGAACTGGATGTGGTTCAGCCAGTCCGTCGATGCCGTCACGACTTTCCGAGCGCCGGTGCGGGTGTCGATGGTGAAGATTTCCATCGGCACGCCCGCATCCAGCCGACGGTTCATGTGAACCTCCTTGGCGTCGGCATAGGTCATCGGTCGGCCGTCGGGCCAGTTGGCGCGATAGTCGTTCATGCCCGGCGTATTCTGTTCGCCGTTGCCGCGCGCGAGCGTCCCGTCGGGCTTCAGCGGCACCACGGCGGTCGCGACCTGGCCGAGCAGCAGCGTCTCGTCGGCGTTGATCGAGCCAATCCAGCCGCCGGGCACGGTCGCGATCTTGCGGATCTTGCCGGTGTCGGCATCGGCCGCCATCACGTCGAACGGACGGCCGCTGTCGTCACGCTCACGACTGGCGAAATAGACGTTCCGGCTCTTGCGGCCGGTGAAGAGCAGGACCGCGCCCTTCTGCGTGACCAGGGGCTTGACGGTCCACGTCTTCAGATCGGCGATCATGATGCCCTTCGGCCCCAGGAACACCATCTTGTCGCCCTGCGGCAGATAGCTGTTCTGGTGGAAGTAGAGGTTGACCGATCCGGGCTCGCGGCTGACCTGAACGACGCGGTGGCCGGTCAGCGGATCGACCCATTCCTTCGCCGGCTGCGCCGCCGCCGGAATGGCCAGGGTGATTGCCGCAATGGCCGCCAGATACCGCATCCTACTCTCCTGCTTACGCTTGCACTGTTTCCACATGGCATGATAGCTGTCCACAATGTGGAGTAAAGGCGCTTAGCCTTTCGGGGAGGGTGACGAATGGCCGGCGATAGCTCGAGCATAGGTGTGGGCATGCGCCGCCAGCCGCGCTGGTATAATTATTGGGGCTGGGGATCGGGCGACATGCTCGGCGCCGGCGCACAGGCGGTCATCACCGGCTGGCTGCTGTATTTCTTCACCACCTTCTGCAACCTGTCGGCGGCCGAAGCCGGGCTGATCCTGGGCCTGCCGCGGCTGCTGGAGGCGATCACCTGCCCGTTGATCGGCTATGTCTCCGACAACCTCCGCCACACCTGGATCGGGCGCAGGGTCGGACGGCGCAAGATCTTCCTGCTGATCACCATTCCGCTGCTCCCCAGCTTTGCGCTGATCTTCATCGCCGGGCACAGCTTCACTTATTATCTGCTGACCTTCATCTTCTTCGAATTCGTCTACACGATGTTCCTGATTCCGTGGGAGACGCTGGCCGCGGAGATGACCAACGATTACCGCGAAAAGGCGAAGTTCGCGGGCGCGCGGATGCTGGTCGCGCAGAGCTCGGCGATCCTCGCCTCCTATCTGCCGACGCTGATCATTGCCCAACTGGGCGGCACGGATTCGCCCGACACCTTCTTCATCATGGCGGCGATCTTCGGCGGGCTGTTCAGCCTGGTCGTGACGCTGGTCGTAATCTTCACCTGGGAACGGCCCTACACCGAGGCGGAGAAGCTGGTTCAGCCCCGGCCGTTCGATCCGACGACCGCGCTGATGATCCCGGTCAAGATGTTCCGCGACCTGTTCTCGACGCTGCGCATCCGCGCGTTCCGCCAGCATCTGTCGATCTATCTGGGCGGCTATATCTCGCAGGACATCTTCAACACCGCCTTCCCGATCTTCGTCGTGACGGTGATGATGGGGGCGACCCTCATCATCTCGCAGCTGCTGACGACGATGTATGTCGCGCAGCTGATCTCGGTGCTGATCGCGATCCGCATCGTCATCCGCACCGGCCCGGTCGTCGCGTACCGCATCGCGATCAGCTTCTTCATCGCGGGGCTGGCGCTGTTCCTCGCCTTCTACCTACTGCGCCCGGCCGGCTTCGTGGGCGAGTTGCGCGCGATGGACGGCAACATCTTCGCCTCCTTCAGTCCCACGCTCGCCTTCTGGCTGTTCGTGCCAATCATCCTGGCGGGTCTGGGGCGCGGTACGCTGAATTTCGTGCCCTGGTCGGTCTACAACTACCTGCCCGACGTGGACGAGGCGGTGACGGGCCAGCGGCGCGAGGGCATATTCGCCGGCGTGATGACGCTGGTGCGCAAGCTCGCCCAGTCGATCGCGATCATCTTCACCGGCTGGGTCATCGATGCAGGCGGGTACATTTCGCCGCCCAAGGGCACGCCGGTCGAACAGGTGGTCCAGACCCCGCAGGCGATCGCCACCATCACCTGGCTGCTGGTGCTGGGGCCGATGGTCGTGATGCTGCTCGGGCTGATCGCGTCCTGGCGCTTTCGCCTGAATGCCCGCACGCATGACGTGCTGATGGCGGAGATCGACCATCTGCGCGCCGGCGGCACCGCGCCGACCTCGCCCGAGGCACAGGCGATCGTCGAGGATCTGTCGGGCTGGCGTTACGAACAGCTGTGGGGGAAGAATCCCGTCGCCAGCGGGACGCGCTGAGGATGGACCGGCGCGCGTTCCTGGGCTCGACCTCGGTCGCGGCTCTCCTGCCCGCCCCCGGCATCGCCATCGCGGCGGCGACGCGCGACTGGGACCTGCCGATGCCGCCGCCCCGCGACGGGCTCGACACGCCCTATGAGCCGGAGGAGCCGGGCCGGTTGCGACTCGACAGCGGCTGGCGGTTCCACCTCGGCGACATCCCGATGCCGGTCATCACCGGGCATGAGCCAAGCTACGAGAATGCCAAGGCCGGCGCGGCCCACGGCGCTGCGGCGATCAGTTTCGACGACAGCGACTGGCGCGAAGTCGAGCTGCCGCACGACTGGGCGATCGAGGCGCCGGTCGATTCCCAGGCGAACGTCGCGCAAGGCTATCGCCGCCGCGGGATCGGCTGGTATCGCCGCACGATCCGCCTCGACCCGGCGCTGCAGGGCAAGTTCCTGGAGATCGACTTCGGCGCGATCGCGACCCATGCGACGATCTGGATCAACGGCACGATCGTCGACCGCAACTGGAGCGGCTACAACGGCATCCGCGTCGATCTGACGCCGTTTGCCCGCTTCGGCGACCAGCTGAACACCATCGCGATCCGCGTCGATGCCGACCAGATGGAAGGCTGGTGGTACGAAGGTGCGGGCATGTACCGCCACGTCTGGCTGGCGGTGCGCGAGCCGGTGCATATCGTGACCGACGGGGTGCACTGCGATCCGGTGCGTGCGGCGGATGGAACGTGGAGCGTGCCGGTTACCGTTGACCTCGCCAACATCGGCGAAGCGGCACAGCAGGTAGATGTCGTCGCCGCTTTGATCCGCCCGGACGGCAAAACATACGACGTGCATGCTCCGAGATGGGGTAAGCCGGCGACTGTTGCTCCTCTTCAGCCGACTGCTGTTCGCTTCGAAATGTCTGTTGGCGACGTAGAGCTCTGGTCGCCCGACACACCCAATCTCTACACGCTTCAGGTTCGCGTTCTGGATGGCGAGCGTCTGCTGGACTCCCGCCGCATCAAGATCGGCTTCCGCTGGTTCCGCTTCGACAGCCGCACGGGCTTCGAGCTCAACGGCCGACCGCTGAAGATCAAGGGCACCTGCAACCATCAGGACCATGCCGGTGTCGGCACCGCCATTCCCGATGCGCTGTGGGACTGGCGCGTGCGGCGGCTCAAGGCGATGGGATCGAACGCGATCCGCATGTCGCACAATGCGCCGCCGACCGAGCTGCTCGACGCCTGCGACCGCCACGGCCTGCTGGTGATGGACGAGAACCGCCAGTTCAACCCCAGCCCAGACTATATGAAGCAGCTGACCTGGATGGTGCGGCGCGACCGCAATCGGCCCAGCGTCTTCATGTGGTCGGTGTTCAACGAAGAACCGATGCAGGGCACCGTCCAGGGATACGAGATGGTCCGCCGCATGGCCGCGGCGGTGAAGGCACTCGACACCAGCCGCCCCGTCACCGCGGCGATGAACAACGGCATGTTCGAGCCGTCGAACGTCAGCAAGGCGGTCGACGTCGTCGGCTTCAACTATCAGATCGCGCAATACGACAAATATCACGCCGCCTTCCCCGACAAACCGCTGACCAGTTCGGAAGACACCAGCGCCTTCCAGATCCGCGGCGAATGGGCCGACGACAAGGCGCGCAACATCCTGTCGAGCTATGACGACAATGCCGCCCCCTGGGGCGCGACGCATGGCGACGGCTGGCGCGCGATCGCGACGCGACCGTTTCTGGCCGGCGGGTTCGTGTGGACCGGGTTCGACTATCATGGCGAGCCGACGCCGTTCGAATGGCCGACGACATCCAGCCTGTTCGGCATCATGGACCTGTGCGGCTTCCCCAAGCTCGCCTTCCATCAGCACCGCGCGCAATGGGTCGACGACGCGCCCGTGCTGGCGCTGCAACCGCACTGGACGTGGCCGGGCAAGGAGGGGCAGCCGATCCGGGTGGTCGCGCTGACCAATGCCGACCGCGTCGTGCTGACGCTGAACGGTCGCAAGGTCGGCGAAGCGGCGGTCGATCGGTTGAAGATGCCCGAGTTCCAGGTGCCCTACGCGCCCGGTCGGCTGGAGGCGATCGCCTATCGCAACGGCCGCGAAATCGCGCGCTCAGGCGTAGAGACGGCGGGCCCAACGGTCGCGCTGCGCCTGACGCCCGACCGTCGCACGATGGTCGGCGACGGCGAGGACGTGCAGCCGGTGACGGTCGACGCGATCGACGCGCGGGGGCGTCACGTTCCGACAGCCAACCTGCCGGCGCGCTTTGCGATCGACGGCGGCGCGATCATCGGTTTGGGCAACGGCAATCCGAACGACCATGATCCCGAGAAGGGCGACGCTCGGAAGCTGTTCAACGGTCTGGCGCAGGTCATCGTCCGCGCCCATGCCGGCCGCGGCCGAACCGTGCTGCGCGCGACCGCGCCGGGCTTGAAGCCCGCGACGCTGACGCTTGACCGTATCGCCGCGAAACCCCGCGCGTCGGTCGCGGTGACGCGGCCCGAGATGCTGCTGTCGGTCTGGCGCCGCCTCCCCTTCCAGGCCGAGCGCCCCGGCCCCACACCGCCCCCCGCAACCGAAGATCGCTTCGCGCTGTCGGTCGGTCGTCCCGGTCGGCTGGAAGGGCCAAGCGCAGAGGGGCCCTGGAATGCGTATTATCTAAGCTTCACCCCGCAAGCCCGCGTGCGGGCGAAGGGCGGGCGGATCGTCTTCACCGAAATTCGCGGTAGCGCGGAGCTGTGGCTGGATGGGAAGAAGGTCGCTGAGAAAAGCGATCCGGCGCCGGCGCCGATGACGGCTCCGATTCCGGCGGCCCCGGGCGAGCGCACGCTGTCGCTGATCGTGCGCGCAGAGCCGGGCAAGCCGTCGGGGATGGCGAAGCTGGCGGTGATTCGAGAGCCATAGAATCCTCCCCTGCGGGGGGGAGGTGGCAGGCCCCAGGCCTGACGAAAGGGTGTCACCCCATCGAGAACGGGACCCCCCTCCGTCGCGCGTGCCGCGCGCCACCTCCCCTTGCAGGGGAGGATTTTTGGATCACAAGCGCCACACCCGGAAGTCGGTCCCCCGCAGATGGCTCCATGTCGTCCGCAGTCCGAAATGGCCGCGCGTATATGGCTGCGGATCGTCGAGTGCGAACAGCACCGCGCCGTCCCGGATCAGCGCGATCCGCCGCCCATTCGCGATCAGGCGGATACGGATCGGGCGATTCGGCACCAGCATGTTCGCCGCCCCCGACAGATCGTGCTGCGGCAACAACGGCCGGTTCTCACGCTGACCGACATAGCGCCGGAACCGCGTCGTCGTGTTCCGGTTGCCGCCGATCCCGGCATAATAGGTCCGCAACTCGTCATAGTCCGCAAACGCGCCGCTCCGCGCCCGCGCCAGCACGTCGCCGCCCGGCGCACGGGAATCGGTTGCCATCCAGAAGCAATTGACGTCGCTGACCGTGTCCCATTCGCCGCCTTCGGAAACCGGCGTCACGCTAAAGTCGATCGCCACCGGCCCCTCCAGCACCGGCCGGAACCAGAGCGTCACACCCGCCGGCACCGCGACGTCGAGCACGCCGCCCGTCGCACTGATCCGCCCTGGCTTCTCCGCCTCGACGAGCCACTGGCGGAGGCCGTCACGAAAGTCGTCGCAATAGAGCAATTGTTCGCGTGCCCGCAGCGGCAGCGCGCAGCCGGCGATCAGGCTCAAGCCCCCCGCCATCGTGACGCGCCGGGTCAGGCTCACGCCAGCGCCGCCACAAAGGCGCGGGCCGCGGTGGCGACGTCGGCTGCCGACTTGCCGACGCTGTAGAGCGCCGACCCCAGCCCGAAGCCATCGATCCCCGCCGCACGCCAGGCCGGCAGCGTCGCCGGCGTCACCCCGCCGACCGCCAGGCGCAGAACATCCTTCGGCAACACCGCACCGATCGCCTTGACGCCAGCCGGCCCCAATACCTCAGCCGGGAAGAATTTCAGCGCATGCGCACCCGCCTTCAGCGCCGCGAAGGCATCGGTCGGGGTGAAGCAACCGGGCAGCGAGGCGAGCCCCTGCTCGACCGTCGCGGCGATGACGTGCCGATCGGTATTCGGCGACACGATGATCCGCCCGCCCGCACCCGCCACATCGGTCACCTGTGCCGGCGTCAGCACGGTGCCGGCGCCCACCAACGCGCGCCCGTCCAGCCGCTTCGCCATTCGCTCGATCGACACCAGGGGATCGGGCGAGTTGAGTGGCACTTCGATCAGCGAAAACCCCGCCTCGACCAGCACATCGCCGACCGCATCGACCTCGTCCGGCGTTATGCCGCGCAGGATCGCGACCAGTGGGCAACGGGCGAAGGCTTGGACGAAATCACTCGGCACGGTCATCGAATCAGGCTCCAGATTTTGGTGATGCCGGCGACGAACGCCGCGTGGCTGTCGATCAGCGTCGCCTGCCCGCCCGCCGCTTCGATCGCCGCGACATACAGGCCGCCGAGCGCCGCGTCGGCGAGGACATGAACATGATCCCCCGCCCCCAGCCGTTGCTGAACGTCGGCACCGATCAGCAAGCCGCTGATATAGGATGCGGCGTCGCCGATCGCGCCCTCCCCCGTCACCGCATCGGCACGCACGCCGAACAGCCGGGCGCTCAAGTCGCCGTCGGCTCCATCGGCGACGCCGGCCAGAAAATCGACGCCCGGCGTCGCATGGCCGGTCATCTGCGCCGCGAGCAGGCTGTGTTTGCCGAGCAACGCGTAGAGCTCGCCGGTCATGGCAGTAACGAAGCGCTCGATCTGTCCGTCCGCCATCCACGCCCATTTGCAGTGCGTCCCCGGCTGGCAGAGCACGGCGTCGCCGGGCGCCAGGCCGGCGGCGATCGCGCCGAGCAGCTGCACCTCCTCGCCCCGCATCACGTCGCGGCGCGGGCCGTTGGAAACCGTGACGCCTGGCACGATTGCGGTACGGCCCGGCTCGACCCAACGCACCGCTTGCGCCACCGCGTCGACTCCGGCCGGACAGGCGACATAGGGCAGTTCCGTCCAGCCGCGGTTCGACCCGACCATGCCGGCGCACAGGATCGGCAGGTCGCCGAACCGCGCACGGATTTCCGCAACCTCCGCCGGATAGCTCCCAGCCGGAACCGCAAGGATACCGCGGTCGTCGCGCGCGCTTTCGCCAACCGCGCCGTCTTCATCGATCCGGTAGACGCGCCGATTGGTCGTCCCCCAGTCGATCGCCAACCACTGACCGCTCATTTCGTCTCCCCATCGGACTTGCCAGCCCGTTTTGCCGGCCCTATCATAATGTCTGAGTTATTCAATCGATGCGGGTTAACATGATCCTGTATCGTGGGAGGGGAGTAGCGTGAAAGTGGCGGTAACAAGCCTGGTTCAGTTTGATGACGGCGTGCGCGGCGTGGCCGCAATCACGTCGGACGGTGCGCGCCGCATTACCGGGGCGACCACGACCCTCGCGCTGGCACAGGAGGCCATCGCCGCAGGCACGACGCTCGCCACGCTGGCCAGTGACCGGCTGGGCGACGCGATCGATCTGGCAACTGTCCGCCTGCTGGCGCCGATCGACCATGACGACGCCGCGCATCTTCTCGTGTCGGGCACCGGCCTGACCCACCTCGGCTCGGCCGAGGGGCGCGATGCCATGCACAAGAAAGCGGCGGAGAACCCCGATCCCACCGATTCGATGAAGATGTTCCTGATGGGCGTCGAGGGCGGGAAGCCTGCCGCAGGCGCGACGGGCGTGCAGCCCGAATGGTTCTACAAGGGCGATGGCGCGATCCTGGCCGCGCCCGACGAGCCGCTGGTCAGTCCCGCCTTCGCGCTCGACGGGGGCGAGGAGCCCGAAATCGCCGGCATCTACCTGATCGGCGCGGACGGTGCGCCCGTGCGGCTCGGCTATGCGCTGGGCAATGAGTTTTCCGATCACGTCACCGAACGGGGCAATTATCTGTGGCTGGCGCATTCGAAGCTCCGCGCCGCGGCGCTCGGCCCCGAACTGCTGCTGGGCGAGCTGCCGCAAGACGTGCGCGGAACCAGCCGCATCGTCCGCGACGGCGCGGTGCTGTGGGAAAAGCCCTTCGTCAGCGGCGAGGTGAACATGTCGCACAGCCTGGCGAATTTAGAGCATCACCACTTCAAATACGCCGGTTTCCGTCGTCCGGGCGACGTCCACGTCCATTTCTACGGCACCGCGACACTGTCGTTCAGCGACGGTGTGACACCACAGGCCGGTGACGTGTTCGAGGTGGAGGCCGCCCCGTTCACGCTGCCGGTCCGTAATCCGCTCGCCATCGCCGATGCCGAAACCGTCACGGTGCGCGCGCTGTGAAGGTCGCCATCGTCGGATTTGGCAAGATCGCCCGCGACCAGCACGTTCCTGCGATCGCGAACAGCGACACGTTCGAACTGGCCGCCACGGCCAGCCGCCACGCCCATGCCGAAGGGCTGCCCGCCTATAACGACATCGACGCGCTGCTGGCAGCAGAACCGGACATTCCGGCGGTCGCGCTCTGCCAGCCGCCGCAGGTTCGCCATGCCGCCGCCCGCGCGGCCATCGCCGCGGGACGCCACGTGTTCCTCGAAAAGCCGCCGGGCGCGACGCTGTCCGAGGTCGTCGATCTGGCGCGGGCTGCCGACGATGCGGGCGTCACGCTGTTCGCCAGCTGGCATTCGCGCTTCGCCGCCGCGGTCGAGCCTGCTCGCGACTGGCTGGCGGGCAAGGCGATCCGCACAATCCGCATCGACTGGAAAGAAGACGTGCGACACTGGCACCCCGGCCAGCAATGGATCTGGGAACCGGGTGGCCTCGGCGTCTTCGACCCGGGCATCAACGCACTGTCGATCCTGACTCGGATCGTGCGTGGTCCGGTACGGCTCGAATCGGCCACATTGGAATTCCCGGACAACCGCGAAGCGCCGATCGCCGCGGCGCTTGCGATGCGCACGGCCGAAGGTGCGCCGATCGCGGCCGAGTTCGACTGGCGCCAGACGGGGCCGCAAACCTGGGACATCGTCGTCGAAACCGACGCGGGCCTGCTGCGACTGGCGGAGGGCGGCAACCGCATGTTCGTCGACGACAACGAACGCAGCCTGCCGCCGGAGGGCGAATATCCCGCGCTCTACGCCCGCTTCGCCAGATTGATCGCGGACGGCCGGAGCGATGTCGACGTCGCGCCACTGCGACTGGTGGCAGACGCCTTCCTAGCGGGTCGCAGACGCGCTACCGAGGCGTTCGAGGACTGACAGGACAGATATGGACGAGGATCGGGGGCCAGCGCCGCGCATTCACGGGACGATCGCTCGCGATCTTGGGATCGAGATCGTCGGCGGGAGGCGCCCCCCCGGCAGCATCCTGGGCGGCGAGATCGAAACGAGCGAGGCGCTGGGCATCTCGCGCACTGCGTACCGCGAGGCGATCCGCATCCTGGCCGCCAAGGGTCTGGTCGAAAGCCGCCCCAAGGCAGGAACCCGTGTCACCGCGCGCGCGCGATGGAACCTGCTCGATCCCGACGTCCTGGCCTGGGCGTTCGAAGGCGAACCCGATGTCGATTTCGTCCACGATCTGTTCGAACTGCGGGCCGTGATCGAACCGGCCGCGTCGGCCTTTGCCGCGCGACGCCGAACCGAGGCCGACATCATCGAGATGGACGCCGCACTTGCCGAAATGGCGCGCCACGGCCTTGCGATCGCCGAAGGCCAGGCCGCGGACCAGCGCTTCCACCGCGCGATCCTGGCCGCGGCGCGTAACGAGCCGCTGGCGGCACTCGCCAGCACGGTCGGCGCGGCCGTACGCTGGACGACCCGGTTCAAATTTCGCAAACGCGCGCAACCGCGCGATCCGCTGCCCGACCACGTCGCCGTACGCGATGCGATCGTGGACGGAAATGCCGACGCCGCCCACGCTGCCATGGGTGCGCTGCTGCACCTCGCACTGGTCGATATGGGCGTGCCGGAGCGCGATTAGGTCGTCTGCGCCGCCCGCCATCCCGCCAGCGCGTAGAGCGCGCAGCCGGCCCAGATCAGCCCGAACGCCGCGATATGATAGGCGCGCAGCGGCTCGCCGAAGAGCAGGATCGCCTGCAGGAGCTGCAGCGTCGGCGCGATATACTGAAGCAGTCCCAGAGTCGTATATTTCAACCGCTTGGCCGCCGCGGCATACAGCAGCAACGGCGCCGCGGTGATCGCCCCGGCGGCGATCAGCATCAGGTCGAGCCGCAGATCGTGCCCGAACGCCGCGGTGCCATGGGCCTGCGCCATTCCCAGCACGGCGAGCGCGGGGGCGACGAGCAGCAGCGTTTCGACCGTCAGCCCGCCGAGCGGATCGATGGCGGCGATCTTTCGGACATAGCCGTAGAAGCCAAAACTGAAGGCGAGGACGAGCGAGATCCACACCGACCCGCCGCCCGCGACCGCCATGACGAGAACGCCGAGCGCGGCGATCGCGATCGCGGCCCATTGCATCCGCCCGACCCGCTCCCCCAGCAGCGCGACGCCCAATGCGACGTTGACCAGCGGATTGATGAAATAGCCAAGGCTCGCCTCGATCACATGCGCGTGGCTGACCGACCAGATATAGGTCAGCCAATTGATCGCGATGAGCACCGCGCTGCAGCCGAGCAAAACCAGCGTCCGTCCGCGCGCGGCGGCGCGGATCGCCTTTCCCCGCCGCAGCACCACGATCGCGAGCAGAAGTAGGCCGAGCGACCAGACAACGCGGTGCGCCAGGATCTGGAGCGGTGGCACCGCGTGCAGCAGCTTGAAGAACAGCGGCAGCCCGCCCCACAGGATATAGGCGGCAACCGCCAGCCACAGGCCTTTGCCGTGTTCGCTCATGGCCGCCCCATCGGCGCTATGCGGCAGGGATGCAACATGGAAGACCGTCCTCCCCTGCAAGGGGAGGTGGCGGGCCGCAGGCCTGACGGAGGGGTGTCACCCTATCCGGAAAGCGGGACACCCCTCCACCACCGCTGCGCGGCGGTCCCCCTCCCCTTGCAGGGGAGGAATTCAAAGATCAGTGGTTATCGCGCGGCAGGCCCTTGGTCTGGGCGATCCGCTGATACTTCTCCGCGCCTTCCAGGATCGCGCCGCTGCCCATCTGGCCGACGACGGCGCGCTGGATTTCCTGCCACGGGGTCTGCGAGGCCGGATAGGCATAGCCCCCGTTTGCCTGCAACGCGCGGCGACGCTCGGCCAATTCCTCGTCAGGGATCAGAACGTCGGCTTGGCCGGTGTTCAGGTCGATCCGCACGCGGTCGCCGGTGCGCAGCAGCGCCAGGCCACCCATGGCCGCGGCCTCGGGGCTGGCATTCAGGATCGAGGGCGACCCGCTAGTCCCCGACTGGCGACCGTCACCGATGCACGGCAGCGAATGGACGCCCTCGGTGATCAGATGCGCCGGCGGTCGCATGTTCACGACCTCCGCTGCGCCCGGGTAGCCGATCGGGCCGGCGCCGCGCATGAACAGCAACGTCTCGGGCGTGATACCGGTCGCAGGGTCGTCGATGCGGTGATGATAGTCCTCGGGCCCGTCGAACACGACCGCCGGACCTTCGAACGCGTTGGGCGAGTCCGGATTCGACAGATAGCGCGCGCGGAATTCCTCCGAGATCACGCTGGTCTTCATCACGGCGCTGTCGAACAGATTGCCCTTCAGCACGATGAAGCCGGCGTCTTCCTTCAGCGGCTGGTCGAACGGCCGGATGACCTTTTCATCCTCGATCGCCACGCCGCGGCAGTTGTCGCCGATCGAGCGGCCGTTGACGGTCAGTGCCTGCTCATGGATCAGGCCCTGCTCCATCAGCTGGTTGACGACCGCAGGGACGCCGCCCGCGCGGTAATAGTCCTCACCCAGATATTCGCCGGCCGGCTGCAGGTTCACCAGCAACGGCACCTTATGCCCCTGCTCTTCCCAATCCGTCACCGGCAGGTCGACGCCGATGTGGCGGGCGATGGCGGCCAGGTGGATCGGCGCGTTCGTCGATCCACCGATCGCCGAATTGACCCGGATCGCGTTGTGGAATGCGTCGCGCGTCAGGATGTCGGAAGGCTTCAGATCCTCCGCGACCATTTCGACGATCCGCTTGCCCGTACGCCACGCCGATTCCTGGCGATCGCGATAGGGCGCCGGGATTGCGGCGGACCCGGGCAGCGACATGCCGAGCGCCTCGGCGAGCGAATTCATCGTCGTCGCGGTGCCCATCGTGTTGCAATAGCCGGTCGACGGCGCCGACGATGCGACCAGGCGGATGAACTCCGCATCGTCGATCTCGCCCGCGGCCAGCATCTGGCGCGCCTTCCACACGATCGTGCCGCTGCCCGTGCGCTCGCCCTTGTGCCAGCCGTTCAGCATCGGGCCCACCGACAGCGCGATCGCCGGGATGTTCACGGTCGCCGCCGCCATCAGGCACGCCGGGGTCGTCTTGTCGCACCCGATCGTCAGGACGACACCATCGAGGGGGTAGCCGTACAGCGCCTCGACCAGCCCAAGATAGGCCAGATTACGGTCGAGCCCCGCGGTCGGACGCTTGCCGGTTTCCTGGATCGGATGGACCGGAAATTCGATCGCAATGCCGCCGGCTTCCCGAATGCCCTCGCGCACCCGCTCCGCCAGCACCAGATGGTGCCGGTTGCAGGGCGACAGGTCGCTCCCGGTCTGGGCGATGCCGATGATCGGCTTGCCCGACTGCAATTCCTCCAGGCTGAGGCCGTAGTTCAGGTAGCGCTCGAGATAGAGCGCGGTCATGTCGATGTTGTCGGGATTGTCGAACCACGCGCGGCTGCGCAGCTTCGGGGCGTCGGTCATGAAATATTTCCTCAGCGCGCCACGGAGACGCGGTAGATCATGCGGTGGTGATAGGGTTTGCCCGGATCGACACGGGCCGAGCCGAACTTCGGCTGGTTGGGCGTGTCCGGGAACTTCTGCGGTTCGAGCGCGAGGCCGTCGCCCATGCGATAGACATGCCCCTGCTTGCCGACGAGCGTCCCGTCGAGGAAGTTGCCCGAATAGAATTGCACGCCCGGCTCGGTCGTCAGCACTTCGAGCACGCGGCCCGATGCCGGATCCTCGGCGCGCGCGGCGAGCTGCGGCGTTGCAGTCGCCCCCTTGTCGAGCACCCAATTGTGATCCCAGCCGCGACCGGCGACGATCTGCGGATCGCGGCCGTCGCGGATGCCGTCGCTGAGCGAGCGGCCGCGGGTGAAGTCGAACACGGTGCCCGCGACCGGCTTCAGCTCGCCGGTCGGGATCAGATTGGCGTCGACGGGCAGATAGCGCTTGGCCGGGATCGTCAGACGGTGGCCGTAGATGCCCGGACCGGCGCCTTCGCCCGCCAGGTTGAAGATCGCGTGATTCGTCATGTTGACGATCGTGGGCTGATCGCTGGCGGCACCGAAATCGATCGTCAGCGCGCCCTTGTCGTCGAGCGAATAGGTCACCGTCACGTCGAGCTTGCCGGGATAGCCCTGGTCGCCATCGGGGCTGGTCAGCGCCAGCGTGACGCTTGCGACCGGACCCGACTGCTTCATGTCGGTGATCCGCCAGACCATCTGGTCGAACCCTTTTTCACCGCCGTGCAGAGAATTCTCGCCGTTGTTCTTGGGCAGCTGATAGGCCTTGCCATCGATCGTGAAGCGACCGCCGGCGATTCGGTTGGCATAGCGCCCGACCGTCACGCCGAAATAATTCGTCTTCGCCTCATAGGCCGCGATCGTATCGTAACCGAGGGTGATGTCGGCGACCTTGCCGGTGCGATCGGGAGCATTGAGCGCCTGCAACGTCGCGCCATAGGTGATGATTCGCGCCGAGACGCCGTTCGCGCCGGTCAGCGTCACCGCCTCGATCGCCGTGCCATTCTTCAGCGTGCCGAAGCTCGTCCGCTTCGCCGTCGCCGCCATCGCCGGCACCGAACCGATTGCCGCCGTCACCATCAGGATGCTCCAGATTGCCCGCATGCGTCGCTCTCCCCTCTCACCGGCTTGACCCGGCCTCGACCCGCATATACTCAGACAAATAAGCGTATAGCAAGCTGGGAGGGATGACGAATGGCAATGGCACCGGGCGGATCGGCGACGACCGCCGCGACAGGGGGCGGCGCGGGGCAGAGCTATCGCTCGGCACTCACGCTGCTGGCCAGCCTCTTCTTCATGTGGGGCTTCATCACCGTCATCAACAACACGCTGCTGCCGCACCTGCGCAGCGTGTTCGACCTGAACTACACGCAGACGACGCTGATCGAGAGCGTGTGGTTCATCGCCTATTTCGTCGCGTCGATCCCGTCGGCCAAGCTGATCGAGCGGATCGGGTACCAGAAGTCGCTGGTCGTCGGCCTGGTCGTGATGGCAGTCGGCGCGCTCGGGATGACGCTGGCGGCGAGCCTGCCGTCGTACGGCGTGACGCTCGTCATGCTGTTCGTCATCGCCAGCGGCATCACGCTGCTCCAGGTCGCGGCCAACCCGTACGTCACCGTCATCGGCCCGCCGGAGACCGGATCGTCGCGCCTCAACCTCGTGCAGGCGTTCAATTCGCTCGGCACGACGCTGGCGCCGCTCTTCGCGGGCTATCTGATCCTCGGCCGGTCGGTCGGCGGGACCACCACCGACCGCGTGCTGACGCAGGCCGAACGGCTGGCCGACGCGCAGTCGGTGATCCTGCCCTATGTCCTGGTCGCGATCGTGCTCGTCGTGCTGGCAGTCGTCATTGCCCGTTTTCCGCTGCCCGCGATCGGCCAGTCGACCCAGCGCGTGTCGAAGGCGGAGCGGGCGCAGCTGTCGCTGTGGAAGCACCGCAACCTGGTATTCGGGGTCCCGGCGATCTTCATCTATCTGATCGCGGAAATCGGCGTCGCCAACCTGTTCATCAACTTCGTATCGCAGCCTGACATCGCCGCGATCACGCACGAGCAAGCCTCGCGCTATCTATCGCTGCTGTGGGGTGGGATGATGATCGGCCGCTTCGTGGGTTCGCTGCTGATGCAGAAGATCCCGGCGGAGAAGGTGCTCGCCGCCTTCTCGATCGGCGCGTTCGTCGTGATGCTCGGCGCGACCTTCCTGACGGGCCCGGCGGCGATGTGGTCGCTGATCCTGGTCGGCCTGTTCCATTCGATCATGTTCCCGACGATCTTCTCGCTCGGCATCCGCGGCCTCGGCCCGCTGACCGAGGAAGGATCGGGCCTGCTGATCATGGCGATCGCCGGCGGTGCGCTGGTCGTCGTGCAGGGTTGGCTGGCCGATCGCTACGGCCTGCAGACCTCGTTCCTGCTGACGGTGGTGTGCGAGCTCTACATCCTGTTCTACGCCGTGTGGGGCGCCAAGCCGACCCATGCGCTGCCCGACCAGACCGTAAGCCCTGCGGAATGACCGACGCCGTCGTCGTCGCCGGCAGCGGCCGGTCGATCCTGGGCGAAGGCGTCACCTGGTCGGCGCGCGACAACGCCGTCTACTGGGTCGATATCCTGGGCCTCGCCATCCGCCGGCTGTCGCTGGCGGATGGATCCGTCACCCGCTGGGATAGCCCTGAGCGGACGGGCTGGCTGATCGAACGGGCGAACGACGACGGCTTCATCGCCGGGCTGCAAAGCGGGTTCCACGACCTGATTCTGCCGGACGGCGGCGGGACGGCGCAGGTGGCGCGGATCGCCGATCCCGAACCCGACCTGCCCGACAACCGTATGAACGATGCCGCCGCCGATCCGTTAGGCCGCATCTGGGCCGGGACCATGCCGGTGTCGTGCGAGGGCGCGACCGGTGCCTTCTACCGGCTTAATGCCGATCGCAGCTGGGTGAAGGTCGATGCGCCCTATACCATCGCCAATGGCCCGGCGATTTCGCCCGATGGTCGCTGGCTGTTCCACACCGACACCGCACTCGACACGATCTTTCGCTTCGCCATCAACGACGACGGGTCGCTGGGGCCGCGGAGCGTGCACATTACGATCGACAATGCGACCGGGCACCCGGACGGCATGACGCTCGACGCCGATGGCTGCCTGTGGGTCGCCCGCTGGGGCGGCGGGCGCGTGACGCGCTTCGACCCGGACGGCAAGGAGATGCGCTACATCCCCCTGCCCGCATCGCAGATCACGCGGATGGCGTTCGCCGGGCCGGACCTCGACCGGATGTTCGTGACCTCCGCCGCGGACGGCATGGAGCACGAAGAACACGCCGGGGCGCTGTTCGAGGTCGACCCGGGCTGTCGCGGATTGCCTACGCTGGCATTCGGCGGCTGACCTCAGTAAGCGGCGGGAATGATCATCTCGTCCGCCAGCGATTTCCGCGAAGCCGCGCGCCGTCGCCTGCCGCGTTTCCTGTTCGATTATGCCGACGGCGGCGCCTATGCCGAGGCGACGTTGCGGCGCAACGTCGACGACCTGTCCGACATCGCGCTGCGTCAGCGCGTGCTGCGCGACGTCGCGACGATTGACCTGAAGACGACATTGTTCGGCCGCGAGATGGCGTTGCCGGTCGCGCTCGGCCCCGTCGGCATCAGCGGCATGTACGCGCGGCGCGGCGAGATGCAGGCGGCGCGCGCGGCGGCGAAGGCGGGCATCCCGACGTGCCTATCGACCGTGTCGATCTGCTCGATCGAACAGGTATCACAGGTCGCCGATCCCTTCTGGTTCCAGCTCTACGTCATCCGCGACCGCGCCTTCATGCGCGACCTGATCGCACGGGCGAAGGCAAGCGGGGCGGAGGCTCTGGTGTTCACCGTCGACATGCCGGTGCCGGGTGCGCGCTATCGTGACGCGCATTCGGGCATGTCGGGGCCGAACGCCCCGATCCGCCGTGTCCTCCAGGCGATGACCCATCCGCGCTGGGCTTGGGACGTGGGCCTGTTCGGCCGCCCGCATCTGCTGGGCAATTTGCTGCCGGTGCTGGGCAAGAACAGCGGCCTGAACGACTATATGGGCTGGCTCGGCACCAACTTCGACCCGACGATCCAGTGGCGCGACCTCGACTGGATTCGCGAGCTGTGGGACGGCCCGCTGATCATCAAGGGCATCCTCGACCCCGAAGACGCCCGCGAAGCCGCGCGGATCGGTGCCGACGGAATCGTCGTGTCGAACCACGGCGGGCGCCAGCTGGACGGCGTGCTGTCGAGCGCCCGCGCCCTTCCCGCGATCGCCGATGCGGTGGGCGACGATTTGACCGTGCTGGTCGACGGCGGCGTGCGCAGTGGCCTCGACGTCGTTCGGATGCTGGCGCTGGGCGCGAAGGGCGTGCTGTTGGGGCGCGCCTGGGTCTATGCGCTGGCCGCCGAGGGCGAGGCAGGCGTCGCCAAGCTGCTCGACCTGATCCGCAAGGAAATGATCGTCGCGATGACGCTGACCGGCGTGAACCGGATCGAGGCGATCGACCGGTCGATCCTGGTCGACCACGCAGGCTAAGTCGGGTGCGCATCCTCGACGCGCATTTCCACCTCTGGCGGATCGACGGCCCGGGCCGGAGCTGGCCTGGGCCCGACCTGCCCCGCCTCCACCGCGATTTCACCGCCGACGATCTCCGCCTCGAGACAGCGGGGCTCGACGTCGCCGGCGGCATATTGGTCCAGTCGCAGGCCGACGACCGCGATACCGACTGGCTGCTGGCGATCGACGACCCGCTGGTCCGCGGTGTCGTCGGTTGGACGGACCTCGCTGCGCCCGGCGCGCCGCAGCGGATTGCGTCGCTCGCCGCGCAGCCGGCGCTGAAGGGCCTGCGCCCGATGCTGCAGAGCATAGCGGACACCGACTGGATCATGGCCCCCGCGCTCGAACCCGCTATCGAGGCGATGATCGTCCACGGCCTGCGCTTCGACGCGCTGATCCAGCCGCGCCACCTGGGCGTGCTCCATGCCTTCGCGACGCGGTGGCCTGACCTTCCGATCGTCATCGATCACGCCGCCAAGCCTCACGCCGCGACCGGCACGCTCGATCCATGGCGCGACGGGATCGCTGCGCTCGCGACGCTGCCCAACGTCTGGTGCAAGCTGTCGGGCCTGCGCACCGAACAGGCGCCGGAACAACCCGCTGCCGCCCTCGCCCCTTACGTGTCGCACCTCGTCACCAGCTTCGGCGACCGGCTGATGTGGGGCAGCGACTGGCCGGTGCTGGTCGATACCGGCGATGCCTATCGCGACTGGGTGCGGGCCACGATCGATCTCGTCGGGCCCGTCGACCTCGACCGCCTGTTTTCCGGTGCAGCGTCGGCGTTTTACGGTGTCCCTGTCTGAACCTTGACTTTCCGCACTGCACAATATAGCTAGCCGATCAGCGAGGCCCTCCAATGGCTGCGTGATCGGACGGCATCTGCCTCCCCGGCCCGGACTTCGCTTCACCCAAGCTTCCCCTGTCACGCGGGTCGCCTTTTTGAAGGCCCGTCGCACACGCGTCCCCGTTTCGGGTGGACCGCGCGCCGACTCCAATTCCGAGTCCAGACCACATGAAATTCACCGAACTCGGGCTGTCGAAGCCCGTCACCGACGCCCTTGCCGCCAAGGGCTATGAAACCCCCACCCCGATCCAGGCGCAGGCGATCCCCGCGCTGTTGCAGGGCCGCGACCTGCTCGGCATCGCGCAGACCGGCACTGGCAAGACCGCGGCGTTCACGCTGCCGTCGATCGACCACCTGGTCGCCAGCGGCAAGCGCGCCCTGCCGCGCCAGTGCCGCATGCTGGTGCTTGCGCCGACCCGCGAACTCGCCGCGCAGATCGCGGACAATGCCCGCGGCTATTCGAAGTTCGCGAAATTGAGCGTCGTCACCGTCTTCGGCGGCACGTCGGTGCACAAGAACAAGATCGACCTGTCGAAGGGCTGCGACATCCTGGTCGCGACGCCGGGCCGCCTGCTCGACCTGATCGACGAAGGCCATCTGAGCCTGTCGGCGGTCGAGATCTTCGTGCTCGACGAAGCCGACCAGATGATGGACCTGGGCTTCATCCATGCACTGAAGCGGGTCGTGAAGATCCTGCCGCGTCAGCGTCAGTCGCTGTTCTTCTCGGCCACCATGCCGGCTGCGATCCGCGACCTGTCGAACCAGTTCATCAAGGACCCGGTCGAGGTGAAGGTCACCCCGGTCTCGACCACCGCCGAGCGCGTCGAGCAGCAGGTGATCTTCGTCAACCAGTCCGAGAAGCAGGCGCTGCTGACGATGGCACTGCGCAGCCTCAAGATCGACCGCGCGCTGATCTTCACCCGCACCAAGCACGGCGCCGACCGCGTCGTGAAGCTGCTGGCCGCCAATGACATCGCGTCGAACGCGATCCACGGCAACAAGTCGCAACCGCAGCGCGAGCGCGCGCTGGGTCTGTTCCGTTCGGGCGAAGTGCCGATCCTGGTCGCCACCGACATCGCCGCGCGCGGCATCGACGTGTCGGGCGTCAGCCACGTCTTCAACTTCGAGCTGCCGAACGTACCGGAACAGTATGTCCACCGCATCGGCCGCACCGCGCGTGCGGGCGCCGACGGCATCGCCATCAGCTTCTGCGCCGATGACGAACGGCCGTACCTGCGCGACATCGAGAAGTTGACGCGCCAGAAGGTGCCCGTCCGCTCACTGCCGGACAATTTCCTGGCCGAAGCCGAAGCGATCGTGAAGTCGCGGAAGCCCGTGCCGATGAGCCGCGACGAACAGAATGGTCGCAACGGCCGCGCCCAGCAGGGCGGCGGTCGCGGCGGACGCTCGCAGGGCGTTGCATCGAGCGACGGCGAACCGCGTCGTTTCTTCCCGGGCAAGAAGAAGTTCGCCGCGAAGCCCGCCGGCGGCGGTCGTCCCGGCGGCAATCGCGGTGGTGGCCAGCGTAGCGCTGCCGGCGGCGGCAGCGGCGGTGGCCGCGGGCGGTAACGCCACCTTCCGTTCGTGCTGAGCCTGTCGGGGTACTGTCCTTCGACAGGCTCAGGGCGGACGTTTAGTGTCAGGCCGGGAACGCCCCCCGCACCCGCCGCTCGAGCACCGCGAGCGGCACGCGGCCGGTATCGAGCACCAGATCGTGGAACCGCTTGATGTCGTAGCCGCGGCGACCTTCCACGTCGCGGCGCAGGCGCGAGATCGCGACCTGGCCGACCATGTATGCGCATGCCTGTCCCGGATAGACGATGTAGCGGTCGACCTCCGTCCGCGACGCGCTTTCCGACTGCGACGAATTCTCGACCATGTAACGAATAGCCTGTTCGCGACTCCACCCCATCGCGTGAAGGCCGGTGTCGATCACCAACCGCGACGCGCGGAAGGCGTAGGACGCCAGATACCCGATCTTGCCCAGCGGATCGTCGTCGTACATGCCGAGTTCGTCGGCGACCTGTTCGGCGTAGAGCCCCCAGCCTTCCGAATAAGCGGTCGCCTGTCCGACCTGGCGATAGATCGGCAGGGCGCCGTTCTGCAGGCTCAGCGCCCCTTCGAACAGATGCCCCGGCGCGCCTTCGTGATACGCCAGCGTCGGCAACGTGTAGCGCGGCCATTCGGCGGTATCGCGCAGGTTGATGAAGAAGATTCCCGGCCGCGACCCGTCGGCAAGGCCCCGCTGCGCCGAACCGCCAGGCGCCCCGATCTCGATCTCGGGCGGCACGCGGCGAATCTCGTACGGCAGTGTCGGCATCCGGCTGAACATGCGCGGCAGCCGCGGCTTGATCGCGTCGAGTCGACCGTTGAGATAGGCGAGCAACTCCTGCCGCCCCGCATCGGTATTGGCGAAGCGCTGCCCCGGCGATGCGGCAAGCGCGTTCAATCGCGCGACCAACGTGCCCTTCGTATAGCCTTGCGCCTTGAGCAGCGCGTCGATCTGCGCGGTCAGGTCCGCCACGCGCTCGCGACCGAGCGTATGGATATCCGCCGCCGACATGCCCGTGGTCGTGTGATAGCGCAGCGTCGCGGCATAATAGGCCTCGCCCTGCGGTAGCCGCGCCACGCCCGCGGCCTGCTCCGACCGCGGCAGCAGTTCGGACAGCGCCGCCATCTGCCGCGCCAATGCCGCCCGGATCGGCCCTGCGAACAGCGCCTGTGCCCGCTCGCCATAGCCGGTCAGGCCGATCGCCGCGCTACGCCGCGCGATCGACGCGACCATCGTCGTCGTCGCCGGATCCCCATCGTGCAGCCGCTTCAACTGCGCGAGCGCCTGGTCGAGTATGAAGCGCGGCGCCACCACGCCCATTGCGGCATTGGCCCGGACGATGGCGGTGTCATCGTCGAACAGTCGCGGCACTTCCGCCAACCGCGCCAGATAAGCGTCGGCGTCGGCGCGGGTCTTCACCGGATGCTGCTGATCGAGGAAGCTGGCGACCCCGGTGTAGAAGCCGCCGAGCTGGGTCACGCCATAGGGTCCTGGCCGGTGCCCGAAGCCGCCACTATGATAGGCGAAGCGGCCGACGCGCTGATCCGCCTCCAGGGAAAAGATCGCACTATCATACGACACTTGTGCGACGTCGCCGAGGCCGGCGCGACCGAACGCCCGCAGTGCGGCGAGGTCGCGATCGGTCTGCGCCCGGCTCGCCGCGCGCCCCCGCACCGACCAGTCCGGAAATCGTGACCGCAGTTCCGCCCGCACGCCGGTATCGAGCCCAAGGTTCGTCGCCATCGTCGGATCGCGCGACAGTCCGGCACGGAATTGGCGCATCAACAGCGCGTCGAGCTGCGCATCGCGAGAGGTTCTCGCCCGGACGACCTGGGCGGCAGCCGCAGGTGCGGCGGCGATACCGGCGGCCATGCCCAGACCTGCGAGAACGCCACGGCGGTCGATGTCGGTCATGCTAGCTCCCCCATAGAAACGCCCGATGCTAGGCCGGTCGACCTCGCAAGGGAAAGCCCTTTACGCGCCCCGCCGCCGCGCCAGTTCCCGCGCCGCGATTAGCCCGCGGACGCGGCGTGCGTCATCTTCCGCTTCATTATGCGGGCCGAGCAGTTGCGACGCCCGATCGTACCGGGCCAGCGCGCCCTCCAGATCGCCCGCCGCCTCCGCACAGACGCCCAAGTCGAACACCGTCGCGATATGATTCGGCGCCTCACCCTCCAGTCCCGACCAGCCCTCGCACGCAAGCGGCAGGTCGTGTTGAGACTGACGCACGAGCCCCTTGAACTGCGCGGTCTGGATGCGGGAAAGCCCCTTCGTTTTCTCGCGAAACCGGACCGAATAGGTCCGCACGGTCGGCGCGAAGATGCGACGCAACTCGCTCGCGATGTCGCGGGACAGCTGCTCGACGACGGTCGCCACGCTTTCGGGCGAGACATCGCCCTCGCACCACTCGGTCTGCGTCGTCCGCTCGGGCGCGCCGGCCCACAGAATCCGCCGGTCCCGATCGTCGATCACCCGCGCCTCCACCGTCATCCGGACGAAGCGGCGGACGCAGTTGATGCGGATCTTCTCCTTGCGCACGCATTTCTTGCGCTCGTCGCGCTCGACGCACTTTTCGTTCGTGCGAACGAAGTCCTCGGACCAGACGTCGGTCGACACACCGCCGGTCACGACCCCCTCGGCCTCGTTCGGATCGCTGCGCACGACGAAGTGGACGAGACCGTCGATTCCCGGCTTGGCCAGCGCCCGCTCGAGAGCCATCGACACGTCGCCGCCGCCGCGCCCGGCAAAGCCGCCGACTGCGATCGATCGCAGCATCGCGACATCGGGGCTACCCGCCGGGAAGGTGCCGACCAGATCGACCTCTTCGGCCTGCGCCGCCGGTGCCAAAATCATCATCGCTGCTAGTGCCGCCCATCCCCGCATCGTCCGCCTCCCACACGGCACGGTCCATTACCCTGCCGCAACGACCTGATCCCATTCGTCAGATTAATCGGGGCTGCACGGTCCGGGTGACCTCAATCCGGGAACAGCTCGACATGCGTTTCGGCGGTCCGCCCATAATAGACGACCCGGCGTCCGGGGATGGACACGAGATAGCCGACGCACCCCGCCGTAGCGATCGCCGCACAAAAGCCGTGGTAATTGATCGCCCCCGCCTGCGCGTCTCGCACGGCTGCCGCCACGCCAGCGGCGTCGAAGGGCATGGCCGGAGGGACAATCAGCGGGTCGCAGGTCAGCGTCTGCGAACGACCATCGGGCAGAAACCAAATCTTCTCGGCCCGCACCAGATCGGCGTGATACCGCTCGAGACCGCTTGCGATCATCGCAGCGATGACTTCCGGGAAGGCCATCGTGCCGGCATCCGAGCCCGCCGTGCAGCGCTCGGCTGCCGCCAATGCCTCTACGTCCATTCTCACCTCCGTCACTCCACGGGAATCGCGCCGATTCGCGCGCGGTCGACCAGTGCACGCAGCAGCCGATCGAGCGTGGTGCGCTCTGCGGCGGTCAGGTGCCCGAACGTCTCCGCATCATTGGCATCGGCGATCGCCGCCAGCTTCGGGACGAGCACCGCGCCCGCCCCGGTCAGCGCGATCGTCTGATACCGCCGGTCGGCGCCGCCCGCCCCGGCGCGCACGACCAAGCGCTTGGCGCGCAACCGGTCGACCAGCTTGGTGATCGCGCCGCGGGTAAAGCCAAGCCGCTCGGCAAGCGCGCTGGGCGGCACCGCGCCCGCGTCATGCAGCATCCGCAGCAGCACCCATTCGGCCGGCGTCACGCCCTGTTCCGCCAGTCGCGCGGCAAAGCGATGCGATACATGATTGGAGACCTGCCGCAGCCAGAAGCCGAGATGGGAATCGAGGGTACTGATCTGGGTC
Organism: Roseomonas aeriglobus; assembly: GCA_016937575.1. Classification (NCBI taxonomy): domain Bacteria; kingdom Pseudomonadati; phylum Pseudomonadota; class Alphaproteobacteria; order Acetobacterales; family Roseomonadaceae; genus Muricoccus; species Muricoccus aeriglobus. The sequence continues at coordinate 882,242 of JAFHKN010000002.1, read as the reverse complement.
ACCCCCGCTTAATCGCGCAAAAGCGGTTTCCTAGTCAACCAAATGCCGGTTCCCGGTTGCACCAAAGGCATGCCGGTGCTAGGCGCGCCGCGACCCGACACATGGGGCCGCGTTTGCCGGCCCTCTCTCGTGCAGGGGCAATCACATTCTGTCCGACGTAAGGAACGACGCGCGCGTGGAAAGCACCGGCGGTATTCAGGCAAGCCTCAGCGGGCGCTACGCGACTGCGCTGTTCGAGCTCGCCGAAAGCGGCAAGCAGATCGATGCGGTCGAGGCGAGCCTCGGCACCGTCAAGCAGGCGCTGGCCGAGTCAGCCGACTTTGCCGCGCTGACGACGAACCCGATCATCGCCCGCGGGGCAGCCGGCAAGGCGATCGCCGCCGTCGCCGCGACGCTCGGCCTCGACCCCACGACGACCAAGTTCCTGGGCGTGCTGGCGGAGAACCGCCGTCTGCGCGAACTGCCGGCGATCATCCGCGCCTATCGCGCGCTCGCCGCGCGTCATCGCGGTGAGACGACGGCGGAGGTCACCTCGGCCCACCCGCTGACCGATGGCCAGGTCGCCGACCTGAAGCAGGCCCTGCGCACCCGCGTCGGCCGCGACGTTTCCGTCGACCTGAGCGTCGACCCCTCGCTCCTGGGCGGACTGGTCGTGAAGATCGGCAGCCAGATGATCGACAGCTCGATCAAGACCCGTTTGAACACCCTCGCGCACGCGATGAAAGGCTAAGGCACGACAATGGATATCCGCGCCGCAGAAATCTCGAAGGTCATCAAGGACCAGATCGCCAATTTCGGCACCGAAGCCACGGTCAGCGAGACCGGCCAGGTGCTGAGCGTCGGTGACGGCATCGCCCGCATCCATGGCCTCGACAACGTCCAGGCGGGCGAGATGGTCGAATTCGCCAACGGCGTGCAGGGCATGGCGCTCAACCTGGAAGCCGACAATGTCGGCGTCGTGATCTTCGGCTCGGACGCCGAAATCCGCGAAGGCGACACCGTCAAGCGCACCGGCACGATCGTCGACGTGCCGGTCGGCAAGGGCCTGCTCGGCCGCGTGGTCGATGGTCTCGGCAACCCGATCGACGGCAAGGGCCCGATCGTCGCCGAAAAGCGCAGCCGCGTCGAAGTGAAGGCGCCGGGCATCATCCCGCGTCAGGGCGTGTCGGAGCCGATGCAGTCGGGCCTGAAGGCGATCGACGCGCTGGTCCCCGTCGGCCGCGGCCAGCGCGAGCTGATCATCGGCGACCGCCAGACCGGCAAGTCGGCCGTCGCGATCGACACCTTCATCAACCAGAAGAGCGTCAACCAGGGCTCGGACGAATCGAAGAAGCTGTACTGCGTCTACGTCGCGGTCGGCCAGAAGCGCTCGACCGTCGCACAGCTGGTGCGCATGCTCGAAGAAAACGGCGCGATGGAATATTCGATCGTCGTCGCCGCGACCGCGTCGGAACCGGCGCCGATGCAGTTCCTGGCGCCCTACACCGGCACCGCGATGGGCGAGTATTTCCGTGACAACGGTATGCACGCGCTGATCGTGTTCGACGATCTGTCGAAGCAGGCCGTCGCCTATCGCCAGATGTCGCTGCTTCTGCGCCGCCCGCCGGGCCGTGAAGCCTATCCGGGCGACGTGTTCTACCTTCACAGCCGCCTGCTCGAGCGTGCGGCGAAGATGTCGGACGCCAACGGCGGTGGTTCGCTGACCGCGCTGCCGATCATCGAGACGCAGGCAGGCGACGTGTCGGCCTATATTCCGACGAACGTGATCTCGATCACCGACGGCCAGATCTTCCTCGAAACCGACCTGTTCAACGCCGGTATCCGCCCCGCGATCAACGTCGGCCTGTCGGTCAGCCGCGTCGGCTCGGCCGCGCAGACCAAGGCGATGAAGAAGGTGTCGGGCTCGATCAAGCTGGAGCTGGCGCAGTACCGCGAAATGGCGGCGTTCGCGCAGTTCGGCTCGGACCTCGACGCGTCGACCCAGAAGCTGCTGAATCGCGGTGCGCGTCTGACCGAGCTGCTGAAGCAGGCCCAGTTCTCGCCGCTGCCCTTCGAAGAGCAGACGGTGTCGATCTTCGCGGGTACGCAGGGCTATCTCGACAGCGTGCCGGTGCAGGACGTGGTGCGCTACGAAGCCGCCATGCTCGCCGACATGCGCGCGAACCACGCCGACGTACTGACCAAGATCCGCGAAACCAAGGACTTGGGTGACGAGGCAAAGGCCGGCCTGAAGGCTGCGCTCGACGCGTTCGCGAAGACGTTTGCGTAAAGCCTCCGGTGCTCCCGCGAAAGCGGGAGCCTAGAGCCGCACGCGGTTCGCTTGGTTACCCTGGGCTCCCGCCGTCGCGGGAGCACATGAAAGAGAACGATGGCTAGTCTCAAGGCCCTCAAGATCCGGATCAACTCGGTCAAGTCGACCCAGAAGATCACCAAGGCGATGAAGATGGTCGCCGCCGCGAAGCTGCGCCGTGCGCAGGAAGCGGCGGAGGCCGGTCGTCCCTATGCGCAGACGCTGGAACGCGTCGTCGCGAGCCTCGCGTCGAAGAACGAAGGCGCGTCGCCGCTGATCGCGGGCACCGGCAAGGACCAGGTCCACCTGTTCGTGGTCGCGACCAGCGACCGCGGCCTGGCGGGCGCGTTCAACACCAACATCGCCCGCCTGGCGCGGCGTGAAGCCGACAAGCTGATCGCGCAGGGCAAGACGGTGAAGTTCTACACCATCGGTCGCAAGGGCCGCGCGGTGCTGAACCGCCTGTATCGCGGGTCGATGGTCCACGGCATCGAGCCCGGCGATCTCGGCAAGCTGACCTTTGCGGATGCGAAGGGCTATGCCGACGACCTGATCCGCCGGTTCGAAGCCGGCGAGTTCGATGTCGCGCACCTGTTCTACGCAACCTTCAAGTCGGTGCTGACGCAGGAGCCGACCGAGCAGCAGATCCTGCCGGTGAAGATCGAGGCATCGGCACCGGTCGCGGCCGACACCGGCATGGCCGTGGTCGAATACGAGCCCGACGAGGAATCGATCCTCGCCGACCTGTTGCCACGCAACGTCGCCATCCAGATCTTCCGCGCGCTGCGCGAAAATGCGGCGTCGGAACAGGGCAGCAAGATGACCGCGATGGACAACGCGACCCGCAACGCGGGCGACCTCATCAAGCGACTCACCACCGAATACAACCGCACCCGCCAGGCCGCGATCACGACCGAGCTGGTGGAAATCATCTCCGGCGCAGAAGCTTTGTGAACGACGGTCTGACCTTCGACCAATTTGTCTCGATAACGCGCGACATGGCCGCGAACGAAGGCGACTTTCTGCCGACGTTCGTTGATCCGCAGCGCCGAGACATTGTGGCACTCGATGGTCATTTCGACGATTCGGAAATCGAGGCCAGCACCAGGACGTGGGCAGAGCAAAAGGGCGCAACTCGCTACTTCATTGCCTTCGCTTGGCGAGGTGTGATCAAGGCTGAAGAATATCGTGATGGCGCCATTGCCGCCACGCAGATGATCGAACTGAATTAAGAGACTTTGGGCAAGGAAACAGACATGGCCACCGCCGCAATCGACAGCCCGACGCAGGGCACCACCAACAACGTCGGCCGCATCTCGCAGGTCATCGGCGCCGTCGTCGACGTGCAGTTCGACGCTAACCTCCCCGCCATTCTCTCGGCGCTGGAGACGGACAACAACGGCACCCGCCTGGTCCTCGAAGTCGCGCAGCACCTGGGCGAGAACACCGTCCGCACGATCGCGATGGACTCGACGGACGGCCTGACCCGCGGTCAGACCGTGACCGACACCGGCTCGCAGATCCGCGTGCCGGTCGGCCCGAAGACGCTGGGGCGCATCCTGAACGTCGTCGGAGAGCCGATCGACGAGCGCGGCCCGGTCGGTGCGGAACAGACCGCCCCGATCCACGCCCAGGCTCCGGCCTTCGTCGACCAGTCGACCGAAACCAGCATCCTGGTCACCGGCATCAAGGTCATCGACCTGCTCGCCCCCTATTCGAAGGGTGGCAAGATCGGCCTGTTCGGCGGCGCCGGCGTCGGCAAGACGGTTCTCATCCAGGAACTGATCAACAACATCGCCAAGGGTCACGGCGGCACGTCGGTGTTCGCGGGCGTGGGCGAGCGGACCCGTGAGGGCAACGACCTCTACCACGAATTCCTCGACGCGGGCGTCATCGCCAAGGACGCCGACGGCAATGCGGTCAGCGAAGGCTCGAAGGTCGCGCTGGTCTATGGTCAGATGAACGAGCCGCCGGGCGCGCGTGCCCGCGTCGCGTTGTCGGGCCTGACGATCGCCGAGTATTTCCGCGACGTCGAGGGCCAGGACGTGCTGTTCTTCGTCGACAACATCTTCCGCTTCACCCAGGCGGGTTCGGAAGTGTCGGCACTGCTCGGCCGTATTCCGTCGGCGGTGGGCTATCAGCCGACCCTGTCGACCGACATGGGCGCGCTGCAGGAGCGCATCACCTCGACCAACAAGGGTTCGATCACCTCGGTGCAGGCGATCTACGTTCCCGCGGACGATCTTACCGACCCGGCACCGGCGACCTCGTTCGCTCACCTGGACGCGACGACCGTTCTCAACCGCGCGATCTCGGAACTCGGCATCTATCCGGCGGTCGACCCGCTCGATTCGACCAGCCGCGCGCTGAGCCCGGCCGTCGTCGGCCAGGAGCATTACGACACGGCGCGTGCGGTTCAGTCGATCCTGCAGAAGTACAAGTCGCTGCAGGACATCATCGCCATCCTGGGCATGGATGAACTGTCGGAAGAGGATAAGCTGACCGTTGCCCGCGCGCGCAAGATCCAGCGCTTCCTCAGCCAGCCGTTCCACGTCGCCGAAGTCTTCACCGGCATCAGCGGCAAGTTCGTGTCGATCGAAGACACGGTGAAGTCGTTCAAGGCCGTTGTCGACGGCGAATACGATCACCTGCCGGAAGCCGCCTTCTACATGGTCGGTGGCATCGACGAAGCCGTCGCCAAGGGCAAGAAGCTGGCCGAAGAGGCGTAAGCAAAAACCCCCTCCCCTTCAGGGGAGTTCAGGGCCGGTCATGCCCCCGGCATGACCTGAAAATCACGGGGTGATTTTCACCCTGAACTGGTTGGGAGAGGGGCCGATCCGCGAGCGATGCTCTCGGTGAGACCCCTTCCCCTCTCCCCAGCCCTCTCTCCAAAAGGGGAGAGGGAGCAAGGTTTAGAACATGCTCCACTTCGAACTCGTCACGCCTGAAAAGCTCGTCCGCGCAGAGGACGTGTACATGGTCGTCGTTCCGGGCACCGAAGGTGACTTCGGCGTGCTCGAAGGCCACGCGCCCTTCATGTCGACCATCCGCGATGGCGAACTGGCGATCTACAAGACCCAGAACGGCACGCCCGAGACGATCCGCATCGAAGGCGGTTTCGCAGAAGTGAACGGCGTCGGTCTGGTCGTGTTGGCGGAAAGCGTAACCGCCTGACCTCGCGCGGCGGGTCGCTCAGCGATCCGCCGACCGCACGAACCGCCATCGCATCGGCTTGCTGCCGTCGATGAGCGAGATCTCGGCGTTCAACGCCGCCCCCTCCCGCCAATAGCGAATACGCTGCGGATAATCGTGCGCGGCATTGGCGAAGACGATCTCCGTCGCCGTCGACGACACCATTGGGAACGCCGACCGCGGCGCGCCGCGCGGCGAGGCCCAGAACACCGGCCGGCCCCGCGCGTCCGGCAGGATTTGCATCGACTCCCACATCGTCAGCGTGTCGCCCGACCCGGCGCGATTTGTGCCGAACAACGACCTCGCGCGGGGGGTGGTCCAGCATTCCTCGGTCCACTCGGCTGTCGTGCCCGATTGCCAGCATCCCGCAAGCCAGTTGGGGAGAGGCGTGGGCTGGGCTGCGGCCTGGGCCAACAGTGCGACGAACAAGGGTGTCAGTGTGGGCATCGCTTTCGCCTCCCCCGGTTTGCGTTCAAAAGGATGACATGGGCTCGCGTTTGAGAAAAGTGGCCCGTCGCGGCAAAGCCGCGCCGTCGGACAGGCGTGCAGCCCCGCCGGCCAGGTCGGTGCCAAGTGCGCGCAACGCAGCCGCCGCGCGCGCCGGCCATGGTTAGGCAATTGTAAAACCTTCGGCTCTACTTCTCTCACCCGAGGCAACATGCACCCCGCGTGCGTGCGAGGAATTCGATGAGCGCTTTTGGTCGACGCAACGGTATGACGGGGGGGCCGGGGGTACGTCCGGCGTTCGGCGTGGCGAAGCCCATGCAGAGCAGCGGACCGCCGCGCCCGGTGGAGCCGGAAGGGGGCGAGCAATTCCCGCCGATCGCCAGCGCGCCGTTGGCCGGTCTCGCACCCGAATCCGATCTCGCGACCTTTGCGGCAGCGCCCGCCAGTGCCGCCGGGGGCGACCAGATGTCGCGCCTGGCCGAACGCGTGGCCGCCAGCGGCGATGCGGCGAACAATCGCGGCGAAGGATTCGAGAACTCGATCCACCGCATCAAGGAACAGGTCCTTCCCCGCCTGCTCGAACGCGTCGACCCCGAAGCGGCCGCGACGCTCAGCAAGGACGAGCTGGCCGAGGAATTCCGCCCGATCATCGGCGAAGTGCTCGCCGAACTGAAGCTGACGCTCAACCGCCGCGAACAGTTCGCGCTGGAAAAGGTGCTGGTCGACGAGCTGCTCGGCCTCGGCCCGCTCGAGGAGCTGATCGCCGACCCCGCGGTCAGCGACATCATGGTCAACGGCCCCGAACAGACCTTCGTCGAACGCAAGGGCAAACTGGAGCTGGCGAACATCCAGTTCCGCGACGAGGAGCATCTGTTCCAGATCGCGCAGCGCATCTGCAACTCCGTCGGCCGCCGCGTCGACCAGACGACCCCGCTGGCCGACGCCCGCCTGAAGGACGGCAGCCGCGTCAACGTCATCGTCCCGCCGCTCAGCCTCAAGGGCACGGCGATCTCGATCCGTAAGTTCTCCGACAAGCCGATCACGCTCGACATGATGGCCGGGTTCGGCAGCATGTCGCAGAAGATGGCGACCGCGCTGAAGATCGCCGGCGCCTGCCGGTTCAACATCGTCATCTCGGGCGGCACCGGCTCGGGCAAGACGACGATGCTCAATGCGCTCTCGAAGATGATCGATCCGGGCGAGCGCGTGCTGACGATCGAGGACGCGGCCGAACTCCGCCTGCAGCAGCCGCACTGGCTGCCGCTCGAAACCCGCCCGCCGAACCTGGAGGGTCAGGGCGAGATCACCATCCGCGACCTCGTCAAGAACGCGCTGCGTATGCGCCCGGATCGCATCATCCTGGGCGAAATTCGTGGGTCGGAGTGTTTCGACCTGCTCGCCGCGATGAACACCGGTCACGACGGGTCGATGTGTACGCTCCACTCCAACTCCCCGCGCGAGTGTCTCGGGCGTATGGAGAACATGGTCATGATGGGCGACATCAAGATCCCGAAGGAGGCCATCAGCCGCCAGATCGCCGATTCGGTCGATATGATCGTCCAGGTGAAGCGCCTGCGCGACGGCAGCCGCCGCGTGACCAACATCACCGAAGTCATCGGCATGGAAGGCCCGGTGATCGTCACCCAGGAGCTGTTCAAGTTCGAATATCTCGACGAGAGCGCCGACGGGAAGATCATCGGCGAATATCGCTCGATGGGCCTGCGCCCCTACACGCTCGACAAGGCCAAGCAGTTCGGCTTCGACCAGGCCTATCTGGAGGCGTGCCTCTAAGGGGCTGGCGCCTGCCGCGGCCGGATCGCGGCAGGCTGCACGGCCTCAGCCTTCGACGAACACGAACTCGTGCTGGCTGTCGCGAACGGTCAGGGTCCGCTTCCCATCCTTGATGCCCACGACCATTGGGAAGAACAGGTTGTTCGGGTCGAGCCCGATGAAGCTGATCGTGCCGTCGGCATTGCGCTTCGTTCCCATCGGCGTACCGATTGATCGGAAGTCGAAGCGCACCGTATCGCCGCGCCGGGTGACGGTGAGCGGCCCGAGCTCGGGATTGCTGTAGCGCGGCGCGAGCGCCGCCGCCGCGACCGCATCCGGCGTCACCGACACCAGCTTGCGTTCCGCCGCGATCTCCGCATCCCAGCGTTTCGCGATCGACGCGACATCGCTCGCCGCCTCGGGCTTGCCGTCGTACAGCAGCTCCAGCACGCGGCGCATGAACGGCCGCAGCATCGCCTGACCGCTGTCCGAGTTGGTCAGGATGACCGCGCCGATCTTCGCATCGGGGAACACGAAGAAATCGGTCTTGTAGCCTGCCAGGCTGCCGCCGTGATGAACGACGTCGACGCCATAGTCGCGGTCGACCTGCATCCCCATCCCGTACACGCGGTCCTCGCCCACCGGCACATTGGCGACCCGGCGCTGCAGCAGATTCTCTTCCGAGACATATTGCTTGCCGTCGTCGAGCCGTCCGCGATTCAGCTCGAATCGGGCGTAGCGCGCCATGTCATTGGCAGTCGACCACGCGCCGCCCGCCGCGCCGTAGCGCGTGAACGCGTAATTGAGCTTCATCCCCTCTGCCAGGACCGGCACCGGCGTGTTGGTGATGTCGGCGGCATGCGGTCGCGCCCAATTGCCTTGCGTCGCCTTGGCGAAGTCCAGCGTCGTGCGCGTCATGCCGAGGGGAGCCCACACCTTTTCGCGCATCGCCCGGTCGAGCGCCTCGTCTAGCGGCAGCGCCGGGTACACCAGATGCGCGCCGACATAGCCCGCCGCGGAGGCCATCAGATTATTATATTGAAACACCTCGCCGAAGCCGCTGGTCGGCTCCGTCGCCGCCAGCTGCACGAACGTGTCCTTGCCCGCGGTCTTCGGGTCGGAATTGAGAACGACCTGCAGGTCCTTGCGCGGCAGGCCGGTGCAGGCGCAGACCAGATGCTTCATCCGCACCTTGGACGTCGTTGCAGCACTGCCCAGCCGGAAGCTCGGATAGACCTGGGTCACCGGCTGCTCCCAGCCGAGCTTGCCTTCGTCGACCAGCTTCGCCAGCAGCAGCGTCGCCATGCCCTTGGTATTGCTCGCCACCGCAAATTCGGTATCGGCATCGACGGGCGTCGGATCGCCGAGCAATCGCACGCCCAACCCGGTCGCGTAGATCGTCTTTTCGGATGTCGTGATGGCGATCGCCGCACCGGGCACGCCCAAATCCTTCATCGCTGTTTCGACGAATGACCGCAGCTGCGCGATGCGGGCGGCGTCCATCGGATGCGCGGTCTTCCCGGCAAAGCTCTCCCGGGAATAGCCGGCCGGACGCAGGCTCTGCGACACCAGCCCGACGGCCGCCAGCCGCTTCTCGGCCGTCGCTTCCGCCCCATCGATCAGGCCGACGGTCCAGGTCGTGCCCTTGCGCAGCGCGATGGCGTACAGCGCGCGCTTCTCGTTGGGCGACACCTCGTAATCGATGGCCTGACGTTCGTCCCACCCGTTGCGCGCCGGGCGCGAGGTAATGAGTTTGGGCGGACGCGTCTGTGTCGGGGCCCACAGCTTCCAAGCGGCCGCGACCGCGGCGGCCGCGTCGGCGGCGGTGGGAACATCGACGATGGCGATCCGGTAATCACCCTCGGGCGCGATCAGTTCGATGAGTGACGGCTTCGTCGCCGACGTCCAGCCGCCGGGGCCGGTGAAGGTTGCGCCGGATGGCGTCTGCATAGGCGTGTCGGGCGCGGGCCGGCTTGTTGCGGCCGGCGGCGCGGCCGAAGTTTGCGCGGTTGCAGATGTGACGGCGGCGGTGCCCGCGAGCAGACAGGCTGCGGCAATGCTGAGCTTCATCATGTGGCGTTCCCCCTGAACTTCGATCAGGCTATGCCTGCCGTGCCCCATTTGCAAATCGAGCGATGGGTGGCCCAACGCCGCCATTGTTTCGCCGCGCAAACCCGCTAACAGCCCGGCTCACATGCGCGCCCTCCCGCTCGTCGTCCTTGCCGTTTCCCTTGCCCTGCCCGTCACCGCGCGGCAGCCGAAGGCAAGCGCGCCCATCGCCTTGTCCCCGGCACCGTCGCTCGCCGCCGATACCGAGGTGCGGTGGGTGCCGTTCGAGCTGACGCCGGGCAACCAGATCGCGTTCAGAATGGCGGTCAATGGACGTTCGGCGACCGCAGTGCTCGACACGGGCGTCAATTTCACGCTGGCCGCAAGCGCGTTTGCAGGCAGCATCGGGTTGAGACCGACCGCCAGCGGCCAGGCCGCGGCCGCGATCGGCGGGTCGTTGCCCATCGCATGGGCGCCGGTCGAGAGCATCGACTTCGGCGGGCTGTCACGCCATGGCGGGCGGATCGGGGTCGCCGACCTGACCGCGCTGGCGACGGGCACAACGAAGGCGGTCGACGTCGTCGTCGGCGCCGACCTGCTCGCCGCGCACGCGCTCGATATCGATTTCGACAATCGCCGCTTCCGCCTGCTTCCCAGCGGCCGGATGCCGTTTCGCGGTACCAGCGTCGCGCTTTCGACCGCGCCGCAGACCGGCACGTTCCAGGTCGACGCGACGGTCGGCACCGCGCGCCTGCGTCCGCTGCTACTCGATACCGGCGACGGATCGACGCTGACGCTGTCGCGCGAAGCCTGGGCGACGACGCGGTTGCCCGATGTGGGGCTGACGTCGGCCTATGCGGTGGGCCTGGCCGGACCGATCGAAACCGATCTGGTCGTCCTGCCCCAGGTGCGGCTGGGGGCCGCGCCCGCGCGCAATGTCGAGGTGCGGATCGAACCGCCGCGCGGCTATTCGATGCAGACCGGCACCGCGGGCCGCATCGGTAACGGCTTCCTCCAGCGGTACCGCGTGTTGCTCGACCCGAAGGCGCGCCGCATGATCCTCAGCCCCGGCAAGGACGCCGACCGGATGCCGCTCAAATCGACCAGCGGGCTCCTGCTGTCCTATGAGGGCAAGGCGTTGCGCGTACTGCACGTGATGCGCGGGTCTCCGGCTGCCACCGACGGTTGGCGCGCGGGCGAACGGATCTGCGCGATCGATGGCGCGAAGCTGCCCGACGACTATCGCACCAGCAAGCTCGGCCAATGGCCCGCCGGCACGCCCGGTCGCACCGTCCGGTTGGGGCTATGCGACGGCGGGGCGGAGCGCGCATTGACGCTGGCGGCCTTCTACTGATGAACGAAGCGCGTCCGCTTCCCCCATGGGCAGCGGCGCTGCTGCTGCTCGTCATTGCCGTCGGGCTGCGCGGGGCGGATTTCGGCAATCCGATCATCCATGTCGACGAGCAATATTATCTGCTGATCGGCCAGCGGATGCTCGACGGAGCGGTTCCCTACCTCGATCTCTGGGATCGCAAGCCGGTCGGGCTGTTCCTGCTCTATGCAGGCGCAGCCGCGCTGCCGGGTGACGACGTCGTCGGCTATCAGCTCATCGCCACGCTGTTCGCCGGGCTCACGGCGTGCGTGGTCGCCAGCGGTGCCCGGGCGCTCGGCGCCAGCCGCAGCGGTGCGTTCGCCGCCGGAGTCGCCTACCTGATCTGGCTGCCGCTGCTCGGCGGGCGTGGCGGGCAGGCACCCGTCTTCTACAACCTCTTCATCGCCGTCGCCGCGCGTCTCATGCTGCGCCTGCCCGATCTGGCCGAGCATCGGCGGCGCGGCGCGATCGCGGCAGGCGGTGCGCTGGCGTGCTTGGCCGCGGGCCTGGCCATTCAGATCAAGACGACCGCGGCGGTCGAGGCGGCGTTCCTTGGCCTCGCGCATGTCTATTGGCTCGTTCGCGCGCGCGGCGGGGGGGTCGCGGTGCTTGCGGCCAGCGTCCTCTGGCTCGCGATCGGTCTCGCGCCGACCGCGGCGGCCGTCCTGACCTACCGCGCGATGGGGCCAGCGGCGCTCGATGCGTGGTGGTTCGCCAACGTCGTGTCGATCTTCCTCCGACCCGGCTATCCCCTGGGGGAGATCGGCATGCGGCTGCTGGGGATTGTCGCCCAGCTGTCGCCGCTGCTGCTGTGCGCGGCGATCGCGTGGCGGCGGCGCAAGGTGCGTCTGACCGGCGAGCGCGCGCTCGCTTTCGCCTGGCTCGGCGCGGCGGTCATTGGCTTCGTCGCGATCGGTACCTTCTTCGATCATTACGCTCTGCCGCTACTGCCGCCGCTGACGATGATCGCCGGCATCGCGCTGGGGCGGATTCCGCGCATCCTGGTCGGCACGCTGATGCTCGGTCTGCTGCTGCTCGTCGTGGAGCGTGCCTTCATCGCCCCCGATGTCGCCGGCGCGCGGGCAGTAGCGGAGGTCGTGGCCAAGAACCGTCGCGGTGGCTGCCCCTATGTCTTCATCGGCGATACCGCGACCTACACCCTGTCGCACAGCTGTGTGCCGACCGCCCATGCCTTTCCCAACTTCCTCGCCTACACGACCGAGGCGGGCGCGACCGGAATCGACGAGGTCGCGGAGGTGCGACGCATCCTGGCCGCACGCCCGCCGCTGATCGTCGCATCGACCCGCAAGCTGGCGATCTGGAACCCGGCGACCGTCGCCCTGCTCCAGCCTGTGCTCGCGAGCCAGTATCGGCAGGTTCTGAGCGTCCCCCGGTCGAGCTACCGGACGGTCGTCTTCCTGCGCCGCGATTTGGCCGTTATCCGCTGATCGCGAGCGCGGCCAGCATGACGCCGCCGAACAGCGCCGCGAACTGCACCGTCGTCCAGTCGATGGCGCTCACCCGATCGAGATTGACGCGCCGGTCCCGCCGCCACGATGCGACGCCGCTTGCCACCGCGAGAACCGCACAGGCCGCCACGCCACCCCATAACCGCACTTGCATCGCCCCGCCCCATCCCTAGAATCGCATCCAACAGAACAGGGAGATGTGTCTTGCGTCCGATGCTCGCAACCCTCGGCCTCGGGGCCGTCGCGCTGGCGGTGACCAGCGTTGCCACCGGCCAGCCCGCCAGCCTGCGCAGCGAAATCGCCCGCGCGGTCGCGGCAACCACCCGCACGCCAGCGAACGTCGCCCGCGACCAATACCGCCACCCGACCGAGACATTGACCTTTTTCGGCGTGAAGCCGACCGACACCGTCGTCGAATTGATCCCCGGCGGCGGCTGGTACACCGAGATCCTCGCGCCCTATCTCGCGCAACGCGGTACCTATTACGCCGCGGGCAACATGGCGCGCGGGCTGGACGGGGTGAAGAAACTGCAGGCCGCCAATCCGACCGCGTACGGCAAGGTCAAGCTCGCCGCCTTCCCGGCCGCCGCAGGCGAACCGACCGTTCCTGCCGGCAGCGCCGACGTCGTGCTGACGTTCCGCAACGTCCACAACCTGCGCTTTGCCGGCGTCGACCGGACGCAGGCCGCGTTCGCCGAGATGTTCCGCATGCTGAAGCCCGGAGGGACGCTCGGTATCGTCGAGCATCGCCTGCCCGAGGGCCGCGACTCCGCGGCCGAGGAAAAGAGCGGCTATATGAAGACGTCGAGCGTCGTCGCCTTCGCCGAAAAGGCCGGGTTCAAGCTGGCAGGGAAATCGGAAGTCAACGCCAACCCCAAGGACACCGCCGACTGGCCCGAGGGCGTCTGGACACTGCCGCCGACCTACCGCCTGAAGGACGTCGATCGCGAGAAATACGCCGCGATCGGCGAGAGCGACCGGATGACGCTGAAGTTCGTGAAGCCGAAGCGGTGACTGAAATTCCTCCCCCAGCTTGTCTGGGGGAGGGGGACCGGCGAAGCCGGTGGAGGGGCGTTCCCCTCGCCATCGACCGGCTTGCAAGCCCCTCCACCGGCTTCGCCGGTCCCCCTCCCCCAGACAAGCTGGGGGAGGATCTGGAACGTCTGGAGCGCGCCCCGGCAAAGCCGCCCCGTCGGCCGGCCATGCCCGCCGGCCGAAGCGTCGCCCGCGACGCGGAATTGGCAAACCAATTCGGCTGGCGACGCCTAGAGCTTCGCGACCTTGTCCTGCAGCTTGGCAAGTTCCGCCTTCAGCGCCGCAATCTCATCATCCTTGCTCGACGCCGCACCGGTCGCCGGCGCCGGAGCGGGAGCCGCCGCTCCCGGCACCCCGCCCTGCGCACCCGGCTTGAACGCCTGCGCCGCGGCCTCGAACATCGCCATGTTGCGCTTGGCGATCTCCGCGAACGGTGAGTGAGCGAACGCGCCCTCGACCGCCGACTTGAACTGTTCCTGGTTGCGACGGAAACTGTCCATCGACGCTTCCAGATAGCCCGGCACCATCGCCTGCATGCTGTCGCCGTACAACGCGATCAGCTGGCGCAGGAACGGAACCGGCAGCATCGTCTGCCCGCGCGCTTCCTCTTCCATGATGATCTGGGTCAGAACATTATGCGTGATGTCTTCCTCGGTCTTCGCGTCGACGACCTTGAAGTCGCGACCTTCGCGGGTCATCGCCGCCAGGTGGTCGAGCGTGATGTAGGACGACGATTCAGTGTTGTAGAGGCGGCGGTTCGCGTATTTCTTGATGATGACCGGCCCGGTCCCCGTGGCAGTCTTCTTCATGGCGGACGATGCCCCTCTCACAGATGCGGATGTGGTTGTGATGACTGATGGCGTACCACCGATCGATGCCGCACCGCAACACGCGCCCCGGCCCTTCCCTCTGTTCTTGTCGATGCTGCGCAGCGAAACTGCACAAAATCGGGACAGGCGTGCCGCAGCGCTGAAGGGTCTGGCGCGCTATCAAGGCGCCCCGCGCGGTCCCCGCCCTGCCCCGATGCCTGCGGTCGCGACGGCCGGTCGGGCGTCGTTGCGCGATTATGGCGGCGCCGGGCGCCCGGTCGTCTTCGTCCCCTCGCTCATCAACCCGCCCTTCGTCCTCGACCTCGCCCCGGGCCAGTCGCTGCTGCGCTGGCTGGCGCGCGAGGGGGTTCGCGCGCTGCTGGTCGATTGGGGCGAGCCGACCCCGGATGCGCGCGACGAGGATGTGACAGCGCATGTCGAACGCCTGCTGCTGCCGATGCTCGCGACATTGGAGATGCCGCCCGTGCTCGTCGGTTATTGCCTGGGCGGCACCATCGCGCTCGCCGCCGCCCGCGCAGCGCGCGCGCACGCCGTCGGGCTGATCGCCGCCCCCTGGCACTTTTCCGGCTTTCCGGACCCCGCCCGCGCACAGATCGCCGCGCTGTGGGATGCGGCGCGTCCGACCTGTGCGGCGCTGGGGCTGGTGCCGATGGAAGTGCTCCAGTCCGGGTTCTGGCGGCTCGACCCGGCACGTACCATCGCCAAATACGCAGCGCTTGCCGACGCCGATGACGCCACGCTCGCGCGGTTCGTGGCGCTGGAGGATTGGGCGAACCAGGGCGCGCCGCTGACCTACGCCGCCGGCCGCCAGATGTTCGAAGGCTTCTTCGCCGCCGATGCGCCAGGCACCGGTTGCTGGCAGATCGCGGGAGAGACGGTAGATCCCGACGCCCTGTCGTGTCCCATCGCCGACTTCGTGTCGCTCACCGATCGCATCGTGCCGGCCGCGACCAGCGTCGGGATCGGCGACCGGCATGATGTCGGCGCCGGCCACGTCGGGATGATCGTCGGCAGTCGGGCGCGCGCGCTGCTGTGGGAGCCGCTGCTGGACTGGCTAAAGACGGTCGCGGTCGCTAGATAGGCGGTGAATTTTCCACGCAGAGGATTTCCATGACCGACATCGTCATCGCCGCCGCCAAGCGCACCCCCGTGGGCAGCTTTCTGGGTGCCTTTGCCGCAACGCCGGCGCACGAACTCGGGCGCGTCGCGATCGAGGCTGCGCTGGAACAGGCCGGCGTGAAGGGCGAAGAAGTTGATGAGGTCATCCTCGGCCAGGTGCTCACCGCCGGCCAGGGCCAGAACCCCGCGCGCCAGGCATCGATGGCTGCCGGCGTGCCGAAGGAAGTGCCCGCCTGGGGTGTCAATCAGGTCTGCGGTTCGGGCCTGCGGGCGGTCGCCCTCGCGTTCCAGGCGGTGGCCAATGGTGACGCCAAGATCGTCGTCGCCGGCGGGCAGGAATCGATGTCGATGTCGGCGCACGCCCAGTCGCTGCGCCCGGGCACCAAGATGGGCGACGTGAGCCTGGTCGACACGATGATCAAGGACGGCCTGACCGACGTCTTCAACGGCTATCACATGGGCATCACCGCCGAGAATCTGGCCGAGCAATATCAGATCGCCCGTGGCGAGCAGGACGCCTTCGCCGTCCGCTCGCAGAATCTTGCGGAGAAGGCGCGCGAGGCCGGCCGATTCAAGGACGAGATCGCACCGGTGACGATCAAGGGTCGCAAGGGCGATACCCTTGTCGAGAACGACGAATATATTCGCGCGGGCGCCACTGTCGACGGCGTGGCGGGCCTGCGCCCGGCGTTCAAGAAGGACGGTACCGTCACCGCCGCCAACGCCAGCGGCATCAACGACGGCGCCGCCGCGCTGGTCGTGATGTCTGCCGACGAAGCCAAGGCCCGCGGCATTACCCCGCTCGCGCGCATCAAGAGCTGGGCGTCAGCCGGTGTGGACCCGTCGGTGATGGGTATCGGCCCGGTTCCGGCGAGCAAGAAGGCACTGGAGAAGGCCGGCTGGAGCGTCGCCGACCTCGACCTTATCGAAGCCAATGAAGCCTTCGCCGCACAGGCGCTGGCCGTCGGCAAGGAAATGGGCTGGACCGACGACAAGCTGAACGTCAACGGCGGCGCCATCGCCATCGGTCACCCGATCGGAGCGTCGGGCGCGCGCGTCCTGACGACGCTGATCTACGAAATGAACAAGCGCGACGCGAAGAAGGGCCTGGCGACGCTCTGCATCGGCGGCGGCATGGGCATCGCCATGTGCGTCGAGCGCGATTGAGGCACACGAAGGCGTTCGCCGCTCTGTAGATTTCCCCGGATCCTCTCTCGCGTTTGGCGGGACGCGGCCCCGGGGAAGCTCATTGTCTTCCGCCGTCGACATCAGGCGCGACGAGGGGATTCTGGCGGTCTTTGCCGCTCGTTGCGGCTGACGTTCCGGCACGCACGCAGATAGGACCGGCGCGGCCGGCGAGCCGGCCGATCCCAGAAATGCTTCGCAACAATCTGTCACATTGTTGCAACAGCTATCTCAAAAGACGCGGAATTTTTCGCCCTTAGCAAAAATCAGGTTGCGGAAGCGCGGTGGTTTCCTGTCTCTAGGATTAACGGAAATCCGTTATCCAAAGGGGCTTATCCATGAATATCTCGCGCCTGATGGGAGCGACGGCTCTCGCAAGCACGCTGGCGTTTGCGAGTCCGGCATTCGCGCAGACCACGGCACCGACCGACAACAGCAGCGTCGCTGGCAACCCGACGGCGCGCGACGGCGTCTGCCCGCCGAACACGCCGAACGACCCGGACTGCGTCGACCAGGCATCGACCGAAGGTGAAACCGTTCTGGTGACGGGTTCGCGCATCGCTGGTGCGACCGCGCTCGATTCGCCGGTGCCGATCACGCAGCTGACCGCTGCCGAACTGGTCGACGACGGCAACCTGTCGCTCGGCGACGCGATGAACCAGCTGCCGTCGCTGCGTTCGACCTGGAGCCAGGCGAACTCGACGCGCGCCATCGGCACCGCGGGTCTGAACCTGCTCGACCTGCGCGGCCTGGGCATCGACCGCACGCTGGTGCTGGTCAACGGCCGCCGTCACGTGTCGTCGGTTCCGGGTCAGTATGTCGTCGACGTCAACACGATCCCGACCGCACTGCTCGAAAGCATCGAAGTCATCACCGGCGGCACCTCGGCCGTCTACGGTTCGGACGCGATCGCGGGCGTCGTCAACTTCAAGCTGAAGCGCGATTTCGAAGGCCTCGAAGCTCGCGTCCAGGGCGGCGTTTCGGACCGCGGCGATCGCGGCGCCTACACGGCGACGTTCGTGGCCGGCAAGAACTTCGCCGAAGGCCGCGGCAACATCGCGATCTCGGGTGAATATGCGAAGTCGGAGACGGTGCTGTTCTCTGACCGCAACGACCAGACGGGTGCCTACACCGGCGCGCCCGGGTTCTATACGACCCAGGCAACCTCGCGCCTCGTCAACGGGACCTTGGTGAACGAAGCGCCTGAAGGCGACGGCATCCCCGACACGACGTTCTTCAATTCGTACCCGGGTTCGAAGTTCAGCAACATCTCGCTGGGCGGCTTCGTCGCCACGGCGTGCCCGACGCTCGTGAACGTCACGCCGGCGCTCCTTGCACGCCGCGCTGCGGTCTGCGCAGGCGTCTTCTCGCCGACGACGGGTGTGGAAGCGGCTGACGGCTACGTCTTCAACGATTTCGGCCAGCTGGTCCGTAACACGCCGGAAATCGACCTGCGTGCGTTCGGTGGCGGCATCCTGGGCGGCCAGAGCGCAACCGGTCTCGAAGGCGCGATGCTGCTTCCTGGTCTGCAGCGCTATTCGACGAACCTGCTCGCCAGCTATGAATTCTCGCCGGCGGCGCGTTTCTACTTCGAAGGCAAGTACGTCAACGTCACCAACAACCAGACGTCGACGCAGCCCAGCTTCCTCAGCGGCTCGCCGCTGTTCAACACGTTCCAGCTGACCAATCCGTTCCTGACGGCGGACAACGTCAACACGCTGCGGACGATCCTGGCACCGGGCGCGACCCAGTTCTCGATGCTGCGCTTCAACAACGATCTCGGTACGCGCGCGGAAGACCATAAGCGTCAGACCTACCGCTTCGTCGCTGGTGTCGACGGCCAGATCAGCACGACCGCGAATCTCAGCTACGACATCGCGTTCAACTATGGTCGGACCAAGACCTATTACGAAACCGGCGGCAACGTCGACATCGCGAAGTTCAACGCGGCACTGGGTGCGGTTGCTGCACCGGCCGACTACACTGGCCCGACGATCACGACCGCCGGTGGCGTTCGCGTCGCCTGCGCCGTGAACGTCGACCGTGCGGCGGGCAGCACCACGACGTTCAACACTGCGAATGACGTGGCTGGCTGTTTGCCCTTCAATCCGTTCGGCCAGTATCGGAACGCGCCGGAAGTCGTAAATAACTTCCTGTACACCTCGTCGCGTCGCGAATGGGCGGAGCAGATCAACGCGGTCGCTTCGATCAGCGGCGACTCGTCCGGCCTGTTCTCGCTGCCGGGCGGCAACGTAGGCTTCGCGTTTGGCGGCGAATACCGTCGCGAGGACGCGTTCCAGGCATATGATGCCTTCACCGCGCAGCAGCCGGTGCCAGCGACTGCGCTCAATACTGCCGGGCGCAACACGTTCCTGAACGCCTTCGCACCGTTCAACCCGCCCGCGGTCGACGTGGTCGAGGGCTTTGGTGAAATTCGCGTCCCTATCCTGCGCGACACGTTCATCAAGGAACTGACGGCGACGGGTGCGGCTCGTATCTCGAAGTACAGCAACCTTCCTAAGGGTGTCTGGGCTTGGAACGCCGGCCTGACGTTCGCCCCGGTCGAGGATATTCGGTTCCGCGTCGGCTACGCGAAGGCGGTGCGCGCGCCGAACCTGAGCGATCTGTACGCCACGGCGGCACAGTCGTTCTTCACCCTGACCGACCCCTGCAACCAGGGCAACACGATCACTTCGAATCCGAACCGGGCACGTAACTGCGCCGCGGCAGGCGTTCCGACGACGATCACCTATACTGACGACCAGGGTATCGTTCGTACCATCCCATGGGTGAACAACGCCGCAACCACGCCGCAGTTCGCGACGGGTGGCAACCCGCTGCTGAATCCGGAAGAGAGCAAGAGCCTGACCGTAGGCGCCGTGTTCCAGCCGCGCTTCCTGCCGGGCTTCTCGGTCACGGTCGACTATTACCGGATCAAGGTGACCAACGTCATCGCCAGCCTGGCGGCGCAGACGGTCATCAACCAGTGCTATGACGACCCGGTCGGCATCAACAACCCGTTCTGCGCGGTCGTTTTCCGCCGCACCTCGACCAACCCGCTCGAGAATGCGACGTTCAATGGCCAGACCGGACGTAACCTGGCTGGTATCGCCGCACCGGTGATCCTGCCGCTGATCGGCCCGTCGGTGATTTCGCAGCCGTTCAACTATGCGAAGTTCAAGACGTCGGGCATCGACGCGGACATCCGCTACAACTACACGTTCGATTACGGTCTGCGCTTCAGCTACCGTGCGATCATCAGCTGGCTCGAAAACCGCGAAACGTTCACCTTCATCACGGCTCCGGAGCAGTCGACCCGCGCGCATGGCGTGGTCGGTGACCCGATCTGGCGCGGTCGCATGAGCGTGAACCTGGCATATAAGGGCTTCGATGCAGGCTATGACCTGAACTACGTCGGCAAGGGCTCGATCGCCGCCTGGGAAGTCCAGCGTACCCACCAGGGTCGTGGCCCGACCAATGCCGACGCGTTCCCGTTCCGCGACTATCCGGCGCAGGACACGCACGACGTCCAGTTCGGCTATCGCGTGAACAAGAACTACCGGTTCTACTTCGGCGTCGACAACGTCATGGACACGCTGCCGCCCTACGGTCTGACCGGCACGGGTGCCGCTTCGGGCGTCTACGGCGTGGTCGGTCGCTACTTCTACGCGGGCGCGAACGTGAACTTCTGATCACGGTCCGATACTATCACCCTTGGGGGTCGCCGTCCGGCGGCCCCCTTTTTTGCCTATCGAACGATCCGCTCGAACCGGTGACCGAGCCCGGTCAGAAGCTCGTACTGGCTCATCCCGCTCGCGCCGGACGCCTCTGGCAAGGCATAATCGAGCGAGACCCACGCGCCTTCGCTCAAGCGCGGCGCGGCGGACAGGTCGAGCGCCACCAGGTCCATCGATACTCGCCCAATCACCGGCAGCGCCTCGCCTGCCGGTCCGCGGGCCATGCCGCGGCCCGAGAAGCCGCGCCAATAGCCGTCGGCATAGCCCAGGTTGACGATCGCGACTGCGGTATCCCGTTGGGCGGTCCAGGTCGCGTTGTAGCCGACCGTCTCGCCGGCGCGGACGGCGCGGCGCTGGAGGATCTGCGCCTCAATGCCCACCACCGGGCGGATCAAGTCGGCCAGCTCGCCGCGCGGGACGCCGCCGTATAGCGCCAGGCCCGGGCGGGTCAGATCGAAGGCATATTCCGGTCCTAGCGCGATGCCGGCCGAGTTGGCGAGGCTCAGGCGCCTGGCCGATGTCTGCCCCGCCAGACCGGCGAACGCCGCCCGTTGCCGCGCGTTGAGGGGGTGATCGTCGTCCGCGCAGGCGAGGTGGCTCATCAACGTCTCGATCGCCAAGCCGTCCAACACGCCGTCCGCCACATCCTGCACCGACAGACCCAGCCGGTTCATGCCCGTGTCGACCATCACGTCGCACGCGCCGCCGCCTATCGCCCGCCAGCGGCGAACCTGATTCACGGTGTTCAGGACCGGCCGCACGCCGGGCAGACCGATTTGCGTCGCATCCTCATCGCGGATCCCGTGAAGGACGCCGACGGTCGCCGGTCCCACATCGCCCAGCGCGCGCGCCTCGCCCCAAGTCGCGACGAACAGGTCGCGGCAGCCGGCGGCGACCAGCCGGGTGGCGACATCGCGCGCGCCCAGGCCATAGCCGTTGGCCTTGACCGCTGCGCCACACGCGGCACGGCCGCTCATTCGGGCAAGCGTACGCCAATTGGCGACGACTGCGTCGCCATCGATCAGGAGGCGGTTGGGGGCGGTCCAGTCCATGCCCCGCGGCTAGGCCCAACCGCCCCCCGCCGCAACCGCCCCGCCCCGCTCAGTCCTTGATCAGGTCGCTTTCCTTGATGAAGAACAGCATCACGACCAGCGCCAGTGCCACGACGCCCCAGGTGTACCACAGCCCCGCATAGGGGTTCCCCGATCGCGCGACGATATACTGGCTGATGAAGGGCAGGAAGCCGCCGAAATAGCCGGTGCCCAGATGATAGGGGATCGACATCGACGAATAGCGGATGCGCGCCGGGAACATCTCGCTCAGCACCGCGGCGACTGGCCCATAGGTCATGCCCGACAGGAAGGCGAGGCCGAGGATGCCGACCAGGATCAGCACGATCTCACGCCCCGACGGCGTCACCTTGTCGAGGTTGTAGCCCGCCCGTTCGAGCGCGGCATCGAGCGCGGCCGGACTGACGTCGGTCTGCGGCATCCCGCCGATCGACACAGCGACCGACCCGGCCTGCACCTTGGTATAGCCGACGCCCTTCTTCGACAGATAGTCGAGCACCTGACCGCACGCGTCCTTCTGCTTGGCGGCGAAAGGATCATAGGCGCAGTGCGGGCCGGCGACGATCACCGGCGCGCGGTCGCTGGCGCGGGCGAGCTCCGGGTTTGCGGCATGGCCGATCAGCCAGAACAGCGGGAACAGCGCGATCAGCGTGAGGGCATAGCCGACGACGATCGGCAGCTTGCGCCCAACGCGGTCGCTCAGCTTGCCGAAGAGGATGAAGAAGCCCAGGCCGCCCAGCGCGCCTGCCCCCACCAGCAGTTGCGCGGGCGTCTCGGCGACGCGCATCGGCCCCTGCAGGAACGACAGCACGCTGAACAGCGCAGTGTACCAGATGACGGTCAGGCCCGCAGCGATGCCGAACAACGCGACGAACAGGCGACGCGGGTTGCCGGGATAGGTGAAGCTTTCGACGAACGGGTTGCGCGCGGTCTTGCCCGCGGCCTTCATCGCCTTGAACACCGGGCTTTCGCTCAACATCAGCCGCATCCACAGCGACACCGCGAGAAGCGCGATCGAGAAGAGGAACGGCACGCGCCAGCCCCAGGCGGTCCAGGTATCGACCGGCATCGATGCCTTGGCCAGCAGCACGACCGCGAGGCTGAGGATGAAACCACCGGCGACGCTCGCCTGGATGAAGCTGGTGTAATAGCCGCGCTTCTTCGCACTCGCGTGCTCCGCGACGTAGATTGCCGCGCCGCCATATTCGCCGCCCAGCGCCAGTCCCTGGCCCACGCGCATCAGCAGGATCAGCGCCGGCGCCCACACCCCGATTGCGGCATAGGTCGGCACCAGCCCGATGCCCGCGGTCGCGATGCCCATCAGCGTGATGGTGACAAGGAAGGTGTACTTCCGCCCCAGCCGGTCGCCGAGGAAGCCGAACAGCACCGCCCCGAGCGGCCGGAACGCGAAGCCGACCGCGAAGGTACCCCAGGCCAGCAGCGTCGCCAGCAACTCGTTGCCCTGCGGAAAAAAGCTGCGCTGGAGGATGCCCGACGTCGTCAGCGTCCCCCAGATGAAGAAATCATACCATTCGAAGATGGTGCCGAGCGAGGATGCGGAAATGACGAGCCGGATGTCCTTGCTCGTCGGCTGTGTTCCGATTGCAATATCGTCGGCCATTCCATCCCCCAAATCGTTGCGGGGAGGTTTAGCGGATCGGTGAAGGCCGGCAAGCGGCGAGGCGCACACTCCGCCAAACTCGCCATCCCCGCGAAGGCCGGGATGAATTCTGGCTGAGCGTCGTGAAACGCCCGCAACGCAGCAATTATCGATCCCCGCCTTCGCGGGGATGACGCCGTGGAGCGACTTATCCGAACCGCCGCGGCGAATAGCGCTCGAGATCGAGGGTCGCGATCGAGGCGTGCGGCGCATGGCCCAGCAGCAGCGCCGCCGCGACCCGCGCCGCCGCCGGGGCGGTCTGAATGCCGAAACCGCCCTGCCCGGCGCACCAGAAGAAACCCTCAACCTCGCGGTCGAAACCATAGACCGGAATCCGGTCCGGCGCGAAGCTGCGCAGGCCGGCCCATTTCCGCTCGACCGCCTGAATCCGCCAGTCGACCGCCTGCTCCAGCCGGTCGATCGCGATCGCGACGTCGAGTTCCTCGGGCGCGGCATCGCAAGGGTCGGTCGGCGTCTCGTCGCTGGGCGAAAGCCACAATTTTCCGCCGGCTTCGGGCTTGAAATAGAATTGCGATCCGATGTGCGCGACATGGACCATGTCGTCGGGCACCGCCGGGTCGGTGCGCAGCTGGACGAGCGTGCGACGATAGGGCTGGATGCCGAGCGGCTTCGCGCCGACGCGCGCAGCGACCGGATCGGCCCAGGCGCCCGCTGCGTCGACCAGGATGCCCGCGAGCACCGGCCCGGCGGCGGTTTCGATCCGCCAGTCGCTGCCCTCGCGCGTCGCGGTCTGGAACGCGGCGTTGACCCACAGCTCGCCGCCGGCGCGCTTGAACCGCCCCAGCACTTCGCCATGCAGACCACCGACGTCGATATAGGCGCAGCTCGGCTCCAGGATGCCCAGCGTCCAGTCGTCGCGCAGGCCCGGCACGTGCTCGTGCGGATCGACTCGGGTCAGCTCGACGCCGCTGCCGTCGAATTCCGCGAGAAACGCATCGATCTTCGCCGCTTCGTCCGCGCGACCGATGTGGATCGACCCCAGCGGCGACAGATAGGGCGCGATCGCCTCGCCCGACGCGCTGCTGAGCGGTTGGATATAGGGGCCGCCATAGGTTTCTGACCAGAATGCTGCCGACCGTCCGGTCGAGTGATAGCCTGCGGCCTCCTCGCCCTCGAGGATCACGACCGAGGCATGAGGGGCGACTTCGGCGGCGAGGGACGCGCCGGCGATGCCGCCGCCGATGATGGCGATGTCGAAACGCTTGGTCATGCCCCCACCCCTGCACGCGCATCGAGGAAGGCGTCAATCTCGGCGAGCGCGCGCGCCCGCACCGAATCGACCTCGCGCAGAATTTCGTGCGCGGATTCCGCCCCGAAGCGGACGACACGCGCATCGGGTAGCGTCGCCGCCACCGCCAACGCAGCCTTCGGGTCGACCAGAGCATCGGCTTCGGCGACCAGCATCAGCACCGGCGTGCGGATGCCCGCCAACGCCGCCGATGCATTGAGCCGCCGGGTCGAGGCGAAGCCCTCAGCCAACCACCGCCAGCTGGGCGGCCCGGTCAACAGCGTCGCGTCCTGCGACTGCCACCAGAGCTCGTCGGCGTAACGCGCATCGTCATGAGTCAGCAGCGACTGGCGCGACTTCAGCGTATGCGGACGCTCGTTGCCCTTCCACGCCGCACGGCTCGGGTCGCCGAGCCTTGTCATAAGCGCGGCAACCGCCTCCCCGACCCGCGGTGCGATCGGCGCCTTCAGCCCCAGCATCGGCGCGATCAGCACGACGGCGGCCGGATCGATCGCGCCTTCGGCCAGCGCCCGCAGCACCAGATGGCCACCCATCGAATGGCCCATGGCGATCCGCGGTCCGACAGCAGTCGCCGACCAATCGGCCCAGAAGGCGCGCAGATCCGCCACGAACTCGGCGAAATCGGCGATATGCCCGACATGCGCTGCCGGTGTCGTGCGCCCCGACCCTCCTTGGCCGCGCCAGTCGAACGCCGTGACGCGCCACCCATCCGCCTGCCAGTGCGCGAAGCTTTCCAGATATTTCTCGATGAAATCACCGCGACCGCCCTGAAAGAGGATCGATCCGCGGCAGGCGCCATCCTGCGCCGGCCAGTCGAACACGCGCAGCGACCAGCCATCGGGGGCGCGCCACCACGTGATCGTCGCGCCGTCGGGATGCCGGCGGCGCCGGCCGCTTGCGTCTGAGAAAACCGCCATTGCCGATGGTTACGTTTTGGAAAGCCGGGTCGTCTAGATGTCTGAGATCGATGGGGGATCATCTGTCTCTGGCGCTGCTGGCCGTGCTCGGCCTGTTCCTGCTTTCGGCGGGGATCGAAGACGTGCGCACCCGCGAGATCGCAAACTGGAAGAATGCGGCGATCGCGCTGCTGGCACCGCTGTGGTGGTGGTCGCTCGGACTCGACCTGTGGCCCGGCGCGGCGATCCAGCTGGGCGTCGCAGCGGTCGTGTTCGCGGTATTCGTCGGTGCCTTCGCCCTCGGCATGATGGGCGGCGGCGACGTGAAGCTGATCGGCGCGCTCGCCCTGTGGCTGCCGCCGTTGGCGACCCTGTCGATGCTGATCGTCATGTCGATCGCCGGCGGTATCCTAACCCTGGTTATGATGATCGATGCCCGCGTGCGACGCAGTGGGCGGGCGATCGAGGTTCCCTACGGCGTGGCGATCGCCGTCGCCGGACTTCTCGCGATTCGCGAACCGATAATTAACCAATTCGGCTGATGATTAACGGCGGATCAAACCGCACGACCGTGAAAGGCGCGTGACTCGAAATGGACGGACGCAAGATTATCCTGCTGGTGGGCGCTTTGCTGGTCGCCGGCATCACCGCGTTCATGGCCCGCAGCCTGATGTCCGGTGCTGGCGCACCCGTCGCCATGGCCGGTCAGCCGCAGCCCGTCGTGATCGACGGACCCGAAGTGTTGGTCGCGACCAAGCCGCTGCCGGTCGGCACGATCATCGATGCATCGGCGCTGAAGTTTCAGCCCTGGCCCAAGGAACTGGTCGAAAACGCCTATTTCCTGAAGCAGGGCACCGATCTGAAGAACGTCGTCGGCACCGTCGTCCGCTTCGCGATTCCCGCCGGACAGCCGGTCACGCAGGGTGCGCTGGTGAAGCCGGGTGACCGCGGCTTCCTGGCCGCAGCACTCGGGCCGGGCATGCGGGCCGTCACGGTACCGGTGTCGGCGCAGTCGTCGGTCGCGGGCTTCGTCTTTCCGGGCGACCGCGTCGACCTGCTGCTGACGCAGACGGTGCCCGGCGGCGGCGACGGATCGCCGCTGAAGGCGACCGAGACCATCTTGCGCAACCTGCGCGTGCTGGCGACCGACCAACGCACCGACAAATCGACCGACGACCAGGGCAAGACCGTCGTCAACGCCTATTCGACCGTGACGCTGGAAGTGACGCCGACCATCGCGGAAAAGATTTCGGTCGCACAGACCGTCGGTTCGCTGTCGTTGTCGCTGCGCTCGATCGCCGACAATGCCGGGGAGTTGGAGGAAGCGATCGCCAGCGGCGACGTGACCGTGCCTGATGGCACCGATCCCAAGGCCGAAAAGGCGATGCTGGCACGCATCGCGGCACGTCCGAGCGACAGCAAGGGCAGCTTCGTGACCGGTGCCGACGTGTCGCGGTTCCAGCGGGCGAGCGTGCCGGGCAAGGCCGATGGCGGATCGTCGCCGATGGCTCCATCGGGCGTCCCCGTTGCGGTTCCGCAGGGGGCCCCGGCACCTGCCGTCCAGGGTCCCATCGTCCGAGTTTCGCGCGGCAACGCCGTCACCATTGTCCCGGTTGGGGGGAAGAACTGAGATGCGTGTGTTTCTGAAGCCGCTCGGCCTGCCGCTGGCGACAGCGCTTGCGGCCGCGGCGCTGACCGCGACGCCCGCCGCCACGTCGGCGCAGGTCGCCGAGCGCGCCGGTGACGTGTTGCAAGTGGCAACCAGCCGCGGGCGGCTGGTGACCCTGTCCGCACCGATCAGCGACATCTTCGTCGCCGACGACAAGATCGCCGACGTCCAGGTCCGTTCGCCGACCCAACTCTACGTGTTCGGCAAGTCGGCCGGCGAAACGACGATTTCGGCCACGTCGAAGTCGGGCCGCGTCGTCTATGCGACCACGGTCCGCGTCGGGAACAACTACGACTCGATCGGCTCGATGCTGCGCCTCGCGCTGCCGGATGCTCAGATCACCGCGACGCCGATGAACGGCCTCGTCCTGCTGACCGGCGTCATCGCCGCGCCGGAGGATGCGGCCGAGGCCGAACGGCTGGTCCAGGCCTTCGTCGGCGAGCAGACCAAGGTAATCTCGCGCCTGAAGACGGCGACGCCGCTGCAGGTGAACCTGCAGGTCAAGTTCGCTGAGGTCAGCCGCAGCTTCATCAAGAACATGGGCGTCAATTTCTCCACCGTCGACCAGACGTCGGGCTTCAAGTTCGGCGGCACCCAGGGACGGGCCGGGTCGACGTTCACCCCCGGCGGCCCGCTTGGGGTCGGCTTCACCGAAGCGCCGGCCGGGGCCAGCAAGATCCTGAAGGGCGCCGATGCGGCGACGTTCGGCCTTGCCAGCAAGCTGTTCGGGCTGGACCTCCTCGCCGCGATCGACGTGGGTGAGACCGCGGGCCAGGTGACGACGCTCGCCAGCCCGAACCTGACGGCGCTGTCGGGCGAAACCGCCAGCTTTCTGGTCGGCGGCGAAGTGCCCGTCGTGACGCAGAGCGGCCTGGGCGCCAGCAGCGTCCAGTTCAAGGAATATGGCGTCAGCCTGACCTACACGCCGACGGTGCTTGCCGATGGACGCATCTCCATTCGCGTCCGGCCGGAAGTGTCGCAGCTGTCGTCGGCAGGTTCGGTGACGGTCGATGGAACCAATATCCCCGCGCTCACCACCCGGCGGACCGAGACGACGGTGGAGCTTGGCTCGGGCCAGAGCTTCATGATCGCCGGCCTGTTGTCGAACAGCCATGACAATGCGCTGACCAAGACGCCGGGCATCGGCGACGTGCCGGTGCTGGGCGCGCTGTTCCGCTCGAACGGCTTCAAGCGCAACGAGACCGAGCTGGTGATCATCATCACCCCGTATCTGGTTAAGCCGGTCAACGCGAACGACATCGTGCTGCCGACCGACGGCTACCGTGCGCCCACCGACGCCGACCGGCTGATGCTGGGCACGCTGGCGATGGGCAAGTCGGGCGAGACCCGGCCCAAGCCGCAGATGGCGGTGCCCAGCGCGCCGCCGCCGAGCGCCGGCGCGGTCACCCCCGCCCCGGTCCAGCCGTCGTCGCCCGCGCCCGGTGCCGACGCGACACCGGTCAAGGCGATGGCGCCGACCAAGGACAAATCGAGAAAGGGCGCGGCGCCGATGCCGGGCTTCAGCTTCAAGTGAGTGTGCGCGTGAAGGAGACGGATCGGATGTCGGCCAAGCTTCGAATCCTGCTGGTGGCGACCGCGGCGGTTGCGCTATCGGCCTGCGGAACGCGCAATCCGGGTGTGGAATCGATCCACCAGCCGGTGGTCCAGCGGTCGGACTATGCCTTCGACGTCGCGGCCAGCGGCGGCGGGTTGAGCCGCGAGGAAACCGACCGGCTCGCCGGCTGGATGTCGTCGTTGCGCCTGGGCTACGGCGACCGCGTCGCGGTCGATGCCAACACCGGTGCCGACGCGTCGGTGCGCGACACCGTCGCCGCGCTCGCCGCGCGTTACGGCCTGCTGTTGTCGGAGGACGTGCCCTACACCGCCGGCCAGATCGCGCCGGGCACGGCCCGTGTCGTCGTCACGCGGATGCGTGCGTCGGTGCCGAACTGCCCCGATCACAGCCGCGTGTCGGGCATCGAATATGAGGGCAATGCCGGGTCCAACTTCGGTTGCTCGGTCAATTCGAACCTGGCGTCGATGATCGCGCGTCCGGAGGATCTGGTCCGCGGCCAGCCCGGTGCGCCGACCAGCGATCCGGCGTCCAACTTCAAGGCGATCGACACCTATCGCAAGGCGACGCCGACCGGCGCAGGCGGCCTGAAGGCCGATAGTGCCAAGGGAGGCAATTGATGAACGCGCCCTGGAATCCCGCGCGCGCCGCGACTCGTGACCCCTTCGTCGCCTTCGTGTGCGACGAGGCGAGCGTGGAGGCGATCAAGCCGATCGTCAGCGAAATGGGCTGGCAAACCGAAAAGGTGAACAAGGGCGGGCTGCGCAACGCGGTCCAGACCCTGTCGGTATCGGCAAGCCCCAACATCCTGTTCGTCGACCTGTCGGAAAGCGGAGATCCGCTAAACGACATCAACGCGCTGGCCGAAGTCTGCGAACCCGGCACGATCGTGATCGCGGCCGGCCAGGTCAACGACGTCCGGCTGTACCGCGACCTCGTCGCCAGCGGCATTCAGGATTATCTGCTCAAGCCGCTCCACGCCGACCAGATCCGCGAAAGCCTGACGCAGGCGCAGGCGATGCTGAACGCACCGCGCCAGGCCGACACCGCGGCGGTGGAGCGTCCGCACTGCGCGGCGGCCGTCATCGGCGCGCGTGGTGGCGTGGGTGCATCGACGATGGCGACGTCGCTCGCATGGCTGCTCAGCAGCAGCGCCAAGCGAACGACGGCGCTCCTCGACCTCGACGTCCATTTCGGCACGGGCGCGCTCTCGCTCGACCTCGAGCCCGGCCGCGGCCTGACCGACGCGATCGAAAACCCCAGCCGCATCGACGGCCTGTTCATCGAACGCGCGATGGTGCGGGCGTCGGACAGTCTCGCCGTGCTGTCTGCGGAAGCGCCGATTAACGCGCCGATCATCACCGACGGCGCCGCCTTCTACCAGTTGCAGGAAGAGATGCGCGGCGCCTTCGAGCATACCGTGGTCGACATGCCGCGGTCGATGCTGGTCAATCACCCGCATCTGCTGAACGACATCCAGGTCGCCGTGGTCGTCACCGACTTCACCCTGGCGGCGGCGCGCGACACCATCCGCATCCTTGCCTGGTTCAAGTCGAACGCGCCGGCAACCCGCGTGATCCTGGTCGCCAATCGCGTCCAGCCGGCCGCGGTGCTGGAGATCAGCCGCAAGGATTTCGAAGGGTCGATCGAACGCAAGGTCGACTTCGTGATCCCGTTCGATGCGAAGATCGCCGCGCAGGCCGCCAAGCTGGGCAAGTCCCTGGCCGAAGCCGCCAAGGGGCAGAAGACCTTCGCCCCCCTGACGCAGCTGGCCGAACAGATCGCGGAATATGCCGACGTCGATGCCTCGGCCACCGCCGGTGGCAAGGCGAAGGCAAGCGGCGAATCGCTCATCGGCAAGCTGGGCGTGCTCGGCGCCAGGCTGAAGGCCAAGAAGTCCAAATAAGGTTCGGGTGCCCGTCCGCGGGTCGCCAAGCGTAACGAAAGGTCGAGGCTAGTCGTGGAACCCGCATCGCTGATGATGATCTGCGCCGGTGGGCTGGTGGTGGTGCTGATGATCGCATTCGCGTTCGCCGGTCCCTCCCCCGCCCGCGCCCAGGCACGTCGCGTCCTGGCGGTCCGTGACAGACACCTGGCCCTGAGCGGTGACGGTGCCGTCGAAGCGCGGGTCCGCAAGATCGACACCGCGCGCGCCAGCCAGATGGACGCGACCTTCGGCCGACTGCTGCCCAACCCCGAGCTGCTGCAGAAGCGGCTGGCGATGACCGGCCGGGACTGGACGGTCGGCCAATATGGCATGGCGTCGGCCGGCGCGGTCGTCGGTGTCACGTTGCTCTTCCTCATCTTGGGCATGCCGCTGTTGCTCGCGCTGTTCGTCGGCCTGTTCGCCGGCGTCGGATTGCCGCACATGGTCGTGGGCATCCTCATCAGCCGCCGCGTAGCGAAATTCACCGCCAAATTTCCCGACGCGATCGAGTTGCTGGTGCGCGGCCTGCGTTCGGGTCTGCCGATCACCGAAACGATGGGCGTCGTCGGTGTCGAGGTCGAAGGGCCCGTGGGCGAGGAATTCCGCTCGGTCGCCGACAAGATGAAGATCGGCAAGACGATGGATCAAGCGCTCCAGGAAACCTCGGATCGCCTGGGCACGCCCGAGTTCCAGTTTTTCGTCATCACCATCGCCATTCAGCGCGAAACCGGCGGCAACCTGGCGGAAACGCTTGCCAATCTGGCCGACGTGCTGCGCAAGCGCGGGCAGATGAAGCTGAAGATCAAGGCGATGTCGTCGGAATCCAAGGCGTCGGCCTATATCATCGGCGCGCTGCCCTTCATCGTGTTCGGCCTGATCTGGTTCATCAACGGCAGCTACATGCAGAATTTCTTCATCGACCCGCGTCTCATCATGACCGGGTTGGGGGGACTGGTGTGGATGTCGATCGGCGCGTTCATCATGCGCCAGATGATCAACTTCGAAATCTGACGGGCGAGAATCGCTATCATGACCGCTTCCGCCACCGGCCCCACTCTCCTCGGCATCGACGTGATCTTCGTCGCGACGATCCTGTCGGGCGTCGCCGCCTTCGCCGTCCTGTTCGCCATCTACACCGTCACTACCTCACGCGATCCGATGACGAAGCGCGTGAAGGTGCTGAACGACCGCCGCGAACAGTTGAAGGCCGGCATTACCGCATCGACCAGCAAGCGCCGCGCGAAGCTCGTTCAGAAGAACGAGGCAACCGACCGCATCCGCGCCCTGCTGGGGTCGATGAAGATGCTGCAGGATTCGCAGGTAAAGGCCGCGCAGATCAAGCTGCTGCAGGCCGGCATACGGTCGAAGGAGTGGGCCGTCGCGGTCATCTTCGGTCGCTTGGCGATGCCGATCGTGCTCGGCCTGCCGATGTTGTACTACGTCTACGGCACGGATTCGTTCGCCGACTGGTCGCCGCTGAAGGCCTATGCGTTGGTCGCCGGCACCTTCATCCTGTCGTACAAGGCGCCCGACCTGTACCTCAAGAACAAGATCACCAAGCGGCAGCAGGCGGTGCGCAAGGGCCTGCCCGACGCGCTCGACCTGCTCGTCATTTGCGCCGAAGCCGGCTTGACCGTCGACGCCGCCTTCGCCCGCGTGGCGAAGGAACTGGGTCGCGCCTATCCGGAACTGGGCGACGAATTCCAGCTGACCTCGATCGAGCTGGGCTTCCTGACCGACCGGCGCACCGCATTCGAGAATCTGGCGATGCGCACCGATCTCGATTCGATCAAGGGCGTCGTCACGACCATGATCCAGACCGAGAAATACGGCACGCCGCTCGCCTCGGCGCTGCGCGTGCTGTCGGCCGAATTCCGCAACGAACGCATGATGCGCGCCGAGGAAAAGGCCGCCCGCCTGCCCGCGATCATGACGGTGCCGCTGATCCTGTTCATCCTGCCCGTCCTGTTCATCGTCATTCTGGGCCCCGCGGCCTGCAGCATCAACGACGCGCTGCTTAGCGGCAAATAGCGGAACACGGGCGTGAGGAGCATCGTTGAGCCTGCGTAACAGGAGGTCCGACGCCATGCTTTTCTCGACGCCCACCCAGTTTGCGGTCCTCGCACTTTGCGTGCTCGCCGGCTTCATCTTCGGCCTCGCTGCCCGGTCGGGTGGTAAGGCCAAGGCCCGCCTGCGTGCGGTGGAGGCGGAGCATGCGGCGTATCGCAAGGACGCCGAGGCACGGATCAAGGCAGCGGAAGCCGACCGCGACCGGATCGCGCGGGCATCGCCGGTGACGGCATCGACGATGGGCGTGGTGCCGCAGAGCGAAGCGCGGCCGGTGGATCGGGTCTGACGGTTAGTGGGGCCGGCCTGAGCCGGATTGCCCCCTCCATTCGTCACCCCCGCGAAGGCGGGGGTCAATTCTGGCTGACTTCACGGCCCAGACCCGCACGCTCTCCATCAATTTATCCCCGCCTCCGCGGGGATGACAAGCGTTAGCGGTGAAGATTGGCCGCAGCGTAGCGTTCAATGACTTCGGCCAGCGGTATTCCGTCGCCCGCTAGAACGAGCGCCCGGATCATCAACACCGGATCGCCCGACAACCGCTCGCACGCCAGCGTTTCCCGCCGCGGGTCGAGCGGCGCGATGACCCGTCCGAACGGTGTGTCCGTCGCGTCCAGCGTCGCGAGCATCTCCGCCGTCAGCCGCTCCGGTACGAACCAGTTGTCGGCCTCCGACAGAAGCACGTCTTCGGACAGCAACCGCACGCGCCGGAAGCCCAGCACCGCGTCCGCCCCGACGCGCAGCCGCGCTCGCGTCTCCGCCGATGCCTCCGCCGTCGCCGCGATCCGCTCGGCGCGAACCGGTCCGCCAGCCCACGCCTCCAGCACGCGGGTGACGACGCCCCCTGCGGTCAGATCGGCTTCGAACGCGTCAAGCGCGCTCGAAGCAACGGCCGGCGTCACTTCGCCGCAAGCGCGGCCTGCGCCGCCGCCAGCCGCGCGATCGGCACGCGGTAGGGGGAGGCGCTGACGTAATCGAGGCCGACCGACTCGCAGAACGCGATCGACGCCGGATCGCCGCCATGTTCGCCGCAGATACCGAGCTTGATGTCTCCGCGCGTCGCGCGGCCGCGGTCCGCGGCGAGCTTCACCAGTTCGCCTACGCCTTCGACGTCCAGGCTGACGAACGGGTCCTTGGCGTAGATGCCCTGTTCGACATAGTCGGTCAGGAAGCGCGCGGCGTCGTCGCGGCTGACGCCCAGCGTCGTCTGCGTCAGATCGTTGGTACCGAACGAGAAGAACTCGCCGGCTTCGGCGATCTCACCGGCACGCAGCGCCGCGCGCGGCAGCTCGATCATCGTGCCGACCAGATAGTCGACGCGCTTGCCCGTCTCCGCGAACACCGCTTCGGCGGCCGTGTCGACGACCGCCTTCATCAGCTCCAGCTCACGCTTGGTCGCGACCAACGGGATCATGATTTCTGGCACCGGCGCGGTGTCCAGGCTGACCGCCGCCTCGAAGATCGCGCGCGCCTGCATCTCGTAGATTTCGGGGTACGTCACACCCAGCCGACACCCGCGGTGGCCGAGCATCGGATTGAATTCGTGCAGCTCGGCCGCGCGGCGCTTCAGCGTGTCGACATCGAGGCCGGTCGCCTTCGCCACATCCTCGAACTCCGCATCGGCGTGCGGCAGGAATTCGTGCAAGGGGGGATCGAGCAGACGGATCGTGCAAGGTAGGCCCGCCATCGTCTCGAAGATCTCGACGAAGTCGCTACGCTGTTCGGGCAGCAGCTTGTCGAGCGCGGCGCGGCGGCCGGCTTCGTCGTTCGCCAGGATCATCTGGCGGACGCTAGTGATGCGGCTCGCCTCGAAGAACATATGCTCGGTGCGGCACAGACCGATGCCTTCCGCGCCGAAATCGCGCGCGGTGCGGCAGTCGAGCGGGGTTTCGGCGTTGGTGCGGACCTTCATCCGGCGGATGCCGTCGGCCCATTCCATCAGCGTGCCGAAATCGCCCGACAGTTCGGGCTGCACGGTCGGGACGGCGCCCGCCATCACTTCGCCGGTCGAGCCGTCGATGGTGAGCACATCGCCTTCGCGCACTTCACGGTCGCCCACGCGCATCACGCCCTTGCCGATCGACAGCGCGCCCGCGCCCGACACGCAGGGACGCCCCATGCCGCGAGCGACGACCGCCGCGTGACTGGTCATGCCCCCGCGCGCTGTCAGGATGCCCTTGGCCGCATGCATGCCGTGAATGTCTTCCGGCGACGTTTCGACGCGGACCAGGATGACGTCCTGCCCGTCCTTCGCCGCAGCCTCCGCCGCATCGGCGGTGAAGACGACCTTGCCCGACGCCGCGCCGGGCGATGCCGGCAGACCCTTGGTCAGCACGTCGCGCGGCGCCTTCGGGTCGAGCGTCGGGTGGAGCAGCTGGTCGAGCGCCGCCGGATCGATCCGCGCAATCGCCTCCTCGCGGGTAATCAGACCTTCGGTCGCCATGTCGACCGCGATCTTGAGCGCCGCCTTGGCAGTCCGCTTGCCGGCGCGGGTCTGGAGCATCCAGAGCTTGCCCTGCTGCACCGTGAATTCGATGTCCTGCATGTCGCGGTAATGGCGCTCGAGCAGATCGAAGACATTGGCTAGCTCACCATAGACCTCCGGCATCGCCTCTTCCATCGAGGCGGGCTTGGCGCCGGCGGCCTCGCGTGCGGCCCTGGTCAGATATTGCGGCGTGCGGATGCCGGCCACGACGTCTTCACCCTGCGCGTTGATCAGGAATTCGCCGTAATAGGCGTTGTCGCCCTTCGACGGGTCGCGGGTGAAGGCGACGCCGGTGGCCGAGGTGTCGCCCATGTTGCCGAAGACCATCGCCTGGACGTTGACCGCGGTGCCCCACGATGCCGGAATGTCGTTCAGCCGGCGATAGACCTTCGCCCGCTCCGACTGCCACGACCCGAACAC
The DNA here is from genome assembly GCA_016937575.1 of Roseomonas aeriglobus. Lineage (NCBI taxonomy): Bacteria > Pseudomonadati > Pseudomonadota > Alphaproteobacteria > Acetobacterales > Roseomonadaceae > Muricoccus > Muricoccus aeriglobus. Next base: position 846,710 of record JAFHKN010000002.1, on the reverse strand, counting down.
CGCGCCGATCGCACCCCATAGCTGGTCGTGCACATCCTGCGGGAACGGCTTGCCCCACAGTTCCTCGACCAGCGCCTTGTATTCGGCGACCAGCTTGCGCCAGTCGTCGGCGGTCATGTCGGTGTCGAGGTAATAGCCGTTGTCTTCCTTGGCGATCTCCAGCGCTTCCTCGAAGCGGCTGTGGTCGAGCTCCAGGACGACGTCCGAATACATCTGGATGAAGCGGCGATAGCTGTCCCAGGCGAAGCGCGCGTCGTCGCTGACCGCGGCCAGGCCCTCCACCGTAGCGTCGTTGAGGCCGAGGTTGAGGACCGTGTCCATCATGCCGGGCATCGAGGCGCGGGCGCCCGAACGGACCGATACGAGAAGCGGGTCGGCCGCGTCGCCGAAGCGCTTGCCGGTGATGCTCTCGATGTGCGCGATGCCGTTGGCGACCTCGGCCTTGAGCGAGTCCGGGAACGTCCCGCCCTCGTCATAATAGACCTGGCACATCGGCGTACCAATGGTGAAGCCCGGGGGGACCGGCAGGCCGATCGACGCCATCTCGGCCAGGTTCGCGCCCTTGCCGCCGAGCAGATTCTTATCGCCGTTCCCGCCGTCGGACACCCCGCCGCCGAAACGGTACACATACTGCGTCATCGTTGCTGTTCCCCGTGTCCGTGTTCGCTCTTGCGGCGAAAGTTGAGAAAGTTGAGACGTGCGCGCGGCTGTCTCAACCTTCGATTTTCGAGAAGTCCGCCACCGCATGCACCGCATCGCGCATGCGGGCGAGCAGCCCCAGGCGGGCGGCGCGCTTGTCCGGATCGGCATCGTTCACCGTGACGCTCTCGAAGAACGCGTCGATCGGTGCGCGCAAGCTCGCCAGTGCCGCCATCGCCCCTTCGAAATCCTCCGCCGCCACGGCCGCCTTCGCCCGCGGCTCGGCCGAATCGAGCGCGGTACGCAGAGCCTCTTCGGCCGGTTCGGGCGTGTAGGAAAGCGACTTGTTCTCGCCCTGTTCGAACGTTTCCTTCTTCAGGATGTTCGCGGCGCGCTTATAGCCGGCGAGCAGATTCCTGCCGTTCTCGGACGTGACGAAGGCTTGCAGCGCGTGCACGCGGGCGAGCAGGCGGACGAGGTCGTCCTCGCCGCCCAATGCGAACACCGCGTCGATCAGGTCGTGGCGGACGCCAGCTTCGCGCTGCTGGACCTTCAGGCGGTCGGCGAAGAATTCGCCGACGTATCTACCAAGCTTACTAGTCACCTGAAGCTCATTCTCGGCGACCGTCAAAAGCCTGTCGACAGAAGATTCGTCATACTTCTTTGCCAACTCATCACGCGCAGCTGAGTCAACCCGAGCACGAAGAATTTCTCGAAATGCTATATCTTCACCGACAAAATTTATTACACGTCGTGCCAGATAATCGAGCGTCCAGGTGTCGACAATCTTGGAGAACGAAGCCCGATATCGATTGAAAATCAACAACCTAATTACGCCAAGCGCCGCGCGCCGAAGAGCAAATGGGTCCTTCGATCCAGTCGGAAACTCGCCGATTGCAAAAAATGCGCACAGGCTGTCCAGCTTGTCCGCCAGCGCGACAGCCACCGTCACCGGATCGGTCGGCACGGCGTCGCCCTGCCCGACCGGCTTGTAATGATCGCGGATCGCGGCGGCGACGCGGGAGTCTTCGCCCTGGGCGGCGGCGTAATAGCCGCCCATCAGGCCCTGGAGTTCGGGGAATTCGCCGACAATGCCGGTGACGAGGTCGGCCTTGGCGAGGCGGGCGGCGCGTTCGGCGAGGTCGGCCAACTGCTCCCTCTCCCCTTCAGGGGAGTTCCGGGTCGGTTGTGCCCCCGGCACAACCTCAACATCGTGGGGCGATGTTGACCCGGAACTGGTCGGGGAGCGGGGCGGTGCGGCGGGCGACGGGCTCGGTGAGACAGTGTCCCCCTCTCCCAACCCTCTCCCCTGAAGGGGAGAGGGCTTTACGATCCCCTCTTCGACCAGCCACCGCGCCAGCTTAGCGACGCGGTCGACCTTGTCGGCGACCGTGCCCAGCTTCTCGTGGAAGACGATCTTTTCCAGCTTCGGCGTCAGCTCTTCGAGCTTCGTCTCGAGGTCCGTTTCGTAGAAGAAGCGCGCGTCGCTCAGGCGGGCGGCGAGGACCTTGCGGTTGCCCTCGACGATTTTCTCGCCGCCGTCGGTCGCATCGATGTTGGCGACGCAGACGAAGGCGTTGGCGAGCTTGCCGTCGGCGTCGTTACACACGAAATACTTCTGGTTCACGCGCGCGGTCAGCTGGATGACTTCGGGCGGCACGCTCAGGAATTCGGGGTCGAACCGGCCGAGCAGCGGCACCGGCCATTCGGTGAGGCCGGCGTTCTCCTCCAGCAGCCCTTCGTCGCGGATCAGCGTGAGCCCGGCGTTGGCGGTCAGCATCGTCGCGCCCATCGCGATGATGCCGGCGCGTTCGGCCTGGTCGACGATGACGTGGCACGCACGCAGCTTCTCGAGGTAATCCGCCGCCGAGCCGATCGTGATCGCGCCCGGATGGTGGAAACGGTGGCCGACGGTCGCGGCGCCGCTGCGGATGCCGGCGACCTCGCAGTCGATCACGTCGCTGCCGAACAGCGCGACGATGCCTTGCAGCGGGCGGACCCAGCGCAGGGACTCGGTCGAGGCCGACGCCGCACCCCAGCGCATCGACTTGGGCCAAGGGAAGGCGCGGACGATCGCCGGGATCGCTTCGGCCAAGACTTCCTGCATCGGCCGCCCCGGACGCTTAATCGTTGCGAACCACACCCCATCGCTTTCAATCAGGTCATCGCGAGTGAGGCCGTTCTTTCTTAGAAAACCATCGAGCGCCGCGGGAGGTGCCGAAGTTCGCGGCCCCTTGATTTCAAGGTCCAGAGCTTCGGTTGCGTCAGGCAGGTTTGTCGCGATCAACGCTAGCCGGCGCGGCGTCGAATAGGTCGTTATCGGGCCGGTAAACTGATCCGCCTTCGCGAGTTCAGCTTCGAACAGCTTCGCCAGATCCTCGCGCGCACGCCCCTGCATGCGCGCCGGGATTTCCTCCGAGCGGAGTTCGAGAAGGAAATCGGTCATCAGCTCATCCTCCCCTGCAAGGAGAGGTGGCAGCCCGCAGGGCTGACGGAGGGGTGTCGCGCTATCCGGAGAGGGTTACACCCCTCCGTCGCGCTGGCGCGCGCCACCTCCCCTTGCAGGGGAGGATTGCCAAATCGGATCATCACGCCGTCCACCCGTTCTTGTCCATCCACGCCGCGCAGCTGCCCTTCGCCAAGTCGCGCACGCGGCCGATGTAGGCCTGCCGCTCAGCGACCGAGATCACGCCGCGCGCGTTCAGCAGGTTGAAGATGTGGCTCGCCTCGATCGCCTGTTCGTACGCCGGGATCGGCAGGCCGCGCGCAAGCGCGTTCTCGCACTCGGCCGCCGCCTTGCGGAACAGGTCGAACAGCGCGTCGGTCTCGGCGACCTCGAAGTTCCAGGTCGACATCTGGCGCTCGTTTTCCAGGAACACGTCGCCGTACGTCACGCCGTCGTCGTTGAACGCCAGGTCGTAGACGTTGTCCTTGTCCTGGATGTACATCGCCAGGCGCTCGAGCCCGTAGGTCAGCTCGCCCGCGACCGGCAGACAGTCGAAGCCGCCCATCTGCTGGAAATAGGTGAACTGCGTGACTTCCATCCCGTCGCACCAGACTTCCCAGCCCAGACCCCAGGCCCCAAGCGTCGGTGATTCCCAATCATCCTCGACGAAGCGGATGTCATGGGTCGCCATGTCGACGCCGATCGCCGCCAAGCTGCCCAGATACAGCTCCTGCAGATCAGGCGGACTCGGCTTCAGGATCACCTGATACTGGTAATAATGCTGCAGCCGGTTGGGGTTCTCGCCGTAGCGGCCATCGGTCGGGCGGCGGCACGGCTGGACATAGGCCGCCTTCCACGGATCGGGCCCCAGCGACTTCAGCGTCGTCGCGGGGTGAAACGTCCCCGCGCCCATGCGCATGTCATAGGGTTGCAGGATCACGCAGCCCCGCGCCGACCAATAGTCGTGCAGCGTCAGGATCATGCGCTGGAAGGAGAGCGGTTGGGTGTCAGTCACGTTTGCCGCACTGCCGCACGGGCGCCGGAGGGTCAAGCAAGGCAAACGCCACGGAACTCCAAACTGACAAGAACACAAAACATTTTGTCAGGTCTTGTTGACACAGTCGCGACTCGCTGTCATTTAGTCATGGAAACCTGACATTGGGTCAGGGGACGGTGACACAAAATGAGTGACGGAGATCACGGGCCATGCAACAGGAGGTAGAGATGAAGAATCGCCTCAAGGTGCTGCGCGCCGAACGCGACTGGAGCCAGGCCGACCTGGCCGTGCGGCTCGACGTGTCACGCCAGGCGGTCAACGCGATCGAGACGGGGAAGTATGACCCGTCCCTGCCGCTCGCGTTCAAGATCGGTCGCCTGTTCGACATGAAGATCGAGGAGGTGTTCGACGATGGTGACGGCAATGACTGAGCGGCGAACGGTACAAAAGAGCGCATCGGAACGCGCCAACCACCGGTTGCTCGCGATTTCGGGCGTGCTGGGCGGAGCGGTCGGCCTGGTGCTGGCGCTGACGGCGCTCGGCGGGCATCGCAAGGGTGATAATCTGAGCGACGCGATGCTCAACGGGCCGCTGCCGGTGTGGCTGGCGATCGTTCTCGCGCTGCTGTGGGGCGTGGTGATGCCGATCATCTCCTGGCGCTGGGAACGCGTCGTCGACGAACATGAGCGCGAGGCCTACCGCGACGGCGCGGTCGCCGGCTTCTACGCGCTGAGCATCGGCGGCCCGGTCTGGTGGGTGCTCGCCCGCGCCGATCTGGTCCGCCCGGTCGATCCGGTCGCCCTTTACGCCCTGGTGCTGGTCGCAACCGGCGGCGTGTGGCTGTGGCGCAAATATCGCTGAATTTCCCGACTTTCCCTTTTCAACACGAAGGACGCTGTTCATGAACCGCTTGATGAAAACTTCGCTCTCCGCCGTAGCCCTGTTCCTGGCGCTGCCCGCCTGCGCGCAGCAGGCCCCCGCCCCCGCCGCCAAGGACGCCGATCCTGCGCTGTGGGTGATGAAGGACGAGGACACGACGATCTATCTGTTCGGCACGGTCCACGTGCTGAAGCCCGGCCTCAGCTGGTTCGACGAAGCGGTGAAGACTGCGTTCGACGGGTCGAAGGAACTGGTGCTCGAAATGGTCGAGCCCAATGCGGCGACGATGCAGCAGATCGTGATGTCGAAGGCGACGCAGCCCGCCGGTACGACGCTGACCGCCAGCCTGCCCGAACCGACGCGCGGCAAATATGTGAAGGCGATGACCGACCTCGGCCTGCCGGCGACCGCGTTCGACAATTACAAGCCGTGGTTCGCCGCGGTGAACCTCAGCCTGATCCCGCTGATGAAGGCGGGTTACGATCCCAACAGCGGCGCGGAAAAGACGCTGACCGCCGCTGCCAAGTCCGCCGGCAAGACCGTCAGCGGGCTGGAGACGGCGGAACAGCAGATCGGCTTCTTCGATTCACTGTCGCCCAAGGCGCAGAGCGATTTCCTGAGCAGCACCGTCGACGAGATGCCCAAGATCGGCCAGACGATGGAAACGATGGTCAGCGACTGGGCCGCCGGCGCCCCGGACAAGCTGGCGGAAACGCTGAACGAAAGCATGAAGGATTCGCCCGAGGTCGCGAAGACCATCCTGTATGACCGCAACGCTCGATGGGCGACGTGGATCTCCGAGCGCATGAAGCAGCCGGGCACCGTGTTCGTCGCGGTCGGCGCCGGCCATCTGGCGGGCAAGGACAGTGTGCAGGACAAGCTGGGTGCGTACAAGCTGAAGGCGGTCCGGGTCGAATATTGATCCCACCGCCGCATTTGCGCGGCGGACATGACGGGGGCGCTGGCCGCGGTATCGCGCGGTCGGCGCCCTTTTTTCCCCCAAGGTTACCCTCGCCCGAAGGAAACGATGGGCTCGGGCGCGAGCCGGAGCCATGGCCGCCAAGGGTCTGCGTCGGCCAAGGCTTTGGCTGGCGCCGGAGCACGAGCGGTTTGGCGGACAGGGCTCGGGCAGTTCGTAGACAGTGAACGGCCGAACCCGCCGCCTTCGCCGCCCGGCAAACAAAAACTGTCTGGCGCCTCCTCCGACGCTTCGCCACACCTGCGTCATGTCCGATACCTGCCGCTCATGACCGCGATCGACCCGCTGTATTCGCTTGCCGGCGTCGCTGTGGGCATGATCGTCGGCCTGACCGGGGTCGGCGGCGGATCGCTGATGACGCCGCTGCTCGTGCTGGCCTTCGGCTTTCATCCCGTCACCGCAGTCGGTACCGACCTGCTTTATGCCGCGGCGACCAAGACGGTGGGCACCGCGGTGCACGGCTGGCGCGGAACGGTCGACTGGCGCGTCGTCCGACGACTGGCGACCGGCAGCCTGCCGGCAACGATCGTCACGCTGATCCTGCTGCAACGCGCCGGCGTCCGCCAGGCGGATACCGGTCACGTCGTCAGCATCCTGCTGGGCGTGACGTTGCTGCTGTCGGCGGTTGGCACCCTCCTGCGCGGACGGATCACACGCTGGATCGCCCGCTTCCCGCCGATGGGCGAGCATCGCGTGGCCGGGGCGACGATCGTGGTCGGCGCCATCCTGGGCGTTCTGGTGTCGCTGACGTCGGTCGGCGCCGGCGCGCTGGGAATGACGGCGCTGCTGCTCCTCTATCCCGGCCTGCCGGTCAATCGGCTGGTCGGGTCCGACATCGCCCATGCCGTACCGCTGACGTTGCTCGCAGGGGTCGGACATTGGATGCTGGGATCGGTCGACGTGATGTTGCTGGCGTCGCTGCTGATCGGGTCGGTGCCGGGCATCATCATCGGCAGCCTGATCGCGACGCGCGTATCCGACCGCGCGTTGGCGCCGGTGCTGGCGGTGGTCCTGGCGATCGTGGGTGTGCGGTTGATGGTGTAGGGCGCGCAATACCACCAACACACCGTTCGGGCTGAGCGTGTCGAAGCACCGTTCTTCGTGCCGAGAGGGCATACGGTCGTATCGCCGAACGGCCCTGCGGCCAGGGTCCCATCAATGTAAGACTTTGGTGGGTGCCCAACAGGCTCCGGGCGAACGGGAACAGGAGCGCCCTGCCCCGCCCCGCCAACGAATGGCCGGGTTCAGCCGATGTCGCTTTCCAGATCGGCGCGAAGCACCCATTTCAGGTCCTCCTTCTCCAGCTCGCGCCCGTCCTGGCTCAGCACCCGTACCGGACGGATCGGCTGACCGTCTCGCGCATCGACCAGAACCGGATCGGCCGGCTTGCCCGTTTCCCAGCGTTCGCCCCATTGGCGCAGCGCGACCATCGTCGGCAGCAGCGCGTGTCCCTTGTCGGTCAGGCGATATTCGATCTTGCGGCGATCGTCGGCCATCGCCCGCCGTTCGAGGATGCCGTGGTCGACGAACCGCGCCAGCCGATTGGCCAGGATGTTGCGCGCAATCCCCAGCTCGGACTGAAATTCCTCGAAATGATGATAGCCGTTGAACGCGGCGCGCAGGATCAGGAACGCCCAGCGCTCCCCCATCGCTTCCAGCGCCGCGGGCAGGCTGCACGTCGCAGCCAATTCCCTCAGTGGCTCTCGGACTTTCGACACCATTTCCGCACCCTACGCCTAAAATTAGGCGAATTCGAACCAAATTTCCGCTGCACGGCAGCATAGGTTTCCGATTGCAACTTACACGAAGGTCGTTTAGGTAGCGAATCGAAACTCATGCTCAGCAGGGAATTTTCCATGAAGACTGTTGCCGCACTCGCCGCCGCCCTCGTCGCCGTAACCAGCGCCGCCCCCGCTATCGCCCAGGCCGGCTATTACAGCGCCACGCCGAAGGCCGAATTCGGTAAGGCGAGCGTCGTCACCCGTTCGACCATGTGGAAATGCGCCGGCGGCACCTGCACCGCCCCGCGCGCCGGCGAACGCGACGCCGTCCTGTGCGAATTGGTGGTCCAGCGCGTCGGCGCGCTCAGCAGCTTCTCGGCCGGCGGCACGCCGTTCGGTGAGGATGCGCTCGCCAAGTGCAACGCCCGCGCCCGCTAATCCGGGTCAGCGGCACAAAAGCATTGCAATGCAGCAGTACGCTATCCCATCTTGGCGTCGTGCTGCGCCAATATGAACTCGTCGATCGGGTCCTGAGCTACGACCCCCAGGCCGATGAGGCCATGCTGAACCGCGCCTATGTGTTTTCCGTCAACGCGCACGGGACACAGAAGCGCGCCAGCGGGGACCCGTATTTCAGCCACCCGATCGAGGTCGCGGGTATCCTGACGGACCTTCGGCTCGACGACGAGACGATCGCGACCGCGATCCTCCACGACACGGTCGAGGACACGGTCGCCACGCCCGAAGAGATCGAGCGGCTGTTCGGCGCCAATGTCGCGCGGCTGGTCGACGGCGTCACGAAACTCAGCAAGATCGAGGCGCAGACCGAAAGCCAGCGCGCCGCCGAAAACCTGCGCAAATTCCTGCTGGCGATGTCCGACGACATCCGCGTTCTGCTGGTGAAGCTGGCCGACCGCCTCCACAACATGCGCACGCTGCACTTCATCGCGAAGCCCGAGAAGCGCCGCCGCATCGCCAAGGAGACGATGGACATCTACGCCCCGCTCGCGGAGCGGATCGGCATGTACGAGTTCATGAAGGAGATGCAGACGCTCGCCTTTCGTCAGCTCGAACCCGAGGCGTATGAATCGATCACCAAACGCCTGACCGCACTGGAAGACGAAGGTCACCGGATCGAGAAGATCGGCGAGACCGTTCACTCGCTGCTGACCCGTGCCGGCATCGAGGCCGAGGTCGGCGGGCGCCAGAAACATCCCTATTCCATCTGGAAGAAGATGTCGGAGCGCCACGTCAGCCTGGAACAGCTCAGCGACATCATGGCCTTCCGCGCGATCGTCGCGACCGAGGAGGAATGCTATCGCGCGCTGGGCGTCATCCATCGCAAATGGCCGATGGTGCCGGGGCGGTTCAAGGACTATATCTCGACGCCCAAGCGCAACGGTTATCGCTCGCTCCACACATCGGTGTTCATCGGCGAAAATACGCGCATCGAAATCCAGATCCGCACCCATGCGATGCACGCGCAGGCCGAATATGGCATCGCTGCGCACTGGGCGTACAAGGCCGATGCGGTGCGCCCGGACACGCAGGTCAGCTGGGTCCGCGACCTGGTCGAAATCCTCGAGGCCGCCGAAAGCCCGGAGGAACTGCTCGAACACACGCGGATGGCGATGTACGCCGACCGCATCTTCGCCTTCAGTCCGAAGGGCGAGCTGATCCAGCTGCCCAAGGGCGCGACGCCGATCGACTTCGCGTACGCCGTCCACACCGATCTCGGCGACCAGGCGGTGGGTGCCAAGATCAATGGCCGCGTGGTGCCGCTGCGCACCGAAATCACCAACGGCGACAGCGTGCAGATCCTGCGATCGAAGGGCCAGATGCCGCAGTCGAACTGGCTGACCTTCGCCATCACCGGTAAGGCGCGTGCGGCGATCCGTCGGCATCTGCGCCACAAGGAGCGCGACGAGCGGCTGGCGCTGGGCCGCAAGCTGTACGACGACATCCTCCAGCGCCTGCCCGTCGCGGTCGGGGCGGATGCCGTCAAGGCGGCGATCCGTCGGCTGAAACTGACCGACATGGACGCGCTGCTCGAGGCGATTGCGCTGCGCAAGCTCTCCGATGCCGAGGTCATGGAGGCGCTGATGCCCGGTTCGGCAGGCGGCGAGGACGCGCACAAGGCGCCGCCGCAGCGCCACGCGATCACCATCACCGGCCTGACGCCGGGCGTCGCCTTCGACCTCGCGGAATGCTGCCGGCCGGTGCCGGGCGACCGTATCGTCGGTATCCGGCGCGAGGGCGAAGGCATCGTCGTCCACGAGATCGCCTGTCCGCAGATCGGCGACGACGGCGATTGGGTCGATCTGGCGTGGGGCGACACCGCGGAGGGCGGCATCGCGCGGATCAGCGTCACGCTGAAGAACGAACCCGGCGCCCTGGGCGCGGTTGCGACCGTCATCGGCGCGCACAAGGCCAACATCCTGGGCCTGCGCATGGACGACCGCGACACGACGTTCCACACCAATGCGATCGACGTCGAAGTTCGCAACGCGGCGCATCTGACGAAGCTGCTCGCGGCGCTGCGCGCGGCTGATGCGGTGAGCGACGCGCAACGGGCCTGAGGGCCGCACGACGCATTTCAAACACTTCATTGCAACTTCGCGCAACAAACTGTTGCCACGGTGCCACGCAGCCATTCGAAATGTCTTGAAAGCGTAACAACCACTATGGACCTATCGCCTTCCGGGCGCGAGGAAGGCGATTATACCGTCGGCAATCGACGACACCGCGGGGGCGGTGGCCATTACGAGATCACAGGGGGGTTGATCATGAAGCATATGTTGCTGCTGTCCGCGGCATGCGGCGCACTGATCGCGGCGGCGCCGGTCGCGGCGCAGACCGCGCAGGAAACGCCGGCCCCGCCCACGCCGACGCCGACCACCGAACAGGTTGAGGACGCGCTGGCGTCGGGCCAGGCGCCGGGCGGCGACATCGTCGTCGTCGGCTCGCAGATCCGCGGCACGTCGGTCACCGCCGCGCTGCCGGTCACCGTCGTCAGCCAGGACGACCTCGCCGCGATCGGCGCGACGTCGGGCGACGACCTGCTCCGCGCGATCCCGCAACTGGGCGACGTGACGTTCAACGCCAGCTATCTGCCCAACAGCTCGAACGCCGCGCGCGGCGACGTCGGCTCGGTCAACCTGCGCAACCTGGGCGTCGGCAACACGCTGGTCCTCATCAACGGCCGCCGCGTCGTCAACCACCCAACCAGCCGCGCGAACGAGAACCTGGTTCCCGTCCTGACCGTCAACAGCAACACCATCCCGAGCTTCGGCATCGAGCGGCTGGAAGTGCTGCGCGACGGCGCCGCCGCCATCTACGGGTCGGACGCGGTCGCGGGCGTGGTGAACACCGTGCTCCAGTCCGATTACTCGGGCGTCCAGTTCGAAGGGCAGATCGGCTTTGCCGAGGACACCAACCTGCTGGAGACGAGCCTGAACGTGCTCGCCGGCACGAACCTGGGCGGGCGCGGCAACATCACGCTCTACGCCAGCCGCGAGAGCCGCACGATGCTGCGCGCGGCGGACCAGGACTATACCGCGTCGGACAACAAGCAGCCGCTGTTCGTCGGCACCGGGCTGGAAGGCTCGACCGCGATCGACGGCCGCTCGACCATCACCCCGTGGGGCGTCTTCACCACCCGCGGCGGCGTGCCCGTCCGTGTCGGCACCGGAACCAGCGGCGCGCTGGTCACCAGCACCGCGGGCGTGTTCCACATCCAACCGACCGCGAACGGCGGCTGCTCTGCCGCCATCCCGTCGAACGCCGCGATCTGCATCGACGACGGCAACAACACCGCCGCTGCCGACCGCAACACCCGCTTCGACGCGACCCAGGCGTACAACCGCACGATCCTGCCGAAGGTCGAACGCTATAATTTCTTCGCGAACGGCCACTACGACCTGACCGATGGCGTCGAGCTGTTCGGCGAGGCAGGCTATTACAAGGCGTCGACCGAGAGCATCCAGAGCTCGCCCGGCACGCTTGCCGCAGGTCCGATCGTGATCCCGGCCAGCAACTACTACAACCCGTTCGGCCCGACCGGCAGCGCGAACCGCATTCCGGGGCTCAACACGCCCGCCGCCGGCCTGGCGGTGACGCTGACCAGCTACAATTTCTCGGACTTCGGCCCGAACTATGTGACCGTCGACAATGACCAGTGGCGCGGGCTGCTGGGTGTCCGGTTCAAGGCGCTCGGCATCGACTGGGAATCGGCGGCACTCTATTCCGAGGCGCAGGTCACCGACCGTTCGACCGGCATCAGTGCGACGCTGTTGCAGCAGCAGCTCGCGCTCAACACGCCCGACGCCTATAACCCGTTCAACGGCGCCGACGTGAACAATCCCAGCCTGCGCGACGCGACGCCGTCGAACCGCGCGGCAATCGATGCGATCCGCATCACCACCGCCCGCCGCAGCAAGGCGACGCTGGCGCTGGCCGACATCAAGGGGTCGAAGGCCGATCTGATCCGCCTGCCCGGCGGCAACCTGGGCATCGCGTTCGGGGCGGAAGCGCGCCGCGAGACGCAGCTCGACGACCGTGATCCGCGTGTCGACGGGACGATCCAGTTCACCGACAGCGTGACCGGCTTCGTCAACGTGTCCGACCTGGTCGGCACCAGCAACTCGCCCGACACCAGCGGCCGTCGCAACGTGTACGGCGCCTATGTCGAACTGGCCGTGCCGGTCGTGTCGCCGTCGATGAACATCCCGTTCGTCGAGCGCCTGGAATTCCAGGTCGCCGGCCGCGCCGAACATTATTCGGACGCCGGATCGGTCGCGAAGCCTAAGATCGCCGGCGCCTGGGACATCGTCAACGGCCTCCGCCTGCGTGGGTCGTACGCGGAAAGCTTCCGCGCGCCCAACCTCGAACAGGTCAATGCGCGCCTGGTCACCCGTTCGAACACGCGGCTCGACCCGATCCGGTGCGAGGCGCAGCTGCGTCGCGGCGTCATCGCCACCTGGAGCGCCTGCGGCCAGAGCTTCGCCACCACCGCGCAGCGCGCCGGCAACCCGGACCTGAAACCCGAACAGTCGACCAACGTGACGGCGGGCGTCGTGCTCCAGCCGCACTTCCTCGATCGCGCGATCGGCCGCATCACGCTGACCGCCGATTACTGGCGCATCAAGCAGCGCGACATCGTCGGCATCTTTGGTGAGGGCAATGCGCTCATCAACGACTATCTGCTGCGCGTCGGCGGCCAGACCGACCCGAACGTCATCCGTGCCGATCCGACCGCGGACGACGTCGCGCTGTTCCAGGGTTCGGGCCTGGCGCCGGCCGGCCGCGTGCTGTTCGTCCGCGACCAGTATCGCAATCTGCAGCCGCAGACGGTGTCGGGCTGGGACTTCGGCTTCAACTGGCGCGTCCGCGACTTCGGCATCGGCCGGATTACGGCTAATGTGAATGCCGCATATCTGAAGACCTACTTCCTCACCCCCTCGCCCGACGTCCAGACGCTGATCGACGCGCGCGCGGCCGGCACGATCAACAAGGACACCGTCATTTCGGACGGCGGCGACCAGGTCCGCGTCAACGGCAAGCCCGAATGGCGCGTCACGGGATCGCTGACCTGGTCGAAGGGGCCGTTCCAGATCGGCACCTTCACCAGCTACGTCAGCGACGTCGACGATACCGGCGCGACGATCAACGGGGTGCCGTGGCAGGTCGACGGGCGGACTACGCTCAACCTCTACGGCCAGGTCAGCTTCGGCAGCCGCCGCGACGGCGAAGGCCGCCACCGCTTCCGCATGGGCGTGCGCAACCTGACCGACAAACAGCCGCCGCTCAGCACCGACGGCTTCCTGGGCGCGCTGTACCAGCCCTATGCGCGCTACTGGTACGTCAACCTGCAGTCGAGGTTCTGAGCATGTACCACGCCACCAAATCCGTTCGGGCTGAGCGTGTCGAAGCCCTGTCTTTCTTCCGAGCCACACCCGCCCGCGGCACGAAGAAGGGCAGCCTTTCGAAAGGCTCAGGGCGAACGGCATTGGTGGCGTTGGCAGCCATGCTCGTCGCCCAACCCCTCTCCGCGCAGGAAGAAGGCCCCGCCCCCGCCCCGCGCCAGGGCACCGGCGGGGACATCGTCGCCTACGACCAGATCCACAAACCGGTCGTCGGTCGCGGCGGCATGGTGGTCAGCCAGAACGCCATCGCGTCGCGGGTCGGCGCGGACATTCTGCGCAAGGGCGGCAACGCGGTCGACGCTGCGGTGGCGATGGGCTTCGCGCTTGCCGTCACGCTGCCGCGCGCGGGCAATATCGGCGGTGGCGGCTATATGCTGATCCACATGGCCCCCAGGAACGGCAAGCCCGCCTCGACCATCGCGATCGACTATTACGGTCAGGCCAGCCGCAACACGACGCCCGACCTGCTGCTGGGTGCCAACGGCCGGGTCGATCCGGACAAGAATTATTCGATGAAGGGCGTCGCCATTCCCGGCACGGTCGCCGGGCTGTGGGCCGCCCACAAGCTGTACGGCGCGCTGCCCTGGGGCACGCTGATCGCACCCGCGATCGCGATGGCGGAAAATGGTGTCGCCTTGTCCGATGACGAGGCGAGCGCCAACGCCGCGCAGAAGAAGGCGATGTCGGACGATCCTGCCGCCCTCGCCATGTTCTTCAAGCCCGACGGCACGGCCTATACCGCCGGAGAGACGTGGAAGCAGCCCGATCTCGCCGCGACGTTGAAGCTGATCGCCGCGGGCGGTCGCGACGCCTTCTACACCGGTCCCTTCGCCGAGAAACTGGCGGCGGGAATCAAGGCCGGCGGCGGCGTGATCGATGCGCAGGATCTGGCCGATTACAAGGTGGTCGTCTCCGCGCCGATCTGGTCGAGCTACCGCGGGTCACAGATCGCCTACATGCCCCCCACCGCCTCGGGCGTGTCGGTGGCCGAGGCGATGAACATCCTCGAACGCTTCGCGGTCAAGGAACAGCGCTGGGGCTCGGTCGCCAACCTCCACCTGCTATCGGAAACGATGAAGCTGGTGTCGGCCGATCGTCGCCTGGTCGGCGGCGGACCCGACTGGCGCTCGCCGACCAAGGGCCTGGCGAGCAAGGGCTATGCCGAGGAACGCGCGAAGCTGATCCGCCCCGACACGTCGCTTGGTGCAAAGGATGTCGCGGACGGCAATCCCTATCCGTTCGAAAGCAAGGATACGACGCACTTCTCGGTCGCCGACGCAGCGGGGAATGCGGTCAGCAACACCTACACGCTATCGGCCAGCTATGGCGCGCATGTGGTCGCGCCGGGCACGGGCGTGCTGCTGAACAATTCGCTCGGCAACCTTGCCTGGGGCCGCTCGGCCAACCCGGCAACCAAGCCTGTGCCGGGCAAGCGCGTGGGGTCGACGATCACGCCGATCATCGTGTTCAAGGACGCCAAGCCCTGGTTGGTCACCGGCACGCCCGGCGGCGGCTATATCATCGCGACGATGGTGCAGATGCTGTCGAACGTACTCGATCACGGTTTGAACGTTGCCGAAGCCGCCGAACGCCCGCGCATCAACCAGGGCGGCGGCGACGCGCCGTTGGAGCTGGAGGAAGGCTTCTCGCCGGATATCGTGCCGTTGCTGGAGGCGAAGGGGCACACCGTGCGACCGTCCAATACGATGGGCAGCACCCAGTCGATCATGGTGGAGGGTGACCGCTTCCTTGGCGCGGCGGATACGCGTCGCCCGGATGCCGCGGCGGTGGGGGTAAGGTGACCTCAATCCTCCCCTGAAAGGGGAGGTGGCGCGCGCCAGCGCGACGGAGGGGTGTAACCCTCTCCGGAAAGCTGGACACCCCTCCGTCAGGCCTGCGGCCTGCCACCTCCCCTTCCAGGGGAGGATGAAAGGCCCCTTCCAATGTTGGAAATTCACTGCTTCAACGTCTTCAATCAACACCAAAAGTGACAACTGAGGACGAATGCACCGCGTTATCGCAACTTTTGCCCGCCGAGGATCACCGATGAAGACCCTGCTGCTCGCCACCGCCCTGATCCTGCCCGCCGCGGTGCACGCCCAGACCGCCCCGCTGCCCGATGCGCAGCGCAGCGCGATCGTCGCCGGGGTCGATGGCCGCGCCGCGACGCTCGCCAGCACGGCCAAGACGATCTGGGATTTTTCCGAAGTCGGCTATCAGGAAACGAAGAGCTCGGCCCTGCTCCAGTCCGAACTCAGGAAGAGCGGCTTCACGGTGAAGGCCGGCGTTGCCGACATTCCGACCGCCTTCGTCGCCAGCTTCAAGAACGGCGCCGGCCCGGTCATCGCCATCCTCGCCGAATATGACGCTCTGCCCGGCACCGCGCAGACGACCGACCCGACCCGCAACCAGATCGCCGGCAAGGCCGCCGGTCATGCCTGCGGGCACAATCTGTTCGGCGCGGCGAGCATCACCGCGGCGATGGCGATCAAGGACTGGATGATCGCCAACAAGGTGCCCGGGGAACTGCGCGTCTACGGCACCCCGGCCGAGGAAGGCGGATCGGGCAAGGTGTATATGGTCCGCGCCGGCCTGTTCGACGACGTGTCGGCCACGCTCCACTGGCATCCGGGCAGCGCGAACATCGTGTCGGTCGGCCCGAGCCGCGCCAACATCTCGGGCAAGTTCCGCTTCAAGGGCCTGTCCGCCCACGCCTCCGCCTCGCCCGAGCGCGGTCGCTCCGCGCTCGACGGCATCGAAGTGATGAACGTCGCGGTCAACATGATGCGCGAGCACGTGCCCTCGTCGATTCGCATCCACTATGTCATCACCAACGGCGGCGAAGCGCCCAACGTCGTCCCCGACTTCGCCGAGAGCTATTATTACGTCCGCGACGTCGATCCGGCGCTGGTGAAGTCGGTGTGGGGCCGTGTGGTCAAGGCCTCCGAAGGGGCGGCGCTGGCGACCGAAACCAGCGTCACCAACGAGATCACCGGCGGCGTCTATTCGATGCTGGCGAACGAAACGCTGGCGAAGGTCATGGACCGCAACCTGAACGCGGTCGGCGGCGTCGCCTATACCGCGCAGGAAACCGCCTGGGCCACCGAACTTCAGAAGTCGCTGGAGGTGAAGCGGCCGCTCGACACCGCGGCGCGGGTCCTGCCACTCGGCCGCGGCGGCGATGGCGGCGGGTCGACCGACGTTTCGGACATCAGCTGGGTATCGCCGACGATCGGGCTTTCCACCGCGACCTGGGTACCCGGCACCCCCGCGCACAGCTGGCAGGCAGTCGCTGCATCGGGCATGTCGATCGGCGCGAAGGGCGGCGTGGTCGCGGCCAAGACGCTGGCGCTGACCGCGGCCGAACTCTTCCGCTCGCCCGATACGCTGGCGGCGGCGAAGGCGGAACTGCTCAAAGCGCGTGGGCCGGACTTCAAGTACGAAGCGATGCTCGGCAACCGCAAGCCGGCGCTCGACTATCGCAAGCCGATGGCGGCCGGGGCAACATCGGAGTAATCTCTCCGGTGCTCCGGCCAAGGCCGGAGCGCCGGCGGGCGTCAGGCTTCGATCGCCAAGGCCAAGGCTCCAGCCTTCGCCGCAGCACGATGATGTCGCGCGCCGGCAACTTAACTTTGTCACTGATCCGCGGCGCCACACTGATGCGAAATATCGAGAAGGCGCGAAGCAGGCAACTTAGCCGATTGCGGTCGCGAGACCGATCGCTACCAATGCGGGGCGAGACCAAGCCTTTCCGACACGAGGAAGATTGGCGCGCCGCAAGTTCCAGTAGGTGTGAGCAGGAACTTCTCCCGTCCGGGCGGCGAGTTCCCCGGTGAACACAACGCGTCGACATAGGTCGCGAACCGCTGCACGACTTACACCGTTACCCTTTCCACGCTTCTCCACGACGATGCCGGCCTCGGCAAGCGCGGCAATCGTCTCTTCGAAGTGCGCGCCCAAGATCTCCATGGTGTCGACGATCGAGAGTGAATCGACGCGCAGTGGGTCCGGCAGGCTCCGTTCCAAGCGACGTCCGAGAATGGTCATGCGTTCAACAAGCGCGCCCCGGACTCGATCCTCCTCCGACATCCAGAAGGGAATGGATCCATCCAGCATGCCATCGACGATCGCAGCCCAAGGCTTCTCGCCCGGATGCAGCGAAGCAGCGCGCCGCAATGGAACCGCGCTGCTGGCGATCGACGTAGACGCCGATCGAGTTCGCAGATCAGCGACGAGGGTCCGCAGCGAGGCGGCATCGATCTGCGGTCCGCCCCGCAGGACGGTCAGGCCGACCTCATCATGAACGATGAGCTTCCCGTCCGCCACTAGCTGCCCGATCGCATATATCGGGAGGTCGAGCTCGGCCGCGGCTACGGACGGCGTCACGGAAGCGTCCAGCAACGCCCTAAGCTGGTCGACGTCCTCCATCAGGTAGCGGGCGCGAATCCGCTGCCCGCTAGGCAGCTGCTCGAAGTGGATCGCGCCCGCCTCGCGAAGCTGCCTGAGCTGGACGGACGAACACCAGAGCACCGAACTTGCCTGGTTCGCGGAATAATACCGGTCGTGGCTGGCGAACACGCCGGATCCCCGGCCATCGAGACTAGGAAAGGCGAGATCCACGATGTCGCTGGTTTCGCGGCTCCAGGAGTTGGCCAGCCAGCGCAAGTCACTGCGCAGCCTTTCGTAGAGGCGGAGGTCCGCACCGGCCGTGGCAAGCCGCTGCTCCGCGTAGCGCTGGATGGAGTTCGGCCAATCCGCGATCACACCCATTCCGGTGCAGACGACATCGGCGCGCCGTCCCGCATCGTCTGTCGCGCGCAACTTCGAACCGCGGCCCACAACTTCGCTCGATAGGAGGGCGCCCGCCCGAAGCGCCAGCCGCACCAAGGCGGAGCGAGAGAAGGGCCGCAATGCCTCCGGCAGCCGCTGTTCCACCCCTCGGTTGCGCGCGGCGTTCTGTGAGACGAGATCCGCGAAGTCGCGGTAACGTTCCGCCAGTTCGGGTCTGAGCGGCGGATCGCCTGATGCAGGCACCGGCTCCCCGCAGCGGTCGCAGTTCGCGACACCGCGGGAAAACCGCCAGCCAAGCGGACCGCACGTCGGGCATTCGCTGACGAGCCGCTCCAGGGACGTGGGGCAGTATGGAAGCAGTATATTGAGCCAGGCAGCCTGATGGCGTCCACAATCCGACAGCGATAGCGGGGCGATACGTCGGCGGCTCTGTTCAATGAACGTGCTTGGAAGGTCGAGGTCGCCGAGCCAAACCGTAAGGCCGGTGCGGACGTAGGCGGCGGCCCGGACCAGGTCCGCGTCCATCCTCATGATGATCGCGACCCGATTCAGGTCGTTGCCGGCGACGAACTGGATGCCACCAGCCGGCGAGAGTTCGAGCCCTCCCCCCGTGAGCGCCGATCTGACGCAGCGCAGGCGGTGGTCGTGGCATGCGGCGCCGAAAGCTCCGACCAGGCTCTCGTCTGGGTGAATGTCGTATCCGAAGCGCAGACGCTTGGAGCCGAGCGGCGGCATCATGCGTGCGGCTTCGAGAATGGATCGTAGCGGATGAACTTGACCCGGAAGGCGTAGTTTCGCGTGGCGACGCTCAGGTCGTGCGCCTCGATCACGCCAGCTCCGCGGCGGATGGCGTGCTGGGCCGCCTCGCACACCAGACGACAAACCCGGCCAACATGGCCGCCGCTGACGATCGCCAGCGGCGTGCGCAGCCCCCTCTTGTCGAGACCGCTCAGCTCGTCGGTGATGCCACCGGCGACGAGCGACGCGTCCAGCTTTCCGCAGAACTCGAGGAATAGCCGCTTGTCCCGGCCGCTGTGCCGCACATCGAGGGGCTTCAGGGTCAATGGCGTGCCGAGCCTGGCCGCGAACTTCTCGTTTTCGTCGAAGAAGGCTTCCGAGGTCTCGTCCCCCACCAGAATGAGCGGCAGGACGCCGCGGTTGAGGAACGTCTTGAAGCGGTCGGTCACCTGCTTGGCGTCGGTAGTCTTGCGACCAAGATGCTGGACCTCGTCGCCTACCATCCCTTCGACGCCCAGCCTGCGAGCGAAGTGTTCCATCCTGTCCTCAAGTTCGTCGAGCTTCGCCTTCCCGTCCCAATGGTCGTCGCCCATGAGCCTCAGGGCCTGCCGATAGAAGGTCGCGACCGAGGTCGTCTTGTCGAGTTCCAGCCAGAGGATCTGGTATGGGTTCGGCGGGAGGCCGTTCGCGGCCCGGCGCTCCGCGGCCACCTCGATCATGCGTTCGACCATGCGCGACTTGCCCGCGCTGTAGTATTCGGAAAGCCGGCGCCCGTCGATCGCGCGGCCCAGCAGCGGCTGCATCGAGTCGATATAGTCGAGCAGCTCCTCGATGCGGTCCGTCTGCGGCTGGTGCTCGATGTAGTTCGTCTTGAAGAACGGCACGACGAGCTTCACGCGTTCGGCCCGCGCGCGATCGCTGTAGTCGGGGAGCCGGTCACCCCGGGCGGGTTCGGGCTGGATGCCGTAGGGATCCTTCGGGTTGTTCATGTCAGTGGTCCCTTGAGGGGTCGTGGTCGGAGAGGTCGTCCCAGTCGAT
This sequence comes from Roseomonas aeriglobus, assembly GCA_016937575.1. Taxonomy (NCBI): domain Bacteria; kingdom Pseudomonadati; phylum Pseudomonadota; class Alphaproteobacteria; order Acetobacterales; family Roseomonadaceae; genus Muricoccus; species Muricoccus aeriglobus. Next base: position 826,558 of record JAFHKN010000002.1, on the reverse strand, counting down.
GCCGCCCTCGTCATTCTCGGCGTCCTGCTCGAGCATCTGGAGGTTCGAGCGGGGCTTCGGTTCGAACCCGTCCCAGTCGTCCTTCGGCTTCTTGCCACCGCTCTTGGGAACGACGTCCTCGTCGCTGCGCGGCATGGGGCCGATGGTCGGCAGGTCGGCGCGGTCTCGGCCGCCGACGTCCGTCGGGATCATGAACGCCGAGAAATCGGTGAGATCGGGGTCGTCGGCCAGATCCTTGGCCTTGGTGCGCATCTCTACGGTTTCGAGCAGGGCGGCCGCCTTCTTGGAAACGGAATAGGGACCGGCGTTCAGGGCAGCGAGCTGCTTACGCTCGGACTTGTCGCGCTCGAGCGCGCGGTCGAGCGCGGTCTGGCCACCGTGAAGCCCCGCAGCCATGGCGTCCGTGTGAAATCGATGCTCCCAGCGGGTAAGGAACATCGTGTAGTCGGGGTCTGTGGACCACAGTTGCACGAACGCGTTGTTCGCCTCGTCGAAGACCTCGATGACGTCGAGGTTCCAGTCGAATGCGCGGCAGGTCACGTCACATCGCGCCGTGCCGTCTAGTCGCGAGGCGAACGACTGCGCAGCCAAGTTCTCCGACAGCAGTTTCGTGATGCCGGTGCGGTTCCAGCGGTATAGGATGCCGTCGTGTGTCACGCCGTCCGTCGTCAGCACGCCCAGGACGGTGCGGGACACATTGCGGCGGACCTCTGCGGTGTCGGTGAGCCGGATGCCCTGACTGCTGATGTGTTCGAGCATCATCTGGTCAGGCGACATGCCGCCGCGCGCACTGCTGCCGGTGGCATTCCATTCGAGACGCAGCGCTTCGTCGTGCCGGACGAAGTCTGCTCGGGTCATGCTCGCCTCGGCCATCGGGTCGCGTCGGATCGAGCGCTTTCGGCTGCGCGGCGACAGGATGGTCCCCGGAAGGCCGTCCATTCGCCCCTTCCACCATCCTTGGTAGCTCTCAATGAGCGACTTCTCGTCGGCCCCGTAGGCTGAAGCGAGCTCGACGCGGGTGACGACGTTGGCGAGGTTGCCGAGAGACGATGGCGGAAGGATCGCCTTGTCATTGTCTCCCCGCAGGCGGCCGATCCGACCGAAGAACATTACCTTCATCGGGTTCTGCTCGCGCTGCTCGTCCGTGAGGACCGGCGGGGTGAGCACGCCGAGCAGCGCCCGCATTCCCATTTCGGAACGATACGGGCCGGCGAACAGCGAGCCGGGGAACACGTAGCCGCTCGCGAAGTCGATGCAGCTGACGCGCTTCAGCTTGGCGCTGGGGATCTGCACCTCGTCCGAGAAGAGGGATACCTGATCCAGCTCCGCGCCGTCGATCAGGATCAGGTCGAACGGCTTCAGGGCCGGGAAGCTCTCGCCGGAAGCAAGGAAAATCCTGTTGGCTTCGTGCTGACCATGCTTGGCTGCGACCGTATCCATGTTCTCGGCCTGGTTGATTCGGTTCACGATGGTGGTCTTCGTCGGCGGGGCGATGCCCAGGCCGGGCACGCCCTGCTCCTTCAGGCGGTGCCACGCTCCCGTGACTAGCGCCGCGGCACCCATCTTCTTGACGGCATCGACGCTCCAGTGGAGCGCGACGGCTTGGTGCACGAGGCGGTTCACGAGCGGAGGCAGCGGCGAGGAACCCTTTTCGCGTCCGCTGCGGTTGCATAGGCCGCCGACCTTCTCGTCGGTGGCCTGGAGCGTGTCCATGTGCCGCATGATCGAGCGACCGGAGGGAAAGTTGTCCGGATCGGGCCAGATGCCGAGGGTCTTGGCCCATTCCTGGAGCGGCCCCGCGGTCCGCTTCTTACCCAGGATGATGGCGCGCAGCGCGATGTCGTATTTGGCGACGGCCTTTGGCTGACGGGCCATCACGGCCGCCCGGTCGAGGCCGAGATACCGGCCGCGCCACTCGCTGATGGTCGACTCGCTCTCGCTGCACACCTTGAGCCGGCCGGCTTCGAACTCCTCGAATAGCCATGCCACCGTCGGCCGAACCCGGACGCCGGCCGCGGTCTCCACGAAGTATTCGGTGTTGTCGTCGAGGGCCCAGCGCAGAACGAAGCCGTCGACGCTCTCGACGAACGTTATGCGCGTGTCGTTGTGCTTGTGGACGGTGCCAGGCGGTATGTTGATCGGGCAGCCCATATCAGATCGCCTCCGGCGCGAAGCGCCCCAGGAGGTCGCGAAGGGCGAAGGCTCGGGCCGTTCGGGGGAGGACGACGGGCGTGTCGTCGGCGGGCTTGTCGCCGAGCTCGAACGAGACCACGCGGCGGAGCAGCATCGCGTAGAGCTTGTCTTCGGCATGCGACATGCGGCCGCCCAGCAGAGCGCACAGCGCGCCGTGCCGTATCACCGGCCCATGCGAAGCGAAGAGCGCCCGGACCGCCGCGGCCTCGTCGTCCGAGAAGCTGGTCAGGCGGGCGTCCATCGCGGCGATATGGGCTTGGAGAACCCGATCCTTTCGAAGTGGCTCGCCCTTGATGCGCAGCAGTGGGCCCAGGCCCTCAGTCTCGAGGGCGAGGCTGATGCGATCGAGCGGCCGCTTGACGCCCGGTGCGTTGAACCACGCGCCGCTGGACTTGATCTCGCCGATCGCGACCTCGTTGCGGTCGTTCTCGACCGCTACGTCGGGATACTTGGTGATGATGCGGCCGTCCGCCCGCCGGAACTTCAGCGCGAGCGGGTGGAACTGGAAGTCCAGGTAGCGCGGCATCAGCTCGAGATGGTCGGCGACTGCGGGCTCGTTCGGTCCTTCCATGACCTGCAGCCGGCGACACTTCTCGTAGAACGTGACGCTGGTGCCGTAGGGGCGCTTGTAGTTGATCGGGTTGCGCACTGGCCCGCCGTCGGCGGCGGAAGTGATGCTGATGAGCGTCCACCGCGCCGGGTCGCGTTCTCCATCGAGATGCTCGGCGTGGCGATGGGCATGGGGGACTTCACGCCCCGGATGGCGGGGCGGCCGCCGCGATGGCGTCCAGTCGGCCAGTGCGTGCCGAGCGCCCGCATGGAAGCCGACTAGTGGAACGAACCGATCGAAGCGGATGGGCGATACGGCGTTCATCCGCGGCCGCACAACGAACCGAGAAGCGCATCTCCCAAAAGGACGTTCACGTATCGTGTCATGTTCATTTCGCGGCGGATCCAAGGGCGGGGAGTGATATGCAGCTATTGGAGACGTCCGAAATATATGCTTGGCAGTCGTTCGCGCAAGCTGAAAATGCGACATTAAAGCTGAACGTCTTGCTTTGCCTCGCGCGACGCCGTAAGGCGTCGGCATGAAGACTGCCGGGATCGAGGAGCTGCTGGCCCGCTTCGCGAAGGGCCCCGTGGAGCGTGAGCTGGGCATGTTCGCGGCGCTGCCGGTCGACAAGCGGCGGACTGTCGAGTCGCGGCTGCGCGGCATCGCTCGGTATCGCGCGGATCATGGTGCTGGGACGTCGGTGGCGAAGGACTTGGGCCTGACGCCGCGCAGTCTCTACCGCCTTGCAGCCCGCGTGGATGATGTCGGGCCGGTGGAGGCGCTCGCCCCGTTGGCCGGGGCCGGAAGGAAGAAGCGGTCGGACGTTGCCGTGCTGCCACCGGCAGCCGAAGCGCGGCTGGCCGCGTTGCTGGCTGAGCGGCCTGGAGCCAGCTGGTCGGACATCATGGATGCGGTCGCCGCGGCGGGCGGGCCGGCACCGAGCGTGTCGGCTGTCCGGCGCCGCGCGATGATGCTGCGCCGCGAATACGTGGCGCCCGCCGACGCCGTGCTCGGCCGCGCGCTCCTGATCGATCAGATCGCCCTGGACATCACCACCCGGTTTGACGGCGGGGAGGTCCGTTATCTGGTCGCGGACGTGATGCTCGACCTGGAGACCCGGCTCATCCTGGGCGCGGCGCCCGCCGACGCTCCGACGAGCGCTCGCGTGGGACGGATGGGACTGCTGGTGCGCACTGCGGCGCAGATCCTGCGCGGACTGGAATCGCCTTGGCGCGTCGCCGACCGGATCGCCTCGCTGTCATGGGTGGTCGATGACGACGTCGACCCGGCAGCGGTCCGGAGGGTCGCTGACATCGGGGCCGCCATGCGGCCGCCGGTGTCCGTGTCGGTGTCGTCGACCGGGCGCTTCCGCCGCGGCACGGAACTGATCAAGTTCGTCGGCGACCACATCCATTCGGTTGAGCTCCTTCCACGAGCGACGGTCGATCCGGTCGCGAAGCATGCCGCAGACGGCTTCGCCAGGCCTCAGGTCGCAGCGGCCGCGGTGCGCAGTCTCGTGCGCGGCTGGAACGGCGACCTTGTCCATCGCGTTGGCTGGGCCGCGCGACCCGTGGGCAATCTGAGCGAGCCGCTGTTAGCGCAGATGGTTTCCTTGATGTCTCCGCTGCTGGGCCCGGCCGATTTGAAGCTCGGCCCTCCGGTCTAGGCGCTCGCGCTCCGGTCGGACGTCAGCCGCGCGTCAACGGTCGCCGTGACGAACGCGCCCAGTGAGGCGCAGAGGGCCTCTGCAGCTTCGCGGGCCGCCGTCGCGTCGGCCCCGGCGACGCCCGCGAGCACCGTCTCGACGCTTCGGCGCAGGTGGGCGAGCGCCTCGTCCGCACCATGGGCTTTGCCAATGGCGCCCGGCTCTACCCCGTCAGGGACACCGTCGATCGGGCAGTCGACGCCATAGGCGAGCACTCGCCTGGCTAGGTCGATCGGCAGGACCACGTCCGACTTCGGTCCGTCGGGCCGGCGGAACATGGCGAACGGCGCGCGCCCGACGGACCGGCCCAAGACTGGCGTGATCGCGCTGCCCCCGCGCAGGCGCACCGACGACGCGTCTCCCAGCACGTAACCCGCGTCCACAAGAGCCGTGCGATGGCCGTTCAGCTCTCTACGGGCGGTCCAGGTGGCCACGAGCACCGGCGCTTCGACGTCGCGCAGGCGCGCGAGGGTTCGCGCACGCTGTGCCAGCGCGACCAGCTCTGTGCCACTGGGGAAGCCGGCATGCAGGCTAATGCCGCAGATCTCGCCATCGGCTCCGGCGATCAGTGCCGCAAGCACAGCCGGGCGCTGCTCGCCCGACCCGTCCACGACGTCGAAGGTTAGCGGGCAGCAGTCGAGAATCGCGTCGAAGTCGAGCTGCAGACGCGAGCGCAGGTCGACTGACTGCGGGCCACGACCGCGTCGGGTGCGGATGGCATTCGGCGACGCCACCGGAAGGCCTTTGGCTATGGCGCGCCGCTCGGCTTCCCTGTGGACGGCTGCGTCCGTAGCGTTGGGGCCCAGCTCAGCGATTACGTCCTCGACGATGGCGGCCGTTGCCGGGGGCAGCGATCGGTGCAGTCCCCGCCGCGAGCGCTTGGGCTCCCTGCCCGTCTGCAGCGCGCGATGCGCGGCGATCACGCGCTGGAACGTGACCGGCGAGACTCCGAGCCGGGAAGCGTGACGCCTAACGTCCTCGGCCGTTGGAGAGGCGATCCGGAGGTAATCCGCCAAGGCGGCGAAACGTTGGCGGGTCCTTGGCCAGCTGGTGGGCGGCAGTTCCGCCAGCACTCGGGCTTCGTCCGTCGCCGGTTCCGACGCGGGGTTCCCGGTCGTGTCGCTGAACACTCTTTCCTCCATCAACCTCACCGTTGATGAAGGCGGACCGCAGTCCGACACGTTCAATCTGTTTGTCCCTACTGGCACCGCCCGCGCGGCGTCTGCGCCAGCGCGGTTCGAACGATGCCGCGCGCGATCGACCGCATGTGATTGCCAGCTCCAGGCGCGTCCGGTATTTCGGTTTGATGCTCCGCGCCGGGATGATCAGGTTCGCCATGCTGGTGCTGTTGGGCGCGTTCGTCCTGACGCGCGCGGGGCCCGCGTGCGCTTCGATGCTTTCCCCGTCGGCGATGCTTGTCGAAGACGCGAAGGTGTCTGCCGCGAGCAGCTGCCACGAGGCGCCGCACGGCGCGCCAGCTGGGGACAAGGAACGGAATGATGGCGAGCGGACGGCGTGTGCGACGGGCTGCGTGGCCGCCCCTGCGGCCGCAGCGATCGGGTCTCCACCTGCTGCAACGCCTGGAACCGTGACGCTGGCCCTGGTGCAGGGGCTGGACGGTCTGGAGGGTGGACCGGCTCCGCCCCCTCCGCGCGGGCTGATCGTCTGAACGATCAAGCTCAATCAGGGAACCGAACATATGAAGACGTTGAAGATCATGGGCGCCGCGCTGGCGCTGACCATCTCGGGCGCCGCTTCCGCGGCCGCTGCCGACTGCTGCAAGGACATGGCCTGCTGCAAGGAAGGCGCGGACTGCTGCAAGGAGAAGGACGGCAAGAAGTCCGACTGCTGCCATGACATGAAAAAGGGCGGCGACCATGCCGGCCACGACATGTCGGGCAAGCCCGCGAAGTGACGTGACGGAGAGGAGCGCGCCCGGCGCGCTCCTCTTTCTCAGTGCCGCGCGAAGACGCGGCGCCCGCCGGGACCGAATGCGACCACGACGTAGGGCTGCGCCTTCACGCCTGGCATCTCCATGCCGGGGGAACCCATCGGCATCCCCGCCACCGCGAGGCCGCTGACGCCCTTCGGGCGCGTTGCGAGCGCGCGCTTCATGTCGGCGACGGGCACATGCCCCTCGAACGTCATGCCGTCGACGACCGCGGTGTGGCAGGACGCGAGATCGGCCGGGACGCCGCGCGCCTTCATGAATGCCGGACGCGCGGCATCGTCGACGACCTTCGCGGCCCGACCGAACTGCGCCTTCACCTGCTGCACCCACTTCTCGCAGCACGGGCAGCTCGGGTCGCGGTGCATGAGGACGGGGTCGGCCGCGATGGCGGCCACGGGGATCGCGCATGCGAGCGCGGCGGAGACCAGGTGCGGTAGCTTCATGTCGGACTCCAAGGTTGCGCCCCCCGGTCCCGCGGGATCGCGGGGGACGTGATGCCCGCCTACTGCGCCCGCTTTCCGTGCGCGCGCAACCAGGCGTTCAGCTCGGCGACCTCCTTCTGCTGCATGGCGACGGTCTTGGTCGCCATCTGCCGCACCTTCTGGTCGCGGGTCTGCCGGATGACCATCTGCGACATCTCGATGCCGCCGCGATGGTGCTCGATCATCTTCCGGACCCAGGTCTCCGTCGCGTCGGCGCCGACGGCGGCCATCATCTTCTCGTGCATCCGCATCTCGGCCGGCGGATAGGGATTGGCAGGCGTCGCCTGCATCGTCATTCCGCCCGCCGGATGGTGGCCGGCATGGCCGCTCTGCTGCGCGACGGCGGTGCCGCCCGCGATGGCGGCGAGGGCGATGGCGCTCAGGACTGCTTTTCTCACACGAACTCTCCAGTTGCCCCGCTCACGCACCATACGCAGGAGCGCCGGCTACCCCTCCGCCCTGCGACGCCTTTTTCTCGGCCAGCGCAGATAGAGCAGGATCGTCCCGGCGATCGCGAGCAGAAGCCCGCCGACGGCGAAGGCCTTCAGCCATGGCGTGTTGAAGTCCTCGTGCTCGCTCCAGTCCATGATGTGAAGCGCCCAGAAGAAGTCGTAGAACCGCCATGTCCCGGTGCGGACGGCGGCGATGCGCCCGGCATCGTCGATGTAGATCCGCGTCGCCTCGCCATCGGCGAATGCGGCCTGCCACGCCGGCAGTCGGCCCTTATACTCGGTGCTGCCGGTGGTGACCCGGGCGACCGCGACGGCGGGCGCAGGCCGCCTCCTGTATGCGGCCGACGCGATGCGGCTCGCCGTCGTCGCATCGATCGCCGGCAGTCGGTCGCCCGTTGCCGCGTCGTGAAGCCGCAGCTCGCCGGATGCGGTCTCGATCTCCACGACCCGGCGGCCGAGCAGCAGGCGATGCCGCGCGCTCCGCAGCGGCGTCCCCGCCGCGATGCGGTCGAGCGGCGCGTAGGCCTGCGCTGGCAGGACGCCCCCGTCCTCGCGCTCGACCAGGTGCTCGCCGCGCACCCGCTCGATCGGCAGCAGGCTCATGACGAGCCCGCTCGTGAACCACAGCAGCAGCTGGACGCCGATTACGAGCGCCAGCCAGCGGTGAAGCCAGCTCGCCCCGATGTGCAGCCGCATCCTCGTGCTTCGCATTCGTCCCCTCGTGGTCGGGCGCCTCACTGGCGCGCGAGCATGCCCTTCATCTGATCGATTTCCTGCTGCTGCGAGCGGATGATGTCCTGGCACAGCGACTTCAGCTTGGGGTCGCGCAGCGACGCCTCGCGGCACATCAGGATCGCGCCCGAGTGGTGCGGGATCATCGAGCGCAGGAAGGCCGTGTCGCCGATCGTCGTCTGGGTGCGTATGAGCGCGAAGCTCGCCACGAACACCACCGCCGACCCGACGAGCAGGGCGGCGTTTGCCCGCTTCGACGGGAACATGTGCGGCATGGCGACGATCATCAGCACGACCATCGGCGTGACCATCATCAGCGCCATGTAGAGCATGTTCAGGTTGTTGAAGAAGCTCGACAGGCGGTTGATCATCACGAACATGACGAAATACATGATGATGCCGCCCACGAGCGACTGGACCGCGAGGTTCACGTAAGGGTTCTTCATGGTGTCACTCCCTGTTGCCCCGCTCTCCACTCCGCTCAGAACCAGGCGCGGATCCCCGCGACGAGGCTGAAGCCGCCGGTGCCTTCGCCCGCCGCGCGGCTGTATCGGGCGGTGTCGCCGAACCTGCGCTCCCAGGACACGCCGACATAGGGGGCGAACTCGCGCCTGATCTCGTAGCGCAGGCGCAGCCCGGCCTCGGCGTCGGTCACGCCCGATCCGATGTTGCTGGACGGCACGTCCTGCGCCGACAGGTTGAGCTCGACGCGCGGCTGCAGCACGAGCCGCTGGGTGATGCGCTGGTCGTAATAGCCTTCGAGGCGCCCGAGCACATCGCCCCTATCCGACAGGAACAGCGCGCCTTCGACGTCGAACCAGTATGGCGCGAGGCCTTCGAAGCCGACCGTCGCGTAGGTCCGGTCCGGGCCGCGACGGAAGTCCTGCCGGACGCCGGCCTGCAGATTAAAGTAGGGCCCGACGGCGCGGCTGTAGAGCGCCTGCACCTCGCCCTCCGCGTCCTCGCGGAACGCGCCTTCGCCCTCGCTCTTGATGGTCAGTCGGTTGATGTCGCCGCCATACCAGAACTCGCCGTCCCACCTGTAGCCGTCGCGGCCGTCGCGGAACTGCACCTCGGCGAGGTTCAGCATCAGCTGCGAGAACGACATGCCGCCATGCTCGCTGCGCAGCGTGGCGCGCGCAGGCGCCATCGCGTCGCGGCCCCAGACGCGGTCGGCGTAGGTCGCCTCGGGCGCCGCGGGCGCGGGTGCGTTCCCGGCGGGCAGCGCGGTGCCGCCGGTGGTCATCGCGGCCGGGGCGGCGGCAGGCGCGACGGCCTTCGACGTGCAGTGCCCCATGGCCGCGTGCTCGGGCGGACAGTCCGGATCGCTCGCGGCCGCAGCGGCGGGCGCGGCAGCTGCGGGGGGTGCAGCCTGTCGCGCCGCCGGCGCCGACGCCCTGGGCGTGCAGTGACCCATCGCCGCGTGCTCCGGCGGGCACGACGGATCGACCGGCGCGGTGGCGCGTGAGGGCGGTGCCGAACGCTCTGCCGGGCGCGCGGGCACCTTGGCCGCCGGCGTCGGCCTAGCAGCCGGGTTGGGCTTGGCCGACTTCGGCTTGGCGGCGGCGGGCATCTTGCAGTGGCCCATGGCCGCGTGCTCGGGCGTGCATTGGGCGGCCGACGCCAGCAGGATGGCGCTGAGGACGAGGCTCATTTCGTGTCTCCATCGCGCGGCCGGACGGAGACGACCTGCATCATGCCGGCGTGCATGTGATAGAGCATGTGGCAGTGGAACGCCCAGTCGCCGACGGCGTCGGTGGTGACGTCGAACGTCGCCGTGCCGCCCGGCTGGACCTGGATCGTGTGCTTGCGCGGCGCGAACTCGCCGTGGCCCGTGACGAGCTCGAAGAAGTGGCCGTGCAGGTGGATGGAGTGGCCCATCATGGTGTCGTTAACCAGCGTGATGCGCACGCGCTCGTCCTTGAGGAACGGGATCGGCTTCCTGACCTCGCTGAGCTTCTCGCCGTCGAACGCCCACATGTAGCGTTCCATGTTGCCGGTGAGGTGGATGCGCATCGACCGGTCCGGCGCGCGCACGTCGGGGTTGCGGTCGACCGCCATCAGGTCGGTGTAGACCAGCACCTTGTGGCCGACGTCGTCCAGTCCCTGGCCCGGCTCGCCCATCCGGTCGACTGGCATCGGCGAAATGGTCTGCACGGTCGGCGTCTTCTTGACCTCCGGAGCGACCGAGAAGTCGCGCATGGAATGGTCCATGCCGCCCGACCCGTGGTCCATTGCGCCCTGTTGAGCGGTGCCGCCGGTGGCGGCTTCACTGGCCGCCGGCTTGCAGTGACCCATGGCGGCGTGTTCGGGCGGACATGCCGGCGTCGTGAGAGACGGCGTAGCGTGGCCCATGGCGGAATGGTTCATGCCGGCCATCGATCCGCCGGATCCGTGGTCCATGCCGCCCATGCCCATGTCCTTCATGTCGGCGAGCGGGCGGCGGCGGAGCGGCGGGACGGCGGCGGCCATGCCCTCGCGCGGCGCGAGCGTCGCGCGCGCCATGCCCGACCGGTCGACGCTCTCGCCGACGATCGTGTAGGCGCGCTCGTCGGCGGGCTGGACGATCACGTCGTATGTCTCCGCGACCGCGATCTGCATCTCGTCGACCGCGACGGGGCGAACCGGCAGGCCGTCGGCCTGGACGACGGTCATCCTGAGGCCGGGGATGCGGAAGTTGAAGGTCGTCATCGCCGAGGCGTTGATGATCCGCAGCCGCACGCGCTCGCCCGGCAGGAAGAGCCCAGTCCAGTTGTCGCGCGGGCCATGGCCGTTGACGAGATAGGTGTAGGTGCTTCCGGTCACGTCGGCGACGTCGGTCGGGTCCATCCGCATGGCGCCCCACTCGCGACGCTCCTCCGCCGACTGGTCCTTGCCGGCGAGCAGCCCGGCCAGCGTCTGCTTCTGGAAGTTGAAGTAGCCGCCCTGCTGCTTGAGCTTCTTGAAGATGATGTGCGGGTGCATCTGGCTGTGGTCGGACAGCACGATCACATGCTCTCGATCCGACCGGATCGGGTCCTCGCCCTTGGGGTCGATGACGATCGGGCCGTAGTGGCCCAGCTGCTCCTGCAGGCCGGAATGGCTGTGATACCAGTAGGTGCCCGACTGCACGATCGGGAACTCGTACGTGAACGTCGATCGCGGCTTGATGCCCGGGAAGCTGACGCCGGGAACGCCGTCCATGTGGAACGGCAGGATCAGCCCGTGCCAGTGGATGGAGCTGTCCTCGTCGAGTGCGTTCTCGACGTGCAGCCGCACGTTCTGGCCCTCGCGCAGCCGGATGAGCGGCGCAGGGACCGTGCCGTTGATGCCGATCGCGTGGCTCTCGCGGCCGTCGATGGTCATCATCTGGTGCGCGATGCGCAGGGTGATGTCCTCTCCCGACACGGTCGGAAGCGGCTTCACGATTCCTGCGGACGCCGACTGCGCCCAGGCAGGCATCCAGGCGGACAACGCCAGCCCGCCGCCGGCGAGCGTGGCGCCGCGCAGCAGGCGTCGGCGGTCGATGGTGGCGTTCATGAGGGCTTTCGGTTCTCGGTTGAGCGGACAGTGTCTGTGCTTGTTACGCAACGGCGGGGCACGCCCCTCGCCAGTTTGCGATCAGCGGCCGAGCATTTCCGCGAGGCGGGCGCGGGCGCGCCTGATGCGGGTCTCGACCGCCTTTTCGCTGATCGAGAGCAGGGTTGCCGCTTCGGCCTGGCTGAGACCATCGACCGCGCACAGGACCAGCGGCTCGCGCTGGGATGCTGGCAGCCGTGCGACGGCGCGGGAGAGGCGCGCAAGGTCGGCCCGGTCTGCCGCTTCGGCATCCGGGAGCGGGCGGTCGTCGGCGTGCAGGTCGGCGACCTCGTCGAGCGGAGTGGCGAGACCGAACAGCCGCCGAACGGCTCGGCGCCGCCCCCAGTCGCGGCACTTGTTGAGCGCGATGCGCGCGAGCCAGGCCGACATGGGACGGTCGGGGTCGAAGCGGCGGAGCGCGCCATGAGCGGACACGAACGTCTCCTGCACGAGGTCGAGGGCCTCGTCCGGATCGGCGACGTTGGCGAGGATGAGGCGGTAGACGCGCTGGCGGTGCCTTCGCATGATCTCGGCGAACGCGTCGTCGTCGCCGCCCGCCGACAGGCTGGCGAGGTCGCCGTCGGCGAGTGCCGCCAGGTCCGCCCTCACCGGGCGCCGGTGGTCAGCGACTTCGTGACCGCGCGGTCGAACGCCGCCCTCTGCTCGGGGTGCAGCACCTCGCGCATGGCGAACACGTGCGTTAGCGTCGCCTTCTGCAGCTCGCCCATGGCGCGGTGCGACGCGTCGACGGCAGCGGCCACCTTGGGTCCGTTCCCGTGCTCGGCCTCGATGGCGGCGGCGAGCCGCGCGTTGTCGGCGCGCAGCTCGGATTCCAGCGATTGGCGCTTGTTGGCGAATTCACGCTCGAGCTGCTCGATCCTGGCTTCCTGATCGGCGTCGAGCTTGAGGTCGTGGTGCAGCAGGGCGTGCAGTTCGGACGTCTGCGCATGCCGCGCGGGGATGATCACGCGGCCGACGAACACGCCGCCGATCGCGGCGAGGAAGGCGACGATGGCGACCAGCGCGGTCCAGCGTCCGCGCGTCATCGGTCGGCGAGCAGCAGCGTCGACGGCGCGAGCGGGCTCGCCACGCCGAAGGGATCGATGGGGGCGGCACTCGCGGGCGACGCCGCCGAGCCGGCGGTCATGGTCCCGAGCATGATCGCTCCGACGGCGGCGAACGCGACGGCGCCGATGCCGGTCCGCGCGCTCGTCCGGTTCGCCCGCACGCGGTTGAACACGGCCGCCTCGATCGAGCGCAGCCCGGGATGCTCGTCGTCGGCGACCCGGCGGAGCGCGGCATCGAGATCGAGGTCCATCTGGTTCTCCATTCCGTCTTATACGGGCTGGTTGCTAGCAGCCCTCGCCGATGGGCGCAGTCGCGAAGTGCGACGCCGCCCCGAGGGGGCGAGCGGCGCCGCGCGTATTGGTCGAAGATCCCCCTGATTTCACGATGGAGTCGAAGATGCGTTTCCAAGCCGTAGCCGCCGCTGCCGCCCTCTTGGCGATCACGGCACCCGCCATGGCCCACCCCAAGCTGGTGTCGGCCAACCCCGCGCCGAACGCCACGGTCGCGCCAACGGCGCGGGTCCAGGTGACGTTTTCCGAGGCGCTGCTGCCGAAGCTGTCTGGTGCCGATATCGTGATGACGGGCATGCCCGGGATGGACTCGCACCCGCCGATGAAGATGCCCGCGAAGGTCGGCGTCAGCCCCGACCGCAAGACGATGGTCATCACGCTGGCCAAGCCTTTGCCCAAGGGCACCTACCGGCTCGACTGGCACGGGGTGTCGGCCGACACGCACCGGGTGAAGGGCAGCTACGCCTTCAAGGTCGCCTGACGGTGGACTGGGCGGCCGTCGCCGTCCGGTTCGCGCTCTACGTCGACCTGATGCTCGCATGCGGCCTGGCAGCCTTCACGCTGACCGCGCCGACAGGGACCGCAAGGAAAATGCCGCTGCGCACGTTGGTCGTCGCCTGCGGCGGCCTTGGTCTCTTCCTTTCCGCCGGCGGCCTGCTCGTCATGACGGCCGCCATGGCGGGCACGACCCTGACGGAGATCGACCGCGAGACGTTGACGATGGTCGTGGACGAGACGCCCTACGGCGCCGCCTGGACGATCCGGATGGTGGCGCTGATCCTGGCGGTCGGATCGGCGTCGACCATCCGCGGAGAATCGTCCCGAGCGCCCGTTGCGGCATCGGCGGCCGCCTTCGCGCTTGCGGTCGCCACGCTGGCCTGGGGCGGTCACGGCGCGATGAGCGAGGGCGCGATCGGCATCCTGCACCTTGGCGCGGACATCGCGCACCTGCTGGCGGCCGCCGTCTGGATGGGGTCGCTCCTGGGCCTCCTCCTGCTCGTCGCCAGACCGGCGGCGAGGATCGACACCGGACATCTCGATCTGTCCTGGCGCGCGCTTCACGGCTTTTCGCGCACGGGCATGGCGGCGGTTGCGATCATCGTCCTTACTGGCGTCGTGAACGGCTGGCTGATCGTGGGTCCGAACGGCCTGCCCAGCCTGCTCTCCACGCTCTACGGCAAGCTGCTGCTGGCGAAGCTGGCCGCGTTCGCCGCCATGGTGGCGCTGGCATCGCTGAACCGCTTCCGGCTGACGCCTGCCCTTGGCTCGGTCGCGCCGTCGGGCGCGGCCCAACGTGAGCTGGGCGCGTTGCGTCTGAGCTTGGCGTTCGAGGCCATGCTGGGGATCGCAATTCTGGCGCTCGTCGCATGGCTGGGCACGCTGGAGCCGGGCGCGGCGACCGGTTGACGGTGCGGGCGGCCGCGCTGCGACCGCCCACAGGCGTTACATTCCGCCCATGCCGGTCAGCATCCAGACTGCCATCGCGATCATGCCGAGGTTCTCGGTGAGCGACACGAAGCCGAGCGGCACGTTGGACGAACCGCCGACGCATGCGCACGTCAGCTCGCGCCGGTCGATGTAGACCGCCTTGAAGACCGAGACGGCACCGACCGTGCCGATGAACAGCGCGATCGGGATCGAGAGCCAGTCCAGTGCCCCGGCCACCATGAGGACGCCGGCCAGGCCCTCGGCGAACGGATAGACGTAGCCGTAGGGGACCCAGCGCTTGGCGAGCAGGTCGTAGTTGAGGAACATCGTCGAGAACTTCTCGACGTCCTGCAGCTTGAGCAGAGCCAGGATGGCCATGCTGAAGCCGCCGAACCATTGCAGCGCGTGGAGCGTGACCGGCGTGCCGAAGGCAGCATGGCTCGCTGCCAGCGCGAGCAGCGCGGTCATGGCGAAGAGCGCGATGACCGGACGGTAGCTGGTGGCGCCGGGTTCGGCGACGTGCAACCCGAAGTGCCGCCGCAGGTCGTCGTATCCGCCGATGCGCTCGCCGCCGATGAACACCTGCGGCGTCGTCTTCACGCCATGCTCGGTCTTGAAGGCGTCGGTCTCGGCGCGGGTGGTGAGGTGATGGTCCTCGACCTCGAAGCCCTTGCGCCGGAGCAGGTCCAGCGCCTTGAGCCCGTAGGGACAGGTGTGTTCAGGCATCACCATGCGGTGAAGGACGGCAGTGGGACGGGTCGACACGGGTGCGCTCCTGGTTTGCGGTTCAACGGCACCCGGCCCATATGGGGTCCGTAGTATGGTCCGGAGTCAAGAGCCGATGTCGAGGATGACGATCGCGAGGCTGGCGGAGGCCGGCGGAGTGGGCGTGGAGACCGTGCGATACTACCAGCGGCGCGGTCTTCTGAGCGAGCCCGAACGGCCGGGCGGCGGCGGGTTCCGCAGCTATGGCGAGCCCGACGTCCGGCGCCTCCGCTTCATCCGTTCGGCACAGCGCGCCGGGTTCACATTGGACGAGATCGGCGAGCTTCTCGAGCTGGACGCGATCGATGACAGGGCGCGGGCTCGTGAGTTGGCACGCTCGCGGGTGGCTGCGCTCGATGCCCGGATCGCGGAGCTCCAGGGCGCCCGTGCGGCGCTGGCGCGGCTGGCAGACGCCTGTGCCGGCGGCTCCGCCGGGGCCTGCCCAATCATCACCGCCTTCGAGCCCTGATCACCTGCGCCGCGGATACGACCGCCACGGCCGCTGCGACGGCGTGAGGGTGAGCCCCAGCACCTGCGCCCGGCCTCGCAGGCCGTCGATCGTCCTTCCCATCTCCCGGGCGATCTGCGCCGTCTGCTGGCGCGCCTCGAGGCGGACGCGGAGTTCGGCGTCGTCCTCGTCCGTCCACCGGCGCGGCGCCCGCCGCGCCGCCGGCGGGTTCTCGTCGTCAGCTATGGAGGTGCTCGCTCTCCCCGCACGCCTCTCCCGGTCCCTCGGTCTGGATCGTCGCGTGCTCGATGCAGAACCGCTCGTCGATCAGCTCGGCGACGGCCTTGCGGACGGTGTCGGCATCCGCGCCCGGCGCCAGCGTGACGTGCATGGTGCAGCTGACGTCGTCGTTGGACATCGACTAGACGTGCAGGTCGTGGAGCCCCGCGACGCCGGGGACGGCCGAGACCGCCGCCCGCACCTCGACCAGCCGCAGGCCCGACGGCACGCCCTCGAGCAGCACGTTCGTCGTGTCGCGCAGCAGGACCCAGGTCCGCGGCAGCACCCACAAGCCGATCGCCACGGCGACGATCGGGTCGATCCACGTCCAGCCGGTGAACTTAATCGCCAGCGCGCCGATGATGACGCCGACCGAGCCGATCATGTCCGCCCACACCTCGAGATAGGCGCCCTTTACGTTGAAGCTGCCGTCCTTGCCGGCGGTGAGCAGCCGCATGGAGATGAGGTTCACGACGAGGCCGATCGCGGCCACGGTCAGCATGCCCCGACGCGCAGCTGCTCCAGGCCATTTCCACCTCGTGCGACTCGACGTGGATGGGTATATGGACCCTGTAGCAACTAGAGACTCAAGGAGTTTCGTGGCGGACCTGACGATCGGACGACTGGCGGCAGCTACCGGCGTGAAGGTGGAGACGATTCGCTATTACGAGCGGGCGGGCCTGATCGCGCCGCCAGCCAGGACCGGTGGCAACTACCGGTCATATTCGACAGGCGACCTCGACAGGCTGCGCTTTATCCGGAAGACGCGCGACCTGGGATTCACGCTCGAGGAGATCAGGGCGATGCTGGACCTTGCGCGCCAGCGGGATCGATCGTGCGACACGATCGACGCGATCGCGTCGAAGCACCTGGCCGACGTCGATCGCAAGATCGCAGACCTGCGCGGTCTGCGACGGGAGCTCTCCGCAATCATCTCGAACTGCGCCGGCGGCACCGTGGGCGACTGCCGCATCCTGGAGGCGTTCGGCGACGACGCGAAGGGCGGTGATCCCAGATGAGCTCGGGGCTGGAACTGAAGGACGCGTCCGCCCCGCCGTCGCTCGGCGGGCTCGAGCGCGAAGAGCGCGTCGAGGCCATGGTGGAGTGGTTCCGCGACAACTTCGAGGATCCGGCCGAGCATACCCCGCACGAGAGCGCCGAGGGCGGATATCAATACATCTGGGGCGGGCCATACGACGCGCTGGATCAGATCAGCTCGACCTTTCCGGAGGCCGAGCAGGGCGAGATCGAGGAGGCGGTCGACGAGATCCAGTCGGACGGCATATATGATTGGGCCCCGTCCGATGGCCGCGTCCAGCCCGACGACTATGAGGATCCGGACATGGATCTGGACGGCGGTCTGGAACTGGACGGCGGTCCGGCACCCGAGCCGCTTGCGGATCGGCTGGCCGCCCTTGGCGAGCAGCTTGACCGGATCGAGGGTCATGTGTCGGCGCTGCTCAAGCTGCGCGAGGACGATAACGGCGGCGTGGCGGGCATCGGCCACAACCGTCCACCGGAGGACGTCGAGGGCGAGATCGACCTCAACGCCGTTCAGGAGAGCATCGACGATGTCCGGTCCGAACTGGCGAAGCCCGGCAGGGAGAACGACGCCGATGCCGACAAGCTGGCACGCGCCGAAACCCGCTTCCGCCGGTTCATGGCGTGGGTGAAGCAGCAGGCCGCCGATGCGCCTGGAAAATTGGTCGGCGGCGCGGTGGCGGCCGCTGGCGGCCGCTGGCGGGCTGATGTTCAAATACGCCGTCGAACACCAGGACGAGATCCTCGGGGCGCTGGAGCCCGCGGTCTCCACCGTCTCGTCATGGGTGATGGCGGTGCAGGCCTGGTTCTGACGCTCCGGTTGGCCGGCGGCTTGCACCCCGCCGGCCGCCCGGCCGGGCGACGCCCTCGCCTTCCACAAGCCCGGGCGTCCGGCAGCGTCTGGTTCGTTGCGCGCGTCGATTCCAACTATATCCCGAATCTTTCCGAGCGGTTCGCGCGAGAGGCGCTCGCGCTCGGCATCACAGATAGGCCTGGAACTCGGAACGGAGATAGCGAAGCGCCGAGATCACCCACCTGTCGATCTCGTCTTCCGACCCCGGCGTATGCTGCTGAGGAGCGGCCATGTCGGGCATCACGCAGAGCAGGTCATGCCACATAGTGCGCGCGGGCAGGTGCAGGTGGTGAAACCCCGCTAGCGTTGCTGCGATACGCGGCTGGGGTGCGGCGACGGCGATCACGTCGCCGTCTTCCAGATCAATCTCTTCCGCCTCGGGCTCCAGGTCGATCTCGATCGGCTCGCCTGCGCCGGGTGCTGGTATCGAGGAGTCCAGCCAGCCCGCGTCGACGTCGAACTGCCAGTGCGGATGCGCCGCGCCTCGGCCGGGATAGCCGATGGCGCCGCCCTCCGTCTTCGCGCCCGCCCATTCGAGACGGAAGCGCAGGTCGGGCATGGCTTCGACGCCGGCGATCACGAAGCGCAGGTTGCTGGATGCGAACTCGATCTGGTCTCGCCCGCGCGCGGGTTGCCATTGCTCGTTGTAGCCGAAGTAGAGGATGGAGTCGTCGCCGGCAGCGGGAGCGAGTTCCGCGGCGCTGCCCTGCGGCAGGGTCACGCCGGCCGCCTCGTTCGTCTGATTGCGCAGGACCCATGTGGTGGGACCGTTCCTGGTCGCGATCTTAATGAAGCGAAGCCGCTGGTCTCGGAAGCCGAGCTCGTCGTTGAGCTTCTGTTCGAGTCTCCGCAGCCGGCTTTCGATCGTCGGCTGGGCGCGCACCAGCGGCCGGCTCATGGAAGCGACCATTCTTCCAAGCTGGTCCGGTAGGCGGCGGCCGTGAAGGCATCCAGCATCTGCGCGGAAGGCCGTTCGGACTGATCCAGCTGGCGCAGCTCACGTGCCTGATCGAGGAGTTCGGGCGTCTCGAGATACATGGCGCCCAGATCGGGAAGCGGCACGCGGCGGACCTGGTTCTTGGCGCCATCCACCTGGCCGCCGCCGACGATGCGGCCGTTTTCGCGCAGGAGGGCGAAGAACAGGCGCGAGTTTAGCAGGAACGCGTAGTCCTGCAGGAGTTCGGCGGTGTCGAACGGTGCGCCGACGACCGGCTGCTTGGGAATCCAGGAATAGCCCTGCACGACGACGAAGGATCCGTCCCCGTCGACCGCGAAGCTGTCGGGTCCGATGAAGGCGCGAGCGACCAGCCGAGGGCGACGCGCGAGGTTGGTTTCGCGGCGCGCGCGGTCGAGGTCGATCCGATCGCCATCCGCCACGCCCAGCTGCGCCAGGTACCGGGCGTGGAACGTGGGAGCCGCGCGCTGAATCTGCGTGGAGGTCATCGGCTCGTCGGGATAGAAGATCCAGGTGATCGGCTGGATGCGGCCGTTCCTGATCGAACGAGTCTCGGCGACGGGCCGGAACAGGCGGCGCTCCTTCGCCGGAAGTCGCTCGTATTCATCGCTCTCGATCTGCAGCGTGGCGCCGACCGTGCCTGCGCGCACGCCGAGTTCGACGTGGAAGAGATCCTCGACGGCGGCGATGCCGGGGGTGCTGGCGAGCCGTTCCGGCAGCTCGCCCAGGCTGTAGGGGCGCGGCGTCCAGTCGTCCCGCTCGGCGAGCATACGCTGCGAGGTGGGATAGATGGACCAGTCGATTGTGCGCTCGGCGTTGCGGTTGCCAGTCGTCCAGCGTCGCAGTCGCCGCAGTGCCGCGCTGCTCGCGCCGCGCTTCTGGCTGGCCCACAGCATGGTTGGTGCGGACTCGGCCGGCTGCTCGCTCTTGCGGAGGACGAGCGCCGCGATGTTGACGATGGCGTCGCGGAACAGGCCGTGCTCGCCGAGGACCGCGATGAGCTCGACCTCGTTGCCGCGCAGAAGGCCATCCCGCCACTTGACGCCGCCGGTCTGGCTCAGCGCCCCTGCCGGCAGCAGCGTGGCTAACGTGCCGCCCGGGCGCAGGTGGTGCTGGGCTAGCGAGGTGAACGCCATGGAGAGGTCGGGACGGTAGCGGAAGGCATCGCCGAGGATCTGCTGGAGCCGTTCGCGAACGTCGGCGTCCATCTCGGGCATCGCAAGGAACGGCGGATTCATCAGGACGATGTCGGCGTCCAGGCGGTCGGCGAGGCGCAGGAAGTCCGCGACGCGGACCGTGGCGGTAACGCCGGGCCGGTCGGCGAACCCCCCATGGTCGAGCGCGAACCTCGCCATGGCGATCGCGCTTGCGGAGACGTCGAGGCCGATCAGCTCGACTGCGCCTTGGTAGCCCCGACGTTCGAGCGCACGCAGGACCTCGCAAAGGAAGATGCCGGAACCGCATGCCGGATCGACGATCTTGATCCGGGACTTGTGGAGGTGGTCGGCGATGGCGAGGTCGGCGAGGTTCCGCGCGAGACCGGGCGGGGTGTAGTATGCCCCGAGCTGGGTGCGGTTGGCGCGGTCCGGCACTGGCGCGAGGCCGAACAGCTGCGGCTGCAGCGGCTCGGTCAGGAGGTCGGCATGCGCTTCCTGGAAGACCATTCCCGCCGCATGGCGCATGGTCAGCGCGAGCTCGGCGCGGCGACCTGCGAGCCGGCTGAAGCGCAGCTCCTCGCGCAGGCGATGTTCGTGGTCGCCGGGCAGGCGTCCCTGCGCATCGGGGACGATGCCGTCGGGGATCGCGTCCGCCCCTAAAGGACCGCGGATCTCCTGCGCCATGACGCGCAGGAAGGTCTCGAGCGCCTCGGTGTTGGTGAGGTGTGCGGCGGCTGCGACGTGGCGGTGCGAGCGGAAGCAGCCGACCACGTGCTGGACGACGTCGATCGCCGGCTCGACCCGCTTCGAGATGATGGCGGAGAGGAATCCTTCGGGCTGGCGGTCGACCTGGTCGCGCTTGAAGATGAGCGGCCTTGCGTCCGAGGCGACTTGCCTGGCCGTGAGCGTGTCGGCATCGACGGTCACGTGGGTCGCAAGCTGCGACGACCAGGTCCAGTCGAGCACGCGCTCTACGTCGATCGGCCCGGAGGATAGCGAGAAGCTGCCGTCGACGCCGTCCAGCAGCGCGTGGTGGCGCTGCTGGACGTCGCGTTCGAGGCCCAGCAGGAGGCCGTGGGCGAGGCCGAGCCGGCGGCTCAGATTCTCGGCGATCTCCAACGACATTGCGCACACCCCTGAATCGAACGCGCGGCCGTTCCCTCGGGGAGCGGACCGCGCGAATCGACTATCGCCGAATTCGGCAAGGACCACAAGCCCATAGTCAATAGAGAACGAATAGGGAACATTTATCTACCCGTCGTCGGGTTGCTGGAGATGGCGCGGACGGTTGTTCGCTGCAGCTTGTTGAACCTCGTCCTCGATCGCGTGCGAGTGTCGCCCGTGGGCTTTGACCGGGTCGCACGTTTCGAAGCCTCGACGGGTGGTGACCGGCCCGGTCTGGTCTGAAGGAGTGACAATGGCCTCTACGGCAATGCGGGCTGCTCGATGGTCACCGCGCCGGAAAGGCAGCCCGAGTGTCGCGAGGATGATCAACAGCGCGCAAAGTATGCTGATCTGCCCAATATCGCCGAGGTCGCCGGGCGGACGCTCCGTGCCCCCGGGATCGCCGCCCATGCGTGCGAGCGCCCAGGGAGGACCGCTGCGGAGATCACTGGTTTGCCCGTGCGCCCGCCTGCCTTCGACGACGTGGCATGCGCTGGGCTCTCAGCTGTCGGTGCCGATCACCGGGACCGTCAGACTTTGGCCACCCCAGGCCCCGTGTTTCGGGCTCTGCGGCAGGCGTTGAGGTCGTGTTCGAGGTTGTCGCACACGGCGGCGCAGCCGTCGCAGCAGTCCTTGATCAGGAAGACGGTTAGCTGCCGGATCGCTTCCGGCACTGCGCTGTAGAAGATGTTGCGACCGGCCCGGCGCGACGTCGCGAGGCCGGCCTGCGACAGGATGGTCAGGTGGCTGCTCATCGTGTTGGCGGGCGTCCCGGTCCGCTCAGCCAGCTCGCCGGCGGTCATCCCCTCCACCCCTGCGCGCGCGAGCAGCGAGAACACTGCCAGCCGGGTGGGCTGGGCCAAGGCGCTCATGACTGTGATGGCCTTCATCTTTTCCATTCCTCCAGAATAACCGAAGGGAACGCGACCGCAAGGCGTCTTTCCTTCCGCTGACTCGAAACGGCATAAGCAGAAAAACGATTCGATATATCTAGAAGGGTTGAATAATGGAAACCCTGTAGCTACTTCAGTGTTGCACCCGTCTTTCCGCCGGCGGGAGCGCATGAAGGGATCGGCGGAGGGAGACGACGCATGAACATGATGACGATGTTCGATGTGCCAGCCGAGGCGGCGATGCCGCCCGTGCGCTACGAAGACCCGCTGGGCCATGACGCCCCCGGCGACGCTGCCGTCCTGACCACCCGCCGCGGTCTGGTCCGCCTGGCGCTCGTCGCGGCCGAGACCGGCGCGAGGTTCCAGCGCGAGGGCGTGGCTCACGACCCGATGAGCTGGCTGCTCGCTCCGCGGGCGCTGTTCGAGGGGGCCAGCGCGATCGACGCCTGCCTCGCCCGCCAGTCCTGCCTGCGCGGCATCCTGGTCCACGGGCTTTCGCTGGGGCTGGACGCGGACCCGGACGTGGTCGACGAGCTGGCGGCTGACGACGACGATGAAGCTGCCGTCGACGCGGAGCGCTACGGCGCCCAGATCCTTCCGTTCGGCCGCGTTGCGGAACCCGAGCCGCGACTCTTCACGGCCACGGTCGTCTCGCACGACGGGTTCGAGAACGTCCAGGCGTTCCACGCCTCGCTCGCGACCGAGGAGGCCGAGGTCGCGGGCCGCCTCTACTGCCGGATGGGCGCGGCCTCGGCCGACGCGCGCATCGTCGCCGGCTTCGATCCGGCCGATCCGCTGGTGGCCGCGCTGGTCTCCCCCGCGATGTGCGACACGCTCGCGCTCGTCGCGGCGGATCCCGCTTCGCCGCTGGCGGCGGGGCTCGACGTCAACGTCGAGCAGCGCTTCCTCGCCTGAGCCGTCGCGCCCGGCCGCTCGGGCCGGGCGCCACTCGAAGCACTTCATCATCGGAGGTCACATGCGGGACGAGGATCTCGCCGAGGCGGTGCTGCGCGTGATCGAGGGCAGCGACGACTTCAGGCTGCTGCGCCGGCTCAAGCTGCCGGCCGGCCAGACGGGTGCCGGTTCGCTGGAAGCCACGCGCGTGGGTATCGCCATCGATACCGAGACGACTGGTCTCGGCCCGGACGACCGCATCATCGAGCTTGCGGTCCGGCGGTTCCGTTTCGACGAGGACGGCGTCATCGTCGCCATCGACCAGCCCTATTCGTGGCTGGAGGATCCCGGCCGCCCCCTTGACCCCGACGTGTCCCGGCTGACCGGGCTGGTGGACGCGGAGCTCGCCGGCCAGGCTCTCGACGAGGAGGCGGCCATGAAGCTGCTGCGCTCGGCGGAGTTCGTGGTGGCGCACAACGCCGGTTTCGACCGCAAGGTGTTGGAGCGCCGCCTGCCGCAGGCGGCCGGCCTCGCCTGGGCCTGCTCCTGCGCGGAGGTGGACTGGCGCGCCGCCGGCTTCGAGGGCGGCCGGTCGCTCGGCTGGCTGCTGGTCCAGATCCATCGCTTCCACGGCGCGCATCGCGCCGGCGACGACGTCGACGCGCTGATCGCGCTCCTTCGCCACGAGCTGCCCACTGGCCGCACCGCTCTGGCCGAGATGCTGGAAAGCGCACGCGCGCCGAGCTGGCGCTTCCGCGCGGTCGGCGCGGCGTTCGACGCGAAGGACGCGCTGAAGGCCCGCGGCTACCGGTGGGACGGCGAACGCCGCTGCTGGTGGCGCGAGGTCGCCAACGGCGCACGCGACGCTGAGAGCGAGTGGCTCGAGGTGCACGTCTATTCGGGCGGCGCGGGCGGGACGGAGACGGGCCCCTTCGTCGAGCGGATCACCTGGCGGGAGCGCTACGCATGACGCACGGATTCCCCGGAAGGGACGCCGACACTCATCTCAGCGTGCAGCCCCGCGAGCGTGCGATGCGCGCGATGGTGGCGATGTTGGGCCATCGCGAGGCCGACTGCATCTACGGCGGGGTTCGCGTTCCGAACGCATACCGCATCGTGGGCAAGCCGTTGATCGTGACCGCCGGCGACCACGTCGAGCCGCTCGACGTCGCCACGTTGCGCCCGCTGGCGCTCCGCCACGGCTGCGACGTCCTCGCCACGTTCGTCGATCCGTTCCGCTCAGGCCACCGCTTGCTGTTCGACGTCGTGCTGCACCGGCCCACCGCGACCGTGCATTATCCGGAGTATCAGCTGTGGGTCAGGAACGGGTCCTGGCCGATGTTCTATCCGCTTCGCGAGAGCGGCGCGGTGATCGGCGCCGTGGGCGGCCGCTTGTTTAGGATCGCGAAGCCCACGCCGATCAGCAGGCAGAAGCGCCTCGTCGGAATCACGCTCGGCACCGCCTTCATGCACGACTGCGTGCTCGGCGGCACGCCGTTCGAGCATCCGCTCGACCAGTGGGTCGGGCGGTAGATCAAGGAGATCGAGATGAACGTCCACCCGGCGAAGCTGCTGATCCTCTTCCCGATGTATGAGCCCCATGGCGTCCGTCAGCGGCTGTCCGCGATCGACGACGCGCTGGTCGTCCACCGCGACGTCGAGGGTCGCTTCCGGTTCGCAATGCGCGACATGACCAAGCTGGGGCCGCGCAGCTACGCCAAGTGGCTGATCCGCTTCGCCGCCGATCTCGCGGCCGGCTACGTCGCGGTCGTGGTAGGCCGGGACGCCTTCCTGGCCGACATCGAGCGGCTGGCTCGCGATCATGTCTCGGCGACGGATCGCGACGCGCTCGAGCTCGCCGTCCAGGCGATCACCGAACGCACGCGGCACCAGATCCTCGATCCCGTCGAGGGCGATGGCGATCGCGAATGCCAGCTCTATCGCACGGTGATCGTCCGCCGCCCGAAGCGCTCGGGCAAGAGGGACTGGTCGCGTCACGGTGTCGAGTGCATCAACGGCATCCCCGTCCCGCGCGTCGAGCAGCTCTGGCGCGTCTACTGCGGGGAATGGTGCGACGTGCGCGGGGCGCAGCACGGGCTCGCGGCGTGGAAGGACTGGGCGCGCCGCAACCGTCCGGACTTGCCCTCGGCGGACGAGCCCAGCTGACCAGATGCTGTGTTCGATGCCTCGCTAAGGTCGCGTCGGAAGCGGCGCTTGACAGCTGCACCGGAATGATTCACGTTTTGTTCACAGCTGGGTCCATAGAAGGCGAGGTGCCATGCGTCGCAAGTCGCCCGATCTCACGATAAGCCAGCCGCGCTGTCGCAACTGCAGGCGGCTCTGGCGACCCCCGTCGGGGGTCGTGGCCGACAAGTCCTACTGCCCGAGATGCAGCGACGAGCGTCGCGCCGTTTCGGCGTCCTACTTCGGGCTCCGGCCGATCGTCGCGGCCGATCTCGTCGGACCTTATCTGCTGCCGAGGCGATCCCGGCCTAGCTAGACGTCGAAGAAGGTTTCCAGCTCTCGCACCACCTGGCTGCGGGAGATCTGTCCTGACGAACCGCCGAGGGTCATAGTTCGGCCCTTGCCGGTCGGCTCGCTCCATGCAGTCCACTCGTGCTTCTGAGCGGAATGGCGCTTCCATTCGACGATGACCCGCCGGATTCCCTTGGTCTGCTCCCATCTCACCAGCTTGTCGGTGACGCTGCACTCCCAGCTGGGCGCTACGGGCAGCGTGGCGAGTCCCTTGAGAACCGCCGCCGCGTTCTGCTGGCGCTTGGCCGGATCGTCGTTGAGCGTCTTGCGGATCAGGCGACGCCAAGCCTTCGGCACATGTGGCAGCCATTTCAGCGAATCGGCGAAGCCACCGTTGGCGATCACGAAGCGTGGACTCGGCGAAGCGTCATACCAGTCCTTTCCGTGCAGCAGGCGGTAGAGCGTCATCCCCAGCGCCCACACGTCCGTTTTGACGCTGGTGCCCTTCCCCTGCCACACTTCGTAGGCGACGTGGTCGGAGTAGCCCTTGTCGGATGCGTAGCCGAGAATGATGTTGTCGGTGACCAGTCCGAAGTCGCTGAGCTGCGCCACGCCCTTCTGATCGATCAGGATGTTGGCCGGCTTGATGTCCCGGTGGATCATTCCGCGCGAGTGCAGGACGCCGAGACCGAGCGACACTTCGGTGCCGGCTTTGCGGACGGCGGCAAGCGTCATCGGGCCGGCCTTGAACGGCTTTTCGAAGGAGCCGCCGGGACAGAATGCCATGCAGATTGCGACGCTCTGCCCGTCCGGCGCCTCGACGACGTGGTGGATCTGGACGACGTTGCGATGCGCGGCCTTCGCCAGGTTCTTGGCTTCTGAAAGGTCCTGCTTGAACTGGTCCCAGGTCGCGGGGGTGTATTCGGCAGGATCGAACTTGATGATCTTCACCGCGACGTTGCCGTGTGCGGGGTCGACGGCCTCGAACACCTCGCCGAAGTGGCCGTTGCCGAGCTTGGCACCGATCGTGAGATTGGAGATGAAGCCAGCCACTATGCGTTCCTGGCGGCGATCAGAAGCATGGCGGTCTCACGGCTCATCTTGCGGAGCGGCTGTCCGGTTGTCTGCGCGGCCCAGAACGCGTCGTCCGCGCAATATTCGTCGACCTTGCGTTCGCCGTAGGACTTGCTGACCGCTGCTTTGGACAGGGGTTTCACGGTGCACAGGCCGCCTGCCGCAGCCATGACGACGCCCCTCACCTCGGCGCTGGTGAGCAGGCCCAGCTTCGCCGAGCCCTGGCCGGTCACAGCGCTCGCCTTGATCACGACGGTCTCTATGCCGTTCTCCTTGACGTAGTCGGCGCACTGCTGGTGGAGGACGCTGTAGGCTGTCGCGCGGTCCCCCTTGTGCACCTTCCATGTGTCATCGGACAGGATGACGATCGGGCCGCTGGCTGGAATCTCGGCGTCGACGACGCTGATCGAATCCTTGGAGGCGTTCAGCCCCAACCACCGCATCGTCATGTCCGCTCCGTCGTCGTTGACCGGCGATCTTACACGCGTGGCGACGAGTGTGAAGGCGAGCGCGCTCGCGCGGTGCGCCCGAGACCTGTGGTTAGCTGTCGGAAGCTCATCATGCTGGCACCGCGGCCGCTTGCGGCTGGTTATCACCAGCTGCATCCGCGCTCGGCACTCTCGTGTCACTAAGTTGCCAAAGTGACAGTGTTAAAGTGCCGACGCGTGTCGAGGAGGGCCGTGGTGGGTCCGCCGGGGCTCGAACCCGGGACCTCTCGATTAAAAGTCGCTTGCTCTACCGACTGAGCTACGGACCCCAACCACGGATGGCCCGACTAGGGGCCGGACGACGAACGGTCAACCGGGCAAGCAGTTGCCGAACCGTCAAACCGCTGACGGGATCGCGCCAGTCGGGGGCGATCGCCACGAGCGGGCCGAGGACGAAGTCGCGCTCGCGGAAACGCGGGTGGGGGATGGTCAGGGCGCGGTCGGACCAGACGCCACCCGACCAGAGTATGATGTCGAGGTCGATCACCCGCGCCGCCCAACGCTGCCCCCGCCGACGCCCGAACGCCTGTTCGAGTCGCTTCAGCCGGGCGAGCATCACCGGTGGCGCCAGGTCGCTGTCGATGAGGGCGACGGTATTGGCATAGCGCCGCAGCGACGGCCCGACCGGCGCACTCGCCATCACCGGCGCCGCCCGCCCACCGATCAGGCGCAGCGCCGCGCGGACTTCCGCCTCTGGCCGCCCGTGCCGGCCGGCGCGGTTGGACCCGAGCGCGATCACATAGCTTGTCGTCGCCATCGCCCCCGCCTACCCGAGGCGCATGCTGAGCGCCACCGAGCCACCCCGCGACTGCCCGCGCTGCCCCCGCCTCGTCGCGCTGCGGGACGCCGTTCGCGCCGAACATCCTGACTGGTGGAACGCCCCCGTCCCCGCCTTCGGCGACCCGCACGCCTGGCTCGCCATCGTCGGACTGGCGCCCGGCAAATATGGCGCTCACCGTACCGGCCGCCCCTTCACCGGAGACGGCGCCGGGCCGCTGCTGTTCGGCACGCTGGGCGAGCATGGCCTGGCGGAGGGCACCTATGACGCCCGCCCCGACGATGGCTTGCGGCTGACCGGCGCGATCATCCTGAATGCCGTCAAATGCCTGCCGCCGGAAAACAAGCCGACACCGGAGGAGGTCCGCACCTGCCGCCCGTTCCTGGACGCGCAGCTCGACGCGCTGCCCAACGTCCGTATCGTTGTCGCACTCGGTCAGATCGCCCATCAGTCGGCAGTGAAGGCACTGGGCGGCAAGCTCCCCAAATGCCGCTTCGGCCATCTCGCTGAACACCGCATGCCCGATGGCCGTATCCTGATCGATAGCTACCATTGCTCGCGCTACAACCAGAACACCGGTCGCCTGACGCCGGACATGTTCGCTGCCGTCTTCGCCCGGGCCAATATATTGCGCGAAATCAAGTAGCGGAACGCTGAGCGGTGAGTTCACGTTGACGCCCCCGACAGAACAAGGGGACCTGCAATGCGCAAATCCGCCGCTTACGGTTCGGACCTCATTCTCGCCGGTGTGCTCGGCCTGACCACTCTGGCGCTCCAGACCTACGCCTATCTGATCGGCTGAGCGGCGTATCAGCCGGCCGGGATCAGCGACCCCACGTTCCTGACTGCCAAGGCCCAGCGGTAGGTCGCGTCGGCGATATACAATCGGAACTGCAGCCAATCCATATACACGCGCGGCGCGCCGCCGACACACTCTCGGTGCCGATCGATCATGCGAACGCTGATTCGATACAGCTCCGACCGGCCGGCGGTATTCACGATGCGTCGCGTGGAGTCCGGGTCTCGCTGGACGAAGCACGTCGCGACCTTCAGATAGGAAATGTCCGTCGCAATACGCCGCCGGTTGCGAGGTGCCTCGCGGTCGCGAAAGCGCTGCTGCACCGCCGGATCGGCAAGCTGCTCGCGGGTCAGGACCAGATCGGGCGCGAATGTCTGCAGCGCCCGAAGCATGAAGGCACCGCGGTACATGATGCCCATCTCCCGTTCGGAGGCCGGAAACGGATCCGACAGATAGGCGACCGTCTGCGACCCCATGCCGCATGTCGCGGTCTTGCGGATCAGCAGGCTCATCTGCCGATCATGAGCGCTCGAATTGAACTCGCCATCGACGACCGCCCGCAGCGCCGCCACGTCGAACAAAGGACCCGACGTCGCGCACCGCGCCGCACCGAGGGCGCCTTCGTAAAAGGTAATCGTGTTGTCCGGGTCGTACCCCGGCGCCGAAAAGCCTTTCGGAGCGATCTTGCGCTCTTCCTTCGTCAGCGGGCGTTCGCCCTTGACGACGACATCAGGCGGCGTCGTCGGTTGGACTTCGCTCTGCTGGGCCGTCGCCTGATCGGCGAGCAGAAGCGCAACGATCGTCAGCACCAGGGTCCGCATGAGGCCACTCCGACATGATCGAAGACAAGCCTAGCCGATCAAATATCCTGCACAAGCCGCCCATAAAGTTCCGGGCGACGATCGCGGAAGAAGCCGAAGGCGGCGCGGTGGCGGCGGACGCGGTCGAGGTCGAGGCTGGCGGTGATGACGCCCTCTTCCTCGCGGTCCAGTTCGGCCAGGATATCGCCGCGTTCGTCGGCAATGAAGCTTGTGCCGTAGAATGTCTGGCCGTGCTCCACCCCGACGCGGTTCGCCGCGACCACCGGCACGACATTCGACACGGCGTGCCCGACCATCGCCCGGCGCCACAACCGCGCGGTGTCGAGCGAGGTATCATGCGGCTCGCTGCCGATCGCGGTCGGGTAGAACAGGACCTCCGCGCCCATCAGCATCAGCGCACGCGCGGTTTCGGGATACCATTGGTCCCAGCAGATCCCGACGCCGAGCTTGGCCGGGCCATCCCATACCTTGAAGCCGGTATTGCCGGGCCGGAAATAGAATTTCTCCTCATAGCCCGGACCGTCCGGGATGTGGCTCTTGCGGTAGACGCCCTGCACCGCCCCGTCCGGGCCGATCATCGCCAGCGAATTATAGTGATGCGGCCCGTCCAGCTCGAAAAAGCTCGTCGGAATATGGACCTTCAGTTCCTGCGCGAGCGCCTGCATCGCGATTACCGCCTTGTGCTCAGCGGTCGGCTTGGCGGTCGCGAACAGGCCCTCGTCCTCGATACGGCAGAAATATTCACCCTCGAACAGTTCGGGCGGCAGGATAACCTGCGCGCCGCGCGCCGCGGCCTCCCGCACCAGGCGGGAGACATTCGCGATGTTGGCATCGATATCGTTCGAAAAGGCGAGCTGCAGCGCGGCGACGGTGATTTCGGTCATGCCGCGCCATGTAGGGGATCGCTGGCCGGCTGCAAAGGCGTGTGAACCAACCTGCCGCACCGGGCGTTGAGCCGGCTTCCTACCCCCCCCAGGAGACCCGCTCGATGAAGATCATGCTGGCCGCACTTGCGGCGACCATTGCCACGGTGCCGCTTGCCGCACCGACCCCGGCCCAGGCGCAGAACCGCGATTATCGCTGGCAGGGCGATCGTCAGGATTGGGACGCATCGCGGTCCTACCGCGAGGGCCGCTATCGCGAGCGCCGGCTGACCCGGAACGATCGCATCTACCGCGGGCGTGACGGTCGCGCCTATTGCCGTCGCAACGACGGCACGACCGGACTGGTCATCGGCGGCGTCGGTGGCGCGGTGCTCGGCAACCTTGTCGGCGGGGGTCTGCTCGGCACGCTGGTCGGCGGAGGCGGCGGTGCGCTGCTCGGCCGCGAGATCGACCGCGGCAAGGTGCGCTGCCGCTAACGCCTCCGGAAGCCCCGGCATGATGATCGTGCCGGGGTTGTCCCTACCCGGCGTCCGCGCCCAGTTTCCGCAGCCAGATAACCGCCTGCTTGGGCTCGCCGACCGCATTGGGACCGACCGGTCCGCGCGCCGCGAGAAATTCGGGATGCAGGGCGAAGGGCTCCATGCCGAAACGCGCGCGTATCGCGTCGATCTCTGCAGCCGTCTCGTCCAGTTCCGCTAACACCGGCGCGATCGCCTTCTGCTGGTGCCGGTCCTTCTGATGCGCGAACAGCCCCCACTGCCCCGCCGCCGTCCGACGCAGGGCCGCGATCAGCATCTCGCGATATTCACCCTCCAGTTCGACGCGGCGCTCGTCGAGGCGTTCAAGCCGATCGGCCTTGGACACGCGTGCCTCAGCGGCTCGGCAACTGCTGGCTGATGCAGTGGAAGCTGCCGCCCCCGGTCAGGATCGCGTCGGCGCGGAAGCCGACGGCCGTGCGCCCCGGGAACAACGCCTGAATCGCGGCGACGGCCGCCTCGTCGTTCGGCTGGCCGTACAGCGGCACCACGACGGCGGCGTTGCCGATATAGAAATTCATGTAGCTGGCAGGAATGATCTCTTCGTCGTGGTTGAGCACCCGGCCCGGTGAGGGAATACGCACGACCTCGACACCGAACGCCTCGGCGCGAGCCGCAGCGTCCTGATAGATCCGCCAGTTCGGATCGTTCTCTGCGGCCTCGGGGATCGCCAGCCGGTTCTCGCCGACGAAACGGGCGAGGTTGTCGACATGGCCGTCGGTGTGGTCGTTGAGCAAGCCGTCACCCAGCCACAGCACGCGAGTCAGCCCCAGATCCGCAGCCAGCCGCGCCTCGACCTCGTGCTGCGACATGCGGGCGTTGCGGTTGGGGTTGAGCAAGCACTGCTCGGTCGTGACGACGAGGCCGGTGCCGTCGCCGTCGATCGCCCCACCCTCGAGCACCCAGTCGCAAGTCTCGACCGTCAGCCCGCGCGCCTCGGCCAGGCGCGTACCGATCGTATCGTCGCCCTCCAGGTCGTACTTGCCGCCCCAGCCGTTGAAGCGAAAATCCCGCGCCACGCCGTCGCCACCCAGGATCGGGCCGGTGTCGCGCAGCCAGATATCACCGAACGGCTGGACCACGACCTGCGCGAACGGGGCAAGTCGCCGCGCCGCCGCCGCAGCTTCATCGTCCGCAGCGACCAGCAATACGCGTTCGCCCCGCCCGTCCGCATGCACCGCCCGGGCAAAGGCCACGACTTCTTCGCGCGCGGGATCGAGATCATCGAGCCAGAGCTCGCCGTGCGAGGGAAAACCGATCCAGACCGCGTCGTGCGGTGCCCATTCGGGGGGAGGTGGCAACGTCATGTCGCCCCCTTACCCACCCGCTCGCCGCTTGTCATTGTCCGCGATCACCGCCCCGCGCGCGAGCGGTCGCGGATGGCGCGAAATTCGTCACCCTTCACCCAGTTCGGCCAGTCCTTGCCCTCGGCAAGCTCACGGCCGACACGGTAATAGAGGCGCAAATCACCGGCGACGCCGTCCCAATTCCAGTTCGGATCATATTCGTCCTTGGGCCCGTGGTAGCGATGCTCCTCGTAATCCTTAGCCGCTGCCGCGCCCGCCGCGCGTCCGCCGGTGACCAGATCGTCGCCCCCTTCGAAATACAGCATCGGCACGCCCTTGCGCGCGAATGCGAAATGGTCGGAGCGGTAGTAGAAGCCCTTCTCCGGCGTCGGCTCGATCGTTGCGACGCGCCCTTCGGCAGCCAGCGCGCGATCGAGATAGGTGTCGAGGTCCGACTTGCCCTTGCCGATGACCACGACGTTCTTCGCCGGCCCGGCCATCGACAGCGCGTCCATGTTGACCCCGCCGACCGTCTGCGCAAGCGGTACGACCGGATTCGCAGCATAATATTGCGCGCCGAGCAGGCCCGATTCTTCCGCGGTCAGCGCGATGAACAGCTGGCTGCGCGGGGTCGGCCCGGCCTTCACATTCGCCTCCGCCAGCGCAACAAGCGCCGCGGTGCCAGTCGCATTGTCGACCGCGCCATTGCAGATATCGTCGCCGTCCGGCGCCTTTTCGCAGCGGCCGAGGTGATCCCAATGCGCGGTATAGAGGACGTATTCGTCCTTCTGGGCAGTGCCCGGCAACAGCGCGACGACGTTCTTCGACATATGCTTGCGCGTCTGGTTGTCGAACGCGACCGACGCAGTGACGCCCAGGTTCACCGGCTTGAAGCCCGGCTTCTTCGCTGCGGCACTCAGTGTCGCCAGGTCCTGTCCGGCCGAGGCCATCAGCGCCTTTCCGATGTCGTTCGAGATCCAGCCGATCGCGGTCGACTGATCCGGGTTGCCGGGCGACCCTTCCGCCACCTGCTGCGCGCCGGTCCAGCTCGACTGGACGACGTTCCAGCCATAGGCGGCTGGCACGGTGTCGTGGACGATCAGGGCGGCGGCGGCGCCTTGGCGTGCGGCTTCCTCGAATTTATACGTCCAGCGGCCGTAATAGGTCATCGCACGGCCGTTGAAGGTACCGCCGAGCCCTTGCGTCTCATAGTCCGGATCGTTGACGAGGATGACAACCGTCTTCCCCTTCACGTCCAGCCCGGCATAGTCGTTCCAGCCCTTTTCCGGGGCATTGATGCCGTAGCCGACGAAGACGACCGGCGAATCCTTGATGATCGATCGCCCGCCATCGGTGCGATAGGTGCCGACGACCATCTGCGCGCCGTAGGTCGCGGTCACTGGCGCCTTGCCGCCGTTGAAGCTCAGCGGCGTCACGTTCTTCGCCGTGATTTCGACCATCGGCACGTCCTGGAACCAGCTGCCTTTGTTGCCCGGCTTCAGGCCAAGCTTCGAGAATTCGGCGACGAGCAGATCGAGCGTCTTCGTCTCCCCCGCGGTACCGGGGGCGCGGCCTTCGAATGCGTCCGACGACAACTGCTCGACGACACGCTTCATCGTCTCGATCGGCGGCTGCACGACACCGGATGCGGATCGCGCCTGTTCGGCGTTACCTGAAGAACAGGCCGCAAGTAGCGACGACAGCGCGGCGGTCAGGACGAAAGGCAGGCGCATCATAAAGTCCTCGGCAAATGTTGCCGGACCCTAAGTCCCGATGGCGCCGGCGGCAACGGTCCAGCTAGCGGACGAACCGCACGTCGTGCCAGGCGAACTCGGTCAGTGCCTTCGTGGCGGCCGGTGCAACAAGTTCGATCTCGCGCACACCGCGGACGGTGACGGTGATCGGCCGACCGCTGGTCGTCGCCTGGCCGCTCGCCAACAGCCGCCCGTCGCCCCGGATCGCATAGCGGCCCATTCCGTTTTCCACCCGCGGATCGAGCGTCACGCGCGAGAATTCACGGTTCAGCCGGACCCGAACCGACGAGCCCGCCGTCACACCCAGCCCGTTGCGATCGTGTCGCCCGGCATAGAACAGCGGCGCGCCGTATGGGCGATAGCCGATCTGGGCGAGTACCCATTGCCGCTCCGGTGAGCGATCCGGCGCCTTGTAGCCGACATCCGCGACATCGAACCGCGCTGGAATATCGGCCGGACGCATGACGCCCGTCTCGGCCGGACGCCCATCGACCAATAGCAGCATCGTCTCCCGTGGCGCCAGTCGTGCGGTCAGCCGGCCGCCGGCCGTCGCAACCGGTCGTCCGGTCCATACGTCCCGCACGCGAAGCCCCGCCGCGGCGAGCCCGATGTCGGCCAGCGTCGCCGACACGGTCAGCGGCGCATCGCCACGATTGACCAGCGCGACCGCCTTGCGCCCCCGACCGGCGAGCGCCTTCGCCAGCACCTGCGCATCCCCATCGCGGCTGATCACGACGCCCTGGTTGCCCGCCGGATCCTGATTGATCGCGATGACGGCGCGGTTTCGGATGACGTCGAGCATGGCCGGCGATGCACGTCGCAGGTCGTTCCCCAGGATCAGCGGCGCAGCGATGACCGCCCATAGGCTCATGTGCGCTCGCGCCGCGACCAGATGCCGGTCGTCGAATTCACCGTTTCCGACTTCCAGCATGTCGGGGTCGTTCCAGCGCCCCGGCCCGGCGAACAGCGCGCGCGACGCCGCGCTGTCGAAATTGAACAGCATCGCTTTCCAGGTCGGGTTGATGTCGAAACTGGTGCGCCACATCTGGCCATAGCGGTGGCCCCAGTCGTTGACGTCGGCCTGCCCCCACGCGCAGATCGAGATCACCGGATCGCCCGTCCGGCTTGCACGCTTCGCAGCCTGCGCGAAGCTTGCATATTCGCGGGCAAGCGCTCTCGCGTCTGACACCTCGGGCTGTTCGCGGATGATCAGCTTGGGAAAGGCACGGAACTGGCCACGCTTTACCTCCTCGACCTCCGGGCCGAAATCGGCGGCGCCACAGGCATCGATTTTGACGAAGTCGAACCCCCAGTCAGAAAACAGCAACGCGGCGTCGGCGCCATGATGGCCGTATGTGCCGATCTCTCGCTGCAGAACCGTTCCTTCGGGCAGGTTGCGCGCGCCGGGGCGCCAGCGCTGCGAACAGGCATTGCGACCGATATCGGTATAGATACCGGCCTTCAGACCCATTTTGTGCAGCCGATCGACGAACGGTCGCAGGCTGGTCCGGCCATCGGGCATCCGGGCGGAGGGGTACATGCTCGTCCGCACCGCGATCGTTCCGTCGTCGCGTCGCAGCCACCAGCCGTCGTCGACATTGACGTAGCGATAGCCGAGACCGGCCAGGCCCAGCGACACCATCAGTTCGGCCTGGGCGATCACGTCCGCTTCGGAATAGGCGAGGTCGAAGGCATTATAGGGATTCCATCCCATCGGCGGGGTCGCCGCCGTGATGGGCGCCGCAATCGGTGCGCGGAGAGCTGGTGACGTCCGTGCAAAGGCGGCGATAGACATCGCGCTGACCAGCGCGGTCGCGGCCAAGATCGATAGACGCACGCTTCCTCTCCTGATTTCGTCGATGCCACGACCTGATCAGCGATTTACGTATACTGTCAGACAAAAGTCCATCCGCGTTGGGCACGGGGCGTTGCATCGAACCAAATTGGCTCAGTCAAGGCATTGGCCGATCAGGAACCGGCCGCTAGCATCCTAACGGAAAGTAAGCGGAGTAACTTAATGACAAAGAAAGGCCGGCGACGGACATGGGCGGCTGGTGTCGTCTCGATCGCGCTCATGACCTCCACTGCGCTCGCGCAATCAGGTACGCGCTTGTCCGATGACGACGCGGCGGCTGTATTCGGCGCACGCGAGAACCTGCAAAGCGTCAGCCTGTCGCCGGACGGTAGTAAGGTCGCCCTCATCGTTGCCGGCCCGGGACGAAGTTCGCTGCTGATGGTCGGCGACTTGGTTGCCGGCGGACCGCCCAAAACGCTGACTCGCGCAAGTGGCGATCCCGATCGGCTGTCGCGCTGCGATTGGTCCAGCCAGACCCGGCTCATCTGTTCGCTCGCGTTTCGACAAGACGTCGGTGGCCAATATCTCTCGTTCAATCGCCTGATCGCACTGAATGCCGATGGCACCGACCTGAAAATGGTGACGACGCCGGACAGCGACCGCGCGCTTGGCGTGCGCCAGCATGGCGGCACGCTGATCGATTGGGGTAACGACGCCGCCAATGGCAGTGCGCTGATCACCCGCGAGTTCGTGCCGGACATGTCGACCGGCACGCGATTGGCCGAAACTCGCCGCGGACTGGGTGTCGAGCTGGTCGACACTGTCTCCCTGAACCGGCGCATCGTCGAACAACCTCGTCAGGATGCGGTCGAGTATCTCAGCGACGGATACGGAACCGTCCGGATCATGGGCCTGCGCGGACCCGACGTGGGGGGCTATGCCAGCGCGAAAATCCTTTATCAGTATCGCAAACCCGGTAGCCGCGACTGGAGCCGCCTGAGCGAGTTCGACGTCACGACGCAGACGGGCTTCAACCCCTATGCCGTCGATCGCGACCTGAATGTCGTCTATGGGTTCGAGAAGCAGAACGGCCGCCAGGCGCTTTTCAAGGTCGCGCTGGATGGGTCTCTGCGCAAAGACCTCGTCCTTGCCCACGACCAGGTTGATATCGACGGCCTCATCCGGCTCGGTCGGCATCAGCGCGTGGTCGGAGCCAGCTACGTCACCGACCGCCGCACCGCGGAACTCTTCGATTCGGCCGTCGCAGCGATGCGCGCGACGCTCGGCCGCTCGCTTAAAGGGAGCATGTTGAACGTCGTGGATTCAACCGCAGACGGCACGAAGCTGCTCGTCTTTTCCGGGAGCGACGTCGATCCCGGCCGTTACTATCTGTATGACAGATCAGCCAAGCGCCTGGAGGAAATCGCTGCGGTTCGTCCGCCCCTGGGCAAATTGACGCTCTCCCCGGTGCAGGCGGTGCGCTACCCGGCCGCGGATGGAACGCCGATCCCGGGCTATCTTACTCTTCCGCCCGGCGCGACCAGCGCACGCGGCTTGCCGGCGATCGTGATGCCGCATGGCGGACCGGGCGCGCGCGACGAGTGGGGATTCGACTGGCTGTCGCAATTCTACGCAAACCGCGGCTACGCTGTGTTGCAGCCGAATTTCCGCGGATCGTCCGGCTATGGTGACGCCTGGTTCCAGAAGAACGGATTCCAGTCGTGGCGAACGGCCGTCGGCGACGTCAACGACGGGGGGAAGTGGCTGATCGCGCAAGGTGTCGATCCAGCGAAACTGGCGATCATCGGCTGGTCCTACGGCGGATATGCCGCGCTGCAATCGGCCGCTCTCGATGCCAACCTGTTCAAGGCAATCGTCGCGATCGCCCCGGTGACCGACCTTGACCGACTACGCGAGGAAGCCCGCGGCTACACGTCCTTTGCGATGGTCGATACCTTTATCGGCACGGGCGCGCATATTCGCGAAGGATCGCCCGCACGCAATGCTGCAACGATCAAGGCCCCGGTCCTGATGTTCCACGGCACGCGCGACACCAATGTCGGCAATGCGCAGTCGCGTCTGATGGCGGACCGGCTGCGCGACGCGAACGCGGTGGTCGATTATGTCGAATTCGACGGACTGGATCATTATCTCGACGATGCGAGCGCCCGCACCCGGCTGCTGAGCCAGTCGGATGCGTTCCTGCGCAAGGCTCTGAAACTATAGCGCAGGTCGCGATTGCGCTGGCGCGTCACCAATGAAAAAGGGGCGATCCCGACTGGGACCGCCCCTTTTCTTGACGAGGTGGGCACGCCCACCCGGTCATGCTTCGCTTAGCGCGAATAGAATTCGACGACCAGATTCGGTTCCATCTTCACCGGATACGGCACTTCGTCGAGCGTCGGCACGCGCGTGAAGGTCACCTTCGCATTGCCGTCCTGCGCGACATATTCCGGCACTTCACGCTCGGCGAGGCCCTGCGCTTCAAGCACCAGCGCCATTTCCTGCGCCTTCGAACCCAGGGTGATTTCCTGGCCCGGGAAGACGCGGCGCGACGCGACGTTGCACTTCACGCCGTTGACGCGGATGTGGCCATGGCTGACCAGCTGGCGGGCCGCGAAGATCGTCGGCGCGAACTTCGCGCGATAGACGATCATGTCCAGCCGCTGCTCGAGCAGCCCGATCAGGTTCTGACCCGTATCACCCTTCATGCGGGCCGCTTCCTGATAGCAGGCGCGGAACTGCTTTTCGGTGACGTCGCCGTAATAGCCCTTGAGCTTCTGCTTGGCGCGCAGCTGGATGCCGAAGTCCGACATCTTGCCCTTGCGGCGCTGACCATGCTGGCCGGGGCCATATTCGCGCTTGTTGACCGGGCTCTTCGGGCGACCCCAGATGTTCTCGCCCATCCGGCGGTCGAGCTTGTACTTGGCGCTGGCGCGCTTCGACATCGTAAATTCCTTGCAATCGTTATGACGTTGGTCCCGGTCTCCGCCGAGCCTGCCAAGGCAGGCGCGGGCCACCACTTCACCGGGGTGTGGGGCCATTGCGAAGCGGCGCGCCTAGCTGGCGCAAGCCGCGCGGTCAAGTCCGTGTGAACGCGGCAGTATCGGGTTCAGGGCATGCGCGGCAAATCGATGGAGCTAGGCCCCACTCCGCTGCCGCGCATCCCGAGCGAATCGACCATCCGATTGTTCGGATCGATGTCCCGATTATAGATCTGCCACTGCGAAGCGGTCTTGCACGTCCGGCTCTGGCCCAGCCGAGATCCTGTTCCAAGATGATCGCGTTTGCAGATCATCTTTTCCTTCTTCGGTGCTTCAGGCTTGTCCGCCACCTGGGCCGGAGACGCGAGCAACAACATTACGACGGCAATCATCACGTCCATCCTCTTGTATCAGGAGGATCATTCCAGAATTCGACAGGATTGCAAGAACGGATCGCGATCGATCTTCGGCGTTCCGAGGTTATTCGCGCGGGCGCTTCTTTCCCTCCAGCGCCGACAATACACCGCGCAACGTCCGGAGTTCCTGGCTCGACCAGCCGGGCTTGGTCAGTAGACTGCGGAGCGTTCGACGCGTGGCGGGCACGCGGTCGGGCGGAAAGTAGAAGCCGGACGCGCCCAGCATTTCATCCAGTTGGCCGAACATGCCCTCCCATTCTTCCTGCGGGGCAGGCGGGTCGAGATCGACCGCGGGCGGACTTTCCAGGCTTTCGCCCTTCGACCATTCATAGGCCACCAGAATCACTGCCTGCGCGAGATTGAGGCTGCCGAACTCCGGGTTGATCGGCACGGTGACGATCGTGCGGGCGAGCGCAACGTCATCGGTTTCGAGGCCCGAGCGCTCCGGCCCGAACAGGATCGCCGAGGCGCCGGGGCCCGCGTGGATTTCGCGCGCCGCGACTTCCGGGGTTACGACGGGCTTGGTCACGCCCCGCTTTCTGACGGTCGTCGCATATACGTGGGCGCAGTCCGCGACCGCGTCGGCGACGGTGTCGAAGACCCGGGCGTTGGCGAGCACGACGTCCGCGCCCGACGCCGCCGGCCCGGCCTGCGGGTTCGGCCAGCCGTCGCGCGGGGCGACGAGGCGCATGTCGGTCAGCTCGAAATTGAGCATGGCGCGGGCCGCTTTGCCAATGTTCTCGCCCAGTTGCGGGCGAACGAGGACGATGGCGGGCGGCGGAATAAGCGTCATGACAATGGCGCCTATCGCCGCGCAGGCCGTCTCGACAAGCCCCTACCCCCGGC
The DNA here is from genome assembly GCA_016937575.1 of Roseomonas aeriglobus. Lineage (NCBI taxonomy): Bacteria > Pseudomonadati > Pseudomonadota > Alphaproteobacteria > Acetobacterales > Roseomonadaceae > Muricoccus > Muricoccus aeriglobus. The sequence continues at coordinate 786,761 of JAFHKN010000002.1, read as the reverse complement.
CCGCTTCCTCAACGCTCCCGGCAAACGCCTCGAAATCGCGGGCTTCGGTGAAGTCCTTATATACGCTCGCGAAGCGAATGTAGGCGACCGAGTCGAGCGCCTTCAGCCCGTCCATCACCAGCTCGCCGATGCGAGTCGAGGTCACTTCCGCTTCCCCGCTCGTCTCCAGCTGCCGCTGGATGCCGCTGACCAGCTGTTCGATCCGATTGCCCTCGATCGGCCGCTTGCGGCACGCGACCGAAACCGAGCGAATCAGCTTGTCGCGTTCGAACGGCTCGCGGCGATTTTCGCTCTTCACGACCGTAAGGTCGCGCAGCTGGATGCGTTCGAAGGTCGTGAAGCGTGCGCCGCAGGCCTCGCACTGGCGGCGGCGGCGGATGGCCGCCCCGTCTTCGCTGGGGCGGCTATCCTTTACCTGGCTGTTTTCATGGGCACAAAAGGGACAGCGCATTCAATACCTTACTTGTTGCGCTTCATATACGCATAGCCGGCGCCGGCGAGCGCGCCGATGATCGGACCAACGAACGGCACCGGGATCGCGACCACGGCGCCGAGCGCACCCCATTTCGCCATGCTCTTGCCGAGGCCCGGCGTGTTCTTGATGTTGGACTGGACTTCGTCGAGCTGCGACATGTCGGGCTTATCCTTGATAGATCGGGAACCGCGCGCACAGGGCACGCACACGAGCCTGAACGTCCGCCTCGACCTTAGGGTCCCCGGCTTCGCCGGCCGACTTCAAACCGTCCAGGACGTCGGCGACCATGTTGCCGATCTCGCGGAACTCGGCGGTGCCGAACCCGCGGGTGGTGCCGGCGGGCGATCCGACGCGGATGCCGCTGGTCTTCATCGGCGGCAGCGGATCGTTGGGGATGCCGTTCTTGTTGCAGGTGATGCCGGCGCGCTCGAGCGCTTCGTCCGCGTCCTTGCCGGTGATGCCGAGCGGTGTGAGGTCGACGAGCGCGAGGTGCGTGTCGGTGCCACCCGAAACGAGGTTCGCACCGCGTTCCTTGAGCGTCGCCGCCAGCACCTTCGCGTTTTCCACGACCGCGGCGATATAGCCCTTGTATTCGGGCTGCAGCGCTTCGCCGAACGCAACCGCCTTGGCGGCGATGACGTGCATCAGCGGGCCACCCTGCAGCCCCGGGAACACCGCCGAATTGATCTTCTTGGCGATGGCTTCGTCGTTGGTCAGCACCATGCCGCCACGGGGGCCGCGCAACGTCTTGTGCGTCGTCGTCGTCACGACGTCGGCGAACGGCAGCGGCGACGGGTGGAGGCCGCCGGCGACGATGCCCGCGAAGTGCGCCATGTCGACCATCAGCTTCGCACCCACCTTGTCGGCGATGGCGCGGAAGCGTTCGAAGTCGATCTGGCGCGGATAGGCCGAGCCGCCGGTGATGATGAGGGTCGGCTTGTGCTCGATCGCGAGACGTTCGACCGCGTCATAGTCGATCAGGTGGGTGTCGGGCGTCACGCCGTACTGGACGGCGTTGAACCACTTGCCGCTCATCGCCGCGCGCGCGCCGTGCGTCAGATGGCCGCCGGCATCGAGGCTGAGGCCGAGTATGGTGTCGCCCGGCTTGGTGAGCGCGAGCATCACCGCACCGTTCGCCTGCGCGCCCGAATGCGGCTGAACGTTGACGTACCCGCAGTCGAACAGCTGCTTGGCGCGATCGATCGCCAACTGCTCGACTTCGTCCGACGGGTGGCAGCCCTGGTAATAGCGCTTGCCCGGATAGCCTTCGGCGTATTTGTTGGTGAACACCGACCCTTGAGCCTCAAGCACCGCCTGAGAGACGATGTTCTCGGACGCGATCAGCTCGATCTGAGTCTGCTCGCGGGTCAGTTCGTGCTGGACGCCCGCGAAGACCGCCGGGTCAGCTTCGGCCAGGCTGCGGGTGAAGAAACCATCTGGCTGCACATCATTGGCAGCGGCGGGGTTCGTGCTCATGCGGCGTCTCCAGCGAGAGAGGGATTGGTGAGTTTGGCGACACGACCGACGTGACGGTCGCCTTCGAAGTCGGTCGACAGGAAAGTGGCGATGCAGGCCTGCGCCATTTCGACGCCGACCAGCCGCGCGCCGAGCGCAATCACATTCGCGTCGTTATGCTTGCGCGAAAGAGCGGCGGACAGAGGCTCCGACACCAGCGCGCAGCGGCAGGCGGGCTCGCGATTGACCGCGATCGAGATGCCGATGCCCGACCCGCACAGCGCGACACCGCGATCCGCATCGCCGTCGCGGATCGCGCGGGCGATCTTGTAGCCGAAGTCGGGGTAGTCGACCCGCGCGTCGCTGTCGGGACCGAGGTCGAGCACGTCATGCCCCCCCTCGCGCAGCCAGGCGGCCAACGTCTGCTTCAGGGCGAACGCGGCATGATCCGCGGCGATGGCGATGCGCATGGTAGCGACTTCGAATCCTTGCGAAGGGTTTCGGTGGGCTCGCGCGGGCTCCTAACGCCGCCAGCGTACGAAAGCCAGCCGCGGATGCATCCATTGCCCGATCCGCGACGTATTTGATTTCGAGCAAGGGGCAGATCAATCATTTCTAGGAGTGACAGGATGACCAAGACCCTGATGCGCGGCCTGATGGCCGGTGCCGCGCTGGCGATGACCGCGGCACCGCTGGCGGCGCAGAACATGGCTCGCAATCCGACCGTGGGCGGCGCGCCGATGTCGGCGAACAAGACGATCGTCGAGAACGCGTCTGCCGCGCCGAACCTCAGCACGCTGGTGACCGCGGTAAAGGCCGCCGGCCTGGTCGACACGCTGTCGGGCCCTGGCCCCTTCACCGTCTTCGCGCCGACCAACGCCGCTTTCGCCAAGCTGCCGGCCGGCACGGTCGACACGCTGGTGAAGCCCGAAAACAAGGCGCAACTGACGTCGATCCTCACCTATCACGTGGTGCCGGGCCGCATCACCGCGAACGATATTGCGAAAGCCGCCGCAGCGCATGGCGGCACCGCAACGTTCAAGACGGTCAATGGCGGCGAACTGCGCTTCATGAAAGCGGGCAAGGGCTGGCACGTCATGGATGCCAAGGGCGGTCATGCGATGATTACCACCGCCAACGTCATGCAGTCGAACGGCGTTGTTCACGTCATCGACAGCGTGCTGATGCCGTAAGGCATCGGTGTCGGAACCCGGGCGGCGGAACCCTCCGAACGTCGCCCGGGTTCTTGCCCTGCATCAATGGAGCCCGCGACATGAAGCCTGCCGCCCCGATCGCTCTCGCCCTGTCCGTGCTGCTCGCGGGCTGTTCGTCGCAGCCGGCAAACGAGACGCAATCCGGCGCAGTGGCGGAGAACACGGTCGAGGAAGTGATGCCGTCCGAAGGCGCTGCGACCGAGGAAGAGGCGATGACCGCCGCCGAGGCCAATGCGGCGGTCGGCAATACCGCGGTCAACCCGGCCGATACGGCAAAGCTGGAGCGCGACTATCTGGGCCGCTGGGTCGGGGTCGAGGGCATGATTCTGACCGTCGCGGCGAAGCGGGGCGGCGGTGTCACGATGGACATGCGCTGGGGCCTGGACGACGACATGGCCGGCACGTTCGACGGATCGGTGACGGCCGAGGGTCTGCGCTTCATGCGCAATGGTGTCGCGGAAACCGCCGTCCCGAGCGACGGCGACGCGACGGGCCTGAAGTGGCTGGCGGGCAAGAAGGACTGCCTGACCGTCAAGCCAGGCGAGGGATATTGCCGTGACTGAGCCGCGCGTGGGCGGGGTCGCCCGCGCGCTGGGTTTCGCAGGACTGGCGCCGGCTGTCGCCGCCACGATTCTTATTGCCTTGGGCGAACCCGGCGCGGCGATCGTCAGCGTCGGCTATGCGCTGCTGATCCTAAGTTTTCTCGGCGGAATCTGGTGGGGTTTCGCCATGCGAACGCCGACTCATCAGGCAGCGCTTGCCGCCATCGCCGTCGTCCCGAGCCTGGCTGCGATGGCGCTGGGCGCTGGCGTCATGATATCGCAGGGCTCAGGCTGGTCACTCGTCGCGATCGGTGTCGCGCTGATGCTGACGCTGCCGGTCGACCGCTGGCTGGTACGCCGCGGCATGGCACCAGCCGGCTGGATGGCACTCAGGGTTCCCCTGTCCCTTGGGCTCGGCGCGGTGACGATTCTGGCCGGCGCGCTTATCGGACAGCCTGTCGTTCAATATTAGGGCGGGCCTGCGCGCCTCCCCGCCCCGCCCCGATGCGCTCAGGCCGCTTCCAGCAACCACGCCCGAAATGCCGTCATCGCCGGCGTCGGCACGCGGGTCTTAAGGCGGGTCAGCCAATAGCGGCCGGTATCAATCGCGATATCGAATGGTGCAATCAAGGTGCCGGCGTTGAGCGCGTCGCCGAACATCGCCGCGGGCAGCAGCGCGACGCCTGCCCCCGCCATCGCCGCGGCGGCCATCGTCACCGACGAATCGAAGATCGGCCCGGTCAGCGGTGGCGGAACCGCGCCGGCCGCGTCGAACCAGCGCGGCCATTCGTCGGCGCGGTAGGAGCGCAGCAGGGTCTGGCGCCCCAGATCCGCCGCCACGGACAGATGCTCGGCAAGCAGGGGCGCCGCCATCGGCGTGAGTGGCGCCGCCATCAGCGCATCGGCCTCGGCGCCGTGCCACGCACCGTCGCCGAAGCGGATCGCGTAATCCAGCCCTTCGCCCGCCAGGTCGACGCGGTTATTGTTCGTTCGCAGGCGCACGTCGACAAAGGAATGCGCCGCCGCGAAGTCCGGCAGGCGGGGCAGCAGCCATCCGGTCGCAAAGGTGCCGACCACGCTCAGCGCCAGCGGCTCACGCATCCGACCACCCTGGTAGCGTTCCAGGACCGCCGTGATCCGGTCGAACCCATCGGCCAGCACCGGAACCAGCGCCGCGCCTTCGTCGGTCAGCGCCAATCCGCGCGGCAGGCGACGGAACAGACGCACGCCCAGCACTGCCTCCAGCCGGTTGACCTGGTGGCTGACCGCTGCCTGACCGACGCATAATTCCAGTCCGGCACGCGTAAAGCTCAGGTGCCGCGCCGAGGACTCGAACGCGCGCAGGGCATTGAGCGGCAGTTGCGCCCGATCCATCCGACACCCCAATTTTTCTAGTGGCTCAGCCGAGATATGATCGATTGTGCGCCAAGCCGCCAGCCCGCACCTTGCCGGCATCAATTTTGGAGCCTGGCATGGAACGACGGACTTTCCTGACGACGATCGGCACGGGCATGGCGGCGGCCGCAGTAGCGCCGAAGCTCGCCTTTGCCCTACCGACATCGGCGTTCGGTGGACCGACGCTGGCGGATGCGATCGGCGCGGCGGAGCGGCGATCGGGCGGGCGGTTGGGTGTCGGCGTAGTCGATCTGGCCACCGGCGCGCGGTTCGACCACCGCGGCGACGAACGCTTCGCGATGTGCAGCACGTTCAAATTTCCTTTGAGCGGCGCGGTATTGGCGGCGGTCGATGCCGGCCGGCTCCGGCTGGACCGCACCATACCGATCCCGCGGGTCCGCTGGTCGGCAATTCGCCGGGAGTCGAGAAGCACAAGGGCGGCACGATGACCATCGACCAGCTGTGCGCGGCGACGATGACGCTCAGCGACAATGCCGCCGCAAATCTACTGCTGCCGCTGATCGGCGGGGTCGACGGCTTCAACGCCTTCGTCGCGCGACTGGGCGACCGGACGACTCGGCTGGACCGTCACGAGCCTGAGCTCAACACCGCCATTCACGGCGATGCGCGAGATACGACGACGCCGCTCGCGATGCTCGGCACGATGCGCGCGATGCTGTTCGGGCAAACCCTGTCGCCGGCGGCACGGGCGAAGCTGACCGGCTGGCTGGTCGCAAATACGACCGGCGCGACCCGGCTGCGCGCCGGTGTGCCGCGCCGCTGGCGGGTCGGCGACAAGACCGGCAGCGGCGAGAACGGCACGTACAACGACGTCGCCGTCCTCTGGCGCGCGCGGTCGCGGCGGCTGTCGCCTGACGCGGCGACATAAGGGTCAGCCGGCGACCTTGTCCGGCTGACCCCGCGTCGAATACAGCGACCACAGGATCCCGGCGCCCAGGATACCCAGCGTCACCGACAGCGAGATGAGCGGCGGGATTTTGGCGATGCCCAGCGCGTCGGCTGCGAAAATCTTCGACCCGATGAAGATCAGCACCGCGGCCATCGCGTATTTCAGATAGTGGAAGCGATGGATCGCCGCTGCCAGCGCGAAATAGAGCGCGCGCAGGCCGAGAATGGCGAAGATATTGGACGTGTAGACGATGTAGGGATCGGTCGTGATCGTGAAGATCGCCGGCACCGAATCGACCGCAAAGACGATGTCCGCCGCTTCGATCAGGATCAACGCGACCGCAAGCGGGGTCAGCCACGTCTTCATCTTGCCGGTAACCGGATCAGGCTCACGGACGAGGAAGTGATCGCCCTCGATTCTGTTGGTGACCGGCAAGTGTCGCTGCACGAACTTCAGCACCACGTTGTCGCCGACCGACGCTTGCTTTCCGACGGTCAACAGCAGGCGGATGCCAGTGACGATCAGGAAGGCGGCGAAGACGTAGAGTACCCATTCGAACCGTTCGACCAGCGCAGCGCCGGCCGCAATCATGATCGCGCGCAGCACGATGACGCCCAGGATGCCCCAGAACAGCACGCGGTGCTGATACTCGCGCGGTACGCCCAGGTACGAAAAGATCATCGCGATGACGAAGATGTTGTCCATCGCCAGCGTCTTTTCGACAACGAAGCCGGTCAGATAGGCGACACCCGCCTCCTGCCCCATCCACCACCAGATACCGCCGCCGAAGAGCAGGCCGAAGATGATGTAGAAGGCGGAGAGCCTGAGGCTCTCCTTCACGCCGATTTCGTGATCCTTGCGGTTCAACACGCCCAGGTCGAAGACGAGCAGCGCGATCACCACACCCAGGAAGCCCACCCACATCCAGATCGGCTTGCCCAGAAAGGCTTCGGTCAGCAGCTCCATTCCTCGATCCTGTCCATCGTTCCGCAGCAGGAACGACCGGACTTCGAATGGGATGCATCATGCGTGCGGCAGCAATATTTACTTACATTCTTGACCTGTCGATGTCGGATCGCAGCAGCCGCCAGGCCAGGATCAGGCGGCTCGACGCATCTCAAGCCGGCCCCAGATCTCGACCAGCGCTTGCGTCAGCTCGACCATCATCGCCTCGTCATGGGCCGGGCCCGGCGTGAAGCGCAGGCGTTCGGTGCCACGCGGCACGGTCGGGTAGTTGATCGGCTGAACGTAGACGCCGTATTCGGCGAGCAGGATATCGCTGATCCGCTTGGCCTTGACCGGATCGCCGACCATCAGCGGCACGATATGCGTCGTCGTCGGCAGCACCGGCAGGCCGGCATCCTCGAACAGCAACTTCAGCTTGGCGGCCGCCGCCTGTTGCCCGTCGCGCTCGACGCTCGAGTTCTTCAGGTGGCGCACGCTCGCCAGCACGCCCGCCACCAGCACCGGCGACAGGCTGGTGGTGAAGATGAAGCCGGGCGCGTAGCTGCGGATCACGTCGATGATCGTGCGGTCGGCCGCGATATAGCCGCCCATCACGCCGAACGCCTTGCCGAGCGTCCCCTCGATCACGGTGATGCGGCTGGCTGCGTCGTCCCGCTCCGAGATACCGCCGCCCCGCGCGCCATACATACCGACCGCATGAACTTCGTCGAGGTAGGTCAGCGCGTTATACTTATCAGCCAGGTCGCAGATCGCGTGGAGCGGGGCGACATCGCCGTCCATCGAATAGACGCTCTCGAACGCGATCAGCTTCGGCACGGAGGGGTCGTCGGCGGCCAGCAATTCCTCGAGGTGGGCCAGGTCGTTGTGCCGCCACACACGCTTCTCGCAGCCCGAATTGCGGATGCCCGCGATCATCGAGGCGTGATTGAGCTCGTCGGAATAGATGATGCAGCCCGGCAGGACCTTCGCCAACGTCGCCAGCGTCGCTTCGTTCGAGACGTATCCGCTCGTGAACAGCAGCGCGCCTTCCTTGCCATGCAGGTCGGCGAGTTCGGCTTCCAGGTCGACGTGATAATGCGTGTTGCCGCCGATGTTGCGGGTGCCACCCGAACCGGCGCCGACATCGTGCAGCGCCTCTTCCATCGCCGCGATCACCTTCGGATGCTGGCCCATCGCGAGGTAATCGTTCGAACACCAGACGGTGATCGGCTTCGGGCCATTATGCCCGGCAAAGCAGCGCGCGTTGGGGAAATGCCCCTTGTTGCGCAGGATGTCGATGAAGACGCGGTAGCGCCCCTCGGCATGGAGGCGGTCGATCGCCTGACTGAAGACGCGCGAGTAATCGACAGCGCGCGCGGAAGTGCCCTCACCGGTCATGTCCGGCCCCTAGCGAAAAAGGACGCCGACCGCCAGCGGCGATGCGACGATCAGCGTGATCGATTCCAGCTAGACCGAGGCCATTGCGCGAGATCAAAAACGATGCCTCCGGTATATGCTATGTTCGCGTTATCGTTGGCTTCCGCACCCAGCATGTCGACGATCGGAGGTAGTTGGAACGCTTTCGTTTGCTAGACTGGAGCCTCGCCATGACGACCGAGCAACGTCCCAAGACAGACTATTATTCGCACCGCGCAGCGCAGGAGCGCGCCGCGGCCCAGCGCACGACCGATAGCGTCGCCCGCCGAGTTCACCTCGAAATGGCCGAACGCTACGAAGCACTGCTCGCGCCGCAGCCGATCGCGCTATAGCGCTTCGATCTGCGTGAGGCCAAAGCGCGCAAGCGCGGGGCCGAGCGCCAGGGCGGCGTCGTCCGCTCGCGTGAATACAGCCCGGCCCGTAGCGTTCCCCGCCGGCCAATTCTGCCCCGCTGTCAGATAGGCGACTCGCCGCGCGATGCCGGGTCCGCCGTCGACGAAGCGCACCCGCGGCGGTGAAACGCTCGCCAGTTCGTCCACCACCAGCGGAAAATGCGTGCACGCGTTGACGACGACGTCGACGCGGTCGCCGCCAGCCTGGTCGATCAGTCCGGCCATCACCGCGCGGTAAGCATCGAGGTCGGGCGCTGCCCCGGCGAGCTTGGCCTCCGCCAGCGCGACGAGATCTGCCGACCCGTGGCGCAATACGGTGCAGTCGGCGGCGAAGCGGGCGGCGAGATCGTCGACATAGGGCTGCCGCACGGTCGCCTTCGTCCCCAGCACGCCGATGACCCGCGTCCTGCTCGCCTCGGCGGCCGGCTTGATGGCTGGGACCGTGCCGACGACCGGAACGTCGAGCGCGGCGCGAACGGCGCCCAGCGCGATCGTCGAGGCGGTATTGCAGGCGATGACGATCAGTCGCGGGCGATAACGTTCGGACAGGCGCCCGAGCAGCGCCGGCACGCGCGCGGCGATCTCGCCCTCGCTCTTGGTGCCATAGGGATAGCCGGCGTTGTCGGCGACGTAGACGACCGGCGCCGACGGCAGCAGCTCGCGGGTCGGCGCCAGCACCGACAGCCCGCCGACACCGGAATCGAGGAACAGGATCGGGGCATCGCCGGCCGTCATCGCAGCCGCGTTATCCTGTGCCGCCGGCAGCGACAACCGGTCGCGGAACTCCCGCTTCTGGCGCGACGTTGCCTGTTTGAACCGGCGGACGAGGTGAGCCCATGACGATCAGAGTGCTGGCGAGCCTGGCGCTGGCGACGATCCTGACCGGGTGTGGCGGGACGTCCAGAACCGCGAACGCAGTGGCAGACGCAGAGCTTCAGGCGGACACTGTTGCGGAACCGACCCCGGCGACTGCAACCGTTCCTTCGCCAGCCGCCACACCGCTCGACGTGGCGCCACCGTCGCCACGTGCGGACAAGGCCGCTGCCTTCGTGGCCGGGACCGGCGGGTGGACGCCGATCCTCTACCTCTGCGACAGCGCGGACGGATCGCAGGTCGCAGCGGTATCGGCGACCGGATTGTGGACCTACGAAACGCCCGGCATGCGCGTCACGACACAGACGATCGCGCTGGGAAATGAAGACGCCGGTGCCGGCTCGATCTGGCGCGACATCGTGAGCGAAGGCAAAGCGATCGGCGCCGTGCGTTCGATCAATCCGGGCATGCTCGGCACGGCAGAGGCGACGACTCTGCCGACCCTGTCGAGCATACGGATCGGCAGCCGTGAGACGCGCTGCCGCTGGCTGCCTCGGGCGCGATTGCTGGTCGTGACCGCGAAACGATCGGCGATCGTCACGCGAGAAGCGGACGGCAGCTATACCTACCGCAGCTTCGACTATGACAAACCCGGCCGCGTGACCGAGGGCGGCGAGGCGGGGACGTCGAGCACCCCCACGGTCGAGGTTCGCGGCGGCCGGTCGATCGCGGCGCCGGCTGGCCAGGAAGCCTATGAATTCACCGCAGCGCCGTGGACGTACCGGGTAACGGCTTCGGCGCGGGCGCGTGCCCCAGGGGCGTCGATTGCAGTGTTGAAGGACAGGCGCGCGGCATCGCGGTCGGAAGCGATCGCCTATGAAATGGCGGCCGCGCGGGTGGATTGAGCCGCCTTATCCTTAGTTCTCCGCGAACTGGTCGATGAGCTGGTCGAGGCGGCTTCTAAATCTCCCCTCCCCTTCAGGGGAGAGTTCGTCCTCAAATATCCAGCGCCCAACCATCCCGGCCCTTCGGGTCGGGCGGCGTCGTCGGGACATAGCGCTCCGCCCCCGCCGTCAGCCGCAGGATCGTCCAGTCGCCGCGGCGGTCGACTTCGCCCAGCGTACAGCCGCACGCTTCGAACGCCGCGACCACCGCCGCGCGCTGCGTCTCCAGCAGCCCGGCCAGCACGATCGTCGCATTCGGCGCGGCGATGGCGGCAACCTCCGGCGCCATCGACACCAGAGGGCCGGCGATGATGTTCGCGATCAGCAGGTCGTAGGGCGCCGCCGCCGTGATCGCGTCGCTCAAGGCCCCGTCGGCGACGATCAGTTCCAGCCCAGCGACCTCGTTCAGCGCCGCATTCTCACGCGTCACGTCGATCGCGGCGGGATCGATATCGGTCGCGACGATCCGCGCGTCGGGCCACAGATGCGTGGCCGCGAAGGCGAGCAGGCCGGTGCCGGTGCCGATATCGATGATCTTGGCGAAACGCTGCCCGTCCAGCCGGTCGAGCATCGCCAGGCACCCGCTGGTCGTCGCGTGATGCCCGGTACCGAACGCCCGCCCCGCATCGATCCGAAACGCCCGGCCACCGTGTGGGGCGGGTACGTCATGCGCGGCGGTGTGGACGACGAAGCGCCCCTCGACGATCGGCTCCAGCCCCTCCTGGCTCATCGCGACCCAGTCCTGCGCGGTCAGCGGCTCGATCACCGGATCGACCGCGGCGGCACTCGGCACCAGCGCGCGCAACTGGGCGATCATCGCGTCGTCGGGGCGGTGTTCGCTATAGGCATCGAGGCGCCAGCGCTCGCGGTCGTCCTCGACCTCTTCGGTCGTCATCAGCACGGCGTCGATCGCCAGATCGTCGGCGGCGTCGATCGCCTCGGCCTCCGCGCGGGTGCACGGCAGGCTGGTCTTCCAGCTGTCGATTGCTTCGGCAGGAACTGGCGCATCAGCGGACATAGGAGGCTCCGTTCACGTCGAGCACCGCGCCGGTCATCGACGGCGGGGCATCGAGTGCCAGCCAGCGCGCCATTTCCGCCACCTCGTCGGGCATCGCGACACGGCCGAGCGGAATGTCGGCGAGCAATTTGTCCCCACCGCGGCTTTCCAGATAATCCTCGGCCATGCCGGTCATGGTGAAGCCGGGGCAGATCGCGAAGGCCAGGATATTTTCCGAGGCATAGGCGCGCGCGATCGTCTTGGTCATCGCAACCATACCGGACTTGGAAGCGGCATAGTGCCAATGCGCCGGGCTGTCGCCGCGATAGGCCGCGCGGCTCGCGACGTTGACGATCCGCCCGCCCTGCCCCGTTTCCTGCCAATGCCGGACGGCGAAGCGGCAGAGCTCGGCCGCGGCGGTCAGGTTGATCCGCATCGTGCGTTCCCAGCCCGACACCCAATCCTCGTCCGTGGTGTCCAGCGGGTTTGCCTCGAACACGCCGGCATTGTTGACGAGCACGTCGATGCGGCCGCCCAAGGCCTCCAGCGCACGATCCCACAGGTCGCGTGGCGCAGAAGGGATGGCGAAGTCGGCGGCGAAGTCGCCCCCGGTCGACTGGCCGACGACGGTGGCGCCAGCATCGCGAAGCGCTTGCGACGTCGCCGCGCCGATCCCGCGCGACGATCCGGTGACGAGGATGTTTGTCATGGCGTGCGGCTTAGGGGGTGGGGGCGAGGTTGCAAAGCCCGCACCTCGCCGCGCGGTCCAACCTCTCATCCGTCATCCCCGCGTAGGCGGGGATCGATAGTCGCTGAACGTCGTGAGTCTCACGAAGGCCAGCCAGAATTAATCCCCGCCCCCGCGGCGATGACGGATGAGGGTGCTTTACTCCCCGAACGCCCGCTTGATCAGGTCCTGCGTCGAGGCATCGAACCCCGCTCCGCTCTCGCCCGCGGCCTTGGCCATTTCCTTGCCCAGCTCGACCCCGAACTGGTCGAACGAATTGATCCCGAGCAACGCCCCAGAGACGAAGGTACGATGTTCGTAGAAGGCGATCAGCGCACCCAGTGCGCGGGCGTCGAGCTGGTCGATCAGGATCGTCGACGACGGCCGGTCGCCCGGATAAGCGCGCTGCGGGTCTTCGGCGTTCTCGCGGCCCTTCATCAGGGCGGCCCCTTGCGCAAACGCGTTGAGCAGCAACGCTTCATGATGCTCGGCCGCTAGCGAATCGCCTGCCTCGATCACCGCGACGAATTCTACGGGCACCAGGTTCGTGCCCTGGTGGAGCAGCTGGAACACGGCGTGCTGCGCGTCCGTCCCCACGCCACCCCACACGATCGGCGACGACGGCCGGTCAAGTGGTACGCCGTCGGCGGTCACGCCCTTGCCGTTCGACTCCATCTCCAGCTGCTGGAGGTAGCTCGGCAGCAGCCGCAGCCGCTCGTCATAGGCGAAGGTCGCACGCGTCTGGCACTTGCGAACCTGCGCGTAATAGAGGTCGGCAAAGGCCGCGAGCATCGGCGCATTCTCGTGCGCGGCGGTCAGGCGGAAGTGGCGGTCCATTTCGGCCGCGCCTTCCAGCAGTTCCTGGAACGCGTCCCAGCCGAGCGCCATCGCCGCCGGAAAACCGATCGACGACCACAGCGAATAGCGCCCGCCAACCGATTCGGCGAAGGGCAGGATGCGCGTTTCGTCGATGCCCCATTGGATCGCCTTGTCAGGCGCCGCGGTCAGCGCGATCACGCGACCATAGGGGTCCTCGACGCCATCGTCCTGCATCCAGTCGATGGCACTTTCCGCATTGGTCAGCGTCTCGGTCGTCGTGAAGGTCTTCGACGCAAGGACGACCAGCGTCGCGTGCGGGTCGAACGCGTCGAACACTTCCTCCAGCGCGACGCCGTCGATGTTCGACACGACCGCGACGTCATAGCGGTCCGACGTGCGGCCCAGCGCGTCGATCAGCAGGTCGGGGCCCAGCGCCGATCCGCCGATGCCGATGTGCAGGATGTGGCGGATGGGGCCCAGCGCCTCGGCCTCGATCGCGTCGATCAGCCCGCGCATCCGGGCGTGGAGCGCGGCGGCCTGCGCCACGTCCTCGTCCGAACCTTCGCCACGCTCCGCGGTATGGGTAACGGCGCGCCCTTCCGACGTATTGACCTTTTCGCCCGCGAACAGCGCGTCGCGCTTGGCGGCGAAGTTCGCCGACTTGGCCAGTCCTTCAAAGGCAGCCACGGCCTCGGCATCGAGGTGCGTCTTGGAAAAGTCGAAATGGAGCCCGCCGACGTCGACCGAGAATTTGGCGACGCGCTCCGCGTCCTGTTCGAACAACTGCGTGAGTTTGGGCGGGTTCAGCGCCTCGACCTTGGACCAATCCGCCATATGCACCTCCCGTTCGTTCGACGCTCCTCTAACCCTCAAAGCTTGACGCGCAAGGCGCTCGGTCACAGGAGGCCGCAATGGCCGAACCGACCACCGCCCCCGCGAGCACGCCCCCGGCGCCGAAGCCGAAGTCCGAACTGCGCGATACCGTCAGCTTTCTCGTCAAGCTGGCGATCGTGGTGTTCATCTTCCGCAGCTTCTTCTTCTCGCCCTTCAGCATCCCCAGTCAGTCGATGCTGCCGCGGCTGTTGATCGGCGACTATCTGTTCATCACCAAGTGGAACTATGGCTATTCGCGCCACAGCTTCCCTTGGTCGCTGCCCCTGATCCCAGGGCGTATCTTTGCCTCGACGCCGAACCGCGGCGACGTTGTCGTGTTCAAGGCGCCGCCGGGCGACCGCGACGACTATATCAAGCGCGTCATCGGCCTGCCGGGCGACACGATCCAGATGGTGACCGGCCAGCTGATCCTGAACGGCAAGCCGGTCCCGAAGCAGCGCGTCGCCGACTTCATCGTGCCGCTGACGCCCAACTATCCGGCGGACACCGAATGCCCCGCCGAATTCCAGGCGAGCGCAGCCGGCCAGCCGGTGTGTCGGTACATGCAATATCGCGAGACGCTTCCCGGGGGTAAGACGTACAACGTCCTCGACCGCGGCAACTTCCCCGAGGCCGACAATACGCAGGTCTATACGGTGCCCGCCGACCATGTCTTCCTGATGGGCGACAACCGCGACGCATCGGCCGACAGCCGCTTTCCCGCGAGCGAGGGTGGCGCGATCGGCATGGTCCCGATGGTCAATCTGGAGGGTAAGGCGCTCGTCACCTTCTGGTCGACCGACGGCAATGCGTCATGGGTGAAGCCGTGGACCTGGTTCTCGGCCGCGCGCTGGAACCGGATCGGAGAAGGCTTCTGAGCGAGGATCTCGACGCCTGGCTGACGCGCGTCTTCGGGCAACCGCCCAAGGACCGTGCCCGCTTCGTCCGCGCGCTGACTCACGGCAGCCAATCCGCGGAGAATTACGAGCGGCTGGAATTTCTGGGCGACCGCGTGCTCGGCCTGACGATTGCCGAATGGCTGTTCGACCGCTTCTCGAAGGAGCCGGAAGGTCAGTTGTCGAAGCGACTGAACGCGCTGGTGACCGGTCCGGTGTGTGCGGAGATCGCGCGGGAAATCGGCGTGCCGGCGCATCTGAAGCTCGGCAAGCAGGCGCGTGACGATGGCGCGGCGGCCAGCGACAATATTTTGGGCGACGTGATGGAGGCGCTGATCGGCGCCGCGTTCCTGGACTTCGGGCCGGAAGCCGCGCGTTCCTTTGTGCGTCGTCTGTGGGAAGGGCGAATCGACGGACAGGGCAAGGCGCCGCAACATCCCAAGTCCGCGCTCCAGGAATGGGCCGCGGCGCATAACCGCCGCCCGCCGGAATATACGATCGTCGATCGGTCGGGACCGCACCATGCGCCGCGGTTCACGATCAAGGTATCGATCGGGAAGCTGGCGGAAGCGACCGGTGAGGGAACCTCGAAGCACGCGGCCGAGACGGCGGCGGCAAAGGCTCTGCTGGCGGAATTGAAGAAGTGAGTTTGTAGAGTGACCGACACCAATCAATCCTGCGGCCTGATCGCCGTCGTCGGCGCGCCCAACGCGGGTAAGTCGACGCTCGTCAACGCGCTCGTCGGGCAGAAGGTCGCGATCGTCAGCCCGAAGGCGCAGACCACCCGGGCCCGACTGATGGGCATCGCGATCGAGGGCGACACCCAATTGCTGCTGGTCGACACGCCGGGCATTTTCGAACCCAAGCGCCGGTTGGACCGCGCGATGGTGCAGGCAGCCTGGGGCGGGACCGATGGGTCGGACGTCATCGCGCTGGTCGTCGACGCCAAGGGCGGGCTCGGCAGCAAGGTCACCGACATCGTCGAGTCGCTGAAGGACCGGCCCGAGCCGAAGCTGCTGATCCTCAACAAGGTCGATCTGGCCGACAAGGGCAAGCTGCTGATCCACGCCCAGCGGCTGAACGAACTCGCGAATTTCGAGGAGACGTTCTTCGTCAGCGCGATGACCGGTGACGGTGTCGCGCATCTCAAATCCGTGCTTGCAGCGCGGATGCCGGAGGGGCCGTGGCACTTCCCCGACGATCAGGTCGCGGACGTGACCGATCGCATGCTCGCCGCCGAAGTGACGCGCGAGCAGCTCTATCTGCAGCTCCATGCCGAGCTGCCCTATGACAGTGCGGTCGAAACCGAGCGCTACTCGGAGCGTGACGACGGATCGGTCGAGATCCACCAGCAGATCCTGGTCGCCCGCGACACCCAGCGCGCGATCGTGTTGGGCAAGGGTGGCACGCGGATCAAGGAGATCGGCGCGCGCGCGCGGGCGCAGCTGAAGGAACTGCTGGGCGTGCCGGTGCACCTGTACCTGCACGTCAAGGTCAACCCGAAGTGGGAAGAAGACCGCGGGCTGTATCGCGACATCGGGCTGGACTGGGTGGAGTGACGCGTGCGGCCTGAGATAGAGTAGCTATCTCAGGAATCGCACCGGCACGACCGGCGGTGCACCGCAGCGACCGACGATGCGGGTTCGTCGCGGCGCGACGTTGAAGGGTCGCGAATCCCGCCCCGACGCGCTACATGCCCCCCCATGGCCGACGATCCCATCTCGATCTTCGACACCTGGCTGCGTGAGGCCGAGGCAGGCGAACCCAATGATCCGAACGCGATGGCGCTCGCCACCGCCGATGCGCAGGGGCGCCCTTCCGTCCGCATGGTCCTGCTGAAGGGCCACGACGATCGCGGCTTCGTGTTCTACACCAACCGCGAAAGCCGCAAGGCGGGGGAGCTGGCGGAGAACGTGCACGCCGCGTTGCTCTTCCACTGGAAATCGCTGCGCCGGCAGGTCCGCGTCGAAGGGCCCGTGACCCGCGTGACCGACGCCGAATCGGACGCCTATTTCGCCAGCCGTGGCCGCGCTTCGCAGCTGGGTGCCTGGGCAAGTGATCAGTCGCGTCCCCTGGACGATCGCTCGACCTTCGAGGCGCGGTACGCCTCGATGGAGCAGCGCTTCGATGGCCAGGACATTCCCCGCCCCCCGCACTGGGGCGGCTACCGCGTCGCGCCCGACGTGATCGAGCTGTGGGAGGACCGCCCCGGCCGCCTCCACCACCGCCGCCTCTTCACTCGCACCGATAGCGGCTGGAGCGAAGGGCTGCTGTTCCCGTGACCGAGAGCGAACGCCGGCGCGTCATTCCGCTCGCCATCCGTGCGGCGCTGTTCAGCGTCGCGATGGCGCTGTTCCTGCTGGCATTGAAGGGTTTTGCCGCGTGGCATACGGGCTCCGTCGCGATGCTCGGCTCGCTGGCGGATACCGGGCTCGACCTGCTGGCGAGTCTCGTCACCCTGTACGGTGTGAAGCTGGCCGCAGAGCCCGCCGATCACGACCACCGCTTCGGTCACGGCAAGGCGGAGGCGCTGGCCGCGCTGTTCCAGGTCGGGTTGATCACCGCATCGGCGATCGGCATCGCATGGCGCGCGATCGAACGGTTCAGCAACCCGACCCAGGGAGAGGATGCGGAATTCGGCATCCTCGTGTCCCTCATCGCGATCGCCGCGACGGCAGTGCTGCTCTGGTACCAGCGCCGCATCATCCGCCAGACCGGGTCGGTCGCGATCATGGCCGACAACGTCCACTATCAGTCGGACGTGCTGCTGAACCTGGCGGTCATTGCCGCGCTGGCGCTGGAGCAGTTCGCCGGCTTGACCGGGGCGGACCCGGTGTTCGGCATCGCCATCGCGCTGTGGCTCGGTTGGGGCGCGTTCCAGGCGTCATCGAACGCGATCGATCAGCTGATGGACAAGGAATGGCCGGAGGAAGAACGACGGGCCTTCATCGAAGTCGCTGCGCGACAGCCGGGTCTTCTCGGCATTCATGACTTCCGCACGCGCCGCTCGGGCAGCCATGATTTCGCGCAATTCCATATGGAGGTCGGCCGCGACCTGACCGTCGCGTCGGCGCACGAGATCGTCGAGGGTGTCGAGCGCGCGCTGCGCCGCGCCTATCCCAAGGTCGAAGTCCTGATCCACCTCGATCCCGAAGGCCATGTCGATACCGACAACCCCTTGGTCGAGGCCGACGTCACCCCCCATTGGTTCGGGAAGCGCGTATGAGAATTTCCTTCGCCCAGATCGACGCCTTTGCCGCGAAGCCCTTCGAAGGCAATCCGGCCGCGGTGATGCCGCTGACGCACTGGCTCGAGGACGAGGTGCTCCAGCGCATCGCGAGCGAAAACAACCTTAGCGAAACCGCCTTTCTGGTGGCCGTAGCCGGCAGCGATGACGATGGCGGCGACGGGCCCGATTTCGAACTGCGCTGGTTCACGCCGGCAGCGGAAGTGGCGCTATGTGGCCACGCGACGCTGGCGAGCGGGCATTTCGTCTTGTCCGGCGACCGAAGTCGCGACCGCGTGCGGTTCCAGACCCGCCAGGCCGGGGTACTGGAAGTCGCGCGCGACGGCGATGGCTATGCAATGGCCCTGCCCGCCTGGACGCCGTCGCCGAAGGACCTGCCGGAGATCGTCGCTGCGCTGGGCGTCGAGGCGGTCGAAACGCTGTGGCACGACAAGGGCTATGCCCTGGTCGTCGTGAAGGACGAAGCCGCCGTCCGCGCCGCGGCGCCGGACGGCCGGGCAGTGAAGGCGCTCGGTCCCTATGTGCTCATCGTGGCGGCGCAGGGCGAGACGGCGGACGTCGTCAGCCGCGTGTTCACCGATTACTTCGACATACCCGAGGATCCGGTGACCGGCTCGGCGCATGCGGTGATGGTGCCCTATTGGGCGGCGAAGTTCGGGCGCGACCGGTTCGGCGCCTATCAGGCCAGCGCCCGCGGCGGGCATGTCGGGTGCGAGCTGGCCGGTGACCGGGTGGTCCTGCGTGGTGGCTGCGTGACGGTAGTCGAGGGGACGTTCTTGCTCTAGAAAATTCCTCCCCCAGCTTGCTGGGAGAGGGGGACCGGCGAAGCCGGTGGAGGGGCGGCGCGGCACGCGCCCGACGCCGCAACCCCCTCCACCATCGCTTGCGCGATGGTCCCCCTCCCCGAGACAAGCTCGGGGAGGAATTAATCAGGCAGCTACCCGCGCCCGCTCCGTCTGCGCGATCCACCCGCCGCCGAGCACCCGATCACCGGCGTAAAGCACAGCCGCCTGCCCTGGAGCCACGCCGAATTCCGGCGCATCGAACACAAGCCGATCGCCCTCCAGACGCGCCGGGACCGGCTTGGCGAGGCTGCGGACCTTTGCCGTCAGGGGGCCGGCGAAATCGCCGCCCAGCCAGTTGATGTTCGCCAGCCGCGCCGCTTCGACCGCCAGCGCGGCTTTCGGCCCCACCACGACGCGCTTCTTGGCCGCATCGAGTCGCACGACATAGAGCGGGTCATGCCCGCCGCCGATGTCGAGCCCGCGACGCTGGCCGACCGTATAGTGGATGATTCCGCGATGCTGACCGAGCACGCGGCCGCCTTCGTCGACGATCTCGCCCACGTCATCCGCGCCCGGCCGCACCTTGCGGACGACATCGGCGTAATTGCCCTCCGGAACGAAGCAGATGTCCTGGCTGTCGGGCTTGCCCGCGACCCCCAGCCCCATTTCGGCGGCAATTTCGCGCACCCGCGCTTTCGGCAGGCCGCCCAGCGGAAAGCGGAGATAGTCGAGCTGGCCCTGCGTGGTCGCGAACAGGAAATAGCTCTGGTCGCGTGCCGGATCGAGCGCGCGGTGGAGCTCGGCCCCGCCCTGCCCCATCACGCGTCGGACGTAATGGCCGGTCGCCAGACAGTCGGCGCCGAGATCGCGGGCGAGCGCGAACAGGTCGGTGAATTTCGGACCCATGTTGCACTTCACGCAGGGGATCGGCGTGCGGCCGGCGAGATATTCGTCGGCGAAATCCTCGATCACCTGTTCGCGGAAGGACGAGGCGTGGTCGAAGACATAGTGCGCGATGCCCAGATCGTCGCAGACCTTGCGCGCGTCGCGGATGTCGCGGCCCGCGCAGCAGGCCCCGGCGCGACCGACCGCCTCGCCGTGATCGTAGAGCTGCAGCGTCACGCCGATCGTCTCCGCCCCCGAGCGCGCGGCGAGCGCGGCGACGACGGAGGAATCCACGCCGCCGGACATGGCAACGACGATGCGGCGCGCCTTCAGCGGCTCGGGAAGGTCGAACGATACGAGGGACATGATCGCCGTCCCTTAGCGGGACACGCGGCCCAGCGCAAAATCCGTCACGGTTTACCCGGCCTTCAGCCTTCTTGCGCCAAACACGCCGCTCACCCCGACACGTGGATGCGGAACAGCGCTTGGATCTCAGCTTCGCCCGGTTTCATGGCCATCAGGTCAGCGCGCTTCCCGTGGAGCTCGCCGTGCTGCTGGTCGGCGTGGCGAGCCGGCAGGCGGCCAGCCCGACGGCACGGGTCCAGGTCGCGCTGAACCGCGCCGGGCCGGTCGACGCGCTGCTGGCGCCCGTCGCCGGTTGCTTCAGTGCCACGACGGCACAGGCGCTAAGGCGGTGGAAAGAGGAATGAAGACGCCATTTACCGCGGCGTTTGAGAGGATGTTCAAGCTCGGCCGCTAACGGTCGTTACACAGGGATAAGAATGGGGAGGCGGCACCCGGCGACGGGCCTGCTTTCCGGTTTTGAGGTACGAATGATCGAGAACCAGAAAATCCGGCCCGCGAAGGTCATCGGCCCGCTCGGCGAACCGCTGACGCTGGACACGCTGCCCCCGCCCGAAACCACGCGCTGGGTCGTGCGGCGCAAGGCCGAGGTCGTCGCCGCGGTCAACGGCGGCCTGCTGAGCATCGACGAGGTTTGCGATCGCTACGGCCTGACCGCAGAAGAATTCGCCGGCTGGCAACGGGCGATCGACCGATCGGGCATGCCCGGGCTGCGCGTGACCCGCATCCAGCACTATCGCTCGCTCTACGAGCGTCAGCAGAAATACTGACGCTTGCCCCCAGGTCCGATGCCGACTTCCCCTGGCATCAACCGCAGGAACGGCCCGTCTTCCACCCGGAAGGCGGGCCGTTTCCGTTTGACAAACAAAGAAACGCCGCCGGAACAAAAGCACGGCCTGCCGCATTTTCCCGTCACACAGTCCGGAAAGGGCCGGATGTAACGGAGGGATTGGTCATGGGTATCATTATTTGGCTGGTCGTCGGTGGCGTGGTCGGTTGGCTCGCAAGCATCATCATGCGCACCGATGCGCAGCAGGGTATTTTCCTGAACATCGTCGTCGGTATTGTCGGCGCCGTCATCGCCGGCTTCGTCACCGGTGCCAACATCAACAACGGCATCACCGTGATGAGCTTCCTGTATTCGCTGATCGGCGCAATCGTGCTGCTCGCGATCGTCAACCTCGTCCGTCGTGGTTCGGTGCGCTAAGCGTTCGACCCGATACTGAGGATTTAAAGGGGTCGCCCGTCCGGGCGGCCCTTTTTCTTTGTCTGGCAATTGCAGGATGGCTCGGCAAAAGTTGCGATACCGCAGTGAATTCGTCAGCCTTCGTCACTTTTGTCACTTTTGCCGCCAGGTTCATCTTTTGCCCCCCTTCGCGGGTGCGGCCCCTCCGCGAGCGTCACGCATGAGGCGGGGCTCTACCCGACCCAGTCGCAGCTGAAAGACGCCCCGCATCGTTCAGGTCGGGCCGGGGGCTGACCAACCTGCCCATCCCGAACGGGCGGGGCTGACGCGCGACAGCGTGGCCATAGTTCAACAGAGTGAAGGAGCAGGGCTTTCGGCCGGTCTGTAGACGAGCAAATCAAATCCAACATTGCAAGAACGAAGCCGTATCGTCCTTACGACCGACCTCCCCCCTTCCCGTACCGGCGAGATATCGATTCGCTCCGGCGAAGGCCGGATAGGTGGCGATCGGGAGGCTGCGATTGCCAAGACTCCGGCCTTTGCCGGAGCACCTTATAATGGGAGGCGGGAGCGTCGCCCGTAGCAGCGCCCCCGCCCAACCTCATTTCAGCAAGAACCGCACGGTCGTCGTCACCGTCACATCCTGCTCGCCCGGCGCGATGGCGGTGTCGGCGGCCTTTTCCACCCGCATCGCCATTACCGGCATCGGCGCGACCGGCTGGTAGCCGCCACCGCCTTCGGTGATCGACAGGATGCGATCGACGCGCAGCCCGGCGGCACGGGCATAGACCTCCGCCCGGGCGCGAGCCTTGGCGATGGCGTCGGTGCGGGCGGTATCCTCGGCCGCCTCGGGCTTGTCGATCGACAGGTTCGGCCCGTCGATCTGATTCGCGCCGACCTTGACCAGCGCGTCCAGAATCGCACCGCTGCGGGCGACGTCGCGGAAACGCACCGATACGGTGTTCGACGCCTGATAGCCGGTGATGACCGGCGGGACGTTCTCGCCGTAGCGATATTGCGGCTGAAGCGAGATGGTCGAGGTCTGGATGTCGCGGTCGGCGACCCTGGCCGATTTCAACGCCGCCAGCACGCGCTGCACACGCTGCGCATTGTCGGCAAGCGCCGCTTCCGCAGTCGCGGCCTGCGTCACCACACCGGCGCGGATCGTCGCGACGTCGGGGGTCATGCTGGTCTTGCCGACCGCGGTCACGTCCAGGATCGTCCCGTCGACCATGGCGACGGGCTGTGGCGGCACCTGCGCCTCGGCCGGCAGCGGCGCTGCCACGGCGGCGGCGAGGATGGCGAGTTTGTACATTTCGACCCTTTCTCCTGTTGATCGGCGCATGACTAATGTCGGCGCGGCAACGCGCGATGAACGATGTGGATCAATCGGCAGCGGCGCCGAAATCGGGTAGAGCGCGCCGCAATCCCGCCACTTCGTTGCACCAGACGGGCGGTCGGTGACGAAACGGCTTGTAGTGCGTGGCAAAGACTCCGCTTTCTCCGCGCTTGAGCTTGGTGACTTATTTATCTAATACAGCAGCTGAGCACCACGCCGCGGGGGGCGCGGCGGGTTCAAACGATACGGAACGGACGAGAGCTTCGATGCAGGGGAACGACACGCAGTACGCGCTGACCGACGAGCGCGCGCGGCCGAATCGGCGCAAGTGGATCATCGCGATCGTCGTGGCGGCGATATTGATCGCGCTGGCGGCCGCCTACGCCCTGCGCGGGGGTGACGCACCGGCCGGCAAGGCCGCCGCGGCGCCGAAGGGTGGCCAGGGCGTTCCGACGGTGACCGTCGTCGTCCCCGGCCGCTCCGCGGTTGCCACCACCGTCACCGGCAACGGCACCATCGCAGCGCGTCGCGAAATGCCGGTGGGCGTCGCGGGCGAAGGCGGCATGGTCACGCGTGTTCTGGTCGAGCCGGGAAGCTGGGTCCGCACCGGCCAAGTGCTCGCGACGATCGACCGCTCGGTCCAGTCGCAGACCGCACAGAGCCAGGCTGCCAACATCAACGTCGCGCGCGCCGACGCTGACCTGGCGCAGGCCGAACTCGATCGGGCCAAGCAACTGGTCGACCGCGGTTTCGTATCGAAGGCCGATGTCCAGCGTCGTGAGGCGACTCTGGCGCAGGCAAACGCCCGCGTCCGCGTCGCACAGGCGCAGCTTGCCGAGACGCGGGCCCGCAATCAGCGGCTCGACATTCGTGCGCCTGCCGAAGGCCTGGTCCTGACCCGCGGCGTCGAGCCCGGGCAGATCGTCAGCTCCGGCAGCGGGCAGCTGTTCCGCATCGCGATGGGCGGGCAGATGGAAATGCGCGCCCAGCTGGCCGAAAGCGACCTGGCGCGGGTTCGTACCGGCATGGTCGGTCGCGTGACGCCGGTCGGCTCGCAGAAAGCCTTCGTCGGCGAGGTATGGCAGGTCTCCCCCATTATCGATCCGCAGAGCCGCCAGGGGATCGCGCGCATCGCTCTTCGCTATGATTCGGCGTTGCGCCCGGGCGGGTTCGCCAGTGCGGCCATCGACGTCGGCGGCGTCCAAGCCCCATTGCTGCCGGAGTCGGCCGTGCTCAGTGACGGCAAGGGCAATTACGTGTACATCATCGACGGCGCGAACAAGGCGCGGCGCCGTGACGTGACGGTCGGGGAAGTATCCGACGCGGGCGTATCGATCGCCGGCGGCCTGGATGGCAGCGAACGGATCGTGCAGTCGGCCGGCGCCTTCCTCAACGAAGGCCAGACGGTCAAGCCACAGCTGGCGAAGGCCCGGTAAGGAGCGACTCGGATGGGTTTCCGCAACATCTCGGCCTGGTCGATCCGCAACCCGGTTCCGCCGATTGTCCTGTTCCTGTTCCTGACGATCATGGGGCTGGTCAGCTTCATGCGGATGGACGTGAACAACCAGCCGGACATCGACTTCCCGGTCGCTTTCATCGCGATCAGCCAGCCGGGTGCGGCGCCCAGCGAGCTCGAAGGCCAGGTGACGCAGCGCGTCGAGGCGGCGGTGCGCTCGCTCCAGGGCATCGACGAAATCAATTCGACCGTGACCGAGGGTCAGTCGCAGACCGTCGTCCAGCTCGATCTCGGCACGCCGATCGACCGCACCGTCAACGACATCCGCGACGCCATCCAGCAGATCCGCGGCGATTTGCCCGATGGCATTCTCGAACCGCAGATCGGCCGCATCAACACCAGCGGAAACGATGTCGCCAGCTTCACCGCGTCGACCACGTCGATGACGATCGAACAACTCAGCTGGTACATCGACAACACCGTCACCCGCGAACTTCTGTCTGTGCCGGGGATGGCGACGGTCGATCGCAACGGCGGCGTGAACCGCGAAATTCGCGTCATCCTCGATCCGCTCAAGCTTCAGTCGCAGGGCCTGACCGCGAGCCAGGTCAATCAGGCGCTGCGCCAGATCAACCTGAACGCCGCCGGCGGCCGTGCCGAAATCGCCGGATCCGAACAGTCGGTTCGCGTCCTCGGCAATGCGCGCGATGCGTTTCAGCTGGGCCAGACCCAGATTTCGGTCGGCGGACGCTCGGTACGGCTGGCGGACATCGCCGAGGTCCGTGACCTCTACGCTGAACAGCGCTCGCTATCGACGGCCGACGGCCGCCAGGTCCTGAGCTTCGACTTCCAGCGTGCCAAGGGCGCCTCGGACGTGACCGTGTTCAAGGAGGCGCAGGCAAAGCTGGAAGCGCTGCAGAAGCGCAATCCGCAAGTGCAGTTCCACCTGCTGTTCAACTACTCGCAATATGCCGAGAAACAGTATCACGTCGCGATCGACGCGATGATGGAAGGCGCGGTTCTCGCCGTGTTCGTCGTGTTCCTGTTCCTGCGCGACTGGCGCGCGACGGTCATCTCGGCGCTCGCCATCCCGCTGTCGGCGATCCCCAGCTTCTGGTTCATGGAGCTGCTGGGCTTCGACCTCAACCAGATGACGCTGCTGGCGCTCAGCCTGGTGGCGGGCGTGCTGGTCGACGACGCGATCGTGGAGATCGAAAACATCGTTCGGCACATGCGCATGGGCAAGTCGGCCTATCAGGCATCGATCGATGCGGCCGACGAAATCGGCGTCGCGGTGCTGGCGACCACCATGTCGATCGTCGCGGTGTTCCTGCCCGTGGGGCTGATGCCGGGCGTATCCGGTCAGTTCTTCAAGAATTTCGGCCTGACCGTCGTCGCCTCGGTCCTCATGAGCCTTGCCGTCGCTCGTCTGCTGACGCCGATGATCGCGGCCTATTTCCTGAAGGCCAAGGGGCACGCCAGCCACGGCGAAGGCAAGCTGATGGACGGCTATATGGCCGTGCTGCGCTGGACGTTGATGCATCGCTGGTCGGCGGTCGTCGGCGGCATCGCCGCGCTGGTCGCGACCGTGCTGATGTTCATGGTCCTGCCCAACACCTTCCTGCCCGAAGAAGACAACGACTCGGTCACCGCGATCGTCGAGCTGGTCCCGGGATCGACCCTGCTCCAGACCGAAGCGATCGTGCAGAAGACGGCGGACGTGCTGCGCGCACAGCCCGATGTCGAAAGCGTGTATACCCGCGCCTTCGTCGGGCAGGGTCGCGTCACCGCACAGTTGCGGAAGGACCGCAAGCTCAAGAGCTACGAGTTCCAGCGCGCGATCGGCCCGACGCTCAGCCAGATCCCCGATGCGCGGGTGTCGTTCCGTGCCGGCGGCTGGGGCGGCGGGTCCGGCCGCGCCCTGACCATCACGCTGGGGGGCGACGATCCCGTCAAGCTGAACCAGGCCGCGATCGCGATCGTCGATCAGATGCGCACGCTGCCGACGGTCCGCAGCCCGCTGATCACCGGCGACCTGCAGCGCCCGGAAATCGTCATTCGTCCCAAGCTCGACCTCGCCGCGCAGCTGGGCGTGACGACGGCGGCGCTCTCGTCGGCGATCCGCATCGCGACCCTGGGCGACATCGACCAGAATTCGGCCCGCTTCTCGCTGTCGGATCGGCAGATCCCGATCCGGGTCGCGCTGAACCAGTCGGCACGCCAGCGACTGTCGACGATCGAGGACCTGCCGGTCCCGACCGCCGGAGGCGGATCGGTGCCGCTGAAGGTCGTCGCCGACATCGGCTTCGGCGCGGGCCCGACCAAGATCGAACGGTCCAACCAGGTCCGCCGCCTGACGATCGGTGCCGATCTTGCGCCGGGCGAAGTCTCCGGCGAGGCGATGAAGAAGATCCGGGCGCTGCCGGCGATGAAGAATCTGCCGATCGGCGTCAGCGAACTGAAGCTGGGCGAATCGAAGCAGCAGGCGGAGATGATCCAGAACTTCACCGGCGCCGTGCTGGCGGGCATCTTCCTGGTCTTCTCGGTACTGGTGCTGCTCTATCGCCGCGTGATGCCGCCGTTCGTCAACATGGGCTCGCTGTTGCTGGCGCCGCTGGGCGGCCTGATCGCGCTGTGGATCTGCGGCATGCCGATATCGCTATCGGTGTACATCGGCATCCTGATGCTGCTCGGCATCGTGGCCAAGAACTCGATCCTGCTGATCGACTTTGCGTTGGAGGAAATGGAAAAGGGCGTCCATCCGATCGACGCGATCCTGGACGCCGGGCACAAGCGCGCGCAGCCGATCGTGATGACCACGGTGGCGATGGTCGCCGGTATGGTGCCGACCGCGCTGTCGCTGTCGGGTGACGGGTCGTTCCGCCAGCCGATGAGCGTCGTAGTGATCGGCGGCCTCATCCTGTCGACGATCCTGACGCTCGTCATCGTGCCGGCGTCGTTCAGCCTGGCGGTCGGCGTGGAACGCTGGCTCGGGCCAAAGCTCAGCCGGCGCCTGCTGACCTATCGCCCCGGCGACGACGGCCAGCCGGTGATCGAGCAGCACGGCCCGGATCGTCCCCAGCTGGGACAGGGCCCGCGCAAACTCGGCCATGGTGGCGGCGGCGATGCCGCCCAGCCGGCGGAATAAGATGAAGACGGCTTGAACAATCCCCGGTTTCGGGGATTGTTTCGCCCATGGCACTAGCCGCATCGGCCCTCGGTATCGGGGGAGCCCCTCCCCCCGCCCTGCGGCGGATGCGTATCGTCGCGACCGGCCTGCTGGTCGCGATGGCGATCGTCTATGTCCTGGCGCGGGTGAACGAGGGCGTGCACCCCGCGGTCGGCTATATCCGCGCCTTTGCCGAAGCGGCGATGGTCGGCGGCCTGGCCGACTGGTTCGCGGTCACGGCGCTGTTCCGCCACCCGCTCGGCCTGCCGATCCCGCACACCGCCATCGTACCGCGCAACAAGGAACGGATCGCCGATACGCTGGGCGCCTTCCTGCGTCAGAATTTCCTGATCCCCCGCGTCGTCGCGCGACGGATGGGGCGGATCGACGTCGCCGGCGCTGTCGGGCGCTGGCTGTCCAACCCCAGCGACGCCGGTGTCGGCCGGCTGCGGCGCGGCGCCTCGCGGCTGGCGGGCAATATCCTCGAGTCGCTGGATCAGGAGCGGTTGGGCGGCATGGTTCGCTCCGCCCTCGCCGGACAATTGCGGCGGATCGAAGTGTCGCCGATGCTAGGCAAAGCGCTCCAGGCCGCGATCGTCCAGAACCGCCACCAGCCGCTGATCGACGCAGTGGTGCGCTGGGCCGGCAAGACGATCGAGGCGAACGAGCAGATCCTGCGCGGCATGATCTCGTCCAAGGCAGGCAGCATCCTGCGCTGGACCGGGCTCGACGAGACGCTGGCCAACGCCATCCTGGATGGGCTGTACAAGCTGATCCTGGAAATGGCCGAGGATCCGGACCATCCGCTGCGCGCCAAGGCGGAGGAGGGTCTGGCGACGCTGGCGGTGGACCTGCAACGCAACTCCCGCGCGCGCCGCAAGGTCGAGACGTTCAAGAACGACATGCTCGACAACCCCGCGCTGACCGACTGGTGGCAGGGCATCTGGGAACAGGCGCGTACGGCGATGCTGCGCGTGACCCGCGACCCCGACGCGATGATGAGCGGCCAGCTGGGCGAGGCGCTGCGCCAGCTGGGCGAGACGCTGCAAAGCGACCCGCAACTGGCAGCCACGATCAACCGCTTCGTCCGCCGCGCGGCGGTGGGGGCGGCATCGGACTATGGCGACGGCATCGTTCGGCTGGTCAGCGATACGATCCGCAGCTGGGACACGCAGACGCTGACGACGCGGCTGGAGAACAGCGTGGGCAAGGACCTGCAATATATCCGGGTGAACGGAACGCTGGTGGGAGGCCTCGTCGGGGTGACGATCCACACCGTGGGGGCGTGGTTGTGAGCGGACTCCCCCTCCCCGTTCGTACTGAGCGCGAAGCACCGCCCTTTGGACCGCGAGCGGCCAGCGGGCGTATCAAACTACGGTGCTACGAAAAGCTCAGCACGAACGGATGTGGCGACGTCCGGTGCTCAGCCCCGCCAGTCGAGCACCGGCCAACCCTTTGCCCGGGCCAGCGCCTTCAGCGGGCCGTGCGCATTCACCGCGAACGGTTCGTCCGACCACTCCAGAACCGGCGCGTCGGAGACATGGTCGCTATAGAAGCGGATCCGGCAGTCGGCGCGCTGCAGGCCCGTCTTTCCCATCCACGCCTCGACTGCGCGCAGCTTGGCGGCGCCGTAGACGTTTTCCCCGGCAATTCGCGGCGTCAGCGCGCCGGCCGGGTCATGCTCGCTTTCGGTCGCGATCACGTCGTCGAAGCCCAGCCGCTCGGCGATCGCGCGGGCGTAAAAGGCGTAGGATGCGGTCGCCATCACCAGTCGATACCCCTCGGCACGGTCGGCCTCGATGCGCGCCCGCGCCTGGTCGAGTACGCCGGTCGCAACGACGTGGTCGGCAAAGGCGGAGGTCAACGTCGTGACATGATCCGCCGCTATACTGCCACCCAGCAACCATTTTTGCGTGGTCTGCTTCAACCTGGCCCGATCGATGACCTTGGCGACATAGGCAAGGCCCGCGATCGCCGCCCAGGGCAGCAGGGCCAGTCGCCAGCGCGCACGGCGGCGCATCGCGAACGCCAGGAACGGCGTCCACGTGGGCGTCCGCGTGATGGTTTTGTCCATGTCATAGATGGCAAGAAGCTGTCGCATCATCGCGACGTTCGCACGCCCCGGCTTGCCGTGGAAGAACTAATCGGGAAAGAGGGACGCGGATGAGCAAGCCAGCGACCTTTACCGACGACGGCGGCACCCTGAAATTCTCGGGCGATCTGTCGCTGGCAACGCTCGGCGACCTGCCCGACCGACTCGACGCGACCAATGGCGCCCGGGCGATCGACCTGTCGGGCATCGACCGCATCGATACGGTCGGGGCGTGGGTGATCCATCGCTTCGCCGACCGCAACGGCGTGCCCATTCAGGGATTGTCCGAAGACCGCGCGCATCTGCTCGACCAGGTGCAGAAGGCCGATGCGCCGATTTCGACGCCGACCACGCCACTGCCATCCTTCTTCCGCGTGTTGAGCGAGATCGGCGCGGCGACGGCGACCGCGGGCAAGACGATGGTCGGCCTGCTCGGCTTCTTCGGCGCGACGGTGCTCGCCTTCTGGGCACTGATCCGCAACCCCGGCCGCTTTCGGTTCAATGCGGTCGTCCAGCGGTTCGAGGTCGTGGGCGTCTCCGCGCTTGCCATCATCGGCCTGATGAGCTTCCTGATCGGGATCGTCATTGCCCAGCAGGGCGCGGTGCAGTTGCGCCAGTTCGGGGCCGAGGTGTTCACGATCAACCTGATCGGCCGCATCACCCTTCGGGAACTCGGCGTTCTGATGACCGCGATCATGGTCGCCGGCCGCTCGGGATCGGCCTTCGCCGCGCAGCTCGGCACGATGAAGCTGACCGAGGAAATCGACGCGATGCGCACAATCGGCGTCTCGCCGATGGAGGCGCTCGTCGTGCCGCGAACGCTGGCGGCGATCTGCCTGATGCCGTTGCTGGGTTTCTATTCCTCGCTGATCGCGATCATCGGCGGTGGCCTGCTCTGCTGGCTCAGCCTCGACATCCCGCCGGTCACCTTCATTCAGCGGCTGCGCGAGGTCGTTCCGATCACCGATCTGTACGTCGGTCTGGTCAAGGCGCCGGTGTTCGGCGCGATCATCGCCATTGCCGGCTGTTTCCAGGGCATGCAGGTGGAGGGTGACGCCGAACAGGTCGGCACGCGCACCACCGCGGCGGTCGTCCAGGCGATCTTCCTGGTCATCGTGCTCGATGCGTTCTTCGCGGTCTTCTTTACCTATGTCGGGTGGATCTGATGGGCACCGATCCAACCTTTTCGGGCGACGCCATCATCCGCGTTCGCGGGCTGAAGAACAGCTTCGGCGACCAGGTCGTGCACGAAAATCTCGACCTCGACGTCCGCAAGGGTGAAATCCTGGGCGTCGTCGGCGGATCGGGCACCGGCAAATCGGTGCTGATGCGCTCGATCATCGGCCTGCAGACGCCCGACGCGGGCACCGTCGGCGTGTTCGGCAAGGATACCGATGAAGAGGGCCGCAACGCGATCGCGGTCCGCAAGCGCTGGGGCGTTCTGTTCCAGGGCGGCGCGCTGTTCTCGACGTTGACGGTCAGCGAGAACATCCAGGTTCCGCTGCGCGAATTCTATCCCAACCTCGATCCCGTGCTGATGGCCGAGATCGCGGGGTACAAGGTCGTGATGACCGGCCTGCCTGCCGAGGCGGGGCCGAAATATCCGTCCGAACTGTCGGGCGGCATGAAGAAGCGCGCCGGTCTTGCCCGCGCGCTCGCGCTCGATCCCGAATTGCTGTTCCTCGACGAACCCACCGCGGGCCTCGATCCGATCGGCGCCGCGGCCTTCGACGAACTGACCAAATCGCTCCAGCGGACGATGGGGCTGACCGTATTCCTGATCACGCATGATCTCGACACGCTCTACGCCATCTGCGACCGCGTCGCGGTACTGGCCGACAAGCGTGTCATCGCGGTCGGCACGATCCCCGAACTGCTCGAGCTGGATCACCCGTGGATCCAGGAATATTTCAACGGCCCGCGCGGCCGCGCCGCCACCGCCGCTGTCGAGCGGACGGAGGAGCAAACCCAAGCGCAGACTCCCAAGCAGGTGACAGGCTGATGGAAACCCGTTCGAACCACGTCCTCGTCGGCGGCGTCGTGCTGATCCTGCTGCTGGTGCTGGCGCTCTTCACCGTCTGGCTGTCGCGGATGGGTGTCGCCGAGGACAAGGAATATGACATCCTGTTCAAACAGGCGGTCGATGGCCTCGCCCGCGGATCGGTGGTCAATTATTCGGGTGTGCCCGTTGGCCAGGTCAAGGACATCGCGCTGTATCCGCCCGACCCGCAGCTGGTGCGCGTCCGCGTGTCGGTGCGCCCCGAAACACCGGTGTTGCAGGGTGCGACGGCAGCGGTCGTCGGCAGCTTTACCGGCACCAGCACCGTACAGATCGACGGTGCCCAGCCCGGCGCTCCGCCGATCGTCTGCCCGGAGGTGAACCCGCAGCGCGTCTGCCCGTTCGGCGTGCCGCTGATTCCGCCACGCGCGGGTGGCCTGGGCGCACTGCTCAGCTCCGCCCCGCAACTGCTCGAGCGCCTGACGACGCTGACCGAGCGGCTGACCGGCCTTCTCAGCGACCGCAACCAGGCCTCGATCGCCGGCATTCTCGAAAACACCAACCGCCTGACCGATGCGCTGGCCGATCGCGGACCCGAAATCGCCGCGACCCTGGCCCAGACCCGCGTTGCGATCGAGCAGGCGGGCAATGCCGCCCAGCAAATCGGCGACCTCGCCCAGACGACCAATGGCGTCGTCGCCAACGACGTGCGGCCGGCAATGGCCAATCTGAACAGGGCAATCGGTTCTGCGCAGAAGAGCATGGATTCGCTCAACGAGGTCATCACCGACGCCAAGCCCGCCGTGCAGGGCTTCAGCCGCAACACCTTGCCGGAGGTGAACCAGCTGGTCCACGACCTGCGCGTGATGGCGGCCTCGCTCTCCGCGGTCGCCGAAAAGGTCGACCAGCAGGGCGCCGGCTCGCTGATCGGCTCGCCCAAGCTCCCCGACTACAAGCCCAAGAAGTGAGAATGCCCATGAAAGCTCGCTCGCTCGGCGCACTCGCGCTCGCACTCTCGCTCGGCGGCTGCCTCAGCTTCGGCGAAAAGCCGCCGGCCTCGCTGCTGACGTTGACGGCGGCGCAGCCGATCGCCGTCGGCCAGACCCAGACCGCGGCGTCGGGCACGGTCACGATCGCGACCCCGGCGATCCCGCAGGAAATCGCGACGCTGCGCGTGCCGGTCCGCTCCAGCGACACCGCCGTCGCCTATGTCCAGGACACGCGATGGGTCGAACCGCCGAACCGCCTGTTCGCGCGACTGATGTCCGACGCGGTCACCGCGCGTACCGGCCGCGTCGTCATCGCGACCCGCCTGATGGGCGAACCCGGCGCGAGCCTGGCCGGCGACCTGCGCAGCTTCGGCATCGATGCCCCGACATCGAGCGCAGTCGTCACCTTCGACGCCCTGCTCCAGCGCGACAGCGGCAAGCCGGTCGAAAAGCGCCGCTTCGAAGCGCGGGTGCCGGTGTCGGTCATCGACGCGACGACGGTGGGCCCGGCGATCAACCAGGCCGCGAATCAGGTCGCCGATCAAGTCGCGGACTGGATCGGGCGGTAAACGGGCGCAGCCAGCGTGCGCGAGCACGCTGGGAGACGCCACGTCGGGCAACGGGGCGGCGTGGCCGTCCCGTCGGACGGCGTGGCGGGATGGCCCTTCGATTCCGGCGGCGCAGAAGCAGGCTGCAAAATGCCTTTGCAAGATTCATCCATATGCCCCTCCCCCGGAGGGAGGGGGCGGTAGGCCGACAGCATTCGCCTTTTGAGCGAGATGACGGGAAGTGACCCCACCTCCAACCGCTCGCCTTGAGCGAAGTCTAAGGGCAGTTTCTACAAGGTGCGTCGACTGCGTTCCCCCCGAACGGGTCAACCTCCCGTCATCATGCCCGAGTACCCCGACCTACGGCGTCTTGCGCACCGGTGGCAGCGCATTGCAGATATCCGCTCCACCCGCCGGCACCGTGAAGAACGGCGGCTCGCGGTTCTCGCGCGCCCTGATCCATGCGGCAAATCGCGGGCCTTCGGTCTTGCGATACTGGAAGCGCGGACGCTCCGCGGCGGGCAGGTCGCTCGCCAGGCGAGCGGAGACGATGCCGGCATATTGCTTGGGATCCTCATACAGGCCCAGTCCGCCGCCGGTGCCGCGCGGCAGAGTCGACAGCGCATCCATCCCGTCGATCACGCGGCCGACGATCGCGATGTTCCGGTCCAGATGTCGCGGCGAATGGCCGATATTGGTGTACAGATCGCCGCCCGACCCGGTCGAGGGCGCCAGATCGCGCGCGACGCCGACCATGCCGTAGCAATGCGGGATCCACGCCTCGCGCCCGTTGGTCGCCAGCGGCCAGCCGTCGCGGCTATATCCCGCCTTGGTGGCATAGGGATCGCCCTTGCTGAGCGTCGCCACCGCATCGAACGTCGGCCAGCTATATTCGGCCGGCGGATTGGCGACGACGCCTGTGGGCAGCGCCTTTTTCTCGGTCGGGTCGCCCCACTGCGCGACGTAGTTTTCCTGGACGCGGTACACGCTCTCACCATCCCACCACGTCGCCCGCGCGAGCTTACGGATATTGTCGGTGTGCACCGGCACGTAGCGCGCCGGCGCCAGTCGCACGACGAACCGCCGGCCGTTGGCGAGCGTGAAGACCAGCATCTCGTCATCGGGGATCGCCACCCAGTCCTCGGGCAGGGCATCATAGGGCTTCGGCGCAGGCGCCGCGGCGGGCGCGGCCTGGAGCAGAGCGGCGGCGGCGAGGAGAGCGATCGTCATAACCGACACGCTGGCACGCCGCGCGCCTGCGAGCAACCGCTTGCGCAAGGCGAAACTTCCCCCTAGTCCGCACGCCTCCAGTGCATGCGGAGCGGTGGCCGAGTGGTCGAAGGCGCTCGCCTGGAAAGTGAGTATACGGCAAAACCGTATCGAGGGTTCGAATCCCTCCCGCTCCGCCAACTTCAGTGCTAATGCGTTGTATTTACAGAGGATCTTGGGGAAATACATACCCCAGCCCACAATCCGACCAACATATTAGAATGCATTTTGGACCGGCTATCCTCTTGTTCGTCCTAGCGCGACGGAACTACCTTGCGCCTTAGGTGATAGGGGACCGAGATGCCGAAGACTGTGACAGTGCGTTTCTATCAAGTCGGTTTGGCTGACCGGCGAAGTTTGTCGCTTCGTCAGGCATTGGACGAGATTGAGGCTAGAGGAGCGCCTGGTCTTAGGGAGCGACAGCTGGCGGCAGGTATAAGGGTTAGGTTGGAGCGGTACGTTACGACCCCTGGTCTGCTAACTGGAGAAATCACTCGCGTTCGAGATGACGACCACCCTTCCGAGGTGCATCCACACGGAACGACCCAACTCAATGTTGCCGGGCCGATCGGGGAGGGAATCGCTTTTCAGTATCGTGAGCGAGATCATGTTCTCGCGATACAGTATGATGTTCGCACCGTCGCTCCAAGCCGCTTCATAGAATATATTATGGCTTTGGTTCAAAATGCTCGTTTTACGTTCGAGCCAAAAGCTGACGCGAATGCGCTTCGGCATTTTAGAGCGCGCCCTCTCCGCAAAGCCAAGGTTCGCCTTGCAAGTCCTCAAGACCTTCGGAATGTAGAGCCGGCAATGGCATCTGTTGCGAGGTCCGTGCGCAGCCTAAGTCGCGACTACGGGGCGCCAACCATCACCTTGGAATTGGGCATGGGTCACGAGGATGGTTCGTTAGGCCAAGACGCAAAGCGAATGATTGAGGGTTTCGTCCGACGCGCAGGAGCCGACGATAATATTAAAAGTGTCAAAGCCACGCCAGACAACGGTGTCGGTATCGAGAATGCAGAAGTAAATTTGTTAGACGCCCTGCTTTCTGTAAAGCATACGATCAATCGCCCCTCGAACGATCCCGTGCAAAACTATGTCGAACGCAGCCGAATCGTTCAAGCAGCCCTGAATGCCCATGTCTGACTCCGCATCAGTAAGCGATAAAGCGTCGCTTTTTATCGAGCAGTTTGGGCCTATAATAATCAGCGCAATTTCTGGTATCGCGCTTTTAATATTTCGAAACGAAATAGCCGCCGCAGTTTCTTCTAAGTCATTAAGCATGACGAATCTTTATTCGTCCGTCTTAAGCTGGGCGTCAATCCAAATTGGCTTTGCTTTCGGCGTTTATGGTTTTGTTGTTGGCAAATCGCAAGGCTTCGTCGAGGCTATTAAAGATACATCAACGATGAGGCGTTTCCTTAAATATGTAAAGAGAGCTAATCTTGGCGGTTTCCTTTTAACTTTCATATCGTTGCCACTCGCAATAACTACGCCTACGCCAAGCAACCCAAATTCTCTCTCATATTTTGTAATAGCTGTTTGGTTTATGCTTTTTATATGGACGTTTTTGGCATTCTTGCGAATTGCCTTCAATTTTGGCCGCATTACTGCCGTCCGAGACAAGCCCGATTTTATCGGCGCTTAGTTCAGGAGAAATCCCTTATAAACGCGCGCCAGTCGGTAAGCATTCGTGCATATTGACCTGCTCCCCATTTTCAGGCCGCTGATAAGTTAGCTTCGTTTTCCTTATGCCCTTGGCGGGGGCGGTTGGTGAACTCGGCGGGTGCCAACCCGCCAAGACTGCTGTGCGGACGCACGGTGTTGTAGTCCGCCCGCCATGCCGCGATGATCCGCCTCGCCGCAGCCAGCGAGGGGAACAAGTGCTCGTTCAGGCACTCGTCGCGCAAGCGACCATTGAACGACTCTACAAAGCCGTTCTGCTGCGGCTTGCCGGGCGCGATGTAATGCCACTCGACCCCGGTGTCCTGGCACCAGGCAAGGACGGCGTGACTGGTCAGCTCGGTCCCGTAGCACATTGGGAAGCGCTGGTTCGGGAGCCGCTATGGCCCTGATGAAGACAAGGCCGCGTAGCGGCCGCAGACTTCATCAGGGCAAGCCATGGCCGGTCAGCAGGTATCTAAAGTGAGGTTGTCGAGACAACACTTTGGAGGCCGACCGACCATGACCAAGCTCACCTCTACGCCTGCCGGCGCCGTGCTGGTAGCCATCGACATGTCCAAGAGCCGACAGGAGGTTCTCATCGAGCGACCGGAAGGCGGCCGGCGCCGGCGGATGACCGTCATGGCGACCAGGCAGGACTATGACGGCTTTGCCGAGCAACTCGCTGCTATCGGGCGCCCTATCATCGTCGGGTTCGAGGCGACGGGTAATTACCATCGTACGCTGGCGCACCGGCTGCTGACGGCAGGGTTCGAGCTGCGCCTCATCTCGTCGGTCGCGCTCGCCAGAACGCGCGAGGCGCTGCACAACGGCTGGGACAAGAACGACTCCAAGGACGCGCAGGTCATCCTGCACATGCTGCGGATCGGTGCGACGCAGCGCTACGTCGACCCGCTGGTGGCCGGAATCAACGACCTGCAGGAGCTCTCGAAGACTCACGAGACGATCTCAAGGATGAAGACGCAGACCTGGCATCGGATCCTGACCCACTACCTGCCGCTGTACTTCCCCGAGATCGCCCGCTTCGCAGGCAACAGCCGGTCCGACTGGTTCCTGGCGCTCATCGAGCGGTTTCCGACGCCGGCCACCATCACGGCGCTGGACCGCGAGGCGTTCTCGGCCGCGGCATGGCCGCTCATCGGCCGCAAGGTCTCCAAGGCACGCCTCATCAACGACATCTACGAGACGGCGTCCGCCTCGACGGCACTGCCGGTGCCGGAGAACTCAGCCGCCATCACCATGTTCCGCATGGTCATCGCGCAGGGCCGCAGCCTCATCCACCAGCGAGACGAGATCGAGCGGCTGGCCCATGCGCGGCTCGCCGATGACGTCGACTACCAGCTGCTGCGCAACATTCCGGGCATCGGTCCGATCAACGCGCTGACCATCCTGGCCGAGGCCGGTGATCTGCGGCGCTTCAACCATCATCGTCAGTTCCTGAAGTTCTGCGGTCTCGATCTCGCAACGTGTCAGTCAGGCACGTTCCGTGGCCGCACGAAGCTGTCCAAGTACGGCAATGCGCGCCTGCGCCGGACCTTCTGGATGGCTGCCCAGGTCGCCGCGCGTCAGCGCGACAACAGCTTCCGCGACAAGCTCGGACGATATGTCGCCGGGCACGCGGACGATGCCGACCGTCGCCGCAAGGCGATGACGGCGCTCACCGCCAAGATGGCGCGCGTGGCTCACGCCGTCATCAAGACGGGGACAGAGTACCGGCCGTTCCTCGAACGGTCGGATGCCAGGTGGAAGGACCCCTCTCTGCAAGTGCCGTGAGGGCGCTCGTCGAGCGACCCTGTAGATAATGTTCGGGCCTTCCACCTGGGTGCGTATCTCGTTTTAAGGATGGTGAGGACCACGGCCGCCTCGGCGCTGCTGGATCCTGTGTTTGCTATGGCAGGGAGCGATCCCGTTGACGGTGGGAGCCATCTGGCTCAGATTGCATGCCGCGCCGACGGTTGTCGGCGCATGGATATCTGCTGGCCAAAACCCGCCGCTGCTTCCCGACATAGGACGTTGTCGCTGACCACCATGCACGGCAGCCCGCGACGTTCGGCGATGGCGGCGAGCTCGCGGACGACGCGCCGGCCTGATAACGAGGTATCGACAATGCACGCCAGGCACTCCCGGCTGTAGTCGTCGATGACGTTCAGCATACGGAACCGCCGGCCGCAGGCCAATGCATCCGACACGAAGTCGAGCGACCAGCGGTGGTTGGGTTCCTGCGGGATCGCCATCGGCGCCCGCGTTCCCAGCGCTCGCTTGCGACCGCCACGCTTGCGCACCGTCAGCCGCTCCTCGCGGTATAGCCGGTACACCTTCTTCAGGTTCATGCCCTTGCCCTCCCGCCTGAGCAGGATCGCCAGCCGGCGATAGCCGAACCGACGACGCTCGTTGGCGATCTCGCGCATCCGCGCGCGGACAGCATCGTCCCTTCCGCGAAGCGGCTCATATTGCCACGCCGACCGGTTGACCCCGATCAGCCTGCAGGCGCGACGCTCGGAGAAGCCGTGGTCGGCCATCAGCTTCTCCACCGCAGCGTAGCGATCCACAGACCGGGTCAGTTTTTTCCCAGCAGATCCTTCAACGCCGACACGTCCAGCATCGACTCCGCCAGCAGCTTCTTCAGCCGGCGGTTCTCGTCTTCCAGCGTCCGCAACCGCGCCGCCTCTGACACGGTCATACCGCCATACTTCGCCTTCCAGTTGTAGAACGTCGCGTCGCTGATCCCGTGCTTCCGGCATAGCTCGGCGGTCTTCACGCCAGCCTCATGCTCGCGCAGCACGCCAATGATCTGATCCTCGGTAAATCGGCCTCGCCGCATCACTCGTCTCCATCTGACGAGCTAACTTATCAATGGCATGATTTCCGGGGAGCAGGTCAATATCGACCCTAATCATTCCGATGGGATCGGTCAGGAACGCCATTCTTACGCATCCTCACAACCGATGACGGTGAACGCCGATTAGTCCCTCAATCGCCGAACCAGCCGTTTCCATCCGGCTTCATCACGGGGAAACCGGTTCGGTGCGTTCACCGGTTCGAAGGTCGGGCGAAGTTCGATAGGACGCCCATTACACTTGCTACAGCGAAGATGGGCGGCGACCTGCCCACCGCGAAGCTGCGTGCCCCAGCAATGGCAGAGGAACCACCTATTCGTCAGGCTGGCGTCGATTACGCCACGATGACCGCACCGGCACGTCACTCGAAGATTGCCGCCGTGGCTGCTAACGTCGCCTAGTGTGTCGAGCCGCGTGTTTGCCGCCGACATTTTTCAAAGCGAAAGGCTTAGCTGCCGGGGATCATGGTACGGCTGGTCGCGGTTGAGTTCGTCGATGACGGATACCGCCAGCGCTTTTGCCGCTTTTTCCCTCAACCGGGGATCAGCGACGACTATGCCGAGCCTTTGCCATGCAGGGGCGTGGAGAAGTGCGTTGGCGAGCGGATCGGGGGTTAGCGTTTCCATTTCCGCTATAGAACATATGCGGAACATGATTCGCTAGTTGGTTGCGGCGAACGGAACGTCGCTCAGCGGTAAGGCTCGCACGCTATGCCGTCGCTGTCGCGGTCCAAGCCTTCGCGGTAACCGGGCTGGCCCCTGTAAATCGGTGCTACACCCGCTGCACGAACATCGGCGCATCGAGCATAATACACGCCCCGTTCGCGAACGGTGATCTGATCAGGCGTACTAACCGCGTTTCGCCAAATGATGTTTATTGAAGGTGTGGCCAGAAACACGATTACGGCTGCCCCTATAGAGGCGGTTACCAACTGAAAGCCGAAGGACGGCGGGGAGTTCGCAGCTGCCCGACGGCGACCGTTCTGGTACCCGCTGCGTTTATAAATAGCCTTCGCATGACGATTATTCGGGTGCCACATGGCAGCAACGTGCAACTTGCACTGCTGCGAAATCGTCAAACGAAATCCCTAATGCCGGACGCACTGACGCCGCGCTTAGCGTCGGTACCGTAGGCACCGACCCGCTACGCGATGACCAATTAAATCAACGAATTTATCTGCTCACGCTGTAGATATGCGGGATGAGTTTCGCTGATGTTGTAGCCGTTGGTTTAGCCTTCACTTGTACGCCTACGCATGTTTGGGATGGTGATGGCCCTATCTGGTGTGCCGAAGGGCCGCGTGTTCGGCTGGCGGGCATAGCTGCACGGGAAATCGACAATTCTTGCCGCCGAGGTCATCCCTGCCCAAAGGCATCCGGCATCGACGCGAGGAATGGCTTGGTATCGCTGTTGGGAGGCGCAAAGGGAACGACCCGCACCGGGCATGTCATCGTTCGCGATCGGCCATTACGTTGCGTATCGCTAGGGAACGGCAAGGGCGCTAGAACCGCTGCATGGTGTCGATCTGAACGAGTAGGCGACCTATCCTGCGCTATGCTTGCCAAAGGGCTTGTGATCCGCTGGGATCGATACTGGCAGGGGCATCGGTGTTAGGAACGGACCATGTGCAACCTGTACCGCCTTCAAACCGCTCGATCTGAAATCGCCGCCTATTACGGTGCGGACGATCGATGGGGAGCGGACGCAGACAAGGATTATGTATCGCCAGCGAAGCCTGGCGCGGTGGTTACCGCAACGAACGGTCAGCGGGCGCTTAGAGAAATGCGATGGGGTTGGCCCAATCCCCGCAATCCTAAGGTTACAGTTCAGAACGTGCGCAACTACGCGTCCCCCTTCTGGCGGTCGGCATTGGCGAACCCGGAACGGCGATGCCTTGTACCGTTTACAAGCTTTCAAGAGTGGAGCGTCGAACCAGACCCGACGACGGGCAAGAAGCGACCCTACTGGTTCTCGATTCCGTCGCGACCAATTGGTACGTTCGCAGGGGTTTGGCGACCAAGCGAAGCCGGCGACATATTTGCGTTCCTGACGACCGGCTATGGTGATGAACCCGGCGCCGCTGAAGGGCATGTGGTTGGCGCGATCCATCCGAAGGCGATCCCCGTCATTTTGCATGATGAGGATTTTGACCGATGGCTGAGCGCTCCGGTCGAGGAAGCGCTATCGTTGGCGACCGCCTTCCCCAGTCAGCTTCTGCGCGTCGAGGGGTAATGTCCGCCATTGGGCGGAAGACGTCATCCAGAGGCCGCTGGGACCGCGAGGTTTGCAATGACTTGCTTGGGGTTACGTGGAACCGGAAGGAGGCAATTGGCGCGGTAGGTTGTTACCCATTTATCGCCATCTCGAAGTTGAAGGGCTCGGCCCCCCAAGGGCACTTTTACGACCCGCGCATCACCCCTCATCCATGCCTCAAAAATCCGCTCAAGGAGAGGGGCCGCTTCTTCGAAGGGGAATAAATCCGACCAGAAGTCGGCCACACCGAAACTCAATTCGTCACTCCGCGATCCGAGCGTGACGGGCATTAAGAGGTTTCTTTGGTTGGGGAACGTCCACAGCGCTTCGAACGGGCTATCGATGTTTACCTCGTAGCTGAGCGCATGCTGTTTAGCCAAACGGGAGAACAAGGCGGTTGCCGCTTCGACATAGACGTCCATGCTTCCTTATCGCTAGTCGGCCGCATGTCTGCAATTGGGGCGTTTTCTGCCAGTCCGGCTTACAGAATCAGCCCCTTGCAATCTGACATGGCGATTCTAGCCTTTGACAGCCTCGTACAGCGCGATTTGGACGTTCTGGTAGGTGTTGCCCCACTTTCACTTCAAGCACGCTGTACGGGCCTTAAAACGACCTATTCACTAGCACCACCCAAATGAGCCTTTGCTGCCGCCCTTGCGGCTGCAACCGACTTAGTCGAACCGGACTTTCTGCTAGCTTTGCCGACCGCACCGTTATCGCCGGCATCAGCCTTCTTCGGTGACTGACCCGGCTTACGCCCAAGGCCAATTTTCTTCGCCATCGCCTTGCGGGCGTCGGAGTAGCTGGGGGCTGTCATCGGGTAATCAGCCTTCAGGCCATACCGCCGACGATACTCGGCAGGGGTTAGGCCATTTGCCGTCAG
Organism: Roseomonas aeriglobus; assembly: GCA_016937575.1. NCBI lineage: Bacteria > Pseudomonadati > Pseudomonadota > Alphaproteobacteria > Acetobacterales > Roseomonadaceae > Muricoccus > Muricoccus aeriglobus. Next base: position 744,944 of record JAFHKN010000002.1, on the reverse strand, counting down.
ATGCCGCTTCAGTGTCCTGTAGTTTTCCCATCGATCATGCTGACGATGAAATTCGCGTTGGCTAGCGACTTGCGCACCGACACCGCCGGTTCATAGGCCTTTTCGGTTTCCTCGACGGCTGGCGCCGATGGCACCGACAAATCTGCAACCGCCCTGTTCATCGACGAAAGGAATGCCTTCACGTCTTCCATCCCAGCCCGTGTCGAAGGATTGGACAACCAGGCGACGGTTAGTTCGGTTGCGCGATCAATATGGTTGAGGTTCGCCATTTAGTCGCATGTCCTTTCCAAAGCCGAACACGAGCCGACCACAGGCGTTCGTCAAAACATTCGCGGCGGTTGTCCGTATACAAGATAGCGTCACCATACGCCAGGCGGGCAGCGTAAAATAAATAGCCTGGACGGCCACGTCTCGCTTACGTATTACGACTTTCGCCGCGTCGCAGAAAAAGATAATAAGACTAACAAGCGGTATATGTAAAAATGATTATTTGATGAAAACTAAACATATCGAAGAACTAGAAAAAAAAGTTAATCCAAATACCTGGATTGTTTTGACTGTCAGGCAAGGCATCCAGAACGACATGTCTAGCTTCATTCCTGGTTCGTATTTAGCCTACGAAAGGGCCATGAAAGGCTTTTGGAATGAGGTAAATCGTCGCCTATATGGTAAGCGCAAACTTCGTCGCAGAAAGCGCATCATCCCCAATATTACCGTACTTGAAAGAAGTTACGGCGGCATGTGGCATATTCACGCTTGCGCGAAACGACCGCCGCATGTTACAATTGAGGAATTCAGGCAAATAGTCGATGACTGTTGCCGACGATCCCGCTGGTTTTTGCCGAGGCGTGAGGTCGAGGACTACCGGGGTGGCGGTGTCTCTTACATTTTGAAGGACGGGCAGGATGGAATCCTGGTCCAGGCCTGCTGCTTTTGATATTTGGCGCTACAGCGCGCCCCCTAAGCACCCGCCTAGATAGCAACCTAATTCAACACTCTGCAACGACGGGGCTGATAATTATAATCAGCCTTGTCATTGTTATGACCAAACAATAAGTTTACATAAATGAAAATAAGTTAACTTAGAAACAAAGATAATTTAACTTATTATCACCAACCATTAGAAAGAGGTTGATTATCCATCCAATCAGTAATTGCGCTTTCTCTCCAACCTACAGCCCTAGGCCCAAGTTGGATAGGCCGAGGAAAGCGCCCTTTATCCATCGCAGCATAGATGGCACTGCGACTGAGGCCAACAACCTTTTCAACTTCCTTCCGGCGTAGGATGCGATCGATACTCATGCTTTCCTCCACTGTCTGAACACCAGTTAGGAAGCGAAAGAATATCCGTCAATCAGCACGATTTCTTATGATTACGAGAAAAGTTACTTCATCTGCTTTAAAAAGATTTCCTGAGTTTTTTCAAAAAGAAAGCACGCAGGAGCGCCTCAAACTTTATTTTTCAACGGCCACATCCTTGCCATCGCTGCCACCCCTTTGGGTCAGGAATTTCGACCAATCCTCCATCAGCACCCGGCGCTTAGCGATTAGCGTCGTTCGGGCATACGCAGCTTCGGTTTTGTCGGGTAATTGATGGGCAAGGGCGTGTTCGATGACTTCCCTGGCATGGTTCGTCGTCTCACCAGCCCATTCCCGGAATGTCGCTCGAAACCCGTGCGGAACGGCAGGGATATTCCGTTCCTTCATCAGTTTCGAAAGAGTCATATCCGAAAGCGGTTTGCCAGAAAGACTCGGAAAAACCAGGTCGCAATCTGGCTGGCGCCATTCCTTGGCCCGCGTGAGGATAGCCAGCGCTGCGGCACTAAGCGGCACTGTATGGGCCTTCTTTGCCTTCATTCTGGAACCAGGAATTTCCCAAAGAGCATTTTCTAGATCAAATTCTTTCCACTGCGCGTTTCGCACTTCACCCGACCGACAAGCAGTATGAACAAGAAATTGAAACGTGAGTTTTGTAACGTCAGAAGCCTTCGATGCAGTGATTTTCTCGATAGCATCCGAAACCTCACCATACGGGAGGGCAGGCATATTCTTCTTTTTGAATTTATCCGGCTTAGGTAGCCCCTGCTGAACAGCGTCGGCTGGATTATCGGTTCGATATCCGCGGGCGATTGCCCACTTCAGGACGATACCGATGCGCTGCTTGATGCGGCGGGCCGTTTCAGGTTTCGCACCCCAAATTGGATCGAGCGCGGCGATGATGTCGGCGCTTTCGACTTTGCCCACCGACTTCGAACCCATTGTCGGAAAAACGTAGGTTTCCATCGTCGACAACCACTGCTTCCGGTGTTTGTCGTTCCGCCAATGGGGTTCGTTCTGCTCGTGGAACAGCAATGCCGATTTTTTGAACGAAGGAACGCTCTGGGAGCGACGCTTCTCCGCTAGGGGATCATCACCTACCCGCGCGATCTTTCGATGTTGTAGGGCAGCTTCGCGGGCCTCAGCTAGGCTTACAAGGCTTGCCGAACCTAATCCGTGGTCACGCCGTTTGCCCTGTACCGTCAGCCGAACGATCCATCGCCTGGCGCCGGATGGATCGACACGCAAATAGAGATTCCCGCCATCCCCATGTAGTCCAGGGCCAAGGTTACGAACTGCTGCCGCCGTCAGCTTGCGTTCCTGATGCCTACCGGCTGGTTTGTAACCGCTCATCGAACCTTCCGCCCAACATTCTGCTATCGATTCGCACCCCACATATCAGCACACAAAAGTTTTCAGAATAGGCTTGAACGCATTGGAATGCGCAGGAACCTATTGTTATTATAACCAAAAGAAACAGTCAGTTAGGGCAGTCCAGGGAACGCGCAGGAACAAGCGTAAGCGGCCTCCCGCTCCGCCACTTGGCTGTTTCAGCCTGTTCCGTGCTGTATCCCGGCGATCGGAAAGCTGGTCGATGCACGTTACCGCTAGCGTGTCGCCGAGCTACGTTCGGGCGCGCGGCGCTTTCAGTTCGATATGTTCAGAGCTCAGCGTGTAGCCCATCCGGCGTGCCCGGCGATGCCGTCCGTCTGAACCCATCAGAGAGATACGCAGATGCTGTTGCGTTGCAGCACAACGGCTCTATGATACGTTGCAACATACCCAATATTCGCAGCGCCTGTTCGTGCGCTGCATCCCGGAGCAGCAATGTCTTACACGCCCCTTCGTTTGCGACTGCGTACGTCCGCAGTTGCCCTCTCGCTTGCGCTTGGTTTCGCGCCGTTCGCCGTGGCGGCACAGGAGGCTGCCGAGAAGGACGACGGCGATGAGATCGTCGTTCTGGGCACCCGCAACACCGTCGATCGGGCGCTGTCGTCGGATCGCGTCACCGAGCGCATGTCACAGTCGAGCCGATCGATCGAACGCGACGTTCTGGATGCAGCAGGAACGTATCGGCTGAGCGACGCCCTCGAACTCGTCAGCGGTTTCAGCCAGCAGAACAACCGTGGCGGTGTCATCGACAATTTCGCCGTTCGTGGGTTTCTCGGCACTCCGGATGGAGGCGCGGAATATTATCTGAACGGCTTCCTTGCCAACCGCGGCATGGCCCCGCCGCGCGATCCGGCGACGACCGAACGGGTCGAAGTGCTGAAGGGACCGGCAGGCGCGCTCTTCGGAGATGTTGATCCCGGCGGACGGGTCAACATCGTGACTAAGGTGCCACGCTTCACCCCGCATGCGAATGCGATGGTCAGTTATGGCTCGTTCAACACGCGCCGTATCGAACTCGACGCGACCGGCCCATTGACCCGGACCCTGGCCGCCCGGATCGTGGTCGCCGGCGAGGACAGCGATGGATGGCGCGACACCGTCACCCTGCGCCGACGCGTTGTCTCGCCGTCGCTGACCTGGCAGCCGAGCGATGCGCTGCGCCTGACCTACACCGGTGAATTCAGCCAATATGACACGCCCTTCGATCGTGGCATTCCTGCGATCAACGGCGATGCCAACGCCTTGCCGCGTTCGAATTACTACGGCGAACCTTCGAACGGCATCACCAGGTCACGACAGGACCAGCACCAGGTGACCGCTCTGGCGGACCTCGGCGGGAACTGGACGCTGAACGGCGGCGTGGTCTGGCGGACGGGAACGCTCAAAGGCCTGTCTGCCGACCAGTCACGCATCGTGGGGAGCGCCTTGTGGCGACAGCGCCGGTCGCGTGACTTCAGCGTCGATGACCTCTCAGCCCGCCTGGAGCTCGCCGGACAGATCGGCCGGCATCGGGTCAGCGCAGGCGTGAAGGGATATCGTTTCTTTTACGGCGAGCGTTGGTTGCGCATCAACCCCTCGGCTGCCGCTCCCTATGCGATCGACCTGTACAATCCGGTTTACGGATCATCGGTCGCAGCGCCGCTGCGCCCCTTCACCAACAACGACGAGAGCCGCTGGGCGGGCACCTTCTACGTGCAGGACATGTGGGACGTCACCGACCGGCTGACGCTGGTCGGAGGTGCGCGGATCGATCCGTACCGGCAGAAGATCGTCAACAACAACACCGGCGGTATCGGCCGCAACATCGACGCGCCGATCAACTTCCGCGCCGGTGCGCGTTACCGCCTCACCGACGTGATCGCGGTGCATGCCAATTGGGGTGAGAACTTCTCGCTGAACACCGGCACCGATCGCAATGGAGCGGGCTTCGGCCCGGAAAAGGGGCGCGGCTACGAGGTGGGGGTCGCGGCCAAGCTGCCCGGTGTCGATCTGGCGGCTACGTGGTTTGACATCCGCAAGCAGGACATTCTGACGACCGATCCGGTCGATGCGAACTTCCTCGCGCCCGTTGGAAGCATCGTCAGCCGTGGGATCGAGCTGGACGCCTCGGCGCGGCTCGGCAACCGCTGGCAGATCGTCGCCAATTACGCCTGGCTCGATGCGAAGGCAGATGACACGGCGTTTCCGACGCCGGACGTGCTGAACGTGCCCGAGCATTCGGGCACATTGCTGGTGGTCCATCGCATCCCGACCGCCCGTGGCGACTGGCAATTGAGCGGGGGCGTTGCCTATGTCGGCGACCGGGCGGGATCGCTCACGGCCAATCCGGTGGTGCTGCCCGAATATGTGAAGGTAAAGGCGGCGATCGAAGCGCCGCTGGTCGAGAGGCTTCGCTTCCGTCTCGAGGCCGACAATCTGCTCGATCAACGCTATGCCGCCAGCTCGTATAGCGCCTTGTGGATCTATCCCGGCGCCCCCCGGACGGTGCGGGCGTCGCTTCGTCTCGAAATCTGACGCGGATCGGGACCGGCTTTCGCCGGTCCCGCCAAGTCGCTTTACCGCAGATCAACCGTGGCAGGGACAACCGGCATGGTCGCAGCCGGCCGACTGCTGATGATGGTTGGCACAATTCTCACCGCAGAAAATGCGACCTTCGGCTTCGACACCGTTGCTGGTGCTGACGACACAGACGCAATCGGTGCAGGCGCACTTCACCATCTCGACATTGACGCTCATCTTCTATTCCTCGTGTAAGTGGTCTTCGGGTTCGAGCACGTGGTCCATCATGTTCGTCAGCATGGTACGGACGTGGCAGTCGGGCAGCTCGTAAAAGACATTGCGCCCCGCCCGCGTCTGCTTGAGCAATCGCCCGGCACGCAGCAGCCGGAGGTGCTGCGAGACGAGGCTTTGGCTGACGCCGACGTCTTCGGTCAGCTCGCCCACCGAACGCGGCCCGTCGAGACAGGCCACGACCAAGCGAAGCCGGTTCGGCTCACCGAGGAGGCGGAACAGCTCCGCAAGCTGGATACCTTCGTCCTGTGTCATACACCCACAAACATATAAACACGTGCTAATATGTTTGTGCAGTCGACTATGTCAACTGACTGTTTGACGGCAGCGTTCCCGCTGCAACCGATGGAATTATGACTCACCAAATGAGGTTAGGACGTTCCCGGTTGACGGAATGTTGTAACATCTCATTAAGCCCTATCCGATCGGGTGGAGGCTAAGGCATTGTACATAAAGCAGATCAAGCGGGGCGGTGCGGCATTCCTGGCATCGGCGGCGTTCGTCGTCGGTACGCCAGAAATGGCTCGCGGACATGATGGCGAGGCCGAGGTCGAGGTCGAGAAAACGGATAGCGAACGTCGCGAGTCATCAGCCTCCAATGACATCATCGTAACGGGGCGGTCGCTGGACGTGGCTCAAACGCCGGTCCCGGTACAAGTGCTGGAAGGCGCGGAACTGGCGCACCGCCGCCAAGGCGGCTTGGGCGAAACGCTGGCAGGGTTGCCTGGCGTCCACCTGGACAATTTCGGGGGCGGCGCATCGCGGCCGGTCATTCGCGGTCAGACGATGCCGCGTATCGAGATACTGACCGATGGCGCAAATCTGTTCGACGTGTCGTCGATCTCGCCGGACCATGCGATCACGACCGATCCTCTGCTGCTCGATGCCATCGAGATCCAGCGCGGACCGGCAGCGATTCGCTATGGCGGCAACGCCACCAACGGCGCGATCAACCTGATCGACAGCAAAGTGCCCAAGGCGGTGCCCGAAGGCGGGCTGACCGGCGGAACCGAAGCACGCTACGGCACCGGTGACGACGAGAAGACGGTTATCGGCCGCGTGACGGCGGGGATCGGCCAATTCGCGATCCATGCCGAAGGCGCACGGCGCCGCGCCGAGGATTACGATGTGCCGAACCGGTTCGGGACCGGCAGACTGCGGGACTCCTTCGCCGACAGCACCAGCTACGCATTCGGTGGCTCATGGATCACGACCAAGGGCTACCTGGGCGCCGCCTATACGCGAGTGGAGAACGAATATGGTCTGCCCGGGCATAGCCACGCCGCCAGCGCGTGCCACGGGGACTATTATTTCGATCGGCTCGACTTCCACTGCCGTCCCCACGGCAGCATCGGTTACAACGTCACCACGCCGGATGAGCTGACCGCGTTCATCCGTCTAAGCAGCGACCGGGTCGATGTGCGCGCGGACTATGACGACCTTCTGCCCGGTCTGGCGCACTTTCGCCTGCGCGGTTCCTATACAGACTATAACCACGACGAGATTGACGGTCCCACGCTGTTCGCCCGCTTCAGGAACGAGGTGTGGGACGGCCGCGTGGAACTGACCCATCGACCGCTGTTCGGCTTCACCGGAACGCTGGGCGCACAATATACCGACGCTACCTTCAGCGGCCTCGACGTCAATGCCATCCATTTGCCGCCGGCCAGTGACATCGGCTTTTCCGGCACACTTCAGCGCAGGACGGAGAACGTCGGCGTCTTTCTCAGCGAGCGGCGCAGCTTCGGCAATGTCGATGTCGAGATCGCCGCGCGCAAGGACTGGCGCACGATCCGCACGCCCATCCCCGGTCCCTTCTTCGCCAACGTCTCACCGGAAGCCGAAGCCTTTTACGTCGGCTATTATGGCCCCAACTGGCGCGAAGCGGTCGAACAAGAACAGCGAGACTATTGGCCTGAAGGCAATCCAGACCTGAAGCACAATCCCTTCTCGGCATCGTTCGGCGCAACCTGGAACGTGCAGGCCGGATACGCCGTATCGCTGGCGCTGGCGCATACCGAGCGCGGGCCCAGCGTGCGCGAGCTTTTCGCCAACGGCGTGAATCTGGCGACCAACAGCTACGAGCTGGGGCTGACCCAATCACCGGCCGACTTTCTCTGGGAGGATTTCCCGATTCAGTTCGCACCCAGCGCGCCAGACCTGATGGAGAAGACCAACTCGGTCAATCTTACCTTGCGAAAGGCGGCCGGACCTCTGCAGGTCGAGGTCGGCGTATTCTACCAGGATATCAGCGATTACATCTTTGCGCGCCTCATCCAGAGCAACAGCGAAACCGGCGTGCGTGCCAACATGCTGGCCTACAACGCTGCCGATGTGGAATTCAGGGGGCTGGATGGACAGGTCAGCTATCAGGTGCATCCGGCAGCGAGGCTGACCGTGTTCGGCGACTATGTCGACACCAATATAAAGAACAGCAACGACAATCTGCCGCGCATTTCACCCGGGCGATTGGGCGGCCGCTACACCTACGAGACCGGATCGCTTAACGCCGAGCTCGAATATTACCACACGTTCGATCAGGACAAGGTCGCCTCTTACGAGACGCGGACGCCGGGGTACGACATGCTCAACGCGACGCTCGCCTACCGCTTCGATCTTGGCCAAGCCAAAGCGGTCGAGCTGTACGTTCGCGGCCGCAATCTGCTCAACGAGCTGGCGTTCGTGCACACCTCGTTCGTGAAGGATCAATCGCCGCTCCGCGGTCGCAACTTCGTGATCGGCATGCGTCACGCGTTCTAACCGCATGCGGATGCGGTATGACTATTACCGCATCCGCATCGTCGAGCATGCGGGCGGACCATCATCGCCCGTACTGTCGGTCGATGTCGCACTCCGCCAGCTGAACGGCTCACCCTGCCCTAGCACGAACGGAAGCCTGATGTGCGCCGATGCCCGCCAGCACGCCCGCCGCGGACGCAAGCGTGGCATTGTGCATCGGGGTGGCCGCGTCCCCTGCTGCCCACACGCCCGCGACTGAGGTAGCTCCCCACTGATCGACCTTCACGTACGGCCCCGTAGGTCCATCCTCGTGTACGCACCCCAGCATCGTAGCAAGCGGCGTGGCTGGACTCGTTCGCGGCGCAGTGAAGACCGCAGCCACCTGAACGAAGCGTCCATCGGCAAGGCGGACACCATCGAGCGCTGGCGCGTCGCCCAGCAACTCCACCACGGGCGTGCGCTCGATGGTGATGCCACGTGCGACGAACGCGTCGAGCTCGGCCGCCTCCGGCTCGAACTCCCCCTGTGTGAAGTACGTCGTCGGGCCCCAGTCCGGGATGAGCATCGCCTGATGCGCCGACATGGGATGCGCTGCGATCACGCCGAGCGGCAGGTCGCGCACTTCATATCCATGACAGTACGGACAATGGAGCACGGTCTCTCCCCAGCGTTCGTTCATGCCGGGGATCGCCGGCAACTGATCCGAAACACCCGTCGCCAGGATCAGGCGTTTGGCGCTGTGTTCGCCGCCGCCCGACAGCTCGATTGCAAAACCGTCGCCGAGTGCCCTCGCACCCACGGCCTCACCGGACATGACCTCCACGGTCGGATAGCGCAGCAACTGGCAACGGGCATCACCCATGATCGCCGCAGGCGCGCGTCCATCCTGTCCCAGAAAGCCATGCGCCTCGTCTGCGAAGCGGTTTCGCGGCGCTCCGGCATCGATCACCAGCACATTCTGTCGCCCGCGTGCCAGCTGCATCGCAGCCGACATGCCCGCAAAACTTCCGCCGACCACGATCACGTCGTACATGCTTGCCCTTCTCATAACTTCCCGGGTTACATGAACGGGAGCTTGGTCTTTTGCAACATTGAATGTGACATGATATCACGATGGTACGGTATTGGAGATCGTGAATTTGGACGCGCGCCTTTCCAGAATGCTGCATCTGCTGATCCATATGGGCCGCATGGACGGCCCGCTGACGTCTGATGCTGCCGCGATCATGCTGGGCACCAATCCAGTCGTGGTCCGCCGAACGATGGCGGGTCTTCGCGATGCCGGTTACGTGCGCTCGGTCAAAGGACATGGTGGAGGTTGGTCGATGACGGCCAAGCTCGACGACATCACCATGCTCGACGTGCATCGCGCGCTTGGTGAGAACCGGATCTTTGCACTCGGTCCGGCTGATCCCGATCCTGCTTGTCTGGTGGAACAGGCCGTCAACGGTTCGCTGGAGACTGCAATGCGCGAGGCGGAGACGGTGTTGCTGCGACGACTTGCCGACGTAACGTTGGCCGATATCGCAGCTGATTTTGACAAACGGTTCGCGGACCTGTCGCCTGACGATCGGATCGCCCGAGTGCAGGGGGCGTAAGCGGTCCAGCTTTCCCCAATAACGGATGTTCAGAGGGGCAGCATCGGCAGGCTCGCGCGTCAGATGCCTCCCGCTCAAGCCGTTCTCCTAAAACCTGTCCCAATTGCATTCGCCCAAAGCGGCCCGCGGACGTAGGGAACGAGGCTGATGCGAATAGCTAGAACGGCCGGTTCGGGGTCCCGAACCGGTCTGATGAAACGGCGAAAAAGCGGGTCGGTTTTGCTCGCGAGTCCGAGACGCGTTGGACGGAACGAAGGCCATTCCGGCGGGTGGCGGCGGTGCCCAGAAGCAGACGCTCGTTCATGGTCGTAAGCGACCAAATTACCGCTGTCGGCCTCAAACGATCCTTCCTGACCGACAGGTACGTCAGCCGAGCTGCGGCTATGGCAGAGCGCCGTAGCGCCGTCGGCGTTGCCACATCCCAGACGACGATTGGGCCGTGACCGTCGACAACAAGGCGGCTGGCGCTACCTCCAGGCCTGCACGGCGCTCACGCCGAAGATGCTTTCGAGCGGCAGGTCGAAGATGAAGTAGGGATTGAGCCGCGGTGGCGCTCCTACCGCGTCCAGCCGCTGCTGCTGATCTGGCGTCAACACGATGTCGAGTGACGCCGCGTTTTCCTGCACCTGCTCGAGCCGGCTCGCTCCCATCAGAACCGATGAGACGCCCGCCCTCCCCGCGACCCAGGCAAGCGCCACCTGTGCCATGGGTCGGCCCAATTGGTCGGCCACAGCGCGTAGCTCGTCCACGATGCCGAAGTTCGCCTCCGTGAACAGCATACCCCCATAGGGGTTATCGCCGTTGAGACGGCCATCGCTGCCGCCGATATGGTCACCGCCCTTGTTCGGCACGCTGCCAGCCGGTCCGAAGGCGGCAAGCTTCTCTCGCCCGTACTTGCCCGTGAGCATTCCGAAGGCAAGCGGGCTCCACGCCACCAGTCCCAAACCGAGCGCCCGACCCGCGGGCGCCAGATCCAATTCCACACCGCGATCGATCAGCGAATAGCTGTACTGCAGTCCGATCGGCTCGGGCAGCCCGTGCGCGCGGGCCAGCGTCGCGATCTGCGCGACGTACCAGGCAGGCGCATTGGAGAAGCCGTAGTAGAGGATGTCGCCCCGCCGCACCGCATCTGTCAGGGCGCGCAGCACCTCCTCGACCGGCGTCGTGCGATCCCACACGTGCGTCCAGTACATATCGATATGGCTTGTGCCGAGCCGCCTGAGCGATCCCTCCAGGCCGTCGCGGATGTTGCGCGCCGAGTTGCCGCCGGCAAGCGGATTGCCTTCGCCGCGCGGGAAGCCCGACTTGGTGGCAATGACCATCCGGTCACGGCCGCCGCGCTCGCGCAGGAAGCGACCGACCATCGCCTCGCTTTCACCGCCGGAGTAGACGTCCGCCGTGTCGATGAAGTTACCGCCTATGTCGGCATAGGCGTCGAAGATCGCGCGCGATCCCGCCTCGTCAGCCCCCCAGCGGCCGGCACCAAAGGTCATCGTGCCCAGCGCCAGCGGGCTTACCGCCAGCCCCGAGCGACCAAGCGTCCGGTAATTGGTCATGTCCATGGCTCATCACTCCTCGTATCGCTGCGAAGGTAAGACATGAAAGATTGCGGGATTAGCCGTTGCGAACCGCAAAGGCTTATGAGCATGGTGCATCAATGCGGCGCGGCGACCTCGATGATCTTGCGACATTTGCCAGCGTCGCAAGGCACCGCAGCTTCACACGGGCGGCCGCGGAACTCGGCCTCTCACCATCGGCCCTCAGCCACGCAATGAAGGCACTGGAGAAGCGGCTCGGCGTCCGGCTCCTTGCCCGCACGACCCGTTCGGTGGCACCGACCGCCGCGGGCGAGCAGCTCCTGCGCTCGCTCACCCCAGCACTGGCACAGGTGACGCAGGGTTTGGCATCTCTCGCGGACTGGCGCGGCGCACCGTCGGGCACGGTGCGGCTGACGACATTCGGCTATGCGGCGCGCACCATCCTGGCGCCGCGACTGCCACGCTTTCTGCTCGACCATCCCGACGTGTCGGTGGAGGTCATCGTCGAGGACCGGCTGATCGACCTGGTGGCGGGTGGCTTCGACGCTGGCATCCGGCTCGGCGAGGCGGTCGAGCGCGACATGGTGACCGTACCGGTCGGTCCGGATCTACGCACGGTCGTGGTCGGCACCCCCGCGTACTTCGCGCGCCACGCGCCGCCTGAGACGCCGGCGGATCTCGATCGCCATGTCTGCGTCAACTATCGTCTGCTTGGCGGCGGTGGCCTGCTTCCGTGGGAGTTCGAGGATGCCGGTCGGGACGTGCGGCTGCGGGTACCCGGGCAGCTCATCGTCAACGACGAAATCCTGGCGGGAGCGGCGGTGCGCGCCGGAGCTGGACTAGGCTATATGATGGAGCATGATGTGGCAGACGAGATTGCCGATGGACGGCTTGTTCAGGTCCTTGCGACCTGGTGCCCGAGCTATCCAGGCTGCCGCCTCTACTACCCCGATCGGCGAGTCACTCCTGCTTTGCGCGCATTGATCAGCGCATTTCGCGTGTGACGGACGACTTAATCGCTTGACCCAAAGGAGGACGTTTGCGGCGACCTAACCGCTACCTACGTGGCCGCTTGTTCAGCTTATGCCAGGCTGATGCTGGCGTTCCTAGGGCATCGATCGTAGCGCTTCGTAATGTGCCGTCGGTTCATGAGGTGGCCGCCAGCTCTGCGTTCGGATCAAGGAATCGGCGCAGATTGCTGAATCGGTCGATCTTTCCTGTCCTGGCGCTTGGCTTTTGAAGCAGCGGTTGAAGTCAGAATAGTGAGAGGATCAGTGCTTCCTCGTCGTTCATCTGCGTGCGCAACTGTTTGGCGAGCAGCGTGGTGTCCGCGCGATAGGCATTCCAGCCGATATGAACCTCTGCGCCGGTCCATCGGCGTATCTGATCGGCAATCTTGCGGTCGATGCTCTCGATCACACAGCATCGCGCGTGAGCCAGCGCGCTCTTGCCCAGACGCGTCTGGACAAACGCATCCTCACGCTGGACGTGCTCGCGATGCTCCGTGAACAGCGCGCGCCGGACGTCGGCGAGGTCCCCGACGGGTGGGGGGTGATCATGCGCAACCATCGCTTCGAGCTGCGACAGCAGCGATCGGATTCGATTGTGGTCCTGCTTCAGATCGGTTGGCATTCCGCGTTCCCCCGGGCGTACCGGTCACCGGTGGGATCGTAGGGTAAACAAGACATTGCTCCGCTTCCCCGGCACCGGCGGGGCTAGACCAAAGTCCAAATTTTCGCGCGATCGCCGCGGCTCAGGCCGCTATGAGTGCACGGATATCCGCACCGAGGCGCACCGGATCGAACGGCTTGACCAGTACGCCTTTCGCACCGCTGCGGTGATACAGTTCGACGTCCGCCTGACGCCCCTTCGCCGTCATGAACAGCATCGGAACGTCATCGCCCAAGACCGGCCGCAACCGGGCGAGCAGCGTCAATCCGTCCATTTCCGGCATCATCATGTCGAGCACGACGACATCCGGTGTCAGCCCTTCCGCGACCATGCGCAGCGCCTCGCCGCCGCCGCCTGCCAGGACCGGGCGAAAATAGCCGTCGAGCTCCAGCGCCAGTCCGACGATGATGCGGATGTCTTCCTCGTCGTCCACGTACAGCAGGGTTTGTGTCACGTCGTCTTGCTACTTCTCTTCAAAGGCGCGGGCGTTGATGACGCGTCGCAGGGTGGCCTTCAGGTCGGGCATCGACCCGCGCGCCTTGACGAGGACGGCATCGACCTTGTCGGCAAGCTCGGCCGAGACGTCCTGCGCCGAATAGATAATCGTCGGAATAGCGAGCCCGTCGCTGTCGACGAGGAACGGGATGAGATCGAGGCCTGACCCCTCGGCCAGACGAAGGTCGAGGATCGCGGCATCCGGGGATGTCGTTTCCAGGATCGCCCGCGCGGCGGCAAGGCTGGTCGCCGTCAGGATTTGTACTTCGGGCTCAAGTCCAGCGGCGACGACCTGGAGCAGGTCCTCGTCATCGTCGAGATGGAGCACCGTCGGCCGCCGGGTCGTGCCGCGCGCCAGCGCCCGGCGCAGCGCGTCGCCCAGTCGATCGGCGTCGCCGGGCTTGTCGATCCAGTCGATCACGTCGAGGGGCGACAATGCATCTCCGTCATCGAACGCGTTCGCCGCAACGACGATGATCGACGCCTGCGCCGATGACGAGCCATCCCGCACCGCGCGTGCGAAGACGAGCCCGCCCTCCTCGGGCAGATGCAGGTCGATGAGCAGCGCGTCGAATGTCGACCGCGCGAGCGCCGCACGGGCGGCGCTCGTACTGGTCGCGAGTTCGTAGGCGCACCCCTCCCGCACCGCCATCGCGATCAGCCTTCCGGCGAGTTCGGCATCCTGCTCGCAGATCAGCACGCGCGCCGATCCACTCTCCATCATGTGCGCGGGCCGCATCGCATCGAGCGTGATCGCGAAGCGCGCGCCGCCGCCCGGAGCATCCTCGAACCAGATCCGGCCGTCGTGACGCGCGATGATTTCCCGCGAGATAGCGAGGCCGAGCCCCGCCCCGCCCAGCTGCCCACTCTCACCCGCCGCGCGCTCGAACCGGCCAAAAATACGGCTGCGAAATTCGGCGGGCACGCCCGGGCCTTCGTCATCGACGGTGACGGTTGCGCGTTCGCCATCGCTGGCCAGCGTGATCGTCACCGCCCGCCCCTCGGGAGTGAAGCGGACCGCGTTCGACAACAGATTCGTCAATACCTGGAGCAGCCGGTCGGCATCGCCCGCGACGATCACCGGCGCGGGGGGCGTGGCGACGACGATCCGCACGCCCTTCGCCGCCGCAATCCCTTCGCCGCCATGGGCCGCACGCTCGACGATGGTGCGCAGGTCGGTCGGTTCGCGCACCATCTCCAGCGTCCCGGTCTCGATGCGATCGATGTCGAGCATGTCGTTGATGAGGCGGATCAGGCGCCGTGAATTGTTCTCGGCAATGCCAACGAGCCGGGCCGCGGCGTCCGGCAGCGCGCCCGCCGATCCTGCGCGTAACAGCCCAAGCGATCCGACGATCGATGTGAGCGGTGTCCTGAGCTCGTGACTCACGGTGGACATCAGGTCGTCTTTGAGTTGCTCCAGCCGCTTGCGCTCCGAGATGTCGCGCAGCGACACGACGAGATGATCGCCGCTCGGCACGACCATCGCGCCCATCGCGACATCGACCGGAACGAGGTGGCCATCACGATGCCGCGCTGCCCGATCGGGCAGGAAGCGCTGGCGCAAATGGCCGTCGACCAGCCCGACGCGCTGGTGGAAACTGCCCTCCCCCGGTGCCAGATCGATGACGACGGCGATGTCGCGCCGTTCAAGCGCGCTCGCATCGTAGCCGAGCAACTCGGTGGCAGCGCGGTTGACCGCCTCGATCGAACCGCTGGGATTGAGAATCAGCATCGCATCCACGGTGCTGTCGAGCACGGTCTGGTTGCGCTCTGCCGCCTCGTACGCGGCGACGCTCGCGTCGTAGCGGGCGCGGCGAAGCCGCCACCCCGCGAAGAGCCACCCGGTGACGAGCACGAGCGTCAGCACGCCGATGCCGATCGCGAGCAGCTGCGAGCTGCGTCGGCGCGCCTCGAACCGATCGCGCGCGGCGCGTGTCGCTGCATCCTCGTGCGCGATCCGCGCACCAACGGCGCGGCGCAACTCGTCCATCAGGCGCTTGCCCGCGCCCGTTCGCACACGGCGGAGCGCCTCGTCCCGATCGCCGCTGCGCAGGCTGGCGATGGTCGCATCCATTTCCACGAACTTTGCAGCGATCAGCGCTTCGATGCGCGACAGCTGCGGCGCGCCAAATCCGCCCCTCGCGCCGTCGTGCGCGGCCCGCATCATCACGGCAACCCGCCGCCGCGCAGGGGTGTAGGGACCAAGAAAGGCCGCGTCGCCTCCCGTCAGCAGAAATCCGCGCTGCGCCGTCTCCGCATCCTTCAGGGTCGAAAGCAGTTCGACGAGCTCAAGCCGGCGCTGGAACGACGCCGCTACGCGCTCCCGCAAGGCCTCGGCGCTGCGATACCCGGCATTCAGCCAGATCAGGAGCGCAATCAGCAGCAGTGGGCCGATCAGCGCGAAGGAGAGGAAGCGCAGCGCGGACGGCCGCCCGACGATGAGAGCGGCGCGGCGATCCAGCGGCGTCACGATACGACACGCGGATCGATCGCACCGAACAGCGGCTGAACCGCGATCAGCGCCTGCGCGCGGTTGGTGACGCCCAGCTTGCGGAAAATCGCGGTCATGTGCGCCTTGATCGTCGCCTCTGTCACGTTGAGATCATAGGCAATCGCCTTGTTCGCGCGGCCGTCGGCCAGTGCGATCAATACCGTGCGCTGCGCGGGAGAGAGTTCGTCGATCCGCTGGCGCAACGCCGTCAGGTCGCCGGCCGCGGGCGGCGGCGGTGGCGGAAAAACGCGGCTCCCCCCCTCCACCTCCTGCAGATGCCGCGCGATCGTGTCGAGCGGCAGGCTCTTGAAGAGGAAACCCGCAGCACCCAGTGCGCGCGCCGCCTCGACGACGGCCGGTTCCTCGCGCGCAGAGATGATGACGATGGGGACGCGCGGCACTTCGTGCTGGATCGTCATCAGCCCGGAAAAGCCGAGTGCATCGGGCAGCATAAGGTCCAACAGCACCATGCGATCGATCGGTACCCGCGCGATCGTCGCCAGCGTGTCGGCGATCGAACCTGCGGTATGCACCGTCACGCCCGCCAGCGCCGAGCGGGCGGCAAGTGCTAATCCCTCGCGTATCGGAGGGTGATCGTCGGCTATCAGAATGCGACCGCCAGTTCTTTCCGCCACGATCCCCAACATCGTTCGCTAGCTTGCGCTTATTCTTCAGCGTGTCATTAGCAATGTCGATACCCAGCAACGGATAGACATCATAATAAATGTTAAGGATTGATCCGCTGGCGGCAGTGATCACCGGAACACAGCCCCCCACTGTCAACTGGACAGTTCCGTTGCGCGAAGCATTCGCTGCAGCCGGTTGGCGGGTGAAGTCGATGGAAGCGGTGATCGAGGATGTATCGTATACATCTTGTCCATCACTGTTGTTTCTCTCCTCAACCGTCGAATCGCCCGCTTGGCGCATGGGTGCTCCACAGGTGCGTGTGGGCGGGGACCAAGTGTTCGATGATGACGAAGTGCTTCCGGTCGGAAGCGGCTTGGAAACCTTCTCCATTCTGGCGGAACGCTGGAAACCGAAGGACCTGAGCGACGCGACGCTGCGACTTCTCGACGTGTTCGGCGCCGCGGCGATCCTGCCGATGCTGAGCCGTCTTGCCGATACGCTCGAAAGCGTTCTGACAACACCTGACGCTGCGACCGAGACCACGAGCCACCGGCTCGCCGGACTGGCCGGAACGCTGGGCTTCACCGCGCTGAGCGAGGCGTGGCTGGTTGTCCCGCCCGGTCTCGCCGCACCTGTTACCGTGCGTAGGCTTTCGCGGCTCGCGGTTGGCACTATCCGTCGATACATCGCCGCGGCGGAAAGAAGTTCCACGCCGATCGCACTGCGACGCTAGACTTAGGTCGAAGACGTTTAAGCTGGGCCGGTCGTTTCAAGATTTGGTTTACCGTCGTCCCGCACCCCGACCTCCTCGAACTTGCACGAGGGGGATCATCGCATGGCAAACATCAGCTCTTACTATCGCATCATCGCTCTCGCTGCGGGTACCGCAAGCGCGTTTGCGGCGACGCCCGCCGCCGCCGGTAACACCACCGGCACGATCGGCGTCACGCTGAACGTCACCAACGCCTGCGTCGTAAACGGCGCGACCGCGCTTCAGGCCAATGCCGGCCAGATGGGCACGATAGCCTTTCCCGATCAGCCCGGCATCTTCGGCAATGTCGACGGCGAACTCGTCGGCTCGCTCGGCCAGCTCCAGGTCCAGTGTTCGCCGGGCGTCACGCCCAGCCTGACGATCGGATCGGGAGCGAACGATACCAGCGGTCGCCGTCACATGATCGCGAACGGTCGCACCGTCGCCTACCGCCTGTTCAGCGATGCGCAGCGCACGTCGGAGATCGGCATCGGCCAGCAACTGGCGCTCGCGACCGCAGGGTCCACGCCGATCAGCGTGCCGATCTATGCCCGCGTGACGAGCGGCGGGACGCTCCTGGCGGCGGGCAGCTACGCCGACACCGTCCAGGTCACGCTGACCTGGTGATCCGGTGCGTGTCGGCCTGATCCTTGGCGGAGCGGCGCTCCTGCCGGTCGGCGCGCCCGCGCATGCGGAGATGACGCGGTCGTTTCCGGTTAGCGCGAGCGTCGTCAACGGCTGCAGCGTCAATGCCGATGCGACGCAGGGCTGGGGCCGCATCGACATGGGGACCACGCCCGGAACCGCCGGCGCGCGGGCGGAGGGGAGCTTGGTCTCGGCTGGCGGCGCAGGGATCGCGGTCGAATGCACGCCCGGGGTGACAGCGACGCTATCCGCCGACGGCGGCGACAACGCCGCCGGCGGTGCGCGCCGTCTGCGCCAGTCCGGCGGATCCGCCACGATCGCGTACCAGCTGTTCGCGGACGGCAGCAGCAGCGAGTGGGCGGCCAGCCCCGTATCGCTGCCGTTCGCGCCGGGTTCCGGCCAGCGACTGGTGCCGATCCGGGCCGTCGCGACGCTCGCCGGGGCACAGCCCGCCGGGACCTACACCGATACCGTCCGAATCACGCTCACCTGGTAATCCGCAGAGGGAAGTTTATCATGTTCCGCTCTTTGGGCGCTGCGCTGTCGCTCGCCACCCTTGTTCACACGGTGCCCGCGACCGCCTCGGCAATCGTCATCTGGCCGATCGATCCCGTCATCAAGGCGGGCGAGCAGGCGACGGCGCTGTGGCTGGAGAACAAGGGCACCATGCCGGTGACGATGCAGGTGCGCGCGTTCGCCTGGTCACAGGCGGACGGCAGCGACACATTGTCGGCCCAGGACGTGATCGTCGCCAGCCCGCCGATCGCACGGGTCGAGCCAGGCAAGCGCCAACTCGTCCGGATCATCCGCCGCACGCCCGGCGCCGCCGCCGAGGGCACGTTCCGGCTGCTGATCGACGAGCTTCCCCCGCCCCCGCCGGAAGGAACGGCGGCGCCGGTCGCGAAGTTGGCGGTACAGATGCGCTATTCGGTGCCGCTGTTCACCTATGTCACCGCGGAGACCGGCACACCGCGCCTGTCGGTGCGGGTGTCGGCCGGTCCGGAGGGCCGCGAGCTCCGCGTCACGAACACCGGCACGCGTCACGCGCGACTGACCGATCTGCGCGTCGTGACGGGTTCGCACCAGGCAATGGTGCGGGCTGGCCTTGCGGGCTACGTACTGGCCGGCGCGACGATCGCCTTCCCGTTGCCCGCCACAGGCGGCACGGTCCGCGTCGCGGTCAACGGCGTCGACCAGACGCTGGTCCCCGACGCCTGAGCGATCGCACGAGCCGGCTGCGATGCGCGTTTGGCTGATCTGCGCGGCGATGCTCGCGAGCGTCCCGGCGCACGCGCGCGACGCAACGCCGCCGGTCGCCGCCGCGTCGGCGGGCCCCACCGAATTGTTCGTCGAATTGGTGGTCAACGGACGGATCGACGTGACGCTCGCCAAGCTGTCGCAGTCGGGCGAACGGCTGTTCATCGCGCCCGACACATTGCGCGCCGCCGGCATCGCCGTCTCCGGCGACGCGCCCATCGATCTTGCTGCCCCGCCGGGGTTCACCGCGGTGTATGATGCGCCGGGCCAACGCCTGCTGCTCGACGTGCCGCCGGCGCTGCTGCCCACGCGGCGCATCAGCGGCGACGCGCCGACGCGCATGGCGACGACCATCGATACCGGCGCGCTCATCAACTACGACCTGTTCGTCCGACGCGACGACCGCGTCACCACCGCCGCCCTGCTCGGCGAAGTCCGACTGTTTGGCGACTTCGGCACGGTTGCCTCGACCGGCGTGCTGCGCACGGGCTTTGGCGGTGGCGCCGGGCTGCTCCGCTACGACACGAGTTATCGCCGGGTGCTGGAGGACAGCGCGACGGAGATCGCCGCCGGAGACTTCATTACGCGCACGCTGCCCTGGACGACGGCGGTGCGGATGGGCGGGCTTCAGATCGCGCGCAACTTCGCGATCCGCCCGGACCTCGTCACCGTACCGCTGCCGCGGTTCGCCGGTGAGTCCGCGGTGGCCAGCGGCGTCGACCTCTTTATCAATGGCTTTCGCCAGGCGACCGCCAATGTCGAGCCGGGCCGGTTCGTGCTGGACAATGTGCCGGTCGTCAACGGTGCCGGCGAAGCGCGTATCGTCACCACCGATGCGGTCGGTCGGCAGATCGCCACCGTGATCCCCTTCTACGTCGCACCCACGCTGCTGCGTCCGGGCCTCACCGACTTCGCTGCCGAAGTGGGGCTGCTTCGCAGAAACTACGGTTTGCGCAGTTTCAGCTACGCCCGGCCGGCGGTGAGCGCATCGCTGCGCCATGGCCTGTCGCAGGCCGTCACGCTGTCCGCGCACGTCGAAGGGACACGCGGGCTCGCCGGTGCGGGGGTCGGGGCGGCCTGGCGGATGGGACTGCTCGGTGCCGTCCACGCATCGGCCTCAATCAGCGACCGGAGCGGGCGCCGCGGGTCGCAGCTCACCGCCGGCTACACGTACGATGGACGGACCTTCTCCATCGGCGCCGAGCACGTCGTGCGCAGCCGCGCCTTCACCGATCTCGGCGCGTTCGACATCACGCCATCCGTCGGCAGGCGCAGCGACCGCGTGTCGGCGAGCACCATCCTGCACGGCTTCGGCAGCGTCGGGCTCGGCTTCATCAGCAGCCGCGACACTGTCACGGGTTTGACGCGGCTGGCTTCGGCATCGGCGTCTGTACCGCTGTGGGGCCGCGCGTCGGCGTTCGCCGCGCTCGACTATGACGTCGACCGGCGGCGTGGTGGAATGCAGCTGCGGCTGGTGATGCCGCTCGGCGCCGGCGCCACCGTCGCCAGCGCCGGGATCGCGCGCGCCCCCGCGGGGCGTGCACGCGTCAGCGGCGCGATCGGCCATGCCGTGCCGACTGATGGCGGCCTGGGCTACGCGGTCGACGCGGCCATTGACGATCGGGGCCGTGTCATCGGTCAGGGAACCGCGACGTGGCGGGCGCGCGCGATCGAGTTCGAGGCAGGAGCGGCGACCGCAGGCGCGGCGCGCAGCCTGTGGGGCGGGGTCCAGGGCTCGGTCGTCGCGATGGCGGGACGGCTGTTTGCAACCAACCACCTGCCCGATGCCTTCGCGCTGGTGGCGACCGGTGCACCGAACGTGCCCGTCCGCTATGAAAACCAGCGGCTGGGCACGACCGATCGCCGCGGCCACCTGTTCGTGCCTTCGGTCACCGCCTATCATCCGGCGCGCTTCGCGATCGAGCCGGTCGGACTTCCAATCGGAATGATCGCGCGTGACGTCGAGACGCGCGCCGCGTTGCGCCCGGGCACGGGCGCGGTGATCCGCCTGCCGGTCCATGCGGTACGCAGCATCACCGCACATCTCGTCGATGCCGTCGGCGTGCCGCTGCCGCCAGGGGCGATCGCGACAACGGACGACGGTCAGTCGCTGACGATCGGCTATGACGGCATCGTCCTGATCGAGCAGCCCCGCGATGCCACCGTGCTGACGGTACGCCTGCCCGGCGGCAGGTGCACCGCGCGCATCGGCCGTTCGGCGCGTGCCGACCTTCTCGCCAATGTGGGGACCATTCGATGCGTCTGATCGCCTGGCTCGCCGCCGTCGTCTCGCTATCGACGTTTCTCTCTGCCGAACCCGCGCAGGCGGCGTGCGGCGTTGCGCCGGCGATCACCGGCGATCTCGGTGCCGTGACGTCCTATGACCTTCGCGCCGGCCCCGCTACGCCCACCGCGATGCCGGCGACGCTGCGCTGCACCGGTACCGTGCTGACGGTGATGAGCACCGATTATGCCCGCGCCACGGCGACCAGCGCCAACGGCTTTCGTCTGAGATCGTCGGGCGGCGCCAGCATCGGCTACCGCCTTTCGGCAGATAGCGCGGGCAACGTCGCCTTCACCCAAGGCTCGACGATCAACTATCTCGACACTTCACTGCTATCGCTGCCGACGGTCCTGTCGCCGACCAACTTCGTCCCGACGATGTACGCGGCGACGGTGGAGAAGCCCAACGTGCCGGCCGGCACCTATACGGACACCGTGACGATCGCCTGGTCGTGGAAAATCTGCGCCGGGGTCGGCGTCGGCCTGGGGGGCGCGAGCATCTGCGTCCTCGAGTATAGCGGTACCGCCACCTCGACGATCACGGTGACGCTGGTCGTCACGGCCGATTGCCGCATCCTCGCGCCGCCGGTGGTGTTCGGCAGCGCGCCATTCGCGCGCGGTTTCGCGCCCGTCTCACAGGCCGTCGCGGTCGATTGCACACAAGGTACGAACTTCAAGGTCGCATTCTCGAGCGGCGCCAGCGGCGCTTCGCGTCCGTGGCGTGCGATGAGCGACGGCGCCGGCAATCGTCTGCGATACAACCTCTATCGCGCCGATGGCGCGACGATCTGGGACGAAACCAATCCGCTGCCCGGAACGCTCGCGGGCACCGGCGGGACTAGCCCGACGCAGCTCTTCCCCTATGTCGCTCGTATCGACCCGACCAGCACACCCCCCGCCGGCAGTTATTCGGACGTGGTCAGCGTCATCGTCACGTTTTGACGGCGGTGATCGCGCTCAAATCGGCCGGCGGGTCGAGGCGTCAACGCCATCGTTGGGGAATGGGAGGGCTCTTCCGTTACTGACATACGGCTTTTGCCCGAGCCACTCTGGCAAGCCGGCGTAGTTGGGTCTGCTCTCAAGTTCCCCATGCAGTCAGGTCGCGGCACCGCGAGCGCTTTTCCTATCGAATTTCATTCAAATAGGGTTGCAAGGGCGGCACGCACTCGCCTCGCGTCACGCCGACAGGCGAAAAGCGCTCGGAGGAGTGCCAATCATGCGCTGCACTTCGACCTCGGAAATCGGCTTGCTGAAATAGTAACCCTGGATGTGGCTGCAGCCTTGCTCGCGCAGGATGTCGAGCTGGTCCGAATTTTCGACGCCCTCCGCCGTAGTTTCCATGCCTAAAGCTTCGGCCAGCGTCGTGATCGATTTGATGATCGCCGTGGCGCCGTCGCCGTTCAACAGGTCGATAATGAAACTGCGGTCGATCTTGATCTTATCGAACGGGAAGGCGCGCAGATAGCTGAGCGAGGAATAGCCCGTACCGAAGTCGTCGAGCGCGACCCGGACGCCCAGCGCACGCAGGCTGTGGAGCGAGGCGAGCGTGGATTCCGGATTATCAATGAACAGGCTCTCGGTGATCTCCAGTTCCAGGCGCTGCGGCGGCAGTCCGCTTTCGGAAAGGGCCTGTAGGATGACCGCGGCCAGGCCGGGGTTGCGGAACTGGACCGGCGATACGTTCACGGCGACGCGGATATCGTCCGGCCAGGTGCGGGCGACGCGACAAGCCTCGCGAATCACCCATTCGCCGATCGGCACGATCAGCCCGGTGTCCTCGGCAAGCGGGATGAAATCGACCGGCGACACCAGTCCGCGCGTCGGATGATTCCACCGCAGCAGCGCCTCGAATGCCGACACGCGCGTCTGCGCCAAGTCGAACAACGGCTGGAACATCAACGACAGCTGCCCTTCGGCGATCGCGTCGTGCAGGTCGAGTTCCATCTGCCGACGCTTGCGCGCCTCGGCATCCATCGCCGCCTCGAAGAAGCGATAGCCGCCTCGGCCATCGTGCTTAGCGCGATAGAGCGCCAGATCGGCGTTCTTCGTCAGTGTGACTGGATCCTGCCCGTCCTCGCCGAGGATGGCAATGCCCACGCTCGTGCCCGGTACGATGCGATGCTCGTTGACGATGCAAGGCTCCGCGACGACACGGGTCAACTCGTGCGCGAGCCGATCGAAGGGCCGATGATCCTCAGACAGGACCAGCGCGAACTCGTCCCCCCCAGCCGAGCGACGAAGCCGTCGCCGGCGAAGTCGCTCAGGCGCCGCGCGACATCGCACAGCAAGGCGTCACCGGTCGGGTGACCAAGCGTGTCGTTGACGACCTTGAACTGATCGAGATCGAGACAGAACAGCGCCTGCCGCCGACCGCTGCCGACCCGCGCGAACGCGGTCGTTAGATATTCGCGGAGCAACACCCGATTGGCGAGGCCGGTGAGACCGTCGTGCAGCGCCATATGGGTGATCTGCCGCTCGCGCGCGTCGATATCGTCGACCATCCGGTTGAAGCTGACAGCAAGTGCGCCAAGCTCGTCCTGGGTCGTCACCGCGACCTGGGTGTAGTCGCCCTTCGCAGCCCGTATCGCCGCCGCCTTCAGCGCGATGATCGGTCGCGAGATGCGCCGGGCGAGCAGGAAACTGCCCGCGCCCGCAAGGCCGATGCCGACGATTCCGCAGCCGAGCAGCAACCACAGCATCGGGCGATAATCGGCCAGCGTCTTGGTGACGCTGTGCTGCAACAACAGCATCTGCGGTTCGTCGCTACGGAACGAGGCGATCGGGGAGGCCTGGATTAGCACCCGCTTGCCGGCGACGTCCTGCTCGGTCGCCGCGCCACTGCGTTGGACGGCGCTCAATGTCCCCGCCGGCACGATCCGCGGGGCGAGATCGATCGACGAAAGCCTGCCGAGCCGGGCCATCTCGCGGGCGTCAAGCGCATTGCCGAAGACGACCCAGCCCACGGTAACCGGCACCTTCACCGCCGATGCGGCGGCGTTGAAGCGCGCCGACCCGATCCGCAACACGCCCCGCGTCCGGTCGTTCTCAAGCGCGATCAACAGGTCGCGCGCGTCCCTAGTCGAAATCCGGCCACGATAGCCGACGATCGCGCCATCGACGTCGACGAAGAACGCCTGGTCCAGCCGCAGGCGGTTGCGTAGCGACTCGAGGGCGGAGGCGATCGTCGGCGCATCGTCGGTCGCGACCGCGCTGCGAAACCCGAAGTCGGCGGCAAGCACGGTACTCGCGTCGCCGAGCTGAGCGTAGCGCATCGCAGTGACGCGGTCGAAGACCTTCGCACTCGCCGCCATCTCGTTGCGGATCATACGCTCGGCACTACGACGGATCCCGGCCTGCGCGCCGATCAGGATCAACGCCACCGCGACGGCGAAGAGTGCGCTGTAAAACAGCGTCAGCTTGGCCGACAGCGAACCGCGGATCAACGCGGCGAGAGCCACGAGCGACAAGCGACGTCCCGCCACCGGTTCAGCGCAGCGTTACGGTGATGCGCTTCGCGATGTCCCCGTTGGCGGGGACGTCGAGCGGGAAGGTCGCCTCGTTCTGCTTCGATTTCAGGCGCGGATGCCAGATCGTCAGCACCGCTCTGCCGCCGGTCACGTTCGCAATCCGGGCGTCGCCCGCGGCCGCGGTCTTGTTGGCAAAGGGCGTATCTACGACTCGGACGAACCCCGACATCGCGTCGTGGATGTTGCAGCCGAGCGCGACGGTGCCCGGCGTCGTGAACGTGTAGGTGCGGCTCTGATCCTGGCCGAACAGCTTCAGTTCGAATTTCGCCGGTTTCGAAAAGCTGTAGACGTGATGCCGGACCCTATCCTGGTTCGGAAAGGCGACCGTCGCCCCAGCCGGGACGATCAGCGTCCCCGGATTGAAGGCGATGTTCTTCTGAACCATCGTGTTGGCCCAGGGAAAGCGGATGGGGCCGGCCGGAATGCCGGCAGCGGGATGAATGGTCACGACGGCGTCGGGAACGGGCTGGCCGGTCGCATCGATGACGCGAACGGCGACCGTTCCGGCTTGCGCAGGGTTGGACGCCATCAGCGCGACGGCGACGACGAGCAGAGGTGCGGACTTCGCTCTGCCCGCGTCGCATCGCGTCGACGAAATAGGGCCGGAAGCGGAAGTCGTAGCCGACGAAGCTGTCGCGTTGGCCGGCATTGGAGGCAGACCGGGCGATGCCGGTACGATCGATCGCGTAGAACACGGTGGCGCCCGTCTGCTGGGTCAGCGAGCGCAACGTCTGGTCGAACCGCGCGATCGCGCTCGGCGAGCGATCGACCAGCGTGCCGCGGACGTCGGGGAGTTCGGTCAGCACATAGGGCAGGACGCGAAACTTGCCGACATCGGCGATCAGCGTGCCTGCCTCCAGCGCGGCGCGCCGTTCGGCCTGCTGCCGCGCGGCCGCGATCGCATCGCGCCGCGACGTCGACCCGAACAGTGTCGCGAAGCCCAGCGCCAAGGCACCGATGCCGATCGCCACGACGACCAGGCGCCAACCACCGACTCGAACGATCCACCCCATGAGTCCGATCTACCGGACGTTTCGCAACTTGCCATCCGGATTTCCGGACGCTTGCACCTGCCTGTTGAAGCGGCTTTCCGATATAGTTCAACTAAAGCAATAGTTTGAGCGAAACACCTGCGCGCCTTGTCGGTCGAGCTGCTGACGTGGATCATCCTCCCATAACGCCACGCGGGACACCGCGGGCTGTCAGGAGAGGACGAACACCATGGGGACCCGGCATCCAGCCCGCCTTCACTATCTCTGCACCGCTGCGGCATTGCTTCTACCGACTGGCGCCTTCGCGCAGCAGGTGCCGCCGCCCCCCGCGTCTGCGCAAGATCCGGCTGCAGCCGTACCGGCCGCTGAACCCGCACAGGACGCGGTCTCCGCTCCGGAAATCATCGTGACCGGGTCGCGGTCGCAGGAAGCGCGCAGCAGCGTCGACACGGCCGCACCGGTCGATGTCGTCAATTCCGCCCAGCTGGCGGAAACCGGCCAGGTCGAAGTGGCGCAGATGGTCAACTTCGTCGCGCCGTCGTTCAATTCGGCCAAGCAGACGATCGCCAACGGCACCGACCATATCGATCCCGCCACGCTGCGTGGCCTGGGACCGGACCAGACGCTGCTGCTGTTGAACGGCAAGCGCCAGCACACGACCGCACTGGTCAACGTAAACTCTACGGTCGGTCGCGGGTCGGTCGGCTATGACATGAACGCCATTCCCGCCGCCGCGATCGAGCGGATCGAAGTGCTGCGCGACGGTGCAGCCGCGCAATATGGTTCGGACGCGATCGCGGGCGTCATCAACATCGGCCTGAAGCGGCGCGACCATGGCTTCGAATGGCGCAACCAGGCCGGCATCACCAAGCAAGGCGACGGCGAGCTGTTCCAGTCGAGCCTGAACGCCGGATTCGCGCTGGGCGACGGCGGCTTCCTCAACGCGACGCTCGCCTTCATCAGCCGCGGCTACACCGATCGCTCGGGCGAATATAACAACACGGTCTATCTCGCACCGCTGCCGGCGACACGCTTCCCTGGTTACAGCTTCTCGGTGCCGCTGACCGCGGCCGAAGTGGCTCGCCAGCAGCAGGACAATGCACTCGTCCAGCAGCGCGGCTTCGATCGGTTCAACATGATCGTCGGCAATTCGGCGGCCAAGAGCTATTCGGGCTTCCTCAACGCCGGTGCCCCGATCGGCGACTGGGAAGGTTATGCGTTCGGCGGCTGGACGCACCGCGACGGCCGGGCGGCGGGCTTCTATCGCTATCCGAACAATCCGCGCACCAGCAACCTCAACCTCTTCCCCGACAACTATCTGCCCTTCATCGAGACGGGCATCGACGACTATACCGTGGCCGGCGGCATTCGCCGCGGCGGGAAGGGCGAACTGGTCGTCGACATCAGCACGAAATTCGGCGGGAACGAGATCAGCTTCGACGTCGACAATTCGATCAACGCATCGATGGGCGACCGCACGCCGACTCACTTCTACGCGGGCAAGCTGAAGTTCCAGCAGTTCACCAACAACATCGACCTATCGAAGGGGTTCGACGGGCTGTTCGGCACCCGCACCTTCAACGTCGCCGGCGGTGTCGAACTGCGCTTCGATCGCTACGGCATCGGTGCCGGCCAGCCCGAATCCTACCTCGACTACAATCCGCCGGGCACGCCGGCGGCGCAGGTCAAGGCGTCGGGCGTCCAGGTCTTCGGCGGCTTCCGCCCCGACAACGTCGTGAACCAGACGCGCCGTGCGCTTGGCGTCTACCTTGATCTCGAATCCGATATCACCGACCGGCTGCTTGTCAGCACGGCGGTCCGGTACGAAAATTACAGCGATTTCGGCGGCAACGTGTCGGGCAAGCTGGTTGGCCGCTACAAGCTGACTGAGGCGCTGGCGCTGCGCGGCGGTATCAACCGCGGCTTCCGCGCGCCGTCGCTGCATCAGAGCTTCTTCAGTTCCGTGTCGACCCAGTTCATCACGGTGAACGGCGTCAACCAGCAGCGCGAAGTCAACACGGTGCGCAACGATTCAGATATCGCCCGCCGCCTGGGCGTGCCGGCGCTGAAGCCAGAGACGTCATGGAGCTATTCGGCTGGTGCCACGCTGACGCTGGGCCGCGCGCTCAACCTGACGGTCGATGCTTATCAGATCGACATCCAAGACCGGATCGTCATCTCCGGTCGCTTCAGCAACACCATCCCGGCGCTGGCGCAGTTTTTCGCCGGCACCAATATCACCGAAGCGCAGTTCTTTACGAATGCGATCGACACCCGCACCCGGGGTCTCGACGCGGTGGCGAACAGCATCTTCGACGTCGGATCGGGCAAGCTGACCGCGACGCTGGCGCTGAACCTGAACAAGACCGACATCCGCGGCCCGGTGCGTACGCCAGCACAGCTGTCAGGCTTTGGCGAGACGCTGCTGAATCGGGAGGAACGGGGACGTATCGAGGTCAATCAGCCGCGCAGCAAGCTGATCGGCACGCTGACCTACGAAACCGGCCCGTGGCTCGGCCGCATCGCCGCGACACGCTTCGGCTCGATCACGACGGTGGCGCCGCAGCTGCCCGAACAGGATCAGGCCTTCTCGCCGAAGGTCGTGACCGACGTGTCGATCGCCTATCGCCTGTCACAGGCGGTCGAGTTTCAGGTCGGCGCGAACAACGTGTTCGACGTCTACCCCGACAAGGTCTTCGACCCGCGTCTGACCAACGACGGCACCGTGCCGTACAGCCGGTTCGCGACCCAGTTCGGCTTCAACGGCGCCAGCTACTTCGCAGCGGCCAACTTCAAGTTCTGAAGGAACCGGCGATGTCCTTTTCCCCAACGATCGATCGGCAAATCGTTATGAGTACCCCCGACGCCCCATCCGCCCCGATCTCGCGCGACCGTCTCAAGGCGATCATCGGCGGATCGACCGGCAATCTGGTCGAGTGGTACGACTGGTATGCCTATGCGGCGTTCACGCTCTATTTCGCGCCGCACTTCTTTCCCTCGGACAATCCGACCGCCCAGTTGCTCGGGGCGGCGGCGGTGTTCGCGGTCGGGTTCTTCATGCGACCGCTGGGCGCGTGGATCATGGGCATCTATGCCGATCGCAAGGGGCGCAAGAGTGGTCTCGCCCTGTCGGTGACGCTGATGTGCGCCGGATCGCTGCTGATCGCCGTCGCGCCGACATATCCGTCGGTCGGGCTGCTGGCACCGGCGATACTCGTCCTCGCGCGACTGATGCAGGGCCTGTCGGTCGGTGGCGAATATGGGGCGAGCGCGACCTATCTGTCGGAAATGGCGGGCAAGGACCGCCGCGGTTTCTTCTCGTCGTTCCAATATGTCACGCTGATCGGCGGCCAGCTGACCGCGATCGGCGTGCTGCTGCTGCTTCAGAGCACGATGTCGGAGGCGGCGTTGGAGGCCTGGGGCTGGCGCATCCCGTTCGCCATCGGCGCCGTCCTGGCGGTCGTCGTGTTCTGGATCCGCCGCGGCCTCGCCGAAACCGAGAGCTTCAAGAACGCCAAGTCCACCGACGCGCCAAAATCCGGCATGTTCGCGTTATTCAAGCACCACCCGCGCGAAGCGATGACGGTGATGCTGCTGACCGCGGGCGGCACGCTCGCCTTCTACGCCTACTCGATCTACATGCAGAAATTCCTGGTCAACACGACCGGGCTCAGCCGCGAAGTCGCCGCGCGGATCAACGGCGGCACGCTGTTCATCTTCATGCTGCTCCAGCCCCTCGCCGGCGCGCTGAGCGACCGGATCGGGCGCAAGCCGCTGCTGATCGGGTTCGGCGTGCTGGGCGTGCTGTGCACCTATCCGCTGTTCGCGACGCTGGAGACGACACGCGATCCGACGACCGCATTCTTCCTGGTGCTCGGCGGCCTCGTCATCGTCACCGGCTATACGTCGATCAACGCGGTGGTGAAGGCCGAGCTGTTCCCCGCGCACATTCGCGCACTGGGCGTCGCGCTGCCCTATGCCCTCGCCAATACCCTGTTCGGCGGGACGGCCGAATATGTCGCGCTCAGCTTCAAGAACGCCGGATGGGAGCGTGGCTTCTACTGGTATGTGACGGCGATGATCGCGGTGTCGCTGATTGTCTATACCCGCATGCGCGACACGCGCCAGCACAGTGCGATCGTCGAGGATTGATGCGATGGAACGCCGCCGCCGCAAACCCCGTCACCTTCCCATGGCGACCATCTCGCCTGATGAGTTCGCCAAATACCGACGCCACATCCCCGCCGTCACGAAGGCGGGGGTCATGGCCACCTACCACATCAGTCAGCACAGCTGGTACAAGCTTCGCGACGGAAAACCGGTCAAACAATCCGTCGTCGCGCGGCTGCAACGCCGGTTCGCGCTGATTACCGGAGAAGTGGGATAGAAACGTCTTCGAAAGCCAGCGATGCCTCGTGCCGTTGAGACCTCGTGCCATTATCGAGGTGACCAATCTAACAGTATTTAGAGGTGACTGCGGATCGATTGATTTCAACCGAAAGCAAGCTTGGCTTTCAGTCGACCATCGTAAAGAGGTTCAATTCCTGCCGGTAACGGTCCGAAAGCGGCCGTTACGCTCCACACCACGCGCGGGCGTTCGCCCCTCTGGCCCGCGACATGAACGAACGGCAGGTTGCTGCGCTCGGTCGCCCGGAAGCGGCAAAGCTCTTCCCCCAGTGTCGGTCGCTGAAGACAGTTTTCCAATCACCTGATCGAACGGCCAGTCAAAGCCGCCGCAGGTAGACGCCAACGCGTCTTTCCCAATCGCTCCACGAACATCCGTGAAACGGACCGAGCGACCGACGCCGCTCGGTCCGGACCCTTACATCACCGCGCCGCGCGCATGCGACGACGAGTGGCCGCCGTTGCGATAAAGGACATCCTGCGCTTGCTGACGGTCGATGCCGGTCGCGTCCACCGTGACGAGCACGCCACCATCCTTGAGGCGGTCGCCGTAATATGCCGAGTCTTCATCGCTGACGCCGTGCTTCTTCAACGCCTCGTTGAACGTGCCGGCCGCTGCACCTGCGACCGCGCCGATCGCAACCGCCTCCGGAACCGCCGACGCAGCGATCGCGCCGAGCGCGGCGAGCGGCCCGACACCCGGGATCGCAAGCGCCGCCACACCCAGTCCGGCGCCGAGGGCACCGCCACCAAGGATGCCGCGCAGGATGTTCGTATGCTCCTCATCGGTTATCTCGCCGCCGCCCTCGCGGGTCGTCATCGTCCCTTTCGACTGGGCGATGAGGGACAGACTGGAGTCATTCACGCCAAGCTGGCGCAGTTCGGAGACTGCGCGCTCAGCCTCAGCATTGCTATCGAAGATTGCGGAGACGACGCCACCGCCGCCGGTCTGATGTGACGGGTCGGTGCCGCCCATCGCTCCCGATACGCCACCGCTTCCACCGGTAATGGTGTTCGCCGCCCGGTCGAGGGGACCACGATTGGGATCGTCGAAACCAAACGCGCTATTCTCACCATTGTTGTTCACGGTCACTCTCCTACTACGCTACAGCAGCCATCACGAGCTTGCGGCGCAACCGCCGATGCCTCGCTCGTCTGGCACCCGCTCAATCCGCGGCGGAAAGCATGGTTCAGAATATTGTCATTGATCTGAAGCACCTGGACGGCGGCGGGTGGCAGCTGACTCCGTATCGCCAGCTGAGCCAGAGAGCCTGTAGCACGCGAGGGAACGGTGATCGTCGCGAGTAGATCGTCGCGCGCGGCCGTTGCGTTATCGGGGACTCGTCCCGAGACCGAGCGTCGGCTGACGGTGCTGAAAGTCTGGTTTAGCGCTACGCCCGCGTCGGCCGCCTTGGCGGGACGACGCCAAGCCGCGAGGTCCCCCCTGCCCTCGACAACTTTGAGAGGTCCGTTCGCATTGAACCGACAGTTTCGATCCGCGGCGTCGCCGCCCGGCCATTAAGCCTCAGCTCCACCCGCCGCCCAAGGCCCGGAACAGGTCGATCTGCTGGAGCGCGATCTGGGCGTCGGCCAGAGCCAGTGCAGCCTCGGCATCGGCCGAGGTCCTTTCCGCATCCAGTTGGGCGAGGCTGTCGATCTGACCCTCCCGCTGCTGTGCGCGGGTAATGCGTGCGGCGACCTCGGCCTGATCGCGCGCGGCTTGGAGCGCGGTTCGGCGATCGAGAGCGCGGGCATAGTTGGAGAGCGCGACCTCGGTTTCCTGGAGTGCGGTCAGGACCACGCCGTCGAAGGTCGCCAGTGCGGCCTGACCGTCGGCCTCGGCACCGGCGATGCGCGCGCGCGCCTTGGCTGGATTGACGTTCCAGCTGATGAGGGGGCCCAGCAACCAGTTGAGCGGGCCTGCGCCGAACACATTGCCCAGACCCGTGCCCGTCGAGCCGATCGAGCCGCCCAAGCTGATCCGCGGGTAGAGGTCGGCGGTGGCGACACCGATCCGCGCGGTCGCGGCCGCCAGGCGTCGCTCGGCGGCGCGTACGTCGGGCCGCCGCGCGAGCAGCGCTGCACCGTCGCCGACCGGGATCGGCTGGGCGAGCCGTAGCGTCGCGGTGCGAGCGGCCGCGATCGGCGGCAGCTCCGACGGGGTGCGACCGGTCAGCGTCGCCAGCCGCAACAGCGCGGCCTGGCGCTGCGCGGCCAAGGCGGGGACGTCCGCCTGCCGCTGGTTCCTGAGCGCGGCGATCCGTGCCGTGTCGAGCCCGGTCGTCAGCCCGACCCGCGCACGCGCCTGGGTTACGCGCAGCGACCGATCGAGCAACGCGACGATGCGGGTCGCGACCGCCAGCCGCTCGGCGGCCGATGCCGCATCGGCATAAGCGCGAGTGGTGTCGGCCACGACCGCAACCCGCACCGCATCGACATCGGCCTGCGCCGCACCGACGTCGCCGCGCGCGGCCTCGACGTTGCGCGAGATCCGGCCGAACAGATCGACCTCATACGCGACGTCCAGGCCGGTATCGATCGTCCAGTCTTCGCGCGCGGCGCCCGGCGGACGCTGGATGGCGGACAGCCGGCCGTAAGTGGCGCTGGCGCCCGCACTCGCCTGCGGCTGGCGATCGCCACGCGTCTCGCGCAACGACGCCCGCGCGCGCGCCAACCGCGCGACGGCCACGCGGATGTCGGTGTTGGCGGCCAGGGCGTCCGCGATCAGCCCGTCGAGCACGGGGTCCCGGTAGAGCTGCCACCAATTGTCGTTGTCGGTCGCGGTCGCCGTGACGGCCGGGGTAGTCGTGACGAAGGCCCCTGCAGCAGCTTGTGGGGTCGCCGGGCGTCGATAGTCCGGGCCGACGGCGCAGGCGGCGAGTGCAAGTGCCGAAGCGGAAGCGAGAATGATGCGGATCATGGGGTGACTCCTCATTCGGCCGGCTGCAGCTGCGCCGGCGGTGCCGCACGGCCGCGACGCAGGCGATCGCCCATCGCGCGGCAGACGACGTAGAAGGTGGGGGTGAAGATCAGACCGAAGCCGGTGACGCCGAGCATGCCGAAGAACACTGCGGTGCCCAGCGCCTGGCGCAGTTCCGCGCCCGCCCCGCTGGCAACCAGCAGCGGCACCGCACCCAGTACGAAAGCGAAGCTGGTCATCAGGATCGGGCGCAGACGGTCGCCCGCCGCCCGAACCGCGGCTTCCACCGGCGACAGACCGTCCTGCATCTCCGCCTGCCGCGCGAATTCGACCACCAGGATCGCGTTCTTCGCAGCCAGCGCGATCAGCACGACCAGGCCGATCTGCGTCAGGACGTTATTGTCCATGCCGCGCAAATTCACGCCGATCATCGCGGCGAGAAGGCACATCGGCACGATCATGATGATCGACAGCGGCAGGACCAGGCTTTCATACTGTGCCGCCAGCACGAGGAAGACGAACACGACGGCGAGCGCGAAGACGACCGCGGCAGTGTTTCCCGCCAGCCGCTGCTGGAAGGCGATATCGGTCCACTCCGTGCTGTAGCCGGCCGGCAGCGTCTCCGCCGCCAGCTTCTCCATCGTCACCAGCGACTGGCCCGACGAGAAACCGGGGGCGGTGTTGCCGTCGACTTCGACCGCCGGGAACATGTTGTAGCGCACGACGCGATACGGCCCGGTCTTGTCCTGGAACGTTGCGACCGACCCGATCGGCACCATGCCGCCGGTGTTCGAGCGCGTCTTCAGATTGGCGATATCGGCCTGCGTGCTGCGGAACGGGGCGTCGGCCTGGGCGGTCACGCGATAGGTGCGACCGAGCAGATTGAAGTCGTTGACGAAGGCGGAACCGAGATAGACGTTCAGCGCTTCGAACACGCGTTCGGGCGGCACGCCGAGCAGGTCGGCCTTGGCCCGGTCGATGTCGGCAAAGATCCGCGGGGTCGCGGTGTCGAAGAAGGTATAGGCACCCGCCAGACCCTTTGCCTGATTGGCCTTGGCGATCAGCGCATAGGCTTCGCTGCCCAGCGCCTGATAGCCGTGGCCACCGCGGTCCTGCACCATCATGCGAAAGCCGCCGGCCGCGCCGATACCCTGGATGACGGGCGGCGGGACGATCATCAGCCGGGCTTCGGTGATGTCGGCGGTCACCTTCTGCGCTTCCGCCATGATCTGGCTGACGTGGATGCCCTTGCGATCCTTGAAGTCCTTGAGCGGGATGTAGGCGGCTGCCGCATTGGGCGCGAGCGTCTGCGACGGGCCGTCAAACCCGGCCAGCATCACCGCCCCCTTCACGCCTTCCAGCGGCAGGATGCGGGCCGCGACCTTGCGCATGACGGCATCGGTCCGCTCGACGGAGGCACCGGCAGGCAGCTGGATCACTGTCAGGAAATAGCCCTGGTCCTGCTGCGGGATGAAGCCGGTCGGCGTCGTCCACAGCATGCCGACGGTTGCCGCGATCAGCCCGGCATAGGTGACCATGACCCGCTTCGGCCGCGTGACCAGCGTGTGGGTCAGCCGGCTATAGCGCGCGCTCATCGACTCGAACCCGCGATTGAACCAGTCGCCCGCGGCGCGCACGCGGCGCATGACGAGCCCGCGGTCGCCGTGATCTTCGGCATGATCCTTCAAAAGGATCGCCGCGAGCGCCGGCGATAGCGTCAACGAGACGACCAGCGAGATGATCGTCGCGGTCGAGATCGTTGCGGCGAACTGCTGGTAGAAGGCGCCGGATATGCCGTTCATGAACAGCGTGGGCACGAACACCGCGCACAGCACCGCGACGATCGCGACCAGCGCGCCCGCCACTTCATCCATCGATGTGAAGGCGGCCTGGAGCGGAGTCATGCCGCGCGCGAGATTGCGCTCGACATTTTCGACCACGACGATCGCGTCGTCGACGACGATGCCGATCGCCAGCACCAGCCCGAACAGCGACAGCGTGTTGAGCGAATAGCCGACCATCAGCAGCACGGCGAACGTACCGATCAGCGAAACCGGAATCGCCACCACCGGAATGATCGCCGCGCGCCAGCGCTGGAGGAAGACGATGATGACGAGGACGACCAGCACGATCGCCTCGAGCAGGGTCTTCATCACCTCGTCGATCGACTGGGCGATGAATTCGGTCGGGTTGTAGATGACGCGATATTCGAGGCCCTTGGGAAAGGTCTTCTGCGCGGCGTCCATTTCAGCCGTGATCGCTTCCGCGGCGGCGAGCGCGTTTGACCCCGGGCGCTGGAAGACCCCGAGCAGCACGGTCGGCTCGCCCGACAGATAGGTCTTGGTCGAATAGTCGGCCGCGCCCAGTTCGACCCGTGCGACGTCGCGCACGCGAACCTGGCGACCGTCGGCATCGGTACGGACCACGATATCGGCGAACTGCGCCGGCTCGGTCAGCCGGCCCTGCGTCTCGACGTTGAGCTGAAAGGCGTTGCCCTGGTTATACGGCGGCTGGCCGAGCGTGCCGGCGGCGACCTGGACGTTCTGGGCACGCAACGCCTGGACGATGTCGCCTGCTGTCAGATCGAGCGCAGCGGCGCGGCCCGGGTCGATCCACACACGCATCGCATAGTCGCGCGCACCGAACAGCTGAACGTCACCGACGCCTTCGATCCGCGCCAGGCGATCCTTCACCTGAGTCAGTGCGTAGTTGGAGAGGTATTGCGTATCGAGCGACCGGTCGGGCGACACGAGATTGACGACCATCAGAAAGTCTGGCGTCGTCTTCTTGGTAACCACCCCCAGCCGCTGCACTTCCTGCGGCAGGCGGGGCGTCGCCAGCGCGACACGGTTCTGCACGAGCACCTGCGCAGCATCGAGATCGGTGCCCGGCTTGAAGGTGACGGTGATCGTCACCCGGCCATCGCCGGTCGACTGCGACGACTGGTAGATCATGCCATCGACGCCGTTGATTTCCTGCTCGATCGGCGCCGACACCGTCTCTGCAACCGTTTCGGCCGAGGCACCTGGGTAGGTGGCCGCGACGGTCACCGTCGGCGGCACGATGTTGGGATATTGCGAGACGGGCAGGCCCAGATAGGCAAGACCGCCGACAATCGTGATGACGACTGCGATGACCGCGGCAAAGATCGGCCGCGTGATGAAGAAGCGCGACAGGCGCATGACAGGCCTCCTCGCCCCATTGGGACGACGATGAGAGGGGTAGTGCTACAAATTCCGTTCGTGCTGAGCGTGGCGGGCACCCATCAAGACACTGTTTTGATGGGGCCCTGGCCGAAGCACCGTTCTTCGTGCCGCGAGCTAGGCGGGCGTATCGCGGTACGGCCCTTCGACAGGCTCAGGGCGAACGGATCATTTCGAGGCGAAGGTCGCCTCGCCGCTGGTCGGGGCGGATGGCGGTGCCGCGGCGACCCGCGTCGCCGCGATCCGACCGGGCCGCACGGTCACCTTCGTTCCCGGCATCGCCATCTGCGTACCGCTGACGACGACGCGGTCGTTTGACGCCAGGCCTGTGCGGACGATCCGCAGGCCATCGACGACGGGGCCCAGCGTCACCGGCTTCGCCGCGACGGTGCCGTCCCGCGCCACCGTGAGCACGGTCTTACGTGCCTGGTCGGTCTGGATCGCAGCATCCGGCACCAGCAGCGCCTTCACGCTGCCGCCGTTCGCCAGCCGCATGTTGCCGAACATCCCCGGCGTCAGGAACAGGTCTGGATTGGCAAGCACTGCACGGCCACGCACGGTGCCCGACCGGGGATCGAGCCCGTTGTCGGTAAAGTCCAGCCGTCCCGTCCGGGCGTAGCTCGCTTCGTCCTGCAACCGCACCTCCACGGTCGCGCCCTCCGCACCGGCCCGCTTGGACTTCAGGAATAAGCCCTCGGACGCGTCGAAGGCGAAGTAGATCGGGTCGAGCGCGTTGATCGTGGTCAGCAACGTGCCGTTGGTGTCGCCTGCGGTTACCAGATTGCCCGCGTCGATCCGGCGATCGGAAATGCGGCCCGAAATCGGCGCACGGACCTGGGTGAATTCGACGTCGAGCCGGCGCGCCTGGACGCGGGCCTGGGCGGCGACCAGTGCCGCCTGGGCCGCACGAACGCGGGCCGTCAGCTGGTCGAGATCGCTGCGTGACACCGCGTCTTCCGCGGCGAGACGATTGGCGCGATCGAGGTTCGCCCGAGCCAGGGCCAGATCGCTCGACGCACCGGCAACGCTGGCGCGCGCCTCCGCCAGACCCGCGGCAAAGGGCCGCGGATCGATGGTGAAGAGCAATTGTCCCTTGCGGACGATGGCGCCGTCGGTGAAGTGCACCGCGGTGATCGCGCCCGACACCCGCGGCCGGACCTCGACCGATTTCGAAGCCTCGAACCGGCCGACGTAGTCGTCCCATTCGGTGACATCGCGCAACAGGGGTTGTGCGACCTCGACGGTCGGCGCCGCCATTGCCGCGACCGCGGGCCCTTCGCGGTGCAGGATGCCCCACGTCCCGGCGATGGCGACGACCGGCAGGGCCAGCCAGCCGGCGCGTCGCCAGCGTCCGCGCGGGCGAGCCCCCGCATCCTCGGCGCCATCGGGCGCCGCTTCGATCTTGGTGATCATGTTCATGCGCGTGCTCCCATCCGTGACCGGGCGGCGCCGATGCTCGCGAGCATCAGTTCATACTGATCGCCCGAAAAGCCCGCGCGGAAGAAGGCCTTCACCTCGTGCGCAGGGACGGCGAACCCGCGATGCCAGCTGAGTACCGCCATGCGGCGCAGCGCCTCCAGCCGGGGATCGGCAAGATGTGGGCTGCGGCGGCGCGTGCCGAAGACGGCGCCAAGCGCGACCGACAACCGCCCTGGCGTGTTCAGCGACGAGAGACGATCGCGTCGGGCGAGCGCCACGACCGACCATTCGAGCGCGGAGAGACCCGCGGGTGCGGTCGTGACGGGATCGGCGGTGCCGCCCCCATGGCTGCCGTGCGCGGCAAGCACGGGATCACCCGAGAAATCGACATAGGCCATGAACTGTCCTCCCTTCCTGTTCGACACGCAGCCGGCGGACGCGACGAGGCGTTCGCCGCGACCCATGGCGAGGGCACGACGCTGGTGCGTGAGGCGCAGACCATGGACGCCGGCGACACAAAGCCCCGGCGCGGGACGGTCCCGCAAAATCGGTTGATGTACGGCGTCCGCGGACCGCCCGGTTACGGGGCGAGCACCACGGTGCAATCAGGTACGAGCATAGCGGCATCCTTGCGAGAGCCGGAGCGCCAACGCGGCGCCCTCTTCTATACTGACTGGTATATTAACGGCCGATCGTTTCGTCAACGACTTTCTGTACCGACCGGTAATTTATTTTTTTATCGGCCCGGCCACATCAGCAGGCTGGTCTCGACCACGCGTTCGAGATCCTCGCGCGTCGCGCCGGATCCCGCCTGGACGGCCATGCCCTGAAGGATTGCGTAAAGGTAGCTCGTCAGGCCGGCGATATCGACATGATCGGGCAGGTCGCCATCGCGCTTGGCTTGTTCGAACCGCGCGACGAGCGCCGCCTGCGACGACTCGCGACGCTTGATGACATCCGCCTTGATCGACGCCGCTTCCGCCCCGCAGGCGGTCGCGCTGATGACGCCCAGGCACCCCTTCGGGTCGCAGCTGCTCATCTGCGCATCGATCGCGCCGCGCATGAAATATTCCGCGACGGCCCGCGCGGTGGGCTGCTCCAGCGCCGCGCGCGTATACTGCAGCTTCTCGGCCTCATAGAGGTCGAGAGCCTTGTGAAACAGCGCTTCCTTATTGCCGAACGCGGCGTAGAGGCTCGGCTTGGAAATCCCCATCGCTTCCGTCAGATCGGCCATCGACGCGCCTTCATAGCCCTTGGACCAGAAGACACCCAAAGCCGCCGCGAGCGCACGATCAGTGCAAAATTCGCGCGGACGACCCTTGGCACACGGAGCAGCATCAATTTTCATAACGTTTGGTATATAACTGTAACCCCCGGAAGGCGCAAGGTTATAGCCGCGATAGCCGCTGACGGTTGCCGCGGCGTCCCGCTCTCGCGCGCCGCTCGAACGCCGAGCTGCCGTCACCTGCTCGCCCCGTTCGGATCGAATTCGCTCACCCTTGCCGAGTCCGCCACCTTCACCCGCCAAGCCGTGCCGCACGGCGCGCCGCCCAGCGCGATATTGCGGCTCGCTCCGACACCAAGCGAGGGATATAAGCCAATGGCATGAAGCCCTTACCTATGACAGCCGGCCTGCACTTCCTCGACGGAAAGGGCGCAGTGGCGCAGCTGATGCGCGACAAGGACTGGTCGCAGTCGCCGCTCGGCCCGCCCCAGCTCTGGCCGTCGCCATTGCGGCTTGTCGTTGGCCTCATGCTGTCGTCGAAGTTTCCGATGTTCGTCGCCTGGGGCCCCGAACTCGGCTTCCTCTACAACGATGCCTACGTCGAGATCTTGGGCAAGAAGCACCCCGCAGCGCTCGGCGCGCGCTTTCGCGACATATGGTCGGAGATATGGGATGATATTTCTCCGCTGATCGACGCGGCCATGCGCGGCGAGGCAACCTACCACCAGGACCTGCCCCTGTTGATGCGCCGTCACGGGGTCGAAGAGCAGACCTGGTTCACCTTCTCCTATTCGCCGGTACACGACGAGCGCGGCGCGGTGGCAGGCATGTTCTGCGCCTGCACCGAGACGACCGGCCGGATCCAGGCCGAGCGGGCGGTGCGGGAAAGCGAAGCCCGGTTCCGCAACATGGCCGACCACGCGCCGGTGATGATGTGGGTGACCGATCCGAGCGGCTATTGCACCTACCTCAATCGCGGCTGGTACGAGTTCACCGGGCAGACGCCGGAAGAAGCCGAAGGCTATGGCTGGCTCACGGCGACACACCCCGACGACCAGGCGGACGCAGAAGAGGTCTTCCGCACCGCCAACGCGGCGCGCGCACCTTTCCGGATCGAATATCGCCTGCGCCGGAGCGACGGCAGTTATCGCTGGATGATCGATGCTGCCGGCCCGCGTTTTGACGAGGACGGCACCTATCTGGGCTATGTCGGGTCCGTCATCGACATCGACGCCCGGCGCGAGGTCGAGGAGCGGCAGCGTGAGAGCGAGGCAAGCCTGCGCAAGCTCACCGATGCGCTGCCCGCCTTTGTCTGGTTCGCCACACCCGATGGCGAACTCAATCATTTCAACGCGCGCTGGTACGCCTATACCGGTCAGACGCCGGCGCAGGCGCTGCCGAACGGCTGGGTCGACACGCTGCACCCCGACGATGTCGCCGCGACGGCCGAGCAATGGGCGGCGGCGCGAGCGGCAGGTACGACGTACGAGATGGAAGTCCGCTATCGTCGGCACGACGGGGCGTACCGCTGGTATGTCGCGCGCGCCGAGCCGATCCGCGACGAGGCCGGCGCGATCACCACCTGGGTGGGCAGCTCGATCGATATCCACGATCGCAAGGAAGCCGAGACGGCCCTGCGGGCCAGCGAGGCACGCTTCCGGCTAATGGCGGATGCCGTGCCGCAGATCGTCTGGATCACCGATGCGGACGGCCGGACCGAGTTCTTCAACAAGCACTGGTCCGACTACACCGGCAGCGCCTATTATCCCGAGACGGCGGCAGACGTTGCAGCGGAGCACGTCCACCCCGACGATGCCGCCGCGACGATGGCGGCGTTCGACACTGCGCGCCGCACCGGCGCCACCTTCCTGATCGAGCATCGGATTCGCGCTGCGAGCGGCGAGTATCGCTGGTTCCTGGTGCGCGGCGAGCCCTATCGCGACGCGCCTTCGGGAGAGATCGTCCGGTGGTTCGGAGCGTCGGTCGACATCCACGACCGCAAGCTCGCCGAGGCCGCGCTGCGCCAGCTGAACGAGACGCTGGCGGCGCAGGTCGCCGCCCGTTCAGCGGAACGCGACCGGCTGTGGAACCTGTCGCAGGACATGCTCGCCCGCGCCGATTATCAGGGCATGATGTCGGCCGTCAGTCCGGCATGGAGTCAGGTGCTGGGCTGGGACGAGCGCGAACTGCTTTCCCGCGGCTATGCGAGCTTCATGCACCCCGAGGATATGCCTCCGACGCTGGCGGCGATCCAGAATATGGCGGAAACGCGCCTGCCCACGCGCTTTGAAAACCGCATTGCGACGAAGGGGGGCGACTGGAAGCCGATCGAATGGACCGTCGCCCCCGAACCGGATGGGGTGAACTTCATCGCGGTCGGGCGCGACCTCAGCCATGCAAAGGCACGCGAAGCCGAGTTGCACGCCGCGCAGGAGGCGCTGCGCCAGAGTCAGAAGATGGAGGCGATGGGCAGCCTCACCGGCGGCGTGGCACACGACTTCAACAACCTGCTCACGCCGATCATCGGCTCGCTCGACATGCTGGTGCGCAAGGGGCTCGGCAATGAGCGCGAGCGCCGGCTGATCGACGGCGCGCTGCAATCCGCCGAGCGGGCGAAGACGCTGGTCCAGCGGCTGCTCGCCTTCGCGCGTCGCCAGCCGCTGCAATCCACTGCCGTAGACGTCGCGACGCTCGTCGACGAGATGGCCGGCCTGATCGGCTCCACCGTCGGCCCCAATATCGAAGTGCGCGTCGAACTCGCCCCCGACCTGCCCCCCGCGTTGGCGGACGCGAACCAGCTCGAGATGGCGCTGCTCAACCTGGCGGTCAACGCACGCGACGCGATGCCGCGCGGCGGCCACCTGACCATCTCCGCCGAGCGCGAAAGTGTCCGTGCGCAACACGCGTCCGGCCTCGCGCATGGCCATTATGTGCGGCTGAGCGTCAGCGACAGCGGAAGCGGTATGGACGAGGCGACGCTCAGGCGCGCAGTGGAGCCGTTCTTTTCGACCAAGGGGATCGGCAAGGGTACCGGGCTCGGCTTGTCGATGGTCCACGGCCTCGCCGCGCAGCTCGGCGGCGGCATGAACATCGCAAGCCGGCCCGGCGAAGGCACGACGGTCACCTTGTGGTTGCCGATGAGCGCGGCCGCGATCGACAGCAACGAGCGGCTGCCCGACCGCAGGGCGGCGCCGGCCGTCCGGGGAACCGCGCTGCTGGTCGATGACGAAGAGCTGGTGCGGATGAGCACGGCACACATGCTGCACGATTTCGGTTTCGAGGTTGTCGAGGCGGGTTCGGCCGAGGAAGCACTAGAGCTCATGAAAGCCGGAGCGCGACCCGATCTTCTTGTAACGGATCATCTTATGGCAGGCATGAGCGGCGCCGACCTCGCGCGTGAGGCACGATCCTGGATTCCGACGCTGCCCATTCTGTTGGTTTCCGGCTACGCGGAGGCCGAAGGCGTCACGTACGACTTGCCTCGCCTTACCAAACCGTTTCGCAGTGCGGATCTGGCTGCAACGCTCGCGAACTTGCTTGGAGAGAAGTGACCAAGCCGCCAGCACCAACGGTTTGCGGGGGCATTCAAAGCTTCGGGTGCCTGGACGATCTCCCGACGATCGGAACGGGCCGCGAATCTCGCGAAAGCTCCCGGTCGCGACGACCCAAGAGGCAAGGTCGGCAGTCTATGTCGGCTCGTCCGGCATACGCCGCTCGGCGCTGAAACCCCAGCGTCCGCGAGCGGCCGTCGTCACGCTTTGAGATAGGCAGCCAGTTCTTCCGGTGCGCCGGTGGGGAACGACCGACGAAGAAAGTCGAGAAACGCCGCGACTCTCGCGTTGAGCAGCCTGCGGCTCGGATAGAGGGCCCACAATGTTATGTCGGAGCCCGCGACGTCCCCCCAGTAGGCGAGGCGCCCGTCGGCAATGTCACCCCCGACGAGCGACAGCGGCAAGCGCGCCGCCCCGCCCCCGATGCGCACCGCGTCGCAGATCATGATCATCGATGACATGCGCATGACGGGTGTGACCTTGACAGTCGTTGGGCCGATGGATGTGCTCAGCGTCCAATCCTCGGCCACATCGCCATCGCGGACCACGGCCGGAACGGGCTCGTCAGACAGCCGCGGCACGACGGGGGCTGCAACGACTACCAGACGGTCATGCAGAAACGGGCGTCCGATCAGCGTTTCGTCGGCCGCGGGATTGACGCGAACCACGAGATCATAGCCCTCCTCGATCATGTCCACCGCCCGGTCGTCGGTCGTCACCTCCAGACGTACCTCAGGATGTTGCCGCGCGAACTCGGCGGCCAACCGGCCCATCGCTACCTGCCCGAACAGGAGCGGCACGCTGATCCGCAGCCGTCCCCGCACCCGCCCTCCCCCGGACGCGAGGGCAGCCGCGGTTTCTTCGAGTTCGCTCAACAACGCGCCGGCGCGTTCGAAGAGCGCACGGCCCTCCTCCGTCAATTTGAGGTCGCGTCGACCCCGCTCGAACAGCCGCAGGTCGAGCGCCGCTTCCAATTCGGCCACGCGGCGCGACAAGGTGGCCTTCGGCCGCCGTGCCGCGCGCGCCGCCTTTCCGAAGCCGCCGTGGCGGGCGACCAGCGTGAAATCCGCAAGTGCGATCAGGTTCATATCGTTCCACCAGTGAGACGGTGCGTCCAGATTGCGCGTCTATTTGATCAGCTATGGATCACGCATCTTCGCTTCGTCAGCAAGACCCAGCGAAGGAGTAAATGCCATGACCATTCTCGTCACCGGAGCCACCGGCCGTGTCGGCCGCCACGTCGTCGACCAGCTCGTCCAGCGCAACGCCACGGTGCGCGTGCTCACCCGCGATCCTTCAAAGGCGTCCTTCCCCGCCAGCGTGGACGTTGTGCAAGGTGAGTTGCTCGACATCGATGCCATGCGATCGGCACTCGCCGGCGTCCGCACGCTGTTCCTGCTCAATGCGGTCACCGGCGACGAATTCACCCAGGCGATCGTCACGCTCAACCTGGCGCGCGAGGCAGGGATCGACCGCATAGTCTATCTGTCGGTGTTCGACGCGGACCGAGCCGTGAACGTGCCCCACTTCGCCGTGAAACATGGGGCCGAGCGGATGCTGACGCAGATGGGCTTCAGCGCCACCATCCTGCGACCAACCTACTTCATCGACAACGAAGCCATGGTGAAGGACGTGATCGTCAACCACGGCGTGTACCCGATGCCGATCGGCAACAAGGGCGTCGCGATGGTCGACGCGCGGGATATCGCCGAGGTCGCCGCGATCGAACTGATCCG
This sequence comes from Roseomonas aeriglobus, assembly GCA_016937575.1. Lineage (NCBI taxonomy): Bacteria > Pseudomonadati > Pseudomonadota > Alphaproteobacteria > Acetobacterales > Roseomonadaceae > Muricoccus > Muricoccus aeriglobus. The sequence goes on along the minus strand of JAFHKN010000002.1, from coordinate 700,373 downwards.
CCGCGATACCGCCGAGACCCTACTGCCGATCGAAACGATCAATATCGTCGGGCCAGACACGCTGACCGGCGAGGCGGTGGCAGCGATCTGGTCCGACGTGCTCGGCCGCCCAATCGCCTATGGCGGCGACGACCCAAGTGGGTTCGAAGCCAACATGGCAACGTTCATGCCCAAATGGACCGCGTACGAGATGCGGCTGATGGCTGAGCGGTATGTGAGCGACGGCATGATCCCGGAGGCCGGCGACGTCGAACGGCTGACCTCGCTGCTGGGCCGCCCGTTGCACAGCTACCGCGAGGCCGCTGCCCGGATTGCCGCGGACTAACCTTCGCGTCCACCTGTCTGCGGTATCGACCGACGACAGGTGGATGCATCCGCTTCGGTCGGGCGCTTGCGGTGATCCGCAGGCGCTCGCGCGCGTCCCCGGCCGCCCCCTTACCCCCGCGTCGGATCGATCAGAAACTTCTCTCCCGTCGCCTTGCGTTCGTAGGCGCGCAATATGGTCGGATCGAGCGCTTCGGCCAGGCCGATGGTGCGGGTGTAGGTGCTCGCGAAGGTCGTGGTGAGCTCATCGACGACACGCTGGCGCATCCGCGGGGCAGCGTCGCGGCCGCGCCCTTGCAGGAACGGGGTCAGCAGCCAGCCCGACACGCTCCACGCGAAGCCGAAGGCCAGGCGGTTGAGCGTCGTCGGCGACAGATCGAGCGCACCGTAGATGTAGAGCTGTTTTGGTTCGAGCGAGCCATAGCGATTATAGTCGGTCATCCGCTTGACCGCGGCGCGCTCCATCGCCTGGAGGATATCGCTGCCGAGCGTGCCGCCGCCGATCGCATCGAAGGCGATGGTCGCGCCGGTGTCTTCGATGGCGGCGAGCAACTGGGCGGGGAAATCGGCGTCCTTGCTGTTCACCACATGGCGGGCACCGATTCCGCGCAGGATCGCGACCTGCTCGTCCGAGCGGACGATGTTCACCAGCGGAATATCGTCGGCGAGGCAGATTTTCTGAAGCATCTGGCCCAGATTCGAGGCGGCGGCGGTGTGGACGATCGCCTTGTGCCCCTCCATCTTCGCGGTTTCGACGAAGCCGAGCGCGGTCAGCGGGTTGACGAACATCGATGCACCCTCGGCAGCGGACGCGCCGTCAGGCAGGGGTACGACGTCGCGCGCCTTGAGTTTGCGGTAGTCGGCATACATCGCGCCGCCGATCATGCCGACACGCTTGCCCTCCAGCGCCTTCGCCGCCGCGCCTGCAGCGACGACGGTGCCGGCGCCTTCGTTACCGACCGCAAGCGACTGGCCGAGCCGCCCCTTCACGCCGCCCAAGCGGTTCTGCGCGACCTTGAAACGCAACCTGTCCCCCGCCTGTTCGAGCGTCGAGACGTCCGCTGGTCCGAGCAACAAGACCAGATCGCTGGGGTTGATCGGCGCCGCCTCTACCTTGACGACGATTTCATCGTCGGCCGGGTCGCCGACCTCCACCGTCTCCAGCGACAACGTCAGAATACCGTCCTGATCGATCGTCGATCGCAGCTCGCGTCCGGTGAAAGCCATCACATCCTCCTTGAACAGGCGGCGAAGATGGGACGGTCAATTTCAGTTGTAAAGAGAAACTGATCGGTCCGTCACCAACTGCCAGCCCGTCGGCAGAAAATCGGTCGACATGAAGAAGTAGAAGCCACAGCTGCCGTCACGGCGATAGCTGCCGCCTTTCAATATGCCGACCGCGGTGGTGCCGACAAAGACAGGGCTGCCGCTGTCGCCGCTCTTGCACACCGGGCCGGCCACCGTCGTCCAGGTCGGAAGGCATGCCCCGCCGCACAGGTCGCCCGCAGGCGCAAAGTCGGTCAATTCGACCTGGGAGCAGCTGTAGCCGGTTCGCTCACCGCGGTGGCAGAGGATATCGCCGGCGCGCATCGTGGCGCGACCGCGGGCGGCGGCGACGGGGCGCACGACGGTCTTGGCGGTGTCGGCGTAGAATAGCGGGGCGAGCGGTCCGGGCGCGAGATTGACCTGCACGTCCTGGTTGCCCCAGCCCCATTGACCCAGGAACGGCAGCGTGACGTCGGCTCCGTTCGTGTCACGCGTGACCAACTCATCGGGGCAGTGCGCTGCCGTCGCGAGCGCGTATCGCGCGCCGTCGGTCACCGCGAAGCCAGCGGTGCAGACGTAGCGGCGGGCGTCGCCCGGCTTGCTGCCGACCATCCGCGCACCGCCGACGATCCCGCCCAGGTCAAGCGCCGGCTGGTCAAGCACGCGCAACCGCACGGGTACGCGGGTCAGGGTGGCAATGCGGTCGCGCAAGCCTTGCGCACCTTCACGTTCGACGTCGCGCGTGGAGACGACCGCGACCAGCTCGCCACTGCGCTGATCGACGCCCAGTCCCGGCGGGGCGAGCAAGCTGGCACGGATCGCTGCCTGATGCGCAGTGATCGCCTGGACCATGCCCGTCAGGCCGACGGTCGAGCCCGGAATGAACTGGACGGGGACCGCCGTGCCGGCGATGGAGACGGTCCGGTCGGGCACAGGTGCTTCGCCGGTCAGACGAACGAGGATGCGGAAGGCCGGGCGGTGATCGATCGCAATGCCGGCAAGGCGGTTCGAGAATTCGGCAGCGATCGCGTCGGTGACGGAGACGCTGGCTTCCTGCAGGCGGAGCTGGCGGGCGGCCTGGTCCGTGGGGATGCCCAGGCGCTCGGCGACGGCGGCGGCGTCCTGAGCGATGGCGGCGTCGGGGGTCTGGATGCTCTGGGCGACTGCCGGCAGAGCGGCGGTGAGGGCCAGCGCTGCAAGAAATGTTCGGATGATCCGCCCCACGCAACTCCGGTAGCATGGTTTCTGTGTCTCGCGGCTGAACAACATCGGTCCATGTTCGTCATCCCCGCCTCCGTGGGGATGACGAACATGGAGGGCTATCGGATGACGGCAGAGACAATCAGGCCGCGTCCCCTGCCCGCGCCCATCCCTTCCCCGCTGGCTCCAGCGTCGCGAGAAACGCCTCCGCGCTCGCCAGATATTCCGCCCGTTTCTCCTCCGACATCCGCCGCCACGTCGCATACATGTTCGACATCCGCATATTAGCTGCGAAACGCTTTTCGTGCCGCGCGAGGAAGTGCCAATAAAGCGCATTGAACGGGCAGGCATCCGGCCCGGTCTTCTGCTTCACATCATATCGGCATTTCCCGCAATAATCGGACATGCGGTCGATGTACGCGCCGCTCGACGCATAGGGCTTGGACGCGATCATGCCGCCGTCGGCGAACTGGCTCATGCCGACGACATTGGGCAGCTCGACCCATTCGTACGCATCGAAATAGACCACCAGGAACCAGTCGGACACTTGCGCCGGATCGACGCCGGCGATCAGGGCGAAATTGCCAAGCACCATCAATCGCTGGATATGATGGGCATAGGCCTCGCGCTTCGTCTGGCCGACGCTTTCGCTGAGACACCGCATGTCCGTCTCGCCAGTCCAGTAGAAGTCGGGCAGCGACCGGGTCGCGTTCAGCGCATTGCGCTCCGCGAACTTCGGCATGTCCCACCAATACATGCCGCGGATATACTCCCGCCACCCGATAATCTGGCGGATGAAACCCTCGACCGAATTGATCGGCGCGTCGCCGCGGGCATAGGCATCCTCCGCCGCCTTGCAGACCTCGACCGGATCGAGCAGCCCCAGGTTCAGGCACAGCGACAGGCTGGAATGGTAGAGATAGTCCTGCCCCGCCACCATCGCGTCCTGATATTGCCCGAAGTCGTGCAGCGCGGTCGCAATGAAATGTTCGAGCGATTCGAGCGCCTGTTTGCGCGTCACCGGTAGTCCGAACGGCTCCAGGTCGCCGAAGTGGCCGGCGAAACGCCCGGCTACCAACGCCAGCACCTCCCTGGTGATCGCATCGGGCGCAAAGCGCGGCGGGGCGGGGTAGTTGAGCCCGCGCGGCGGCGTCGCGCGATTGTCCTTGTCGAAGTTCCACTGCCCGCCCTCGGGCTTGCCGTCCGCGGCCATCAACAGCCCGGTGCGGCGGCGCATGTCCCGGTAGAAATATTCCATCCGATGCTCGCGCCGGCCTTGGGCCCAGGTGTAGAAGTCGCTGAGCGGACAGACGAAGCGGTCGTCGATCAGAATATCGACCGGCAGTCCGGTGCGGTCGGTCCATTCATCCTGCATCTGCCGAACGCGATATTCGGCACCTTCGACGACGCGGATCGCTGTCGCCTTATGGCGCTTTGCGGCGCGGACGACTTCGCCGGTGAAGCTCTGCGTATTGCCGCGCGCATCGAGCGTGACATAGTCGACCGTCCAGCCGGCGGCGCGCAGGTCGTCGGCGAAATGGCGCATCGCCGAGAAGATCAGCGCGATCTTCTTCTTGTGGTGACGGACATAGGTCGCCTCGTCCCACACCTCCATCATCAGCACGACGGCGCCGGCGGGGTCGATGTCGCGCAAGCTGGCTACGCCGGGCGACAGCTGGTCGCCGAGCACGGGGATGAGCGTTGTCACGCGGAATGGACCCGGTGGGCGACTGAAGCGTCCTGATGCATGATAGCGAATCTCGGGAAGCCGCCCGCGGTTCCGTGAGGGAGAACAGATGGGCGACGCGGTGGTGATCGGGGCGAGCGGCGGGATCGGCGGCGCGCTGGTGCGGCGCGTGGAGCAATCGGGGCGCTACGGCACCGTCCACGCCCTGTCGCGGTCGGCGGGCACGATCGACCTGAGCGATCCGGCGAGTATCGCCGCTGCGGCCGAGCGGATCGGCGGGCCGCTGTCTCTGGTCATCGTTGCGACTGGCCTGCTTCATGATGGCGATCACTGGCCAGAGCGCAGTCTGCGCGAGCTGGATATGGACTGGCTGCTGCGGCAGTATCAGGTCAATACGGCAGGCCCGCCCTGGTCCTGCGCCATTTCACGCCGCTACTGGCAAAGGACGCGCCCGCGACGATCGCCTGTCTGTCGGCGCGGGTCGGCAGCATTTCCGACAACCGGCTGGGCGGCTGGTACGGCTATCGCGCCGCAAAGGCTGCGCTGAACCAGATCGTAAAATGTGCGGCGATCGAGATCGGCCGGGCCCGCAAGCAGGCGGTGTGCGTCGCGCTGCATCCGGGGACCGTCGATACCGGCCTGAGCGCGCCGTTCCAGGGCAATGTCGCGGAAGGGAAGCTCTTCACGCCAGACTATTCGGCGGAGCGGTTGCTGGCAGTGCTCGACGGGCTGACGCCCGCGGACAGCGGGGGGATCTTCGCGTGGGATGGCGAGCGTATCGCTCCGTAGGACTGTTCCCCGGCGCAGGCCGGGGTCCAGCATCGGCGCATTTTGAGATTAGCGCGACGCGCGCTTCAGACGTTTGCCAGCCTGGGCCGCGGCCTTCGCCGGGGAATGGGAGCGTGGGTGGCTATTTGGAAACCGCCACGGCCGCCAGCCCGCGCACGTCGACTCGTGCCTTCAACCGTGCCGCAAGCAATGCCGTCCCGCTGACCTTGCGCTGCACGAACAGTGTCTCGACGTCCGGGACATGCCAGGTCGCGCGGTCGGCAATCATCGCCTTGGCTTCCTCGCGCACCACCGGCACGAAGGCGCGGTCGCCGAAGTCGAAGGGGCCGTCACGATTGAGCGCTGCGTCGATCGCCGCGATCATCCGGTCGAGCGCCGGGCGATGCGCGGCCGCCGCCTCGGCGCCGACGAACCCCGTCTCCACCGCAATGTCGCGGATCGCGTCGCGGTCGCGCGACAGGCCGGCATGGATCAACCGGCGATAGGCGTCCGCCGTCTCAGCCGGCACATCGCGGGTTGCGCCGAAATCGAGCAGGACCAGTGCATCCGTTTCCGGCTGCCATCGGTAATTGGCGAAGTTCGGGTCGGTTTGCATCACGCCGAATTTGAACAATTCGCGCAGCACGAGCACGACCAGCGCGGTCATCGCCCGGTCGCGGGCATCCTGCGGCGCATCGCCCAGCGCCTCGATCGGCCGCCCCTCCACAAAGTCCATCGCCAGCACGCGCCGCGTGGTCAGCGTCGGCTCGAGCGTGGGGACGACATAGCGTCGATCCCCCGCCAGCCGCTCACCATAGAGCCGCATCTGCTCACCCTCGCGGACATAGTCGGCTTCTTCGGCCAGTTGGCGCTTCGCTTCGGTCAGCAGCGGTTTCAAGTCGATCGATGACGGCAGCACGCCCGAAACGCGCAGCAACGTCGCGACGTTGTCGACATCGGCGTCGATGCTTTCGGCGACACCCGGATATTGCACCTTGATCGCGAGCACCCGTCCGTCGGGCAAGGTTGCCCGATGGACCTGGCCGATCGACGCGGCGGCCATCGGCGACGCCTCGAAATGGCGGAATTTCCGCCGCCAATCGGCACCCCATTCCTGCCGCAGGACGCGGTCGAGCTGCGCGGGCGGCATGCGATACGCCTGGTTGCGCAGCCGCGCGAGAATCGACTGGAGCTCGGCGGGCAGCACGTCGCCCGCGTCCATCGAGATCATCTGGCCGAGCTTCATCGCCGCGCCGCGCAGATGCGACAACTGGTCGGCCACGCGCTTTGCATTGCCCGGCGTCAGGACGAGGTCGCCCATTTTCGGCCGCTCTCCGGCCGCCAGCCGCCGCGCGCCTTCTGCGATCATGCCGCCGGCGACACCGCCCGCCAGCCGCCCGAACGCCCCCAGCCGCGCGACCCGCCCGCTCGGTACCGCGCGGTGGCGCGCCGGTTGATCCTCGTCATCCTGTTGCATGGGCGGGATAGCGCGGGACGGGCCTGTGAGTTCCGGTGCGTACGGAGACGGCGCGAAACCCTGTGCCGCCGAAGGACGGAGCATCGGCGGCCCAAAGCCTGCGATGGCGACGGCTCCGGCCGACGCCAGAGCGCAGGATCATTCTCTACCCTGTCGCGCGAATCGCTTCGTCGCCGGCATCGTCGCGCCACGCAGTGTTCCGCAGCGCCGCCGCCAGTGACGCCGGCGCGCTCGGCTTCGGGCAGATCGTCGCAGTGGGATAGCGTTCGCGCAAATCGGTCGTGTCGGCGTGGCCCGAATGGAAAATGATCGGCACGCCATCCGCATACAGCCGATCGGCGGCGGGAAAAACATTGCCGTCCGCCAGCCGGACATCGAGCAGCGCCGCGACGAGCACATCGCCGCAGCGATCGATCGCTTCCTGCGCCTCGACCACGGTCATGCACGGTCCCTCGACCGCGAAGCCCGCATCCTCGATCGTCGCCTGCAGGTCGAGCGCGATCAGCAACTCGTCCTCAACGAGCAAAACCGTTTCAGCCATCGGCGAGGATGCTCTTCGGCAACGTCATCTCAAGCCGGTAGACACCGTCATCGGTCGTTCGCGTCATCGTGCCGCGCAGCTGGCGGACGCTGGTATCGACCAGCACCGTCCCGAACCCCTGTCCATCCGTCCGTCCCTCGTCCACCAAGCCTTGCTCCTCGCTCCAGGCAAGCGTCAGCGCATCGTCGCCGACGCACCACCGGACCGACAGCCGGCACGCCCCGTCGCTGCCCAACGCACCATATTTGACGGAGTTCGTCGCCCATTCGTGAAAAATCAGCGCGAGCGGCGACAGGCAGGTGCGATCGAGCGCGACGTTGGGCCCGTCGATGTCGATCGCGGCGTGCTCCCGATAGGGGGCGAGCGTCGCCTCGACGATCTCGTAGAGCCCGATCGCCTCGGGCTGGCCCGCGGGGGAGGCCAGCGAATGCGCGCGGCCGAGCGAGGCGATGCGATCCCGGACATCGGCCGAAAACGCCTGAACGTCGTCGTGATTGCGCGCGGCCAGCACGATCATGCCGGCAATGACCGCGAACAGGTTCTTCACCCGGTGATTCATCTCGCGCAGCATCAGGTCGCGCGTCTGGGCAAGCGTATATTCGGGCGTCACGTCGATCGACACGCCGACCAGCCGCGCCGGCACGCTGCCGGCGATGACGCGGCCGAAGCCCTTGATCCACCGGACCTCTCCACCGTCGCGGGCCACGCGGAAGGTGGCTTCGTAGTCGCCGTCCTCCCGCACCGCGCGGCGGAGGGCCGCCTCGACGCCCGCCCGATCCTCGTCGACCACGCGATCGAGCAACGGTGCGATTGCGGTCGAATCGGCCTCGGACACCTCGAACATCCGCTGTTCGACACCATCGAGCACCGTTTCGCCCGTATCCGGACAATATTCCCACACGCCGATCCCGGCCGCCTTGATCGCCAGGTCGAGCCGCTCGCGCTCGGACGCCAGCAACCGTTCCATCGACAGGGCATCGGTGATGTCGGTCAGGACCAGCGTCGCACCGCTCGTGTCGCCCGTCTGCGTGCGGTACGGCAACACGCGCATCGAATAGACATGCTCGCCATCCAGGGTCGCTACGCGTCGTTGCGCCGGCGGCGCACCGGCGGCGACAGCGCGGGCATCCTCCAGATGCTCGGACCCGACCAGCCGGCTTGACACGTCGGTCAACGGCCGACCGCGATCGGCGGGCTTCAGCGGGAAGATCCGGGTCGCGGCATCGGTGTAGCTGCGCACCTTCAAGTCGGAATCGAGCACGACGACGGCAAGGTCGGTCGATTCGTAGAAATTGCGCAGATCGGAATTGGCGACGGTCAGCTGGTCGACCTTGCTCTTCAGCTCGTCGTTGACCGTGGACAGCTCCTCGTTGGTCGACTGGAGCTCCTCGTTCATCGACATCATTTCTTCGTTGGAGCTCTTCAGCTCCTCGTTCGCCGTCTCCAGTTCCTCGATCGCCGAGCGCAGGCGGTGGCGCGTCAGCCGCAGCTCGTCCTCCAGCGCCTCCAGATGGTCGCCGCCGGCCGCCAGATCGTCCAGTTCGACTTCGTCCGAAGGGCGGAACGGGCCGGTATCGCGCAGGACGAACAGCAACGTGCCGTCGCCCAGCGGATCGCAGATCACCTCGACGGGCTGAATACCGAAGTCGGTTTCGACCTCCACATCGCGGGCGATGACCCGGCGCTTCTCGTCACGCGCCTGACGCAACAACGGGCCGATGACGTTACGCAGCCCCGCGCGCGCGAGGTTGACGGCACTGCTGCCACCGGTGCGCGTGACGGGAAACTCGAAATAGCGGCCGAGCTTGCCATAGGCCGATATGATTCCGCCGTCCTGGTCGACGATCAGGCTGGGCGGGGCATAGCGCTCGACCATCCGGCGGATCGCTACCGATTCGTTCGCCATGGCGGAGCCGTCGCCGCGCCCCTCCCGCTCACGCCTTGGCATGCGCTGACGGGTGCTGCCGGGCAAGTCTATCGGATAGGCCGGCGCACCCGGCGCCCGTTCGAACAGCCGCGCTGGCTGATCGATGGCGATAAACAGATGCTCGAACCGCCCGACGCTTTCCGATGGGCCCAGGAACAGATAGCCGCCGGGCTTCAGCGCATAATGAAGCAGTGGCAGCACCGACTGCTGCAGGCGATCGTCGAAATAGATCAGCAGGTTGCGACACGACACCAGGTCGATCCGCGAAAACGGCGGGTCCTTGACCAGGCTGTGGTTCGAAAAGCGGATCATGTCGCGGATCGGCCCCGCGATGGTGAAGCGATCGGCGTGCGGCACGGTGTAGCGCTCGCGCATTGCGGGCGGCAGGTCGGCAAGTGCGGCTGCGGGATAGACCCCCTCGCGCGCGATCTGAAGCATCTGTTCGTCGATGTCGGTCGCAAAGATCTGCACCGCAAGCGGCGCGCCCGATTCACGCGCAGCCTCTGCGAACAGCATCGCGATCGTATAGGCTTCTTCGCCGCTCGAGCAGCCGGGGATCCAGACGCGCAGGTCCTCGTCGGCGGCGCGCTCCTCGAGCAGCGGCTTGATCACCGTCGTGCGCAGCGCCTCGAAAGCAGGCGGGTCGCGGAAGAAACGGGTGACGTTGATCAGCAGGTCGCGAAACAGCGCCTCGCATTCATCGGCGTCGTTGCGGATGCGGTTGAGATACGCCTGACCGGTGGCAATGCCGAGCACATGCATCCGCCGTTCGACTCGACGCACCAGCGTGGAGCGCTTGTAGCCCGAAAAATCATGGCCGATCGCGGTCCGCAGCACGCGGCACATCTCGTCGACATGGTCGGCAACCACGCCCGCTTCGGCCTCCGTCGCCCCGCCACCGCGACGACGATCGAAAAAGACCTGGATGCAGTGCAGGATGTCACGCGGCGGCTTGATGAAATCGATGAGCCCAGTGCCGACCGCAGACAGCGGCATGCCGTCGTAGCGCGCGCTTTCGGGTTGCTGGACGACGCAAACGCCGCCGTTCTCCTTGATCGCGCGCAGCCCCGTCGTGCCGTCCGCGCCGGTGCCCGACAGAATGACACACGCGGCATTCGACTGTTGGTCGCCGGCAAGCGAGATGAAGAAATCGTCGATCGGTCGCCGGAGCCCGCGCGGCTGGGCGAAATCCGTCAGCTCCAGCACGCCCTGACGAATGGCCAGGCCGCGGCCGGGCGGGATGATATAAACGGTGTCGGGCGCGATCCGCTCACCGCCGGCACTCTGCAGCACTTCCAGCGTCGTGTTGCGGTCGAGCAACTGCGCCAGCATGCTTTCGTGGTTGGGGTCGAGGTGCTGGACGACGACGAACGCCAGCCCGGTCGGCACGCGGGCCGGCGCCAGCATCTCGCGCAACGCTTCCAGCCCGCCGGCCGATGCGCCGATGCCAACGACGGGAACGGGCGCGCCCTGCCCCAGGTCGGCGTCAGCCATCGGCGGCCGCTTCGAGTTCGGCGAGCATCATCTTCGCCTGGGCGATCGTCGCGGCGCTGTTGGCGATGGTGAGCAGCGTTCCTTCGACGACGATCCCAGCATCGCCCGCGATCGGCTCCAGACTGCCGAGCGTCGTGCCGAGGTCGACATCATAATCGGCGAGCTTGTCCGGCTGCGACCGGCTGATATCGAATTGCGACGCGAAGATGTAGCGGGCCTTGCGATCCGCACTCGTCAGCCGCGACATGTAGAGCAGATTGACGAACGGCGTGCCGTCCTTGCGGAAGTTGACGATCGGCGTGCGGACGTTGGGCTGACGTTCGCGCGACAGAAATTCATGGATGCGCGCGCGCGCCTCCACATTCGGTGCATCGCGCTGGAGCAGCCGGCAATTGCGGCCGACGACGTCCGCCGGCGTATAGCCCGTCAGTCTGGAAAAGGCGGGATTGACGAACACCAGCGGATTGTCGCCCTCCGCCGAGGCGACAGCCAGCGCGACGCGGGACTCTTTAAGATATTCGGCCAGCGGACGGGGCAGGTCTGGAACGTCACTCGACCGATCATCAGGCATGACCGGGATTACGCACATATGTCGTCCCCGTACAAGCGCACTCCCCCAAAACCGCGCAATTCCACCGGAAGACGAGCGTTTTGGAACGTAGGCCGAAGCCGGAGCCGCTTTCCGCAAAATGGCTAAACCACGTCAACCGAACGGAACCGCGACGACCTTTGGCGATATATGATCGACACAAAAGCCTTTGAGAACAATATGTTAACCCAGGTGAACAATGTCGAGCCAGCGAGCCACACAAGAACCGAGCTATGGTTCGACGAACGCCGTCGCCCCGCCCTGGCCGCCGTGTTGTCGCTGCTCGATGCGCGCGGTTATACTTTCACATCGGCCACCCCCGCGACTCATGCACGGGTGGTCGGCCGCCCACACAGGCAGACCGCGGACTCGGTTCGCGATGTGCTGGGGTGGAGCCTGCCGTTCGAGCGCGATCTGATCGATGACGCATTGTACGCAGCGCTCGACGCGGCCGGGGCGCTCGACGAGCAAGCGGATGGGCGCCTGAAGGCGACGCTGCGCGCCTCGCGCGTATCTGGACGATTGTTTCTACACTCCGCCTATCCCACGACGGCGCAGGATGCCGTCTTTCTCGGACCCGACAGTCACCGCTTTGCACTATGGATCGCGGCGCGGCTGCGGGGCGACGCCCGAACGATTCTCGACTACGGCGCAGGCGCCGGTGTCGGCGGAATCACGGCAGCGCAGCTGACGCGCGATCCGCTGCTGACGTTGGCCGATATCAATCCCAAAGCGCTGTTTCTCGCCGGAATCAACGCCGCCCATGCCGGTCTTCGCCACGAATTGATCGCAGCGCGGGAGCTCGGACAGGTCGGATCGGCGTTCGACCTGATCGTGACCCACCCGCCGTTCATGATCGACGCGGGACACCGGACCTATCGTGATGGCGGCGGCCTGTACGGTGTGCAGCTGTCGCTCGACTGGGCGTTGCAGGCTATCACCATGCTCAATCCGGGCGGCCGGCTGATCCTCCACACGGGTGTGTCGATCGTCGACGGTCGCGACGTTCTGCTCACGGGTTTGCGCGACCGGTTGCCGGCAATCGGCTTCGACCTCGAATATGTCGAGCTCGACCCGGACATCTTCAGCGAGGACCTGGACCAGCCGGGCTATGAAAATGTCGATCGGATCGCAGCGGTCGGCCTGGTGATCCGGCGCACCGACGGGGTCTGATGCCCGCCCGCTGACGGGCTGCCGTCGACGATGTTGCAGCCACGCGATATCGTTCCGATATGGCGGCCACCGACAGCGGAGACGAACGATGGCCGACGACGACAGCAGCGCGAAGAACCAGCCCGCCGGCTATGTCCCGCCCGAGGTCTGGACATGGGAGCCGGGTAACGGCGGCAAGTTCGCCAACATCAACCGCCCGGTCTCAGGTGCGACCCACGACCATAGGCTGCCGGTCGGAACGCACCCGCTGCAGCTCTATTCGCTAGCCACGCCCAATGGGCAGAAGGTTACCATCCTGCTCGAGGAGCTGCTGGCGGCGGGGCACGCGGGCGCCGAATATGACGCGTGGCTGGTCGACATCGGCGCGGGCGACCAGTTCGGCAGCGGCTTCGTTGCTGTGAACCCCAATTCGAAAATCCCGGCGCTGGTTGACCGTTCGGTCGATCCCGAGATCCGCCTGTTCGAAAGCGGATCGATCCTCGTCTATCTCGCCGAGAAGTTCGGCGCCTTCCTGCCTAGCGAAACGCGGGACCGGTCGGAGGTCATGAACTGGCTGATGTGGCAGATGGGCTCGGCACCGTTCCTGGGCGGCGGGTTCGGGCATTTCTATGCCTATGCGCCGTTCAAGATCCAATATGCGATCGACCGCTATGCGATGGAGGCGAAGCGCCAGCTGCATGTGCTCGACACACACCTGGCGGACCGGCCGTACATCGCCGGCGACGCGTACAGTATCGCCGACATGGCGATCTTCCCCTGGTACGGCGGGCTGTTCGACGGCATCTACAACGCCGCAACCTTCCTCGGGCTCGACGAATATCCGAATCTTCGGCGCTGGTACGAGCGGGTCGGGGCACGGGATGCCGTACAGCGCGGCCGGGTGGTGCTGAAGGCGACCGGCGAGCCCGGCACCTTCCTGCGCGAGCGTCACGCGGCCAGCGACTTCGACGCGATCCGTTACCAGCGATAGGCGGCGCCGACGCGGATATTGCGCGGACGCAGCGGCGTCGTCTGTTCGCGCAGGGCGAAGGAGAACGGGTTGCCGAAGGCGAAGCGGTTGGCGCGGATATTAGTGAGATTGTCGATATCGACCGACAGCTCGACCGGTCCGCGCCGCATCGTCCCGGCCAGGCCGAAGACGGTGAACCGCCCCTGACTGATGTCGTAGAGGTCGCCCGTTCCCAGCACCGATCGGCCGACGTGATCAACTCCGGCAGAGATACGCGGCGTAACATCGCCGGCGCTCCATTCGTAGGAGAGCGCCCCGTGCGCGGCAAAGGGCGGCGTTTCCGGCAGGCGGCGATTGTTGCGAACCGAGAGATCGGCGATCGGCCCCGAAACGCGGTTGTCGGTGATCAATACCGCCCCCTGCGCGCGCAGGCCCGCGATCGGCCGCCAGTCGGCGGATGCCTCGTACGCCGTGATTCGCGCGTCCCCGATATTGTCGGTGTAGGGCTGGCCCCGACGACTGATCAGATCGGCCTGGATATTGCTCCAGTGCGCAAGTGACAGGCTGGCCGAAAGCGCGAGGCCGGTCGCCCCGGTCGAGGTCCGCCGCAGCCCCATCTCCCCGACGGTGATCGAGTCCGAACGGAAATCGGCCACCCGGCCGATTCCGGGCGCTACCGACAGGCCGCCGGTGCGATAGCCGGTCTGGAACCGACCAAACGCGGCAAGCCGCGATGCGAGTTGCCAGGATGCCGCAAGGGTCGGATCGACACGCCCGGTCGACCGCCCCCGCACGAAGCTGCCGCTCGTGGGGGTGTTGGACGGCGAACCATCGGTGCGCCCGGTCGTCCCACGTGCGCCCACGGTGATTGCGAGACTGGGGGTAACCGCCACGGTGGACTCGCCGAACAACGATGCCGACCTGGTGACATTCGTCACGCCGATGATCGTCCGCTCGCCCCCCGGCGTCGCCACCGATCGCGCCAGCACATCGCGGTCGTCGACCAGAGTCAGACCGAGCACCCAGGAATGCCCCCCCGGAAGCGAACGTGACAGACGCGTTTCGTGACTGATCAGGCGCTTGCGATGGTTCGATCGGTAGATAACCGGCGTGGTCGGCAATAGCGTCGCGTCGAACTGCTCGTCCGAACGATAGCTGACAAGACCGGTCGCGATCAGCAGGTGCAATCCGCTGCCCCAGCTGCGGGAGGTGGTGAAGCGACCGAACAGGAGCTGGTTGTCGAACGGCTGCGCGATGGTCGAGCGACGGGCGAGCGGCCCGGCGTTTGCTTCCGCATACTGACCATCGCGGCTGTCGATCCACTGCGCGGCACCACTCGCTTCGACCTGCCAATCGTTCGCCGTCCGCAGGCTGAGGTTCAGCCGCCCGCCGCGTGTCGTATCGACGTTCACATCGGTCAGCCCGCGCCGGAGATCGTCGATATAGCCGCCGCTGCGCGCACTATAGGCAACCGCGCGGACACCCAGCCTGCCGTCGACGATCGGCTGGTTGAGCATGACCGCGACGTCCCCGCCGAGCGCACCGCCGGTCGTCGCAGTCAGCCCACCCTCCATCGCCGCCGCGCTTCGGCGCAGGTCGACCGGGGTCGAGGTCAGCCGAATGACGCCGCCGATCGCCCCCGAACCGTAGAGCGTGCCCTGCGGTCCCTCCAGCACCTCGACGCTCTGCATGTCGTACAGACGCAGTCCCGGGTCGTTGCCCGAATAGTTCAGCTGGACGTCGTCGAGGTAGATGCTGGTCGGCGACTGGGTCGCACCGTTGAAGCTGCTGTCGGCGATGCCGCGGATGAACAGCTTGTTGCGCCCCCGACCGAGCTGCGTGCTCTGCAGGATCGGGATCGCGCGCGAGGCCTCCGCCAGCGTACCGCCATGGCGCCCGGGCGTCGTCGTATCGACGTCGAGGATGGTCACGCTGCCCGGATAGCGCAGCAGCGGGATTTCACGCTTGCTGGCGGTCACGACGACGTCGCCCGGCGGCAGTGGCGTCGGCGGCGGCGCCGGCGATATGCGGCGTGGAAGAGCGACCGGACGCACCGGCGCGCGCTCGATACGAAACGCGCCCGCGTGCACGGCGACCGCGCGATACCCCGTATTCGCCAGCAGACGGTCAAGTGCCGAGCGGGCAGACAATCTGCCGCGCACGCCGCGCGTCGCGATCCGGCGCAGGCCGGGTTCGGTACTGATGATGTCGATGCCCAGATCGCGCGACAATGTCATCAGCGCGACGTCGAGCGTCGTGGCGGGGATCGATATTGGACGTTCGCGCGCCGCGACCGTCGTCGGGGTCAGTGCCAGGGTCAGGGCAACGACGGCCAGCGCCGCCGCGGTCTTACCGCGTCGTCCCTTCCGACAGAACCCACCGCCCTTCGTCACGCCGCCACGTCGCCCCGATCAATTCCGCCAGATGCGGTACGTCGCGATCGGCAGCTCCCGAAAAGCGGACCATGCCGGTAAAGGGCTGGCCGGACAAGCCGGGCGACAGTTCGATCTGAAAGCCGTAGAGACGATTGAGCGTGCCTGCGACGTCGCGCAGGGGGCGTTCGTTGAATGTCAGCACGCCGTGACGCCAGCCGCCGACGGTATCGGGCGCGAACCTCGTCCGGCGTACCGTGTTCGCGCTTGCATCGACGCTCACACCGTCGCCCGCGTGCAGCATGACCGCCGCGCCATCGGGTTCGTAGACCACCGACCCCTCCGCGACCTCGACCGACAGAGCCGCGTCGCTGCTGGCAACGTTGAACACGGTACCGACGTCCTGCACGGTCCGGCCTGCGGCGGTCACCACGAAGGGTCGGGCGGCGTCGTGACGGACGGTGAAAAGGGCCTCGCCCTGCTCCAGAGCCACCAGCCGCGGCGTCGCCGGGTCGAGACGCAGCCGCGTCCCGCCGCTCAATTCGACGCGTGTCCCGTCCTGCAAGGTCAGTGCACGACGCTCCCCCGCTGCCGTCGCGACCTCGTACGCCGTAGCTTGCGGCAGCAGCTGCGGTACCATGACCGCGGCAAGGCCGGCGGCGATCGCCGAACCACCGGCGATCCAGCGCCAGCGGTGCCGCGGCGCGGCCAGCGGTGCATCATTGTCGTTCCCGGCCGGTGATGCGGCCTGGGGGAAATGCTCTGCAGCCACGACGCGGTCGCGCATCGCCACCCGGTCATAGGCAGCAGCATGGGCAGGGTCCGCCTCCAGCCAGTCGACGAACGCCGCCCAGTCGTCGACACCCGCGTCGACAAGGCGCAGGTGCCAGGCAATCGCCCGGTCCATCAGATCTGCGCCATCATCGGTCACGCGTCGATTTCCCTTTCCTAGCCTAGACGATGTGGCTCGCCGTGATCCTCACCACAGCGTTCGACGTGATCGTGAAGTTTTCGGTATGCCCGCTGCAGCAGCTTCTCGACACCGCTGACGCTGATCCCCAATCGTTCGGCGATCGCGCGTTGCGACTGATCCTCGATCCGGAACATCCTGAGCGCGGTCGCCATGCGGTCGGGCATATCGGCTATCGCCGCTTCGACCGCCTGCCATTCGCTGCGCGCGGCGAGCACACGCTCGGCATTCGGGATCTGATTTGCGTCGGGCTGATCATCGAGCCACGCCGTATCGCGTGCGGCACGCCGCCCGGCGGCGATGCGCATGTCGGTCGCCAGGTTGGCGGCGACGCGGTAGAGGAAGGCGGCGGGCTGGGCGATCGGGCGTTGCGCCAGCTGGTCGATCCGCAGCCACATGTCCTGCAACGCATCCTCGGCGTCCTCGGCATTGCCGAGCCGCGCGACGAGCAGGCGTCGCAGCATCGGTTGCTGCTCCAGGAAGATGGCCTTCAGGCCGCCGTCGTCCACGCTGTCGCCGAACCCTTGAGATCAGGCCGGAAACGCCAGCCCTTCGCGTCCAGCAATGTCGGTTATGTCGGTCGCACGCAAGCCATCGGCTTCGCGCGGACGGGCCGCGGCGATGGTGTCGCCGGGCCGCTCCCCTGCCCCGGGATGGCACATCACGAGGTGACGGCGACCGGGCTTGCGCAACAAGCGCGGCAGGATGTCGCCATAATCGCGCGCGAAATCATAATGGCCGGCGAAACTGTCGTTGGTCGACAGTCCCAGCTTCGCCGCGTCGCGTCGGAAACCGCGCGAGTGATAGGCGCTGCCGATCGCCTTGCCGAAGAACGGGCGCGCGAGCATTGCCGACAGCCGGTCGGTACAATCGCGCAGCCAGGCCTGGGGCGCACGGCGGGCGGTTTCCGCCAGGACGATCTTGCGGATGCCGGGCAGGACGTGGCTGTGCTGATGCCCGTCGACGAAGGTCGGTGGGCGGCCCATGGCGGCGATGAACGCATCGAACTGTGCGGTGACCTCGCGTGCGATTTCGTCGAGCGGCACATCGCCCCGCCCTGCGCGCTGCGTCACATCGTTGATCGTCGGCAGGACGCCGTCGGGCGCATAGCCTGGCATGGCAGTCAGCGGCCGTTCCTCGGTCAGCGTCAGGTGCAGGCCGATTTCGACATGCGCGGGCAGATCGTGCAGCAGCGCACTGTCCTCCGCCCAGCCGGGCATCACCGCCATGCAGCTGATCGCATTGAGCTTTCCGTCGCGTGCCAGTCCGGCAATCGTCTCGCTGACCGCGCGCGAGAAGGCGAAATCGTCAGAGCACAGGATGAGGCGTCGCAAAACCAAGCCCTTCGTCGACCTGAAACTGGCGCTCGCGGATGCGGTGGCTGGCCAGTTTGCGCTGCCGCAGACGGGGCCCGAGGAAGTCGTGGAAGAACCAGTCGCCCGCAAACGGCGCCGCGAGGACATACATCAGCCGCTCCACGAACGTCCACCGGATCGATTCGCGGTCACGGTCCCGCGCCGATGGGCGACACCAGAAGTCGCGCGAATAGAGCATCGATCCGCGCGCCATCGTGCGGTTGATCACCTCATGATCCTCCAACACGTAATTCCACTGCTCGGGGTCGAAGCCGCCGACGCTGCGCAGAGTGGCGGTGCAGAACGCCTGTCCGGCGCCGCCAGCATGGCACTGGCGCGGCAGCAACCGGCCGGCCAGCGTGATTGCCGTCGCTTCGATGCCGCGGGCGACTTCGCCGGCGCCGGGCGCGATGAAATAGGCGCCGGCTACGACGCAGCCGGGCCGGGACAACAGCCGCGCGGCCTCCGCCAGATAGGTCGGCGGGTAGAGCGTGTCGGCGTCGCAGGTCGCGGTCCAGCGCGTGCGTGCGAAGGCGAGCCCCGCCTTCAACGCCGCGACCTTGCCCGGCACACGTTCGATCAGCACGACGTGGTCGAGCCCATGCGCAAGCGCGGCGGCTTCCGCGACCAGCGCGCTGCCGTCGGTCGATCCATTGTCGATCAGGATCAGGCGAAAGCGGACGGTCTGCGCGGCCAGGCTGGCGATCGTCGCTGCCAGATAATCGCGTTCGTTGAAGAACGGCAGCAGGATCGTCCAGTCGGCCGCCATCGCCGGTCCGGTCGCACCGCGGCGCGCCGACGAAAGATGGTCGATATCGAGATACATGGCCTCAGCATCCGCGCGATGGATCGATCGTCGAATGCCGGCCCCGGACGATCCTTCGGCTGCCCCCCCACGGACCCCCGCCGACCTCGTTCCCGCCATCCGCTGGTGATTAGACGATTCCGGTTAGGGCGATCCGCACCATCCGTCAAAAATAGTTGAGATGACGCGGAACCAACTCGCGACTAACGGATGGCCATGGGTTTCCCATCACGGATCGATCGGACGAACTGGCGCCCGGGCGTCGCGCTGGCGCTGCTGCTGGCGATCGCGTTCGTCGTGCGCGCACATGACTTTGGCAATCCGGTCATCCATGTCGACGAGCAATATTATCTGCTCGTCGGCGATCGGCTTCTGGGGGGCGCCGTGCCCTATGTCGATTTGTGGGATCGCAAGCCGCCGGGCCTGTTCCTGCTGTTTGCCGGAATGCGATTGCTGCCCGGCGACGGCATCATTGCCTATCAGGTCACCGCGACCCTTTTCGCCGCGCTGACCGCGTGGCTGGTCGCGCTTGGCGGGCGCCGGTTGGGCGCATCCGCATTCGGCGCGCTGGCCGCCGGCATCGTCTATATCGTGTGGCTGTCGTTCCTGAGCGGGCGCGGCGGTCAGTCGCCGGTCTTCTACAACCTGTTCATGGCCGCCGGCGGGCTTCTGACTCTCGGCCTGCCCGGGCGGGCAGCGGTGGGAGATCGCCGAGGGATCGTTGCCAGCGGTGCCGCGGCGTGCCTGCTGGCGGGACTGGCGATCCAGGTGAAATATACCCCGGTCGTCGAAGGCGCCGTCTTCGGCCTCGCCCACCTCTGGTATCTTCACCGCGCGGGCACGCGACCGATCGGCGTCGCGACCGCCGCGTTGCTGTGGATGCTGCTCGGCGCTCTGCCGACGCTCGCCGTCGTCGCCTGGTACTGGTCAAAGGGACCAGCGGTCTTCGACGCATTCTGGTTCGCCAATTTCACGTCCGTGACGCTGCGCCGCGGCTATCCGGCAGCGAAGATCGTCGGGCGATTGGCGGGGACCACTGCGCAGCTGTCGGTGCTCGCCGGCTGCGTGATCGCGACGGCCCGCGCTCGGCCCGGGCCGACGCCGACGCGCCTGGCGCTGATCTGGCTCGCCGCTGCGCTCGTCGCTTTCGCGATGATCGGCGCCTTCTTCGATCATTACGCCCTGCCCCTGCTCGTCCCCGCCGCCATGCTCGCCGCCCCGACGCTGGGGCGACGCGGCGTTGCGCGGTGGGCGATGGCCGGCGCAGCCGTGATCCTCGCAATCTTCCACATCGTGACCGAAACCGACGAGCGCGCCTCCGCCTATGGCGCCGCCGGCATCCTCGCCACGCATCGCGACGCCGGCTGCCCCTATGTCTTCGCCGGCGACTCGGCCCTTTACCTGCTGTCGCGGACCTGCGTGCCGACCCCCTACGCCTTTCCCTCCACCCTGGCCTATGAGCCCGAGCGCGGGGCAGTCGGCATCGACGAGGCGGCGGAGGTCGCGCGCGTGCTCGCTACCCGGCCGCCGGCGATCGTCACATTCGACGATCCGCTCGCGCCGTGGAACGTCCGCAGCCAAACCCTGGTCGCAGCCGCCATCGCCCGCGATTATCGCCCGGCCGGCCGCTTTCCGCGGGAGGGCCGCACGCTGCTCGTCTACGTCCGTCGCGACTTGCATTGAATTTCCTGCTCGAACGCTGCGAGTTGCGCACGTCGGCGGCGTCATGATGTCGGAACAGACGAATAAATCGCGGACGTCGCTCATGCGCCTGTTGTTTTCGATTGCGATGGCATCCCCGGGCGGTCGCCGATGATGGTGCCGGGCATCGTAGGTCGCTTGCTCGCGCGCGCGGTCGCGGAACGCATGCTGGTGGTCGCGGGGTTGATCGTCGCCATCCTGTCGCTGGAGAATGTCCAGCGTCTGACCACCGACCTGCAACAGACGAATAATGCGATACCCCTGCTCGGACGCCTGAGCCTGTTGCTGGTGCCCGAGCATCTGAGCGCCGCGATTCCGGTCGCCTTGCTGCTGGGCGTCGCCCTGACCGTTCGCAAGCTGGCAATGGATGGGGAATGGCAGGTGTTCGCCGGCGCCGGCCTGTCGCGTCGCCGTCTGTTGATTCCTCTACTGGTAGTGGCGACGATCGCCGGAGGCGTGCAGCTGGTATTGCGGATGGAGATCCGCCCCGCTGGCGAACGCGCGCTCGATGCCCTTTACGGCGCGATCCGCACCGGCGCGCACGGCATTCCGCTGCCGATCGGCGAACCCGTCGCCATCGCGCCCGATACGACGCTGTTCGTGACGCGGGTCGACCGGTCGCCGGGCCGCCGACCGGTTCTGGCCGAAGTCATGGTGACGCAGAGCGATACCGTGTTCAGCGCCCCAATCGCCAAGATCGTGCGCAGCGGCGACGGGACGATCGCGATCGATCTGCGCGACGGAACGGCAGTCACGCGCCCTGCCGACGGCCCGGTGCGCACCGTGTCGTTCGCGAGCCTGCGCCTTTCCGGCTCGCCCGAGATGATCGGCATGGTCGGCCAGGATTTTCGCCAGGCGCTCGACCGCAGGGACACAGCCGGACTGGTGGCGCTCGTTAGGGACGGCGCGCCTGACGCGCGCGCCGCGGCGACGGCGGCCCTGGCGATGCGCATCGATTCGGCGCTGTTCTGTCTGATCATCCCGCTCTTCGGTATCGCGCTCGGCCACCCGGGTCGGCGGCGGTCGAGTGCGATCGGCATCGGTTTGGGCATCGTCCTGATTGTCGCGCACCTGAAGTCCGCGGCCTTCGTCGAGGATCATTTCGCCGCGCACGCCGCGCTGGCAGCGGCGGCGCATGTCGTAGGTTGGTTGGCGCTCGGTCTTGCGACCCTCTGGCTCGAGCGACGCTTCGGCGAAGGCTTCGTCGAGCGCGCGGCGGCACGGGTGGTGAGGGTCAGGCGCGCGCGACCACTGGGCGACCGTCGTCCGCGCGGCGTGCGGCGCTGGGCCTATGTTCTGCTGGGGTTCCACCGCGTCGCGGCATGGCCGCCGCGCGCTGCGGCGAACAGCGATCTTCCGATCGGACGAGCGGCAATCAGCGGAAGGTGATCGTCCAGCGCGCCTCGGCCTGGGTGTCGCCCTGTTCGCCGGCGCCCGTCCGCATATCGACGACCGGACGACGCAGCGACGACAGCGACACGCGCCACCCCATCGTCGGACCGGCTTCCGTTCCCTGATCGTCGCCCAGCGTCAGTCGCAGACCATGGCCAGCCGTCACTCCGCCGACATTGATCACGTCCGGACCGGCGAACAGCCGGCGTCCGCGCGACGTGCCGATTCGCAGGAAATCGACGCCCAGCGCCAGCCCGCCGTCGTACGACGCCTCTACCCCCGCGGACGTGATATCGGCCGACAGTCGCCGCTCGGCGGTGGGAAGAATATCGCGCTTGCGCCGGACCGAGGCGTTGGCAACATTCGCGCGTAGTTCAAGCGCGCCAAGCGCAATGGCGGCGGAAGCGCCCAGGCTCAGCATCGTGTACCGGTCGGACCGCAACAGACTGTCTGATCCCGCCGGACCACCGACGATCCGCACGGCACTGAATGTCAGGTCTACGGGGCCGTTGACGTGGAGTTCGTCCGCCTGGTTGCGCCGGATCGTCACACGGTCCTGAAGCTGCAGCGTGTTCAGCGCCGTCGTCCGGGTGCGCAGCGCCGCCGGCATGGTCGCAGCATAGTCGAACTGGCGTTCGATCAGGGGGAGATGCTTCGGCGGCAGAGGCTCGCACGGCACCGCGAGAGGTCCGCATCCCACGACGCCGACAAGCACCAGCGGCCAGCCCATCCCCATATCCCCCGTTTCAGGAGATAGACGATGCCAGACGCCGCCATCCGCAGTGGCCAGGCTTAGGAAGCGTTAAAAATTTACCGCTGCGCGCAACGATGCGTCGGCGCCAAGGGTGATTGCCGCACGATAATCGTCGAACAGGCGGCGGAAATGCGTGTCCATCGCCGGGGCTTGATCGGCCAGCCGGGCGGCGGCGTGAAGGGCGGCGTCGCCCGCCTCGATCCGTCGCGCGATCGCCGCTGCCATCGACCGCGCCGACCGCGCTGTATAGCCCTGATCGCACGCCGTTCGCAGCTGATCGCTGGCACCGCCCTCCTCAGGCAGGATCAGCGGCAGGCCCGCCGCCTGCGCCTCGGCGGCGACCATGCAGAAGGTCTCGGACTCACAGCCGTGAACCAGCGCATCGCCGCTCGCAAGCAGGGTGGCGAGCCGCGTGCGGTCCCGTTCCGGCGCGGCGAGATAAACGTGCGGGCTGAACCGCGCGGCACGCGCGACCTTCGCTTCGTCGCGGCCGCCGCCGAAGATGACCAAGCCCACCGGATGGCTGTTGCCGGCGGCGATCGCCGCCTCGATCACCATCGGCCAGCGCTTCTCCGGCCCGTGGCGGCCGAGCCCGAGCAGCAGCGTCGCATCGTCGGGCAAGCCGCATTTCGCGAGCAGCTGGCGGCGCACCTCGGCGTTGCGATGCTGCGGCGAAAACACACCTGGCGTCACGCCCATCGGATTGGTCCGCACCTTGGTCAGCCCGCCGGCGGTCAGCCGGCGCGACAGGCTGTGGCTGGCGCTCAGGACCATGTCGAAGTCGGCATCGAGCCGACGCAGATGGCGCCAGAACCAGTCGAACCCCCGATCGATAACGTCGCGCGGGGCGACACCGCCGAACCAACGATAGGCATAGGCCGACAGCGGGTCGGCGTGCATCACCAGCGACCGCAGCGCACGCCCCTGCCAGCGCGCGACCATCGACGCGGAAGACCAGGGCGACGATGCTTCGACCACGTCGGGCGCCAGCCGATCGAGCGCCCGATGGAGCGCCGCCTCATCCGCGAAATAGCGGTAACGCCGGTCGAGCGGGAAGCGTGGTGCCGCGATCGTGACGATGCGTCCGGCTGCACTTTGCGCGACGGTCGCATCGCGCTCGCCGGGGGCCAGGATGATGACTTCCTCGCGACCCGGCCGGGCCGCGGCCAGCTTCTGTTCGACATAGGTGCGCACACCCCCGCCGGCGGGGGTATAGAAGGCGCAGATGTCGACGATGCGGATCATCGCGTCAGTCCACTACCGCGCGGACGACTTCGCTCGCGCCCAGCACCGCGCCGACGATCAGATGCGTCGCCAGCGACAGCGCCGCGACCAGCGCGATCGCATCGACGATCGGCCCGTGCGCGCCGACCAGCACCGTGACGACGCCGGCGAAGACGACGTCCTTGTTCGGCATCAACGGCAGACGCGACAGGATCTGGCGGATGGTGCCGAGCAGCAGCCACCAGCTGAGCGCCACGGCCGGCACGATCTCGTGCCACAGATAGGCCGACAGGCCGATCGCGACGACGATGCGGACCGTATGGATCGCGGCGACGAACGCCAGATCGCGCCCGGGCAGGCTGAACAGCCGGCCGCGGAAGAAGAAGATCACCAGCGATGACACCAGGATGACGACAACCGACGTCACGAAGTGCGTGGTTTCCATACCGACGTTCAGCCGCGCGAACAGCGGCGCCGCGATGATAACGAGCAGCAGGGTGAAGACGTTGCCGGCGATGGCGCTGAGGATCGAGACGTCCTTGATCGCCCCGAACGGCGCGGTCGTGATTCGCGCATGGCGCCGCGCCCAGCTGTAGAAATACATCTCGCCCAGGTAGCCGAGCAGCAGTTCGTTGCAGACGAGCTTGCGGAACAGCGGGACGATGCCATTTGCCGGTAGCGTCCACAGCTTGCGGAAGATCACCCATTCCGACAGCGGGCTGATCGCGTAGCAGAGCGCGAACGCCAGCCAGAAGCCCACGCCGGTCGGCATCATCGCCCACAAGGTCGCGATGTCGAGCGTGCGCAACTGATAGAGGGCCGCCGCCAGCACGCCGAGCGACAGCAAAGGGCCGAGCGCGGCAAGCCAGCCGTTCCACCGCGTCTTCAGCGGCGGGGCGGGATCGACCAGGACAGCAGGCGCGATCGGCGCGGCTGCGGCGATGGGGGTAGGAGCGGCAAGTTCGGTCATCGGCGAGTCCTCAGGCCGCCAGCAGGTCGGCATAGCGCGCCGGCGCATGGGTGCGGCGCACCCGACCGACCGCGCGATCGATGCTGCGCATCAGCGCGGGC
Organism: Roseomonas aeriglobus; assembly: GCA_016937575.1. NCBI lineage: Bacteria > Pseudomonadati > Pseudomonadota > Alphaproteobacteria > Acetobacterales > Roseomonadaceae > Muricoccus > Muricoccus aeriglobus. Next base: position 675,334 of record JAFHKN010000002.1, on the reverse strand, counting down.
ACGTTGGTGTCGCCGGGATGGACGCCGATTCGCGCGGTCGGCAGGCGATTGAGCACCGGCGGCAGGACGCGGGCGGCCGCGAGCGAGGACAGGATGCGTGCCCGGCTGCGGCTCGCCCAGGTCAGCACCGGATCGCGAGCCAGCACCTGGCCGGTCACCGGATTCCAGACCCGGCGGTGGTTCTCGGCGATCTGGAAACCGGCATCGGCCAGCGCCGCGTCGGCGCCAGCGCCATACAGCCAGGCCGGGGCGATGAAGCCCGCCGCCGGCCGCCCGGCGATATCCTCGATCAGATGGCGGCCGTCACGCATGCGGCCGAGCGCCGCGTTATAGGACAGACCCAGGAACTCGCCCTCCCCCGCGGTCATGTGCCGCGCCTTCAGCTGCGCCGCGCGGCCAGTGTGGACGCTGTCGTCGCGGTGGAACCAGCCGTGGACGAACAGCTCCGCCCCGGCATCCGCCCAGCGGCGCAGCTTCGTCGCAAACGGCGTCCCCCGGGTCAGCGGCGCCTGTCCCCAATGATTCGGCACGACCAGCAACGCGACACGGTCTTCCGGCGCGTGCCCGCCGAGCAGGTCGCGCAGGCGATCGACCTGAGTTTCAAATCGCGGCCCCACGTCGTGAACCGAAAGGAACAATCGGCGTTCAGGCTTCGGTACGGACGGCATGTTCAGTTCGACCCCACCGGATTTCCGGCGTGATGGGGTCCCATCGTCGCGCCCGAAATCCCGGTTAACTCTCGTAAAGACGTCGTCACAGCGACGTTTCCGCAGCCCTATCCAGATTTTTTGGGCTAATTTGGGGCAAGGTCGCTTTCAACGTTGCGAGGCAAGACGGTCGCGATTTCGCCCACCTTTCCGCATTGACCCGCCGGCTGCGGATGTGCGAAGCGCCCTGTCGGCCTAGCGGGTGTAGCTCAATGGTAGAGCAGAAGCCTTCCAAGCTTACGACGGGGGTTCGATTCCCCTCACCCGCTCCAGCCTCCCCCCTTTCTGATAGCTGACGCGTCGAACGCGTTTCGCAGCTGCGTTGGCAAGGACGGTCGCGCACAAGCGCTTCTCACGCCGTCGCGTCACGATTAGACAAAGGCCCGGGTGGTGTCGCCCGGGTGTCTGAGGTGTCGCGCTATGCTTATCGCGTTTCTGTTGCTCGCTGGCGCGCAGGATGCCCCGCCCCGGCCCGATCCTTATCGCACGGCCCCGGCGACCGTGGTCGCAGAGCCGGTCGCGCTGTTCATTGCGGGCGCGGATCGCGATCACGACGGGCGCACGACGGTGTCGGAGCTGCGCCAGGCCATTCTCGAATCGACCGCGGCCGATCCGCCGTGGAGCGCGCAGGGCGATACGGGGATCGGTTACATCCAGTATTCGGATTGGGCGGAGCGATGGCTGGGCGACCGCAACGGTGTGCCGACGCCATTCGACCTCGATCGCAACGGCGACCAGAAGGTGACCTACGACGAACTCGCCGCGCGGTTCGAGGCGCTGTTCGTCCGATTCGACGCGAATAAGGATGGCGCTGTCACCCGCGCCGAGCTGCTGACCGTTCGCACCAGTCCCTATGGCCGCCCCGATGGTGACCGGCGCGGTCGGCGCAGTGGCGGACGTCCGCCCGAACGCTGAGGCGCCAGGGTCCCATCGCTGGCATATCCTGCCCGAAACCGGCTAAGCGCACCCCATGGGCGGGCATCACCATCACGGACATGGGCACGAACATGGACACGGGCACGCGCACAGCCATTCGCACGCGCCAGCGGATTTCGGCCGCGCCTTTGCGATCGGCACCGCGCTCAACCTCGGCTTCGTCGTCGTCGAGGCGGCGTTCGGCATCTGGGCCGATTCGGTGGCGTTGCTGGCGGATGCCGGACACAATCTGTCCGATGTTCTGGGCCTGCTCATCGCCTGGGGCGCGGCAACGCTCGCCAAGCGCCCTGCGTCCGAACGCTATACCTATGGCCTGAAAAGTTCGTCGATCCTGGCCGCGCTCGCCAATGCGGTGCTGCTGATGGTGGCGGTCGGCGCGATCCTGCTCGAAACGGTGCAGCGCCTGGGATCGCCGCCGCCGGTCCACGGCATGACGATGGTCTGGGTCGCCGCGGCGGGAATCGCGATCAACCTCGGCACTGCCATGCTCTTCGCGCGCGGACGGCACGGCGACATCAACATTCGCGGTGCCTATTTGCACATGGCGGCCGATGCGGCGGTGTCGGCCGGCGTCGTGGTCGCCGGGCTGGTAATTTTGGCAAGCGGCTGGGTGTGGGTCGATCCGCTGGTCAGTCTGGTGATCGTCGCGGTCATCCTGTGGAGCAGCTGGGGGCTGCTGCGCGACTCGCTCGGAATGGCGCTGCTCGCGGTGCCGCCGGGGATCGATCCGGCCAAGGTGCTGGCGTATCTGCGCGGCCTGCCCGGCGTCGCGCGCGTTCATGACCTGCACATCTGGCCGATGTCGACGACCGAAAGCGCGCTGACGGCGCACCTCGTCATGCCCGGCGGCCACCCCGGCGACGCGTTCCTCACCGAGCTGCAGCACCGGCTCGACCACGATTTCGCGATCGGCCATGCAACCGTGCAGATCGAGATCGGCGAGGACGGCTGCGCGGTGCACGCACATTAGTTGCCAAGCGGCGACGTCGCGCTAGGGACGGCACCCATGTCCCGTTTTACCTTCACTATCACCGCGACCGACGGTCGCGCGCGGACCGGCGCCATCAGCATGGTGCGCGGCGAGATCCGCACGCCCGCCTTCATGCCGGTGGGCACCGCCGCCACCGTCAAGGCGGTGAAGCCCGCCGACGTCCGTGCGGCCGGCGCCGACATCATTCTGGGCAACACCTATCACCTGATGCTGCGCCCGACCGCCGAGCGAATGCAGCGCCTGGGCGGATTGCACGCCTTCATGGGGTGGGACCGGCCGATCCTCACCGACAGCGGCGGATATCAGGTCATGAGCCTGGCCGACCTGACGAAGCGCAGCGAAGAGGGCGTGGCGTTCAAATCGCATCTCGACGGCACACGCCACATGCTGTCCCCCGAACGCTCGATCGAGATCCAGCGGCTGCTCGGCTCGAACATCACCATGGCGTTCGACGAGCTGGTCCCGACGACCAGCAGCCGCGAGGTCCAGGCCGCTGCAATGGAGCGGTCGATGCGCTGGGCTCGCCGCAGCCGCGACGCCTTCTTCGCCGCCGAAGAGCACGCCGCCCATAACGCGATCTTCGGCATCCAGCAGGGCGCGCTCGACGAAGGGCTCCGGAAGGCGTCGGCCGACGCGCTGATCGATATCGGTTTCGACGGCTATGCGGTCGGCGGTCTCGCGGTCGGCGAGGGGCAGGAGGCGATGTTCGGCTGTCTCGACTTCGCGCCCGGCCAGCTGCCCGCCGACAAGCCGCGCTACCTGATGGGCGTCGGCAAGCCCGACGACATCGTCGGCGCGGTCGAGCGCGGGATCGACATGTTCGACTGCGTCCTGCCCACCCGCTCGGGCCGCACTGGACAGGCGTTCACGCGCACCGGGCCAATCAACATCCGCAACGCGAAGTTCGCCGAGGATACCGGCCCGCTCGACCCGGCATGCGAATGCCCGGTGTGCGGGACGTGGAGCCGGGCGTACATCCACCATCTGGTTCGCGCGCAGGAGATCCTGGGAGCGATGCTGATGACCGAGCACAACCTTTGGTTCTACCAGGCGTTGATGGCCGACCTGCGCGCCGCGATCGCTCGGCAGGAGCTCGCGGCGTTTGCCAATGGCTTTCGCGCTGCATATCGAGGCGAGAAATAACGTTTCCCGGGAGAGTATGCGTGGCCGAAGACACTACCAACGAGATCGTCGCCGCAGCCAAGGACGCCAAGGCGCGGACCGAAAAGGCAATCGCGAAGGTCAAGCCGAAGGACGGGCACTGGCCGCTGAAGGCGATCGGCCTGGGCGTCGGCATCGGATCGGCCGCGGTCGCTGCCGCGATGCTCTACGCCAACCGCGACAAGCGGGACGACTGAACGGCCGTTTCTTAGCTTAACCATGTAGCGTTTCACCGCGGGACACGCCCAAATTCGCTGGCGAAATCCGGGCGGATCGACGCTATCTGAAGCGCCGTGATGGCACGGTGGTTTTCGACGCAGGGGCGCGGCGCGCTTGCTGCGCTGGCGGTTTCGCTAGCCGGTGCAGGATTTTCCGCGCATGCCGGGCGCACGGTCGAAGGGCAGCCCGACACTGTCCCGATGCCGTCGCCCCACCCCGTCGGATTCGATGCGCAAGATCATTTCCCCGGCGCCGCGCTGCTGTATGCCGAGGAGCAGAAGGACTTGCCGGTCACCGGCGCGACGGGGACCGTCGCCTTGCCCGCCGCGCCGGTGCCCGACACGACGGTCGAGGGCGATGCTTCGATCCGCCCGGCCCTGCCCTTCGTGCTGCGCGGTTCGACACTCGACAAGGCGCGCGCCCTGCAGTGTCTGACGACTGCCATCTATTACGAAGCCGCGACCGAGCCCGACAATGGTCAGGCCGCGGTCGCACAGGTCATCCTGAACCGCGTGCGCCATCCGACCTTTCCCGCGACCGTGTGCGGCGTCGTCTATCAGGGGTCGGAGCGGCGGGGGTGCCAATTCAGCTTCGCCTGCGATGGCGCGATGGCGCGGGCGCCGATGCGCTCCGCCTGGGACCGCGCGCGGCGAGTCGCGGCGCGGGCGCTTGCGGGCTATGTCTTCGCGCCGGTCGGGCTGGCGACGCATTACCATACCTATGCCGTCACCCCGACATGGAACCGCAGTCTGGTGATGACCGGCATGTTCGGGGCCCACCTGTTCCACCGGTGGAAGGGCTATTGGGGCACGCCGATCGCGTTCCGCCAGTCGTATCTGGGCGGCGAACCGACGCCGGGCCCGCATGTCCCGGCGGAGACGCCGCTGGTGCTGGCCAGCACGTCGTCGACCGTCGTCCCGCCCGCCATCGCAACGGCAGCGGCGGCGCTGATCGCTCAGAGCGCATCCTCGACGCCAGCGCCGACGCCGGTGGCACAGGTTCAGGCTCCGCATGTCGCCAGCGGGGCGGTGCAGGAGCGCTATGCCGACGAGTCCCAGATCCTGGATAAGTGGAAGGACTCGGGCAAGCCGCTGAAGTGACGGCGAAGGGCCCCGCCGTTATCGGCGAGGCCCCGCGCTTCCTTAGCGGTAGCGGCGATCCTGGCGATCGTTGCGCTCCCAGCGGACCTGGCGCGACAGCGCGTCGAAGCGGCGGTCGAGGTCGCGGCGTTCCCACTGCGACAGGCCACCCTGGCGGTAGCGCTGCTCCAGGCGGACGACCTGGCGGAACTCGCCACGCAAGCGTACCGCTTCACGACGGGTCAGCGATCCATTACGAATGCCCTGGTCGATGCGGCGATCGAGGTTCGCGACGCGCGCGTTGATCGGCTGCCAGTTGTTATAGCCCTGCGCGCTCGCGACGGCGGGGACCGTGGCGGTGGCGATGCCGAGACCGGCGAGCATCAGTGTGAGCTTCTTCATGATACGCACTCCTCTTAAACCAACCCTGTTCGGGCATGAGAGGAATGTGGAACGCAGCTGTCGCAACACCGTGCCGCAAACGCGGGAAAAGTGTCGCAAATCTATGGCAGGCTAACGACTTCGTTCAGTTATCCGGCGTTCATCTGCCTGGTAATCCAGTCGGTCATATGCGCGTCGAGCACGTCGAGCGGGACCGAGCCCTGTTCCAGTACGGCGTCGTTGAAGGCGGCCAGATCGAACTTTGCGCCCAGCGCCCCTTCCGCCTTACGCCGTAGCTCCAGGATCTTGAGCTCGCCCAGCTTGTAGCCCAGTGCCTGCCCCGGCCAGGCGATGTAGCGGTTGACCTCCGCATCGATGTTCGCCGCCGACAAAGCGGTGTTATCGAGCATGAATCGAACCGCCTGTTCCTTCGTCCAGCCCTTGGCATGAATGCCGGTGTCGACGACCAGCCGGCAGGCGCGCCACATATCGTAGCTCAAGCGCCCCATCTGCTTCTCGGGCGTGTCGTACAAGCCCATCTCGTTGCCCAAAGTCTCGGCATACAGCCCCCAGCCCTCGGTGAAGGCGGTGAAATGGGCAAGCCGAGTCCGCAGCGGCGGCAGGTCGAGCTCCTGCTGCATCGCAATCTGCATGTGATGCCCCGGCACCGCTTCGTGCGCGGTCAGCGAGGGTAGCTCCCACAACGGGCGCTGGTCGAGCTTCGACGTGTTGACGTAATACGTCCCCGCGATCCGGTTCTGCGGGCTGCCCTGGCTGTAATAGGCGGTCGTGGTGCCTTCCGCGATTTCCGCCGGGATCGCGCGCACGCCGTAGGGCAGGCGCGGCAGGCGGTAGAACAGCGTCGGCATCTTGCCATCGATGACCTTGGCGACGCGCGAGGCGGCGGCCAGCAGTTCCTCGGACGTCTTGGCGTAGAATTTGGGGTTCGTGCGAAGTTCAGCGATGAAGGCCTCGCGGGTTGCGAAGCCGGCCGATCTTGCGACACCTTCCATCGCGGCGCGGATGCGGGCGACTTCGCTCAATCCGATCTGATGGATCGCCTCCGGGTCCAGGTCGGTCGTCGTCTGCTGGCGCACGGCAAAGCGATAATATGCCGGCCCGCCCGGCTGGGCTGCCACACTCGCGACCTTCGCGCAGGCGGGTATGTAGCGGTCGCGGATATAGTCGGCAGCCTTCGTATAGGCCGGGTTCACGCGGCCACCGATCACGCTCCTCGCGCGCGACTGGAGCGCGACCCATTCGGTGTCGCTGGCATCCCGCGGCTTGGCCTTGACGAACGGCGTATAGAAGCGAGAGGCGGCCGGATCGGTCGTGACGACGCCGCGGATCGCGCCCTCGACCCCGCCCATCGAGACGCAGGGCTGGGCATAGCCGCCCGTCACCGCCTGTTCGGTGATCGCCAGCCAAATGTCGTTCACCGCCGGCAGCTTCTCGAGGCGGGTCAGATAATTGGCGTAATCCTGCTTCCCCCGGAAGTTCAGTCGCTCGCCCAGCCCGGCCATGCCCTGCCACGGTGAGGAATAGCTGGTGAACAGGATCATCCGCTGTCCGAAGCGATTGCCCTCGATTTGTTCGGTCAGCATCCGACGCAGGATCGCCTTGTTCGTACGATCGGACGTCGTCAGCGCGGTATCGGGGATCGCATCCAGCCGCCTGAGAAAAATCGTCGCCTGGGCGGCACGGGCGTCCTCGGCGGCGAGCGACGGGTCGCCCAGTTCGGTATCATAATCGCGCACGCCGACCGACGACGCGAAGGTCGGGCTTTCACGGAGCGTCCAGGCATAATGATCGGCCAGCAGCGCCTTCAGATCATCGGTCGGCGCCGCAGCCGCGGGCACCGCGAAGGCCAGTGCCAGCGCGCCGAAGGTCACGAAGGTCACACCAAGAGCGGGTTTTTGCCCAACAAGGCCGCGACGCGTCATTGGATGAAGTTCCCCGTTTCAAGCTTCGGCCCCGACGAGCGGCCTCGGGGCCGAAGGTGCGCAGGAAAAATCCAACATTGCAATCCGCCCATGCGCACGCCGCACCTGCGCCACAATCGGGTCGTTTCATCCCCGTCATGATCGCGACTCTGCTGCTTGCCCAGGCAACGACGCCCGTGCTCACGATCACCCCGCCGCCTCAGCCCTTCGACCTGGCGAATGTCAAAACCCGCACCGAGTGCAGGGATATCGATTTCGCCGCCGTACAGGCCGAAGTGATCGTGTGCGCCACGCGGCCGAAGTCGCCACCACCGGTATCGCCGGGCCAGTTTGCGGAAAAGCCTCTGAAGCCCGAGGTCGATGTGCTTGGAGGAAAACTGGATGTGGCGGCCGAGCAGAAGAGCACGCTGATGGGCACCGCGCCGGCGGCGATGGCACGGTTCAAGCTGAAGTTCTGACCGCCCGCTCCCGCCGGGTCGCCGCCAGCGTCCGTTCGGCGAGCGTGATCGCGGCGACCAGACAGGCGGCGAACAGGCCGCCCTCGAATGCGCCGGTCACGGCAAGGCCGAGCCGGTCGCCGGCTAGCGACAGGAGCGCGTCGAAACGCATCCGCGACCCCGGAAACGCGTCCGACAACAGCATCAGGCTGCCGGCGAACATCCGTCCGCCCGACGCCACGATCGCAGCGCCCGCCAGCCCGCCGATCACCCCCGCCGCCAGAATCGCCCGGCGGAGCGCCATACGGGTCGCGAGCCACGCCGCGAGGCCCACCGCGGCGCCCAGCGCCAGCCCCTCGAGCGCGCCGGTGACATTCCCCGGCGAACGCCCGAACAGCAACGTGATCGCGTCGATCCCCAGCAGCTTCACGAACGCGCCGACGACCATGCCGCCAACTGCGCCGCCCAGAATGCGCCAGCGCGCGTCCCCGGCGCGCGTTGCCAGCGCGATGCCGAACGCGACCCCGACCCCGCCGAGCAGCGCGATGAGGATCGTCAGGCACAGCATCACGATCAACACCGATGCCGCCCCCGGCCCCGCCGACACCGGCTGCGCGGCGCCGGCAAATCCGTAGATCAGGCCGCCGATAAGCCCCGCCATTCCCGCGCCGACCGTCCCCGCACCGCCGAGCAGCAGCGCGTCGCGGCGGCGCTCGCCGATGGCGTCGGCAGTGATCGAGGACGCAGGCGAGCCGATTTCGGCGACCACCACGTCCGGCGCGGCGACGGCGGCGACGAAGCGATAGCCGTGCTTGGGGACCGTTTCGATGAAGCGCGGGCGGCTCGCGTCGTCGCCCAGCGTCCGACGCAGCGTCTTGATGCACTGGGTCAGCGCCTCGTCGGTGACGGGCACCCCGCGCCAGACCTCCTCCAGAAACCGGTCCTTCGTCACCAGCCGGCCGTTCTCACGGACCAGCAGCACCAGCGCATCGAGATAGCGGGCGTTGACGTCGACCGGGCTACCGTCGCGTGTCAGCCGCCGGTCGGTCGCATCAAGGTGCCAAGCATCGAAACGGTAGCTGTCGGTCATCGCGTGCGGTGGAGCATGGGCGGTGCGGGATGGCAAGGTGGTTGGCTTTCGTGTCGATCAAAGCATCGCCATGCTCCCGCGGAGGCGGGAGCCTAGAGCCGCAAGCGAGCTGCCCGCAGCCCTGGGCTCCCGCCTCCGCGGGAGCCCAGGGGGAAGACAGGCTTGCCTGTACCCGGCGAAGGCCGGGGCCCAGTTACACGCCGGTAGAGCGTAGCACCGCCGCGAACGCATCGTACCTGGACCCCGGCCTTCGCCGGGGAACGGTGAATTGAGAGCGGGGACCGCCCGCCCCCTCTTCCGTCATTCCCGCGGAGGCGGGAATCCATTCCGGCTGACCTTCGTGAGACTTACTACGACCCGCGCCAATTGATCCCCGCCTTTGCGGGGATGACGGTTGAACAGGGATACCGCTACGCCGCGATCAGCCGCTCGGCTTGCGCCCGCGCTTCCGCGGTGATCTCCGCGCCCGACAGCATCCGCGCGATTTCCTCGCGGCGGTCGTCGGCGTCGAGCACGCGCACACCGGTGCGGGTCACGGTGCCGTCGTGGCTCTTGGCGATCAGCAGATGCTGGTCGCCGCGCGCCGCGACCTGGGGGCTGTGGGTCACGACCAGCAGTTGCGCGCCCTTCGCCAGCCGCGACAGGCGGTCGCCGATCGCGCTCGCCACCGCGCCGCCGACCCCACGGTCGATTTCGTCGAAGATCAGCGTTTCCGCGCCGCCTTCTTCGGCCAGAGCAACCTTCAGCGCCAGGATGAAGCGCGACAATTCGCCGCCGCTGGCGATCTTCATCAGTGAGCCGAACGGCGCGCCGGGGTTGGTCGCAACCAGGAATTCGACGCGGTCGCGGCCGTGCGCGCCCCAACTGTCGCGCGGCAAAGGCTCGACGAGGGTGCGGAAGCGCGCCGCATCGAGCTTCAGCGGCGCGAATTCCGTCGCGACCGCGGTATCGAGCCGTTCGGCAGCGCTGCTTCGCGCCACCGACAGGGCTTCGGCGGCGGCGGCATAGGCCGCTTCGGTCCCCGCGACATCGGCCTCGAGCCTGGCGAGCCCGGCCTCGCCGCTTTCCAGTCGGTCGAGCCGGCCGCGCAGCTCCGCAGTCAGCGCCGCCAGGTCGTCGGGCTGGACACGGTGTTTGCGCGCCATACCGCGCAGGTCGAACAGACGGGATTCGTCCTCTTCCTGTGCGCGCGGGTCGAACGAGAGTTCGCGCGCCGCCTCGACCAGTTTATCCTCGGCCACCGCGCCCTCGATCACGGCGCGATCGACCGCGGCGAGTGCTTCGGCCAGCGCCTCGTGATCGGGCGCGATACGTTCGAGCACGCGGGCCGCCTGGCGCAACTTGGACAGGCCACCGTCGCCGTCGGTCAGGAACGCCTCCACGGCGCGCAAGTCGTCGGCGATCTTTTCCGCGCGCTGCATGCCGCGACGACGGTCGGCGAGCGTTTCCTCCTCGCCTGGTTCGGGCGCGAGCGCCTCCAGTTCGGCGACCGCGTGTTCCAGCCATTCGCGGTCGCGCGCCGCCGCCTCGATTTCGGCGCGCGCCGCGGCCAGCACGGCTTCGGCATCGCGCCACGCGCGGTGGGCGATCGCGCAGGTCCCGGCATCGATCCGGCCGAAGGCGTCGAGCAAGGCGCGGTGGCCGGCCGGCGCCAGCAGCCCGCGGTCGTCGTGCTGGCCATGGATTTCGACGAGATAGGCGCCGAGTTCGCGCAATAGCGCCGCCGACACCGGCTGGCCGCCGACGAACGCGCGGCTGCCGCCATCGGCTTTTACCACGCGGCGAATGACGAGCGGCTCGCCCGGCTCCATATCCAGGCCGTTCTGGGCGAGAACGGACGTCAGATGATGGTCGGCCGGCAGGTCGAAGCTGGCGGCGACGCTCGCCTGCGCCGCGCCATGGCGGACGAGGCCGCTGTCCGCCCGCGCACCCAGCGCCAGCCCCAGCGAATCGAGCAGGATCGACTTGCCCGCCCCCGTCTCGCCGGTGAGCACGCCCAGCCCGGGCGCGAAATCGAGGTCGAGCGCCTCGATCAGCACGACGTCGCGAATGGAAAGCGCGGTCAGCATATGTTCCGCCCTTTGCCACGGCTTGAGGCGGGGGGGAAGGTGGGTTCGGCTGGCGGCGCAACATCGTGCGATCGATCTTTCGCGCCGTTCCCCGCCAAGACCGGGGCATGGACGGGCCTTGATGGAGCTTCGGCAGAACCGCAGCCGGGGCGGCGCGACAAGCGCACGTACGCCCGCCGTGTAGCGCCCTCGCGAAAGCGCGACAGGCGCCCTTCGAACCGCCTCACCCGCCCATCGTCCTGGCGCACGGCCTATTGTCCATCGGAACGATAGGAATTAGTTCTGCGTTCGGGAGGAGTCGGTCGTGCAGCGCCATCAGCTCCCGGTGCCGCACGACCGTCCCCGCCCCGCAACGAGGAGGACATCATGGTGCAATTTCGAGACCAGTCCCCGACCATCCTGACCGTGCCGGGCCTTGGTGGCTCCGGGCCCAGCCACTGGCAAAGCCTGTGGGAGGCGGCACGCGACGACACCGTGCGCGCCGACCTGGGCCTGTGGGACAAGCCACATCGCAACAGCTGGGTGACGAAACTCGATCAGGCGATCCGGACCGCACAGGCGCCGGTGGTACTGGTCGGCCATTCGCTCGGCTGTCTCGCGATCGCCTGGTGGGCGACGCTGTCGCCACAGCCTTACGGCTGGCCGGTCGCCGGCGCTCTGCTCGTCGCCCCGGCCGATGTCGATCGCCATGACGGGCCGCCCGAGCTGGCGGGCTTTGCACCGGCGCCGACGACGCCGCTGCCCTTCCCGTCGATCGTGGTGGCCAGTCGCGACGATCCGTGGATTCGGTTCGAGCGCGCACAGGCGCTGGCGAGCGGCTGGGGCAGTCATCTGGTCGACGCCGGCAGCGCAGGGCATATCAACGCGGCGAGTGGCGTGGGCGATTGGGCGGAGGGGCAGGCGCTGCTCGCCGAGCTGATCGACGATATCGGTCTTGCGCATTCGCCGAACGAAGGGCGCGCGTTGCTCGCGCAGCGGCTGGCGGCACCGGTGGAGGCTCGCCCCGCGTCGTGATCCGTGGCAGGTTGCGGCGATGACGATCGATCGCCGCACCCTGCTCGCCGCCTCCCTCTCTGCCGTGCCTGCGGGTGTGGTGGCGCAGACCCTCCCACCCATATCGGCGCCCGAGACGATCTATCTGTGGCCCAGTCGCGATGGGCCGGGGCTGACCAACGCCGCGCTGGCCGAGGTGGTCGAGAACCGGAGTCAGGACCCCGCCCGGCCCGACCGCGCGGTGTGGGGGGTGCGCCAGCCGCGGATGGACGTGTATCGGCCCGCCCAGGCGAACGGTGCTGCCATGCTGGTGATGCCGGGTGGCGGCTATACGCGGCTGTCGAGCGACAACGAAGGCCGCGAGCAGGCGCGCTGGCTGACCGCGCGTGGGATCACCGTGTTCGTGCTGACCTATCGCCTGCCGGCGGAGGGGTGGCGCGACCCGGCGAACACGCCGTTAGCCGACGCGCAACGCGCGATGCGGCTGATCCGGGCGAATGCGGCGCGCTTCGGGGTCGATCCGGCGCGGGTGGGCGCGATGGGCTTTTCCGCAGGCGGACACCTTTGCGCGGACCTGGCGACGCGGTTCGGCCGCGCGGTCTACGCCCCGGTCGATGCCGCGGACCAGCTGAGCGCCCGCCCGACGATCGCCGCGCCGATCTATCCGGTCGTGTCGATGGAGGAGGACCTGGCCCACGCCGGATCGCGCGCCAAGCTGATCGGCGCGGACGCGACCGAGACGATGGTCATCGAACACTCCCCCGACCGCCAGGTGACGAAGGACACGCCGCCGCTGTTCATCATCCATGCCGAGGACGATGCGACGGTGAAGGTCGCCAACAGCCTCGCCCTGCACGCCGCCGCGCGCGGCGCCGGGGTGCCGGTCGAGATGCACCTGTTCGAAAAGGGCGGGCACGGCTTCGGTTGGGGCCGCCGGACGGCAGGACTGCCCGCGCATCTGTGGCCGGACCTGATGCTCCTGTGGGCGAAGGGGCGGTTGATTGCCTGACGCCTCGATATGACCTATTTATGGGTCATTGAAAGGCTCTTGTCATGATCGACCCTATCCTCGCTGGCGCCAGCATCAGCATCAGCGATTTCAAGAAAAACCCGTCGGCCGCCATCGCCGCGGCCGGCGGTTTTCCGGTGGCGATCCTGAACCGCAACAAGGCATCGGCCTATTTGGTCCCTGCCGAAGCCTGGGCCGAAATGATCGAGCGCCTAGAGGATGCCGAACTTGCGGCGATCGTTCGCGACCGCTCCGACGAGACGCCGGTGCTGGTCGCGCTTGATGCGCTATGACCTCGCCTTCCTGCCGAGCGCGCTGAAGGAATGGGAGAAGCTGGGTGCGAATGTCCGCGCCCAGTTTAAGAAGAAGCTGGCCGAGCGACTGGACGACCCACACGTCCCGGCCGCCCGCCTGTCCGGCATGGCGGACTGCTACAAGATCAAGCTTCGCGCGGCCGGTTACAGGCTGGTCTACCGCGTTGACGACGGCACGATCACGGTAATCGTCGTCGCGGTCGGCAAACGCGACCGCAACGCCGTGTACAAGGCCGCCGTCAAACGACGTTAAGCCCGCGCCTCCGCCACGCCTTCGCTATTGTGTCGCAGTGCCTTCAGCACCGTATCGACGATGTGCGCGGCGTTGAGCCTGGCCTCGTCATACTGCAGCTCCGGCTTGTCCTGATCCTGGAATACGTCGGGGAGGCGCATCGTGCGCAGCTTGAGCCCCGCGTCGATCAACCCCGCGTCGCTGGCGTAGGTCAGGACGTGGGCGCCAAGACCGCCGACCGCGGCTTCCTCGATCGTGACTGCGACTTCGTGGGTCGTCAGCAGGCGGCGGATCAGGTCCTCGTCGAGGGGTTTCGCAAAGCGCAGGTCGGCGACCGTCGTCGACAGGCCCTTGGCCTCCAGCGCATCGGCAGCCTTCAGCGCCTCGGCCAGACGCGTGCCGAGCGACAGGATGGCGACGGTCTTGCCCTCGCGCACTACCCGACCCTTGCCGATCTCGAGGCGCTGCGGCACCTCGGGCAGGGTGACGCCGGTGCCGTTGCCGCGCGGATAGCGAACCGCGATCGGCCCCGTGTCGTGCAACACCGCGGTATGCGTCATATGGACCAGCTCGGCCTCGTCCGCCGGGGACATCACGACGAAGTTCGGCAGCGTCGCCAGATACGTCACATCGAAGCTGCCCGCGTGGGTCGCGCCGTCCGCGCCGACCAGTCCCGCACGGTCGATCGCAAAGCGCACCGGCAGGTTCTGAATCGCGACATCGTGGACGACCTGGTCGTAGGCGCGTTGCAGGAAGGTCGAATAGATCGCGCAGAACGGGCGCATGCCCTGCGCGGCGAGCCCCGCGGCGAAGGTCACCGCATGTTGTTCGGCGATGCCGACGTCGAACGCGCGGTCGGGATAGGCCTTGGCGAAGCGATCGACGCCGGTGCCCGAGGGCATGGCAGCGGTGATCGCGACGATGCGCGGGTCGCTTGCAGCCTCCTTTACCAGCGCGTCGCCGAAGACGTTCTGGTAGGCCGGCGGCCCCGGCGGCGCCTTCGCCTGCGCACCGGTGATCACGTCGAACTTCTGGACACCGTGATATTTGTCCGCCGAATTCTCGGCCGGGGCATAGCCCTTGCCCTTCTGCGTCACGACGTGAATCAGGACCGGACCCTCCTTCGCGTCGCGGACATTCTCCAGCACCGGAATCAGATGTTCGAGGTTATGGCCGTCGATCGGCCCGACATAATAGAAGCCGAGTTCCTCGAAGAGCGTGCCGCCGGTCGCCATGCCGCGGGCATATTCCTCGACCTTCGACGCGGTCTTGTGCACGCGCTTGGACAGCTTCGACGTCAGCTTCGAGGCGAGGCTGCGCAGGCCGAGATACTCGCTGCTCGACACCATCCGCGCGAGATAGGCCGACAGCCCGCCCACCGGCGGTGCGATCGACATGTCGTTGTCGTTCAGGATGACGACCAGCCGGTTGCCCGCGGCCTCGGCATTGTTCATCGCCTCGTACGCCATGCCCGCCGACATCGACCCGTCGCCGATCACGGCGATCGCCTTGCCCGGCGAATCGGTCAGCTTGTTGGCGATGGCGAAGCCCAGCGCCGCCGAAATCGACGTCGACGAATGTGCCGCGCCGAACGGGTCATATTCGCTTTCGCTGCGCTTGGTGAAGCCGCTCAGCCCCCCGCCCTGGCGCAGCGTGCGGATGCGGTCGCGGCGGCCGGTCAGGATCTTGTGCGGATAGCATTGGTGGCCGACGTCCCAGATCAGCCGGTCGTCGGGCGTGTTGAAGACGTAGTGGATCGCGACCGTCAGCTCGACCACGCCGAGCCCGGAACCGAGGTGCCCGCCGGTCTGGCCGACGGCGGAAATCGTCTCAGCACGGAGTTCATCGGCAAGCTGTCTCAACTGCTTGGGAGCGAGCTTTCGCAGGTCGGCCGGCGTGTTCACCGTGTCGAGCAACGGGGTATCAGGCGTATCGGACATTCGACCCGTTTATCCGAGCCATTGATCGGTGTCGAATGATACCGTCGTTGCTGGTACGGAACGGCACATGACGCCGCGCCTCGCCACCGAAACCGATATCCCCGCGATCGCCGACCTGATGGCCCGCGCGTCGGACGCTCTGCAGCGCGCCTTCCTGACGCCGGCACAGCTGGCGGCGAGCCGGCATTTCATGGGGCTGGATACGCAGCTGATCGCCGACCGCACCTATTTCGTGATCGAGGAGAGCGGTGCCATCATCGGCTGCGGTGGGTGGAGCCGCCGGGCGACGCTGTTCGGCGGTGACGCCAGTGCGATCGCGCGGGAGGCGCGACTGCTCGACCCCGCGACCGAGCCGGCGAAGGTCCGCGCGATGTACACCGACCCCGACCGTGCCCGCCGCGGGATCGGGCGCCGGATGCTCCAGACCTGCGAGGACGCGGCGCGCGCGGCAGGCTTCACCCGCGTCGAGTTGATGGCCACGCTGTCGGGCGAGCCGCTGTACCGGGCGTGCGGCTATGGCGCGATCGAGGCGGTGATGGTGGAAGCGGACGGTATCGCGCCGGTGCCGATGGTGCGGATGGAGAAGGAACTGAGGTGACAGCTAATCCTCCCCTGCAAGGGGAGGTGGCGCGCGACACGCGCGACGGAGGGGTGTCACCCTATCCGGAAAGCGGGACACCCCTCCGTCAGGCCTGCGGCCTGCCCCCTCCCCTTCAAAGGGAGGATTGTTTAGATTCCAAACCCCAGCCCGCGCAGTTCGGTACGCAGCTTCGGTTCGTCCTCGAACAGGATCGCGTGGATGCCGAGCCTTGCCGCGCTTGCCACGTTCGCCGCATTGTCGTCGACGAACACCGCCTGCTCCGCCGTAACCCCGAAGCGGTCGAGCGCCAGGCGGTAGATGGCGGGATCGGGCTTCACCAGTTTCTCGTCGCCCGACACGACGATGTCGCGGAAGCGATCGAACAGGAAGGCGTCGCGCGCACGCAGTTCGGGGAAGAATTCACCGGAGAAATTGGTGATCGCGTAGAGCGGCACGCCGACCGCATCGAGATCGGCGACCAGTTCGTGCATGCCAGGGATCGGCGCGCCGATCGATTCGAGGAAGCGCGGGCCCCAATGGCCGATCAGGTCGGCATGTTGCGGGAACCTGGCGACGAGTTCGACCGAGGTTTCGGCGAACGGACGACCGGCGTCGTGCTGGAAATGCCATTCCATCGTCAGCACGTCGCGCAGAAACGCGTCGAGCGCCTCACCCTCGGGAATGAGACGCTCGTACAGGAACCGCGGGTTCCAGTCGTAGAGGACCTTGCCGACGTCGAAGATGACGGTGTTCGGCGGCATGGTCATCTTTATGCTTCCTGGCGGGAGCCGACACCGAAGCGAATTCGGTGTCGTCGGTCGGCGCTCTTGGCGCCGCCGGCCGGGCTTTCGGCTTTGCGGGGATTAGCGCCGCTAATCCCGCGGCCTTAGCCCTGACGCGCCTTGAAGCGGCGATTCGTCTTGTTGATGACGTAGATACGGCCGCGACGACGGATCACGCGGTTGTCCCGGTGACGGTCCTTGAGGGACTTGAGCGAGTTGACGATCTTCATGGCGTGCTGGCCGCTTCTTTAATTTGATGGTTTCGGAAAAATGAGGCGCCCGCCTATAAGCGGGGGTCGGCGAAGTCAAGGACGAAGCGGGTGTACCCGCAGGCGTCCGGGTCCTCGCGCTACTTCAGGAAGCCGAAACAGCTTATGCCATTCGCCAGCGCGGTCGTCACGGCCCTCCTCGCATCGCAGCCTGCCGTCATGGCCGATACCGCCTTCGTGCCCGGCGGGACGATCGGAGTCGTGCGCCCCGCGGTGGCCCGGGATCGCGCCACGGCGACGATGGACGTCGCCACGACCGAGGCGGTGGAGGGCGCGCTGATCGATGCCGGCTTCACCGTCATCCCGTCGGCCCAGAATGCCCGGCACGTCGCGCGATACGCCGTCACCCGCTATGCCAAGGGCTCGGCGCTGGCGAAGGGCGCGAAGAATCCGGCGATCGGCATGCCGGGCGGGGTCAACGGTGTCGGCGCCGGCGTGTCGATCGCGCTGGGTGGCGGCAAGATGAATGTCGGCACGATGGTAGAGACGACGATGACACTGACCATCACCCGACGCGGCGAATCGGCTCCGGTGTGGGAGGGGCGCGCGGTCACCTATGGCGTCACCGGCACGCGCGACGGCGACCCGGCGACGGTCGCGCGCAAACTGGCCACCGCCCTCGCACGGAACTTTGGCGCGCCTTCGGGCTTGTTGGTGAGCGTACCATGATGAAAAAAATCGCCCTTCTCGCCCCCGTCGTCCTCGCGGTGTCCGCCTGTGCGACGACCGGTCCCCGCAGCGGCCCGACCGACGTCGTGCGGTATCACCTCGGCCAGCCGATCGCGCCGGGTACCGTTGCGGTCGAGCCGATCAGCGGCGCGGTGCAGGTCAGCCCCGAATATCAGATGTATGCCGATGCGGTCGCAGCCGAACTCGCGCGCCTGGGCTTCACCCCCGCCCCGGCGGGCACGCCGTCGCAATATTTTGCCGCGGTCGGCTTCACCCGCGTGTCGCAGGGCGAGGTCCGCACGCCCCCGCGCTTCTCGATCGGCATCGGCGGCGGCAGCTTCGGCGGTGGACGCGGTGGCGGCGTCGGCCTGGGCGGCGGCGTCAGCACCGGGATCGGCAGCAAGACGCTGCAGGCCTATTCGACCGAACTCGCGGTCCAGCTCAAGCGGCGCAGCGACGGGACGATCGTGTGGGAAGGTCGCGCCCAACGGCCGAGCCTGTCGGGCCCGGACGAGCAGCCTGCCGTAACGGCAGGTCGAATGGCGAATGCGCTGTTTCGGGGGTTCCCCGGAGAGTCGGGAATTACTACCACGGTGAAATGACCATCACCGTTTCGGCCGCTTTCGACAGCGGCGCCATTCGTGTCGTCGGGATCGACGGCGACGTCGTTCGCCTGGAAATCCCGAACGATCACCTTTCCGATTTCTATCAATGGTTCCACTTTCGCGTCGCCGGCGCACGGGGGCGGACGCTGACGTTCCGAATCGAGAATTGCGAAGGGTCGGCCTATCCGCTTGGCTGGCCGGGGTACCAGACCCGCGTGTCGACCGATCGGCTCGACTGGGTCGTCGCCGACGATACCAGCTACACCGATGGCGTGCTGACCTGGACGCATCACTTCGACACCGAACTCGCCTGGTTCGCCTATTTCCAGCCCTATACGCTCGATCGTCATGACGCGCTGGTGGCGGAGGCCGCACTCGCACCCGGCGTCACGCACCGCGAACTCGGCCAAAGCCTGGACGGCCGTGCGATCGACTGCCTGACGCTGGGCACGGGACCGAAGCAGGTGTGGCTCTACGCCCGGCAGCACCCGGGTGAACCGATGGCCGAATGGTGGATGGAAGGCGCGGTCGAGATGCTGACCGATGGCGACAACGCTGTCGCGCAGGCGCTGCGCGAGAAGGCGACCTTCCACCTTGTGCCGAACATGAACCCGGATGGTTCGTTCCGCGGCCACCTGCGCACCAATGCGGCGGGCGTGAACCTCAACCGCGAATGGCATGCGCCGAGCGCGGACAAGAGCCCGGAAGTGCTGTGCGTGCTGGGCGCCATGGACGAAACCGGCGTCGATTTCGCGATGGACGTTCATGGCGACGAGGCGATCCCGGCCAATTTCATCGCCGGGTTCGAAGGTATTCCGTCCTGGACCGATGCGCTGGGCGCCAAGTTCACCGACTTCGGCCGCCGGCTGGAAGCGCGGACGCCCGATTTCCAGACCGCCAAGGGCTATGACAAGGCCGCTCCCGGCCAGGCGAATCTCAGCATGTCGACCAACCAGCTGGCCGAGCGGTTCGGAGCCGTGGCCATGACGCTGGAAATGCCGTTCAAGGATCATGATGCGAACGCCGATCCGCTGCATGGCTGGGACGGCGAACGGTCGAAGATGCTGGCGGTCGCGTGCCTGGAAACGCTGGCCGACATGATCGACGAGATCTGACGGTTTCAATTCCTCCCCGAGCTTGTCTCGGGGAGGGGGACCATCGCGGTAGCGATGGTGGAGGGGCTGGCGGCGCCCGGCGCGTGCCGCGCCGCCCCTCCACCACCCGGCTTCGCCGGGCGGTCCCCCTCCCCCAGCAAGCTGGGGGAGGACTTATCTACACCCCAAGGAGTGCCCCGCATGCCCACGCTCGTCCTCATCCGCCACGGCCAGTCGGCGTGGAATCTGGAGAACCGCTTCACCGGTTGGTGGGACGTCGACCTGACCGAACAGGGCGAGCGCGAGGCGTGGGCGGCAGGCGAGGCGATGAAGGCGGCGGGGCTCGATTTCGACCTGACCTTCACCAGCTTCCAGACCCGCGCGATCAAGACGCTGAACCTGGCGCTTGAGGCGATGGGGCGGCTGTGGCTGCCGACCGAAAAATCATGGAAGCTGAACGAGCGCCATTATGGCGGCCTGACCGGCCTCGACAAGGCGGAGACCGCGGCGCTGCACGGCGACGAGCAGGTGAAGATCTGGCGCCGCAGCTTCGACATCCCCCCGCCCCTGCCTGCGGAAGGGTCGGCTTATGACCTGTCGAAGGAAGAGCGCTACAAGGGCATTCCGATCCCGCAGACCGAAAGTCTCAAGGACACTATCGCGCGCGTCCTGCCCTATTGGAACGAACGGATCGCGCCCGAACTGAAGGCCGGCAAGCGCGTGCTGATCGCCGCCCACGGCAATTCGCTGCGCGCGCTGGAGAAGCATCTGTCGAACATCTCGGACGCCGACATTACCGGCCTCGAGATTCCGACTGGCCAGCCGATCGTTTACGAACTCGACGCGGAACTGAAGCCCACCGATCGCTATTACCTCTCCGAGAGGAGCAAGACCGATGGCGGACAAGAAGGGTAACGGCAGCGCGACGGCCCAGCGGGCGAATGCGAAGGCCGCGAAGGAAGGCAAGAGCAACCCGCGCAAATCCAGCGCCGCGCAGGCGGAGCTGGGGAAAAAAGGCGGGAAGAGTCATTGACCGCTAAATTCCTCCCCGAGCTTGTCTCTGGGAGGGGGACCGCCGCCGAAGGCGGTGGTGGAGGGGCAGCCCGCTCCCATGATGGGTGGAATGCCCCTCCACCACGCCCTGCGGGCGCGGTCCCCCTCCCCCAGACGAGCTGGGGGAGGAGTTACGGTGTCACCCCTTCATCCCACCGCGCATCGCGTCGGTGGTATCTTTCCCGAACTGAACGATCATCTCGCTGATCTCGCGCGCCTGCGCCATTGCGCGGCTGCCCTGGTCCCGCAGATAGTCGCCCTGGATCTTCATCACTTCCGACAGGTCCTTCGCCTGCGTGGCGGCGCGCATCGCAGCGAAGGCTTCGCGGACGTTTTCCTCCGCCTGGTCGAGCATCTTGGCGCCGACGCTGGCGCCGCTGTCGGCCATCCGCTCGCCGGTCGCCTTCATCGCCTCGCCGGCGGCTTGCATGTTTTCGGTGGCCGCGCCTGCGGCCGAACGGTCGTCGCTCATGATAGCTCCCTTACGCGGCTGAAGGCCGCGACCGCTCAACGCTCAACATTCGACGACGTTCACCGCCAATCCGCCCTGGCTGGTTTCCTTGTATTTGGACCGCATGTCCTCGCCGGTCTGGCGCATCGTCTCGATGACGGCATCCAGGCTGACGACATGGCTGCCATCGCCGTGGAGCGCCAGATAGGCGGCGTTGATCGCCTTGATCGCGCCCATCGTGTTGCGTTCGATGCAGGGGATCTGGACGAGGCCGCCGATCGGATCGCAGGTGAGGCCGAGGTTGTGCTCCATGCCGATCTCGGCGGCATTCTCGACCTGCGCGGGCGTACCCCCGAGCGCTGCCGCCAGCCCGGCCGCCGCCATCGAACAGGCGACACCCACCTCGCCCTGGCAGCCCATTTCCGCCGCGGAGATCGACGCGCGCTTCTTGTACAGGCTGCCGATCGCCGACGCCGTCAGCAGCAGGTCGCGGCTTCCACTGCGCGTCGCGCCGTGGACGAACGTCTCGTAATATTTGAGGACCGCCGGGATGACGCCCGCAGCACCATTGGTCGGCGCCGTCACGACGCGGCCACCGCCGGCATTTTCCTCGTTCACTGCCAGCGCCCATAGGCTCACCCAGTCGAACACCGCCGATGGGTCGCTACGGGGCCCGCGCTCGGCAAGCTTGTCGTGGAGCGCCTTCGCGCGGCGCGGGACCTTCAGCCCGCCGGGCAGAATGCCGTCGGTCGCGACTCCGCGGCGGATGCTTGTCAGCATCGCGTCGCGCACGCGGTCGAGGAACGCGTCGGTTTCGCATTCCGATCGCCAGGCGGCCTCGTTGGCACGCTCGAGCTCGGCGATCGAACAGCCTTCGGCTGCCGCCAGCGCCAGCATCTCGGCGCCCGACGAAAAGGGGTGCGGCAGCTGGACGTTGGCGCGCGAAACCTCCTCCCCTTCCGCGATGATCGCGCCACCGCCGATCGAATAATAGCGACGCTGTTCCTCGCTGCCGTCGGCGAACCGCGCGACGAAAGTCATGCCGTTGGGGTGCGCGGGCAGGAAACCGGGGTCGAAGATCAGATCGGTCTGCGGGTCGAACGGCACGTCATGCGTACAGGCAAGCTTGAGCGTCCGCCCCTCGCGGATCGCCGTGACCATCGGCGCGATCGCGTCGGGATCGACCGCTTCGGGCGCCCAGCCCGACAGGCCGACCAGCACCGCGGTATCACTGGCGTGGCCAAGGCCGGTCAGCGCGAGGCTGCCGTGCAGCGTCGCAGTGATAGCGACCGGGGCACGGTCGACGACGCTTTCGGCAAACGCCTTGGCCGCGCGCATCGGGCCGACGGTGTGCGAGCTCGATGGGCCGATGCCGATGGTGAACAGCTCGACCACGCTGATCGGGCGGTCGACATTGGCGCGGACGGACAGACTGGGTTCGGGCATGGGATTTGGGACAGACCTCTAACCGTTCGTGCGGAGCCTGTCGAAGCACCGTACTGCGATAACCCCGCTTGGCTCACGGCACAAAGAACGATGCTTCGACAAGCTCAGCACGAACGGAGATGAGTGCGCCAATCTACGCGATAGTTTCAGCGGTTACTATCCCGCCTGACCAAAGGCCGGCGCATCGGGTGGGATCGCGGCGCCCGACCAGCGTTCGACCGGCACCGTCCGCCGTACCCCCTGCTCGTCGATGGAACGCTGGATCAGGGTCACGCCCTGCTGCGTCGTATCGCCGATCCGCGCGCGCGTGCGGACCCAGAAGGTGTTGGAGCGAAACGACGCGCCCGGCGGCAGCGACACATTTTCCGCCGACAGATCCTCCAGCGTCAGAAAGCCCTTTCGCGCTCGCGTTCGCACCAGCCGGTCGGCAATGGCGGGATCGCGGAACAGGAGGGCAAGCACCTCTGGCGTCGCGGCGTTGAGGTTGATCGCGGTGTCGCCGGGCAGCGCGGTCACCAGCGCCTCGATCTTCGTCAGGGATTCGGGCGACAGGCCGGCGAAGCGCAGGGGGCGCAGGTCGGTGAACGGGCCGTAGGCGCGCACCGCCTCGACCGCCTTCAACGTCGTGTCGCGATCGACGCCGGCGGCAGCGGCGATCTGTTCGAAGAGGATGACCGCCGCGGCACTGCCCGAACGCAGCGCGTTGACGTTGAATCGCCCCTCCGCATCGGCAATCGCCAGGTCGAAAGTACCGCCATCGATCTTTGCGCCATTTTCCGCCAACGTCGCCCATGGCTCGCCGACATTGTCGACCTCCGGCGCGACGATCGCGTCGCGCCGGAGCGCGGCGATGGCCGACAGCTCGCCGCCCTTCACCACCGCGGCCGCCCGCGCCGCTTCGCGAACGCGCAGGGATCGGTCGAGCGCCAGTTCCTCGCGCTCGATCATCAGCAGGACGAGCCCGGCTGCGATGGCGACGAACATCAGCACGTTGACCAGGATCATCCCCGAATCATCGTCCCGCGACATCAGCTGACGTCCTTCGCCCGCACCGGCAGCGCGACGACGCGTCGGATGGTGCCGGCGGGGGCGCCGGCCAGCGTGACTTCCAGCTCGATCGCGCCAGGCCAGGCCTTGGGGTCGCCCGCCGGCCAGCGCTCGAGCCAATTGCCCTGCTCGGCAAAGCGCCAGCGGACGCCCGCGACATCGCGCAGCAATGCCTGCGCGCCGTTGCCCGCATCGCGCACCAGCACGCCGCGGTCGAGCGCGTAGCGGATGGTGATCGGCGGGCCGCCGACACCCGGTGCGGCGCGACGCAGCGAGAGAGCGGCCCCCCCGCCCTCGATATTCCCGCTCGCGACCTGTTCGACGTCGCCGGTGACGACCAGCATCGCGCGCTGGAGTGCGGTCAGGCGATCGAGACGAGCTTCGGTACGGCCCTGCACGCCCAGCACGCTGTCGACCAGCGCCACCCCCGCCACCGCGATCAGCGCGAAAAGCAGGAGGGAGATCATCAATTCGATCAGGGTGAAGCCGTCGTCCCCGCACCTTTTGCCGGTGTCAGCGCAACGCGACGACCGGCTCCCGGAACCGAAACCGTTCCCCGGCGAAGGCCGGGGCCCAGGCGCCGTCGCTGGCCGGGAAGCATTCACGGTTTGCAACTGGACCCCGGCCTTCGCCGGGGAACGCTAACACCCATGGGTGAAGATGATGCGGTAGCCGCCACCCTCACGCCCCCCGGCTGGTTGCGACGCTCCGATACCCGTCCGCGCCCGCCAGCAGGATCGCCAGGTCGCGCGAGCAGCTGCCGTCGGCGCGGAAGCGGACGGTGCCGGTAACGCAGGAGAAACCGTCCGCGGCCAACAGCCCCTCGCGGCTGAGCGCATTCGCCGCGCGCAGCGTCTTTGCAATCTTGGCGGCGTCATAGGCCAGCGCGGTGATGGCACCGGGGGCGCCGCCGATCCGCGACTCATACTCTGCGGAAAAGCTGCCGAACGCCGCCGGGTCCGGCGCGGCGATCCATGCGCCTTCCAGTGCCGCCAGTGCCGATGGCCGATTGTCGAGCGCCTGGACCGTGCCGAGCAACTGCACGCCCGTGTCCTTCAGCCCACGTGCCGCCGCCAGCACCGCATCGCCGCTGCCGGGGATCAGCACCGCGTCGGGTGCGTCGCCCGCCGCCGGCAGGGGCTGGCCCGCCGTTACCGCGATCGCGCGGATATCGAGGCCCAGGTCGCCCTGCGCCTTCACTGCGGCTTCGGACGCGGCATTGCTCCACTGGCTGCCGTCGCCGACGACGGTAACGCTCCTGACGCCGCGCGAACGGGCATAGCGCAACACCGCAGTCGTGGTCTGGACGGGCGTCAGGCCGAAGACGAACGCACCCGACGCCTGCGCGGATGCACTGTTGGTAAAGGCGATGACCGGCACCTTGCCGGCCACCGCGCCCGCCGCCGCAGTCGCTTCCCACGACGTCAGCGGCCCCAGGATCATCGCCGCGCCGCGTTTCATCGCCTGGGTCGCCGCCGCGCTGGCGCCGCCCGCCGTGCCGGCGGTGTCGAGCGCGAACATCAGTTTCGCGTCGGTTTCGGCAAGCATCGCCGCGCGCTGCATGCTAAGCCCCAGCTGCTGACGCTCGCCGGTCATTGGCAGCAGCAGCGCGACGGGTCGCTTGTCCACCTTCTTGGCGGCCCAGAGGGGAAGAGCCGATGACGCCGCTGATACGACGAGGCCGGATCGCAGAAGCCTCAGAGCGTCCCGACGATTCACCTGTATCCTCCGATATCGCGCGCCACGCCGCGCGCCGCCGTCTTATCCGCTTCACCGGGCTCGGGATAGCCGCTTACGCCGTCGCGATGGTCGCGACGATCCCCGCGAGCGCGATCGTCGATCGCGGGGCGTGGCGGACGGGCGTCGGGGGGACCGTGTGGAACGGCGAAGTGGGGCTGGCCGGGGGCAGCGTGCTGTCATGGGGCTGGGCGCCACTCCGGAGCCTGGTCACGCTGGCCTTTGCCGCGGACTGGAGCGCGAAGGGCGCCGCGACGAACCTCGGCGGACGCGCGCTGATCGGCCCGTCGTCGACCACCGTCGACGCGATGACCGGGTCGGCCGACGGCACGCTGTTGCAGGCGATTCAGCCCGACCTGCCGTTCGTGTGCGACATGACGATGCAGCTCGATTTTCCCAGGGCGAAACTGGGCGGATCGGGGCAGATGGTCGAAGGGCAGTTGCTGACCGATCCCGGCAGTTGCCGGCCGAAGGCAGGCGGCGTGGCGACGCCGGTGCCGGCATTGGTGCTGACTGCGAACCACGTCGGCGATCGCTCGACGATCACGCTGGCCCCGGCGACCCAGCGGCGCCGCACGCTGCTGACGATGACGCTGGGCGGCAACGGCACGGTCGACGTTCAGCTGACACCCGAAGGCGCCGCGGTGCTGCCATTCGTCGGCCTGCCGCCGGGCGGGAGTATCCGGGGGAAGATCTGATAAGCCCTCTCCCCTTCAGGGGAGAGGGTTGGGAGAGGGGCCTATCCTCCAGTGCCGGTCTCGGTGAGCCCCTTTCCCCTCTCCCCTAAAGGGGCGAGGGCTTAAATGGACACCAAATTGTTCAGATTGATGATCGGCAGCAGGATCGCCAGCACCATCATCAACACCATTCCGCCCATCAGCAGCAGCACCATCGGCTCGACCAGCGCAACCAGCGTCGCCGCCAGCGCGTCGAGTTCGCGGTCGAGTTCACTCGAGGCCCGCCCCAGTGCCGGGGCGAGCTTGCCCGAGCTTTCGCCGCTCGCGACCAGCGCGGTCAGCATCGACGGGAACACCGCCGCCTCGGCCATCGCCGCACGCAGGCTCAACCCCTCCCGCACGCGCGCGGCTACGGTCAGCGCGCGGTCGCGGATGTGGCGGTTGGGCGTAACGGCAGCCGCGGCTTGCAGCGCCTCGACCAAAGGCACCGCGCTTTCGACCAGGGTCGCCAGACTGCCGGCGAAGCGTGCGGCATTATGCTGGCGGCTGAAGCGCTTGAACGGGCGACGTTCGGCGAACATGCGGTCGAGCTTCAGCCGGTTGGCCGGCACGCGCAGCCACCGTCCGACGATCAGCCCCAAGACAAGCAACGCAAGCAGCAGCGCCAGCCCCCAATTCTGCAGGAACGCCGAAATCGCGATCAGCGCGCGCGTCAGGAACGGCAGCTCCGCGCCGCGCGATACGAACACGCGGACGATGTCGGGGACGATGTAGATCATCAGCAGCACGATGATGCCGACCGACACGGTCGCGAGCAGCGCGGGGTAGATCAGTGCCAGTTGCAGCTTCTGCGCATTGGCTTGCCGCGTTTCGACGAACTGGGCGAGGTGATTGAGCACATGGGTCAGACGCCCGCTATTCTCGCCGGCCGCAACCGAGGCGCGATAGAATTCGGGGAAGGCCTTGGGGTGGTTGCCGAGCGCGGCGGCGAAGCTGCGCCCGTCGAGGATGCTGCCGCGCACGTCGAGCAGGAGAGCGCTGACCTGCCGCGCTTCGGACTGCTGGGCGACCAGTCGCAGCGCTTCTTCGACCGGGATTTCGGACCCGATGAGCGTCGCGAGCTGGCGCGTGAGCGTTGCGAGCTGTTTCGCGCTGACCCCGCGGCGGAGGCTGGGCAGCGTGATGCTGCCGGCCGTCTGCGGCTTGGCGCCCGCCGGCTCGACCGCAAGGGGCAGCAGCGAGCGCTCGCGCAACATCGCGCGGGCAGCGGGGGCGGAGGCGGCTTCGATGACCCCTTTCTTGGTGGCGCCGGAGCGATCCGCCGCGCGGTAGGCATAGGCGGGCATTCTCAATCCTCCCCTGCAAGGGGAGGTGGCCGGCCGCAGGCCTGACGGAGGGGTGTCGCGCTATCGAGACGGGGACATCCCTCCGTCATCGCTACGCGATGCCCCCTCCCCTGGCAGGGGAGGATTGTCATGCCTCGTCCCGCGTCACGCGCGCGACCTCCTCGACGGTCGTCACCCCGGCCTTCACCTTGGCCACGCCATCGTCCAGCAGCGACGGATTATTCGCTCTCGCGAGCTTTTCGAGTTTCGCTTCCGATGCGCCATCGTGGATCAACGCCTGCAACTGGCTGTCGACCGCGATGACCTCATAGATGCCGGCGCGGCCGCGATAGCCCTCGCCGTGGCAGGCTTCGCAGCCGCCGGCGCGCCACACACGCTTGCCGACCTTCAGCGCGCCGCCCAGCAGCCGTGAATCGGCTTCGGTTGCGGTGTCTTCCCAACGGCAGTCGGGGCACAGCCGCCGCACCAATCGCTGCGCCGCGAGGCCGACCAGCATCGGGGCGAGCAGATAGCGCTCGACGCCCATATCGAGCAGGCGCGTGACCGACCCGACCGCGCTGTTGGTGTGCAGGGTCGACAGCACGAAATGCCCGGTCATCGCCGACCGCACCGCGACTTCGGCAGTTTCCTGGTCGCGGATTTCGCCGACCATGATGACGTCGGGGTCCTGACGAAGGATCGCCCGCAGCCCCCGCGCGAAGGTCATGTCGGTGCGTGGGTTGACCTGCGTCTGGGCGACGCCGGCGAGTTCATATTCGATCGGGTCCTCGACCGTCATCACGTTGCGCTTGCGGTCGTTGAGGCGGGACAGCGCGGCGTACAGCGTCGTCGTCTTGCCCGAGCCGGTCGGCCCGGTGACCAGCAGCATGCCGTGCGGCCGGTCGAGCAGCCGGCGGAAGGTGTCGACGTCGCGCTCGCTCATGCCGAGGCCGGCGAGGTCCAATCGCAGCGAGCCCTTCTCGAGCAGACGCATCACGACACGCTCGCCATGCTGGGTCGGGATGGTCGACACGCGCGCATCGACGTCGTGGCCGCCGATCCTGAGCGTCACGCGGCCGTCCTGCGGGACGCGCTTTTCGGCGATGTCGAGCTTCGCCATGACCTTGATGCGGCTGACCAGCAACGGCGCCAGCGCCCGCTGCGGTTCGACGACGTCGCGCAGCACGCCGTCGATGCGGAAGCGGACGACCAGGCGCTTCTCGGTCGTCTCGACATGGACGTCGGACGCGCCCTCCTTCACCGCCTCCAGCAGGATCGCATTGATCAGGCGGATGACGGGCGAATCGTCGTTCGAATCGAGCAGATCGTCGACCGGACCAACCGAATCGGCCAACGCCGCGAGGTCGGTCGCGTCCATCTCGAACTCGGCGGCCTGCGCCGCCCCCTGGCCGTAGGTGGCGGACAGCGCTGCATCGAAGGCTTCGTCGGTGACCGAGATGAAGACGACGGCGGGGTGGAGCCGCTGAACCTCCAGCAACGCATCGAGGGCGGCGTCGGTGCGGTGGAGGCATTCGCCGCCGCGCAGCAACACCCCGCCCTTGCGCGCGAAGCCGTAGGGCAGCAGCGCCGGCGGGCTAAGCGTATCGACGATCAGCGTGTCGGTCATCCGCGATACTCGATCTGCGCGAAGACGCGCGCCGGGGTCGGGCGTTTCTGGATGTCGACGCGGGTGGCGGCGAGTGTCGAGGTGCGGGCGATGTCGGCCATCCAGTTGACCACTGCGTCGTACGGCGCGTCGGCGACGGTCGCGCGGACGCCGGTCGGGGTCGCCTCCACCTGCACTTGCAGCCCGAAGCTGGCGGCGGATTGCGTCACGATCTCCGCGGCGGTGCCGGTACGCGGCTGGGGGCCGGTCGCCTGGGGACCAAGCGCGGGGGCGGCGTTCACGCGAGCCATCAGCGTTTCGTAGGTGCGGATATCGGCCAGCGATTCGGCGCGGCTGGCCTGGAGCGGCTTGACGACGCCGAACACGAGGATCGCGAAGGTGAGGAGCGCGCCCAGCGTCCCGATCAGCAAGCGTTCGCGTGGGGTCAGGCCGACCCACCAGACGCGGATGCGCTCGATCGTGGGGTGTTCGACGATGCGGATCGCCACAAAAGATTTAGGCTTCATGCCAGCGGGCTCGTGATGCGCACGCCGCCATCGATCGGCGCGACCGCGGCGTCAATTCCGCCGCTCGACAGGGTGGTGCGGACCCGGCCGGCGAAGCCGGGGTCGGTGCTGTCGAGATCGACGATCAGCGACGTGCCTTCGGTCCGCATCGTGCGGACGGACAAATCGGCGCCGAGCGGGGTGAGCGCGGCCGACAGGCGGGCGGCGGCACCGAGGAACGGGTTGGCCCCGCCCCCGGCGCCAGGTCGCGGCAACAGGTCGGTGACGGCGCCGGCCAGGCCCTCCTCCGGCAGCGCCGTCCCGGGGGCTCTGGTAGCGACCAGTTCGCGCGTCTCGGCCACGCGGGCATTGGCGATGTTGCGCAGTGCCAGCGTGTCCAGCGCGGCGATCACGACATGGGCGAGCAGGCCGAGCACGGCGACCGTCGCGAGTTTGCGCCAGAACCCCGACCCCGTCCGGCGCACGGCATAGATCCCCTGGCGCAGGTCGAGCGCCGGGGCGAGCAGCCGCCGGGCGAGCGGATCGAGCGCCAGTGCGTCCGTGCTGTCGGTCATGTCGGCCGGCAGTGCGGTGCCGTACGCGATCGTCCGCGGCTGGCCCGCGGCATCCCAAGCGGTGCGCAGCAGGGCCGCGGGGATCGCAAAGCCGGTGCCGTCGCCAGCGCGGACCAGTGCGCGGGTCGCGCCCAGTTCGACCGCCCATTCCCCCGCCGCCGGCTGGGGCAGCGCGAGCGCGTCGGGGACCAGCGCTGCGTGACCAAGGCCCTCCGCCTCTATCCGAGCGATCCATTCCGCCATCCGGTCGTGGCGGACGACGCCGACGAGATAGCGTTTGGGGCTGAGTTCGATGCCCAGCGCCAGATGCACGCTGTCGATCGGCTCGGCGATCAGTTCCTCGACCGCGAACGGCAGCGCAGCCAGCCGCCTGGCGCGTGTCGGCAGCGGCAGATCGACCGCCAAAAGGCGAACCGCTTCGTTGGGCACGAGTACGGTAGCGGGCCCATCGGCATCCGACGCGACCAGCGCCTCGCCCGCCAGCGTCCAGACGCCCGCCGGGCCGGATGCGTCGAGGCTGGCGTGCGGGGCCGCTTCGACTGTAACATGGGTGTCACGCGTGATAATCATGGGCGAGCGAATGCGCACTCTTTTCCGACAGTTTCGTGACACCGTGGCAGCCGCGGCGCGCCGCCGCAAGCGCCCGAACGATGAGGGCGTGACCCTGGTCGAGATGATCGTCGTGCTGGTCATCATTGCGGTCATCGCCGGGATGATCGTCAGCACCGGCATCCTCAGCCGGCCCGACCAGGCCCGCGTGACGACCACGACCACCGACATGCGCACGATCAGCGCGGCGCTGAAGATGTATCGCCTGGACAATGGCGACTATCCGTCGACCGCGCAGGGGCTGAAGGCGCTGGCCGAAAAGCCGACGACCGCCCCGATCCCGAGCAACTGGAACCCCGAAGGCTATGTCGGCCAGCCGCCCAAGGACGCCTGGGGCCGGGATTATGTCTATGTCTCGCCGGCACCGGGCGGATTTTCGCTGAAAAGCCTGGGCAAGGACGGCGCCGAGGGCGGCGAAGGGCTCGATGCGGATATCGTGGCCGGGCGGTGATTGGAGGGGTGGCCTCCGCATCCTCCCCGGCACGGGGAGGGGGACCACGCGCAGCGTGGTGGAGGGGGACCTCCGCGAGCAACTCGGTTGCCGCCCGCCCCCTCCACCACCCGCTTCGCGGGCGGTCCCCCTCCCCGTGCCGGGGAGGATCTGACGCCGGCATGACCCTGGTCGAGATGCTGATCGTCCTCGCGATCATCGGCATCGCCTCGGGCGGGATTGCGTTGGCGATCGGGTCGGCCACCCGCGCGCCGTCGGTCGAATCGGAAGCCCGCCGCTTCGCCACCCGGCTGGAGGCGGCGGGCGATGACGCGATGCTGGGCGACCGGATGGTCGCGCTGACGATCGACGACAGCGGCTATGGCTTTGCCAAAGTCGCGTCGGACGGTGTCATCCCTAAGGGCACGCCGAAACTCGATTACCACGCCCTTCCCGGTGGCGTCGCGATGACGCTCGACCAGCCGCCTCCGCTGGTGCTCGGCGTCGATGGCCTGTCGAAGCCGCTGACCGCGACGCTCGTCAGCGGTGACCAGACCTGGGTCGTGCGCTACGACGGACTGACCTCCACCGTCACCCGCGCCGGAGCGCAGCCGACGTGACGCATTTGGGGGGGACCGACACCGACGGCTTCTCGCTGATCGAGGCGCTGGTCGCGCTTGCGGTGCTGGCGGTGGCGACGGTGGGTCTGGTCGGCGCGGTCGAGCAGCATATCGATTCGACCCGCGCGATGGAGCAGCGCTCGGCTGCGATGTGGGTGGCGGAGAATCGGCTGACCGAACTCAACGCCGGCATTCCCGCGCCCGAACGGGTGACGATGCTCGACACCAACTGGCTGGTCCGCACGGTGCAACGGGCCACCGCCGACCCCGCGATCGCCCGCGTCCGGGTCGATGTCTATGCGGAGGGCCAAACCTCGCCGACCGCCTCGCTCGACGGATTCCTCGACACGGGCGAGCCGGTGACGCAAGAGGGGCGGCGATGATCCTCCGCCGGTTCGACCTTACCCCCTATCGCCAGCGAATCGTGCTGAACGTGTTCACCGGCGCGGTGGTCGTGTCGGTCGCCTTCGCGCTCGCCGGCCTGACATGGCGGCTGGGCGGTCATGCCGATGTCGGGGCGATCACCGTGCCGCCGATGCGCACGGCGCCGCCGGTGCCGGATCTTGGCCCCACGCTCGCACTGGCGCCCTTCGGCCGCGCCGGGGCGGATGCCGACAGTGCGACGCCGACGACGCTGCAACTGACGTTGAAGGGCATCGTCTTCGCGCGTCCCGCCGAGCTGTCGATCGCCTATATCCAGTCGGGCAGCGACGCGATGAAACCCTTCAAGGTCGGCGAGGCCGTCGGCGGTGCGACGATCAGCGCCATTCAAATCAACCGCGTCATTCTGAACAACGGCGGGCGTAGCGAATTCCTCGCCTTCCCCGACCCCTTCGCGACGCCTGGCGCCACCCCCGCTGCGGGTGCCGCACCGGCCGCACCCGCGGGCAATGCCGTCACTGCCGCCGCCCCGCCCGCGCCGACCAGCCCGACGCCCGAAGCGATGCTCCAGCGGCTCGGCGCGACGCCGACCGAGGGCGGCTATCGCATCGGTGCCGGCGCTCCGGCCGGGCTGCAGCAGGGCGACGTCATCCAGCAGTTGAACGGCAGTCCCCTCACCTCCCCCGACGCCGCGCGTGCGGCGATCGCGGGCGCGCAGGCGAGCGGGACGGCCCAGATCCAGATCTTGCGGAACGGCCGGTCGGTGACCGTGACCGTCCCGATGCGCTAGGACATATGTACGTGATCCGACCCATCCGCCTGTCGATGCTCGCTTTGGCCCTGGCCGGCACTGCGCTTAGCGCGCAGCAGACTCCGGCGCCCAGCGACATCGTCGTCAACATGCGCGGCGTCGAGATCGCCGACGTCGCCGAACAGATCAGCCGGCTGACCGGCCGCACGCTGATCCTGGATCCCGCGGTCAAGGGCGCGGTGACGGTCACCTCCGCCGAGCCGCTGAGCCAGGCGGGCGTGTGGGACCTGTTCCAGTCCGTCCTGCGCGCCAACGGCTATGCCGCGGTGCGGTCGGGTCGCGCGTGGCGGATCATACCGCAGGCCAATGCGGTGCGTGACGGCGGGGTGCCGAGCCGCGGGGCGAGCGGGCAGGAACTGATCACCCGCATGATCCGCCTGTCGAATGTGCCGAGCGCCGACGCGGCGCGGATCGTCCGGCCGCTGGTCGCCAATTTCGGCTCGGTCGAACCGCTGACCCAGCCCAATGCGATCGTCGTGACCGATTACGCCGACAACGTCCGCCGGATCGAAGGACTGGCCCGCAGCCTGGACGGTGGCGGCGGGTCGACGTTCACCACCATCCTGCTGAAGAACGGCAATGCCGCCGATATCGCCGCGTCGATTCAGAGCGTGATGGGCGAAGGCGGCGCGCGCGTGGCGGGTGACGCACGGTCGAACTCGATCATCGTGCGCGGTACGCCGGCGGCAGTCGCGGAGGCGCGGCGGATGGCGCAAGCGCTCGACGCGCCCGGTGGCGCCGCGCCAACGACGCGCGTCTTCCGCCTGGCCTATGCCGATGCCGAAGCCGTCACCGACGTGCTGCGGGGCATTCTGGGGCAGGAGCAGACGGTCACTAATCCCGTCGCACGGAGCCTGTCGAGTCGCAGCACGACCAGCGTTGGGTCGACCAATCCCACGAGTGCGCTGGGCGGGCTGATCGCCAGCAACGCGGCGACCGGGGGCACCGCGTCAGGCAACATCGCCGGCAGCAGCGTCAGCAGCGGCGGCGTCTCCACTGCCCAGCTCGGCCAGCAGACCGCGGCGACCTCACAGGGCTTCGCGACCCCCGACCTGACCGTCCAGCCCGCCCCCGACATCAACGCGATCGTCGTCCGCGGGACACCTACCGCCATCGCCAGCATCGAACGGCTGATTCCCGACTTGGACGTCCGCCGCCCGCAGGTGCTGATCGAGGCGGCCATCGCCGAAATCACCGGCGAGGATGCCGAGGCGCTGGCGGTGCAGATCGGCGCGGCCGGTGCGGCGCTAACCCAAGTGCAGGGCGGCGGCACGTCGTTCAGCGGCCAGAACATCACGCCACTGGGGACCATTTTGGGCAGCGTTCTGGGTTTGCCGGCCGGTGCGCTGCTTGGCGAGGGGCTGTCGGCGAATGTCGGAATCGGCAACGACTTCTCGATCCTGGTCCGTGCGCTTAGCACATCGACCAAGGCTAACCTTCTGTCGACGCCGCAACTGACGACGCTCGACAACAAGCTGGGCGAATTCGTCGCGGCGCAGAACGTACCGTTCGTGACCGGTTCGATCCTGACCGGCAATGGTACCGCCAACCCTTATCAGACGGTCGAGCGAAAGGACGTCGGCCTGACACTGCGCGTGCTGCCCCGCATCAACGCGGGCGATACGATCCGGCTGGAGATCGCCGGCGAAGCGTCATCGCTGGTCAGCACGGCGCTGTCGTCGGCCGAAAATCTGGTAACCAACCGGCGCGCGATCAACACGACTGTGCTGGCGGACAACGGCCAGACGATCGTGCTGGGCGGCCTGATCACCGACGATCGCCAACAGACGAAGAGCCAGGTGCCGGTGCTGGGCGACATCCCCGTCGTCGGCGAACTGTTCAAGTCGCGCCGCGAGGGGCGGACGAAGCGGACGCTGTTCATCTTCCTCAAGCCCACGATCCTGCGCGACGGAGCCGATGCAAAGACCGCGACGGACGGGAAATACGCCCGCCTGCGGGGCGACGAAGCGGCGCTGCGACAGAAGGGCAGCCTGCTGCTCAACCCGCCGGGGCCTAGGCTGACGCTGGAAATCGACGGGATTTACTAAGCGGGCTGCCGCGCCGGCGCAGCCGGCTTCGTCTGACGGCGTGGCGACTTGAACCAGCGGGTTGGTGTGTATAAATACACACCATGCCTATGGTACTTTATCCTGCCATCATCGAGCGCGCGGACGATGGCTACAGCGTGTTCTTTCCCGACGTCCCCGGCTGCGTGTCCGCAGGCGCCACCGTGCAGGAGGCGGCGATGAACGCTGAGGAAGCCTTGGCCGGCCATTTGATCGTCGCAGCCGAATATGGCGACACGATCGCCGATCCGACACCGCTCGATACGCTCGCAGTCGATCCGGAGGTGACCGAGGTCGCCCGAATACTGGTGCGTGCCGAGCGGCCGGGCCGATCGGTGCGTTTGAACATCACGCTCGACGAAGGACTGGTTGCCGCGATCGACCGCGTTGCCAAGAATCGTTCGGGCTTTCTCGCCGACGCTGCACGACACGAACTTGCCGCGCGGCGGATCGGCTGAAGATCATCGCAACGCTACACCGCTCTGGCGCTCGATGCTTTTGAGCGTTCCGATCGCCAGATCGGATTTCGGATGGGGCACCGTGACCGTTCCGAGGCGCGTGGGATGGCGGAACTGAATATGGCTGCCGGCCTGCCGCACGCGAACCCAGCCCGCGGCTTCGATTCTAGCGATGACATCGCGGCTCTTCACTTCACTCCCCCGCCGGCAACGGCACGCGAGCCTTCTGCCCCCCGCGGGTGAAATACCCCGCATCGATCGCCAGCGACTCCAGCGTCCAGCCGTCGACGCTCTCCCCCACGCCGATTGTTCGCGTGCGCCCATCAGCGGTGCGGACCATCGCGACGGCGTCGGCGCCGATGCGGCCGACGATGCCGGCAAGCTGGGGGGCGCCTTCCGGAAGCGGTGCGTCCTCGATCGAGCCCCCCTCCCCGCCGCCGCCGAATAGGTCGCGCGTGTAGACGATGGTGCCGGCCACGGGCGAGCGAGCAGCGAGAAGCGCGGGAGCAGCCGGCGCCACAGGGACCGGCTCGCGACCGATGCCGAGCAAGAGCGCGGGCGTCGCGATGGCGACCAGCGCAGCAGCGGCGACGGCGGTTCGTTCGGCACGGATCATTGCCATGGGCTCACCACTTCGCCGCTCAAGGTTACGGTCCGGCCCTTGGCCGTCATCTGCCACGTCGCGAACCGCGCGAGCGGCCGGGCGCGTTCGAGGGTGTCGGCGAACCCGATCACGCCGTCTTCGGTGCCCGACACGGTCAGGCGCACACGGGCAAGTCCCATGGACGGCGCGGGTGTGGCGGTCTCGACCAGCAGCCCGGCTTTGGTTGCCGCAGCACGCACGCGGGCGGCGAGGCGATCGGCCGCGGTGCCCGCGTCGCGCGCCGCCGTCGCCTCGCCATCGATGACGATCGCCCGCGACGGGCTGGGGTCGGCGGCGATCTGCGCAAGCGTCGCGCGCTGCGTGCGGGCGGCCCGCAGGTCGCGCAGCGCGTCGGCAGCGGGGATCGCCAGCAGCGCAGCGGCGGACAGCCCCCCGACCGTGCCGAATGCGAGCGGCGACAGCTTCACTTGGGCTCCTCCAGCGCGACCAGCATCGCGCCGTCGCCGCGGCGCTGGCCGGTGTCGCGAAGCCGCGCGGTCTGGGGCGCGCGGCGCAAGGCGGCGCGGAGACGATCGGGATCGGGCGCCATGACTTCCACCGCCAGACGGCGATCGGCGGTGCGGCCGGCCTGCGTCAGCGTCGCGCCTGCCGGCAGCGCCCCGGCCACCCCGTCGAGCGTCGCGGCGATACCGGGGGTATCGAGCACGTCATCCAGTTCGCGCCGCGCCGCGCCCACGGCGCTGATCGTCACAAGGCGGGAGCGTGCAGTGCGCTCGATCGCGGCGGTGTCCTGACGGACACGCGCTTCGGTCCAGCGGGCGCCGGCCCAGGTAAGCGTCGGCGCCAGGGCGAGAAGAATGGCGACCGCGACCCCGGCGCGGCGGTCGTGCCCGGTGTCGAGGCCCGCCACCGCGGTACGCAGGCGATGCGCCAGGCTGGGGGTGGTACGCTCGGGGGGCATGGGCCGGGCTTTAACCGGAATGACGGCGCTTGTTGAAGCCCTCTCCCCGCTCGAAGAGGCGGATGGCTGGTCGTCACAAACTCGTAACCCCATCGCAACCGAATCGTCCCCGCCCCGTCACGCCGGTGTCGTCCACACCCGCCAAAGCCGGCGGGCATTTGACGCACACCCCGGGGGACAATCACATGACTTCGTTCGATTTCGGCTACAGCGACGGCGACGTCGACACCAACCGCAGCAGTGGCGAGACGCTCAGCGACATGATCGACCGGCGCTATTCGCGACGCGATGCGCTGCGGGGCGGTGCGTCAGCGGCGGCGATGGCGGTGTTCGGCGGCGCGGCGTTGGCGGCGTGCGGCGAAGACAAGATCGGCGCGAGCGATCCGCGCCCGACGATCAGCGTCG
Source organism: Roseomonas aeriglobus (assembly GCA_016937575.1). NCBI lineage: Bacteria > Pseudomonadati > Pseudomonadota > Alphaproteobacteria > Acetobacterales > Roseomonadaceae > Muricoccus > Muricoccus aeriglobus. Next base: position 638,066 of record JAFHKN010000002.1, on the reverse strand, counting down.
GCCAGAGCAGCCAGACCTCGAGCGGCAGCCGCGTCACGCTGACCGCGACCGCCACCGACAACGGCACGATCGCTGCGACCAGCTTCACCCAGGTCAGCGGCCCGGCCGTTACCCTCTCGTCGACGACGGGTCTCACGACCAGCTTCATCGCGCCGGGCGTCACGACGACGACGCCGATCGTCATCCGCTTCAGCGCGACCGACGACAAGGGCGGTACGACGACCGCCGACACCACGATCAACATCCAGCCCGCCACGCTCAGCTTCGCTGCGGTCGCCAAGAACAGGAACGACGTCGTGACCGTGCCCGCGGGCTACAGCGTCAGCGTGCTCTACCGTACCGGCGACCCGATCTCGGGCGCGACCGCGGCGTACCGGAACGACGGCACCGACACGGGCTTTTCGACCCGTGCGGGCGACCAGCATGACGCGCTCCACTGGTTCGGCCTGACCGCCACCGGCGCAGGACGCGACGATGCCAGCAGCACGCGCGGGCTGCTGGTGATGAATCACGAGAATATCGTCCAGGTCTACCTCCACCCCGCCGGCCCGACGTCGGCGGGTGGTGCGCGCCCCGAGGCCGAGGCGCTGAAGGAGATCGAGGCGCACGGCGTCAGCATCGTCGAAGTGACGCAAGCGTCGTCCGGCGCCTGGAGCTATGTCCAGTCGGGCAGCCTCAACCGCCGCATCACGCCGAACACGCCGACCAGCTTCTCGGGCCCGGCACGCGGCAACGCGCTGTTGTTCACCGCCTATTCGCCGACCGGCGTCGCGGGCCGGGGGACGATCAACAATTGTGCGAACGGCTATACGCCCTGGGGCACGTCGCTGACCTGCGAGGAAAATTGGGCCGGCTATTTCCGCCGCCCGACCGGCACCGACAATGCGCGGCGCAGCGCGAAGGAAGTGACGGCGCTTGCCCGCTACGGCGTCACCTCGTCATCGGGAAATTACGGCTGGGCGACGGTCACGCCGTCGGATGCGGCGAACACGCTCTACCGTCGCTGGGACGCACAGGCGACCGGGGCCTCGGCAACCGCGGATTTCCGCAACGAACCGAACCAGTTCGGCTGGGTACTTGACATCGATCCCTATGATCCGACCGCGACCCCGCGCAAGCGCACCGCGCTCGGCCGCATGAACCATGAAGGCTGCTGGCCGGGCGCCTTCGTCGCGGGTCGCAAACCTGCCTGGTACATGGGCGACGACGCACGCAACGAATATCTCTACAAATTCGTATCGGCGACGGCATGGAGCGCTGCCGACGCCAGCGCGACCGACCGACTCGCGACCGGCGACAAATATCTCGATACCGGCACGCTGTACGTCGCGAAGTTCAACGCCGACGGGTCGGGTCAGTGGCTGCCGCTGGTGTTTGGCCAGAACGGGCTGACGGCGTCGAACACGCTCTACCCCTTCGCCGACCAGGCCGACGTGCTGACCCATTGCCGCCTGGCCGCGGACAGCGTCGGCGCAACCAAGATGGACCGGCCGGAATGGACCGCGGTCAATCCGGTCACGGGCGAGATGTACCTGACGCTGACCAACAATTCGGGTCGTACCAGCACGAACACCGATCCGGCGAACCCGCGGTCGTATCAGGACGCGCCGAACCTGAGCTACGCCAACCACAATGGCCACATCCTGCGCCTGCGCGAAAGCGGTGACACGACCGAAGCGACCGCCTTCCGCTGGGACATCTACGCGTTCGGTGCCGGATCGGATCTGAACGCGCAGAACATCAACCTGTCGAACCTCGACGCCTCGAACGACTTCTCCTCGCCCGACGGGCTGTGGTTCGGCCGCGCCTCGAACGCCTCGGGCCAAGGCAATCCTCTACTGTGGATCCAGACCGACGACGGTGCCTTCACCGACCAGACGAACAACCAGATGCTCGCGGCCATCCCCGGCACGGTCGGCGACGGCGCGGCGCGGACGGTGACGAATTTCAATGCAGCCGGGGCCAGCACCACGACGACGACCTTCGTCGGCAAGACACCGGGCACAAGCCTGAAGCGTTTCCTGGTCGGCCCGGTTCAGTGCGAGATCACCGGCGTCGATTCGACGCCCGATGGCCGCACGCTGTTCGTCAACATCCAGCACCCGGGCGAGGACGGCACGCTGACCAACATCACCAGCAACTGGCCGGCCAGCCAGTCGGGCAGCGCCCCGGGCAATCGCCCGCGTTCGGCAACGGTCGTCATCCAGCGCACCGATGGCGGGATCGTCGGGCTCTGACCCCGGCGTAGAAGGGGGACGCGGGCCGGTGCAGAGTAGCGCGCCGGCCCGCAAACCGCCGCATTCCTCGGGCAGCGGTTCGACAAAGGCGTGGCAAAATGTCGTTCGCGCGCTAAGCAGCGGCGACCTGGCGTGACACCCGCCCCGTTTCGATTGCTTGTTCGAGGACCTCCGATGACCGATCCGACCCGCACCGCCCCGACCCTCGGCGATCTGATCGCGCGGCGCTATTCCCGGCGCGACGCGCTGCGCGGATCGGCGACGACCGCTGCGACCGTGATGGTCGGCGGCTCGCTGCTCGCCGCTTGCGGCAGCGGGTCGAGCGGCAGCAGCGATCCGGTACCGACCGTGACTGCGACCGCATCGCCGGCGACCGCGGCACCGGGCACCCGGGTGACCATCACCGGCACGGCAACCGACAACGGTTCGGTCGCCTCGACCACCTTCAACCAGGTCAGTGGCCCGCCGGTCAGCCTGTCGGCGACGACCGGGCTGACCACCAGCTTCATCGTACCCGGCGGGGCGGCGTCTAGCACGATCATCATCCGCTTCACCGCCAACGACAACGCCGGCCAGGCCAGTTCGATCGACGTCAACATCACCGCGTCGGCCAACACGCTGACCTTCACCTCGGTCGACAAGAATCGCAACGACCGCGTGACGATCCCCGCAGGCTATACCGTCACCACGCTGATCGCGACCGGCGACCCGATCGCCAGCGGCGTGTCGGCGTACAGCAATACCGGCGCGGACACCGACTTCACCAACCGTTTCGGCGACAACGGTGCAGGTTTCCTGTATTTCGGTCTGGTCGCCAGCGGCACCGGCATCGACGTGTCGAACAGCGCGCGCGGCCTGCTGGCGACAAACCATGAAGGCATCACCCAGGCATACCTCCACCCGAACGGCCCGACCGCGCCGGGCGGCGTCCGCCCGACCGCCGAAGTCGTCAAGGAAACCGAAGCTCATGGCCTGAGCGTCGTCGAAGTCGCCGCGAACGCCAGCAACGTCTGGGCCCCGGTGACCGCAAGCGCGTACAACCGCCGCGTCACCCCGTCGTCGGCGGTGGTCTTCAACGGCCCGGTGCGCGGCAACGCGCTGCTCCAGACCGCGTTCTCGGCCGACGGCACGGCGGGTCGGGGAACGATCGGCAATTCCGCCCTCACCACCACCGGCTGGGGCACCGCGCTGACCAGCGAAGAGAAATGGGCTCGCTATTTCCGCCGCCCGTCGGCCGACAATGCGCGGCGCACGGCCAAGCAGGTCTATGCGCTCAACCGCTACGGCGTGACCGCGTCGGCTGGCCTGTACGGCTGGGAAACCGCAGCGGCCGCTGGCAGCCTCTATGCCCGCTGGGATGCCCAGGCGACCGGTGCCGGCGCCACCGCCGACTATCGCAACGAGCCCAACCAGTTCGGCTGGGTCGTCGAGATGGACCCCTATGACAAGGCCGCCACCGTCCGGAAGCGCACGGCGCTCGGCCGCTTCGCGCACTCGGGCGTACAGCAGTTCCTGGTTTCCGCCGGAATCAAGCCGACCGTCTACATGGCGGACGCCGGGCAGAACGAATATCTCTACAAGTTCGTGTCGAGCACCGTCTTTGCAGTGGCGGATGCGTCCGCAACCGACCGCATGGCGATCGGCGACAAATATCTCGACACCGGAACGCTTTATGTCGCGAAGTTTGCAGCGGACGGCACCGGTACCTGGGTTCCCCTGACGTTCGGTACGGGCGGGCTCGACGCGGCCAACGCGACCTTCGCTTTCACCGACCAGGCGGATGTGCTGACCCATGCGCGAATCGCGGGCGACATTTTGGCGGCGACTCCGCTCGACCGTGCGTCGTGGATCGCAAACAGCGCGGCCACCGGCGAGTTGCTGATCGCGATGAACGGCAACGACGCGCGGACGGGGGCGAACACCAATCCGGCGTCGCCGCGTGCCTATGTCGATGCGCCGAGCACGCAGGTCGGCAATCGCAACGGTCATATCGTCCGCCTGCGCGAGACGGGCACCCTGCCCGATGCGACGACCTTCACCTGGGATATCTACGCATTCGCCGCGGGTGCCGATCTCGACGCGACGAACGTCAACATCTCGGGGCTCGCCGCGACCAACGACTTCTCGGGTCCGGAAGGTTTGCGCTTCGCCCGTCCGAGCAGCCCGGCTGGCACCGGTACCCCGCTGATGTTCATCCAGACCGACGATACCGCCTATCGCGACGTGACCAACAACCAGATGCTGGTGGCGCTCGGTACCGGCGCGGTCGGCGACGGCGGCACCGCCGCGGCCAAGACGATCACGAACACCGGCGGCACCACCCAGGCCACGCGCATCGGCGCGACGCTGAGCGCGAATACGCTGAAGCGTTTCCTGGTTGGTCCGAACGAGGCCGCGGTGACGGGCGTCGATACCTCGCCCGACGGCCGCACCTTGTTCGTCAACATCCAGCATCCGGGTGAAAACGGCACCGCGACGGCCCCGACCAGCAACTGGCCGGCGAACCAGACCGCCGCATCGACCGCGCGGCCCCGCTCGGCGACGATCGTCATCACCCGCACCGATGGCGGTGTAGTCGGGCTGTAACCCGGTCCGTTCCTCCCGGAGGAACGCAGGATCGTCCGACGTTCGTCGAGGGATGTCGTCGCCGGTAGCGGGTATCGCCCGTCGCTACCGGCGCGCCCCTCCGTCAGGCCTTCGGCCGGCCACCTCTGTTGCAGGGGGTGACGTTCGAACTCGATCCGATGTGTCTGAAGCGGACCCTATCGGGCGCAGCTCGGAGCGGCGTACGCAGAAGAGCAAAGACTGCCGGGTCTCCGCCTGCGCCGAAGCCCGCACAGTCGACCGAGGCGAGTGAACAATCCGCCATCGGGAGCGCCACAGTCTATTTGCCGAGCGCTGTCGCCAGTTCCGCCTTCGTCATGGTCGATCTCCCGCGAATGTTCTTTCGGCGCGCCTCGGCCAGCAGTTCGGCCTTGGTCGGGCCGCCGCCGCCGCGGTAGGCGGCGGTCTTCGTCGCGACGTCGGCGGGCTGCGCCGAAAATTGCCGGCCCTTCGCGGTGTCGCGGCGCTTCTTCGCGGTCGTGCGGTCGTAATCGGCCTTCGACAGCGCCGTGCGCGCTCCGGCGGGCAGATAGCGCTCGCCGGTCTCGCCGCTCGGCTTGCCCGACCTCGTGCCCCAGCCTTCCTCGGTCCACTGGTGCAGGCTGTTGTCAGCATCCCTGCGGCCGACATAGCCGCCGCCGGCCTTCTTATACTCGGCGACCGCCAACTGCGCCTTGCGCGCGGACCATTCGCCCGCTTTCCCGCCCTTGGTGCCGGCGGTCACCTTCTTCTTCACGCGGTCCCACAGTTTCGGGTCGTCGCGCTCGGCGGTTTCGCTCATCGTCCTCATCCTTTCGCCGCGCTCAACCCGCGAGCGCGGCGATCGGATGCCAGGTCGGTCCGTCAGCGTGCGCCACCGGGCGCGAAGACGGTCGCGGTGCCGTCGGCCTGGATCTGCACGGCATAGCCGGTGCCGTCGCCGCACCGCACCCCCCACATTCCCGGCTTCTTGTCCTTGGTCGATTCGGTGACCTCCTGGCAGTTCAGCCCGGCATCGCGGATCGCGCGGATGAAGACGCCGTTGCGCTGGGCCGGCTCGAGCGCCGAAACCTTGGCCTGGAACTCGCTTTCGGTCGCCTGCGCAGCGGGCGTTGCGGTGTTGGTGGTGGGCGCATCCCCGCCCCCGCAGGCGGCGAGCGGCAGGGCCAGCAGGACGGCGAACATCGGGCGCATCATCGGTGTGTCATCCTTTCCTTCATGGGGTCAAACTTCGATCAATCCTGGACAAGATCGCGCACCACCGTGCGATAGTTCCGTCCGACCGGCAGTTCCTCGCCGCGATCGGTGACGATGGTATAGCCCCCCGCCGGGCGCCGGCGGATCGACGCGACGCGGTCGCGATTGACGATGTGCGAACGATGGATGCGCACGAAGCGGGCGGGATCGAATCGTTCGATCAGGCTGCTGATCGGTTCGCGGTGCAGATAGCTGGCATCGCCCTGGAAGATTCGAACATACTCGCCTTCCGACTGCACCCGATCGACATGTCCCAGGTCGAGCCGCAGGTTTTCGCCTCGCCGCTGCACCCACAAGTGGCTGCTGCCGTTGGCGCTGCCACCGCCCTGTTCGGCGCGCAACGCATCGATCTGGCGAGCAAGCTCGGCCAGCCGCGTCGCCGCCTCGCGATCCCCGATCGCGCGCCGCACGCGATCGACCGCAGTGTCGAGCCGGGCGAGCCGTACGGGCTTGGTCAGGAAATCGATCGCACCGGTGTCGAACGCATGGGCCGCGAAATTGGGATAGGCCGTGACGAACACGATCAGCGGCGTCGGCCCGCCCGCCTTCGCCAGCGCCTCGACCACGTCGAAGCCGTCGAGCGCGGGCATCTCGATATCGAGCAGCAGTGCATCGGGCGTCAGCCGCTCGACCTCGGCGATCGCGGTGCGTCCATCGGTCGCGGTCCCGGCAACCTCCGCCCCGTCGACCCGCCCGACCAGATCGCGCAACCGCTCGACGGCCAGAGGTTCGTCGTCGCAGATGAGGAACCGGATCATCGATGGGACTCGGTGAAGGGAATGGCGAAGCTGACCTGGAAGCCGCCTTCGGCCAGCGGGCCCGCGGTGAAGCCGCAATCCTCGCCATAGCGGGTCATCAATCGTTCGGCGACATTGGCCAGGCCGACACCGGTGCCCGGCGGGGCGCGGCGGTTGCCGGCATTGCCGCCCGAATCGCGGACGCTCAGGCGCAACCGATCGCCCTCGCGCGCGGCGGTCACGGTCAGCTTCACCGGTCGCGTCGACATCGACACCGCATGGCGGACGGCATTTTCGACGAGCGGCTGGATGATCAGGCTGGGCACCCGCGCGTCCTGGACGTCATCGGGCACGTCGATTTCGACCACCAGCCGATTGGGAAAGCGTACCGCCTCGATCGCAAGATAGGTCGATTGCAGCTCGATCTCCTCGGCCAGCGCAATGTCCTCATGCGGGTCGAGCGCCAGGCCGGCACGCAGGAAGTCCGACAGATTCTCGACCATATGCTCAGCATGTTCGACCCGGCCCGCGCCGATCAGCGAGGCGATGGAATTCAGCGTGTTGAACATGAAATGCGGATTGAGCTGGTACCTCAGCGCGCGCAGATGCGCCTCGTGCGCCTCGCGCTGCAACCGTGCCACGCCGCGTTCGTAATCGCGCACCTCGCCCGAATAGACGATCGCCAGCAACAGCCCCGACATCGCGGCATAGGTCGAGAACCATTGCAGCATCGCGAGCAGGTGCGAGAGCAGGCCGGCGTTCCCCACGACCTCCGCCGGCATCGTCGCCCGGAAGATCCAGAAATTGGCAAAGGCATGGATCGCCGATCCCGCGATCGCCGCGAACACCGCGAACAGCAGGCGCCGCGACAACGGGCGCCCGCGCGTGGCGATGTGAAAGGCGAGGATCGCAAACGACAGCACGATGCCGACCCCGGTCACGACCAGTCGCGTGGCATGGAACCGCGCGTCGTCCGCCGCGCCGAACACCCAGCGCTGGACGGTCAGCAGCGAAAACTGGGCGAGCCAGAACAGCAGGATCGTGACGGCCGACACCCGCCGCATGAAGCGGTCGCTAGATGGCAAGGGTGCGGTCGTCGGCATCGTCCGATTTGCTAGAGCCAACGCTTATCCCCTGCCAAGCGGGAAAGGTGCCGTTCGTGGGTACAATCGTGCAGTTGGTGCTGCACTTATATAATACACCGAGCATTTAATTGCCGATGACGGTCGCTTGGCGACATGAACCGTGCGCGTTATGCCGACGATCGATAGCGAGATAAGCATGTTCGTCGATCACGCCCCCTTTGCCGCCCTACAGCCCGACATGACGCGGCGTCCGCTGGTGAAGCGTGGCGCGGTCACCATGACGCTCGACCCGATCGAGTTTCGCTGGAACGGCGAACGCATCACTCTGTCGCGGGTCGAGGCGACGCTGTTGGCCACGCTGATGCGCCGCAGCCGGCTGAGCTGGGACGTCACCGCGGCGGTGCTGGCTGACGCGGGCAGCTGTCCCGACAGCCGCGACGTGCTGATCCACCGCATCCGCCGGAAGTTCGCCGATCTCGGCGCCGCCGACCCGATCGAGACGGTCCGCGGCTGGGGCATCCGTTTCCGCACCGAGGCCGACCGCAATGGGTCGACCGCCTTCTGGATCGGTGCCAGCGAAACCGAAACGGTTCTGAACTGACGCCTGGCGCGCTGGCTCCGACGGCGGCTTCAACAAAAATCAGACAAAATTCGCGCCACCGCCAACTTTCTGCGACAAATGAACGTTAGCGCCGTTCGCGACCCTGCCGCCGTTCCGCGCGGCGACGATCAGACAGACGAGACCCGATGCGCGCCCACACACCGTCCCTCGCCGCCCTGCTGCTCGCGACCGCAGCCCACCCCGCACTGGCGCAGACTGCAGCGGTGACACCGACGCCGGTGACCCCGCAGGCACCGGCCGTGCCCGCAACCCCGTCGGACGCTTCCACCACCACCGTAGTGCAGGAAACGCCGACACCGACGCAGACCCAGACGCCTCCGGCTGCCCCGGTCGAGCCCGAGGACGAAGCCGACATCGCCACCGAAGTGACGGTCGTCGGCCAGCGAGAGCGCGGCAGCGTTCCGGGCGACATCCAACCCGAACAGGTCCTGCGCCCGGCGGATGTCCGCGCCTACGGCGTTAATTCGCTCAGCGACCTGCTGAACGAACTCGCCCCGCAGCTGGGCAGCGGCCGCGGAACCGAAGGCGGTATGCCGGTCGTGCTGCTCAACGGCCGCCGCATCTCCGGCTTCCGCGAGATCGGCAATTATCCGCCCGAAGCGATCGAGCGCGTCGACATCCTGCCGCCGGAGGCCGCACAGCAGCTGGGTTATCGCGCTGAGCAGCGCGTCATCAATTTCGTCTTGCGGCGCCGGTTCAATGCGGTGACCGCCGAGGTGCAGGGCGGCGGTGCGACGCAGGGCGACCGCTATACGACTCAGGACGAGGTCAGCCTGCTGCGGATCATGCGCGACAAACGGGTGAACGTGTCGCTGAATTATACCGCGCAGACCCCGGTCTACGAAGCGGATCGCGACATCCTGCCGACAACCACGCCCACCCGCCCCTATTCGATCAATGGCAATCTGACGCCGGGCAGCGGTCTGACGCAGATCGATCCGGCATTGAGCGCGCTGGCCGGACGCACCGTCACGGTCGCCGGTGTCCCTGATGCCATTAACGGCCGCCCGGCGCTCAGCGCCTTCCTTGGCGCCGTTAACCCGAGCGATTTCGGCGCTTACCGAACCGTAAGCGGCGCATCGCAAAAGATCGAATCGAGCCTGTCCTATGCGCAGCCGATCAGCGACACGATCACCGCGTCCGCATCGACCGGTTTCGACTGGACGAAAAACGACAGCGCCCTGGGCCTCGCCACGACGAGCCTGACGGTCCCGGCCGGCAATCCCTATTCACCCTTCGCCAGTCCCGTCGTGATCAACCGCTATCTGGCCGAGGGCGGCGCGCGCGAGCAGAATCGCGAGACGACCAATCTGGAATTCAACGGCGCGTTGAACGGTGACGCTGGGCGGTGGCGCTGGTCGGTGAACGGCAGCTACAATCGCCGCTTTTCCAGCACGCTGACCGACAATAATTTCGACCTGTCGCCGATCTCCAGCCGCATCGCGGCGAACGACCCGACGCTCAATCCTTTCGCGATCTTCTCGCCCGACCTGCTTGGCGACTATCGCCGCGACTATGCGCGGTCGCTGACGAATACGGCGACCATCGAGTATCAGGTCAACGGTCCGATCGCGGCGCTGCCTGCTGGCGACGCCCGCCTGAACGTCACCTCCGGCTTCAGCCACAACGACAACGAGACGCTAAGCGTCCGCAGCGGCGTCACGGCGACCGGGGAGCAGAGTCGCAACGTAGGGCGTGGTTTGGCGCGGATTGACGTGCCGATCGCCAACCGGGGACGTGGCGTGCTGTCGGCGATCGGCAACCTGTCGCTTAACGCCAGCTATGAATTCAATCAGGTGTCGGACTTCGGCTGGCTGTCAACCTATGGCTACGGTCTCAACTGGTCGCCGCTGCCAGGTAAGCTGTTCATCCTCGCGAGCGTCAACCGCGACGAGAACGCGCCTACGATCAATCAGACGGGCGATCCCATCGTCGTCACGCCCAACGCGCGCGTTTTCGACTTCGTCCGCGGCACCAGCGTGGACGTGACCTTGCTGAGCGGCGGCAACCCGTTGCTGCGTTCGCCTGAAAATCGGTCGACGAACATCACGCTAAACGCCCGACCGTTCTCGTCGATCGACCTGAACTTCAACGCCGAATATACCCGTCGACGGACGCTCAACCCGATCCAGAACCTGTCGACGCCGACCGCCGCGCTGGAAGCCGCCTTTCCCGACCGCTTCCTGCGTGACGCGAGCGGACAGTTGATTCGGGTCGACAATCGTCCGGTCAACTTCGTGCGGTCGGATCAGCAACAGCTGCGGTACGGCTTCAACTTTTCGCGGCGGATTGGACCGGCGGCGCCGGCGCGCGGTGGCTTCGGCGGGTTCGGCGGTGCTCGTTCAGGCGGCGGCCAGGGGGGACAGGCGCAGCCGCAGCGGCCGCAAACGCCCGAAGGACGGGTCGGCGCGCGTGGTCCGGAGCAGCGCGGTAGTGCGGCGACACCGCCTGCCAGCGGCGCGACGACGATCGTCATCCAGGAGGCCGGTCCGCCCCCGGGCGGCGGCGGACGTGGCTTCGGCGGCGGCGGTGGTCGCGGCTTTGGTGGAGGTGGATTCGGCGGCGCAGGCGGGAACGAGGGCCGTATCCAATTCTCCGCATTCCACACATGGCGGTTCCGCGACACGGTGACGATCGCGCCGGGCGTGCCCGACCTCGATCGACTGAACGGCGATGCAACTGACATCCGAGGTCCCTTTCGGCACCAGGTTCAGGCGAACGGGGGCGTCACAAAGAATGGCTATGGATTGCGTTTCGACGTGAACTGGCAGTCCTGCGCCTTCGTGAACGGCGGCACCGCACGTGCGCCGATCGACATCAGCGCAGCGCCGCTGACCACGCTCGGCATGCGATCCTTCGTCACCTTCAATCCGACGATGAAGGCGGTGCGCGATCACCCGTGGCTGCTCGGTGCGCGGATCGAACTGAACGTCCGCAACTTGCTTGATACCCGCCTGCGCGTTACCGACGCGAACGGCAGCGTGCCCGTGAACTATCAGCCAGACCTGCTCGACCCCGTCGGCCGCACGGTCGCGGTGTCGTTCCGTAAGCTGTTCTTTAGCCGCCCCCAGGGCCGCCCCGGCGGCGCGCTGGGCGGTGGCGCCGGGGCGTTGCGTCGATAGGGTTTTTCCGCTAACGGCGCCGGCTTCCACCGGTATCGATGGAAAATCTGCGGGAGGGCGCTGGCTTCGGCCATGCCCGTCACGACCGCTAAACTTGAACCGGGCGCTGCCGTAACGCTGTGCCCAGCAAAAGAGTGAGGAGGCCATCATGGCCAAGAAGATTACCGGCTATATCAAGCTGCAGGTGCCCGCCGGCGCTGCCAACCCGTCGCCGCCGATCGGCCCGGCGCTGGGTCAGCGCGGCGTCAACATCATGGAGTTCTGCAAGGCGTTCAACGCCGCGACGGGCGACATGGAAAAGGGCTCGCCGCTGCCCACCGTCATCACCGTCTATGCCGACCGTTCGTTCTCGTTCGAAACGAAGACGCCGCCGGCCACCTTCCTCATCAAGAAGGCGCTGAACCTGAAGTCGGGCTCGAAGGAGCCGGGCAAGGTCGTCGCCGGCAAGATCAAGCGCTCGCAGCTCGCTGAGATCGCGGAAGCCAAGATGAAGGATCTGAACGCCAACGACATCGAAGCGGCGACGAAGATCATCGAAGGTTCGGCCCGCGCGATGGGCCTCGAAGTGGTGGAGGGCTAAGATCATGGCCAAGCTGAGCAAGAAGCAGAAGGCCTGGACCGTCGACGCGGAGAAGCTCCACGGCGTCGACGAAGCCATCGGCATCGTGAAGTCCAATGCCACCGCCAAGTTCGACGAGACGATCGAAGTCGCGCTGAACCTGGGCGTCGATCCGCGCCACGCCGACCAGATGGTCCGCGGCGTCGTCACGCTGCCCAAGGGCACCGGCAAGACCGTGCGCGTCGGCGTGTTCGCCAAGGGTGCGAAGGCTGACGAAGCCCGCGCCGCAGGGGCCGACGTCGTCGGTGCCGAAGACCTGATGGAAACCGTCCAGGGCGGCACCATCGACTTCGATCGCTGCATCGCGACCCCGGACATGATGGGCGTCGTCGGTCGTCTCGGTAAGGTTCTCGGTCCGAAGGGCCTGATGCCGAACCCGAAGCTGGGCACCGTCACGATGAACGTCGCCGAAGCCGTCAAGGCGGCCAAGGGCGGCCAGATCGAATATCGCGTCGAAAAGGCGGGCATCATCCACGCCGGCCTGGGCAAGGCGAGCTTCCCGGCAGAGGACCTGCGCGCGAACTTCGACGCGCTGGTAGACGCGGTGGTGAAGGCCAAGCCGTCGGGCGCCAAGGGCAAGTATCTGCGCAAGGTCGCGCTGAGCTCGTCGATGGGCCCGGGCGTGAAGGTGGATGTCGCGGAGGTAGCGTCGGCGTAACGCCGACGCGGTGCGCGCAAGCGCAACCGAACGCGCGGCCGGCGGGCAAAGCCCGACCGACGAGGGAGCGAATTCACTTCGCTCCCGCCGCTGAAGATAGAAAAACGGGCCGGAGGGGCGACCTTCCGGCCCGTTTTCTATTGTGTCGGCACCCGCCCCGCCCGTTTAACGTCATCCCCGCGAAGGCGGGGATCAATAGTCGCTGATGGTGATGGGTCTCACAGCGGTCAGCCAGAATTTATCCCCGCCTTCGCGGGGATGACGATCGAGAGGGTCGACACACCGACTCCCCCAGCCGCCCACGTTCCGCTAATGTTCTGCCCATGCCGCCCGCGACTCGCTGCGCCGACCCGTCACCTCAGCCCGCGGTCCTGGCGCTGCCCCCGCGCCCACTGCGCTGGCTGTTCCTCGACCTGAACAGCTATTTCGCCAGCGTCGAACAGCAACTCGATCCCGCCTTGCGCGGCAAACCCGTCATCGTCGCGCCCGTCGACAGTGACACGACCGTCGCCATCGCCGCGTCGGTCCAGGCGAAGCGTTACGGCATCTCGACCGGCACCCCCGTCTGGGAAGCCAAGCGCCGCTGCCCCGACCTGTTGATCACACCGGCGCGCCACGAACGCTATGTCGAGTTCCACGACGCCATCGTCGCGGAAATCTGGCGTCACATCCCCGTGACGAAGGTGTGCTCGATCGACGAGGTCGCCTGCCGCCTGCTCGACAACGAGAACGACCGCGACAGCGCCGTCGCGCTCGCACGGCGGGTCAAGGCGGGCATCCTCGCCAATATCGGGGAATGTCTGACGTCGTCGGTCGGCATCGCGCCGAATCGCCTGCTGGCGAAGCTCGCGTCCGACATGCAGAAGCCCGACGGCCTGGTCGTGCTGGAGGGGCATGAGCTGCCACAGCGCCTCTACGACACGCCGCTGCGCGACATTTCGGGCATCGGCGCGAAGATGGAGCGGCGGTTGGCGCGCGACGGGATCAACGACATCCGCCAGCTCTGCGCGCGTCGCCCGCGCGACGCGGGAACGGCCTGGGGCGGCGTGAACGGCGACCGCTTGTGGTATCTGCTCCACGGCGTCGACCTGCCCGAGAAGGCGACGCAGAATCGTACGATCGGGCACAGCCACGTTCTGTCACCCTCCAAGCGCGCGCTGGAGCCGTCGCGGCTGACCGCCCGGCGCCTGGCGCTCAAATGCGCCAGCCGGTTGCGTCGCAAGGGCTATGTCGCGCGCCTGCTCGTGCTTCACGGTAAGTTCGAGGACGACAAGTCCAACTGGCGCACCTCGATCAAGCTGTCCGCCACGCAGGACAGTTTCGCGGTGCTCGGCGCGCTTGACGCGATCTTCCCGCGGCTTGCCGACGTCGGGCGGACGCGGCCAGGCGGGTTTCGACTGCGGATGATCGGGGTGACGCTGGCGGAAATCGCCGCGGTCGACGGCGAGCAAGGGTCGCTGTTCGGCGCGCTCGATCCCGACGACCCGCTGGCGCGCGGTACACGCACGCTCAGCCTCAGCCGGGCGATGGACCGGATCAACGAGAAATTCGGTCGTCACGCCGTATCGGTCGGGCCGATGACGGGCGGACGGATCGACCGCGTCGGCACCAAGATCGCCTTCGGGCGTATTCCTGACATGGACGAGTTCCACGAATGACGGCGCCGCGGCCAGCGGCAGATGCGGCGAACGGTCGAAAAAGGGCGCCCGCGCGCCTTGACGCACCATGTTGCATGCGCGAAGTCGCGACTCGTTATGAACAATCGCATCCTCGCCTCCGCCGCGGCGCTCGCGCTGCTGACCCTCACCGCCTGTGGCGACAAGCAGCCGGAAGTGGTCGACACCCGCGCCGCCGACCCGATGGCCGAGCAGCTGAAGAACGCCGCTGCCGTCGAGCTGCCGCCGTCGATCGAAAAGGCAGTCACCTTCCGCTGCCAGCCGGGCAACGGCCTGATCTACGTCGACTTCTTCCAGGGCCGCAAGCTGGCCAACCTGCGCACCGAGAAGACCGGCACGCCGACCCAGCTGACGGCGCCGGAAGCCGGCCAGCCGTTCGTCGGTGGCGGTTACACCGTCGAGGGGACGCCGGAATCGATCAAGTACACCGCTCCGGGCAAGCCGGCCCTGACCTGCAAGGCGTAACGCTGATCGAGATGGATTTGCGGAAGGGGCCGGCGGGCGACCGCCGGTCCCTTTTTGCTGTGCGGCGGATCGCACGGCGATGACGCGTCCGACCGGCCCGGTCGAGAGCATCGATCCCGACCTGCTGTTGCGCGCCTATGCCATGGGCGTGTTCCCCATGTCCGACGCGCGCGACGACGAGGGCGTCTATTGGGTCGAGCCGAAGCTTCGCGCCGTCCTGCCGCTGGATGGCTTCCACCTGTCCCGCCGCCTGCGTCGGACGATCGCATGCGACCGGTTCCGCGTGACCGCCGACACCGCGTTCGAGGCGGTTATCGCCCTGTGCGCCGAAGCGGCCGACGATCGGCCCGAAACCTGGATAAATCGCGCGATCGAGCGTGTCTTCGTTACCCTCCACCACCGCGGTTTCGCCCATTCGGTCGAGGTGTGGGACGGCGACCGGCTGGCGGGCGGCCTATATGGCCTGGCGCTGGGCCGCGCCTTCTTTGGCGAAAGCATGGTCAGCCGCGCGCGGGATGCGTCGAAGGTCGCGCTGGCCGCCCTGGTTGCCCGCTTACGCTGCGGCGGGTTCGACCTGCTGGACTGCCAGTTCCAGACCCCGCACCTCGCCTCGCTCGGCGCGATCGAGGTGCCGCGCGCCGGTTACAACGTGTTGCTGGGCTCGGCGCTTGGCACGTCGGTCGGCGGGTTGCTGGACGGCGTGCCGTCGGTCGATGGCGATTTCCGCGCGTTCGATGCCCTGCTCGCAGGGGCACCCCCCGCCGACAGCGACACCGTGTCCGCCCCCGCGGTCGGGAACCGCATCGTGCAGCTCTTGGGCCAGACATCGTAGAGCGGGCTCTGCACGACATTGAGCGCCGGGCGCTCCTTGAACACCCACCCCGAAAAGGCGCGGCGCCAGCGCCGATCGGTTCCCTCGACATCGAGTTGCAGGAAGGCGCCGGTCAGCTGATCCTCTTCCCACGGCGCCGTCTGTTCGCACGCACGCAGACGGATGATCGCGCCGCCCACGCGGTACGCCTGCCCCGGCTTCATCACCAGGTCGCGCGCCTGGCCGTTGCGCTTGTTGAGGAAGCCGACGATCGCAACACGCTCGGCCATCGGGGTTTCACCGGCCGCGGTCGCTTTGGGCACCGGGTTTGCCTTGGGCTGGCTCCGGGCAGCGGAGACAGCGGGCTGGGGCGCGGCCGAGCGCGTCGGCGCACTCCCGGTCGCGGCGGTCGGTGCCGCGGTGCCCCGGACGGCGGCGATCAGGCCTTCACCGCCCAACCACGCGCCGGCGCCGCCCGCGAGCACGATCGCGCTCACGCCCAGCCAGCGCGCACGCGTCATGCGTCGGGCGTCCATGCCTCATAATCGCCGGTCGCCGACGCCCGCCTGCCGCCCTTCTCCAGCGCGCCGGCCGGGCGATAGGCAAGCGGCGTGCCGGTCAGGTTTGGCACTGCGGGCTTCACCCACGGCTTCGCCGGCGGCAGCGCGCGATCGGGCACGTCGTCGATCTGGTGGTGCAACCACCCGAACCATTCGGGCGAGATGCGGCTGGCATCGTTCGATCCCGAATAGATCACCCAGCGCCGCGGATTACCCGCGGTGTCGCGCCCACCCTCGTAATAGACGTTGCCAAGCGCATCCTCGCCGACCGCGGACTTGCCGCGCAGTCCGAACCAGGTGCCGATGGTGGCGCCGTTCCACCAGGTGAAGGGATTGAGGTTGATGCCCATGGCGCGGGATTAGCGGGCGGCACGGGGGCGCGCAAGCGATGGTGTGCCCCGGTTTCGACCGGAAATGGTGCCCCGTGCACCACCCAAATGGGCACTCAAATCATTGGGAAATTTTTGTTCATACAGCTGAAATTTAGCAGGGTTGCGATCGCTTTGATGTCTGAGCACAGAGCCGCCGACACCAAGTCTGCTGTGGATAGGCAGTCACTGCCGGTGCGCGTCACAACGTGCTGGGTGATAGTGATTGTCGCCACAGCGCCAGGAAATGCGAGCGAGTCAGTCTGTCGTTCGTTACGAGCAGCGCCGGCCCGACGCGGATCGCGCGTAGCGGCACCGCAGGCGTCTGCAGCTGCGCGGGAATGATCACGTCGCTTCGCGCTGGCGTAATGTGGTGTTCAGCCAGCCGGCGCTGTCCGCTTCTCGAAAGCAGGAAATCGAGAAACAGCCGCGCCGCCGCCGGGTGCCGCGCGCGGTTCGGGATCATGGCGATCCGCGACATCACCAACGTATAGTCCTGCGGCATGATGACGCCGAGATCCGCGTGCCTCGACATTTCGTCGAGCGCATAGGAACCGACGATGTTGTAGCCGATCGCCGCGCTGCCGGCCGAGACGTCACGCAGGATGTCCTCCGCAGACGTGTAGAGTTTGAGCCGGTCGCGGCCCATCGCGCGGACCAGCCGCCACACGTCGCTCGAGGCCTGCTCGTCCTGCGAAAGGTACAAATACCCCACGGCTGATCGGCTGATATCGTAGGTCGCGACCGCCCGGCGCCCGTCGGCCGGGCCGCTTTCCAGGAATTTGCGCAAGCCGATATGGCTCGTCGGCACCTGATCGCGCGCGATCAACCGCTTGTTGTAGACAATCACTATCGGCTCGGCGGTGATGCCCCAGGCTTGGTCCTTCCACTTCGCCCAATCGGGTAAATTAGCCGCTTCGGGCGAGCGATACGTGGCCGCATGACCGTCGTTCACCAGCTTGATCTGCAGGTCCATAGCGGAACTCCACAGCAGATCGGCGGTACCGCCGCCGCCACGCGCGGCGCGGAGGAAGTCAGTCTGCAGGTCGCTACCATGCACGTCCGAATAGACGACCTTGATGCGGGGGTGCAGGCGGCGGAAGTCTGCGAGCAGGTCCTTCACCCGGTCGAGATCTGTCGTCGACCATATCTCGACCACACCCTCGCGATCCGCCGCGGCAGCGACATCATCGCGGCTCAGGGCCGCCACGAGTTGCCATGCCGCGACCGCCAGCAGCGCGGCGACGGCGAGGGCGACAGGAAGTAGCCATCGTCCTCCTCTCCACGCTAGCATGCGCCATACCCTCCCGGTTCGGTCGTCGGACGCCTGTCGACGCGATATCGCCCATCAGAGAGAGTCGCCGTATAGCTGGGCCGAGTCAACGCGGGGGCAAAGGAGGAAGGGTGGCGCGGATCCTGCTGGTCGAGGACGACGTACCACTCGCGAGGGGGCTGGCGGCGACGCTGCGCGAGTCGGGCCACGCGGTCGACATCGCCTCGGACGGCGAGGTGGCGTGGGCGATGGCGACCGACGAACCGTATGCGTTGGTGACCCTCGACCTGGGCTTGCCCGGAATGACGGGACTCGACGTGCTTCGCCGGCTGCGCGCGGGCGGAAACAAGGTGCCGGTCCTGATCCTTACTGCGCGCGATGCGCTTGAGGACCGGCTTACCGGCCTCGATTCGGGCGCCGACGATTATATGCTCAAACCGTTCGAGCCGAGCGAGCTCGAGGCGCGCATCCGAGCGCTGCTGCGACGCGCCCGCGGCGACGCCGATCCGATCCTGACGATCGGCACGCTGACGATCGACACCGCGCGCGGCGCGGCCGCGATCGCTGGCCGCGCCATCGAGCTAAGGCGGCGCGAATGGGCGGTGCTCGAACGGCTGGCAGCGCGGGTCGGCAAGGTCGTCGACAAGGACCGGCTGACGTCGGAAGTGTTCGGGTACGACGAAGCGGTCGCGCCTAACGCGATCGAGGTCTACGTCGCGCGGCTCAGGCGCAAGCTCGAGCCCGACGGCCCGCGCATTCGCACGATCCGAGGGCTCGGCTACGTGCTGGACGCGCAGTGACCCAAATGCCGCGGCAGGCTCGGTCGATCGCCGCGCGGATGCTGCGCGGGATGGTAATCCCGGTTCTGTCGCTGGCGTTGATCCTAGGAGTAGGCGGCGCATGGGTGATCGACCAGTCGGTCCAAGCCGTCAACGACCGCATCCTCAGCGCAGCGTCGCGCGCGATCGTCGATTCGCTGACGGTCGAGGACGGTGCGATCGGGCTTAACCTGTCGCCCGCGATCTTCGGCATGCTCGAGGACGCCGCCCGCGACAACGTCTACTACAGCGTGCGCCACCGCGGCCGCGTGCTGACGGGCTATCACGACTTGCCGAACGTCGCGCCGGCGAGGCTGGGCGACACGGACGTCGCGTTCGGCGACACCGTCTATCTGGGGCGTCCGGTGCGGGTTGTGGCGGAGGCAAGGCGGCTGCCGCAGGTCGATGGCGTCGTGATCGTCCAGGTCGCCGAGACGCTCGACGCGCGGCGGCGGATCGCCAACCGGCTGCTGACCGGGCTGATCGTGCTCGAGCTGGTACTGATCGGCACCACACTGGCGCTGCTGCCGCTGGCGATCCGCTGGGGACTCAGGCCGCTGCACCGCGTGCGCGGTGAGATGGACCGACGCGCGGCGTCCGACCTCGCGCCGCTGCCGCTTGATCAGGTGCCGGGCGAGCTGCGCGACTTGGTCGGCGCGTTCAACGCGATGCTTGGCCGGCTCGATTCGGCGATCGTCGGCATCCGCCGCTTCACCGCTGACGCATCGCATCAGATGCGCACGCCGCTGTCGATCCTGCGTACCCATATCGCGTTGCTGCGTCGCGCCGATCCGGGCAGCGCGGCGGCGCGCGAATCGATCGACGACATCGACCAGGCGAGCGACCGGCTGCAGCATCTGATCGTGCAACTGCTCGCCCTCGCGCGTGCCGACAGCGCCGAACCCGCGCGGGTCGAGCGCGCCGCGGTCGACGCCAACGAGATCGCCGCCGCCGCCGCCGCCGAGCATGCCGTGGCGGCGGTGCGCGCGGGCATCGACTTCACCTTCGAACGACTACCCGGTGCGCCGGCGATCCTGACCAACCGGACCCTCACCGCCGAGTTGATCGGCAACCTGATCGACAATGCGATCAAGCACAATTCGCCCGGTGGCAGCGTCCGTGTGGCGCTGGAGGCTGCCGGCGACCGGCTGGCGGTGGCGATTGAGGACGACGGCCCCGGCATCCCGCCCGAGGAGCGCGGCAACGTCTTCGACCGGTTCACTCGGCTGCACCGCGATCCGTCACGCGGCAGCGGCCTGGGGCTGTCGATCGCCGAGGCACTGGCGACGGCGGTCGGCGCAGGGCTGGCGCTGGAAACACCCGCGTCGGGCCGGGGGCTGCGCGCGGTCGCGACGTTCGACGTGGCTCCCGTGACAGCATCGTGACAGGTTGATTCGGCAGAAGCGATCAATGCGCCGGGACACGTCGGTGCGCATGGGGAGGGTTATGGGCCGAGCTTCTGATTGCGGCGCCACGCGAGCGTTTCGCCGGTGACTGCCGCCCTGCCCCCCGACTACGACCTGCTGTCGCTGATCGCGTTCGCGATGGTCGCGACGTTCATGGTTCTCATCATGACGAAGCGGCTGTCGGCGATCATCGCGCTAATTCTGGTGCCGACCGCCTTCGCGTTGCTGGCGGGCTTCTCCGCAGGGCTCGGCGACATGATGATGGCGGGGGTGCGCGAACTCGCCCCGACCGGCGTCATGCTGGTCTTCGCGATCCTCTATTTCGGGCTGATGATCGACGTCGGTCTGTTTGATCCGCTGATCCGCGCGATCGTCCGCGTCGTCCATGGCGACCCGGTGCGCATCCTGATGGGCACGGCGATCCTGGCGCTGGCGGTGTCGCTCGACGGCGACGGCGCGACGACCTACATGATCACCACCGCGGCGATGCTGCCGCTCTACCGGCACCTGCGGATGGACGTGCGGATGCTCGCCTGCGTCGTCATCATGAGCGGCGGGGTGATGAACCTGCTGCCGTGGGGCGGGCCGACCGCGCGGGTGATGAGCGTGCTGAAGCTCGACGCGGCGACGGTGTTCGTGCCGCTGATCGTTCCGATGGTCGCGACCGCGCTGTGGGTGCTGTTCGTCGCCTATCGCTTCGGCCTGCACGAGCGCGCGCGGCTTGCCGGCCTGCCCGAGGAGGCGATCGACGAGGACGCCAGCGCCGCGACGATCCTGACGCAGGACGCCGACGCCCATGTCGAGGCGCGTCGGCCCAAACTCATCTGGTTCAACTTTCTGCTCACCGCCGCGCTGATGATCGCGCTGGTGCTGGGATTGCTGCCGCTCGCCGTGCTGTTCATGCTCGCCTTCGCCGTCGCGATGACGATCAACTTCCCCTCGCTTGCCGACCAGCGCGACCGGCTGACGGCGCACGCGGGCAACGCCCTGGCGGTAGCAGGACTGATCTTCGCCGCCGGCATCTTCACCGGCATTTTGTCGGGCACGCACATGGTCGACGCGATGGCGGCGACCGTCACGCACAACATTCCCCCCGCGCTCGGACCCTATCTGGCACCGATCACCGCGCTCCTAAGCGCGCCGTTCACCTTCTTCATCTCGAACGACGCCTTCTATTTCGGGATGCTGCCGATCCTGGCGGAGGCCGGTGCGCAATACGGCATCACGCCCGCGCAGATGGGCCGCGCCGCGCTGATGGGGCAGCAGATCCATCTGCTGAGCCCGCTCGTTGCCTCGACCTATCTGCTCGTCGGCTTCGTCGGGATCGAGCTTGGCGAGCATCAGCGCTTCACGCTCAAATGGGCGCTGGGATCTTTCGTGGTGTTCACTTTGGTATCGCTGCTTATCGGCGTCTTCCCCTTCTACTCTACGCCGTGAGGCCCATGCGGCGTTGGGCGCTGCTTGGTGCGGCGTCGGTGCTGCTGGCGCTGGTGCTCGACCTCGCCGGGCTGCCCGCCGCTTGGCTGCTCGCGCCGATGCTCGCTGCGATCGCCGCGGCCGTCGGGGGGATGGAAGCGAAGCTGCCCGGCGCGGCGTCGACCGCGGCGCAGGCGCTGATCGGCTGCCTGATCGCGCACGCCATCGCGCCCGGCATCTTCGCGACGCTGGCGCGCGACTGGGCGCTGTTCCTGGGCGTATCCGCCGCGACGATCGCCGCAAGCGGGCTGCTTGGCTATCTGCTTGCGCAGTGGCGGGTGGTGCCCGGCACGGTTGCGATTTGGGGGTCGAGCCCCGGCGGCGCGACCGCGATGGTCATCATGGCGCAGGCGTGGGGCGCCGACGCGCGGTTGGTGGCGGTGATGGTCTATCTGCGCGTTGTGATGGTCGCCGCACTCGCCTCCGCCGTCGCGCTGGCGTTCACCGGACACGTCGCGCGCACGCCGATGGTCGCGACGTGGAGCCACGCGATCGATCCCGCCGCATTGGCGCTGACCGCCGCGGTGGCCAGCGCAGGCGCGCTCGTCGGACGCTGGTCGCGGCTGCCGGCGGGCGCGCTGATGGGCGCAATGGCGGTCGGCGCGCTGCTCAACCTGCTCGACGTCGCACGGGTCAGCCCGTCGCGGCTGCTGATGATTCCGGCGTATATCGTCATCGGCTGGCGGATCGGGCTGGGCTTCACGCGCGAGACGCTGTCGGCTTCCGCCCGCGCGCTGCCGCGGCTGGCGCTGGCCAGCGCGACGCTGCTGGCGTTCGGGGCTGCGATGGCGTGGCTGCTGGTGCGCTACGCCGGCGTCGATCCGCTGACCGCCTATCTGGCCACCAGCCCCGGCGGGATGGACGCGGTGGCGGTGATCGCGTCGACCAGCGCGGCCGACGCACCGTTCGTCATGGCGCTGCAGGTCGTGCGGTTCCTGATGGTCATGGCGATCGGTCCGGCGCTCGCGACACGTCTCGCTGCGCGGTCGATGCGGTGACAGGTTGGTGACAGCAAAGCCGCTTAGAACGGCATCGTCGGCCATCAGGACCGGCAGCGAAATAGAAACGTGGAGGGGACCAGAAATGGCCATGCGGGGACATTCCGATCACAAGAGCGCGCTCGCGAGCGGCGCATCGCGCCTGACGCTGGGCACCGCCGCGCTGGCCGCGCTGCTCGTCGCCGCCCCGGCCTTCTCGCAGGACACGCCGACCCCGACCCAGCAGACCGCACCCCAGACCGGCGCGGTTCCGGTCGGACTGGGCGCCGAGGCCCCGCCACCCGACGAGGCGCAGGCCGCCAACGAGGCCGCGACGCAGGACATCATCGTCACGGGCTCGCGTATCGCGCGGCGCGACTATCAGTCGTCGAGCCCGATCGTCACCGTCGACCAGTCGGCGCTCGCTTCGGCCGGCCAGCCGACGCTCGACCGCGCGATCGGCCAGCTGCCGCAGTTCTCTGCGGCACAGGGCCTGAGCCAGGTCGGCGACGTCCAGGCGCGCACCGGCTTCTCGGGCGGGCAATCCTATTCGGATCTTCGCGGCCTCGGCTCGAACCGTTCACTCGTGTTGCTCGAGGGGCGCCGGCTGATCGCGTCGAACCCCAACGGCTCGATCGATCTCAACACCATCCCGACCTCGATGATCGGCAACGTCGAGGTTATCACCGGCGGCGCGTCGGCGACCTACGGCTCGGACGCGATCGCCGGCGTGGTCAACTTCAAGCTGCGCTCGAAGTTCACCGGGGTCGAGCTGACCGGCCGCCACGGCGGCACGACGCAGGGCGATGCCGCGACCAATCAGGTCACCGCGCTGATCGGCGCCGATTTCGCCGACAAGCGCGGCAATGCGATGCTCGCGTTCGAATACGCCGACCGCGCCGCGGTGACCGGCGCCGAGCGCGCGTTCTTTCAGAACATCCGACTGCTGGCGCGTCCGCCCGAGGGAATCATTGAGGCGGGCCAGTTCGGCTCGCAGCCGACCTTCGCCGCGGTCAACGCGGTGCTCGCCGGCTATCCCGGCACGACGCCGCTGACCGGCACCGGCGCCTACACCGGCGCGATCGGCGTCAACACCGACGGCACGATCTTCACCACCAGCGCAGGCACCAACTGCGTCCAGAACTACCGCGGATTGAGCCAAGGCCTGCTCGGCCTGCAGATCACCGCGAACTGTCGACAGGTGGCGATCGCCAACGGCAATTATTTTTCGGTCCAAGTGCCGCTCAAGAAGTACAACGCGCTCGCCAAGGCCGATTTCGAGATCGCCGATGACGTCTCCGTCTACGGCATGTTCAACTTCATGCATTCCAGCGGCCGCGACAGCAGCTCGCCGGGATCGTCGGGGCCGGGCAAGTATTTCTTCGTTCCGCTGAACAGCCCGTTCGTGACCGGAAACGCCGGGTTGCAGGCGTTGCTCGCCTCGCGGCCGGTGCCGTCGACCGCGCCGCTGGCGCTCACCAAGCTGCTGACCTTCGCCGGCGCGCGCTCGCAGACGTTCGAATATGACGTCTACCAAGGCGTGTTCGGCGCGCGTGGCAAGCTGCCCGGCACCGCGCTCAACTTCGACATCTACGGCTCGCTCGGCCGCACCAACTTCATCAACGTCCAGTTCAACGACGTCAGCAAGGCCGCCTTCCAGTCGATCGTCGACGGCACCGCCAACTACACCGGCCCGTCGGGCACCTGCCGCGGCTTCGCTTTCAACCCGTTCGGGGTGCAGACGCTCAGTCCGGCATGCCGCGAATATGCTGTGCGCAACAACAACAACTTCAACCGCACCAGCCAGAAGATCGTTGAGGCGACGGTCAGCGGCCCGCTGTTCGCGCTGCCCGGCGGCGACCTGAGCTTCGCGATCGGCGCCGACTACAAGAACAACAGCTTCAGCTACCAGCCCGACGCCGCGCTCATCCGCGGCGACACCCCGTCGTTCGACAATTCGAGTCCCACCGGCGGTCGCCAGATCGTCAAGGAAGTCTTCGGCGAGCTCTCCGTGCCGATCTTTCGCAACTGGATCCTTGGCAAGAGCCTGACGGTCGACCTGGGCTATCGCTATGCCGATTATACCGGCTTCGGCGGGGTCAGCGCGTACAAGGGCGACGTCAGCTACAAGCCGTTCGACGCGCTACTCCTGCGCGGTGGTTATCAGAAGGCGATCCGCGCGCCGAGCCTGGGCGAGTTGTTCGCACCGACGCTGACCGGCGCCAACGCGATCGGCGCGCCTCCGGGCGCGGGCGATCCGTGCGACAGCCGCAGCGTGTTCCGTACTGGCGCCAACGCCGCGCAGGTCCAGGCCTTGTGCATCGCGCAGGGCGTACCGGCGTCGATCTACCCTACCTTCACCTACGTCAACGACACCGCGTTCGGATCGTCGGGCGGGAACCCCAACCTGACGCCGGAGCGCGCTAACAGCTACACGATCGGCGGCGTCCTCACCCCGCGCTTTGCCAGCCCGCTGTTCCGCACGCTCAATTTCTCGGTCGATTACTACAACATCAGCATCAAGGACGCGATCGGCACGCTGACGCTGACGACGATCATCCCGCGCTGCTTCAACAGCGACGGCGTCAGCAACCCGACCTACTCGCCGACCAACGTGTTCTGCCAGCAGATCGTGTCGCGCGACCGGGCGTCGGGGGCGATCTCTTTCGCCCGTGAAGGCGCGCTGAATCTGGCGACCTACAAGACCGCCGGCGTCGATGCGCAGCTCGACTGGGGCTTCGGCCTCGACGCGCTGGGCATGTCACCGAATGCCGGATCGCTGCGGCTGAACGCGGTCGTCACCTACCTGCTCGACTTCAAGGTCTCGTCGCTGCCGGGCTCGCCGGTGCTCGACTATGCCGGCAGCATCGGCAACTCGTCCGTCAGCCCGCAGATCTCGCACCCGACGTGGAAGGCGAACACCTCAGTCGGCTACAGCTCGGGGCCGTTCAGCATCACCGGTACTTGGCGCTTCATCGACAAGATGATCCATCAGGATCGCGTCGCCAATCCGGCGTCGACGACGCCCGGAGTCCCGAGCTACAGCTACTTCGACGCCAACGCCGCCTTCCGGGTCGACGACCGCTTCGAATTCTCGTTCGGGCTGAACAACATCGGCGACAAGGCACCGCCGTTCGTCAGTGGCCAGCCGCTGACCACCGACTCAGCGACCTACGACATCATCGGCCGCACGTTCTTCGTCGGCGCGAAGGCGCGGTTCTGACCTCCCGCGCCCCTTGACCTCCCCCCTGCCGTCGCCGGACAAGAGCGCCCGTGAAGCTCCTAGTTCTCCCCGGCGACGGCATCGGGCCCGAAATTACCGACGCCACGCTCGACGTGCTGGCGACGGCCGACGCGC
This sequence comes from Roseomonas aeriglobus, assembly GCA_016937575.1. NCBI lineage: Bacteria > Pseudomonadati > Pseudomonadota > Alphaproteobacteria > Acetobacterales > Roseomonadaceae > Muricoccus > Muricoccus aeriglobus. The sequence continues at coordinate 611,958 of JAFHKN010000002.1, read as the reverse complement.
GCTGGCGGCTGCGGCTCGATATCGAACTCGCCGAGATCGGCCTGGCCAGCCTGGCGTCGAGCGGCACCACCCTGCCCGACGCGGTGCTGGCGCGGGTGCCGCAGGTTGACGGCGTCATCCTCGGCCCGGTGTCGCATTACGATTACCCGCCGCCCGAGCGCGGCGGGATCAACCCGTCGGGCAGGCTCCGCACGCAGTTCGCGCTGGGGGCCAATATCCGCCCGTGCCGCACGCGCGCGTGTCTGTCGCCGCTCGGCAGGTCGATCGACGTGGTGATCGTCCGCGAGGCGACCGAAGGCTTCTACGCCGACCGTAACATGCACGCCGGCATCCCCGAATTTATGACCGACGCGGACACCGCGCTGTCGGTGCGCAAGATCACCAGCGCCGCCTGCCGCCGCGTCGCCCTGGCGGCGTTCGAGATCGCGCGCGGACGACGGCGCAAGGTGACTGCAGTGCATAAGGCCAACGTCCTCAAGATGACCGATGGCTTGTTCCTGCGCGAGGTTAGCGCGGTCGCGGCGGATTTTCCCGATGTGACGCTGGACGAGGTCATTGTCGACGCCGCCGCCGCGCTGCTGATCCGCGACCCCGCGCGCTTCGATGTGATCGTCACCACCAACATGTTCGGCGACATCCTTTCGGACGAGGCATCCGAACTGGCCGGCGGCCTTGGCCTCGGCGGGTCGCTGAACATCGGCGACGGCATCTGCGTCGCGCAGGCGCAGCACGGCTCGGCGCCCGACATCGCCGGCCGCGGCATCGCCAATCCCACGTCGCTGATCGTTTCGGCCGCCATGCTGCTCGACTGGCGCGGCCGGCGGGACGAGCGGACGGCGTTGTGCGAGGCGGCGGCCGGCATCGAGCGCGCCGTCGATCGGGCGCTGGACGATCCCGGGGCACGCACGCCGGACGTCGGGGGTTCAGGCACGACCAGCGGGTTTGCCGCTGCCCTCATCGCCGCGCTCGCGCCATGACCGCTCCACGCATTCTTCGCACCGACGACCTGCCGCGCCATGACCGCGGCGGCGGCATCTCCACCGTACCGCTGGTCGACCGCGGCACCGGGTCGACCGGCTTCCTGAACGGCGTGACGATCCTGGCGCCGGGTTCCGCCGTGCCGCGCCACTGGCACAACTGCGACGAGAGCGTCCTGGTAATCTCGGGCGATGCCGTGGCGGAGATCGACGGGATCGAGCACGACCTGCGCGCCGGCGACGTGAGTTTCATCCCCGCCGGCCTGCCGCATGGTTTCAGCAACCCGTCGACCCTTCACGAAGCGCGGATATTCTGGACCTACGCCGCGATCGACGCGGACCGGACCGATGCGGCGACCGGCCTATGCCGGCCCATCGATGCGGAACATCGAGGCCTAGGCCTCTAGCTGGAACACGCGGCAGGGTGGAATGCCACCACCACACTGCTCGTTCCGGACCGGTGGACGATCGCCGAAGATTGTGTTTTCCCAATGTCCCGCCGTGCGGATGGCCTCCCCGGCGAAGCTGTGTCAGCGGACGCCGGGATCGGCGATGGAGAGCGATGATGCGGACGCTTGGCCGGCTTTCCGGAATAATGTTGCTGGGCACGGTCGTCGCGCAGCCTGCCGCGGCGCGCGACACCGGCGGATGGGACGATGCCAGCACGGTCGCGCGTAACGTGCTGATCGTCGCCGCGCTTGGGGTGCCGGCGGCGAAGCACGATTGGCACGGCGCGCTGCAAGCGGGCGGCAGCGTCGGCGCGGCGTTCGCGGTCACCGCGGCGCTGAAGGAAAGTTTCCCGGAACGCCGACCCGACGGCAGCAACCGAAAGAGCTTTCCCTCCGGTCATACCAGCACCGCCTTCGCTGCCGCCGCGACGCTGCACAACCGATACGGCTGGAAGGTCGGGATACCGGCACAGGCCGTCGCCGCCTTCGTCGGCGTCGCTCGCGTCGAAGCGCGCAAGCATCATTGGTACGACGTCGTCGCCGGAGCCGCGATCGGCGAAGCGTCGGGTTTCCTCATCACTTCCAGGCGCGACGCAACCGTCCGTGTGCTTCCGTGGGGAGATGGGAGGAGCGGCGGTCTTCTGCTGAGCGCGCAGTTCTGACGCTAGGCCTGCGGACCACCGGCATCGATAGGCACGCAGCGGATCGAGCAAACGAGGCCGCGGCCGGCTACGGTATAGCGGCGGAAATAATCTCCCAATCTCGGACGGCTATCGGCTGCGAGGTGGATAGCTGTTCAAAGTCTAGCCGTTCTGATCTGTTCGGACGCCGCTTCCGACCCCGGCCACTGCGCGCGTTGCATTAGCCGTGGGGTCCTGGATCGAACAGCTGGTGTCCGGTCTCGGCTATGCCGGCATCGCGCTGCTGATGCTCGCCGAGACGGTGTTCCCACCGATACCGTCGGAACTCATCATGCCGTTGGCGGGGATGCAGGCCGGCCAAGGATCGCTGTCGATCGTCGGGGTCGTGGCCGCGGGTACCGTCGGCGCGATGGCAGGGAACATCGCCTGGTATGCCGTCGCCCGTGCACTGGGGGTCGACCGGCTGCATGGCCTGATCGACCGCTTAGGCCGCTGGCTGACCATCGATTGGGACGACGTCGAGCGCGGGCGGGGCGCGTTCGAGAAGGGGGGCGCGGCGTTCGTCTGCCTGGGGCGCATGGTGCCGACCGTCCGGTCGATCGTGTCGGTGCCGGCCGGCCTGCTCAAGATGCCCTGGCCCCGCTTCCTGATTTGGTCGACGATCGGGACGGCGGGATGGACCGCGGTGCTGGCCGGAGCCGGCATGCTGCTCGGCAGCCGATATGCCGACGTCGACGACTACGTGGGGCCGATCTCGACCGGCATCATCGTCGTGATCGTCGTCGCCTATGTATGGAGAGTCGTGCGTTGGCGGCGCGGCTGAATCTGCGGTCGCTGCGCATCGACGACGCGGTCCTCGCCGCGCTCGACGGCCTGTCGGAGACCGATCAGCGTGACGTCCACCGCACCATCATGGGCTTGCGGGGGCGCACCGAGCCGCGTCCGGGCGACCGGCTGATGTCGCCGGGAGCGCACCGATGGTTCGCCGCCGCCAACGCGCGGCTGGTGCTGGTCTACTGCTTCGACGGTTCGAATGTGAGCGTCGAGAATGTGCTGGCCATGCATCGCGATCACGCCGCCGGCGCGCTCGGAGCGTGACCCGCGAACATTGTATTTTCCCAATCTCGCGGGCCCGCGCTGGCCGAAGGCGCGCCGGCGACCCAGGATGGTCAGGGCAGCGAGAGAGGACCGTCATGAATAGCCAGCTGACCCCAGCCCTCGCCGGCGTCCGCCGGGCATGATCGGGCGGCTGGCCGCGCTCGCCCGCCGCAGGCCCGAGGTTTTGGGGCTGGCGGGCTTCCTGCTGGTCGGTATCGCGCTGCTGGTGATCGCCAAGCTCGGGTCCGAGATCGGCGAGGGCGAGGTTCCTGCGTTCGACGCGGCGCTGCTGCGCGCCGCGCGCGGATCGTTTCTTGGCGGCAAAGGCCCGACAGCGGTCATGCTGGGTCTAACGGCGATCGGCAACAACGTTACGCTGATCGTGCTCGTCGCCGCGGTGTCGGGCTATTTCGCCGCCGGAAGACGATGGACCACGGCCCTCTACCTGGTTGCCGCGACCAGTCTGGGCGGGCTGATGACGACCGCGCTCAAGGCCTTCTTCCAACGCGGCCGGCCCGACGTCGTCGAGCATTTGGTCACGACCAACTCGGCCAGCTTTCCGAGCGGGCATGCGATGAATTCGGCGGTTGTGTTCCTGACGATCGCGGTCGTGCTGGCGCGCGAGGCGGAGCGGCGGGCGCAGCGGGCGTACCTGCTCGTCGTCGCGCTGCTGCTGGTGATACTGATCGGCGCGTCGCGTGTCGTGGCGGGCGTCCACTGGCCGACCGACGTGCTGGCGGGCTGGATCGTCGGGGCGGCGTGGGCGATCACCTGCGCGCTGCTGATGGCGGCGGCGCGGGGACGCCGGACGCTTCGCCACGCGGGAACATTGGGAAAAGCGATACCGGGCGCAACATCCACGCAAAGTGGGCGCGGGTAGAAACGGGCCTCGCCTATTCCGGGCGAAACGAGGATGATTGATATGAAGAAGGCATTTCTTGCCCTTGCAGCGCTCGCCGCTGCAGTCGCCGGCACCGCCCACGCGGGCACCGCCGCGGGACCCAAGGCGAAGCTGACGATCGCTCAGGCGCGCGCGATCGCGCTGAAGACCGCGCCCGGCAAGGTGACTAAGGCCGAGTACGAAAAGGAAAACGGCGTCTGGCGCTATTCCTTCGATATCCGCCAGGGCAACAAGAACCACGAAGTCGGCGTCGATGCGAACACCGGCAAGATCGTCGAGAGCGTCGTCGAACCGCTCGGCAAGGCCGATTGACCGCTGGAGGACCGAGCGGTTGCGCATCCTGATCGCCGAAGATGACGACAGCACGGCCGGGTTCGTCGAGCGTGGCTTGAGCGAGCTCGGCCACGCTGTGTCGCGCGTGTCCGAAGGCAATGACGCACTGCATGCCGGCGCCGTCGAACCGTTCGACGTTATCGTGCTCGATCGGATGCTGCCCGGCATCGACGGCGTCGAGGTGCTGCGGCGGTGGCGGGCGGCGGGCATCAACACGCCCGTCATCCTGCTGACCGCGCTGGGCGGCATCGCCGACCGCGTGGCGGGGCTGGAGGCGGGCGCGGACGACTATCTGGTCAAGCCATTCGCGTTCGCCGAGCTGGCGGCGCGCATCGCCGCGCTGCTACGCCGGCCGCCGATCAGCGACGTGCCGACGCGGTTCGCGGTCGGCGACGTGACGCTCGACCTGCTGACGCGCGAGGTGCGGCGCGGCGGGCGCGAGATCCGGCTGCAGCCGCGCGAATTTTCGCTGCTGGAGCAACTGATGCGCAACGCCGGCCGCGTCGTCACACGCACGATGTTCCTCGAATCCGTCTGGAACTTCCATTTCGACCCGCAGACCAACATCGTCGAGAGCCACCTGAGCCGGATGCGCGCCAAGCTGAACGAAGGATTCGACCGCGACCCGATCGAGACGGTGCGTGGCGTCGGCTACCGGATGCACGGGACATGACCGGCGTGCGGTCGAGCGCCGCGTACCGCATCGCCTTCGCCTATTCGGCGGCGTTCGCGCTGGCGATCGTCGCGCTGGGCGTCGCGGTCTACCTGGCCGCCGACTCCGAATTCAGACGGCAGCGCGACGCCGGCATCGCCGAGGAAAGCGCCGAACTCTCGAGGGCGTTCGCTACCGAGGGCTGGCGGGAACTGACCGAGACGATCGCCGTGCGCGAAGCCGGCGGCGTCGGCCGCAGCTATGCCTATGCCGTGTTCGACCGCAGCGGCCGGCGGGTCGCCGGACAGCTGGACACGCCGCGACCGGCGCTCGGGTGGAGCGACATCTTGTTCCGCGATCCCGAGGAAGGCGCCGATCCGGCGCGCGCGCTCGCCCGCCTGCTACCCGGCGAGCGGACGCTGGTAGTGGCGGTCGATTCGGAACCGCTCGAACGGATCGACCGCACGATCCTGATCCTGTTCGGCGTCGCGTTCGTCGCGGTGCTGCTGCTCGGGATCGCCGGCGCGCTGATCCTCGGCGGCTATCTGCGGCAGCGGCTGGCGCGGATCAGCGGTACGGCGCAGGCGATCGTGGCGGGCGATCTCGACCGGCGCATGCCTGTCGGACCGCGCGGCGACGAATTCGACGCGCTGGCAGCATCGCTCAACGCGATGCTCGACCGGATCGCGCAGCTGATGGAAAACCTGCAGCAAGTGTCGAGCGACGTGGCGCACGATCTGCGCACGCCGCTCACCCGGCTACGGACATCGCTGGAATCCGCGCTCGCACACCCGGCGGACCCCGCCCGGCTCGAGGACGCGGTTCGGCAAAGCGACGCGCTGCTGACGCTGTTCGGGGCGATCCTGCGCATCTCGGAAGTCGAGGGGCGGGGGCTGGAACGGTCGTTCGCCCCGGTCGACGTCGCCGTCCTGGCGCGCGACATCGGCGATACCTACGCACCCGCCATCGTCGACGGCGGACGGACGCTCGATTGCTACGTGGACGAGACCTTGTGGGTGAACGGCGATCGCGAGTTGATCGCGCAGGCGCTGATCAACCTGCTCGACAACGCACAGGCGCATACACCCGAGGGCACCGCCATTATCCTGCTCGCCGATTCCCAAGGTAGAGACATCCGGCTATGCGTCGTCGATGACGGCCCAGGTGTTCCCGAAGCCGATCGCGAACGCATCGCCCGTCGCTTCGTTCGGCTGACCAACAGCCGGTCGACTCCAGGCAATGGCCTCGGCCTGAACCTGGTGTCGGCGATCGCCGCCGCGCACGGCGGCACGATGCGGATCGGCGACAATCATCCTGGGTTGGGAGTAACCATCCTGCTGCCGAAATTCGAACGATGAAGTGGCTCGCCCTGCTCGCCGCTCTCGCCACTACCGCGTGCGCGAGTTACACGCCGCGCCCGCTGGCTACCGTCGACGAAGCTGTGCTGAGCCCGCCGGTCGCCGCGATCCTGGCGCGCGATGGCGCGGCGATCGATCAACCATATCTGAAGCCGGTCGCGATCGACCTGACCCGGCCGCTCGACGCCAATGCGATCGCGGTGCTCGCGGTGATCGCCAATCCCGACCTGAAGGCGCAGCGGCTGCGCGCCGGTGTGGCGGATGCACAGGCATTCTCGGCGCGACTGTTGCCCGATCCGACGTTCAGCACCGGCGTGAGCAAGGTGGTCGCAGGACCCGATCCGCTGCTCGACCTCGCCAATGCGCTGGCGATCGACATCAATGCGCTGCGCACCCGCGGCGCGCGGCGGGCGCAGGCCGATGCGCAGGCGAAACAGGTGCGGCTCGACCTCGCCTGGGCCGAATGGCAGGTCGCGGGGCAGACGAGAATACAAGCGGTACGAATCCAGCAACTCGAGCGCGCAGTAGCCAACAACGCCGCCAGCCGCGACGCGACCCGGTCGCTGCTCGACCGCACGCTGCGCGCGGCCGGGCGCGGCGACCTGGCCGCCGATCAGGTCCAGGCCGCGCGAGTCGGCGCGTTCGACGCGCAGGATCGGCTGCGCGTTACCGAGCGCGACCTGGCCGCCGCGCGGTTCGAGCTCACTCGGCTGATCGGCCTGCCGCCCTCTTACCCGCTGGTCCTCGCTCCCACCCCGCTGCCGCCCAATCCGCCGGCCGCCGAGGCGCTGTTCACGCTCGCCCGCGAGCAGCGCGCGGACTTGCAGGCGCTTCGCGCCGGCTACGATGCGCAGGAGGCGGCGACGCGGCTCGCGGTACTGAACCAGTTCCCGACGCTGGGGCTGACGATCAACGCCAATCGCGACTCGGCGGGCAATACGCTGGTCGGCCCGGCGATCGACTTCACATTGCCGCTGTGGAACCGCAACCGCGGCGGCATTGCGGTCGAGAACGCCACGCGCGAGGCGCTGAAGGCCGAGTACGAAGGTCGGTTATTCCAGACCCGCGCCGAGATCGCTGCGGCGGTTGGCGGCATCGCGGTGGCGCGGCGCCAGCGCAACGCCATACTGCGCGACCTGCCCGCGCTGGAGCGTTTCGCCGCCGCCAGCCGCCGCGCGGCAAACCGCGGCGACCTCGCCCCAGCCACCGCCGAGACCGCCGAACAGGCGGTCCGCGACAAGCGCGCGTTGCTGGCGCAGGCCGAACAGGACCTGTCCGAACAGACCATCGCGCTCGAACTGCTGACCGGCACACCGATGGAAGGCTGGCCCCGATGAAACACCTCCCCCTCCTCGCCCTGCTGGCGTGCGCCGCCTGCTCGGGCAATGCCCCCGCCGATCAGGCCACCCCGACCCCGGTCGCGCTGGTCAAGCTGGCGCGCGCGCAGCAAGGTGCGCTGGCGCAAAGCGTCACCCTTTACGGCATCGCCGAGGGCGGCGCGGGCGCGAAGGCGACGCTCTCGGCGCCGGCGGAGGCGGTCGTCGCGCGGATTGTCGCGCCGGTCGGTACGCAGGTCGCGGCGGGCGACGTGATCGCGCAGCTCTCGCCCAGCGCGACGACCCGGCTTGATCTCGCCAAGGCGTCGAGCGACGCCCGCGCCGCCGACGCCGCGCTCGCCCGCGCGCAGCGGCTGCGCGCCGACGGGCTGGTCGGCAACGCCGAGGTCGAGACCGCGCGCGCCGCCGCCGCCGCCGCCGACGCCACCCGCGCCAGCCTGGGGGGGCGTACCGGCGCACTGACGCTGCGCGCCATGTCGGCCGGCTTCGTCGAGACCATCCCGGTCAACCCCGGCGACATCGTCGCGGCCGGCGCGGTCATCGCGACGATCGCCCGCCCCGGCGACCTGCGTGGCCGGTTCGGCGCCGATCCGGCGGTGGCGCACGCCCTCAAGCGCGGCTCTACGGTCACGATCGAGGGCACGAAGGGCCGCGCGGCGTTCGCGGTGCCGGTCGACACGGTCACACCGGTGGTCGATCCGACGACGCGATTGGCCGCGGTCTATGTCCGTATTCCCGCCGCGGTCGGGATCGGCGTCGGCGAGACGCTGACCGGCAGCGTCGCGGTCAGCACCAACAGCGACGTGCCGACCGTCCCCTATGCCGCGCTGCTCGACGAGGGCGGCCAGCCGTACGTATACGTCATCACCGGCCACGTCGCGCATCGCCGCGACGTGACCGTCGGGGCGAGCCAGGGCGACCGCGTCGCGATTCTGAAGGGCGTTCGCGGCGGCGAGCTGGTCGTCACGCAAGGCGGCACCGCGGTCGAAGACGGCATGAAGGTGCGTACCAAGTGACCCGCGGACTCGCCGCTCACGCCCGCGCGCTGATGCTCGCGGTGATCCTGCTGACGCTGGGCGGCGTCGTCGCGGCGACGCGGCTGCCGGTCGGGCTGTTCCCGCATATCGACTATCCGCGCGTCGTCGTCTCGGTCGACGCGGGCGACCGCGATGCCGACCAGATGGCGGCCGAGATCACGCGGCCGATCGAGATCGCGCTGCGTGCCGTCCCGGGCGTCGAGCGCATCCGCGCGACCACCAGCCGCGGCACCGCGGAGGTGTCGCTCAACTTCCCCTGGGGGCAGGACATGGTGGCGGCGACGCTCGCCGCGCAGGGCGCGCTGGCGACGGTGCTGCCCGACTTGCCCGCGGGCACGCGCTTCGACGTGCGGCGATCGGACCCGACGATCTTCCCCGCGCTCGGCATCGCGCTGACGTCGCCATCGCTCGACAGTCAGGCGCTACGCCAGCTCGCCGAACTGAAAGTGCGGCCGGCGCTGACCGCCGTCGCGGGCGTCGCCGGGGTCGATGTGCTCGGCGGCGCCCCGCGCGAGTTCGTGGTCGAGGTCGATCCGGCGCGCGCGCAGGCACTGGGCCTCAGCCTCGCCGACGTCGCGACCGCGCTGGGCAAAGGGAACGACGTGCAGGGCATCGGCCGGATCGAGGACCGCCACCGGCTCTACCTGGCGCTGACGCAGAACCGCATCGCCTCGATCGCCGACCTGGAGGCGATGCCGATCAAGGCGGGCGCGACGACCGGCGCCGGCCTGGTTACGCTCGGCCAGATCGCCACGGTCAGCCCGGCCGCGCAGCCCGCCTATACCCGCGTCACCTCCGATGGGCGCAACGCGGTGCTGGTCAACGTCCGCCAGACGCCGGGCGGCGACAGCGTGCAGATCGTCCGCGACGTCGACGCGCGGCTGAAGTCGCTCGGCCTGCCGCCGAGCGTCAAGGTGACGACCTTCTACGACCAGTCGGAGCTCATCACCGGCGCCTCGGGCGCGGTGCGCGACGCGATCCTGCTCGGCGCTGTGCTCGCAGGCGCCGTGCTGTTCCTCTTCCTGCGATCGGGGCGGCTGATGGTCATCACCGGGTTGATGCTGCCCGCAGTGCTCGCCGGCACCTGCCTGATCCTGTTCGCGCTCGGCATGAGTTTCAACATGATGACGCTGGGCGGCATGGCCGCGGCGGTCGGGCTGGTCGTCGACGACGCGGTGGTGATGCTCGAACACATCATGCGGCGGATGCAGGAGGGCACCGCGCGCGGCGTCGCCGGCGTGCTGGCCGCGGCGGCCGAGATGGGCACGCCGCTGGTCGGCTCGACCACCGCGACGATCGTCGTGTTCCTGCCGCTCGCCTTCATCAGCGGGGTGACGGGCGGCTTCTTCAAGGCGCTGGCGCTGACCATGGTCGCCGCGCTCGGGCTGTCGCTGATCTACTCGCGCTTCGTTATCCCGCTCGTCTCGGCCTATTGGCTGCGCGACAAGGATGCCGAGGCGGCGGAGCGCGCCGGGGGCTTCATGCACCGTATCGGCCGCGGCTACGACCGCGTCGCCGACCGCGCGCTCGTCCGGCCGCGGCTGTTCGCGATCGTCCTCGGCCTCGCCATGGCGCTGCTCGGCTGGCTGGCGTGGAGCCACGTGCCGTCGGGTTTCATGCCCAAGATGGACGAGGGCGGCTTCATCCTCGATTACCAGGCGAAGCCGGGCGCCGCGCTCAGCGACACCGACCGGCTGCTGCGCCAGGTCGAGACGATCATCACCGCGACGCCCGAGGTGGCGAGCTATTCCAGGCGGACCGGCGTCCAGCTCGGCGGCGGGCTGACCGAGGCGGACGAGGGCGACTATTTCATCCGGCTGAAGGCGGGATCGCGCCGCAACATCGATGCGGTGATGGCCGACGTGCGTGCCCAAGTCGAGGAGAAGGTCCCCGGCCTGACGATCGAGACCGCGCAGCTGATGGAGGACCTGATCGGCGACCTGACCGCGGTGCCGCAGCCGATCGAGGTCAAGCTTTTCGGCGACGATACGGCGCAGCTCGAGGCGTCGGCCAAGCGGGTGGGCCAGGCGATCGGCAAGGTGACCGGCGTCGTCGAGGTGGTCGACGGCCTGCGCGTCGCCGGCGACGCGATTGCCATCCGCGTCGATCCCGCACGCGCCGCGCAGCAGGGGCTCGATCCGTCGGCCGTCTCCGCCCAGCTCGGCGCGCTGGTCGGCGGCGCGCAGGCGACGCAGGTGCGGATCGGCGAGCAGCTGGTCCAGGTCCGCGTCCGCGCCCCCGCCGCGCTCCGTTCGCGCGCCGACGACATCGGCCGCCTGCCGATCATCGCACCCGACGGCCATGTCGTCCGCGTCAACCAGATCGCGACCGTTTCGATCTCGGCGGGGCAGAAACAGCTGACGCGCGAAGACCTCGCCCCCTTCATCGCCGTCACCGCGCGGCTGGAGGGGCGCGACATGGGATCGACGATGAAGGACGTCCGCGCCGCCGTTTCGGGTCTGAACCTGCCGGCGTCGATCCGCGTCGACTATGGCGGCCTCTACGCACAGCAGCAGCAGAGTTTCGCCGACCTGTCGATGGTGTTCGCAGCGGCACTGCTGCTGACCGCGCTGCTACTGACCTTCCTGTTCGAACGCATCGCCTGGACCGCGGCGGCGATCGCCACCGTGCTGCTGTCTGCGGCGGCGGTGCTCGGCGGACTGTGGGTAACGGGGATCGAGCTCGACATCTCGGCGCTGATGGGGCTGACGATGGTGGTGGGGATGGTCACCGAGCTGGTGATCTTCTTCCTGGCCGAGATCGACCGCGACGCGCCGGTGACGCTGACCGCGCTACGCGAGGCGGCGTCGAAGCGCCTGCGCCCGATTCTGATGTCGGCGCTAATCGCTATCCTGACGCTCAGCCCGCTCGCACTGGGCCTCAGCCGCGGCGCCGGGTTGCAGCAGCCGCTGGCGACCGCGATCATCTTCGGCCTCACCGCCGCGGTGCCGCTGGTGCTGCTGTTCCTGCCGGCGGCGATCGTCGGGCTATCGCCCGCGGAGGAGCGCCGCGATGCGCCGGCCTGACCCCCTCCCCGTCCGTGCTGAACCCGTCGAAGCACCGCTCCTTCTTCTGGGCAGGGTCCGCGCGGCACGAAGAAGGGCAGCCCTTCGACAAGCTCAGGGCGAACCGACTTGGTTTGGCGTCCGACACATCATACTCGCGCTCGCACTCGTCGCCACCCCAGTCGTCGCAGCCGCCGACCGCTACGCCGACGCGCGTCGGACGATGGTCGAGAAGATCCGCGCCGGCATCCGCGAAGCCAGCCCACAGGCGGACGACGACGGGCTCGAACGCGTGCTGAATGTCGTCTCGACCATCCCGCGCGAAAGATTCGTCGCCGATGCCGCCAAGCCCTATGCCTATCTGACGACGCCGCTCGAGATCGGTTACGGCCAGACCATCTCCGATCCCTATATCGTCACGCTGATGACCGCGGCGGCGCGGCTGCCGGCGGACGCCAACGTCCTCGATATCGGCACCGGATCGGGCTATCAGGCCGCGGTGCTGTCGCCGCTCGCGCGGTCGGTATGGTCGGTCGAGATCGTGGAGCCGTTGGCGAAGCAGGCGGGGGCGCGCCTGCGCCGGCTGGGCTACCGCAACGTCACGGTCCGCGCCGGGGATGGGTTTGCCGGATGGCCCGACAAGGCCCCGTTCGACGCGATCATCGTCGCCGCTGGCGCCGCGACAATCCCGCAGCCACTGATCGACCAGCTGAAGGTCGGCGGGCGGATGATCATTCCCATCGGGCCGAGCACCGCGCAGGAACTGCTGTTGGTGGTCAAGAAACGCGCCGACGGGACGCTCGACCGCTGCTCGCTTGGCGGCATCATGTTCGTGCCGCTGACCGGCGCGGGCGAGCGCCCCACGACCCTGCGGGGCCTGCGCGACCGGTCAATCCGGCAATGCTACGACGCGCCGGTAACCTGATCGCCATGCGAGCCGCTTATCTCGCGATGTTGAATCAGCGACCCTGGAAACGAAATCCACGTGCGTTCGAGATGGCGAGCCGGTCGACGCCCGAATAGGCGGTGATCGGTGAAGCCAGCTAGTGCAGTCGCGGTCACCCCTTGCATCGTTTCGACTGCCGTATTCGCGTAGGGCGCTTCACCGCGGGCCCTTCCCTCGGTCGTGCCAAAGACCATGCAGGCGATCGCACCTGGATTGGCCGACTACACCGACAACACACTGTTCGGCGACGTGTGGGCCCGCCCCGATCTCAGCCCGCGTGATCGCAGTCTCGTCACGCTATCGGCCCTGATCGCCACGGGCAAGGCGGCGCAGCTTCCCAATCATCTTCGACGCGGGCTCGATAACGGCCTGAAACCTGGCGAGATCGCAGCCATGGTCACGCACCTCGCCTTCTACACGGGGTGGCCGAACGCCGTGTCGGCACTCGATGCGATCGAGCCTGCGTTTGCGGAGCGGAAGGTCGATATGGCGACGTTGCGGGCGCCCGCCCCGGCGCCGTCACCCGTTTCGTCCTCCGCTACCGCGGAAGCGCGATCGGTCGACACCACGATCGGACCATTCGCGCCGAAGCTCGCTCAACTCACGAAAGACGTGCTCCTGGACGATTTGTGGCAACGGGGCGATCTGACTCCGCGCGACCGTCGCCTAGTTACCATCATTGCGTACGCCGCGACCGGCGACGCGGCGCAATTGCCCGCCCACCTGCGGCGCGGGATCGAAAATGGGCTGACCCGGCCGCAAATCGCCGAAGCCTTGACCCACCTCGCCTTCTACGCCGGCTGGCCCAAGGCCGTGGCCGCCGTACGCGCATTTGGCGAGACGATAACGGACGAGACACCGACAGGTCGATTGGAAATCCACCGGCCCGGGACGGATCCCCGGGCAGGGCCGGCGGACACCTTCACCGGCTCCGTAACGGTGGCTTCCGCCTTCAAGGGAAGCGGCGGCGCTGCCCTCGGTGGCGCTACCGTTGCGTTCGGCCGGAGTGCGCGCAGCAACTGGCACACCCATCCTCTCGGCCAGCTTCTGGTCGTAACATCGGGTCGCGGATGGGTGCAGGCCGAAGGCCAACCGGTGCGGGTCATGAGCGCCGGAGACGTGGTCTGGACTCCCCCCCGGGCGTCCGGCACTGGCATGGTGCAACCCGCGACAGCGACGTGACGCACGTCGCCATCGCCGAGGCGCAGGACGGAAAGACCGTGACGTGGTTGGAGCGGGTCGCGGACGCCCAGTATCATGGCCCGTCGGGGGATTCGCCGGCATCTCGCGACCGATAGGCGATCGACCGGGGTCTGGACAACTCGTGGACCGGAAACCCGTTCGTTCGACAAAAATGCGGCATGCGCGCCCGCATCAAAACATGGCCGATCGTCGAAAACGGAACACCGCGACTGGCAGATTGGGATTTTGTATAGCGCCGGAAAGCACGGCGCGATGCCTGGGCGCTAGCGGCCGGACATGACCAGACCGCGCATACGCCGCCGCTTCCGGCCGCTTCCCTCCATTGTCGTCCTGACATCCGTCCTCCTCACGGGCTGCGGTGACGAAAAGCCGAAGGCGGCGGAGAAGGCCGCTCACACCGAGGTTGTGGCGCATGAGACCGATCTGCTGAAACTCACGCTCACGCCACAAGCGCAGCAGCGGCTTGGCATCGCGATCGTTCGCGTCGGTGAGGGCAGTGCGACAGCACGCCGCGAGACCAGCGGCGAGATCGTCGTGCCCAACGCCGCCGGCGGGGTGCCGACCAGCTCGCTCAGCAACATCGCCCAGCTCGGCACGCAGCAGGTCGCCGCCGACGGTGAGGTCGAGCGGGCACGTGCACAGGTATCGCTCGCGCGGATCGCGCTGGGGCGCGCCGAAGCTTTGATCCGCGAGGAGGCGGGCAGCGTCCGGGCGCGCGACGAGGCGGCGGCGGCGCTCGCCACCGCGCAGGCGGCCACCAATGCGGCGGTGGCGCAACGGCGGCTGCTCGGGCCGTCGATCACGTCGCTCGGCAGCCAGCGGACATTGTGGGTACGCGTGTCCGTTTCCGGCACCGACGTCGCCGCAGTCGAGCGCGGGCGCGGGGTCGAGGTCCGTCCGCTCGGCGTCGAGGGCACGCCGCGCGCCGCGCGCCCGGTGCAGGCGCCGCCTTCGGCCAACGCCACCGCGGGCACGGTCGACCTGTATTTCGCGATCGACAACCGCGACGGCGCCTACCGCGTCGGCCAGCGCGTCGCCGTCGCCCTCCCCTTGAGCGGGGGCGTACAGGCGGGCATCTCGGTGCCGGTCGCGGCGATCGTCAGCGACATCTACGGTGGCGAGTGGGTGTATGTCCGCACCGCCGCGAACGCCTTCGTGCGCCGCCGCATCGACGTCGCGTCGACCGCGGGCGGCCGCGCGATCGTCGCGCGCGGGCTGTCGCGCGGCGACGCGGTCGTCACCGACGGCGCGCCCGAGCTGTTCGGCACCGAATTCGGCGTCGCGCACTGATGCTGACCTGGATCGTCCGCGCCGCGCTGACCCAGCGCGTCCTCGTCCTCGCGCTCGCTGCGCTGCTCGTCGTGCTGGGCGTGCGCGCGTCGACCGATGTGCCGCTCGACGTGTTTCCCGAATTCGCGCCGCCGATCGTCGAGATCCAGACCGAGGCGCCGGGACTGTCGACCGAGGAGGTCGAGAGCCTGATCACCGTGCCGATCGAGACCGCGGTCAACGGCGTCCCCGACCTCGCCACGCTGCGCTCGAAGTCGGTGCTCGGCCTCTCGTCGGTGACGATCCTGTTCGATCGCGGCACCGACGTGATCCGCGCGCGCCAGCTGGTGCAGGAGCGCGTGACCCAGGTGCAGGGCCGACTGCCCACTGCGGCGCGACCACCGGTCATGCTGCCGCCGCTGTCGTCGACCAGCCGCGCGATGAAGATCGGCATCTCGTCCAAGAAGCTCGACCAGATGCAGCTGAGCGAGCTGACCCGCTGGACCATCCGGCCGCGGCTGATGGCGGTCCCCGGCGTCGCCAACGTCGCCGTGTGGGGCCAGCGCGACCGCCAGATTCAGGTGCTCGCCGACCCCGACAAGCTCCGCGCGGCGGGCGTCACCCTTAACGAACTGCGCACCGCGACCGGCGACGCGGTGCTGGTCGGCGGCGGCGGCTTCGTCGATACCCCCACGCAGCGGCTGGCCGTGCAGCAGGCGAGCGCGGTGCAGTCCGCCGACGACCTGGCGCGCACCGTCGTCAAGGTTGCGGGCGACGCCCCGGTTCGCGTCGGCGACGTCGCCCGCGTCACCGAAGGCTTCGCCGCGCCGATCGGCAACGCGATCATCGACGACGGCCCCGGCATCATGCTGATCGTCGAGAAGCAGCCGACCGGCAACACGCTGCAGCTGACCAAGGACGTCGAGGCGGCGATCGCCGAACTCAAGCCCGGGCTGAAGGACGTGAAGATCGACACCACGATCTTCCGCCCCGCCACCTTCATCGAGAAGTCGATCGACAATCTGACGCGCGCGCTGGCGATCGGCTGTGTGCTGGTCGCGGTGGTGCTGTTCGTGTTCACCCGCGACTGGCGGCAGGCGACGATCAGTCTCGTCGCGATCCCGCTGTCGCTGCTCGGCGCGGGGCTGGTCCTGCTGTGGTCGGGTGCGACGATCAACACGATGGTGATCGCTGGCCTCGTCATCGCACTCGGCGAAGTGGTCGACGACGCGATCATCGACGTCGAGAACATCGCGCGCCGCCTGCGCCTGAACCGCGAATCGGCCGATCCGAAGCCGGCGTTCGACGTCGTCCTCGCCGCCTCGCTCGAAGTGCGGTCGGCGGTGGTGTTCGCGTCGCTGATCGTGATGCTGGTGTTCCTGCCGATCTTCTTCCTGGGCGGCGTGGCGGGCACTTTCTTCCAGCCGCTCGCCACCGCCTATGTGCTGGCGATCGGCATGTCGCTGCTCGTGGCACTGATCGTCACCCCGGCAATGTGCCTGTTCCTGCTGCCGAATGCGCCGGTGAAGGAGGAGCGCGACACCCGCCTCGTCGCCGGTCTCAAGCGCCGCTACGCGGGCACGCTGCCGCGGATGATCGCGCGGCCGGGGTTGGCGATGGGCGTCGTCGCTGCGGGGCTACTGCTCGCGGGCGTGGGGTACTCGACGTTCAAGGACCAGTTCCTGCCCGATTTCCGCGAGACCGACTTCCTGATGCACTGGGTCGAGAAGCCCGGAACCTCGATCGAGGC
The DNA here is from genome assembly GCA_016937575.1 of Roseomonas aeriglobus. Taxonomy (NCBI): domain Bacteria; kingdom Pseudomonadati; phylum Pseudomonadota; class Alphaproteobacteria; order Acetobacterales; family Roseomonadaceae; genus Muricoccus; species Muricoccus aeriglobus. Next base: position 595,002 of record JAFHKN010000002.1, on the reverse strand, counting down.
GATGGACCGCATCACGATCAAGGTGTCCAAGGAGCTCCGCGCCATCCCCGGCGTCCGCAACTTCGGCGCGCACATCGGCCGCGCCGAAGCTGCCGACGAGGTAGTGGGTCCGAACTTCACCGAGCTGTGGATCAGCCTTGACCCGGCGGCCGACTACGACGCCAGCGTGGCGAAGATCAAGGAAGTGATCGAGGGCTATCCGGGGCTGTTCCGCGACGTGCTGACGTATCTGCGCGAACGCATCAAGGAAGTGCTGTCGGGCGCTGGCGCCACCGTGGTCGTTCGCATCTTCGGCCCCGACCAGGTCGAGCTGCGCGCCGCCGCCGAGCGGGTGAAGGCGAGTGTCGCCGGCATCCAGGGCGTCGCCGACCTGAAGGTCGAGCAGCAGGTGCTCGTGCCGCAGATCCAGATCCGCCCGCGCGCGGCGGACCTCGCCACCTTTGGCCTCACGCCGGGCGAGGTCCGTCGCCAGGCGCAGACGCTCGTCGCCGGGCAGAAGCTGGGCGAGATCTACCGCGATCAGAAGTCGTTCGACGTCGCGCTATGGGGCGAGCCCGCGATCCGCGGCGATCGCCACGCCATCGCCGACATGATGATCCAGTCCCCAGCCGGCGCCCCGGTCCGGCTGCGCGACGTCGCCGACATCCGCGTCGTTCCCGCGCCGAACGAGATCAAACGCGAGAACGGCCAGCGCCGCATCGACGTGACGCTGAACGTGTCGGGCGCCGACCTCGGCTCGGTCGCGCGCGGGGTCGAGGCGGCGGTCGCCAAGGTGCCGTTCGCCAGCGGCTATCACCCGCAGGTGCTGGGCGAATATGCCGCGCTTAAGGAATCGCGCCAGAAATTATGGACGATCGGGCTGATGTGCCTCGTCGGCATCCTGCTGCTCGTGTGGCTGGAGTTCCGCTCGACCCGGATCACCGCGCTGGTTGCGACCAGCCTGCCGTTCGCACTGGTCGGCGGGGTGGTCGGCGTCGCGCTGACCGGGGGCGTGCTGTCGCTCGGGTCCCTCGTCGGCTTCGTAACCGTCATCGGCATTTCGGCGAGGAACGGCATCATGCTGCTGTCGCACTACGACCACCTCCGCCGGGTCGAGGGTGAGGATTTCGGCCCCCACCTGATCCTGCGCGGGGCGGAGGAGCGGCTGGTGCCGATCCTGATGACCGCCGCCTGCGCCGGCCTTGCGCTGCTGCCGCTGATCGTCGCCGGCAACGCGCCGGGGCACGAGATCGAGCACCCGATGGCGATAGTCATCCTGGGCGGCCTGGTCTCGTCGACCGCCCTCAACCTGTTCCTGATGCCGGCGCTCTACGCTCGCTTTGGGCGGGAGAAGCCGGCCCCCGATTCGCCGCTGGCGGGAGTCCCGGCATGAAGCGCCTCGCCCCCCTCGCTGCGCTGCTTGTCGGCGCGTGCATGACCGCTCCACCGCCCCCGCCGACGGCCGCCCCGCCGGCTGCGACCGGACCGTTCGCCGGCTTGCCCACCGCGTCGATCGCACCCGTGCCCGATGATTGGTGGCGGCTGTACCGCGATCCCGTGCTCGACGGCCTCGTCCAGGCGAGCCTCGCCGCCAATGCCGACCTGCGGGTCGCCTTCGCCAACCTCGACGGCGCCCGCGCGGCACTGCGCCAGGCACGCGCGGCGCGGCTGCCGACGACCAACATCGAAAGCGGGCTGACGGTCGACAACACCGCCGGCCAGCCGAGCAGTTCGAACGTCCCCGCCACCGACTACGACATCGCGCTGACCGCCAGCTGGGACGCCGACCTGTTCGGGCGGCTGCGCTCGGGCGCGCTCGCCGCCGCGGCCGACGCGGACGCAAGTGCCGCAGCCGCCGATGGCCTGCGCGTCGCGGTGGTCGCCGATACCGTACTCGCCTATGTTGACCTGTGCGGCGCCAACCAGGCCGCCGCGGTCGCCCGCAGCGTCGTCGCCGCGCAGGAACGCGCGACCGAAACCGTCCGCGACCAGCTGCGCGCCGGCGAGGTATCCCCGCTCGAAGTGTCGCAGGCCGTCAACGTGCTGGAGAGCACCCGCGCGACGCTGCCGACGTTCGAGGCGGCGCGCGCCAACGCGCTCTACCGCCTTGCGACACTCCAGGGCCGCCCGCCGGCCGAGGCGCGCACATGGAACCTGACCTGCACGACCGTGCCGAAGATCTCGGGCCAGCTTCCGGTCGGCGACGGCACCGCGCTGCTGCTGCGCCGCCCCGACATCCGCGAGGCCGAGCGCCGCCTGGCTGCCGCCGCAGCGCGGATCGGCGTCGCCCGCGCCGATCTCTACCCGCGCGTCAACTTAGGGGGAGCGATAGGCCTGCTGACCGGCAACCTTGTAGCCACCGCGACGCCGTTCGTGTCCTGGGCGTTCCCCAACCAGGCGCCGGCGCGCACCCGGCTCGAACAGGCGCGCGCGACCGAACGCGCCGCGCTCGGGTCGTGGGACGTCGCGGTGCTGCGCGCCCTGCGCGAGGTCGAGACCGCACTCGCCGGGCAGGACGCCGAAGTCCGCCGCGGCGCCGCGCTGGCCGCCGCGGTGCGCGAAGCCGACGCCTACGCCCGCCGCTCCGCCGCGCGCGTCCGGCTGGGTGACGCCGCCCCGCTGCTCAGGATCGACGCCGAGCGTGCGCGGGCATCAGCGGCGCTGCAGAAGGCGCAGTCCGACCTGCTCGTCGCGCAGGGCCAGGTCGCGCTGTTCCGTGCGCTCGGCGGTGGCTGGCAGTCCGCCCCCGGTCCGCGCTAGGGTGGTGCCATGAGGATCCTGATCGTCGAGGACGACACCGAGACCCGCGAATTCATCGTGCGCGGCTTGAGCGAGGCGGGGCACACCGTAGTCGCGGCGGTCGACGGGCGCGACGGCATGTTCCAGGCGACCGGCGAGGACTTCGACGCGATCGTGGTCGATCGCATGCTACCCGGCATCGACGGGCTGGCGATGGTCAGGATGCTGCGCGCCGGCGGAACGACCGCGCCGATCCTGATGCTGACCGCGATGGGCAGCATCGAGGACCGCGTCGACGGCCTCGACGGCGGTGCCGACGATTATCTGGTCAAGCCGTTCGCCTTTTCCGAACTCGCCGCGCGGATCAACGCGCTGGGTCGCCGCCCCGCCGCCCATGTCGAACCCAATCGCCTGGTCGTCGGCGACATCGAGCTCGATCTGGAACGTCGTGCGGTGACCCGGGCCGGGCAGCGCATCACGCTGCAGCCGCGCGAGTTCGCGCTGCTGGCCGAACTGATGCGCAACCCGCACCGGGTGATGACGCGGACGATGCTGCTCGAACGCGTCTGGGATTTCGACTTCGATCCGAAGACCAACATCGTCGAGACGCACCTGAGCCGGCTGCGCTCGAAGCTCAATGCCGGGTTCGACAGCGACGCGATCGAGACGATCCGCGGCGCGGGCTACATGATCCGCGGCGGCTGATGCGCCGCTGGTGGCGATCCACATCGGGACTGGCGGCGATGGTCAGCGCATTGTTCGCGCTGGCGACGCTCGTCATCAGCGCTGCCGCCTATGAGGTCACGCACGAGGCGCTTGAGGAGCAACTCGACCATCGCACCGCGACCGAGACCCGTGCGCTGCTGTCGGAACCCGGCGCCGACCGGCTGGCCGCGGTCGCCGCCGCGATCCGGCGGCGCGAGCCGATCGCGGGCTATGATCACCTCGGCTACATCCTAGTCGACGCGAACGGGCGGCGTGTGGCCGGGTCCCTCGACGCCGTCGTTCCCGCCACGCTGGGGTACGAGGAGTTCCTCCATCATTCGGACGGGCGCGTCGCGCAGTCGCTGACCACCGCGATTCCCGGCGGGGGCCGGCTCGTCGTGGCGGCGGATCGCGATCTGCTGTACGAGACCGACCGCGAACTGACGCTGCTGTTCTCGCTGGCGTTCGGCGCCATCCTGCTGCTCGGCGTAGCCAGCGCCTGGACCGTTGGCGCCGTCACCCGCAGCCGATTGAAGCGCATCGACACGACCGCGCTGGCGATCATCGGCGGCGACCTGTCGCGCCGGATGCCGATCGACGGGTCGGGCAGCGAGTTCGACCGCGTCTCGACGACGCTCAACCAGATGCTCGATCGCATCGCCGCGCTGATGGAAAATTTGCGGCAGGTGTCGAGCGACGTCGCGCACGACCTGCGGACGCCGCTCACGCGCCTCAACAACCGGCTCGACGAGGCGCTCGCCACCCGTGACGACGGCGGCTGCCGAGAAGCGATCGCGGCGGCATCGGCGCAGGCCGGCGAACTGCTCGAGATCTTTGCCGCCCTGCTGCGGATTTCCGAGGTCGAGACAATGGGTGTTCGACGCCACTTTCGCGACGTGGCACTCGGTGAGGCGATCGCCGAGCTCGTCGAAACCTATCGGCCGGATGCCGAGGTGAGCGGCCATCGTCTGCTCGCGTCGATCGACCGCGACGTGGCCGTCCCGGGCGACCGGCGGCTGCTGCTCCAGCTTGCCAGCAACCTGCTCGACAACGCGCTGCGGCATACGCCTGCGGGGACGACGATCGAGGTCGCGCTGCGGAACAGCGCGAGCGGCGTCACCTTGACGATTAGCGACGATGGCCCCGGCGTCGATCCGGCCGACGCTGGCCGCCTTTTCCAGCGGTTCAGCCGATCGGAACGCAGCCGTTCGACCGATGGGCATGGGCTGGGCCTTGCATTGGTTTACGCGATTGCGGCTGCCCATCACGGGTCGGCACGCCTTGGCTCCGGGCCGGGCTTCACGGTCTTCGTCGAACTGGCCAGCAGCTAGATTACCAAAACTATACGGCCGAAATACAATTCAATCACCCAGTACCAAGCGGGGTTGCGAATCGTTCGCGTAAAGCTGAAGCGCGTTTGCGAAGCATTCGCAATTACGTCGTTGGAGATTTCAATGCCACTCTCTGTTCGGGTGATGCAGGCAAGCCTGCTCGCCATCTCGGCCGCAATCGTTACGCCTTCGGCAGCGGCGCAGACCGTGGATCAGCAGAACGAACGCGTACTCGGCTCGGTGACTGTCAGCGACACCGCGATCGACGAGAGCGAGGCGCAGACTAGCTACAAGGCGAGCCGGAGCACCACCGCGACCAAGACCGACACGCCGCTGGTCGACGTGCCGCAGTCGGTGAGTGTCGTAACCGTCCGCAACATCGAAGACCGCGCGGCGAACGGCATCGGCGAGGCGATCCTCTACATCCCCGGCGTCACCACCGCGCAAGGCGAGAATAACCGCGAGACGCTGGTTTTCCGCGGCAATTCGACGACCGGCGACTTCTTCGTCGACGGCGTCCGCGACGACGTTCAGACCTACCGCGACCTCTACAACATCGACCGGCTCGAGGTGTTCAAGGGTCCGAACGCGATGATCTTCGGCCGCGGCGGGATAGGCGGCATCATCAACCGCGTCACCAAGCAGGCCGACTGGACGTCGGGCCGCGAGGCGCGGGTCGAGGGCGGCAGCTTCAGCTACGTCCGCCTGCAAGGCGACGTGAACCAGGTGCTGAGCGATGCCGCGGCCGTGCGCGTCACCGGCGTGTTCCAGAATGCGGGCAGTTTTCGCGATGACGGCCGCTTTGATCGCTGGGGCGTCAACCCTACGCTGGCGCTGAAGCTCGGCACTGACACGACCTTCCGCCTCGGCTACGAGCATTTCCAGGACGACCGCACCGCTGAGCGCGGCATCCCGGCGCAGGCCCGGATGGGCGGCATCACCGCGACGCAAGTGATCGGCCCGTTCGAGACCAGCCGCCGGACCGTGTTCGGTGACCCCGAGAACAGCCCGACGAACACCAACACCGACGCGGTGACCGGCGCGATCGAGCACCGCTTCAGTGACGCCGTGTCGATCCGCAGCCAGCTGCGCTACGCCGACTATGACAAGTTCTACCGCAACGTGTTTCCAGGCACGATCAACGCGACGGCGCTGACCAACAGCGCGACCGCCACCCAGGCGCCGGGCCTGCCCGTCGGTACCTACGCGCCGGGCACCGTCGTCCAGATCTCGGCCTACGACAACGCGCAGCGCCGCAAGAACCTGTTCAGCCAGACCGACCTGAACGCCGAGGTCGATACCGGCAGCATCCATCACACGCTGCTCGCCGGCGTCGAACTCGGGCGTCAGACCACCGACAACATCCGCTTCGAGGGCTTCTTCCCCACCGCACAGTCGGCGACGGGGGTGCAGACGATCTTCGTTCCGGTGACCGCGCCGAACATCCGCCGTCCCGACGTCATCTGGCGCCAGATCGCGTCGAGCGGCAACAACTACAGTGTCGCCAAGGTCGTCGGCGTCTACGCGCAGGACCAGATCGAGCTGACCCCGTGGCTGCAGGTCATCGCCGGCATCCGCTACGACCATTTCAACGTGAAGCTCGACGACCGCCGCAGCGCTGCGTTCCGCACCAGCGGCACCCCGCCGGTGACGACGCCGGCGTTCTTTGAGACGACCGACACTCTGTGGTCGCCGCGTTTGGGCCTCATCCTGAAGCCCGCGGAGACCGCGTCGATCTACGGCGCCTACTCGCGGACCTATCAGCCGCGCGCGGGCGACCAGCTGGCCGGGCTTAACGTCAACACCGCCAGCCTGGCGCCGGAGAAGTTCGACAACTACGAGATCGGCGTGAAGTGGGACGTGCTGTCCGACCTCAACGTCAGCGCGGCGCTTTACCAGCTCGACCGTGACAACGTGATCGTGCCCATAGATCCCAACAACGCCGCGCTCGGCAACACGCTGGGCGGCGCGCAGCGGTCGCGCGGGTTCGAGCTGGGCGCGGCGGGCAACATCACGCCCGATTGGAGCGTGATGGGCGCCTACACCTACATCGACGCCGAGTTTACCCGAGCCATCTCGGCGAGCGTGACTGCGGGCAAGCGCCTGCCCAACGTGCCGAAGCATTCGGCGTCGCTGTGGACCCGATACGACATCGGCGACCTTGGGCTGGGCGTCGGCGTGATCCATCAGGGCGCGCGGTTCGCCGCGACCGACAATCTGGTTCGGCTCGATCCCTTCACGCGCTTCGACGCCGCGCTGTTCTACCGGATCAGCGACAGCCTGCGGGCGCAGGTCAATTTCGAGAACGTGTTAAACGAACGCTATTTCCTGAACGCGAACAGCAACACCAACCTCTCGCCGGGCTCGCCGACGGCGTTCAAGGCGGGGCTTACCGCGCAGTTCTGATGGACGGCGAAGGGGCGGGAGCGGCGCCGCGCGAGCGCTATGTTCCCGCTCGGCCTCGCTGGCGGGCACTGGTGCTGGTCGCCGCCCTGCATGCGTCCGGTTTCGCGGTGCTGATGCTCGCGCCACCCGATGCGATCCGTCAGCTGGCGCAGACCCGGCTGGCGACGTTCGACGTACGCCTGGCTCCGCCCCCGCCGCCGCTCGAGCCGATCAGCGCCCCACCGCCGCCGCCGCAAGTCGTTGCCCCGACACCCCGCGTGGCAGTGCCCGTACCGCCGCCCCCGATCGTCGTCGACAAAGCACCGGACACTCCCCCGCCACCCGCACCGCCGGTCGTCGCGCCGCGCTCGCCCGACCCCGCCCCGCCGCGACCGCCCGCGCCGCCGGGCGACGTGTCGCGCGACCTGACCGCGAACATCGTTTCTGCGCCGCCGCCGCGGTATCCGATCGCGTCGCGACGCGCGCACGAGCAGGGGACGGTGCTGCTAGACGTCCGCCTGAGCGTCGACGGCCGGGTCGAGGAGATATCGGTTCGCCGCTCTAGCGGCTCCGACCGGCTGGACGATGCCGCCCGGTCGGCGGTGCGCCGCTGGCGCTGGACTCCGACGCTGATCGGCGGGGTGCCGGCGCGGGTTCGCGGGCTCGTCGAAATCCCGTTCGTGCTGCGCTGAGGGTCAGGCGAGCACCGGCGACAAGCGTCGCGAGCGCGGCGACCGCAACGCCGCCAGCTTAGCCCCGATGTCGCCGATCAGGCGGTCGACGGCACCCTCTTCGCGCGACGACACGGTGCGGATCAGCGCGACGACACAGAGCACCCAGGCCCCCACGTGCACCGCGGCCGAGCCGACGGGCATGTCGGAGAAGAGCTGCTCCACCAGCGCGCTCGTCCGCAGGTTCACCACGATCAGGACAACTCCGAGCAGGATCGCCGGTCCGCCCGCGCTGCGGCGCGGCGGCACCGCGAAGGCGAGCGCCAACCACGGCAGCGCCAAACAGAACAGCGCATTCTGAACCCGCGCCAGCAGCGACGAGGTCGCGGGCGCGCGACCGCCGCGTGCCGTTTCGTGGGCAATCAGCGGCCACAACTCGGTGAACGTCAGGCGGTCCATGCGATCGGCCGGGGAAACCGCGGGCGGTGCGGCCGTGCGATCATCGATTTTGAGCGTAAGCCGGCCGAACGTCGTCGCGCGTAGTTGCCCCTCATTGCTTACGACCAGGCGACCCTGAGTCAACAGGACGACCAGCGCTCCGTCGGCATCGCGCGAGATCTCGGCACGTTCGGCGGTCATCGTTTGGGCCCCGTGCCGGATGAACGCGCGAAATCCGCTATCGACGCCGGGTTCGACCAGCAGGTCGGTGTCCTCGGCGACCGCGACGACGCGGCCCAGCGGGATGTCGATGCCAAAGGCGCCGACGCGAGCCGCGGTCAAAAGCGAATCGAGTCGTCGCTCGCCGCGCGGCTGAAGGTCCGCCCGGACCGCGAGCTGGAGGCCGGTCGCGAGTGTCGCAGCGAAAACCGGCATCATCATCGCGCGCGCCGGCCGCATGCCGGTCGCCGCGAGCACCTGCCACTCCCCGCGCAGCGTCAGAGAGCGGATCGTCCACGCCGTCGCCAGATAGATCGCGACTGGATTGGCGATCGCAAGATACTCGGGCAGCAGCGCCAGGAGCGATGCGCCGAGCAGGGGCAGCGGCGCGGACACATGCTCGAACGCCTTCGACAGCCGAGGCAAGTTCTCCAGCGCCAGCATGACGACGATCGCGACGACAACCGTCGCATAGCCGCGCAGCAGCATGCCCGACAGGTAGCGATCGATCGTCCGCACTTGTGTGCTTACGCCGCCTCGCGCAGCGGCACATGGAAGCCGGCGTATAATCCGAACAGGTCGGCGAAATGGGCGTCGATGGTTCGGACAGGTGTCTGCAGGGAGGAGGTGCGGGGGCGCGGCGCGTCGGCGAGCCCGACGATCGCCTCGCGAAGCGCATCGACCTTGGCCGCGGCGTAGCGACGGCTCGACGGATCGTCGGCGTGATCGGCCGCGCCACCGCGATCGGGGACGATCACCGGCGTGCCGCTGGCTCGCGCTTCCGCCGCCGCCATGCAGAAGGTCTCGGCCTCGCAACCGTGGACGAGCACGTCGACGCTCGCCATCAGCGTCGCCAGCGCAGCGCGGTCGCGGATGGCGTCGCCGACAACGACGTGCGGCGATCCCGACGCTTGGACGACCAGCGACCGCCGGCTGCGGCCGTCGCCGATCAGCACCAGCCCGACGGGTGTCGTCACGCCCGCCGCGACCGCCGCGTCGATAACCATGTCCCAGCGCTTTTCGGGCGAGTAGCGGCCGACGCCGGCGAGCAATGTCGCCGAGGGATCGAGCCCGCAGAGGGCGAGCAGCTCGTCGCGAACGCGCGCATCGCGCCGGCGTGGCGAGAACATGCCCGGCTCAACCCCCATCGGGATCGTCGCCGTGTTCCGCAGCCCACCTGCTGCCAGCCGGTTCGCCAGATCGGCGCTGGCGCACACGACCGCGTCGAATGCTGCGTCCAACCGCCGCAAATGCCGCCAGAAGCGGTCGAACCGCCGGTCGATCGTCGCGATCGAGGCGACCCGCCCGAACCAGCGATAGGCATAGGCCGACAGCGGGTCCGCATGCATGACGAGCGACCGCGGCGCGCTGCCTGGCCAGCGCGCGACCATCGAAGCGCTCGACCATGGCGAAGACGCCTCCAGCACGTCGGGCCGCCAAGCGGTGATAGCGCGGTGCAGCGCCGCCTCGTCCCCGAAATAGCGGTAGCGGCGGTCGATTGGCAGCGTCGGCGATGCGACGGACGCAAGAATGGCACCTGGCGCGACTTCGCGTGACTCGTCAGCCTCCCCCGGCACGATGACGACCATCTCGTGTCCGCGCGCCGCGGCGGTGATCAGCTTGCGCTCGACATAGGTTTTCACGCCGCCGCCATGGGGGGTGTAGAATGCGCTGACGTCGACGATCCTCACCGGCAATCCGCTCCATCGTGATTCCGACCATTGCTGAGACGCCGCGGGCCGGCCGAACCGCAGCCGCGATCCACCCTTGTCGGCAGCGCGCGCGCCGTGCACAGCTTTCGACGTGGAAGGGCTGACAGCCGAAGCAGCGCCCGGGGGGCTGGCGCAGGTGTATGTCGAGCGGCGCGGCGAATTGCTGCGCTTCCTGACCGCGCGCGTCGGCGATGCCGCCGAGGCCGAGGACCTGCTGCAGGAGCTGTGGATCCGGATCCAGGCGGCCGACATCGGGCCGGTCGCAAACGGGCGCGCATATCTCTATCGCGCCGCGCAGAACCTGGTGCTCGACCGCGTCACCGCGAGGAAGCGCCGCGCGGCGCGCGAGAGCGACTGGGCGGCGGGAGCGCGCGCGCCGATCCCCGGACCCGAACCGGCCGACCCGGCCAAGGACGCGGAGGCGACGCTGATCGAGCGCGAGGAGACCGCGCTGCTGGCGTCGGCGATCGCCGCGCTGCCCGAGGCGGCGGGGCGCGCCTTCCGGCTCCACAAGCTCGACGGGCTGCCCCACGCCGAGGTCGCCGCACGGCTCGGCATCAGCCGCAGCGGGGTGGAAAAGCATATCGCGCTTGCGATGGTCCACCTTCGCCGCGCGTTAAGGGGCTGAGGTTTGGCGGAACGGCGGCGTCTCAGCGATACACAGGGAGGATGCGGCGACGCGTCCGCGAACAGGGCATGAGCGAGGATATCGAACAGAGAGCGGCGGAATGGCACGCGGCGCAGGCCGGCGAGGACATGGATTGGGACGGCTTCACCGCCTGGCTGGAGGCGGACCCGCGCCACCGCGCCGCCTATGACGAAGTGGCGCTGCTCGACGCGCGGATCGACCGGTCGCGCGACCTGCTGCGCAGCCTGACGGCCCCGGCGGCCGAGGTCGCGCCACGGTCTTCGCGCCGGTGGCTCGGCTGGGGCTCGGCCGCGGCGGCCGCAGTTGCGGCGGCGGCGGTCTTCACATGGCAAACGCCGGCTCCCGACGCGGGGCCGCGCTACGCCGATCACCGCGCCCCGGCGGGCGAGGGCCGCGCGGTGCAGCTCGCCGACGGGTCGTCGATCGCGCTCGATCCGGGCAGCCTGATACGCGTAAGCACCGCGCGCAGCGATCCGATCCTGCTGCAGGGCCGCGCGGTCTTCACCATCCGCCACAACGCCGCCAACCCCACCATCGTCCGCGCCGGACCGTACGAGGTGCGCGACATCGGCACGGTGTTCGAGGTCTCGTCGACTGGCGACGCAGTGCGGGTCGCGGTGTCCGAGGGCAAGGTCGCGGTCGCGCTGGCGGGCGGCGGGCGCGAGACGACCGTGGCCGCCGGTCAGTCGCTGACCGCGTCCGCCGCCGCGGCCGAATGGCAGATCGGCACCGTCCGCCCGGCGGCGGTCGCGGCGTGGCGACGCGGGCCATTGGTGTACGACGGCGCGCCGCTGGCGCTCGTCGCCGGCGACATCGCGCGCTTCACCGGGGCCCCGCTGACAGTCGATCGCGACGTCGCTGCGCGTCGTTTCTCAGGCGTCATCGCGGTCGGCAGCCGCGACGCGATGGCGGGCAGCCTGGCCCAATTGACCGGCCTAACGCTCAGGAAGGAAGGCGATGCGGCGCGTCTGGCCAGCGGCGCTCGCCGCTAGCGCGCTGCCGGCACTGCCCGCCGCCGCCCGGGATGCCGAATACCGCGTGAACCTGCCCCCCGGCGACCTGTCCGACGCGCTGGCGACACTGTCGGCGCAGACCGGCGCATCGGTGGCGACCGACCCCGGCCTGCCGCGGATCGCCGCACGCCGGGTGTCGGGCAGGATGCCGATCCGCCGCGCGCTGGAACGACTGGTCGACGGCGCCCCGGTCCGCGTGGTTCAGGTGGGACCGACCGTCTTCCGCCTGGTCCGCCGCCGCGCTGCCGAACTCGCCGATCCCCCGACCGTTCCGCCCGACATCGTCGTCACCGCGCGCAAGCAGTCGGAGGCGCTGTCGGGTGTCGCTGCGCCGGTTTCGATCTACGTCCCCGACGATGCCGCCGCATCGGGCGCGGCGCGGAGCGCACACGACGTCGCCGCGCGGGTCGACGGGCTGACGCTGACCAGCCTGGGGCCGGGACGCGACCGGCCGTTCATCCGCGGCGTCGCCGACAGCCCGTTCAACGGCTTCAGCCAGTCGACCGTCAGCGTCCAGCTCGACGACGCGCGCATCACCTACGACGCCGCCGAGCCCGGGCTGCGGCTGGTCGACATCGCGCGGGTTGAACTTCTGAAGGGGCCGCAGGGCCCGCTTTACGGCACCGGCGCGCTGGGCGGGGTGTACCGCATCGTCACCAACCGCCCGGTGCTCGGCGCGGTCGAAGGCACGGCGCGGTTCGGCGTCTCGGCGATCGGCGGCGGCGGGCCCGGCGGCGAGGCGGAGGGGGTGCTTAACCTGCCGCTCGCGAGCGACGCCGCGGCGGTCCGCCTGGTCGGCTATGCGGCACTCGACGGCGGCTGGATCGACGACACCGGCGGGCGGCGCAACATCAACCAGTCGCAGACGCTCGGCGCGCGCGCGGCACTGCGCGTCGCCCCCGCCGCGGGCTGGACGGTCGACGTGGGCGGCGCGGCGCAGCAGATCGCCACGCGCGACAGCCAGTATGTCGACCGCCGCGGCGAGGAGATCGGACGTTCGCTGCCGATCCGCGAGCCGCGCGACACGCGGCTGCGGCTGGTCCACGGCACCGTCTCCGGCCCGATCGGTACGCCGATCCTGACGATCGCGACCGCGCACAGCTGGCAGGATCAGAACGACATCTACGACGCCTCGACCAGGCCCGCCGGCGCGGCGCGCGCCTACCGCGACCGCCGATCATACCGCGTGTTCGACCAGGAGGTCCGCCTGTCCTCGGGCGACGGAACCGCGTTCTCGTGGCTGGTCGGCGCGTCCTATCTTGCAGCGACGACGCAGGCGTCGGGCGACTTGCAGGCGGTGTCGCTCGTCTCGGCGCCGATCTTCCGTCTGCACCGCCGCGTGACCGAGGCGGCCGCGTTTGCCGACGGTGCGTTGCCGCTGACGCGCCGCCTGCGCGCGTCGCTCGGTGCACGCCTGTTCCGCACGACCACCGAGGACGAGCTAGAAGAGGAGGCGGGCGGCATTGCCGCAACGACGAAGGCGATCGTCGGCATCACCCCCAGCGCATCGCTGTCCTACGAGATCGTGTCCGGACGTGTCGTCTATGCCCGGTTCGGGACCGCGTTCCGCCCCGGGGGGATCGATCCGTCGAACACCGAGAGCGGCCGCTACGATGCCGACGAGATGCGCAGCTTCGACCTCGGCATGCGGCTGTCGCTCGACCGCGGCCGGCTGGCGATCGACGGCGGGCTGTTCCGGTCGATCTGGAAATACGTACAGTCGGACTATTTGCTGCCCGACGGCCTGATCGCCACGCGCAACGCTGGCGACGCCGATATAGTCGGTGCCGAGTTGGCGATCGACTGGTGGCGCGGCGCGTGGCGACTGCGGACCGGCGTGACGCTGCAGCGCCCGCGGCTAACCCGTGCGCCCGACGGCGCGGACCTGCCGGAAGATCGCCGCCTGCCGGTGGTGCCCGACGCCGCGGGGCGGATCGAGCTCAGCCGAGCGTTCAGGCTGGGCGGTACCCGACTGCTGCCGTTCATCGCGATTAATCTTCAGGGCGCATCGCGGCTCAGCTTCGATGACGGCCTTGACCGCCGGCTCGGCGGATTCGCCATCGCGCGCGCGGGCGCGACGCTGACCCGAGGGCCGCTCGTCGGGCGCCTCGATATCGACAACCTGCTCGACACCCGCGCGGCGAGCTTCGCCTTCGGAAACCCGTTCTCGGTTCGCGATGCCCGGCAATATACGCCGGCGCGGCCGCGGACGCTGAGCGTGTCGCTCTCGCGGGCCTTCTAAGAAAAATCGGCAGCGCATCTGCGGTTGCAACGCGGCTCGTCGTCCTACGGCCATGACGCACGCACCCCCTCTGCTCGCCGAGAATGCGCCGACCGAACGCGATCCGCGCCGGCTGCTGGTCGCGATCCACGACGTGGCGCCACGCCACGAGAGCGAAGTCGACCAGCTCGGCGAGCTGATCGCCGCCGCAGGGGCGACGCAGGTGGCGATGCTGGTCGTTCCCAATTTCTGGGGAAATTCGCCGATCGTGCCGGGATCGGGCTTCGCCGCTCGGCTGCGGCACTGGGCGGAGGGGGGCGTCGAGATGTTTCTCCACGGCCTGCTTCACCGCGACCGGCACCAGCACCGCGCGTGGCTCACCCGGATGAAGGCCAGACACATGACCGCCGGCGAGGGCGAGTTCCTGGGCCTGACGGTCGAGCAGGCGACGCGCAGCATCGCCGAGGGACGCGCGCTGATCGAAGACGTCATCGGGCGCCCGGTTGCGGGCTTCGTCGCCCCGGCGTGGCTTTATGGCCCCGGCGCGCTGACCGCGCTGGCCGACACCGGCATGCCGATTGCCGAGGATCACTGGCGGGTGTGGGAGCCCGCGACGGGCCGCACGCTGGCGCGCTCGCCGGTCATCACCTGGGCCAGCCGCACTCCCGGCCGGATGGCATCGTCGCTCGCCGTCGCCGCCGCCGCGCGGGTCTTGCCGACCCCGCGGATCATGCGGGTCGGGGTGCATCCGGGCGACGTGACCGAACGTGTGATCCTCCACAGCATCGAGGCGACCGTGCGCCGCCTCGCCCGCGGGCGGGCGGTCAGCCGCTACGCCGACCTGGTCGAGGACGCGCCATGCGCGTCCTGACCTTCCTCCACAGCTTCGAGCCCGGCGGGGTCGAGCGTGTCGCGCTGCGGCTGGTCGCGCACTGGCGGGCGCTGGGGGTCGAGGCGCCGCTGTTCATGGGCCGAGAGGACGGACCGTTGCGCGCCGAGCTGGCGAGCGGTTTGGCCTACGACGTGCCGCGGCAGCCGCGGTTCGGTTCGGGGTGGTGGGAGACATTGTGGATGATCGTCACGCTGCCCGCGGCGATCCGCCGGCACCGCCCCGACGTGCTGTTCTGTGCGGGTAGTACCTACACGATTGTCGCGGTGGCTATGAAGTTGCTGCTCGGCCGCGCCTGCCCGCCGGTCGTCGCCAAGATCAGTAACGACGTCGCTCGGCGCGACCTGCCCGCCCCGGCGCGCCTTTCCTGGCGGCTGTGGCTGCGGGTGCAGGCACGCATCATCGACCGTTGGATCGTGATGGAGGAGGCGATGGTTGCCGACGTCCGCGCGGGCGTGGGCGCGGTCCGCTACGCCGTCGTGCCCGATCCGGCGATCTCGATGGCCCAGATTGCGCCACGTCCGCCGCGTGCGGTCCGCGCGCCGGAGGAGGGCCGCCGCTTCGTCGCGATCGGCCGGCTGGCGGCGCAGAAGGACTATCCGCTGATGCTGGCGGCATTCGCCGGTGGGTCGACCCCCGCCGACCGGTTGACCATCTACGGCGGCGGCCCGCTGGAGGCGCGGCTGCGCGCGCTGGCTGCCGACCTAGGCATCGCGGGCCGCGTGACCTTCGCCGGCCATGTCGCCGACGCCGCCGCGCGGCTAGCCGAGCACGACATCTACCTGCTGTCGTCCGCCTACGAGGGCGTGCCGGCGGTGCTGGTCGAGGCGCTCGCCTGCGGCCTGCCGATCGTCGCGACCGCTTGCGGACCCGGGGTCGATGGGGTGCTCGACCACGGCCGGCTGGGACGGATCGTCGCGCGCGACGCCGACGCGCTGGCCGTCGCGATCGCCGCCGCGCGCCGCTGCACCCGCATCGACCCGGCAGCGCACGCGCAGGCGCAGCGATTCACCATCGAAGCCTCGGCGGGCGCGTATCTCGCCGCTTTCGACACCGCCTGCGAAAATGCCCGATCGACGATCCCCAGCCCTGCCACGATCAAGAAAGCCCTGACTTGAACGTTCAGACCATCGAGCAACCGAATTCCGCGGTCACGGCGGCGATGCGCGACGCGCTCGAACCGCTCCGGTCGGATTCCCAGCGCGAGCGTATTGCGCGCTGGGCCGGTGCCGGCCTGTCGCTGGCGATGCTGGCGGCGGTCGGCACCGCGATCGGCGGGTTCGATCTCGCGCGAATCGTCGACCGGGTGCCGGCCGCGCCCGCCTTCTGGATCGTATTCGCCGCCGCCTATCTGCTCGGCCCCGCGTCCGAATGGGTGATCTTCCGCCAGCTGTGGGCGCTGCCGCCGCTCGGCATTGTGCCGCTACTGCGTAAGCAAGTCGCGAACGAAGTGCTGCTCGGCTATTCGGGAGAGGCCCAGTTCTACCTCTGGGCGCGGCGCCACGCCGGGCTGACCGGATCGCCGTTCGGCGCGATCAAGGACGTCGCGGTGCTCTCCGCGCTCGCGGGTAACATCGCCACGCTGGTGATGATGGCGGCGACCGCGCCGCTGCTCGTCCATATCGTCAGCGACACAGTCGCGCGAACCTTCACGGTCTCGGTATTCGTCATCGTCGCCTCGTCGCTGGCGGTGTTCGCCCTGCGCGGCCGATTGTTCTCGCTCGAGCGCCGCCATCTGCGCACGATCTTCGGCATCCACGTCGGCCGCATCCTGCTGTCGATCGGAGTGATCGCGACGATGTGGTCGCTGCTGCTGCCGGGGATCGCGCTGTCGTGGTGGCTGGCGCTGGCGACGGTGCGGCTGATGCTGTCGCGTCTGCCGCTGCTGCCGAACAAGGACGTGCTGTTCTCCGGCCTGACCCTGCTGCTGCTCGGCCGCGATGCCGACGTCACCGCGGCGATGGCGGTGATGGCCAGCCTGATGCTCGCCGCGCACCTGGTCGTCGGCGTGACGCTGGCGGCTGCCGCGCTCGTAGCGCCGGATCGCGCGCGGTGATCATCGCCACGCTGCTGGCCAGCGCGCAGCTGACGTCGTCGCCGGATCTCGGCAAGGCTGCGGGCGCTTGCCGGACGAACGAGACGCGGCCGTCGCTGGTCGTCGAAGTCGCCGGGCTGCGCGACCGCAAGGGGCTGCTCAAGCTCGAACTCTACCCCGACAACGACGCCGATTTCCTGGCCGACGATAACGCGCTGGTCGCCGCGGGGAAAGCATTCGCGCGGGTCGAGGCGCCGGTGCCCGCCACCGGCCCGGTCCACCTGTGCATCCGCGCGCCACGCGCGGGCACCTACGCCGTTAGCCTGCTCCATGACCGCGATGCCGACCGCAAGTTCGGCCTGTCGGTCGACGGTATCGGCTTCACCGGCAACCCCAAGCTGCGCTGGGCCAAGCCCGCCGCCGCGTCGGCCCGCGTGGCGATCGGCGCGGGACCCACCCCGGCGCGCATCGTTCTGAATTATCGGCACGGGCTGTTCACGTTCCGCCCGGACTGATCGCCGCAATTCCGCCACGATCGACCTGCGGTTCTCCGCCGCCGCGCCGTCTCAGTTTCGAGCCTCAAGGGAGCGGGCAGTGATCGACCTTCGCAAGTCCATGATAGCCGCGGGGGCGTTCGCCGCGACGGGCGGCGCCGCGCCGCCGCCGATGCCGCCGACGGTCCCAAGCGCCGTCCGGTTCGACGGCGCTCTGTCGGTGCTGACCTACAATGTGAAGGGCCTGCCGTGGCCCATCGCCATCGGGCGCGTTGCGGCGGCCGAGGCGATCGGCGACCGGCTGCGCCGGTTGCGGCAGCAGGGGCATGCGCCGAACATCGTCCTGCTCCAGGAAGCCTTCACCGACCAGGCGCGGGCGATGGCGGCCTCGGCGGGCTATCGGTACGTCGTCGACGGGCCGCGGGTCGATACGGCTGCGGTTTCGGGACCGCCGCGCGATTCCGGAACGTGGTGGAAGGGCGAAACCGAGGGCAGGCTGGCCGGCAGCGGGCTCCAGATCGCGTCGGACTTCCCGATCATCGCGGTCCGCCGGCTGGCGTTTCCGACTGCCGCCTGCGCCGGGTACGACTGCTTGGCCAACAAGGGCGCGGTGTTGGTGCGGGTACGAATCGGCGCGACTGCGGTTGACGTCCTCGACACCCATCTCAACAGCCGTGGCGCCTCCGGCGTCTCGGACGCGCGGGCCGACCGCGCCTATGCGCTGCAGGCCGAGGCGCTCGGACGGTTCATTCGTGCAGTCCACGACCCGCACCTCGCGCTGATCGCGGGCGGCGACTTCAACGTCGGCGCCGCCGCGCCCCGCCGGGCGGTGCTGGCGGCGGTCGTCGCGCGCACGGGCTTCGCCGGATCCGCGCTCCGCGGCGCCGCGGCGCGCGGGCTCAGCCTGCAGCGCGACGCCGTACTGTCGATGCTGCGCGCGAAGGACTGGCAGTTCTTCCGGTCGGGCACCCGGACGAGCATTGCCGTGACGGCGATCCGGGTGCCCTTCGGCCGCGAGCCGGACGGGGCGATGCTGTCCGACCACATCGGCTATATTGCCGACTATGCCGTGCGGACCCCGCGAAACGGAGGCGACGCATGAGCGTCTTCATTCTGGCGGCACCGTTGGCGCTGGCGCTCCAGACGGCGCCCCCGGCGATCCCGCCCGTGCCGGAGATCAACGCCGGCGCCCCAGCCCCGGCCGCGCCCGTCGCGGATCTCCCGCAGCAATCTCCCCCCGCATCGCCGCCCAGCCCATCGCCCGATCCCACGAACGACGAAAGCGACATCGTCGTCCAGGCGCGACGCAGCGCCGCACGCGGCGATCCGCTGGAAGCGGTCAACGCGAAGACTTTCGCCGCCGCGCAGGCGGTCGACGATGCAGTGCTCGGACCGGTCGCGATGGCCTATGCGCACAAGATGCCAAGCCCGATCCGCAGCGGCCTGCGCAACTTTCGCTACAATCTGCACGAACCGGTCGTGGCCGTGAACTTCCTGCTTCAAGGCAAGCCCGGCAAGGCTGCCGAGACCGTCGGTCGCTTCGCAGTCAACACGACGATCGGCGTCGCCGGGCTGTTCGACATGGCAAAGCGCGGGGCGTTCAAGCTGCCGCGCCGCCGCAACGGCTTCGCCAACACGATGGGCTTCTACGGGATCAAGCCGGGTCCGTTCTTCTTCCTGCCGCTGATCGGCCCGACCACAGCGCGCGACCTGGTCGGCAACATTTTTGACCATGCTGCGCTGCCGCTGTCATTCATCAAACCGCTCAGGACGCCGGCGTACACGATACCGGCCCGAACCATCACGATCTTGGACCATCGCGCCGAGTTCGACGAGCAGTTGCAGACCATACGTGCGTCGGCCGATCCTTACGCCGCCCGGCGCGATTTCTACCTCGCCAAGCGACAGGCCGAGATCGACCATTTGCGCGCGCGCGATACCGTGATCACGACAACAAGCGAGTTCACCGCAAAATAGCTGCGATCTCGCCATCAATTAGGCTCGTTCACGATGTGGCTGCGCCAAAACAATTCTAGTAAAAGTTCATGAGGCCGGGGTCGGCGCTAGAATTGGAAGCGAACGCTTCTGATTCATGTCGCAGCCGAGCAAGTGGAGAGGGGCCGCGCAAAACGCAGCCCCTCTTAAAACGTCATGCAGCCAGCGCGTAACTTTTTGGAAATAGCCCGGTATGGGCCCACCATTTCTCGCTCATCGTTTTGCGCGCTCGGTCGGTGCGGACCCACGTCTGCCGAACGCGTCCGACATCCGTGTGCGCCGGATCGAACACCCTCGTCGTGATCAGCAGGTGGACATGGGGCAGGATTTCCGCGACCCTGTCCTCTTCCGGCCGGTAGTGGATCGCCCAATCGGCGATCATGCCCTGGCTGGCGATGTGGTCCTCGCAGAACCCCTCGATCAGGTTGCGCCAACCGTCCTTCCCCTCGTGAAGCGGGAGTGAGCCAACCGCGTGCGCGCAGACCGGTTCATCGGGTCGATACAGTGCGGCGTGTTGGTCTGCCTGTGTCCAGAGCCTGATCCCGTCGAGCGCCGGAATGTTGGCGCGCTGCGGTCCGCATCGGCCGCTTGCGACAAGATCGTCCCGGAGCGACCAGTCCGGCGTTGGACCGTAATCGTCAATGCCGTGCAAACGATTGACGTAGAGCCAGCTGGCCCGCGCGGTACGGTGGGTCCTGAGCAATTCGGGCGTGTACCGCCCGGCGTGCTCGCGCACGGGGTAGCGGATGTTGAACGGGCGGACGTGGTAGAGCGTCGTCATTAGGTTTTTTCCTCTCTTGCTGGTTCGGCCGACGATGGCCGCTGTCGCCGCGACGCGTGATGCCGCGGGGTCTGGTGATCCTAAGCTGCGAACCGGTTGAGTTATGCGCGGCGGATCCAGGTTTCGAACGCGGCAAGCGCCGCGGCACCCGCGCCGTTCGACTCCGCGAGCCAAAGTCGCCACGCAGCGGTCGCGCGCTGCGCGACGTCGGCGCGCAGCACATCGATGTTTCCAAACGCCCAAGCACTCTCGATTTGGGTATCTGACATCGGCACGAGGTCGATGCCGTATCTAGCGACGACATCCGCGAAGGCCGGTGCGGCCGCACCGCCGTGCGCGATGGCCAGATCGACACTAGGCGTAGTGACCAGCGTGGTGAGCCGATCCAGAAACAAGCGAGCGATTTCGGGCTCGACGTCCCTGCCCGCTCCGAGCAGCGGCATGACGATCGATTCGGTGAGCTGCCAGCCGATCACGATGCCGGTGGCAGGCATCGCATGGGCGGCCCAGGCGAGCAGCGTTGCTTCACCTTCGCCCGCGCCGACCGCGTGGTGCCGAAGCGAGAATTGCCATCGATCTTCGGCATCGCGCTCGGCGATCAAGATACCGATCGCCGCCACATGGGTCATAGCGGGCGTCGTGCCTGCGGTAGCGGCGGGAGTATCGACCGTGGTGATGGCGAGCGAGACGAAACGGCAGATGTCATTGGTCATGGTGCTTGTCCTTCAGACGTGCGCGACCGCGCTGCCGACCATCGGTCGGCAGCGTCAGGTGCGTCAGTTGA
The DNA here is from genome assembly GCA_016937575.1 of Roseomonas aeriglobus. NCBI lineage: Bacteria > Pseudomonadati > Pseudomonadota > Alphaproteobacteria > Acetobacterales > Roseomonadaceae > Muricoccus > Muricoccus aeriglobus. Next base: position 573,962 of record JAFHKN010000002.1, on the reverse strand, counting down.
GTTGAGAGCGCCGGTCAGCGACCGGCGGGGTCGGTCAGAAGATGGGTCGTTCGCCGGCGAACGCGCGTTCGTCGGCTGCCTGACGCACACGCCGCTCGGCGTCGATCAGCGCGCGGCTCGTGCGTTGGCGCAGAGCCCGCGGCCGAGCCCAGAGCGCGGGGCGGCAGGTCGCGAACCCGTGCAGGTGCTCGAGCTCAGACACGGACTCAAGCCATGCGGAGAGGTCGGCAAGCGGCTCGGCGATCCGGTGTTCCTCGCTAGCGCGGAACGCCGCCCAATGCAGCCAGACGAGGTAGGTCGCGACGACGTCCTCCTCGACGTACCGCTTGATCGCGCCTGTATCGCCAGCGCGCCAAAGCTCGCCAACATCCGATCCGTGCGTGTTGGTCTTCACCGGTATATCGAGTGCCGCACAGATTTCCGCCAAGCCGACCCTGCGCGTTCCGCCATAACCGGAGAATTGATCCGCGAGATCGCAGTGATGCGGTCCATAGCGATGGGCGTGGGTGTGGTGGCTAAGACCATCGACAGCGAACTGCCCCGCAGCCATCGCCTGGATTTGCAGCACGGGCAGGTCGAACCCGCGCCCGTTGAACGAAACGCTGGTCACTCCTTTTCGCAGCAGCCGGTCAACGCCGGCGTAGAATCCGGCCTCCTCGCCGGGTACGCAGATAAGCGTGTCGAGCCTGAACTCGTACCGATGGTCAGGGTGCCAGTCGGCGCTGAGAAACGACGCTGCAACTGGCTTATGGCGCGGCCATGGCGGGAAGCTCCCATCGGCTGGCTCCTCATCAACCACCGTTTCGATGTCGAAACAGACCACATGTTCGGTCGCATGTTCGTCGCTTGGACGCTGCGGATAGATCGATCGCATGATGCAGATCCTTGGATAAAGGACATGCGCGCGAGCGTCGCGCGCATGGATCGGAAAGTTCCAGGGTCGGCGGCGCCGGCAGGCGTTCGCCAATTTTCCCCTTTCCCTTCCCGATCACTTCTTCATCTTGCTGATCTGGCCTCTGCTGCCGGGCGCCGCGCGCTTCGGCACCCACCCGCGCCACGGTGCGGGTTTTCCCGCGACGACCATAGACGGGTCGGTTCGCGGGGTAATGCGAGGCGCTGCGATTCATGCTTTTCGCCATCTCCGGCTTACCGGCTGGGTCCGCTGCTCCAATCGATCAGTGCGCGACCCGGATGTTGCGAGCTACGGGCATGGTAGGCCCGCATCTCTGGTAACATCTCGGGTGGCCATGCCGGCTGCCCTGCTTCACGGCTGGCGCGAACGGTGGCGACGACCAGATCGGCGACACGCTGGTCATGCCGCCATCCGTGCAGCAAGGGCAGCATCAGCGCCGGGGCGCCTTGTGTCGCCGTTAACTTACCGTCGGTGGCGAAGACGATGCGGCGCGGATGCGTCGCCGCCAGATCGAGCAGCATCAACAACTGGTTGGTGGGCTTGCCGGTCTTGCGATCGAAGGCAATCATTCGAACCGTCGGGTGCTCACCAGTGAACGGTGGCGCCGGCGTGCTATTCCAACCGCCAAACCCATCCGGGATAGCCGCGGCGGGCTTGGCTGGAGTGATATTCCTCGCTGTGGCCTCCCGGGCTCGACGCTCGCGCTCGTTGTGCGCGGCCTGGATGCGCTGCTCGATGCCAAACGTGTCACGCTGAAAACCATCGTCTGCCGCCCAACGGTCGAGACGCTTGAGTTGATCCGGGTCCAGGTCACGCGGCCAAGCACGAATGCCGTGCCGTGCGAAATCGAGCGGCCGAAGATCGACCTCGCTCAGCAGTGCCGTCACCACCTTCTGCTGCTCGGCCCGAATGTCGCCGAGTGACTGCTGGATTTCAGGTCGAGCAAGCCACTCATCGGATATGCCCATCGCGTGTGCTTTGGCACCGTCGATGGTGAGGGCTGCCTCGCCACCATAGTCGGCCACATAGACGTCGCGGGTATGGATCCGGTCGAGCTGAAGACGATCGGCGGCATCGAGGGGACGAGTACCGTTCGCCTTGGACGGCATCCGGGGATGCGCTTCCAGCCAGTAGCGCGTTTCCAGCTCCGCGCGCGTCGGTATGATATGTCGATCGTCTGACGCCCAGCTTCGGCTGAAGCGCCGCCGCTGACTGCCGATCGATACGGCCCCGACTGGCGGCGATGATCGCGGCCGTGCTGGCGGTACCGGCGCTCGTTCCATCGACGCAGAGGGCGAATTTTCAGACTGCTGTGCGATCGAGCGGTCGGCCGCAATCGCACGATCCTGCACCATGACGCGCATATTGTCGCGCTCGACACGCGCGGCGGAGAGCGCGTGGAGCAGTTCGTCGATCTTGGCGGCGATATTGAGATCTGTGTGTAAGGCCCGCGACGAGGGCACGAGCGGCGGTTTGAGCTTCCCGGCGACTTTCGCGCGCACGGATAACGTCGGCACCAAGCCGGCATCGACACGCGAGGCGAGCAGCGGCGGTGACCGCTCCCCGATCGCCCTCGCAACTTTCAGCTCGGCCGGGGCAGCTGCCGGCTTCGATTGAATCAAGCGGGCCGGCGGCTCTGGTTGGCGTGATGTGACCAGCGGTTGAACCGCCTCATTCTGAAGCGAGCAGATCGAGCGCCGTGGCATTCGCTGGAAGCGCTCCACGTCTGCCGCAAGCTTCATCGGCATCGGACCAACGCGCGGCTTCTGGCTCGCCACAAGCGGAACGCGGCGGTCCGGCTCCCTCTCCGACCCGACGGTCGATGCCACGAGCGGTGGCGTCTTGGCCGACACGCTCGACACTGTCAGCATCTCTACATTAGCTTGCCTGCGGCTGGAATTCTTCAGCCGCGCCGATGAAATGTGGGGCTGCGCAGAACTCACAATGCGCGTGCGCATGCTGCCCTCGCTTCGCGCCGACATGCTGGCTACGGCGGCATCACGGACCTTGGTCAGCGCAGCGATCTTCCGGTCGGCGTCGCGGATCGCGCGGCGTGCGGCGTTGCGCGCGCTCTTGATGCGGTTGCGCTCATGCGCCCAGACAAGCTCACCGCGCCGAGCCATCGCGCTTCTAGCTTCGCCGAGATGTTCGCCCGCCTCGAACGGCAAGCCGCGCGCACCGTAGCCAAGGCCCGTGTAGCGACGGTTGCTGCGCGCCTGCTCGGCAGCTTCCGACATCGCGTGCGCCCACAGGTGACGCAGCATCTGCACGCCGTCGCGACCGTCGAGCTCACCGCGCACCTCGTCGGCCACCTCCCAGCAATAGGCCTCGACCCGTCGCATCGGGCGCAGTGAGAATGATATATGCGGATGGCGGTTGCGCTCGTCGCCGCCATCGGGCGCGCGGTGGATCACCGCCGAGTACGGCAGATTGAGCGGCTCGAGCACGGTCTTGGAGAAATGGCGGAGCGCGGCGATCGTCTCCTCCTCACTCGCGTCGGCATCGAACGGTGCGATTGCGCGGATCTGGATCTTGGCGTTCTTGCGCGTGCTCGCATCCTCCAGCGCCTGCCAGGCTGCGCCGATCTCGACCCAGTCCTCGCCCATGTTCGAGATGATGACGGGCTCGCCGGCCGCATCGAGCAGCACCGCCTCGTCGCGAACCTCATATTCCCAGTTGTCGCGCGCAGCACCGCGGTAGAAGTTCGGCGACTTGCGACCGAGATAGCTTTGTTGCCAGATAACACCGCGCCTGCCGTAATCGTCGGTCACCCATGATGATGCGGCGCGCAGCGATGATGGGCCCTTGATGCGCGTCGGCGTGATCGTCACCCGTTTGAGCACACTCGATGTGCGGCTCTTTGGCGGCTCTGGTTTGACCCGAACCCGTAGTCGCGCCGCCCAGCGGATCGCGTCACGCTCCGTCTCCGCCAGCTCTTGCAGCAGACGCCGTGCCGCGGCGCGATCCTCGTTCGCCATCTGGATTTCAACGGCCTTTTCGTGGCGCTTGATCCTAGCTTGTTTGCGGGCTTCGGTGCGGTGCTGTTTAAGCACCTCTCCCAGCGTCTTTGCAGTTGCAGGGGTGCAACTGCCGTCCGGCCGGACGACGAAGAACTCGTGCGGGGGCGGGGGTAGGACAGGGCCGGCGGAGCCGCCCGAATTCGACGAAGGCGAATTCATTTATTGCGCCCCCCGCCCCAAAAACAAAAATCGCTCTCCGATGAAGTCGCTCGACAGGCTTTCGATGTTAAGTGTCTCTGGTCCCGCTCGGGCAATGGGCCCCTTTTCCACCGCTCGCGCAGTGGGAAGGCAATCGAGGACAGCATTCCCCCGCCTAATTCGGCCTGCGACACTAAGTGCGGGAGTCTGTCGGTTTCCCGATACGGAACTGAGCTTCAGAGCAATCATGCAACCAGCATGGCGCGGGCGAATCCTACCGACGATGTAAGGAGCCGGCCGTCGCTTTCACGTCAGGCTTCTGTTCCGGCAGCTGATATCCTTGAGCAGATGCCGGAACCGATTACCCATGCATCGAAGCCGACGGACAAAATTGGGTGGAGAGCGGCCTGGCCGGTTTCGGGCGACCCACCGGGGTAAGCTGCCGTTCGTTCAGCAGTGAGGGCAGGGGGCTCGAACGCCTGCCGCTGGTGGAAGCACGAACCCGCTGCGCGGGAGGGGCGTGCGGGGCACGGTTGAGGTAATGTAACGAGCGTTGCGCGCCGATTGAGCGCGGCAGGAGGCAGGCAGAGCATCGGGACTCCACCAGAAGGAGTCCTGCCATGACCACCCTCATTCCTGTTGCCGTCAGCCCGCTACGCCAGCGTCTCATCGACGAGATGGAGATACGGCGCTTCGGCCGCGAGACGCAACGCAACTACATCCGCGATGTCGGCCGGTTCGCGACGTTCCTAGGGCGCTTACCGGACACCGCAACGGCGGAGGACGTCCGGCGCTTCCAGATCGAGCAAGGCGAACTGGATGTGCCGGCGCCGACCATGAACGCCATCGTGTCGGCGCTGCGGTTCTCCTTCACGCAGACGCTCGACCGGCCGGACCTGGCGCGCAAGCTGGTCCGGATGCGGCATGAGCGCAAGCTGCCGGTGGTGCTGAGCCGGGACGAGGTGGCGCGGCTGCTCGACGCGACCACGTGCCTCAAGCATCAGGCGGCGCTGTCCGTCGCCTATGGTGCGGGACTGCGCGCGGCCGAGGTCGCCGCCCTCAAGGTCCGTGACATCGACAGCAAGCGCATGCTGCTCCGGGTCGAGCGCGGCAAGGGCGGGCGGTATCGCAACGCCATGGCGCCGACGGCCGCGAGTAACGGCACTTCCTGCAATCGGGTGGCGGCCGTCTCCTCGACCAGCGGCGACAACCTCAATGCGATCGAGCGCAGCAGCTGCGAGCTTTCGCTCGACGTGTCGGCGCCGGCGTCGGCCGCCGCGACTTCCGCGACCACGGCGCGGATTGCTCTCAGGGCCCCTCCGCCGATCCGACCGACATCGCGCCGGACCAGGGCGGCAACCTCATCGCGGGTCAGCGAGCAACGCATCGGGCGCGGACTAGCACACGCGCGGGCGCTGGCAGCCGGCTAACGGCACGCCGCCAGGAACTCCGCCATTTGGCTGCTCAGTACCGCGGCACCTTCCACCGCCTCGCGCTGGCGATCGGCCTCAAGGATCGAGGCGCACGGAGGCGCCAGCGCTCGGTCGCCAGCGAAGTAGTTGGGCAGGGCAAAGGGTCCCTCGACGGTGTTCAGCCTGCTCATGGTCGGAACGTCCAGGAGCCCGCGGGTGGGCCGGGTGCGCGCGGCGTTGGTGTGGCCGGCGGCGCAACCCTCGAAGTAGATCATGTCGAACTGCGTGCCGTGGCGGACGCTCGGATAGGCGAGGTGCCCGAGCGCCGCCTCGTAGATCGCGTCCAGTGGCGGGAAGTTTGCCGCCGCCAAGGCATCGCGCAGCCAGCAATCGGTGTCGCCGTCGTAGCGCGGAGCGGCCGAGATCAGGACGACGAACAGGAAGCCAGGGTCTCGCCGGGCGACAAGCTGCTGCAGGCGCTCCATACCGCGCTCGTCGCGCAAGACGTCCGGAATCCTTACGTCGAGATCGAGGTCGGGCGCGAGGTTGAGGACGACGCCGGCAGCATGCGCGGCGATGCGGTACGCCGTCAGCGGATCGCCGTCGCCGCACCGGCTCGCGGCGAGATGGGCCGGCGCGGAATAGAGGGTCAGCGAAGGATCGTAGAAGGTCCGGGCCTGATCGCGGCCGAACGCGCTCAGACGCTCCTCATCGCCCTGCGCCTCCCGGAAGGCGATCAGCGCCGCGTGCTCCAGCTCGACGAACATCGCCCTGGTCTCGAACAGGGCCGCGGCCGTGATCGGCTGGCGTGAGACGAAGCGGTTCTGGTCGACGTCGGTGAACCGCAGGAAGTAGATGGGCTCAGCCGCGTCGGAGCGCCCGGCGTGATCGAACGCCAGCCCGACCGACGATTCCCAGCGCCATCGCGGCAGCCGCGGCGTCAGCCAGCGATAGTCGGGGTCATATTCGTGGAAATAGGCGCCTCGGTCGAACCGCCGCTCGGCGTCGCGAAGGGCCGCCAACCGCCATAGCTGACTGCTGTCGCCAGCCAGCTTGCTCTCCAGTCCGAAATGGGCGTCCGAGAGGCAGGTCAGCAGCTCGCGCCCGGCGACCGTGCCGACATGGTCGAGACCGTGCTGGAACTCGTGGACGAGGACGGGAAGGTGCGCCTCAAACCAGTCGCGCCGATAGGCCTCGTCGGCGCGCGCGGGATCGAACTCCTCCTCGATGTGGACAATGATCTCGCGCGGCGAGTAGGCCGCGCGAGCGGAGGTGTTCGGGAACAGGATGGACGAACGAATGGGCATGATCGACGATCAAGAAGAAGGCGGCCCGCCAACATGGGGTGTCAGCCGGCGATCTCCCAGTGCCGCGTGCCGCCGCCGGCGATCTCTTTAAGAAAGGCGCGCTGGGGCGGCGGCAGGTCGTTGACCAGCAGCTGCTGCATGTCGCCGAGCACCGGACGACAGCTCGCGACATAGCCGTGGCCAAGCAGCGTCAGGTCGACGTTGGTCACGTTGACCGTGTCGATCCCGTCGATCACCGCCACCGGCGGCGTGAAACCGATGCGGGCGGCGCCGTGGAACAGGCGCGAGCAGCGAATCGCCAGGTCCGCTGCGGACACGTACAAGGTGGTGCGCGTGCCGACCTCGCCGTAGGCGCCGGCGAGATCGCGGAACAGGTCGCTGTCGACGTCCGGAGCTGCGAGGATGATCTGACCGAAGGGCTTTGCCGCTCGATCCGCGGCCTTCCCAGCGATGCGGTTGACCGCGCGCAGCAGCCCGCGATTGCCCATGCTGTGGGCGACGAGATGGACCCGGGCGGCGGTGCTCCTGGTGGCGACATCGACGAGGAACTGCGTGATCGCCGCCTCGCTCGCCTCGATGGCAGCTTCGTCGATCGCGTAGGACAGGATCCGGCCGCGCGACGGCCAGCTGAAGAACGCCATTGGACCGGTAAGGCCGAGATCGGCCCCGATCTGCGCGGCCCGGAGCGCGGCGCCATCGAAGCTGACATTGTAACCGTGCAGGAACACGACGGCATCGCCCGGACCGGCTTCGGCCCCGACGCGATCGACAAGGCTTGCCCAATAGTCATCGGGTTCTGCCGGATCGATGCTGTCGATGCTCAGCCGATCGTCACCGCGCGAGAGCCGCCGCCACCACGGCGAGCCGGTCGAGCCGATCTCGTGCGCCTGAGGGATGATAACGCCGCAGCGGCCAAGATGGGTCTCCGCGTCGCGCTCGGCGCCGTAGCCGACGACCTTGTCCTGCTGGACGATCGCGCGCCGGTTGGTGGCGTACCAAAGGTCGAAGATGCGCGACTGCGGCTGGGTCAGTCCGGGGATACCAGTGGTCATGCGACCGAGCCCGAAGGAGCGCTCATACCGCCCCGGCGCAGGCTCCCAGGTGGCGCGCAGGGTGCCGAGTTCGCGGAAGAGGTCGTCGCTGACCTCGGCCAGCGATGCGTCGATCCGGTAGAGCAGGTCCGCCGCGATGCCGGCGCTGCGTGCGTCCTCGGCGGTGTCGCGAAGCTCCGCCTCACCAGCCCGGATCAGCTCCACCAGCGCGTTGCGTCCCGCAGCCACTCGCGCCGCGACGTCCGCCGTCTCGGCTGCCGCGAGCGCGTCGTCCTCGGCAGGTTCGAGCCCGGTTGCGGCGGCCAGCAATGCGCGCGCCTCGCTCCAGCGCTCGAACAGCGGCTTCAGGTGATCGGTAGTGATCGCCCGCGCCGCCTCGTGGTAGCGACGAGCGAGCCGGTGCATGAGGTTGCACAGCGCGAGCCGCGCGGCCCCTTCGTCGATCACTGCGATGATCCCGCCGCGCATAAGTTGCGCTCGAGAAAGGTCTGCCTCGTCACTTTTCCTCCGCGTCTACACCACGTCGATGGTCCGCCATCGAACATAACGCCATCCCAACCGAACACCCCCGCCACTCTTCAATCTCCCGGCGTCACCGGTGCCGGAGCGGCAGAGGTCCGGTCGTGCCCTGCCACCGGGTTGCGATCAGACGAGCCGGACAGTCCCACCGTCTCTCCCGAGCCGAACGACGCGGCCGCCGGCGCCATCGTCCCCTACGAGAACACGCTGCGCGTCGGTAGGTGGCGCGGGCAGTGTCGTTTCGCCCTCGATCAGCCGCTTGACCTCCTGGCGATCGATGCCGACGAAAGTCGGGTTCAGGTCGAGCCGCTCCAGCGTTTCTCGGTCGGATGGCGACAGGTCGGCCGGCGCCAGCTTCGATCCGCGTACCACGACTGCGCCGAGCAACGCTTCGCCGGCCGCGCCCTCGACGTCGTCCATCTCGAACACAGGCGCTTCGGCCAGAACCTCGCGACCGCGCCGCTGGCGACGGTTGCGGCTGGCGGGGAGCGGGTCGCGCGCCAGGCCAAGCAGCTGATCGGCAAGTTCTTGGTAGCCGAGCGGCGCGAGCAGGCGCGCAGCGTGGTAGCGGGCAACACCGAGCGCGAGCGCTGCGGCAGCCTCCGGGCTTTCACCGCCCTCGGCGACGGGGTCGTGGACCCAGAGCATCGGCTGGGTGCGCGTCGGCGTCGCATATCCCCAGCGTGTGGCGATGGCGAAGCGCTTGAACGTCGCCGGTCGGCCGCCGACCGTGATCTCCGCCCGCAGCGCCTGCTTTCGCGCGCGCTCCAGCGCGGCGGCGGGGCTGCCCTGGTCATGGCAACCTTTCGCCTCGACGATGCCGAGACCCGCGCCGGCACCCCACGTCACCCAGTCGGGCAAGTCGCCCGACGGGAACCGCGGCGTACGCCGCAGGAGGCCATTCATGGCGCCGCTCAGCATCATTGGCGGCTTGGTGATGTGCACGAAGTGGGAGTATCCTAGGTAGCGGGTGGCGTAGGCGCGGGCGATGAAGCGGCCGAACAGGCCCGAGACCGCGGTTTTTACCTCGCGGGCTTGGCCGAGCGGCGCGTGGAACAGGAAGTGGCTGCTGCCGGGATGGAGCAGCGCGCTGAGCAGGCCCCAATTGCCGAGCGCCACGCCGGGGGTTTGCAGGACCTCGCGCAGCCCCGCGTCCTCGACCTCCTGCACCGTCAGGTCGACCGAGGTGCCGAGCGGGGAGGCGGAGGCGGGGGTGAACCGATGGGAGAACAGCGGCACGTGCTAGGCCTTTGCGGGGAAGCGACGATATCGCTTACCGGTCCATCGCCGATAGACGAAGTCGCCGACGATGGCGGCGTTGATCGCCTTGAGCGTCATCTTGAGCTTTTCTCGCTTGAGACCGTAATCGTAGAGGCGGTTGTAGAGGATCGACCAGGCGAGGCAGCTATCCGAGAAGTGGACGGAGTCCGCCGTCGACCCGAATACCCAGCCGAAGACGACGCCGGCGGCAGTCAGCGCCTTTGTCAGCGCTTTATCGCCGCCACCGCAGGTCGCCATAACCAGCGCCTTGTCCGCGCCTGCCGCGGGCCGGATCAGTTCCACGAACTCGGCCCAGGTCAGAAACCTTTCGTCGGTCAGGAACACCCCTTCGCTGTTGCCATGCGAGGAGAAGTGCAGGACCTCGTAGTCGCCGCGCGCCGCTTCCGCGATCGCCCTGCGCGCGAGCTTGCGGGTGAAGGCGACACGATACTCGGTCCTCGTCCCCAGGATGCGCAGGATCTCGTTGGCGGCGTGGCCGTCGAGCATGCGTTCGTAGAAGTCCTTCGGGTCCAAAGACTCGACGATATAGACGCTCTTGAGTTTGCTCATGAGCCTGGTTCTTCCCGCAATCGCCGCACGAGGCAATGTGCATCGAGCTATGCCGACTGGAATGATTGAGCGGGCGTCGGGACTGTCGCCGGCTCGATCTCCTGATCCGGAGACACCTCGACTAGCAGGAAGTGAAGTGTCCTGCCGTGGTAATGCGTGTCCGGGAGTTCCGCCCATCTGAATTCGTAGTCGTGAGCGAGCGTGATCGGCACATCGTAGGGGGCGTTGGTCCGATATTCGAGGCGCGTTCCGGCCCGGTAGTTCGCCCCGTGCCGGATATCGAAATCAGCCGTGTTCTTGGAGTAGCTCGCACGGGAGATATAATGCTGATGGTCCGTGCCGACCAGCATGAAGGCGATGTCGGCCACATCCTTGCACCGTTCCAATCGCGCGATATCCTTGAAGACGTCGTAGCGGTTGTTCGGTTCGCGGCGGTTCGCTTCCTTGAAAAACTTGAGCTCAATCGCGCAGCGCGTCACCGTGCCGTCGGTCAAGGTCAGCTGAAACCAGATGTCGATCCGCCCGCGCTTTTCGCGACCGCCCCGAAGCGGCTTTTCCAGTTCGATCGAGAAGGTCTCGCGCTCGCTCACCAGATAAAGATCGCCGACCGTGGCGATGATGCGGCCGAGATGGAGCTGGAGCGTTGCCTCGCTCTCGCACACGATGCGCCCACCCCGGATCTGCTCGAACAGCCGGGGAATGGCGACATTGACGATCTCGCGGAGGCGGGCAGCGGACATCCCGCGAGCTGAACGGGCGGGTCCCCGACTGTCAACGGCAGCGGCGTGCTCGACATCGGCGCAGAGTACGCCATTATGAAGGTGTTGGGAGGAGCAGGCCACGGATTCTGATCGATGGCTGTTTACTTCATCTCGCAGGTCGAGAACGACCGCGTCTTCACGAAGATCGGGCGGGCGCGGAACATCGAGAAGCGCCGCCGCGACCTCCAGACCGGCAACCCCGTCGCGCTCGCAGTAGTGGGGTGGATCAACGCCGCGGATGATCACGCGCTGGAGCGCGCGCTTCACGCCCATTTCGCGACCCGCAGGCTCTCCGGCGAGTGGTTCGCGATTGAGCCTGCGGACGCGCTGCCGATGTTGTCGCGCGCCGGCGTCGATGGCTATGTCGCCAAGAACACCGATGCCTTCGAGATCACCGGCTACGACCGAGACGCGGTCCCTGAATATCTTGGCGTTTGGGAATGGGGCGATCTCGAACTCGAGGAATGCTGCCCGTTCTGCGGCTGCATGTGCGGCATGCACTTTCAGGAGGCGAGCTGGATGTACCATTGCATGGCGTGCGACGCGCTGACGGACTTCTCCGAGCTGGACCGCGAGCACCGCCATGGAGCCGAGCGGTGACCGCCGCGCCGCCGCTGACCTTCACCACGCTCCTCGACAGCGCCGGGCTTGCCCGCCGCGACGTGCGGCTGCTGCGCCACAAGGACGGACGCTACCCCGCCTTCCCATCGCTTTACGCGCTGTGGCGCGAGCAGCGCCCCCGCTTCGATGCCTATCAGGAAACGCAGGCGTTCGGCGACAAGCCGGACCTCCGCGCGCCAATTTGGGCCTCGTTCGTCGGCCTGCCTGGCAGCACCGAGACGCTGTTCGTGGGAATGTACAGCGCCGAGCTGGTCGGACCGTTGCCCGAAGAACGACCGCATCCGATCACCGGCCGGCCCGAGCCGGGCGGCAGCTGCAATCTCTATCGCCTCGCGCCCATGCCGGCGCTGGCGGACTATGTAGGCCGCCTCTGAATCGCCTGGGGCAGCGGTTACCGGCAATGGGTGCAGCGGGTCGACGGCGCGCGCGCGGGCAAGCCGGTCGTCGAGCTGCGGCGCAGCTTCAGCGAGGATGAGCTCCCAGGCTTCGACGCGCTCATCCTCAACCGCGCCGAGATCGAGACGATCCCGGCCGGCTGGCGGGCGGCCCTCGCCGCAACCCGCGGCATCTATCTGCTGACGTGCCCGCGCACGCGTGAGCGATATGTCGGGCTGGGGTCGGGCGGCGGTGGCTTCCTCGCGCGGTGGCGTGACTATTTCGTCACTGGCCATGGCGGCAACGTCGCGCTCAAGAGCCGCGAGGCGAGCGACTACCGGGGCTCGGTTCTGGAGACGGTCGGCTCGGCCGCAGCTGACACCGAGCTGATGGCGCTCGAAGCGCGCTGGAAGGATAAGCTCCAGAGCCGCGAGATGGGGCTTAATCGCAACTAGGCGGCGTCACGTGCATCCTCCGGCACCGCTGGTGCCGACCCGACCGGAAGCGGGCCGAAGAGGATCTCCAGGATGGCGTCGATCCCGTCCACTCGGCTGAAGTAACGCGTCGGCACTTTGCTGTGGTTCCTGCGCGGTGGCCGATCGCCGGCCTTGTTTCGGCCGTTGCGCTTCGGGTTCCTGAACCCCAGGAGATCGGGGAGGGGCTCGCCGGGCCCGCCGCCAAACCACCAGAACGGGCCGATCGCGAGGTCGAGCGTCACGCAGATCCAGATCACGCAGCCACTTGGCTTCTCGGCCAGCGCGCGACCGACCGATACCGGCGCAGGCTTGTCCCGCACGCCGGTCTTGAACTGAATGTGGCGGTCCACCGCCCCACGCCGCATGACCAGATCGTAACCGTGGGCATCAAATTCGGAGCGCAGCACCTCGACGTCGGTGATGCCGCGCCGCCATAACGCGCGAAGCGCCTCGCCGACGAACACATGCTCGACGATCCGCTCGCGGAGGGTCGAGTGGGTGGAATGCAGCTCGATATTGGCCAAGGCGCGATCCTAGCCCGCCGCGCCGGATGCCGCGGCCCGATCGAGCCAGAAATCGCAGCTGAAATTGTCGAGAAAGCGGCTTCGCATTCCGGGCTGCGCTTCGAACCTCTCGGGGATCGCGGCGCCATCGCCGCCCTTTTGAAAAAACTCCCGCACCGCGCCGAGCGCCCGCGACCGGAGATCCTCCCAGCGGCGGTAGAGCTCGTCCTGGCGCTCCTCATCCTGCTTCGCCGCGCTCGGCTTCCGCTTCGGCACCGGCTTCTCATAATCGGGGCGCAGCTGGACGTCATGGGCGAATGTGATGCTGCCGAACCGCCATGAGTCCGAGGCGGTGTCGCGCCATTGGAAGCCGACCCGTACCTCGATCCGCTCACGCAGGCGGTGGGGCGGCGGAATCAGGTCGTCGATGCGGAAGCGCTCGAGCTCCTTGTCCTCTGTCGCCATTCGGTCCTGCATCTCGCGGAGCGCGCGGACGAGTTCGCTCCCGGCGCTGCTCGCCCTCGCGCGCGTATCGCTCCGCTTCTGCGCCGATTTTGCCTTGGCGTAGCTGTCGAGGTCGCGTTCGAAACGCCGCAGTCGCTCGGCGACATAGACACCGCAGCTTGCAAGTCGGAGCTCGCGGAGCGCGCTTGAGCGGGTGGTCCATACCGCCTCGTCAACCAGCTCGCGCAGCGTATTGGAGTTGATCGACGCAAGTGCGGACCGTTCGTGCTCGCTGAGGTAGAGGCTCATCGCTCTGCTTCCAGTTCATCACGCCACCCGGTCGTAGGTAGCCCTCGCCGGCACGTCCACGGTTGTCTCCTGATCTCCGTCTCCTTCATCGATCCGTCCCTTCGATCCGCGAGTTGAGCGCCGCCACATAGTCGGGGATCTCATACTCTATCAGGTCGTCATTCCGATCGAGAAGCTTTGCGAGCCGCGTGAGGTAGCCTGGGTCGCTCTTTCGCCCACCGCCGCTCAGCAGCGCGTTAATCAAGTAAGAGCGGAGAGCCGACCGATCCCCCTCGTCGGGGTGCAATTCCTTGATCGTCCGGATCGCGACATCGTGGAGCGTTTGAATCACCCCGTCGTCCACCTTCTGCGACATGACCGCTACCGCGAGCACGCGTCCCAGCGCCTGGGCCGCAGCGAAGGGTATGGTGGCCGGGTAATCTGGTCGGTCGGGGACTCCGCGGTGCACTGCACCTTCGGGAAGGTGCCGCAGCATGCCGACCCAAGCAGTCAGGTGGCTCACCAGCTCGTAGAGCAGGCGGGCGGCGCGGCTCGGAAACTCGGCAGTCCGGTCTATGCCGGCAGCGCTCGAATCGTAGCCGCGCTCGAGCATCTCGCCGAAGGAGGTGAAGTAGTAGAGCCACATGTGGTAGCCGACACCTTGCTTGGCGGCCGAACTGACCATGATGTCGAAGAAGAACATGCCGACGTAGGTCGGGTCGCGCATCTGATCCCGCTCGAACCAATCGGGCCGGCCATTGAGCCAAACCCAATAATCGGGCCGCTCGTCTCCGCTGAGCAGGCGCTTCAGATAGTCGCCCACGCCCTGCCACGCCGACAGCTCCTCAGCGACCTTGGCATCGGCGAACAGGAAGTGGAGGATACGATTGCGGGCAGGAAGATGGTAGCCGACCAACCCGTCGGAATGGTCGTTGGTGGCGACCTCTTGATAGAGAGCACTGCCCGGCCGACGCATCAGCTCGCCAAGGAAAACGCTCGAGAAAGTCAGCGCCGCCATAGACCTGCTCGCGGACCAAGCCGAGTGCGAAGTATGGTCTGCGAGACACAATATAGTCGAACAGCTGAGGCGAGCTCATCAACAGCTGAAAAAGGTCACCGGCGGCACGTTCGCCCCGGCGCCCGGCCGGAACGAAGCGCGCCAGCCACCGCACCGGCACTGCCGCCCAATCGGGCCAGTTCTCGCCGCTGTGGCGGCGTGGGCCCGACCGGCGCAGATAGCGCCGGAACGAGTGCTCCGGCGTCGGCCCGAACTCCTCGAGCCAATCGCGCATCCTTTGCCGGAAACACTTCCGTCGGCTGGCGCGCGCCAGGAGGCCGATCTGCGGCTCCACCAGCTTCAACGCGTCGCCATATTGTTCCTCGTCAATCAGCGCGGTCGCGACCTCCGTGAACGCCGGCACGCTCGACAGGGTGGGTTTGACGACAGCTTGAATGGTCACCGCCCCGAACAGCCACGCAAAGGCGAGCAGGAAGGCGAACTTGCGCGCCACTTCCGTTTCCGCGCCGCCGAGGATTAAGACGGAGCAGATATCGCCAAGCACGACCGGGCACGCCGGGGGCGACCAGTCGTAGAGCTCGAACCCGAGGATCAGCACCAGCACGGGCAGGGCTAGCAACAGCTGAGGTCGCCAGGTCAGTGACACGCGCTGCCGCTGAACGGGGGACAGAACGGCATAGATCGCCGCCGCGAGCGCGAGGACCGTGAGAAATCCGTCGAGCGTCATAGCGAGACCGACGAGTCGCTGTGCGCGGCCGCCCGTGGCGTACGAACCCGGGTCGGGTCCGTTTTCCGATCGGCTCGATCATGATCGATGCCGGTCAAGGTCTTCGCCGACAAGGGAGGAGAAGGCGGCATCATTCGTCCTGCTAGGCGTCGTGGATCGGCCCAGACCCGCGCGGATGCACGAGCTCGGCGAACATGGAAGGCATCGGGCGGAGCCCGTCGTCGGTCGACCAATCGCCGCCGTTCTCGTAGTTTGCCCAGAAGGCGACCAGCGGGCGGGCGCGCACCCATAGCAGCACGTAACGGCCGTCCTTCAGCTCGACCGGCAGCTCGGCGATCGGCCGCCACGCGCCATGCGCGCCGGCCGCCCTCACGTCGCCGCTCACAGAAAGCCTTGGGCCGCATACTTGTGAAACTGCTCGTGGTCGCACGCACACTCGCTGACTTTTTCGAGCGAAGCGTGGCGGCTATGCTCGCGCATCTCGAACAGGTTGGCGTTCTGCCAGCCTGCCTGGATCAGGAATCCCGCCCGCAGACTGTGCCCGGGACTGTCCTTTCTGACCCGATCGCTAGTCATCGCGGCCAGCTTCGAGCGTCGGAACGCGCCGGCCATACCGATAGCAAGTATCGCGCGATGTCACTGGTCAGCAGCCACCGACGATCGCCACCGTCCTGGTGACATAACTGCGAACCTCGTCCTCGACGTAGGGCGCGTTTGGATCGTGATGGAACGGCGCCGTGTAGGCGTTTATGTCGTCGAGCTCGGCATAGTGCGGCGTCATCGGATGCTGCGGATCGGCGCGGATGATCGCGAGCATATCGCCCAGCCATTTGCCCTCGAGGATCTGGTTGGGGAAGCGGTAGCGGATATACTGTTCGAGCAAGGGCCGCATGACCGTTCGCATCTCGCGAGCCTCGCCGGAGCGGCCGTCGGCAAACTCCTGCAGCCGCATATGGTCCAGCAGATATCCTTCCTTGACCTCCCGCTCGAGGTCCCAGGGCTCAATCGACGATCCCGTCACCGTGCTCGAAATCTGCATGGTTACGCATTGCGCGTCGCGGATCAGACCATGCACCGTGTCCAGGAAGAACTTGTCGTGACTCAGCACCAGCGTCTGCGCGGCCCGGCCGCCGCTACGGACGATCTCCTTCGCCGTCATCGCGCGGCGAAAATCGTCGAGGCTGGTGAAGGGATCGTCGAAGATGACGAGCTTGCGGGTGAGGTCCGCGTCGCGCTTCAGCTGCGCCAGGAAGAACGCGAAGGCGAAGGTGTTCTTGTCGCCAGCGCTCATCGTCGTGTCGAACCCAGGCTCGTCGGCGCTCGCCTTCGTCACGTCAATGTCGCTGTTGTCGAACCGCAGGCAGAAGATGGACTGCGGCGCCTTGCCGACATAGCTCTTCTTACAGTCGGCAAGCCGGAACCCAGCACCGAAGCTCGTCAGATATGAATTGATGTCGGCTTCGTAGGCGCCAAATATCGAGGCGTCGTAGGCGTCCAGCGCTTTCTTCTTGTCGTCCTTCGCGTCGACCAGCGTCTGCTTGTCGGCGGTGAGCTGGAGATACTCCGCGGCGAGCGTCACGACCGGCTCTGAATGCCGCTTCTCGACGGCACGTGCCCCCGCCAGCTCTGCTTCGATGTCGGCCTTGTCACCGGCCGCGCTGCCATTCTTCACCGCCTGAATCAGTCCGTTGGCGTCGTCGATGCGTGCAGAGGCGCTCGCGAGCTCGGCAGACGTCGCCGACCAATTGGCGGCCGCGGTGATGAAGGCGGTGGAAGTTTCCACTGTCTCCAGCAGCGCATTGTTCTTCTCTGCCAACAGCGCCTTTGCGGCAACGAACAAGGCTTCCACCTCGGCGACGATCCGTTCCGCTGCGGCGGGCGGCGCGTAACCGTGATCGCTATAGTCGAGCCAGAATTCCGCGTCGGCAGCGGCCGTCGTGAAGCCCTGTTCGGCCCGCAACGCCGCCGTCCCGGACAGCGCGTGGTTGAGGGCGCGGCTCATGTCGGCAACCGCCTTCCTATGGTCGGCGTAGGCTTTGCTGAAGAACCCCCGATAGGCATCGATCAGGCCGTTGCCAGCAAGTGGCGCCTCGCAAAACGGGCACGTGCCGTCGGCCGCATGGTCAAGGCCTTGGCTGAGCCAGGCCTCACCATGCTCGTCGAAATGGTGCCGCGCGAGTTGCGCGTGGACCTGCGCCGCAGCGTCGGCCGCCACGCCTTCGGCAGTCTTGCCGAGGAGGTCAACGAAGCCCTCGGGCAGCACCGGAAGCGGCGGAAGGCTGAGCAGCTTGCGGGATGCGATCGCGCCGGCGTCGTTGACCGCTCTCAGCCGCCGTTCCGCATCCGCGATCTTGCCGGCGTTGGCTGGGTCGGCAGCGATCTTGAGGAAGGGATCAAGCCGGACACCGCTCGGTAGGTGCTGCTCCAGCACCTTTTTCGCCGTCGCGAGCTCGCCTTGCTTTGCGGTCGCCAGCTGATCGAGACGGTCAACCTCCTCGGCGAGCGCCACACCCGCAGGGCCGACCACGATCCGGTAGAAGTTGCGTCGGTGTTCGACATCGATCTGGTCACCGCCGTGGACGTTCTTGGCGACGAACTGATGGTCGAAGATGTGCACGTCGGGGTTGGCGGCGGACCAAGCGCCGTTGGCGAAGCGCACCTGCCCGCTGTCGAGCAGCAGCCCGATCTCGGGATCGCTGGTCGCCTGAAACGTCCGGCGTCGCATGACGGGGGTTGGGTCGTTTGTCTGGAGAGAGCGCAGGATCGCGCACAAAGTCGATTTTCCGCGGCCGTTGCCGCCGTAGATCAGCGTGAACCGCTCGTACATGCCACCGGCGACACGTGCCGCCTTGAAGCGGCCAACGTTCCGGATGCCTGTTACCTTCTTGAGAAACATGTCTCCCCCCTCGATCGGCCGCGTCGTCTTCGTGTTTTCGCGGGCGCTCTCATCACCTTAACGCGGGCCGTGCGCCAAGGCGATGGCCGCGCTCACTGTCTAGCGGGGAAGATCGATCCGCGTGGCGGGAAGGAGGCCGCCTATAAAGGCGACATCTTCGCGCGCAGCGCGCCGATCGCGCAGCTCAGTGACACCAACCTAGCGCGCTTCTTCGGACCGCTCGCGCCTGCGGATGCCGTGGAACTCTTCGCCAGCCGATGAACAAACGTCCGGTTTCAGGAAGCGCGGATCGAGCCGTAGGTGACCGCATCTGGGTCTCAGCCGCCAAAAAATGCAGTGATGAAACAGCGCTCGCCTTCGGCAATTAACCGGCGCTGCTAGCCGTTCAGCAGGCGTTCGTAGAATGTGGTTAGCTCGTCGTTCTCGTCACTGCGCAAATCTGAGCCGATCAAGCTCTACCCCCATTTCTATATCTGTCACCGACAACCGATCTTTCCATTCACGGACGATGACCGGCATGTAGGTCGAGCTGTCGAGGATCAGCCCCGCGCCACCTAACGCTGCTGCAGTCGCCGCAGCGCGCTTTTCATCAACGATCCGAACTGTGCCGAGCGGTTCGACATAGCGTTCGTCATGGCGGTGGCGCTTGCCCATCATTGCTAAGGCGTTCGACCCGAAGAACGCAAAACTTTCCGCCGCCACCGACCGCCGTGCCAGATAGCTTGCAGGCAGCGCATCCCGAGCGCCCGCCAACATGCATGGCGCCAATTCCTGCCAGCGCTCCACCACGTAGCGCGCCGCCAGCGCCGGTACCATGAATGCATCCATCAGCTTCGTAGCAGTGGCGAGCGCAGCCAGTTCAGCGATCCCGTAGCGCAGCCGCCCCAACGCCTGATCGTCACGCCTTGGCACACCAAGCCGCTGAAGCTGCCGGACACGCGCATCGAATGCGGTTCGCGCGATCGCCGGCAACCCGCAAGCGTCCATCAGCACGGTGATCGCGTCGCCGTACGACAAGCTCAAGGCGGATGGGTTCGGGTCGGCCACGGCACAGCGATGACTCGATCGACGACAGCGAGGCAAGCTCTCAATTTGACATATTCCGTACACGGACCTATAGGTCAGTTCATGCTGCTGCCTACGCCCTTCGAACCAAGTGCCATGTCGACTGCCGCTTCGATCGTGCACGCAGCGGCTGGCATGTTTTCGGTGGAGACCCACGCGACCGACCCGCACATGATGCGCCTTGTCGCGAACCATGGTGGAACGCGCATCTTGTGGACGCGGCACTTTGGCGATCTCGCCGACCGCGACGCTGTGCTCGAACGCGTAAGCGCCGGCGCGTTCGATCTCGTGTTCTACGGGCGTGTGACGATGATCTTCGGGCCGGCGGCAATCACCGCCGCCTGCGACAAACTTGTCAAAAACGCGCGCGAGGTGCGCCGCGAGCAAGCGGCGGCCGAGGCGCAACGACAGCGCGATTTCAAAGTCATCAACCTGTACGCGCCTGACACTAAGCGCGGTTACAGGCTCGAACTTAAGCGCAGAAGCGGCCACGATGCCGAATGGTCGGTGCAGTACGATCGTGCCAGCGAACGCGACCGACTGTGCGACTGGCTGCGCTGGCAAGTGCCGCGGTTCGCTGCCTTTCTCGACCATGCCGCCAAGCACGGTTCGGAGAAGCTGACCCGGATGCTCATCGACGAGATGTTCGAGACCGAACGGCGGATCAAAAAGGAAGGGCGCGGCGCCGGTGGCATGCGGCCGCTGCGGATGTGGCGAGGTGACTGATGAATGATCTGACCCCCTTTATGTCGGCGCGTCCGGCGATGGTCGTCGGTCAAGCCTTCGACGACTGCCCAGCGCCGCTGGGCCTGAGCGAACCCTTCGCGCTGAACGGCGGCGACCGGCTCGGTCCCGATGGAATCGCATTCGAATTCATGCACGAGCATCAGTCCGCGTTCTTGCGGTGGGTTGGGGCCAACTGCGAGACGCTCATCGCGACCGGTCGGCCGTGGTTCCGCGGCAATCCGGTGCTGGCGACCGGTCCCGTGGGTGCCGGGCGAACGCACGCCGCGCGCTGGCTGGCGCTTGTCGCGGGCGTGCCACACGTCATCATAAATCTGACGGATCCGGTCATTGCCGCGAATATCGCCTCGTCCGGCCGAACAACCGAGGCGCTGTGGGCGTCGCCGGTCACGGTCGCGATGGCCGCCCGGCGTTGCGCCAACCCGATCGCGACGGTGATCGGCATCGATAAGGTCAGTGACGACGTAGCCGCCGGGCTGGTCGCGATGATCGATCCCGCAACCGGGCGCGCGTGGAGCGAGGATTGCCTGCAGACCTATGTCAATTTCGCCGAAGTGACATGGATCGTCCAGTGCGATGACCTGACGCGCGTTCCGCCGTCGCTGCGCGCGCTCGCCGCGCATGTCGTGTTCGAGAAGCTACCGCGCGGCAAGGAGAATACCGCCGTGCTGTCGGTCATGCTCGAGGTGATCCATGACCTGGACCTCGATGAGGCCGACCCGACGCTCGACTGGCCGCACGTCGCGCGGCGCCTCAGCGGTTATCACTCCACCACACGGCAACTCTACGCCGAGATGACCGACGCGGTTCGCTGGGCCGCGCGCGGCGAAGAGACCGACCCCGATTTCGACGATCCCTACTGACAAGGAGAAGACAGATGACCCTGCTTGCTACACAGCCCGTTGCGCGCGGCTGGACGGCCACCATGCCCACGCACGACCCGATTCCATCGGTGCGTACGCGCCCGCACCTCTATCTGGTTGGCGAGGCTGAGCGCTCGTGCACGGCGCAGGCGACGCCGGCCGGCCGCACGTCGATCCGCATCAACGGGCAGTGGCATGAGTTGCGCGGGCGCACCGCGACGTTCGCGCAGCTTCTGCGGCTCGCCTTCCCCCACCAGGCGCTTGCGGCGCCGAGCGCCGCCACCGTGTCGTTCCGCGGCGGCGTGGGCCTGCGGCCGAGCGGCATCATGACCCCGGGCGACGTCATCGAGATCGCTGATGGTCTCATCGTCAACGCCGACGCGACCTATGCCAGCTGAACCAGCCCCGGCGGACGGGGCATCGCCGGTCGCGGCGAGTCCGTTCGTCTACGAGGACACCGCCGCATCCCGGGCGGGGATCGCGGCGGTGTCCGCTCGGCTCGCCGGCGGCACCATCGCGATCATCGGGCTTGGCGGCACCGGCTCGGAGACGCTTGACCTCGTCAGCAAGACACCGTGCGAGCGGATCGTGCTGATCGATGGCGACATCGTCGAGCAGCACACTGCGTGGCGGGCGCCCGGCGCGATGTCGTTCGACGACATCGCCGCCGGGCTGCCCAAGGTCGAGCATTACGCGCAGGTCTACGGGCGGATGCACCGCGGTATCGTTGCGCATGCCGCCCACCTCGGTCCCAACAATGTTCATCTGCTCAATGACGTCGATTTCGTGTTCGTCTGCGTCGACAGTGTCGAGGCAAGGGCGTTCATCATCCCCGAACTGGAAGCCCGCGATCTGCCGTTTATCGACGCAGGTCTTGGCCTGCGCCTCGCGGGTGACAAGCTGATGGGACAGGTTCGCGTAACGACCAGTACGCCGGAGATGCGCCAGCACATCGCCCAGCGCGTGCCGACCGCCGGTGGCGATGACGACGAACTGTACCGCAGCAACATCCAAGTCGGCGACCTCAACCGCCTCGCCGCCACGCTCGCGGTGATCCAGTACAAGCAGCTGCGCGGCTTCTACGCCGACACCGAGGGCGAATACACCTGCATCTACGCGGTAGACGGGAACACCATCGTCAACGCGGATCGCCCGTAGCATCGCGATGATCTCGCCGTGTGGTCAGAGCCTCTCCTGCAACGCTCGCTCGCCGCGACCGGCAAGCCCGTAGAGGTCCACCACCTCGCGACCGGTCGCGCGCCATGGGAATGCGGGGTCGGCGCCGCGCGGAACAGCCGCCCAGGCAGCCTCGGGAATCGGCGCCAGCGGCGCCCATGCCGTTTCCAGTTCGACCACCACCTCATCACGGTCGTTGTCGACACGAGCGACCATGAAGTCATGCGTCGTGAAGAACGGGTGGTCGACGATCTCGGACGCGCGCCAACGATCGTTACTGGTCGGGTTTTTGAGCAGCGCGGACAATATCATTTCAGGCAAATGGTGGCGCGCGATGCGGATCAGTGCACGGTCGCCCAGTATGGCGATCGCGGGAACGTGGTGCGACAGCTCGATCCGCTCGGCGACCGCCTGGCCGCTCCTCACCCGGATCTTCGCCGACATCTGGCCGAGCTCGCGCCGCGAGCGCCGCGCAAGATCGCCCACGACCGGCGCTGCGTCAGCGCGGCCGGTGAGGCTCAGACCCTTGGCCAGCGGCTTATCGACCCGCGACCACGCGAGCCACTTGCCGAGCATATCGGATCCGGCGACCAGCCACAGCGGCGTGCCGGTTTCACCCGCCGCAGCGACCATCGCACCAGCGCGCTGATACGCAATCTGCGCTTCGATTGCCGAGGCCAGTCGCTCGAATGCATGCGGTTGGGCGTCGCCGAACGTGATCGTCGCGCCGGCGATGGTGATGGCGAGCCGGTCACGATCGCCCGACAAAGCGACGTCTGCGGGATCGACCATTGCGAGCATCGCCTGGGCGATTGCGCGCGGGAACTCGCTGCTTCCGCTCATCGTACTACGCCCAGACGGTCCATCGCGATCACCGATAGCGCGCCGACGGCACGGTTGCACGGTATCGCCGAGCCGATCACATTTATCCCGAGGTTACATCGTCGATGCGATTTGCGCGCGCCACGCTTGCCCCAGGAGGCAAGTATGACGAACGACGACATTCCTGATGATTTCGAAGCGCTGATCTCGGCGATCAACTACGAGATCGAGCGTGCTACAGCGGATAGCAACGATGCGCCTGCGCGGATTGTCCTGCTAGACGCGGAGCAAGCGGCCCTCGGCCAGCATCCAAACACCATCGCCTACAGACACGGCGGGTTGGCAGCGCTGCGCGATATGGGGGCTGCCCATATTCTCGCGCACGCCGGCTTCTACCGTCTGCCCTACGGCGACGCCATCGCCCGGCTCGGCGATGCGCGCGATGACGGCGACGACGATTGCCTGATCGCAGCGCTCCGTCGGGTCTGCGAAAGCGACCCGTTGCTCGAGATCGCGGGGCTCGCGTGGCTGGACGAGCACGGCCTGCTCAAGGGCGGCGGCATCGATCCGTTTTGGATCAAGCGTCCGAAACTCGGGCTCGGCCAACCCGCCAAACTACACGGGCTCATGGTTGCCGACGCCGCCGCGCACCGCGGCCTCTACACGCTGACGCCCTGCGAGCTGCGCGGTCGGTTCGCCACGGTCGCGACCGCTTTCACCGACACGTTCGGCGATCTGATGCCTGCAGTCATCGCCGCCGGCGGCGCCAAGCTCGCCGCGACCGGCGAGGCGGCAAGCGAGGCCGATGCCGCCGAGCGCTATTGGGCGAAGTGCGCAAGCTTCGCCGCGCACCAGCGCGCCCACGGCGATCGGCGCTGGCGTTGGAAGCCGCCGCTCTCGCGGCAAGGTCATCATGCGCGCACGATCGCCGAGCTCAAGGGGGTTGCGATGCCCGCCGAGCGCACCCGCGGCCACTCCGCCACCTGGCTCGACGACAATGGAGCCAACCCACGCTTCCGGGAGGATCAGCGATGACCCGGATCACGATCACCGAGAACGGTTGCGAGACGATCGTCACCGACATCGCGCCCTATCGCGCTGAGCTCACGGCAACCGTCGCCAAGCTCAAGCCGATCTATGCCCGGTTCGAGAGCGGTACGGTGAGCGCACTGGACGGGCGCGAAGACGAGATCGTGCGCCACATCAATCGTGTCGAGGAGCTCGAGTACATGATCGCCTCGTTCGAGCAGGCATGCATCCGCCGCGCCAACATCCTCGCCGGTTGGGAGATCGTGAAACGATACCATGCGGAGGGCGAGGCATGACTCCCGCCGCCGTCAATACCGACAATCGCATGGTTATCGCCGGACTGGTCGCCAACGGCGCCGCCGTCCGACCCGCGCTGATCACCGCAACGGGTCGCGCCGCACCCAGCCGGTTCGCGGTTCTGCCGCCCGGCGCCTGGGTGCCGTTCGCGTTGTTGCCCCATGTCGACTATATCGATGATCCCGATCGGCGTCCTGGCGGTGGGTTCGTCGGAGGACGGCAATCGTGCATTGCACCGTGGTTGAAACCTGGCGCGGTCCCGGCGGCAGCGAGCCTCGGCGTCACCCTTCGCGCACTGCCTGCATCCGGCGACGACATCTTGCGCGAATTACGCGCCCGCTCCGGCCTGTGGTCGGCGCCCGGCGCGCTGTTCGCGCGCGCAGCCTGGACCGATGCCTCGGTCGCGACCTGGCTCGACCGGCTTCGAGTTAATGGAGATGATGCGCGGCTGAGCACCGCGCATCTTCAAGGGTCCTTCGCGCTGCGCAAAATGTGGATGGCAGTAGAATGGAATGTCGGCTCTGTCGCCGGTGTTCCCCTCGTAACTGCATCGGGTGCCGTGGCAGTCGGCCGAGCGCTCATCGACGTGGTCGCGATCGTTGATCGATTGGCGACACCGGCGAAAAGCGAGACACAGGTGCGAAGCGAGTGCGAGGCGGCGCTCGAGGCTCTGCTTACTGCGCTTCACCACTATCTTCGGCATCTGCGCGCCGCCGAAGCTGCCGGCGATCCGGACGTCATGCGGCACAAGCTTTCCCGCGCGATCGTGTGGGCACGTACAATCCTCGATGCGGTAGGCGTGTTCTCGGTTACCAGCGATGCGCCCCGTAAGCGCTGGCAGCGGCTTAGCCATATGCTGGAAGGCAAAGCTTCGCGCGATCACGCCGGTGGTGCAGCGTCGAAGCTCGAACAGATATCGCGTGAGCTCGAATGCCTGGCCTGCGCCAATCTCGGCGCCCGCCTCGAACGTACCGGTTGGCGCCCGCACATCCGCCGCGCCCTGCTTCGGCTGGCGATGCCGGATCGCGAACGGCGTATGAGCGGGCTGGCGCGGATCCGCTGCGACCTGATCTTCGCGCTGGCCATGTCGCGCCAACTTGACCGCATATATCGCTTGTTCCCGTGGCTGGCGGCGCCGCACGGCGCGTTTCCGGGCTGCGCCGGCGGTGCGCTCGGCGCACTGGCCTCGCTTTACGAGTCCTCGCGCGGCGTCGACATCGGCAATGACATGAAGCGTCGTCTGGTTGACACCGACCAAGGGCCAGGAACGGTGAGGCGCATGACCGTGCGAGCGGTGAGCGGCGTTTACGCCAACCCCCGTCACATAGTCCTCGCCGCAGGGCGCAACTACGCCGCCGGCGCCGCACTCGCCGCCCAGGTCACCAGCCACGTCATGGTCAAGGCGGCGCTCTACGGCCAGCATTTCGGTGGCGGGCTGTCGCTGGAGGCGACGCGCGGCGGATTTCTCGGCTACAACGACGTGGCCACGTTCAAGCTGAAGCGCACGCGCGACGCGGTCGTCGTCATCCAGCAGGCGCAGCCAGCGTTCGAGGTGACGGCGCGCGACGACGATCTCATCCGGCATATGGGCCTGACCCTCGTTCGGCACCTCGGCGCGATGGTCCGTGCGATCTGGCCGACCAGTTTTCAGCGTGGCGATTTCGTAATCCACCGCGCGATGATCCATTTTGGGCGCAAGCCGCGCAAGAACGGCGATCGCCGAGCCGACGCCGACGGGCCGTGGGATGCATTCAGCAAGCATCGCATCCACCAGGAACTGGTGCGCTCGATGCTGCTCACGCTCGATGGCGGTGTGGGTTCGGCCGGTTCTGTCCGCAATGCGATAACAGACATTGCGACACCGCCCTCCGATGACGGCGAATATGCTCGTGCCGCGAGAATGCGGGAACGCGCGAGCCGTACCGACGGGGCTTACGAGGAGCATGATGAAGGTCAAGGCGGCGCCAGAGCCGCCGGTAAGGAGGCGACCAATGCGGGCAACCGCGGGCAAATCCTCCGCGACCTTGTCGATGACATGCGACGCTGGCGACCGGTCGATCCCAGAAAGCCGCAGCCCGCCCCGCAGGACGATCTGCTCGAGGATATCCTACGCGGGTACGCTAATCTCGCCCAGTTGGCGCCGGTATCGGACCTGTTCGTGCCGATCCTCTGGTTCGCGCCGCTGATCGACCGCGACCGGCTCGCCTGGATTGCACGCGGTATGCCGGGACAAGCATCGGCTGATGATGACACAAGTCGCGCAGCTAAGCTCAAAAGCTGGCTGGACGGTGTGCGTCGCTGGTCATCGGCGCCGTTCGCCGGACCGATCGTAACGGGCCGCGAGGATGTCGTTGCATGCCACCTGTTCACCGGCGTGTCGCCGGTGACCGCAGACCTTGGCCATGTTCGGTGACCCGGCGCGCTCGTGGCACCGTGAAACACCTTTGCGGCGCCTGGCCGGTCGAGGCACCCGCAAATCTATCCTTGGAGGCAATTATCATGTTCATCATGTGCGATGAGATGTGGAACAGCGTGGACATCTACGGACCGCAAGCCGACATCGACCGGTTCAAACGTCGCTTCGTCATCCCCGCAACCGAGGGCGACCACGCGGGCAGTACGCTGACTTTCGATCTCAACGACGTCAGTGCCGATCCGATCTGGAACTTCAGAGAACTCGGGCCGCACGAGCACGGCATGTACTCGTTCGCCTTCGACAGCCACACGAACTTTCCGGCCCACGCATTCGAACGCTTCGTCGAGATGTTTCCAAGGCTGTATTTCGACTGCGAGTGCATTGCGGATGACGACACTTGCATGGGCTATGGCTGGTTCAACCCGCCGCCCGGTGGGAAGCCATTCTGCTATGATTACGATGTTCCGCAGGATTATTGGACGGGTCGTAGTTGCAAACGCTCAAGCCCAGAGCAGCGCAGGCACATGATAGTCATCAATGCACTGAAACAGCGCCTGCGCGGCACGAATTGCGCCCGTCCCGGCTCGTAGTGGTCGCAGGCCTCACCGGAGAGCACACCGTCATCGGCTGTTGGAAATCGCGATAGGGATTTGGGAAGAGACCGACTGGAAAGAGGGCGATGCGGAGGCCGCGCCCGCGGATGCACTCCCTCACCTTCCTCATCTTGGTCGCGAATGATTGGTGAGTGAGGCTGTAGGGCGTTAGGACGAGCCCGATCTCCAGTGCCATTTCAGCTATGGGCCGAGCTAGAAGCTCAGCCCAGCCAACAGCTTCTCCTCATCAGTCGACTCTGTTCAACTGAAGCCGTCCGCCGCCGGAGTGCAGGAGCTTGTCGGCGGGAACGTGCTCGGCGGCGTCGGTCGCGAGCCCTTGGCGTTTTTCCAATCGAACGCAATGGTGGTCATCGGATCCATCGACGAGTGAAGCGGTCGCCCTATGGCGCCACGCTTTCGTAACAGCCTAGCGAGGCGTTACATCGTCGATGCGTTTTCCCGTCGGCAAGCTCGATTCATCAGCAATCGAGGGATCGCCTACATGAGCACGAACGAACTCCCGCTGGACGGCTCGACGCCGCCCAGGCGCAATCAGAAAACCAACTACGTCGTCGAGTTCCTGCGCCACGACCAGACGATGGTGTCGCTCAAGAACCCGCGATTCGATTACCTCATCACGGACGAGAGCGTCGCGCCGCTCGTTGCCGAACTGAAAGCGGTCGGTCAGGCGCATGACGCGATCGGCGAGCGCGGACCGAACGGCCTCGTCGAAATCCTCGCAGGCTCTCGACGCCGACACGCATGCAACATCCTGGGCAGTCCGCTGCGCGTACGGGTGTACGAGAAGGGCGCGCTAACCGCGGAGCAGGCGCTCAAGATCGCCAATCGCGAGGATCGCGGTGCGCTTGAGGTCAGCCTGTGGGACAGATCGGCGTCCTGGGCGCGTATGCTCGACGGCAAGCTGGTGACCAACGAGACGCGACTGGCCGAGGCGGTCGGCGAGGACAAGTCCGCGATCAACCGCGGGCTCGCCTTGCAGAAGGCGCCTGTCGCCATCCTCGGTCTCGTCGCCGACCGGCGCGCCATCTCGATGACCCAGTGGGCCCAACTCGCGCCGTTGCTTGAGGATGAGGAGCAACGCGAGCGCGTACTCGCCTGCGCCGCGCTGATGGCGGGCCAGACTCTCGGCGTTGCGCCGTTGTTCAGAAAGCTGACCGCCGCGGCCGCCGGCAAGGATGAGATCAAGCCGGTCGAGGTCCGCAACCGTCACGGCAAGGTCATCGCGACGATCACCCCCGACCACCGCGGGGCGTTCACGATCCGGGTCAAGTCGATGACCGAGCAGCATCCGTCCTACCGCCTCGATCACGTCAAAATGATCAACGCCGCCTTCGTCGATCTCCTCAAGGACTGGTTCGGCGACGCCTGACCCGGCCACGACCATCCCAACGTTGAAAGGAGGCTATAATGCCCGAATTCGAATCGATGAAGTTTCCGTTCGGCTCGGTGAAGCGGCGCCGTGCGCCGATCACCAGCCCGACCCTGCTGGCGTTGCCCGAAAGCGCGCGGCCCGCGCCGATCCTCGCCTGCGCGACCTGCCCGACAGGCAGCTGGTATCACGACGAGGAGCAACTCGCCTGCCACTGCTCTGCGCGGCGTTATGTGTCGTGGCTCTCTAAGCAGAAGGCGATAACGTTGTGCGATGATCGCGAAGCGGCGCTCGCCGAGCAGGACGCGCAAGCGAACAGAAGCGAGTAGCCTCGCCATCAGGGGTCAGGCGACCACCTGACCGTACCGACGCATCATCGCAGAGGCACGCGCACTCGAGCGTGGATACAGGCTGAAGTGCGCGGTCATCGCGATCGACAACCGCAGGTGCCGCGCCATCAGCCGCCGGTTGGCGCGGGACACGTTCCAGGCCGGCATGAAATCGATCGCGTTGCACGGTGCGCGGGTCGCGAGCAGCGCACGCATCAGGCGCGCCGAGCGCCAGCAGTACCAGGCCGCAATCACCGTCGCGAGGCCATCGACCAGCAGGATCAGCACGTACTCGGCGATCTTGAACGCGGCAAATGCCAGCGCCAGCATGATAATCGCGGTCATTCCAGTCTCCTTTTTCCCTCCAGCCCCAGCTGGATCATTCTCTCCTTCATCTCTCAGGCGTCTTGGCGGTTACATCGTCGCTGCGATTTTGCGTCGGCACATGCTGGTCGATGGACAGGACCAACGCTTATCCCGCTAATTCCGGAGTCGATCCGTGCGCGAAGATCGGTGCCGCTTTTCCCGCCGCCCGCCCACTGGGCGACCGTATTATCGCGGATCGGCTGCCGGACTCTTTCGCGCTGGCGCGATCGGAGTCAGAATGGCTTCTGACGCTGCTTAGCGCGGACGACCTGCGCTACATTTTCGAAGGCCCGGCCGATGGCAAAGACAAGGATTGAACGCGCGCTCGGCTATGTTCGGGTGTCTACCCAGCGGCAGGCCGAGGGCGGCATCAGCCTCGACAATCAGGAGGAACGGCTCACCGCACACTACAGGCAACGCGGCGTCGAGCTCGTCGATATCTACCGCGATGGCGGGCTCTCCGGCACCACCGACAACCGGCCTGGCCTGCAGGCACTGTTCGAACACGCGCTGCGGCCCGGCAGCGGGGTCTCCGAGATTGGCGTCTACAGCTTCTCGCGCCTTTTTCGGGATCACTATCTGCTCGAGCATTACCGTCGAAAGCTGAAGCGCGCCGGGGTGCGCATCGTCGCGATCACTCAGGAGGTCGGCCAGGACGCCGAGGGCGACCTGGTGCGCTCGGTGCTGTCCAACTTTGACGAATACCAGTCGCGTCAGACCGCCAAGTTCACGCGCGATACGATGAAGCGCAACGCCGAAGCGGGCTTCTGGAACGGCGCGATCCCGCCGTTTGGCTATACGACCGAGATCGCCGAGATGCGCGGGCCCAAGGCCAAGAAGCGGCTAGTGATCGAACCGTCCGAGGCGCTGCAGGTCCAGCAGATCTTTCGCATGAAGCGGGTCGGGATCGGCCAGGGACCAATGGGCTACAAGAAGATTGTCTGCCACCTGAACTCGAGCGGCACGACCCTGCGAGGCCGCAAGTGGCACGTGTCCAACGTCCGTGACGTGCTCACTCGCTCTACCTACCGTGGCAAGCATCTCTACGGCGTCAACGATACACGCAACGGCATCAAGCGGCCCGAGGAGGAATGGCAGGAAGTTCCCGCCCCGGTCATCATCCCCGAAGCCGAATGGCTCGAGGTCCAGGCGGGTATCGCCCGCAACGCCAGTCATATCACCCCGGCGCGGATCGTCTCCGGCCCGACCATGTTGGCCGGCATCGCCAAGTGCGGTCATCCCGAATGCGGCCATGCGCTGGCAATCGCGACCGGCAAGGGTGGACGCTATCGCTACTACCGTTGCTCGCGTCGCCTGCGGCGCGGCGAGACGGCGTGCGAGGGGACCAGCATCCGCGACGAGAAGCTGGAGACCATCGTCATCGACGCGATGGCCGAGCGGCTGCTGCGGCCCGAGCGGCTCCAGACGCTCCTCGCCAACCTACTCGACGACAGTTCCGCCGCCGTTCGCGAACGACAGGCGCACCTCAAGGCGCTTCGCACCGAGCGGACGCGGGTCGAGGGTGCGGTACAGAACATGTTCGATTTCATCGAACAGGGAATCGTGTCGCCACGCGACGCAGACTTCACCGCACGCCTCGCCGCACAGCGGACGCGCCGCGCCGATCTCGAGCAGGAGATCTTGCTGGTCGAGCGTCAGCTGTCCGCAGCCGACCGTCGGGTGACGCCGGAAGCCATCGAGCGGCTCGGCGAAGTCATCCTCGGCAAGCTGCGATCCGAGGATCACACGCTGCGGCAGGGCTACGCCCGCCGGTTTATCGCCAAGGTCGTGGTCGCGCCCAACCGCATAACCATCACGGGACCGATCAAGCCCCTCGAGTTGGCGGTTGGCGGTGACCCCGAGCAGATCGCACCAGCGGTGCCCTCTTCTGCTCGGGAGTGGTGCCCCTGGCCGGACTCGAACCAGCATGCCTTGCGGCAACCGATTTTGAGTCGGTCGCGTCTACCAATTTCGCCACAGGGGCAGCGAAGGCGCATCCGCTAGACGATGCCGGCGGCGGGGGCAAGCGCTTGTGCCGATGCGTGCGGCGGGATAGCCGGACGGCGGCCCCCTTCCCATATCCGTGTCGTGACCATGCGTATCCTCCTTTCGCTCCTTGCCCTCACCCTCACGCTGCCGGCGAGCGCCGCCGAGCCGACCAACCGGCCGACGCCGGGCTATGTCCGCGTGAGACTGAACACCTCGGCCGGGCCGATCGTGCTGGCGCTGGATGCCCGCCGCGCGCCGCGGACGACGGCGAATTTCCTGGCCTATGTCGACGACGGGCGGTTCGACGGGACGGTTTTCTACCGATCGGCCCGCAAGAAGATCGATCCGAAGACCGGGTTCATCCAGGGGGGCATTCGCCAGGACGCGCGGCGGATGCTGCCGACCTTTCCGCTCGAAAAGACCACGCAGACCGGCATCAGGCATATCGACGCCACGATCAGCATGGCCCGCCCGGCCTATGGCGGATCGGCGGGCGGCAATTTCTTCATCACCGTTGGCGCCGCCCCGAACATGGATGCGAACGGCACATATGAAGGCTATCCCGCCTTCGGCCGGGTCGTAGCGGGCATGGAGGTTGTGAAGCGTATCCTGGCACTGCCGACCGGCGGCGGCGAAGGCGCAATGAAGGGCCAGATGCTGTTCAAGCCGATCCTGATCAAAAGCGCACAGCGCCTCGACGGCACGCCCAAACCCACCGGCAGGCCCAAGCCGTGGATGATGGGGCTGCCGACCCGCGAATAAGGCTCACGCGCGCGGCGCTTGCCGTCGATAGCTGAGCGCCTCGGCCACATGAATGCGCCCGACGCGCTCCGCACCCGCCAGATCCGCGATGGTCCGAGCGACCCGCAGCACGCGGGTATAGCTGCGAGCCGACAGGCGCATCGCTTCGGCCGCTTGCGCCAGCAGCGCGCGGCCGGCGTCGTCGGGAGTGGAATGCGCGTCGAGAACGGGGCCATCGGCCTCGGCATTGGTGCGCGCGGTGTCGGCGGCATAGCGGACGGACTGGACGGCGCGGGCGGCGGCAACGCGAGCGGCGACTTCGGCGGAACCTTCGGTCGGGGGCGGCAGGACCAGGTCGGCGGCACTGACCGCGGCGACGTCGACATGCAAATCGATTCGGTCGAGAAGTGGGCCAGAGACCTTCGCCTGATAGTCCGCCGCACACCGCGGCGCACGGGCGCAGGCGAGGGCGGGGTCGCCCAGATGCCCGCAGCGGCACGGGTTCATCGCCGCGACCAGCTGGACGTTCGCCGGGAACGTCACGTGCGCATTCGCCCGCGCCACGCTGACAGTACCGGTTTCCAGCGGCTGGCGCAGCGAATCGAGCACGGCGCGCTGGAATTCGGGCAGTTCGTCAAGGAACAGGACGCCGAGATGTGCGAGGCTGACCTCGCCCGGCTTCACGCGCAGCCCACCGCCGGTCAGCGCCGCCATCGACGCCGAATGATGCGGGTTGCGGAATGGCCGCGCGCGGGTCAGGCGCCCCCCGCTCAGCGTCCCGGCGACCGACTGCACCATCGAGACTTCGAGCGCCTCGGCCGCGTCGAGCGGCGGCAGGATGCCGGGCAGGCAGGCGGCCATCAGCGACTTTCCCGATCCGGGCGGGCCGACCATCAGCAGATTATGCCCGCCGGCCGCCGCGATCTCCAGCGCGCGCTTGGCGGTTTCCTGGCCCTTCACCTGTTTCAGGTCGGGGCCGAAGCCGGGCTCCGCCGCTTCGCCGGGCTGGGGCGGGGAAAGGAGCTGGAGGCCCTTGAGGTGGTTGAGCAGGCCGATCATGTCGGGCGCGGCCAAGACCTCGACCGATCCGGCCCACGCCGCCTCCGGCCCTTGCGCGGCGGGGCAGACCAGGCCCTTTCCTTCCGCCGAGGCGTGGAGCGCCGCGAGCAGCACGCCGGGCGAGGCCTGGATGCGACCGTCGAGCCCGAGTTCGCCGACGATGACATACTCGCTCAGCGTCTCGGCATCGACGACGCCCATCGCCGCCAGCAACGCGAGCGCGATCGGCAGGTCGAAATGCGATCCTTCCTTCGGCAGGTCGGCGGGCGACAGGTTGACCGTGATCCGCTTGGGCGGCAGCGCCAGGCCCATCGCGGCGATCGCGCCCCGCACGCGCTCGCGGCTTTCCGCCACCGCCTTGTCGGGCAGGCCGACGACGACGAAGGCCGGCAGTCCGGCGACCAAAGTGCACTGCACCTCGACTCCCCGCGCCTCCAGCCCGAGATACGCCACGGTCGACACGATCGCGACCACCTGAGCCCCCTTCCCCTGATCCAGGTTGCAACCATAGCGAAACAATTGTCCGCTGGAAGTGTCTTGCAAGGTCAATACGCGGGGGCCACATCGGCCCGGTGAGTCGTCCCCGAAATCCAGCGTTGCGCACTGCGGCCCTGTCGCTGGGCGTCCTGCTGATTCTGGTGACGCCGCTGGCCGCGCTGTTGCCGGGGCCGGCGGGCATCTTCACCTTCGCCGGGGGTGCCGGTCTGGTGTTGCAGAATTCGCGGTGGGCGAAGTACCAGTTCGCGCGCGGCAAGCGGCGCTTCCCGCGCACCGGGCGGCTGGCGGATCGGGCGCTCAGGCGGGCCTCGGCACGCCGCCGGCGCCTCCGCGAGCAGGCAGCAGCAAGCGTTGACTAATCCAGGGGCTTTGCCTATGGGAGCCGCCGACGTGGCCGTCCCGTGTGGCGGCCTTTTGACTTTTGACGAATTGGGAATGAACGATGAAGCGGACCTTTCAGCCGAGCAACCTGGTGCGTGCACGCCGTCACGGCTTCCGCTCGCGGATGGCGACGGTCGGTGGTCGCAACGTGATTCGCGCTCGCCGCGCGCGCGGCCGCAAGAAGCTGTCGGCCTGAGCCACGACGGCATCGCGCGGGTCACGGCCCGCGCGGATTATCTGAAGGCAAACGGCGGACGCCGGGCAGCGATGCCCGGCTTCGTGCTTTTGGTGTACCCGCGGAACGACGGCGACCCCC
Source organism: Roseomonas aeriglobus (assembly GCA_016937575.1). NCBI lineage: Bacteria > Pseudomonadati > Pseudomonadota > Alphaproteobacteria > Acetobacterales > Roseomonadaceae > Muricoccus > Muricoccus aeriglobus. The sequence continues at coordinate 539,588 of JAFHKN010000002.1, read as the reverse complement.
GCCCGCGGATCGGGATCACGGTCTCCAAGAAGGTCGATTCGCGCGCGGTGGTGCGCAATCGGATGAAGCGGCGGTTCCGGGCACTGGCGCGCGAGATACTGGCGACGGAGGGCGTTGCCGGTGCGGACCACATCCTGATCGGGCGTGGCGGTCCCGGGATCGAACGGCCGTGGGATGATCTGCGCGCAGATCTGGTGAAGGCGATTCGCAAGGCGGCGCCGCGGTGACTTCGCCCTCCCCCTCGCAACCGTCATTCCGGCGAAGGCGGGAATCAATGGTCGCTGAAGGTGATGAGACTCACCAAGTGCAGCCAGAATTGACCCCCGCGTGCGGGGGGATGACGACTGGAAGACGGGCATCATGATGGCCCGCCTCCTCATGGCGATCGCCCGCCTCTGGCAGCTCGGCCCCTCGCTGCTGCTGCCGGCATCGTGCCGCTACAGCCCGTCATGTTCGGCCTATGCAATAGAGGCGCTTCGCCGCTATGGCGCGGCCAAAGGAAGCTGGCTGGCGGCGAAGCGGATCGCGCGCTGTCATCCATGGGGCGGTCATGGCCATGATCCGGTGCCCTAAAGAGATTTTCGGGGAAGACGCTTGAGCAACGACAACAAGAATTTCGTGCTGTTCGCGGTCCTGGCGGCGCTGATCCTGTTCGGCTGGCCAGTCATCACGCGCACCTTCTTTCCCGCGGCCAACCCGCCGGTCACCAAGATCGAAGGCGGTAAGACAAAGCCGCTGCCGAACCCGAGCGCCGACCCGACTGCCGATTCGCCGACCGCGATCCGCGACCGCAACGTCGTGCTCGCAGAAACCCCGCGCGTGCGCATCGAAACGCCGACGCTGAAGGGGTCGATCAACCTGAAGGGCGCGCGGATCGACGACCTGATCCTGACCAAATACGACGAGACGATCGCGAAGAACTCGCCGCCGATCCGCCTGCTGTCGCCGGCCGGCACGACCGATGCCTATTTCGCCGGCTTCGGCTGGCGCGGCGCAGAGGGCTTCGCGCCCCCGGCGGCGGACGCGGTGTGGCAGGCCTCGGGCCAGCTGCTCGCGCCGAACCGCCCGGTCACGCTGACCGCCGCCAACGCTACGGGTCAGCGCTTCGCGATCGAGCTGTCGGTCGACCAGAATTACATGTTCACCGTCCGCCAGACGGTCGCCAACGCCGGCGGCGCGCCGATCTCCGTCGCGCCCTACAGCTACGTCACGCGCGTCGGCGTGTCGAAGGATCCGGACAGCTGGACGATCCATACGGGTCCGATGTCGGCGCACAACGGCGCGGCCGATTACAGCGTCAACTTCAAGGACATCGACAAGGCGCCGGCGACCTTTACGTCGAAGGGCGGTTGGTTCGGCTTCGTCGACAAATATTGGCTGACTGCGGCGATCCCCGACCAAGGGGCGGACGTCACCGCGCAGTTCCGCGCCGGCGCCAACCAGACCTATCAGGCCGACTATACCGCCGCGCCGAAGACGGTCGCACCGGGCGCGGCGATGGTGACCACGGGTCGCTTCTTCGCCGGCGCCAAGGAAGTGAACCTGCTCGACCGCTACGAAGATACGCTGGGCATCCCGCACTTCGGTAAGGCGATCGACTGGGGCTGGTTCGAAGTCATCGAAAAGCCGATCTTCAAATATCTCGACTGGCTGTTCCGCATGGTCGGCAACTTTGGCCTGGCGATCATCCTGCTGACGCTGACCGTGCGCCTGATCATGTTCCCGGTCGCGCAGCGCCAGTTCGCGTCGATGGCCGGCATGCGCGCGCTGCAGCCGAAGCTTAAGGCGCTCCAGGAGCGCTACAAGGACGACAAGCCGCGCCTGCAGCAGGAAATGATGGGCCTGTACAAGCAGGAGGGCGTCAATCCCCTGGCCGGCTGCCTGCCGACGCTCATTCAGATCCCGATCTTCTACGCACTCTACAAGGTGCTGATGCTGACGATCGAAATGCGCCACCAGCCGTTCGTGCTGTGGATCAAGGATCTGTCGGCGCCCGATCCGCTGACCCCGGTCAACCTGTTCGGCCTGCTGAACTTCACGCCCCCGCACTTCATTGCGATCGGCGTCATCCCGATCCTGCTCGGCGTCTCGATGTGGGCGCAGTTCCGCCTGAACCCGCAGCCGATGGACGACGTCCAGAAGCAGGTCTTCAGCCTGATGCCGTGGGTGCTGATGTTCGTCATGGCGCCGTTCGCGGTCGGCCTGCAGGTCTACTGGATCACGTCGAACCTGCTGACGATCGCGCAGCAGCAGTGGCTTTATTCGCGCCACCCGGGCCTGAAGACGGCCGCCGCGAAGTGACCGACGTCCCCACTCCGGCGGCCGAAGGGTTCGATCCCGAACTGGTCGAGGTGGCGCGCAAGACCTTCGCCGGGCCGATCGCGTTCCTGAAGTCTGCCCCGGCGCTGCAGCATCTGCCGCCGATGGACGCGCCGGAAGTCGCGTTCGCCGGCCGGTCGAACGTCGGCAAATCGTCGCTGATCAACGCGCTGACCAACCGCAATGCGCTGGCCCGCACGTCGAACACGCCCGGGCGGACGCAGGAGCTCAATTTCTTCGACGTCGGCGAACCGCTGAAGTTCCGGCTGGTCGACATGCCCGGCTATGGCTTTGCCGAGGCGCCCAAGGACCTCGTCAAGAAGTGGCGGTTTCTGGTGAACGACTATCTGCGCGGGCGCACGGTGCTGAAACGTGCGCTGGTGCTGATCGACAGCCGCCACGGCATCAAGCCGGTCGACCGCGAGATCATGGACATGCTCGACGCCGCCGCCGTCAGCTACCGCGTGGTGCTGACCAAGGCCGACAAGATCAAGGCGACCGCGCTGACCGACGTGACTGCCAAGACCGCCGATGAAGTGCGCAAACGCCCTGCCGCCCACCCCGACATCATCCAGACGTCGAGCGAAAAGGGTATGGGCATCGCCGACCTGCGCGCCGCGGTGATCGAGGCGATCGGCTGACATGGACCGCCGGCCGCCTGCCCGTCCGCGGATGTCGTCCCGGCGGGTGGCGCGCCACGCGAGCGCGGTCATCGCGATCCTGGTTGCGCTCGCTGCGGTCTGGGCGCTCAAGCCCGTCCTGCTGTTGCTGTTTTCCGCGACGCTGGTCGCGATCATTCTGGACGGCGTCGCGCGCAAGCTGACGAACGTCTTGCACCTGCCCCACGGTCTGGCGCTGGCGATCGGCGCATTGCTGATCGTCGCGCTGATCGGCGGAATCAGTCTGTTGTTCGGGCGCGAGCTGGTCAATCAGCTCAATCAGCTGATCGGCCTGATCCCCGGCGGCTGGCACGACCTGAGCGAGCGTGTCGGCGAGCAGAGGCTGAACGGCATCGCCGAAAAACTGGCGCCCAGCGGCAGCAGCATCTTCTCGATCCTCCAGGGCATCGTCACCTTCGTCGCGAACCTGCTGTCGGCGCTGCTGCTCGCGCTGCTCGGCGGCATCTTCCTCGCGACCCAACCGCGGACGTACCGCAAGGGCATACGCCTCGTCCTGCCGCAGCGGTGGGAAGACCGCGCCGACGACGTGCTGGGCGAAATCGGCGGGACGCTGCGTGCCTGGCTGCGCGGGCAGCTGGTCTCGATGGTCTTCGTCGGGGTCGGCATCTTCGCCGGACTGGTGATCGTCGGTGCCCCCTCCCCCCTCGCGCTCGCCGTCATCGCCGCCCTGCTCGGCTTCGTGCCCGTCATCGGCCCGCTGATGGCGGCGGCACCTGGCGTGCTGGTCGGGCTGACGATGGGCGGCGATGCGATCTGGCAGGTGATCCTGGTCTATTTCATCGTCCAACAGATCGACGGCAATCTCGTGAACCCGATGGTCATGCGCCACACGGTCAAGATCCCGCCGGCTGTCACGATGTTCTCGCTGTTCGCGATCGGCGCGATCCTGGGGTCGACCGGGCTGCTGCTCGGCGGGCCGATCACGGTGCTGGTCGTGGTTCTGGTGCGGGAGTTGTGGATCAAAGGGGCGTTGGGGAAGACGCTCGATTCGTCTCACTAGCCGTCATCCCCGCGAAGGCAGGGATAAATTCTGGCTGGCCTTCGTGAGACTCACCGCGTTCAGCGACTAGCGATCCCCGCCTTCGCGGGGATGAGGAGGGAGGGGGCGTGGGTGTTCCCCCTCCCTTACATCTTACTGAGCGGCCGCCACCGGAGCCGCCGCCTTCTTCGGCTTCACGTACCGATCGAGCCAATCGGTCATCTGCCACAGCGTCTCGTTGGTCGACTCCAGCGCGCGATACCCATGCGGCTCGTTCGGCAACGAGACGTAACGGACGGTCGCGCCATTCCCCTTCAATGCCGCGTACATGCGATCCGACTGGATCGGGAACGTCCCCGAATTGTCGTCCGCCGCGCCGTGGATCAGCAGGATCGGCTCCTTGATCTTGTTGGCGTAGGTGAAGGGGCTCATCTCGGTATAGGTCGGCGTCGCCTGCCAATAGGTGCGCTGCTCCGCCTGGAAGCCGAACGGGGTCAGCGTGCGGTTATACGCGCCCGACCGAGCGATGCCCGCGCGGAACAGGTCGGTGTGGGCGAGCAGATTGGCGGTCATGAACGCGCCGTAGCTATGGCCGCCAACCGCCATCCGGTCACGGTCGCCGACGCCCATCTTCACCACGGCCTCGACCGCGGCTTCAGCATCTTCACGCAGCTGCTTGATGTAAGTGTCGTTGGCCTCCGCGCCGTTCGCGCCGATGATCGGCATCGCGGGATCGTCGAGGATCGCATAGCCCTGGGTCAGCAGGAACAGATGGCTGATCCCGCGCGGTCGCGTGAAGCGATTGCCCTGGTCGACCGTCTGCCCGGCGACCGCGGCGTCGGTGAACTCGGACGGATAGGCCCACAGCAATGTCGGCAGCGGCCCGTCGCGCTTCGCATCATAGCCGGCCGGCGTGTAGAGCGTGCCCGACAGCGGCACACCGTCCGCACGCGTATAGGTGATCGTCTGCTGCTTCACGCCGGCCAGCGACGGCGCGGGATCGGCGAAGTTGGTGACCTGCTTGGCCGCCCCGCCCTTCACCGTGCGGATGACATAGTTGGGCGCCAGCACCGCGCTTTCCCGTCGCGTCAGGATGCGCTTGCCCGCGTCGTCGAGTAGCGTGACGACACCTTCGTAATAGGGCGGCTTCGCGGTCCACAGCCGGGTCTGGGCGCTGCCGTCGACCGGCATCGTCGCCAGGAACGGGAAGGCGCCGGGCTTGGTCGCGCCTTCGCCACTGACGAAGACGGCCTTGGCGTCCGGCGTGAAGCGCATCACCGATTTGCCCGCGGCATTGCGCTTCAGCATCGGCAACCCGGGGTCACCATACTGATCCTGATAGTTGCGGGTCAGCAGCAGCCGGGCGGTGCCGGGCTGGCCGGGCGTCACGCCCAAGCGATGCTCGGTGCGCGTCTTCCATTCGCGATCGGTGATCATCGCGAAATCGTCGTTACCCCAGTAGATCTCGCCGTAGCGCGCGGCCGTGCGGGCGAGTTCGACGGGTTCCGCACTGAAAGGGGCGGCCTGCATCATCACCTTGTCGTGGTGCGGCACCTTTGCCTTCGGATCGCCGCCGTCGAGCGCCTCGGCCCAGACGAGCGTCGAGGGCGCGTCGGCGCGCCATTCGGGCTCGCGCGGCCCCTTCACCACCGCGTCGAAGTCGACCGGCAGGTCGTCGGCAAGCGGACGGTCGACCAAGGTCTTCACCGGCTGGCCGTCGATCGTCGTCACCGCGATCTCGACCGGGAAGAAGCCCGAGGGGAGCAGATAGGAATAGGGCCGCTTCAGCCGCTGGGTCAGCAGGTAACGGCCGTCCGGCGACACGCTGAAGCTGCGGATCATGCCCGGCTGGCCGATCGGCGTCGCCGCGCCGGTCGCGGCATCGATGCGGACGAGCTGACCGGCGAAATAATAGTCGAACAGCTTTTCGTCGTCGGCGTTGGTCAGCACGTCCTGATAGGTACGCGTGGCGGCACGCCGGCCCAGGCTCTCCTGGATTACCGGGCCGGTCGGGGTGGTCGACACGGTCGGCGCGGGGCCGCGGTTTGCGACGACCTGGCGCACGATCAGGGCGCTGCTGTCCGGCATCCATTCGACCGCGCCACCGAACGTCGCGTTGACGCCGCGCGCGACCGGCTTGGCCGTGCCTGCACGATCGACGATCCAGAGCGCAAGGCCGTCATCCTCCCCGACGACGATCGCCATCTTCGACCCGTCGGGCGACCAGCCCGCACTGGTGAAGCGCGTGCCGGCGGGAAGCGCGACCTTCACTTCGCGGCCCGTATCGACATCCTTGAACGACAGCGCGTTCAGCCACTGATTGCGGACCTCCGCCGGGCCGTTGGTCCGCGGATCGATGCGGTAGCCGGCCAGCCGCAGGATCGGCCGCGACAGATTGGCGATGGTCGGCAGATTCTCGCGACCGAGGATCGCCATGGTGCGGCGGTCGGGGCTGAGCGACACCGCCGGGGTCGGCGCTGCGTCCAGGATCTTGGCGATCGCATCGGGCGCCCGGTGATAGCCCGTATCGGTCTGCGCGATGGCGCTGGTCGACATCAGGAGCGTGAGAGGCAGTAGGGCGAGACGCATGAAATTCCCCCGGTTATCCGCGACATGAATGGCGCGACTGTACCGGGCGCCACCGCCGAGGAAACCCCGCTGCTGCGAGCGGCGGCCTTGGCACCCACGAACCGCATCCGGCTGGACAGCGCGGGAGGTCGCCCCTACCCCAGCGGGCATGCTCAAGCTCATCATCGGCAACAAGGCCTACTCGTCCTGGTCGCTGCGCGGCTGGCTCGCGTGCAAGCAGTCGGGGCTGCCGTTCGAGGAAATGGTCGTGCCTCTGTACGACCAGCAATGGGAACAGCGCCGCCAGGGCGACGAATTCGCGCCGTCGTCGGGCAAGGTGCCGATCCTGTGGGATGGCGACTGCGTGGTGTGGGACAGCCTGGCCATCATCGAATATCTCAACGAGGCGAGCGGCGGTGACAAATTCTGGCCGGCCGACCCGGCGGCGCGCGCGATGGCGCGGTCTATGGCCGCGGAGATGCACTCGGGGTTCGCCGCGCTGCGCCGCAAGCACAGCATGAACATCCGCCAGGTCTATGAGCCCAAGCACCCCGACGACGACGTGCTCGCCGACCTGCAACGTATCATGGAGCTGTGGGCACAGGCCCGGGCGCGCTACGGCGGCGACGGCCAGTTTCTGTTCGGCGACTTCGGCGCGGCCGACATCATGTTCGCGCCCGTCGTGACCCGTATCATCACCTATTCGCTACCCGTCGCACGCTTCGCGCCCGCCTATATGAACGCGGTGCTCCAGCACCCCTTCATGCAGGACTGGATTGCGGCCGCGCAGGAAGAGGATTGGGTGATCGAGAAGTTCGAGCAGGCGGCCGAATGACGCCATTCCTCCGTTCGAGCTGAGAATGCCGACGACCGTGCTCCGCCCCTGTGCGTCGACAGGCTCGGCACGAACGGTGGACTAACCATTCGGCGTGGGCCATGCGGGCGCGATGTCCGATGTCCTGACCCTCGCAAAGGCACTGATCGACTGCGAAAGCGTCACCCCCGCGCGCGGCGCGGTGTTCGACGTGCTCGAGGCGGCGCTGGTCCCTCTGGGCTTCGACGTCGACCGCTTCACCGTCGGCGAGGCGCCGGACGGGCCGGTCGAGAACCTGCTCGCCGTCCGCGCCGGTGATGGCCCGCACATCGCCTTCGCCGGCCATGTCGACGTGGTGCCCCCCGGCCCCGGCTGGACCGACGATCCCTTCGTCGGCGCGGTTCGCGGCGACCTGCTTTACGGTCGCGGCGCCGTCGACATGAAAGGCGCGGTCGCAGCCTTCGTCGCGGCCTGCACCGATCTGCCGAAACGCGGTACCGTCAGCCTGATCATCACCGGCGACGAGGAAGGCCCCGCCGTCCACGGTACCCGCGCGCTGATCGACCGGATGGCCGCGCGCGACCTACGCCCCGACCTGTGCCTGGTCGGCGAGCCCACCTCCGCCCACCGCCTCGGCGACACGATCAAGATCGGGCGGCGCGGGTCGGTCAACATCTGGATCGAGGTGCCCGGCCGCCAGGGCCATGTCGCCTATCCCCATCTGGCCGACAATCCCTGCCCGCGGCTGGTGGCCGCGCTGGCGGCGATCGATGCGGTGGTACTCGACGAGGGTACCGACTGGTTCCAGCCGTCGAATATCGAGATCACCGATATCACTGTCGGCAATCCCGCGACCAACGTCATTCCTGCGGCGGCGCAGGCGCGGATCAGCATCCGGTTCAACGACCTGCACACAGGCCAAAGCCTGGCGGACCGCATTGCCGGACTTGTCGCCGAACACGCCCCCGGGGCGACGTGCCGGGCGATCGTGTCTGGCGAGGCGTTCCTGACCGAGCCGGGCGCGCTCTCGACCCTCGTCGCCGACGCGATCCGCCACGAGCTGGGTGTGACGGCAGATCTGTCGACCACCGGGGGAACGAGCGACGCGCGCTTCCTGTCGCGGCTGTGCCCGACGGTCGAATTCGGCCTGCTCAATGCGACGATGCACAAGCTGGACGAGGCGGTTGCGGTCGACGACCTTCGCGCGCTGGAGCGCGTGTATCGCCGGTTCCTGGGGGCGGCGCTAGCCTAAGCCCATTCACGTCATCCCCCCGTAGGCGGGGATCAATAGTCGCTGAAGTTTTTGAGACTCACATCGGTCAGCCAGAATTGATTCCCGCCTTCGCGGGAATGACAGTGGTAGGAGGCGGGCCGTAGGTTACGCCCGTAGCCGCAACCGCTCGCCTTCGCCCTGCGACCACGCCAGAAACGCGCGCTCTGGCATCGGCTCGGCGACCGCATAGCCCTGGATCACGTCACAGCCGATGATGCGCAGCACTTCGGCCTGATCGGCGCGCTCGACACCCTCCGCGACCGCTTCCAGCCCCAGCCCGTGGATCAGCCCGACGAGCGACTGGACGACCGCCAATGCCTCCTGGCTTTCAGTCACCGTCGCGATGACGCTGCGGTCGAGCTTGATGCGGTCGATCGGCAAGGTGCGCAGGCGGCCGAGGTTGGAATAGCCGGTCCCGAAATCGTCGATCGCGATCGTTGCCCCGTCCGCCCGAAGCGCCGCGATCGCCTCGATCACTTCTTCCGAACAATGCATTGCCATGGTCTCGGTGATTTCGAGTTCCAGCAGCGACGCGGGCGCGCCGGCGGACAGCATCGCATCGCGCAGCCGACGGAAGAATTGGGCGTGATCGAGTTCGCGCTGGCTGACGTTGACTGCCAGTCGGTGATCGACCCCGATCGCCCCCCAACGCCGGATGGTCGCGGCGACCGACGCGATCACCCATTCGCCGATCTCGACGATCAGTCCGCTTTCCTCCGCACGGTGCAGGAAGGCGCCGGGCAGTCGTTCCTCACCCGATGGGTGGCGCCAGCGCAGCAGGGCCTCCGCCGCGACGACACGGCGGTCGCTGAGCCCGATTTGCGGCTGGAAGACGAGGCCGAACTGCTCCTGGTCCAGCGCGTCGCGCAGATCGGCTTCGAGCTGCGCTCGTTCGGCCAGCTCCAGCGCCAGTCGATCGGAAAATTGCTCGGCCCGCCCGCGCCCCGTGCCCTTGGCGTGGTACATGGCGGTGTCGGCAGCGCGCATCAGGTCGGTCAGCGTCTCGCCATGTTCGGGCCGCAGCGCGATGCCGATCGAGGCCCCGATAACGACGTCCTGATTGGCGAGATCGAACGACTCGCTGAGTGCGAACAGCACCCCGCGCGCGATGCGATCGGCATCACCCGGCCGCGCCAGCCTAGGGAAGAAGATCGTGAATTCGTCGCCTGCCAACCGGCCGATGAGCGGTCGCAGCGCGTCGCCTTCGGGAGTGAACCGCTCGACCACCGCACGCAGGCGGTTGGCGACCATGGCGAGCAGATGGTCGCCGATCGCATGGCCCAACGTGTCGTTGACCCGCTTGAACCGGTCGAGATCGATGAAGAACATCGCCGCATGCGCATCGACCGGCAGCTCGGTCAGCTGACGTTCGACCGTCCGGCGGAAATGGATGCGATTGGGCAGACCAGTAACCGGATCGAACAGCGCGAGCTGCTGGACGCCGTCGATCTGGACGTGAAGCTGGCGGAACAGGTCGGTCATCGCTTCGGCCAGTGGCGGCGCGTGGATCACGACTGCACCCGGCACCGGGCTTTCCAGATCGCCCTTGGCGGCAGCGACCAGGCGGGTAATCGCGGCGTCGAGCGCGCCGGCGCTCGTCCGCAGGCTGCGATAGACGCTGGCCCAGCACAGCAGCGCGCAGATGGCTGCCGCGATCGCGGCATGCTGGAGGCCGACCAGCTCGAACAGGCCGTGACCCGTCGCGATCAGCGTCAGCACGAACGCCATCGCTCCGGCACAGATCGCGAAAAACACCGCGCGGTTCAGGAGCGACGAACTGGCCATCGTAGATGTGCACGATCCCCCGGCGAGGGGGCACCAGCCACCTCCGAATGCTCCATCTATCAACGAGGAAGGTTAAGAAACTTTACCGCGACCGCCGAAGAATGATGTAGATTGCACCATTCCCGCCGTGCCGCGGGTGCGCGCCGCGCACCGCCGCGATCCGGTCGCCGTGGCGCGACGCGGCCAGCCAGTCGCCGACCGCCGCGCGGATCGCCCCGCGGGCGTGGGGTCGCTCGGACTCGCGCGGCGGTGGCTTTCCGGTCACCAGCAGAACGACCCGCTCGCCGGCGGCGATGGCACGGTCCAGCGTCTGGTCCAGCAGGGTATAGGCGCCCTGCAGGCCCAGTCCGTGGAGGTCGACCGAGCGGTCCGGCGACACCAGTCCGCGCGACAGCCGACGGTCCCACGACGCGTCGAGGGTTGCGGCATCGATCGGCTTCGGCGCTGCCTTGCGGACTGCGGCGACAGGCGACGCGGCAGGGGCGCGGACCTTTTGCGGGTGCGTCATCGCCGGGGGTGCGGCCGGAGACGTTACCGGCGGACTCAGCATTAACGGCGCGCGCCCGGGAAGCGGCCGGACGCTGGCCATGACCTTGCGCCAGAGGGCAGCTTCTTCAGGGCGCAATGGCATGGTGTTGACCCGGCGTAATTGCCCTCGACCGTTCGTCGGCGACGAGCGACGCGCAGCGCAAGCTGGCGGCCTGTGCCGGCGGTGCGCCGGCCTTCGGCGGACGGTTCGGGCCATCCGCCTTGGCGCGGGCCGGTTCTGGCCGCTGGTGTGGGGCTTCCGCAAAACGGTGCTTGGCGCGGTGTTCCGGCCGTCCCTCGCCAGTCACGGGGGCGGCGCCCCGCTCCGTCCTAGCTCCTGTCCAAAAGCCGAAATCGGCTCCGTCACGGTGGGTCACAACCATGCCATCACACCTAGGGGAGAGGCGCCGGTTCGACACGCGGCATGCCCCCTTGCAGGCGCGCAAGCGTGCCGGTCGGCAGCAGCAGGAAGGCAGTGCCCCGCGCGGCCATGCCCCCCGCGGTGGCCCGCGCCGCATCGCCCGCGCCCCAGAAGGTATCGACGCGGTTCGCACCCTTGATCGCGCCGCCGGTGTCCTGCGCGATCCACAGGCCATTGGCGTCGGCGCGGTCCATCGACAGGAAGACCGGGGCACCCAGCGGAATGAACTTGGGGTCCGCCGCCACGCTCGCGCCACCGACGACCGGCACGCCCATCGCACCGAGCGGTCCCGGCCCGGTCAGTTCGCGGAAGAACACGAAGCTCTTGTTCTCGCGCATCAGGTCGACGCCGGCCTGGCCGTTATTGCGGATCCAGCCCATCAGCCCCTGCATCGACGCCTGCCCCGGCGTCAGCAACCCGCGCTGCCGCATCAGTGCGCCGATGCCGGTATATTCGCGCCCGTTCTGGCTGTCGTAGCCGATCCGCATCACCCCGCCGTCGGGCAGTCGCAACCGGCCCGATCCCTGGATCTGCAGGAAGAAGAATTCGACCGGATCGGCGGCATAGGCAAGTTCCAACCCGCGGCCGGCAAGCGCCCCTTCCTCGATCTGGGTGCGGTCGTAATACGGCACGAACTTCTGGCCATCGACCCGACCGCGAATGCGCTTGCCCTTCAGGTCGTCGGCGAACTGGCCCAGATCGACTTCGACAAGGTCCTTTGGCTTGGCATAGATCGGCGTTTGATACGGCCCGCCACGGGTACGCGACCCCGCGATCTCCGGTTCATAATATCCGGTGGCGAACGCCTTGCCGTCGGCGATCTGCACGGCTTCGAACCAGCGCGCGAAGAAGGCGAGCGCGTCGCGATCCGACGCCTGGCGCGCGGCGTCGCACGCTGGCTGCCAGTCGGCGCCACGGGTCAGCCCCGACACGTCGGTGCGCCGGATCAGTGCATTGCAGGAGGTCCGGAAGGCGGACAGCGCCGCCGCGGCATCGTCGGCCGGCACCGGCAGCGATGCGACCGGCGGCCCCGCGACCAGGCCGGCGGCAGCGGCGGTGGTGACACCGGCGGGCACCGGCTGTCCGGGCATCGGTGCCATCGGCGTGGACGGCGTCGGCTGGCGCACCGGCACGGTCGATTCGCGCGGTGCGGGGTAGCTCGCCTGCGGTCGCGGCGCGGCCGGGCGGGCACCGATCGGCTGGGGCGCGGCCGGCACGATCGCGTTCGAACAGGCGGACAACAGGCCTGCCGCAAATCCTGCGACGATCAGACGCTTCATGTAACCCCCTGAAATGCGACACGGCCGGACCACCGCCCGGCCGCCATAAAGGATTGAAGCGGGGTTGGGAAACGCGGCGAAGCGACGCTGTCGATACCAGCTACCACCCCAGATGCCGTTCGTGCCGAGCGTGTCGACGCACCGTACCGCGATACACCCGCAATTCACGCGCGGCTAGAAGAGGGGTGCTCCGGCCAGGGCCCCATCAAAATATTACGTGATGGGTGCTCGAGAAATTCAGCACGAAGGGCTCCAACGCGCAATTCTCGCTACCAAGGCTGCACTTACGCCTCGTCGGTATCCGCCAGCTTCCAATTCGGATCGCCCGACTTGAGATCGCGGACGAAGGTCCATTCGTCGTGCGTCTCGACCGCATCGGTCATCGATCCGGCGATCACGACGCCGTCCTTGTCGCGCGTCACCGCGGCGATGTCGGCATCGAAGCGCACGGTGATCCGTGCGACCTTGCCCGTCACCGACGCATCGGTGATGGCGGCGCGTTCGATCGACACCAGGCGATTTTCCAACGTCTCGCCCGCGGCTTCGCGCGCGTCGATCGCTCCTTCGAATTCGGCGCGGACATTGTCTTCGACCAGGAAGGCGAGCGTCTCGCGGTCGCCCTTCCAGAACGCCTCGAGCACCATACGATAGGCACCCTTGGCGCCCTCAATGAACTGCGCGACGTCAAAGGTCGAATCCGCCTGAACGATCTGACGCAGACCCCCTTCGGCCCCCGTCTCCACCGCGCGCGGGCCGCTTTCGCGCACCTCCGGCGTCAAGTCGATCGTGCGCGGCACGGCCTGCGCGACCGGGCGATCCTCGGCCGCCCGCGGCAGCGGTTGCTGCTCATGCCCCGTGCGCTTGCCGAGCACGGAATAGAGACGGAGCGCCAGAAACGCCGCAACCATCGCGAGCAGGATGACGTAAACTAACACCGGACCTCCGAACACTGAACGCCTTACATAGTCCTCGCCGCGCCGCAGTTCAAACCAGGACCGCGGCAGCGTTGAAACCGCCGCCTTGCCCTGCTAGGCGCGGCCACGATTTTTTCGCACACGCGCCCTGCCAACGCCTCAAGCGCGCGTGCGTTGCCTAACAGGGATTAAAGCACATGGCCGAAGATTTCAGCGCCGCCGGCGAACCGATGAGCAATGGCGCCGACACCGCCCCCGTCGCGGGCGTTATTTCACAGTATATCAAGGACTTCTCGTTCGAGAATCCGAACGCACCGGCGATCTATCAGTCGGCCGGCGGCGCGCCCAAGATCGACATCGGCTTCAACATCGGCGCGGCGCAGGTCGGCGAGGACGTCCACGAAGTCATTCTGAAGATCGACGCCAAGGCGGAAACCGACGACGGCACCGTCGCCTTCGTCGTCGACCTGACCTACGCCGGGCTGTTCGGCCTGCGCAACATTCCGGACGAGCATGTCCAGCCGTTCCTGCTGGGCGAAGCGCCGCGTATCCTGTTCCCCTTCGCCCGCCGCGTCGTGGCCGATGCGGTCCGCGACGGCGGCTTCCCGCCGCTGATGCTCGACCCGATCGACTTCGGTCAGCTCTATCTGCAGCAGCTGGCGCAGCAGGAGCAGCTGGCGACCGGCGAGCCAGCGGGTCAGGCGTAAGCTTTCTGCCCTACCCCCCGATCGTGCCGAGCGACCGGGGGGAGAGCTGATATTGCCATGAACCTCGTCCGCGCCCTGGGCTCGATCGGCAGCCTGACGCTCGCCAGCCGCGTGCTGGCGCTGGTGCGCGACTCGCTCCAGGCGACCTATGTAGGTGCGAGCTTCGCCTCCGACGCCTTCCTGGTCGCGTTTCGCCTGCCCAACATGTTCCGCGCCTTCTTTGCCGAGGGCGCGTTTTCGGCTGCGTTCATCCCGATGTTCAACCGCAAGGTGAGCGAGGGCGGCGGTGAGATGGGCATGGCCCTCGCCTTTGCCGAACGCGCATTGGCGGTACTGTTCGCGATCCTGGTGCTGTTCACGGTCGCCATGCTGGCGGCGGCTTGGCCGATCACCTGGGCGCTGTCGGGCGGCTTCACCCGCCAGGCCCCGAGCCCCGAACAGTTCGACTTCGCCGTCACGCTCTCGCGGATCACCATCCCCTATCTGATGCTGATCAGCCTCGCCTCGCTGCTGGGCGGCATCCTGAATTCGCTGCACAAATTCTGGGTCAACGCCGCCGCGCCGATCCTGCTGAACATCGCGATGGTGACCGCGCTGCTGTTCTTCCACGGCGACCCCTATCAGACCGCACAGGCTCAGGCGGTTGCGGTGCCGGTCGGCGGCATCCTTCAACTCGCCTGGCTGGCCTGGGCCTGCCATCGCGCCGGCATTTCGCTCAAGCTTCGTCCGCCTCGGCTCGATCCCGAGGTCCGCGCGCTGCTGAAACTGATCCTGCCCGCTGCGGCGGGCGCGGGCGCGGTGCAGATCAATCTGCTCGTCTCGACCGCCCTTGCCGGTTACCTGCTCGACGAAGGGTCGATTTCCTACATCTATTACGCCGACCGGCTGAACCAGTTGCCGCTCGGGCTGATCGGCATCGGTCTTGGCACCATCCTGCTGCCGACGGTGTCGCGCCTGCTGACGTCGGGCCGCGAGGCCGAAGCGATGGCGACACAGAACCGCGGGATCGAACTCGCGCTGTTCCTGACCCTGCCCGCTACCGCCGCGCTGATGATCGCCGCAGAGCCGATCGTCCGCGGGCTGTTCCAACACGGCCAGTTCACTGCCGAGGACACCCGACGCTGCGCCTGGGCGCTGTCGGCTTTCTCCGCCGGCCTGCCCGCCTATGTCCTCATCAAGGTGTTGACGCCGGGTTTCTACGCGCGCGAGGACACCAGGACGCCGGTGCGGTTCGCGACGATTTCGGTCGGCGTGAACCTGATCCTCAACCTCGCGCTCATCCCGCTGATCAAACATGTCGGCCCGCCGCTCGCGACCGCGATCTCGGCGACCGTCAATCTCGCGCTCCTCTACGCCACGCTGGCGAAGCGCGGGCATTTCATCGCCGATGCGCAGGTGAAGCGCCGCGTGCCGCGGCTGCTGGTCGCGGCGGTGCTGATGGGCGCGACTCTCTGGGCTGGGCAGCGGCTGCTCGACCCGCTGCTGCTCGGCAGCCTGTGGCAGCGGTTCGCCGGGCTCGCCCTGCTCGTCGGCGCGGGCGGCGTCATCTACGCCCTGGCCTGTTTCGCGACCGGGGCCTATCGCCCGGCCGACCTCAAGCAACTGACCGCGCGCCGCGCCAGCGCCGCCCCTAAGGACTGATCATGCGTATCCTCTCCGGCATCCAGACCACCGGCAACCTGCACCTCGGCAACTATCTGGGCGCGATCAAGCAGTGGGTGGCGATGCAGGACACCGTCACTGAACAGGGGGGGGAATGCCTGTTCTTCCTGGCCGACCTTCATTCGCTGACCGGAAACATCACGCCGGCCGAGCGCACCGCGACGACCCTGGAGATGGCGGCGACGCTGCTGGCGGCCGGAATCGACGACCGCTCGATCCTGTTCAACCAGGCGCGCGTGCCCGCGCATAGCGAGCTGTGCTGGATCCTGCAGGGCACCGCCCGCATGGGCTGGCTGAACCGGATGACGCAGTGGAAGGACAAGGCCGGCAAGAACCGCGACGGCGCTTCCGTCGGGCTGTTCACCTATCCCGTGCTCCAGGCCGCCGACATCCTGGCGTACCAGGCGACGCACGTGCCGGTCGGCGAAGACCAGAAGCAGCACTTGGAGCTGACCCGCGACATCGCCGAGAAGTTCAACACCGACTTCGGTGTCGAGCTCTTCCCGCTGCCCGAACCGCTCATTTCCAAGGCTGCACCGCGGATCATGAGCTTGCGGGACGGCGCTGCGAAAATGTCCAAGTCGGACCCCAGCGACATGAGCCGCGTGAACCTGATCGATTCGGACGACCTGATCGCCCAGAAGTTCAAAAAGGCGCGGACCGACCCCGATCCGTTGCCCGACAGCTTCGATGCGCTGGCCGAACGGGCCGAGGCGAAGAACCTCGTCACCATCTACGCCGCTTTGGCCGATACGGCGCCCCAGACCGTCCTCGACCAGTTTGCCGGCCAGGGCTTCGGCGCCTTCAAGCCCGCGCTCGCCGATCTCGCGATCGCCAAGCTTGCGCCGATTCGCGATCGGCTGGTGCAATTGCTCGACGACAAGCCTGCGGTGGCGTCGGCGCTGGCTTCGGGCGCCCAGAAGGCCCGGGCCATCGCCGAGCCGACTCTAAAGAAGGCTCAGCAAGCCGTTGGTTTGCTTGTCTGACGCCGATAAAAGCGCGCAACCGTACAAAGTCCTTGTCTGACTTAAATTAACCAGACCTTGCCTTTCGCCTCGTAAGTCGCTGGCGAAGCGAGGGAAAAATGACTTGGGCATTGGACAGTATCGCGGCGAGCTGGACAGCGATCAACCGCTCCTTGGCGGTCGTCGAATTCACCCCCGCCGGCATCATTCTTGAAGCCAACACGCTCTTCTGCGCCGCTACGGGTTATACTCGGTCGGCGTTGATCGGTCGGCATCACCGTATCCTGTGCCATGCGGACTATGCCGCGTCGGACGCCTATGCCGATTTCTGGCGCAAGCTCGGTCGTGGCGATTTCGACCAGGGCGAATATTGTCGGCTTGATGCCGCGGGGAACGAGATCTGGCTGCAGGCGACCTATAATCCTGTCTTCGGATCCGACGGTCGCCCCGAACGCATTCTGAAGATCGCCACCGACATATCGGCCGCCAAGCGCACCGCTCTCGCACTCGACGACACGTTCGCTCAGCTCGATACCATCGTCCGTACGATCGGCGCGATCGCACAGCAGACGAATCTGCTCGCCCTAAACGCCACGATCGAGGCCGCGCGGGCGGGCAACGCAGGACGTGGCTTCGCCGTCGTCGCGACGGAAGTGAAGAAGCTGGCGAGCGACACCCGCCTCGCGACCGAGCGCGCAACCGAGATGATGGCGCGCCGCGCCGCCTGAACTGCGTCGGCGTCGGGCGGTCCCTCCCGGGAAATCGTCAGACGTAGCGGGCGGCAGTTCGGAGGCGGGTCAGCGCTCCAACTGCCGAAGCAGCGCGTTCACCGCGCTATCGACGTCGCGATCCGTGCCGCGCAGTTCCTCGATCCGGCGCACCGCATGGATCACGGTCGAATGGTCGCGGTTGCCGAACTTGCGGCCGATTTCCGGGAGCGACCGGGTCGTCAGACGCTTGGCGAGATACATGGCTATCTGGCGGGGCCGCGCGACCGCGACGGCACGGCGCGCCGACAGCAGGTCGATCGTCTTCAGGTCGAAATGCGTCGAGACCGCCTTCTGGATCTCGTCGATCGTCACGCGACGCTGGCTGCCCCGCAGCTGATCGCCCAGCACGCCGATCGCGAAGTCGAGCGTGATCGCCTCACCGTTCAGCTGGGCATAGGCGACGACGCGGTTGAGCGCGCCTTCCAGTTCGCGGACACTACCAGTGATGCGGCTGGCGAGCAGCTCCATCACGTCGCCCGGCACCACGGCGTCGGGCGCGTCGCCGAGCTTGGCGGTCAGGATCGCGCGACGCAGCTCCAGCTCGGGCGACTTGATATCGGCGACCAGGCCCGACCCCAGACGCGACAGCAGCCGCGGCTCGATGCCGTCTAGCGTCATCGGGCTGCGATCGGCCGCGATCACCAGCCGCTTGCCCGCACCCATGAACTCGTTGACCGTGTGGAAGAATTCTTCCTGCGTCGAATCCTTGCCCGCGATGAACTGCAGATCGTCGATCATCAGCAGGTCGACGCCACGCAGCCGCGCCTTGAACGCGTGCGTGTCCCGCGCGCGGAGTGCCTGCACGAACTCGAACATGAACCGCTCCGCCGGCATGTAGAGCGCGGTCGCGTCCGGGCATGCATCCAGGAACGCCTGGCCGATCGCGTGCATCAGATGCGTCTTGCCCTGCCCCGTGCCCGAATGGAGGTACAGCGGGCTGAACCGCGGCCGGCCCGGTTCGGCAAGGGCGCGCGCTGCGTTGAACGCCACGCGATTCGACGCATCGACGACGAACCGGTCGAAGGTGAAGCGCGGGTCGAAACTCGACCGTTCGCTCTTCTTGGCCGGCGCGCGGGCCGGCTCCGGGCTTGGCGCCGGCGTCTCGACCGTCAGCGCGCGCACCGGCTTGGTTTCGCTGACCGTCTCGATCGACACCGACCGCAGCGACGGCAGGAAAGCACGGAATTCATAGAATAGGCGGTCGGCGTAGTGGCTTTTCACCCACGTCGTCATGAACGCACTGGGCAGGCCGATACGAATCTGCTCGGCATCGCTGCCGTCGATCAGCGTCGCGGGCTTGAGCCATTGGTCGAACAGCCGCTGGCCGGCCGAATGGCGCAGATTGGTCCGCACGCGCGCCCAGGCCTTCGCCACGGCGTCGTCCGTATCCGCAATCCTGGCCAGTCCGAACGCCACGCGCGCAATCCTTCCCGCGAGCCCCGCGCACCGGCGCGGGCCCCCTGTTTTCAAACGACAAGTGTCCCCCGGGCCAGAACGATGGTTCTGACCCAAAATGCCCCGAAACTGTCAAATGCCGGTCGGCGGTCGCCATCCGGAGGGACGTTGTGGATCGACAGAACGAGTCGATCAAGCCGGTGGTCCGTCAAGAAACTGAAATAAAGCGGATTGACTCACGGATTTGCGTCGAAAAAATCACAATATCGTTGTTCGTCAAATACTTGGCCAGAATTTATCGACGGAGCGCCGCGCGAATCGCGGTAAAAGCTGGATTCGCAAAACCGGTGTCAGACGGTGTTCTTCCCCCGTTCCGGCGACCCGATTGCGGACACGAAAATGGCCCCGCCGGGACGTCCCGACGGGGCCATAATTCAGATTAGGTACAGCGCCGAATCGAGCGCTGCGGGGCGTTCTCAGCCGAGGGCGGCGAGACGCTTGGTCAGGCGCGAGAACTTGCGCGACGCGGTGTTCTTGTGGAGCACGCCCTTGGCAACGCCACGGGCCAGTTCCGGCTGAACCTGCGCGATCGCGGCGGTCGCGGCATCCTTGTCGCCGGCGGCGAGCGCCGATTCGAGCTTCTTCACGAAAGTCCGGATACGGCCGAGACGGTTGCCGTTGATTTCCGCGCGACGCTCGTTGCGACGGATGCGCTTCTTCGCCTGAGGCGTATTCGCCATTACGTTCAAATCCTGCTGTTTAGGAGGCGCGCGGACAACCTCCACGAGCCGGGAAAGCGGCGCCCATAGCGAGCGGTGACGATTCGGTCAACCGGGAAGGCTCTATCGCCAACGTCCATCATTCCCGCGCAGGCGGGGATCAATAGTCGCTGAACATAAAGCGACTCACAGGTGCCGGCCAGAATTATCCCCGCCTGCTCAGGGGTGACGAAAGAGGCGCGCCATTCACTTCTGACACTTCGGACACCAAAACGTCGACCGCCCGCCCTCGACATAGCGCGCGACGATCCCGCCGCATTCGCACGGCAGCCCTTCGCGCCCATACACCTTGAACTGCTTCGAGAAGTAACCGAGCTCCCCGTCCGGCCGCGCATAATCACGCAGCGTCGATCCCCCCGCCTCGATCGCGGCGTTCAGCACCAGATGCACGCCCTCGACCAATCGCGCGAGCTTGGCGCGAGACACCTGCCCGGCCGGCTTCGACGGGCGGATGCGCGCCTCGTACAGCGCCTCGCAGACATAGATGTTGCCGAGCCCCGCGACGATGCGCTGGTCGAGCAGCAACTGCTTGATCGACGCGATTCGCCCGTCGAACGCCCGGTCGAGATGGGTGGCGGTGAAGTCCGCTCCCAAGGGCTCCGGCCCGAGCGCGCGGAACGCCGGCCAGTCGGCGACGTCGGCGGTCGGCACCAGGTCGACCGACCCGAATCGCCGCGCATCGTTGAGCGCCAGCCGCCGCCCGGCAGTGGTTTCGATCACCAGATGGTCATGAGTCAGCAGCTCGTCCGGGTCGACCCGCCATCGCCCCGACATGCCGAGGTGGAATATCATGGTGTCGCCGCGGTCGGTGTCGATCAGCCCGTATTTCGCGCGGCGCCTGAGGCCCGTGACGGTCGCCCCGGTCATCCGTTGCGCCAGCTCCGCCGGGAACGGCCGCCGCAGATCGCCGCGCCGGGTGACGACGGACGATAGGCGCTGACCATCGAGCACAGGCCTCAGCCCGCGGACGGTGGTTTCGACTTCGGGAAGTTCCGGCACCGCAAACAACTAGGTTGCGTTTGCGGGGGCCACAAGGCTTCGCTAGGGCCGTCTGCATGACTGACACCGTGTCCTTCGGCTATGAAGACGTCGCCCCGGAAGAGAAGACTGAGCGCGTTGGCGCCGTGTTCAGGAATGTGGCGAGCCGCTACGACCTGATGAACGATGCGATGTCGGGCGGCATGCACCGGCTGTGGAAGGACCGGTTCGTCGCTCGGGTGAAGCCGCGGCCGGGCGAGCAGCTGCTCGACATGGCGGGCGGCACCGGCGACATCGCCTTCCGCCTGGCGAAGTCGGGCGCAAGCGTGACCGTCGCCGATATCAACCCCGCGATGCTCGAGGTCGGCATGGAGCGCGCGGCAGAACGCGGGATCGACGGCCTGGTCTGGACCGAAGCGAATGCCGAGACGCTGCAATTCCCGGATCGGTTCTTCGATGCCTATACGATCGCGTTCGGCATCCGAAACGTGACCGACATCCCGAAGGCTTTGCGTGAAGCGCACCGCGTTCTGCGCCGGGGCGGCCGGTTCTTCTGCCTGGAATTCTCGACGACGACCTGGCCGTTGTTCGGCGACGTCTATGACGCCTATTCGCACAAGCTGGTGCCCAAACTCGGCAAGCTGCTGGCGAACGACGAGGACAGCTATCGCTACCTCATCGAGTCGATCCGGCGCTTCCCAAACATGCCGACGTTCGAGCGGATGATCGGCGAGGCGGGCTTCGTTCAGACGAAGGTCGAACCGCTCTTGGGCGGGCTGGTCGCGATCCATTCGGGTTGGAAGATTTGATGGGTGCTGCGCGTCTCCCCTCTCCCACCGGGAGAGGGAGGGGCCCGCTCGGCACAGCCGAGTGGGAGGGTGAGGGCAGTCGACGCCGCTCTACCCTGCCCTCACCCTTCCGCGGCTCCGCCGCTCCCTACCTCTCCCGCCGGGAGAGGGAATTGGCATGACCTCCACCGTCACCCACCTCTGGCGCTTGCTGAAATGGGGCCGCACGCTCGCGCGCCATGGGGCTTTGCGCGGGATCGAGCGTGATCCGAACACCCCCGCCCCGGTCCGTCGCCTCGCCCGCATCGCGCGGTTCGGCGCCCGCGTGCCCAAGGTGCCGCAGTACGCGGAAGCCTTCCAGGCGATCGGCCCGGCGGCGATCAAGCTCGGCCAGACGCTCGCCACCCGCCCCGACCTGGTCGGTGAAGACGCCGCGCACGACCTGCTGCGGCTGCAGGATTCGCTGCCCCCCGTCCCCTTCGACGAGATCCGCGCGCGGATCGAGAACAGCTTCGGCCGCCCGATCAGCGCAATGTTCGCCGAGTTCGAGGAGGAGCCGATCGGCGCCGCCTCGATCGCGCAGGTCCACCGTGCGATCACGACCGAGGGCAGACGCGTCGCCGTCAAGGTCCTGCGCCCGGGCGTCGAGGACAATTTCGCCCGCGCCATCGACACCTATGAATGGGCCGCCGCTCAGCTGGAAGGGCTGGGTGGCGAGGCGAACCGCCTGCGCCCGCGCCTGGTGATCGAGACGTTCAAGCGCTGGACCGCGCGCGAGCTCGACCTGCGCCGCGAGGGCGCATCAGCCTCCGAACTCGCCGAGGGGATGGAGGCCGAGCCCGACTTCGTCGTCCCCGCGATCGACTGGCAGCGCACGACCGGCAAGGTACTGACGCTGGAATGGATCGATGGCATCAAGCTGTCGAACCGCGACGGGCTGATCGCAGCCGGATATGACGTGCCGGTGCTGGCCTCGAAGCTGGTCCGCGCGTTTCTGCGCCAAGCGATTTCGGACGGCTTCTTCCATGCCGACATGCACCAGGGCAATCTGTTCGCCCTGCCCGGCAATCGCATCGCCGCGATCGACTTCGGTATCATGGGCCGGATCGATCGTCGCGCGCGGGTGTGGCTGGCCGAAATCCTCTACGGCCTGATCACCGGCGATTATAAGCGTGTCGCCGAAATCCATTTCGAGGCGGGCTATGTGCCCCCGCATCACAATGTCGCGGAATTCGCGACGGCGCTGCGTGCGGTGGGCGAGCCGATGCGCGGACTGCCGGTCAAGGATATGTCGGTCGGCGCGATGCTCGATGGGCTGTTCGCGATCACCCGCGATTTCGACATGCAGACCCAGCCCCACCTGCTGCTGCTGCAGAAGACGATGGTGATGGTCGAGGGCGTCGCGACCCGGCTCGATCCCGACATCAACATGTGGGATGTCTCGGGGCCCTTCATCCGCGAATGGATTCGTACCGAACTGGGGCCGGAAGCCTGGGCCGCCGATCGCATCGTCACCGACCTGAAGACGTTCGCGCGCCTGCCCGACCTCATTCGCAATATCGAGGCACGCTATCCCGCGCCCGGCGGCGCCCCGCCGGCTCCACCTTTGCGCGAAATCCAGGTCGTGCGGGTCGGTGGCGGCTGGCGCTACGCGGCGGTCGCGATCCTGTCGGCAGCCGTGGCGGTCGCAGCGACGCTGTGGGTGGCGTGAGGTCCCCGCAGCGCTGCCGTGCAGGCGGGAGCGTGGGGCCAAAATGCCTGGCGTATGTATTCTCCTCCAATCCTAGCCGCTCGCCCCGGCACCGCGTCTGCAAGGACCATCGAAACTCCTCGTTGCCCGGCGAAGGCCGGGGTCCAGTTGCAATAGCTTGCGATGGATCAGCGGCCGGTCGAGCCTGGCCCCCGGCCTTCACCGAGGAACAAGGGAAGTTTGCCCACCCCTCGCTTGCGCGCGGGACACGGATGACGAACTAGGCCGATGCCTCGCCCGCGCGCACCCCTTTGGCTCACCGCCCCCACCCGCTACGCGGGACTGCCCCGGTCCCGTGCCCGGTGGGTCCTGGCCGCGCTGGCCCTTCTCATTGCGCTGGCGCTGACCGCCCTTGCCGTCCCGGACCCGACCGATCCGACGCCCGGCCAGACCGCGACCGCCAGCGACCTTGGTATGTATGAGACGGTCATCGCCGGTCTGCGCGGGGGTGGCGACTATTATACGCTGACCGCCGACGCGCTTCGCGCCGGCGGTTATCCGCTCAAACCGTTCATCACCTTCCGCTTGCCGGTCCATGCCGTCGTCCAGGCTGCGCTACCGCCGGTCGTCCCGCGCATCCTGCTGGGGCTGCTCGTCGTCGCGGTCGCGGTCGCGTGGTGGCGGCGAGTGATTCCGGCGCTGAGCCGCCCCTCTGCGCGCGTGTCGCTAACGGTCCTGCTCGCCGCCGGCCTGATGGCTTTCGTCCAAGCCGATCTGGCCGCCTTTCATGAGGTCTGGGCCGCATTGTTCGTCGCGCTGGCCCTCGCCCTGCGGACGCCCGAGCGATGGGTGCCTAGCGTCGCGCTGGGTCTGATCGCGATGCTGGTACGCGAAACGGCCGCGCTGCTGCCCCTCGTCATGGCCGCCTATGCCTGGCGCGAGGGCGCACGGCGCGAGGCGGCCGGCTGGGGCCTGTCGCTTCTCGCGCTGCTTGCCGCGCTTGTGGCGCACGCCTGGGCGGTGACGCAGGTCGTCGGCCCGCTCGATCCCGCATCCCCCGGCTGGAGTGGACTGCTGGGTCCGGGCTTCTTCGTCCGCGCCGTTGCGTCCTCGACCGCGCTCGACGCCCTGCCGCTGACCATTGCCGCCCCCATCGTCGCACTGGCGCTGTTCGGCTGGACCGCGTGGCGTAATCCGCTGGCAAACCGCGCCGCAGCGTTGTTCGCGGGCTATGCCGCCGCCATTGCGATCTTCGCGCGGGCCGACACCTTCTACTGGGCGCTGATGCCTGCGCCCGTCCTGCTGGTCGGACTGGTCTTCGCCACCGACGCCGTCCGTGACCTCGCCGCGACGCTGCTCGACAGGCGGCGCATCCGGGTGCAGAGAGTCAGCCAATGAAGCGCATCCTGCTGATCGTCGGCGGCGGCATCGCCGCATACAAGGCCTGCGAGCTCATCCGCCTGATCCGTAAGGCCGGCATGGCGGTAACGCCCGTACTGACGGAGGGCGGCGCGCATTTCGTCACGCCGATGACGCTGGCGGCGCTCGCCGAAAACCAGGTCTATACGACCCTGTGGGACCTGAAGGACGAGGCGGAGATGGGCCATATCCAGCTCAGCCGCGCGGCCGACCTGATCGTCGTCGCGCCGGCGACGGCCGATCTGCTCGCGCGCATGACGCACGGCCATGCCGACGATCTGGCGACGACGCTGCTGCTGGCAACGGACACGCCCGTGCTCGCCGCGCCAGCGATGAACGTGCGGATGTGGCAGCATGCCGCGACGCAGCGCAACGTCGCGCAACTGCGTGCCGATGGCATAACGGTGATGGACCCCGACGAAGGCGCGATGGCGTGCGGCGAGTATGGCCCCGGCCGCCTGCCGGAACCCGCCGCCATCCTGGCCGCAATCGAGCACTACTTCGCCGGCGCCGGGCCGCTTACGGGCAGGCACGTGCTGGTCACCGCCGGACCGACGCACGAGCCGATCGATCCGGTCCGGTACATCGCCAACCGCTCCTCGGGCAAGCAGGGCTATGCCATCGCCGGCGCGCTGGCCGAACTCGGCGCCCGTGTAACGCTCGTCTCCGGCCCGGTCACGCTGCCGACGCCCCGGGGCGTCGACCGGGTGGACGTCGAAACCGCGCGCGAGATGGCCGATGCGGTCGCCGCCGCGCTTCCTGCGGACGCCGCCGTCATGGTCGCGGCGGTGGCGGACTGGTATGTCGAGGCAGCGGCTCAGAAGCTGAAGAAGGGCGAAGGCGCGCCCCCGCTCGCGCTCCATACCAACCCCGACATCCTGGCGACGCTGGCGCACAGTCCCGACCGCCCCCGCCTGGTCGTTGGCTTCGCGGCCGAGACCGAACGCGTCGTCGACCATGCGACGGCCAAGCGCGCGCGCAAGGGGGCCGACTGGATCGTCGCCAACGATGTGTCGGGCCCACCGGGATCCAGCGTGATGGGCGGGGACGCCAACACCGTGCATCTGGTCACCGCCGATGGCGTCGAGGACTGGGAGCCGCTGGCCAAGGACGCCGTCGCGCGGCGGCTGGCGCAGCGGATAGCAGCGGCGCTGGGCTGATCATGACCGGGGTTGCAGGGTAAGGCTGCCGATATGGCGTCCGACCAGGTTCGTCTGAAGCGCCCGGACCGGATCATGACGCTTAGAGCCCTGTATCCGGACAGACCGTCTGATTCAGGTCGCTCCGCATGACCGTCAACGTGATCGTCGCGCCACCAAAGCAGCCGGTCTGGTTACCGAGCCGTCCGCCCAAAAACCATTTTCCTACATTGCCGCAATCTGCTTCACCCGACCGGATGGCTCCTGCGAAAGACCGAACGCCTGCTCTTTTCCGCAAAAGTGACAAAAGTGACGAAGGCTTACGAATGGGCCGCGGTATCGCAACTTTTGCGGTTAGCATCGTCTTCAACACACAGCTTCGACAGACCGCCTCGGGTCGGGTATTGAGCACGTCATGACTGCGATCCGCATCGCCTTGAAGCGCCTGGCAAACGGCGAAGGCCTGCCCCTCCCCGCCTATGCCACGGCCGGGGCTGCCGGAATGGACGTGGTGTCGGCAGAAACCGTCGAGATCGGCGCGGGCGGGCGGCGTGCGGTCGCGACCGGCTTTGCCATCGCCATCCCGGACGGATTCGAGGTGCAGGTGCGCCCGCGTTCCGGCCTCGCGCTGAAGCACGGCGTTACCTGCCTGAACACGCCGGGCACGATCGACAGCGACTATCGCGGCGAAGTGAAGGTGATCCTGGCCAATCTGGGGGCCGAGACCTTCACCATCGCCCGTGGCGACCGCATTGCGCAGCTGGTGCCCGCGCCGGTCCTGCGCGCCGAACTGGACGAGGTCGACGATCTCGACGCAACGGCGCGGGGCGAGGGCGGGTTCGGATCGACCGGCCGATGAGCGTCTTTCTGGCCTTGGTGGCTGCAACGGCACAGGTGGCGGCCACGCCGCCCGCGCCGCCAGCCGCGCCCGCTCCGCCCGCCGACTGGTCGGCGGTCCCCCCGCTGCCGTGGCGAGCGCCGCCGCAGCGCGTGCCCGAGCTCGATGCCTTCGTCGGGCGGACCGTCGTGGCGGAGCGCTGCCCGGTCGAGGGCACCCGCGTCGCCGTCGAGGTCGCCGTCCTGTTACGCAGCGACGGGCTGCCGCGACTCGTCGTGCCACGGGCGATCAACTGCCCGACGGTCGAGCAATTCGCTGCCGGGCTCGTCTCCAGCCTGGCGCGCAGCAACGTGCGGCTGCCGGCAAGTGGCTGGTATCGCACCACGATCACCTTCGACTGGACCAAATGACGCTGAGCGACGCCGAGCTGGAGCGCTACGCGCGCCACATCGTGCTGCGCGAGATCGGCGGTGCGGGCCAGATCCGGCTTGGTCAGGCACATGTCGTCATGATCGGCGCGGGCGGGATCGGGTCGCCGGCGATCCAGTATCTCGCAGCGGCCGGCATCGGGCGACTGACGCTGATCGACGATGATCGCGTCGACCTGTCCAACCTCCAACGCCAGACGATCTTTGCGACCGACGATGTCGGCCGGGCGAAGGTCGAGGCGGCGGCGGCGGCGGCGGCGCGGATCAATCCCGCCGTGGCGGTGACGGGGGTGACCGAACGGATCGATACGGCCAACGCCGCCGCGCTGATCGCTGGGGCAAGCGTGATCCTGGACGGATGCGATAATTTCGCGACCCGGCTGGCGGTTGCCGATGCCGCGCTGGCGGCACGTATTCCGCTCGTCTCCGCGGCCGTCGGCCAGTTCGAGGGGCAATTGGCGTTGTATCGCGGATGGGAGGCGGGCAAACCCTGCTACCGCTGCCTTGTCGGCGACGATCCCGAGCGTGCCGAGGCGAGCTGTGCCGAGGCCGGCGTGTTGGGCGCTATGACGGGTGTGATGGGAAGTCTCGCCGCGCTCGAGGCGATCAGGGCGATCGTCCCGTTCGGCGACGATCCGGCGGGCAAGCTCTTGTTGGCCGACGCGCTTGCCTTCCGCTTCCGCACCATGTCGGTCCCAAAGGATGCCGGGTGCCGATGCGCGCGCTGACGATCGTGGTCGCCGGTGCCGATTTGGCGCGTTTTGACGCCGCGCTGACGCTCGCCAATGCCCAGGCGGCACTGGGGGGCCGCGCGCGCCTCTATCTGCACGACGCGGCAGTAACGCTGCCGTTCACCGGTCCGCTCTGCGATGCCGCGCGGGAACTGGGCGTGGAGGTCATCGCGTGCCAGACCGCGCTCGACGTGCACGGCGTGCCGCTGCCCGACGGTGCTGAAGGCGGCGGAATGGTCGGCCTGCTCGGGACACTGGGTGACGACCGGCTGGTCTTTGCCTGACGGTTGGATTAAGGTCGGCGCTTCGGGAAGGACGCCTTGCCATGCAGCCGACCGCCACTGCCCAACTCGTGACCTCCTACGCCCCGGACAGCAAGCCGCTGCCGGAGACGACGATCGATCGTGCCTTGATGCAGTGGCGATCGCTCGATCGTCAAACGCAGGACGAGGCGCTGCTGATCATCGCCGACGCCGCGGGCGGCCGCCACGTCTATGGCAAAAGCGCGATAGACGCCCTCGCCCGGCGCGACTGACCTATCGACCCAGCGCCGCTTCGGCGAACGTCCGCACCGCAGGCCCGATATCCTCGCGCGCCAGCGCCAGGGCAAGGTTCGCCTGGATGTACCCCGCCTTGTCGCCGCAGTCGTAGCGCTGGCCGTCGAAGGTGAAACCGTGGAACGGCTGCCGCCCGATCAGCTGCGCCATCGCATCGGTCAGCTGGATCTCGCCGCCCGCCCCGGTCTGCGGGTTGTCGAGGATACGCATGACTTCGGGCTGCAGGATGTAGCGGCCCGGTGTCATCAGGTTCGACTTGGCGGTGCCTGCTGCCGGCTTCTCGATCACTTCCAGCACTTCGGTCAGCGGGCCATCGACCGTCCCCGGCGTGATGATGCCGTACTTGCTGGTTTCCTGCGGATCGACTTCCAGCGCGCCGATGATGTTGCCCCCGACCCGCTCGTACGCCTGCACCATTTGGCGAAGGAATCCCGGCGTGCCGACCATCAGTTCGTCCGGCAGCAGCACCGCGAACGGCTCGTCGCCGACGATGTCGCGGGCGCACCAGACCGCATGGCCAAGGCCCAGCGGCTCCTGCTGACGGATGTACACCGGCGAGCCCGGCTTCTGGCGGATGCCCGCAATCAGATCGAGGCTCTTGCCCCGTTCGCGCATCGTCGCCTCAAGCTCGTAGGAAATGTCGAAATGATCCTCGAGCGCCCCTTTGCCGCGGCCGGTGACGAAGATGATCTGCTCGATCCCTGCCTCCAGTGCCTCCTCGACCGCATATTGGATCAGCGGCTTGTCGACGACGGTCAGCATTTCCTTCGGCATCGCCTTGGTGGCGGGCAGGAAGCGCGTGCCGAGACCGGCGACCGGGAAGACAGCCTTGCGGACGGGTTTGAAGGTCATGACGCTCTCGTAACCGCGTCTTGGCCGCCCTGCAATCGCGTGCGGTTAGGACCGGTTTAACGCTGGCAGCGGTAGGGACGCAGGCATGAAGAAAGTCCTGGTGATCTTCGGCACCCGCCCGGAGGCGATCAAGCTGTTTCCGGTCGTCCGTGCCTTGGCCGACACGCCCGGTATTGCGGTGCGGACCTGTGTGACCGCACAGCACCGCGGGTTGCTCGACCAAGTGCTGGAGATCGCCGGCCTCACGCCCGACATCGATCTCGATCTGATGGAGCCGGGGCAGTCGCTCGATCGGCTGACCGCGCGGCTGTTGACGAGCCTGGGTGACGTGATGGATGCCGAACGGCCCGACCGGGTGCTCGTCCAGGGCGACACGGCAACCGCCATGGTCGGTGCGCTCGCCGCCTATTATCGCAAGGTTCCGGTCGCTCATGTCGAAGCCGGTCTGCGCTCTGGCGACATCTGGGCACCATGGCCGGAAGAAGTGAACCGGCGCATCGTCGCACCGATTGCCGACCAGCATTTCGCACCGACCCAGACCGCCGCCGACGCGCTGCGGCGGGAGAATATCGCGGCCGAGACGGTCCATGTCACCGGCAACAGCGTGATCGACGCGCTGCTCTGGACGCAGGCGCGAATCGCTGCCGATCCATCGCTTGCCGCCGGGCTCGACCCCATCGCCGAGCGCTTTTCAGGCAAGAAGATCGTGCTCGTCACCACCCATCGCCGTGAGAATTTCGGCGGCGGGATGGAGGAGATCGCCCAGGCCATCGGTCGCATCGCCGAGCGTGACGATGTCGCCGTGCTCTTCCCGGTTCACCCCAACCCGAACGTCGTGTCGGTAATGGACGCGATGCTGGGCGATCGGCCGAATGTGGCGCGCATCGACCCGCTGGATTATCCGCACTTCATCCGCGCGCTGTCGATGGCACACATTGCGCTGAGCGACTCGGGTGGTGTGCAGGAGGAGGCGCCGGCGCTCGGCAAACCGGTCCTGGTCATGCGCGACACGACCGAGCGCCCCGAGGGTGTCGCCGCCGGCACCGCGAAGTTGGTCGGCGCGACGGCCGAAACCATTGTTTCCGAAGTCTTTACCCTTCTCGACGATAGCCATGCCTATTCGGCCATGGCCCGCGCCCACAATCCGTTCGGCGACGGTCAGGCCTCGGCACGGATTGCGAGGATCGTCGCGAATGACTTCGGGCTCTGAACTGACGGTTGCCGTCCTCGGCCTCGGCTACATCGGCCTTCCCACGGCAGCGGTGATCGCACGAACGGGCGCGCAAGTGCTGGGCGTCGACGTGACGCCTTCGGTCGTCGATACGGTCAATTCGGGCCGCGTGCATATCGAGGAAGTCGACTTGGACGGGCTCGTGTCGGGTGTCGTCGCCCGCGGAACGTTGCGCGCCTCGACCGAGATCGCGCCGGCCGACGTCTTCGTCATCGCGGTGCCGACGCCGTTCAAGGACGATCACGAACCCAATATCGGCTATGTCTTGCGTGCCGCCACCACCATCGCCGCCGTACTGAAGGCGGGCGACACCATCATCCTCGAATCGACCTCCCCCGTCGGCACGACCGAGCAGGTGCGCGATCATCTCGCGGCGCTTCGCCCGGACCTGAGAATGCCGGGCAAGGCAACCGAACAGGCCGATGTCGCCATCGCCTATTGCCCCGAGCGCGTGCTGCCGGGCCGTATTCTGGTCGAGCTGATCGATAACGACCGGGTCATCGGCGGCATCACGCCGCGCTGTGCGCGCAAAGCGCTTGGCTTCTACCGCCGCTTCGTTCGCGGCGCCTGCGTCACGACGACCGCGCGCGCGGCGGAGATGACCAAGCTCGCCGAAAACGCCTTTCGCGACGTCAACATCGCGTTCGCCAACGAACTTTCGATCATCGCCCAAGGCATGGACGTCGACGTCTGGGAAGTCATCCGGCTCGCCAACCGCCATCCGCGCGTCAACATTTTGTCGCCGGGTCCGGGTGTCGGCGGGCATTGCATCGCGGTTGACCCCTGGTTCCTGGTCGCCGCTGACCGGGACAATACGCCGCTGATCCGCACTGCCCGCGAAGTGAACGACGGCAAGACCGACGTCACCATCGCTCGCGCCGCCGACCTGATCGCGCGAATCGACGGCCCGGTCGCGGTACTCGGCCTCGCCTTCAAGGCGAACATCGACGACTTCCGCGAAAGCCCGGCATTGAAGGTCGCCACGGCATTGACCGAGCAATTCGGTGCCCGCATCCGGATCGTCGAGCCGTTCGCGTCGGAATTGCCCCTCAGCCTGGACGCGCGCGGCGCGACCCTGATCGACGTCGATACGGCTCTGGAAACCTGCGAGACGCTGATCGTTCTGGTCGACCATGACGTCTTCCGCTCAATCCCGCTCGTCGAGCGCGCTGCAAAGCAGGTGTACGATACACGCGGCATCTGGCTCGATCAGCCTGTCAATCAACCGGCACCGACCGTCGTACCGCTTAAATTCGGGACTTGATCGCAAGGCGGGGGCTCGGCAAGGCCGCGCGTCAGTAGAGTAGCCCCGCGTTCCATGTTTCGATCCCTGTTCGGCAAATCCCGCATCAGCCCGCCACGCCCGCGCGTTCCGGACGACCTGCGCGTCTATGCCATCGGCGACATCCACGGTCGCGCCGACCTGCTCGACGATGTGCTGGCGCGTATCGACGCCGACCATGCCGCGCGCGCGCCGAAGCGCCGGCTGATCATCGCGCTGGGCGACCTGATCGACCGTGGCCCCGACAGTGCGGGCGTCGTCGAGCGGATCATGGGATTGGCCGGCCCCGACGTCCGCGTGCTGGCGGGCAATCACGAAGAATTGATGCTTTTGACGCTGGACGGCGACCGCGAGGCGGCGCGCATCTTCGCCCGTGCCGGGGGGCGGGAAACGATCCTGAGCTACGGCGTCCGCGAAGAAGACTATGAGCGGGCCGATTTCGGCGAGATGGTCGATCTGATGCGCGCGCACATTCCGCAGCGCCACATCGACTTTGTCCGCAACCTCGAGGATGTGATCGAGGTCGGCGACTATGCCTTCGTCCACGCGGGCATCCGCCCAGGCGTGCCGCTGGACCAACAGAAGCCAGAGCATCTGCGCTGGATCCGCACGGGCTTCCTCGATCACAAGCACTCGCACCCGCGCATGATCGTCCACGGCCATACGATCACCGAGTCGGTCGACGAACGATCGAACCGGATCGGTATCGACACCGGCGCCTATGCCTCGGGCGTGCTTACCGCGATCGGCCTCGATGGCGAGGACCGCTGGTTCATCGCAACGGCGTGAGCAGGTCCGCCGGCGGTTCGACCGGCTGGCCGCTGGCCTTAAGGGCCTTGAGGCGCGCCAGTTCGGCCTGGAGGGCCGCGACACGGGTCTTCCACCCCGGATGGGTTCGATCGGACAGCAGGCCCGGATCATTCGCGCGCAGGAATTTGGTCCAGAAGGCGACCGCGTCGTCCGCGCTGTAACCGGCGCGGTCTAGCAGATAGAGGCTCAACCGATCGGCCGCGATCTCGCTCGCCCGGATCGCCGCCCCGCCCTTGCCGAAGCCGGGAAGCAGCCCCCGAAAGTTACGCGCGAGCGTCTGGGGATGCCGTAGGATGATATGCGCGAGTTCATGCGCAAGCACCGGCGCGACATCTTGCCGGGCACGATCCGGATCGATGAGGTCGCTCGAGATCTGGACCCGCGTCGCATCCGCGCTCGCGTTGGTATCGCTGCCGGCGCGAACCTCGAAGCGGGCACGACACGCGGGCGCGCCGTGGATCGTTCGGGTGAGGCGCTGACCCGCCCGCTCGATCGTGAGCGTCGCCTGGCCATCGCGCATCGTGGAATCGAGCAGGTCAACGGCGCGTTCGCTGTCCGCCACGGTTGCCGCACCGGCGGGATCAACCTTCCCGGTCTGAACGCCATCGATCGCCAAAACCGTATCGCCGGTCATCAAACCGGCTCGCGCCGCGGGACCATCCGGCGCGACCGCGAAAACGATCGGTCGATCGCCGAACGCGAACAGCCTGCGGGCGTCATCGCGATAGTCGCGACCGAATTGGGTCAGTGCCTGCAGGGTCATACCTGTGACCCAGCCCCGATCCCGGCACAGCCCGATGGCGGCGATCTGCTGACGGCTGCCAATCTCGGTCACCGCGACATCCTGCGCGAGCAACGTCCGCAGAATCGCTGCACGATCGAGAGTGTCGGGCGCCGCGGCAGACAGCGTGAGAAAGGCGCAGGACGCCACCGTCGCCCGAAACAGGCACCGCTTAAGCTTTAGGTAAACATCTTTTGGCATTCGCAAATTGTCTGTGCGCCAAGTTGGTCAGGGAACAAAACGGATTATTTTTCGGACCTCGCCGTTTGCATGCAACCTATGATGAGGTCGCGTGTTGGGTGGTTCGGGGTTGCACTGCACAACTGTGTGTGACATAGCCTCGCGAGATTGCGAACATAAGACCACGTAAGGGAGTAGTTTATGCGGTTGTCGAAGGTAGTGCTGGCGTATGCGGCAGCGTCGATGGCAGTGATGCCGGTTGCTGCGACTGCAGCGACGGCTAACCCGGCTGCGAAGCTCTCGCTGTCGAAGGCGGTTCCCGCTTCGGCGCGTGTGTCGACCCCGGCAGGCAAGTCGAAGGCGGTTGGCGCTGGCGTTCTCATCCTGATCGTCGCTGTGGCCGCGGTAGGCCTGGGCGTTGCGGCAGGTGCAAGCGCTGGCGATTCGACCCCGGACAGCCGCTAATCCGGCGTCGGTCTGACGACAGTTTGACGAAAAGAGGGTGGTCGGGAAACCAGCCGCCCTTTTTTTTATGCGTCGTTAAAGCGTCGCCTTGCGCAATCTGACGTCGCTGGCGCTGAGAATGGGCCGGGGCCGTCGTAATTGCCTAGGACATGACGACCTGGCGCCGACCCGTGAGCGCGGCGTCGCGCCTGGCCTCGGTTGCCCCCAAGGCTTTGCAGCATGAAATCGCAAACCGGGCTTCGGTAAGAAGGCCGAATTTCGCCCGAGGGTCCCTAATAAGGGCGATGCTTTGGTCCTGACGGTCGAGAGACGACGGCGACGCCTCGCGAAACACGTGTTCAGCAAGTGGCAGCATCGAGAAGCGAAGCGCCAAGCAATTTGCTATCGCCGTTCACGCGCCTTTCATGCGCCGTCAGCCCAGAAGGCGCTTCCCTTTCACCGTCAGGCGGCGACGAAGTTCGCAATCCGTCAGAACCCAGTCAATTGATCGCAAGCAATTCGATATCGAACACCAGGACCGCATTGGGCGGAACGGGTCCGGCACCGCGGACACCGTAGCCAAGCGACGGCGGGATCCAGACACGATATTGGGACCCGACGGGCATCAATTGCAGCGCTTCGGAGAAACCGGGCACAACGTCCGAGACACCGAAATCGACGGGCGCTGCGCTGCGATCAAAGGTCGTTCCGTCGGTCAGGCGCCCGATATAGGTGATTCGCACCCGGTCGCCCGGCGTGGGCGTGGCGCCGCTGCCGGCCTTCAGCACACTATATTGGAGGCCGGACGCCGTCTGGGTGACGCCCTGCACACCGCGATTCGTTTCGAGGAAGGCCGCCGACACTGCGGGGTCGATCGCCGGCTTTGCGCCCTTCCGCCACGCCGACAACGCGACGACGACGAAGGCGGCGATCATCAGGCCGACGAATACACCCATGAAGAACGCTTTCCGCGTCGTCGGCCCGGCCGCCGCGACGGGCGCCGAGGACGGAGGCGGAATGTCGCTCAGCGGACCGGCTGAGCCGGCGCGGTGCCCGGTGCCGCCCCGCCCGGAATGCCGCCGGCGCCACCCTGCATTTGCTGCATCTGCTGCATCTGCATCTGCCGCACGACCGATTCGGGGAGGAAATCGAGCAGGTCGACTTCGAACTCCAGCACTTGCTTGGCGAGTTCTGCGGCCTTGCCGTCGAGCGGCGGGGCACCGGCCGGGCGCGGCGCGCCATAGCCCAGTTCAGGCTTGATCCAGACCTGATACTTCGCGCCCTTCGGCATCAGCTTCAGCACTTCGGAGAAGCCCGGAACGACGCCAGCGACCGGCATCGGTGTCGGCTGCTGGCTCTGATCGAAGACCGTGCCGTCAGGCAGCTTGCCGATGTAGCTGATCAGAGCGACGTCCGTATCCGTCGGCCTCGCGCCCGCCCCCGGCTTCAGCACCTTGTACTGCAGGCCCGATGCGGTGGTGACCACCCCGGCCTTGCGCCCGTTTGCGGTCAGGAAATCGGTGGGCGCCTGCCAGGCGAGCGCGGCCGCACCGACGACTGCCAGAAGCAGGCCGAGGATCAGGAAGGTGATGTAGCGGCGCTTGACCGGCGGGATCGGAACGGCGGTGACCGACATGGCGGGCCCAGTGCTGCTAGGCGGCCGGCGCTCGGCCAGACCGCGAAAGTTGAGAAAGTTGAGAGCTGCGAAGCGGACTCGCCGTCCGCCTCGCACGCCCGGCCGACGGCTTACTTGGCGCCGTCGCGCTCCACGCGCTTGCGCTCCAGCTTGCGAGCGCGACGCACCGCGGCCGCACGCTCGCGAGCGCGCTTTTCCGACGGCTTCTCGTAGTGGCGACGCAGCTTCATTTCGCGATAGACGCCCTCGCGCTGCAACTTCTTCTTGAGCGCGCGGAGGGCCTGGTCGACGTTGTTATCGCGAACGATGATCTGCATAAAACTCAAAAGCTCCGGATCGATAGATAAGCGGCGCCGCGAACAGCGTCCGCGCCGGCAAGTGGCGGCCCACTAGCAGGCAGTTTCCGCTTTTTCAAGGCGTGACGGCGTCAATCGACTGATAAGGCCGTTGTGCTACCAGAGGCAGCGATGCCTTCCCTCACCCCAATCCTCGTCACCGGCGCCGCCGGCTTCGTTGGCCACGCCGTCTCCCATCGACTGCTCGACCGTGGCGAGCAGGTCATCGGGGTCGATTCGTTCGTGCCCTACTACGACCCTGCGCTGAAGGAAGCACGCGCGGCGACCCTGGTCGCCCGCGATGGCTTTGCGATGCACCGGATGGATATCGCCGACGCCCCTGCCCTCGCCACGCTGGTGACTGGCCACGGGATCACCCGCATCGTTCATCTCGCGGCGCAAGCCGGCGTCCGCTACAGTCTCGACAATCCCTTCGCCTACAGCCACGCCAATCTGCACGGCCATTTGTCGGTGTTGGAAGCAGCCCGCCACGCCCCCGGGTTCGCGCACCTCGTCTATGCGTCCTCCAGTTCGGTTTATGGCGACCGACCGATGGATGGTCAGGGCTTTTGTGAGACCGATGCGGTCGATGCGCCCGTTTCACTCTATGCCGCGACCAAACGGTCCTGCGAGCTGATGAGTGCGTCCTACGCCCATCTGTATGCGATTCCGCAGACGGGGCTGCGCTTCTTCACCGTGTACGGGCCATGGGGCCGACCCGACATGGCGTATTTCGGATTCACCCAGAAGATCCTGGCGGGCCAACCGATCGAGGTGTTCGGCGAGGGAAAGATGGCGCGCGACTTCACCTACATCGACGACATCGTCGACGGCATCCTGGGTGCGCTCGACCATCCGCCCGAACCCAAATGTCCGCGCATCCTCAATATCGGGGACAGCCATCCCGTCGGGCTGATGGAAATGATCGAGACGCTCGAGTCCGCGCTGGGCGCCACAGCGCACAAGATCATGCGCCCGATGCAGAAAGGCGACGTCACCGCGACCTATGCCGACGTGTCAGCGCTCCACGCGCTCACCGGCTATCGTCCCCGCGTCATGCTGGCCGAGGGCCTGGGCCGGTTCGTCGACTGGTATCGGGACTTCTACCGGGGGTAGCAGCAACGGGCGCAATCGAACCCCCAGACTGATGACCAGCGGCCAGAACAGCGTATTGCCGATATCGCTGAGCGTATCGTCCCAGCGCCAAGACCCGAAGTTGATGCGGTCGAGCACCTCGTTCGCCCCTTCGGCAAGAACGACGGCGGCAAAGGGGACAAAGCTGCCAAAGGACCGTCGGGTCACCAGCCGCGCGACCATCAACACGGCCATCCCCGCGTGAATATGCAAGATGGTGTCGGGCAGGCCCGTACCGTCGCCGATCCATTCGATGAACCGGTGATATTCCGCCGCGACCCATTTCATAGTGCAGTCCCTTGTCGCCTGCGGGTCAGGCGCTTGCAGGCAATAGCGGCATGATGGGGTCAGGCAAGGGCGACGCGCGTTATGTCCGAGCCGCAACCGTCGCCATTCCCGCGCGGGCGGGACTGACGATCGAGGCTATCAAGCCCAGTCGGAGTCGAACGCCCCCCTGCCGG
Organism: Roseomonas aeriglobus; assembly: GCA_016937575.1. Taxonomy (NCBI): domain Bacteria; kingdom Pseudomonadati; phylum Pseudomonadota; class Alphaproteobacteria; order Acetobacterales; family Roseomonadaceae; genus Muricoccus; species Muricoccus aeriglobus. Next base: position 502,035 of record JAFHKN010000002.1, on the reverse strand, counting down.
ACCTGCCGCCCGCGGTGACGAGCCCCCGGGTGTCCGCACACCCGGGGGCTCGTCCGCTCAGCGCACCTCGACTCGTGCCAGTCGCGGGCTCAGCAGATGCACCGCCGCCAGCGCCACGAAATAGGCACTCCCGGCGATGGCAAAGAGCACGCTGTAATTGTTGTTCGTCGCATCGAGGATATAGCCGGTGAACAGCGCCATCCCCATGCCGCCGATTGCGCCGACGGTGCCCCCGATGCCGACGACCGACCCGACGGCGCCGCGCGGGAACATGTCGGACGGCAGGGCATAGAGATTGGCCGAGAAAGCCTGGTGCGCCGCAGTTGCCAGGCCGATGACCAGCACCGCGCCCCAGACGCTGGAGATTTCCTGCGCGAAGAAGATCGGCAGCACGCAGGTCGCGCAGATCGCCATCGTCACCTTGCGCGCAAAATTGGGCGTCTTGCCCGCCGCGATCAGCTTCGACGACAGCCAGCCTCCAGCGATCGAGCCGACGTCGGAGATCAGGTAGATCGCCGCCAGCGGCAGGCCGAAGGTCTTGAGATCCATGTCGTACCGGTCGAACAGATAGCCTGGCAGCCAGAAAAGGAAGAACCACCAGATCGGGTCGATGAAGAATTTGCCGAGCGCGAACGCCCAGGTTTCCTTGACGCGCAGCACCTGACCCCAGGTCAGCGGGGTGACCGGATCGACCGGGTCCTGCTGGATATATTCGAGTTCGGGCGTGGACACGCGCGGGTGTTCGCTCGGGTGGCGATAGATCGCCCACCATATGATCAGCCAGACGATGCCGAAGATGCCCGTGACGTAGAATGCGACGCGCCAGTCGAACATCAGCACCAGCCACGGCACGAGCAACGGCGTGATGATGGCGCCGACGTTGGCGCCCGCGTTGAACAGGCCAATCGCGTAGGCGCGTTCCTTCTGCGGGAACCAGTCGGTCACCGCCTTGATGCCGGCGGGAAAATTCCCCGATTCACCGATGCCCAGACCGAAACGCGCCATGGCGAAGGTCGTGATCGACGTCGCCAGGCCGTGCGCCATGTGGCTGATCGTCCAGATGATGATCGCGATCGTATAGCCCGCACGCGCACCGACCGCGTCGACGATCTTGCCGAAGCCGATGTAGCCGATCGCATAGGCGACCTGGAACCAGAAGACGATCGCGGCGAAGTCGCTTTCGCTCCAGCCGAACTCGCCCTTCAGCGTGGGCTTCAGCACGCCGATCATCTGGCGATCGACATAGTTAATCGCCGTCGCCGCGAACAACATCGCGACGATGACCCAGCGATAGCGGCCGACGCGTTCCGTCGCGGCCTGAGGAATGCTTGCGTCGGTTGCCATCTGATGAACCCTCTCGTCGTCGGGCTTGTGCCCGTTCTATCTCAGCCGGTGATCGTGCAGTGCACGGGGTAGCGCCCGTCGAACCTCGCCTCGACGGTATCGCCGATCTCGACCGGATGCACGCCGGTGACGGCGCCGCTGGAAATCCACTGGCCGGCCTGCAGCGCGATACCGCGGCGGGCAGCAAGGTTGAACAGGAAGGCGGCGGCGCCGAACGGGCCGTCGAGCATGTCGGCGGCGCGCGCGCTGCCGATGACGTCGCCGTTGATCAGCAGCTCGACGCGCCAGGCGTTGACATCGCCGTCCTGCCAGCCCTGGATCGCGTCGCCGATCACCAGCCCGTTGTTATTACCGTAATCGGATACCGTCACCGGCGGCCCGTCGGCGTTGATGCCGGGATAGGGCGAGGAGGCAACTTCGATCCCGGCATGGACGGCATCGATCAGCGGCAGCGCGGTTTCGATGGTATAGTCCGACTTCCGGGGGTCCGGCGCCGTGCCGATACGCAGCAGATATTCCGCCTCCGCCGCGCCGAAGCCGTCGCGGAAGATGCGCATGTCGACCGACGCGCCGTCTGTCGCGGTCACGATCTGGTCGGTGAAGATCGGCCCTGCGAGCCGGTTCGCGCCCAGGCGATCCGAATGCGGCGGGTTGATCTTGCCCAGCTTCCACCCCCCGACCGTGCGGCCGTCCTGGCGCAAAGCGGCGTCCTGCACTTCATAGGCTTGGCCAAGCGTCTCGGGAGCCGGGCCGGGATAGACAGTCATCGCCCGCCCCTCGCGGCGCGCACCGACGAACGCCCGCGCGATATCCTCGGCCGCGCTGAAACCGGTGTCTGCCAAGCGAACCCCCTCACCAAAACTTTCGTGCTTTGACCCGGCTTAAGGGAAACCGGTGTCAACGACAAGGGCCGAAACGCTTCCGCTCGGTCCCCGGGCTCGCTACACCATGCGCTATGAAGAGCGAGGGCAAGGCCACGATCAACGACGTCGCGCGGATCGCGGGCGTTTCCAAAAAGACCGTCAGCCGGGTCATCAACCGATCGTCGCTGCTGAACGACGAGACGCGGGCCAAGGTCGAAAAGGTCATCGAGGAACTGGGTTACGTCCCCAACCCCCAGGCTCGCGCGCTGGCGTTGCGGCGCAATTTCCTGATCGGCCTGATTCACGACAATCCCAATGCGCAGATGGTGCTGGGCGTGCAGCAAGGCATATTGGAAGCGATTCGTGACACCGATTTCGCGCTGGTCGTGCGGCCCGTCGACCGCGGATCGCCGACGATGCTGGAGGATATTCGCGGCTTTCTGGAGCGCCAGCGCCTGTTCGGGGTGATGCTGCTGCCGCCGATCAGCGAGAACGACGCGCTGGCCCGCGTATGCCGGGAGGCGGGCGCGCGCTATGTCCGGATGGGTTCGGCCAAGCTGGACGACGACGATCACGCCGTCGCCTCCAACGACCGCGAGGCGGTGGCCGCCGCGACGCGCCACCTGATCGAGGCTGGGCACCGCCGCATCGGACTGGTCCAGGGCCCGCACGGCTTCCGCTCCGCCGCCGAGCGCCGCGCCGGCTTCGAAATGGCGATGGAGGAGGCGGGGCTGAAGGTGCCGCGCAGCCTGATCGTCGAAGGCACCTATCGCTTCGAAAGCGGGGTGGCCGCGGGTGACCGGCTGCTCGATGCCAGCCCGCGCCCGACCGCGATCGTCAGTTCGAACGACGAAATGGCCGCAGGGGTCGTCCAGGCGGCCCGGCAACGCGGCCTGTCGGTGCCGGAGGACCTGTCGATCGTCGGCTTCGACGACACCGCCACCGCGACGCACATGTGGCCGCCGCTGACCACGGTGCGCTGGCCGATCATCCCGATGGCGCGCGCCGCCGCATCGAAGTTGCTCGCCGGAACGATCGAGGGCGAGGACGAGGCGGAGGAACCTTCGCTGTTCCTGTCGACGCTGATCCGCCGCGCGAGCGTCGCAGCGCCGCGGGAGTGAAGCCTGGCGTCAGGTAGCGACGCGCAAGATCAGCCGCTTGCAAGCAACGCCGATCCCGCGTTTTTCAATGAATGCGTGACGCCCGACTGTCAGCTGCGTCGATGCCGCCGGTGTGCGAAGACCCCGACCCAACCAGGACGGCGGCAGTACCTGTCGTGCCCGATCCTCATTACGCCACTGCGGATACAGAATAGTCGAGGGCGGCGGAAACGGCATGCGCACATCCGCCATCGACTAACCGAACGCCCAGCGCACGGCACCGGCCACGGTGCGCGCACCGGTGCGGATGAGCGGCGCCTTCGCCCCCACGCCGACGCCGTGCATCGCTTGCGCCCAGGGCGGCAACAGGTCGACCGCGGCCTGAAAGGTCAGCGCCTGGACCGGCGCCGCCGCGCGGCTGGGGGCGGGTTGGTCGAGCACGAAACGGGCAACCTCGCGCGTGCGGTGATCGACGCGCAGCTCGGGGCGCATGGCAGCCACGAGCGCCTCGGCCTCTACGCGGCTGCGCGGGACGGGATCGGTGCCGAGCCGTTCGGCCAGCACCGCGAATTCGGCGAAATAGACGTCCTGCTCCTCGGCGGTCAGTGGCGTGCGACCATAGCGTTGCCAGGCGGCGAGAAAGGCAAGGCTTTCGCTGACATGCACCCAGGCGAGCAGGTGCGGATCGTCGGCGCGATACGGCGTACCGTCCGGCAGCGTGCCTGCGACCACGCGGTGGATCTGGTTCACCCGGGCGACGATCGCATCGGCATCCTCGCGCGCGCCATAGGTCGTCACGGCGATGAACCGCGCGGTCCGGTGCAGGCGACCCCGCATGTCGGCGCGGAAGTTGGAGTGATCCCACACTCCCGCCAGTACCTTCGGATGAAGCATCTGGAGTAGCAGGGCGGTGACTCCGCCGATCAGCATTGCGGTCGGATCGCCATGGACGCGACGGATGACGCTGCCTTCGGGGAAATAGCCGGGCAGGTTTCGTGGGTTGATCGGCGTCGGGGGCGCCGGCGTGCCGTTGATGGCGCCGCGAACCTCGCCGACGATGCGGGACTTCAGGGCTTTGGCGAGGGCGGTAGGCAGGGGCATCCTGGACCAACGCTTGGGGATGGGGATTGGGATATGGTCGCTGGGCACGGACTCTGCGAGCCCCGCTGGCGTCGCGCGCCCCCCCCGTCGCGCGCGCACAGAGGACGCGGCCGTCCCCGCTCGCCGCATCCCCTTGAGCCGCAACGCAAACTCGGCAACAACCCTGGCCCATGATCCGTCACATGCTCGCGCTCGCCGCCGTTCTCGCTCCGTTACCTGCCGTCGCGCAGGACCGCCCCTCCCCCGGCCGGCTGGAGGCGACGGTGCGCACGCTTGCCGGTTTCGGGACGCGGCATTCGCTGTCGTCGACGACCGATCCGAAGCGCGGGATCGGCGCGGCACGCGATTGGGCCGCGGCCGAGTTTCGAAAGATCGCCGCCGGCTGCAACGGCTGCCTGACGGTCGAGCGGCTGTCGCGGCGCTTCACCGGCCCGCGCGCGCCGAATGGCGTCATCATCGAGGATGTGCTGGGGATCCAGCCAGGCACCGACCCGAACCGCGTCGTCATCATCGGCGGGCACATCGATTCGATGCCGAGCGACGTGATGGACTTCACCTCCGACGCGCCGGGCGCCAACGACGACGCCTCGGGCGTGGCGGTGGTGCTGGAGGCGGCGCGCATCCTGTCGAAGAAAAAGTTCGCCGCGACGATCATCTATGCCGTGTTCTCGGGCGAGGAACAGGGCCTGTGGGGCGCGACGCTGCTCGCCGATACGGTCAAGGCGCGCGGGTGGCAGGTCAGCGCGATGCTGAACAACGACATCGTCGGCAATGCGATCAGCCAGGGCGGCGTGAGGACCGGCGACCGCGTCCGCGTCTTCTCCGAAGGCGTGCGCGCCGCCGACAGCCTGGTCGACCAGATGACGCGGCGGATGGACGGCAGCGAGGACGACGGCCCCAGCCGCGCGCTCGCGAAATACATAGACAAGGTCGCCGACGCCCTGCCGGGCAAGTTCGACGTCTTCGTCGACCGCCGCCCGGACCGCTTCGGTCGTGGCGGGGATCACGAACCGTTCCTGGCGCTCGGCTATCCGGCGGTGCGATTCACGTCAGGCGGCGAGAACTGGGATCGCCAGCACCAGAACGTCCGCACCGAAAACGGCCGCGAGTACGGCGATCTGCCCGAAGCGATGGACTTCGACTATCTGGCGAAGGTCGCTGCGGTGAACATCTCCGCGCTCGGCCAGCTCGCCGCCGCGCCGGCGGCGCCGATGGGCGTGACGATCGCCGGTGCGCTGTCGCGCGATACGACGGTCAGCTGGGCGCCGGTGCCGGGTGCCACGGCGTACAAGGTCGTGTGGCGACGCAACGACGCGCAGACGTGGCAGGACGCGCGGACGGTGACGGGCGCGACGACGACGGTGTTGAAGGAGGTGCCGGTCGACGATCACTTCGTCGGAGTCGCCGCGGTCGGCGCGGACGGGGCGGAGAGCCTGGTCACCTTCGCCGGTCGCGCGCCGCGGCGGTAAGGTTCGGCCAGCGGCGCATGATGTCACTGGCGTCCCCGGCGAAGGCCGGGGTCCCGTTGCCACCTGTTTGAACTAATCGGCGACCGCTCGCACCTGGGCCGGCCTTCGCCGGGGAACGCCAATCTCTCAACCTTCGAATACCCGACATATCCGTATCGACGCACCGTCGTTGCATTTTCACGATACCAGCATATGGATGCCTATCGCATCATCTGCGCACACGCCGCATCGCCGGCGCGGCGCTTGAGTTACACCCTGACACCGGTTACCAGAACCGCGATCTTTTTCGGAGAGCCCCGTCATGTTCGACCGCACCTATTACGCCACCCACCCCGACATGATGGAGTGCGTCTCGAACGACGAACTGCGTGACCGCTATCTGATCCAGGGTCTGTTCCGCGACGGCGAATGCGTGCTGAACTATACCCATGCCGACCGTTTCGTGATCGGCGGCGTCGCGGTCGCGACCGGGTCGGTCAAGCTGCCCGACCAGGAAGAGCCGGCATCGGCCAAGGGCCACCCCTTCCTCGAGCGTCGCGAGCTGGCGATCGTCAACGTCGGCCAGGCGACCGGCACCGTGACCGTCGATGGCGAAAGCTTCGAGCTGGGCAACAAGGATTGCCTGTACGTCACGATGGGCGCGAAGGACGTCCAGTTTTCGGGCGACGGCGCCCGCTTCTACCTCGCGTCGTGCCCGGCGCATAAGGCGTTCCAGACCCGCAAGCTGTCGATTGCCGACGCCAACCGGCTCGACCGCGGCAGCCTGGAGGAATCGAACGAGCGCAGCATCTATCAGCTGGTCATCCCGGGCGTGTGCGATTCGGCGCAGCTGGTGATGGGCCTGACCGTGCTGAAGCCGGGCAGCGTGTGGAACACGATGCCCCCGCACATCCACGAGCGCCGCAGCGAAATCTATTTCTACTTCGAGCTCGACAATGTCGACACCGACCGCGTGATGCACTTCATGGGCGAAGGCGAAGCGACGCGGCACATCGTCGTCGCGAACGAGGAATCGATCATTTCGCCGCCGTGGTCGATCCATATGGGCGCCGGCACCAAGGCCTATGCGTTCATCTGGGCGATGGCCGGTGAGAACCAGGATTACACCGACATGAACGTGCTGGACATCTGCCAGCTGGCGTGAGGCGAAGCCGATACGCCATCCCCGCGAAGGCGGGGTTCCAGGGCCCCACGCGGCTCGCTCGTGACTCTGGATCCCCGCCTTCGCGGGGATGACGCAAGGAAGTGACATGAATCCCTTCGACCTTACGGGCCGCGTCGCGGTCGTCACCGGTGCGAACACCGGCATCGGCCAGGCGATCGCGCTGGCGCTCGCCGCCGCGGGCGCCGACATCGCCGCCGTCGGCCGCTCGGCCGCGACCGATACCGTCGAACAGGTCCGCGCGATGGGCCGCAAGGCCGAGATCGTGTCGGCCGATCTGTCGACGATCGAGCCCGTGCAGCGCGTGGTCGACGAGACGGTCGAGAAGCTGGGCGGCCTCCACATCCTGGTCAACAACGCCGGCATCATCCGCCGCGCGGACGCGGTCGACTTCACCGAGGAGGATTGGGACGCGGTCGTCGACACCAATCTGAAGTCGGTGTTCTTCCTGTGCCAGGCGGCGGGCAAGCACATGATCGCGAATGGCGGCGGCAAGATCATCAACATCGCCTCGATGTTGACCTTCCAGGGCGGCATCCGCGTGCCGAGCTACGCTGCGTCCAAGTCAGGCATCGCGGGCGTTACCAAGCTGCTGGCCAATGAATGGGCGACCAGGGGCGTCAACGTGAACGCCATCGCGCCGGGCTATATCGCGACGAACAACACCGCCGCGCTGCAGGCGGACGAGGTCCGTAACAAGGCGATCGTCGACCGCATCCCGGCGGGCCGCTGGGGTGACCCGAGCGACTTGGGCGGAGCGGCGGTGTTCCTGGCGAGCCGCGCGGCGGATTACGTCCAAGGACATATTCTGGCGGTCGACGGCGGCTGGCTGGCGCGCTGACAAGGTTATAACGTCATCCCCGCGAAGGCAGGGATCAATCGCCGCTGAATGACCTGAGACTCACGAACTTCAGCCAGAATTGATCCCCGCCTCCGCGGGGATGACGACAATGGAGGGGTGGCAATGGGCAGGTTCGTAGCCTTCGGCGAAATCATGCTGCGGATGTCGCCGCCGGGGCGCGAGCTGTTGCTTCAGACGCCGAAACTCGACGTGTGGGTCGCAGGCGCCGAAGCGAATGTCGTCACCCAGCTCGCCCGCCTGGGCCACGACACCGCCATCGTCAGCGCCCTGCCCGCCAACGGCCTGGGCGATGCCGCGATCACGACGTTGCGCGGGTTCGGCGTCGATACGCGCCACATCCAGCGTCGCGACGGGCGGATGGGTTTCTACTTCGCGACCACCGGCGCCGGCTTCCGCCCGACCGACGTGTTGTACGACCGCGCCCATTCGGCCTTCGCCACCGCGCCCGCCGATGCCTGGGACTGGGATACGCTGCTAGCCGGTGCCGACCGGCTGCACCTGTCGGGCATCACGCCGGCGCTGGGGCCGAACGGCACCGAGGCGGCGATCGCCGCGGCGCAGGCGGCAACGCGACTGGGCGTGCCGGTGTCGTTCGACGGCAATTACCGCGCGCGGCTGTGGGACGCATGGGACAGTTCGCCCCGCGAGACGCTGACCAAGCTGATCGCCCATGCCGACGTCCTGTTCGGCAACCACCGCGACGTCTCGCTGCTGCTCGGCGAAACCTTCCACGGCGACGGGCCGGAGCGGCGTCGTGAAGCAGCGGAGGCCGCCTTCGCGCATTTCCCCAAGCTGCAATTCATCGCCTCGACCGCGCGGCACGCCGACGACGCCGACCGCAACCGCGTGTCCGCCCGCGTCGACACCCGCGAACGCGGGCTGCAGACCGAGGAAGCGCTGATTACCGGGATCGTCGACCGGATCGGTGCGGGCGATGCCTTCGCCAGCGGCATCCTGCACGGTTTGCGGCAGGGGTTGGCGCTAGAGGACGTCGCGCGGACGGGTCTGGCGCTCACCGCGCTCAAGCATTCGCTGCCGGGTGATCTCAGCCTGTTCCGACAAGCCGATATCGACGGGTTCTTTGAGGGTGGGTTCGACGTTCGGCGATGATCGCGTCGCCCCCACCCTTCCGCGGCTGCGCCGCTCCCTCCCTCTCCCGCCGGGAAAGGGAAGGGGCCCGCCGCCATAAGCGTTGGGAAGGGAGAGGATGATGGATCGACGCACTTTCGTCGGCGCAGGCCTGGCGCTCGCGGCTACCCCGCCGCTGGCCGCCCAGCGCCGTCCCCGTCGCTGGACCGGCGCGATCGAAGGCGGCGTCCACGCGTTCAAGGGCATCCGCTACGGCACTGCCGAGCGCTTCCGCGCGCCGAAGCCCTACCTCCCCATCGGCACAACGCCCGCGACCGCGTTCGGTCCGTCCTGTCCGCAGTCGAGCAAGATCGCCCCGACGTCGGAGGATTGTCTCTATCTCAACATTTGGACCGCCGAGCCCGATGCGAGAGTGGGCAAGCCGGTCATGGTCTACATTCATGGCGGCGCCTATTCGAACGGCAGCGCGGTCGATCCGCTGCACGACGGCCAGCCTTTGGCGGCGCAGGGCGATGTGGTGGTCGTGACCGTCAACCACCGGCTGAACGCCCTCGGTTACCTCTACCTCGCGCGGCTCGACCCGCGGTTCCCCGACAGCGGCAATGCCGGGCAGCTCGACCTGATCCTCGCGCTTCAGTGGGTGCGCGACAATATCGCGAGCTTCGGCGGCGATCCGAACCGGGTGATGGTGTTCGGCCAGTCGGGCGGCGGCGCGAAGATCGCCACGCTGATGGGCACCCCCGCCGCGCGGGGCCTGTTCCACCGCGCCGCGACGATGAGCGGACAGCAGGTCACCGCGTCCGGTCCGATGAACGCCACTGCCCGCGCGCGCGCCTACCTTGGCAAGCTGGGGGTGAAGGATAGCGACCTGTCGCCCTTGCTGACGATGCCGGTCGAACGGCTGATCGACGGGCTGTCGGCGACCGACCCGATTCTGGGCGGCGGGGTCTATATGGGTCCGGTGCTCGACATGCGGTGGTTGACCCGCCACCCCTTCTGGCCTGACGCCAACCCGATTGGCAATGCCGTCCCGCTGATCCTGGGCAATACAGCGCGCGAGACGGGGGCCTTCATCGACCCGGACAGCGCCAAGCTGCGCGGGCTCAGCTGGGACACGCTGCCCGACCGCATGGCGCCCGAGTTGCGCATCGACCTTCCGCCCGAATGGATCGTCGCGCAATATCGCGAGCGTTTTCCGCGGATGACGCCGATGGACGTGTTCTACGACGCCACGACCGCCGGCCGCAGCTGGCCGGGCCAGGTGATCGAGGCGGAGGCGCGCGCCCGTGCAGGCGTGCCCGCCTGGGTCTACCAGGTCGATTTCGCCAGCCGCACCGACCCACGCCGCGGCGCGTTCCACACGATGGACATCCCGCTGGTGCTCGGCACGCTCGACCGGCCGGGGTCGCAAACCGGCACCGGGGCGGACGCGCGGGCGGCGAGCAAGGCGATGCAGGACCGGTTCGTCGCTTTCGCACAGACCGGCGTGCCCGACGCGCGCTGGCCCCGCTATGACCTAAAGACCCGCGCGACGATGATCTTCGACGCGACCAGCCAGGTACAGAACGATCCCCGCGGCTGGCAACGCGAACTGTTCGCCCGCGCGCCCTATATCCAGCCGGGGACGTGACGCAGCTCAATCGGTATCGTCGTCGTCGTCCGGCTTCGCGGGCACAGCGGCCGCAACCTTTTCTGCCGGCTCGCCGGCGTCGATCATCTTTACGAGTTGCAGCGCAAAGTTGGTCTTCGCCTGGGCATGGGGGTTGAACGCCAGCGGAATCAGCGCCTGGCGTGCTTGTGACACTTGCCCCAACCGCAGCATTTCGCGCGCGGCGGCGAACCGCAGATTAGGGTCCTGCGGCGCGTTTTCAAACGCCTTGAGCAGTGCCGCAGACGCATTCGCGGTCGGCGCGATCCCCTGCTTTCCGTAGGTGCTGTAAAAGGCGGCCAGTGGCTCGGCCGCATCCGGGCGGGCGGTCGCGGCCTTGCTGTACCAGCTGCGCACCACCTTCCACGTCGCGGCATCGGTGGCCTTGGCATCGACCGCACGGCGCTGTGCGACATGTCCCTTGTAGAGCAGGGCGTCGATATTGCTCGCATCGATCGCCAGCGCACGGTCGGCAGCGGCATCCGCCTGCGCGTCGTTACCGGCGTCGAATTCCGCTTCGGCCAGCGCGGTCTGCGCGCCAGGATCGGTGGCGAACGGCCCTGCGAGTTGCCGCGCATCGCCGACAATCGCCGGCGCTTCGGCCTTTTTGACCCCGCGATCCGATCGCAGCCGGATCGGCATCATCGCCGCCTCCCCCGCGGACAGCGCCCGGACGACGATCGGCCCGGGCTTCACGCGGTCGGCGTTGAAGGAGGTGTAGGTGAGCGGCCGCGCCATATAGCTGTCCATCGCGCGGTCCAGCGCACGCAAGTCGCCGAACGCCTGCTGCGCGGCCTCCAAGTTGGGCGTGCCGCCCGATAGCAGGGTCAGATATTTGGTGACTTGCCCCGCACGACTCTTGTCGAAGGTCAGCATGTGGGTCAGCAGCCAGGCGCGACCATAGAACAGGTCGCCATTGCCATTGTCGTCGCCGCTCAGCAGCTTTTCGATCGGAAGCGATTGGGCGTTCAACAGTGTCGGCGCGCGGTGCCCTGCCTGACGACCGACGTCGACCCGCCCGTCATCGGCGATCAAGGCTGCGGAAAAGACCTCGGCAAACCCCTCCGCATACCATTTCGGCAGGCCGATCCGCGTCGCACGAAACATGATATGATGCGCATATTCGTGAAACAGCGTTGCGTCCCCGCTCCCGGCCCGACCGCGGCTCTCGCGCGGAACATAGGCAACGCTGGCCATACGCGGCACGTAGAAGCCGGCAACCATGTTGGCCTTGCGCGAATAGAGCGCCTGGATCGCATCGACGTCGGGCACGACATAGACGGTCACCGGATTGGCAAGGTCGCTGGGCTGGCTGGGCACGTTGCGGACGATCCGCATCGTCGCGTCGAACCGTTCCAGCCGGTCGGCATAGCGTCGCACCCATGCCTCCGGCGCATCGGCATAGATCCGGAAATGATCGCTTTTCGCCTCGTGCCATTCGGCATGGGCCGGAACGGAGGCAAGCGTCGACAGAACGATGGCCAGCGGGCGGAGGTATCGCGTCATGAACATAGGCTAAGCCGCTCCCGCAGCACTGGAAAGCGCTTTTACGTCCGCTTCGACCACCATTCCGCGTAGGGCGTATCCTTCACCTTACGCCGATTGTAATCGGGCGTGCCGTCGTCCCACCATGCCGGACCGCGCTCCCCCAATGCGATCTTTGCCGCCTTCACCTCCGCACGGGCCGCCTTTACCGCGGCGTCGGTCTTCGCCTGTCCGACTGCGCGGCGGGCGGCCATCAGTTGCTTGACCAGCGTCTCGCGCTCCGCCTCGCCCAGATCGGGGCGGGTCGCACGCCACAGCGTTTCGTCGACGACGATGTAGCGGTCATCGGGCGTTCGGGGCGGGTCGGTCACTTCACCGGAACGCGTGACTTCAGCGGATAGGCCACGATCAGCGACAAGGGCTTTGCGCCCGTCTGGCGGATGCCGACATTGGCACCTTCGAAGAGATAGGCGGTCATGCCCGGGCCGAGGCGACGTTTCGTGCCGTCGCTCTCCACTTCGCCCTCCCCCGACAAGACGTAATAGACCTCGTCATGGGACAGGACATGCAGGCCGATCGCAGCGCCCTTGTCGAGTGCACGGCGCCGGAATTCGAAGTTCCGTCCCGGCACCGCGTCGGTGATCCGCCAGGCGGTGCTCATGCCGATGTTGCCGTGCGGCACGGGTTCGCGGGTGCGCACATCCTTTTCGTCGACGACCATCATCGGCGGAGCCGTCTGGAGGAGGAGGGCGAGGAGAAGCATGATGTTCGGCCTTCCGGTTTTCATTTCCTCCCCTGCACGGGGAGGTGGCAGGCCGCAGGCCTGATGGGAGGGGTGTCACCCTTTCCGGATAGCGGGGACACCCCTCCGTCGCGCTGATGCGCGCCACCTCCCCTCACATCGGAGGATTTGGGTTCATTTTCGCATCGCAGCGTCGCGTACCGACAGATGTTCCTGCGGCACGTCGCGGGTCTGGCCTGGATAGCGGCCGGACCTGGGCTCCATCGTGTCGAGGTTCCAGTCGGCCTCGACGAAGGGCGCGCGCGTCGGCTTGAACGCGGGATAGGCGCTGACCTCCGTTTCGTCGTTGATGATCGCACCGCGACCCTCGGCGACGAAGAAGAAGACGCGAATGTCGTCCGCATCGCGGTCCCAGGGCCGGGCACCCGCATTGGCCAGCACATGCGTTTCGACGTCGCGCGCATTCAGCACCGGCAGGCCCGGCACCCAGACGACGGGTTTGGCGACCTCGATCAGCTTCGCGCGCGTCTCACCATAGCGGCCGAACATCGGCAGCGGCTCGCCGTACTTGTCGACCGCGATATTGTCGCGAGCGTGGTAGCGTAGATCCCCGTCGCCGCCAAGCATCAGGAACGGCACCCGCCCGTCGGTCGACGGCCCACCGCGATAGACGTTGCCGACCGCGCTCAGCTCGCCGGTGACATAGGGATGCCCCTCCCACTCCAGGGCCATCAGATTATAGTGGAGCGCGCGCTTGCCGGCGTCGTAGATCAGGTTGTTGACGAACACGCCCTGCGCGCCGCCCTTGAACAGCGCGCTTCGCTCGACGTTATGCGCATAGAGGTTGCGCCAGATGGTAATGCCGGTCGCATTGTCGTGGATCAGCGACCCCTTCGAATGCTCGCCCTTGGGATGCGAACTGTCGGCGAGCCCTTCATAGGCGGCGTTATACTGGAACGTGATGTTATGGCTGGTGCCACGGCGCCACTCCTCTACCGTCTTTCCGGTAAAGCGCGGGCCGCTGGCGGACATATTCTCGTCGACCGCCCAGCTGAACGTGCAGTGGTCGACGATCACGTTGTACGCGCCGACGGTGGAGAAGGCATCGGCTTCCCAGCCGGAGCGCTTGGCCTGGCCGCTGGCGCCGGTGCGCACGCGGATGTGGCGCAGGATGACGTCGTGCGCCTTCACGTCGATCCCGCCCCGGATGAGCGTGATGCCGGGGGACGGCGCGGTCTGGCCGGCGATGGTGACGAACGGCTCGGTGATCGTCCAGCTCTTCAGCCCCATGTCGATCACCCCGCCGACCTCGAACACGATGATCCGCGGGCCCTTGGCATCAAGCGCCGCCTTGAAGCTGCCGGGGCCATCGGCGTTGAGATTGGTGACGCGAATGATCCGTCCCCCGCGGCCGCCCGGCGTCCGGGCGGCGGGGCCGACGGCCCCCGGGAAGGCAAGCGGCGCGGTGGCCGCCGTCGGCGCCGCCACTTGCGCCGGCGCCGTCGACAGGCCGCCCATCGCCAGCGTGATCGTCGTCGCTAGGCCAAGGATCATCGGTACGCGCATTCCAGTCCCTCTCTCTGCCCGACGAGCTTGACACGCTCCCGCCGTGGCTTCAAACACGAGAATTGACACCGGTTTCCACAAAAGACAAGGGCCGGCGACGGATCGCGAACACCGCGGGCGTCGGGAGAGGGACTGGTAAATCGCGTGCGCCCTCGGGCCGCACCCTTCCCTCCTCCGTCAGGCCGGCAACGTATCGGCACGGGGAACACCGGCGGCAGCAGATATCGCTACCGGTGTCAGAAGAAGAGGTCCGTCATCGACGGGTCGATACTGGGAGGATGACAATGGCACTGTTTCGCACACTCGGCACCGTCTCGACCGCTGCGCTGACGCTCGCGCTCGCCAGCCCGGCATACGCGCAGGCGACGGACGCGCAGACCACCGGCACAACGACGCCCGCGCCGGAGAGCGATGCGGCAGCCGAAGACATCGTGGTCACCGGCTTTCGTGCCTCGCTCGACGCTGCGCTGGACGTGAAGCGTCAGTCGGTTAGCGCGGTCGATGCGATCGTTGCCGAGGACATCGCCAAGTTCCCCGACCAGAACCTCGCCGAATCGCTCCAGCGTGTCCCGGGCATCTCGATCCAGCGCGACGGCGGCGAAGGCCGCGCGATCACCGTGCGCGGTCTCGGGTCGCAATTCACGCGCGTCCGCGTGAACGGACTGGAAACCATCGCGACCAGCCATGACGGCGCTGCCTCCAATCGCGATCGAGCGTTCGATTTCAACGTGTTCGCGTCCGAACTGTTCAACTCCATCGTCGTCCACAAGACCGCGGAAGCGTCGCTCGACGAAGGCTCGCTGGGCGCCGTCGTCGACCTCAACACCGGCAATCCGCTGGGCGGCAAGAGCGGCGTGACCTTCGTCGCCTCGGCACTCGGCTCATACAACGACCTGGCCAAGACCTGGGGACCGCGTCTCGCCGGGCTGCTGAGCTGGAAGTCGCCGTCGGGCACCTTCGGCGTCGCGGTGTCGGCGGCGTACCAGAAGACCGACACGCTGGAACTGGGCAACAACACGGTGCGCTGGAGCCAGGCGCGGTTCGATTCGGTCAACGGCACGCCCTGCTTCCAGGCGAGCGCGACCAACACCGCGGCGCAGGCCAATGCCGGCGGCGTGTATCGCCCGTCGGCGGCATGCGACACTGCGGCGCTGAGCTTCCACCCGCGCATCCCGCGCTATGGCGAAGTCGGCCACGATCGCGAGCGCCTCGGCATCACCGGCAGCGTGCAATGGGCACCGTCCGACCGGACCAAGGTGTCGATCGACGGTCTCTATTCGCGCTTCAAGGAGGACCGCGAGGAAAAGTGGGGCGAAGTGCTGCTGCGCTCCAACGAACGCTCGATCGACCTGATCAACCCGGTCTATGACGCGAACAAGACGATGATCTCGGCGACGCTCAACGACGCCTGGGTCCGCACCGAACATTTTCTGAAGCGCTCGAAGACCGAATTCTACCAGGTCGGCGGCAGCTGGGACCAGGACGTGACCGACCGACTGCGCTTCACGGTCCTGGGCGGCGTGTCGAAGTCGAACGCCGACGTGCCGGTCGAGACGACCTTCGTCTTCGACGATCGCGACGCGCAGGGGTACAGCTTCGATTATTCGAACATGCAATTCCCGAAGCTGACGTTCGGCACGAGCGTGACGGATCCGGCCAATTTTCAGCTGGCCGAAATCCGCGACCGCCCGTCGAACGTCACCAACCGGTTCCGGACCGCACAATTCCGCACCGAATGGGACGTGGTGCCCGACGCCTTCACGCTGAAGGCGGGCGCGGTCTATCGCCGGTTCGGGTTCGATTCGACCGCCTTCACGCGCGACACGGTCGTCTGCGGCAATGGCGGCGTCGACCGCGTGCTCGGCACGCTGACCTGTTCGGCGTCGAGCCTGTTCGGCCCGACCGCCATCTACGGTTTTCCCGCCGCCAATCTGGGCGAACTGTTCACGCTGGGCAAAGCCGGGCAGCCGAGCGGCACGACCACCCAGTTCCTGATCCCCGACCTGCAGAAGTCGGCCGATTTCACCAAACTCTACAGCCGCGCGCTGACGGTCGATGCCGGCAACACGCGCAGCGTCGTCGAAAAGGTGACGGGCGGTTACTTCCAGGTCGACGTGAAGGGGGAACTCGCCGGCCTGCGCTATGCCGCGAACGGCGGCGTACGCTATGTCCACACCGACCAGTCGAGCTCGGGCCTGTCGAGCGGGACGCCGGTGACGGTCACGCGCAGCTATGACGACTGGCTGCCGTCGATGAACATCGCGCTGTTCCCGCACCGCGACATCATCCTGCGCGGCGCGATCGCCCGCGTCATCACGCGCCCGGCGCTGGCCAATCTCACGCCCGGCGGGTCGGTCGACGGGTTCAATTACAACATCAGCTTCGGCAACCCCTTCCTGCTGCCGTTCCGCGCGACCGCGTTCGACCTTGCGGCCGAATGGTATTTCGCGCCGCAATCGATCTTCTCGGTCGCGCTGTTCAAGAAGGACGTCGAAAGCTTCCCGATCGGCGTGACCCGCACCGGCAGCTTCGCGTCGACCGGCCTGCCAACCTCGATCATTCCGCCATCGTCGCCCGCCGCGATCAATCCCGAAGGGCGCGAATGGAACATCAGCACGGTGACCAACGGCACCGGCGCTTCGTTGAAGGGTGTCGAGGTGTCGCTGCAGCTGCCCTTCACCTTCCTGCCCGGCGTGCTGCGCAACTTCGGCGGCATCGTGAACGCGACGCTGATCGATTCCGATGCGACCTACCGCGTCAACGGGCCGATCGTGAATGCCTGCGTGCCGACGGCGACCGCCGGCGTCTGCAACCTGGGCCCCAACGTTCAAGCCGACCGCACGACCACCTTGTTCGGCCTGTCGCGCCGCGCGGTGAACGGCACCTTGTACTATGAAGACAGGAAGTTCTCGGCCCGCGTCAGCGGTGCGTTCCGCAAGGGCTGGGTCGATGCCAATTCGGCGACCGGTAACGTGTTCGAAGGCTATGGCGACACGCTGAACATCGATGCATCGGTGCGCTACAAGCTGACCGACTGGGTCGAGGTGTCGGTCGAAGGCGTCAACCTGACCGACGAATATCGCTATCGCTACACCGATCTCGACGCCCAGCGGAATTACGAGAACAACCACTTCGGCCGCACCATCCTTGTCGGGGCGCGCATCAAGCTGTAACCGGCCCTTAGCCTATCCTCGTCAAAGGGCGTGCCTGTCTCCCCGGACCGGCACGCCCTTTCCTGTTCGGGCCATCGCCGCTAGGGGCGGCGTGATCTACGATAGGGGTTCGGTATCTTGCGCATCACGATGATCGGAACGGGGTATGTCGGGCTGGTGTCCGGGGCCTGTTTCTCGGATTTCGGGCACGAGGTCGTGTGCGTCGACAAGGACGCCAAGAAGATCGCCGCGCTGCATGACAACGTCATGCCGATCTACGAGCCCGGTCTGGCCGAACTGGTATCGGCCAACGTCCGTGCCGGGCGCCTCACCTTCACCACTGACTTGGCCGAAGGCGTGAGGGATGCCGACGCCGTGTTCATCGCGGTCGGCACGCCGAGCCGCCGCGGCGACGGGCATGCGGATTTGAGCTATGTCTTCGCCGCGGTGCGCGAAGTCGCCGCGGCGCTGACCAAGCCCGCGGTCATCGTCACCAAGTCGACCGTGCCCGTCGGCACCGGCGACGAGGTCGAGCGGATCGTCGCCGAGGTCGCCCCGGACAAGGGCATTACGGTTGCCAGCAACCCCGAATTCCTGCGCGAGGGTGCGGCGATCGGCGACTTCAAGCGCCCCGACCGCGTCGTCGTTGGCGCCGAGGACGAGCGAAGCCGCGAGGTCCTGCGCGAGATCTACCGCCCGCTGTCGCTCAACCAGTCGGCCCCGATCGTCTTCACCGGGCGGCGGACGGCCGAGATCATCAAATATGCGGCCAACGCCTTCCTGGCGGTCAAGATCACCTTCATCAACGAAATCGCCGACCTGTGCGAAAGCGTGGGCGGCGATGTGCAGGAGGTCGCGCGCGGCATCGGTCTGGACAACCGGATCGGGCGCAAGTTCCTGAACGCGGGGCCTGGCTATGGCGGGTCGTGCTTCCCCAAGGACACGCTGGCGCTGCTCCAGACCGCGGCGGACAACGACGTGCCGCTCAGGATCGTCGAGGCGACCGTGCAGGTGAACGACGCCCGCAAGCGCGCGATGGGGCGCAAGGTCATCAAGGCGATGGGCGGCGAAGCCCGCGGCAAGACGGTCGGCGTGCTCGGCCTGACGTTCAAGCCCGACACCGACGACATGCGCGACGCCCCCAGCCTGGCGCTGATCCAGGCACTGCAGGACGCAGGTGCGACGGTGAAGGCGTATGACCCGGAAGGCGTCGAACAGGCGCGCCCGCTGCTGAGCGATGTCGCGTTCGCCGCATCGCCCTATGCCGCGGCAGAGGGTGCCGATGCGCTGGTGATCGTGACCGAATGGGCCGCGTTCCGCGCGCTCGATCTGGGTCGGATTGCCAAGTCGATGAACGACCCGGTGCTGGTCGACCTGCGCAACATCTATCCGCCGGAAGAGGCGGCACGGGCAGGGTTGAAGCTGACAGGGATCGGCAAGGGCTGAGCGGCCGCTCGCCCCCTTCTGCGAAGACAATCGCTTCAGCAGATCACGCAGGTGTCTGCCGCCGGCCCATGATTACGCGCGTCGGTGAGGGCACCTGACGGGCATGACGCTTGGGCTTTCCGCGTGTCCGTCCTATGTTGCGCCTTCACCGTGACCGCCACGACTCCTGAGCGCCCCGTTTGGCGGATGGCCTCGCAGCGCCTTTTCGCGGGTGTGCTGGCGCTGCTGTTCGCGTGGCACGCCATGCCGGCGGCGGTCCCGGTCGCGCCAGCGGGACCCAGCGTCCACGTCACGGGCGCCGTGCCTGGCGTTTCGGCCCTGCGGGACGCGGCCAAGCTCGGCCAGCCGACCGCCCGCCTGAGCGCCGCGCGCACCGCGGCCGGTCCCGATGGTGCAGCGCCCCCACTCCCGCCGCCACTGACGCTCCAGATCGCCGCTCTCGTCCGACCGTCACAGGCCGGCTGGGTGGCGACCGATGCCCCTGCCCTGCCTCGCCGAACCGGCGACCTTTATTCCGCACGCGCCCCGCCGCGCCGGTCCTGATCCGCTCGCACGCGAGCGGCACCGTTTCGTCGACGACGACCTTCCGCGCCGCCTTCAGGCGGCGCCGTGCGCGTTCGCGCGCTCATCAGGACCAATTCTCATGCACGACACTATCGACACCACCACCCGCGACCGCATGGCGGCACTGCTCGACCGGCATCCCGACCTCAGCTCCGACGAACTGAACGAGCTCATCGACTTCCTGGCCCACGGCCCGATCGTCGACCGCGGAATGCTCCGCGGCGACCCGGCGTATACCGCGACGATCGAGGCGATTCAGGCCGAGCATAAAAGCCATTTCCGCGCCGGTGTGGCGCCGACGCTGGCAGTGATCGCGCTCATCACCGTGCCGATCGCGCTGATGCTGTGGATCGCCGTCCGCTACGGCTGAGCAAGGGCGGGCGGCGGGTTTGTCCCCGCCGCCCGAGCCTTATGCCGAGCTGCCCTTCGCCCGAGCCGACAGCCAGTCGGTCAGTGCCGACAGCACGGTCGTGATGACGAAGGTGAAATGGATGATCGTCAGCCATTTCAGGTTGGTCTCGTCGACCACCGTCTCGCCGATCCCCATGAAATATTTGAGCAGCTGGATGCCCGAGATCGCCACGATCGAGGCGTAGAGCTTCAGCTTCAGACCGGCGAAACCGACGCTGCCCATCCAGCTCGGGCGATCCTCATGCCCGACATTGTCGATCTTGCTGACGAAATTTTCGTATCCCGCCAGGATCACGATCAGGATCAGATTCGCCGCCAGCGCGAGATCGAGCAGCGACAGCACCTCCAATATCGCCGATTCGACGCTCATCGACCAGATGCTCGCGGTCGCATGCAGGAATTCGCGCACGAAGACGCCCAACAGGATGCAGATCGCAAGCACCAGCCCGACGTAAAAAGGCGCGAGCAACCAGCGCGAGCCAAACAGCACCGCCTCAAAGGCTTGTTCGATCTTCTTGAGCATATGCCCCCCCGGATTGCTCTGCTCACCCGTCCTACCGAGGCTTGTGCGGCGGGGCTAGCCACAACGTCTGTAGCCATGCGTCGTAAATCGGCGATGGGACTTGGGAAGACGCCGAAGAACGGTATACTGATCCAGATTGCAAAAAGGGAGATGACCGATGCTACGGTACGCGTATCTCTTGGGCCTCGCCACGATGGCTATGGCGCCCGTCGCGGCCCAGCAATCGACTCCGACGACCTTGCCCGACGCATCGTCGCCGAACGATGTGATCGTGAGCGCACTGCGGATTCCCCGCGAGAAGCTGCCCACTCAGATCGAATGGGACCAGAGCAATGTCCTCGGCGGTCGCATCGCCCGCGAAAAGGCGGATATGTTTTTGCGCTGCGCGACGAAAATCAGCCGGCTGAGCACGCTTCGCCGCATCGTTGACGGTATGCCCAACAGCGCGGATGCCCGCACGGCCCAAGGATCGCTGCTCGCGGCGAGCGAAGGCTGCTACCCTCCGGAGCACCTAGCTGCGCGCTATGCCGCGGTCGCTGGTCCCTTTTCCTCGCCCTATCCCATCGCGCCGATCGATCTGGGCACGTCGTCCCTCGATCGCGGCGTCATCATGGAAAGGGTATTGATGAAGTACGCGCCCGATGCGGCCCTGACGCGCGCGCAAACCGAAAACATTGCGATCCGCGAGCGGTTCAACATCCGCGAAGAGGAACGCAACCGCCTGCGACAGCCCGGTGATCTGGGCGCACTGCGATTCGCCTCCTGCCTCGTGCGGCGACAGCCCGAACTGGCGACGCGTCTCGTCAAGTCGGCGCCGGGGACAGACCTCGAACGCGGCCTGACGCAGACGATCATCATCGAAGCCCGTGAATGCGTCGGCGATGCCAAGCGTGTGACGATCGACCCCAACGTCATCCGGGTCTATGTCGTCGACGCCTTCTACCGCTGGGTCGTCGCCGCGCGCGGGGTCGACAGCCTGATTCCCAAGGACGCCTAACCCGCCGCCTGCATCTGCGCCATCAGCGCATCGTCCTTCTCCCCGCCGCGGATGTAGGCCGGACGGCTCGCCAGCCGCGCCATGTAATCGGCGAAAGCGTCGCGTTTCGGCAGCCAGCCGAATTGCGATCCCCACAGGATGTGCGAGCCGACATAGACGTCCGCCGCGGTGAAGCGGTCGCCGGCGATATAGTCGTGCGCGGCGACCGCCTGTTCCAGCGTGTCGATCACCGTGTCGAAGCTGCCATAGCCGACCATCCGCGACTGTTCGGGCGTCACGACGATCCCGCGCGCCCGCTCGGTCGCCGCCGCCTCCAACGGGCCGGCGGCGAAGAACATCCAGCGGTAATAGTCCGCGCGATCGGCCGGCACGGGCGCCAGGCCGGCATCGGGAAAGGCATCCGCCAGATAGGCGCAGATCGCCGCGCATTCGGTGACGGCGTGCCCGCGGTGGACGATGGCGGGCACCTTTCCCATCGGATTGATCGCGCGGTACGCGTCGGACTTCATGCCGGCCGCATAGTCGAGCATGACCGTCTCATAGTCGGCGCCGGTTTCCTCCAGCATCCAGCGGACGATCCGGCCGCGCGACTGGGGATTGGTGTAGAAAATGAGGTCGCTCATCGCTGCCCCGCTCACAGCGTCTGCTTGAACAGCGCGAGCTGGCGCGCCCACGCCTTTTCCGCCTGCGTCGCGTCGTAGACCTTGCTGTCGGGCGGACACCAACCGTGCTGCGCCGGATAGACCTCGATCTCGGCCGGAACCTTGGCGGCGGCGAAGGCCGTGCGCAGCGTTTCCTTCTCCTGTGGATTGCGCGCATCGTCGTTCTGCGCGACCGCGATCAGATAGCCGCCCTTCATCTGCGGGATGAGCAGATGCGGGCTGTCGGGCTTGTCGGTCGCCAGGCCGCCGCCGTGGAAGCTCGCGCCCGCACGAACGCGCTTGGCCTGCGTGCCTGCGGTGTAGAGCACCATCGGTCCGCCCATGCAGTAGCCGGTGGTCGCGAGCCCGCGCTTCGTGTCGGTCTGCGGCTGCTTGTCGATCCACGCAACGAAGGCGGCAGCGTCGCGCTTCGTCGCGTCGGGCGTGAGCAGCGCGCGCCACGGCATGATCTTCTCGCGCACGCCGGGCGTCTCCAGCGTCTCGCCGGGCTTGATGAACGGCGTTCTGGTCGACCGGTAGAACTGGTTGACGACGAGCACGCTGTAACCCGAACTCGCGAGGCGATCGGCCATCTGGCGGAACGCGGGACGCAGGCCGTAGATGTCGGGCCAGACCAGCACGGCGGGATGCTTCCCCTTCGCCGGCGCGACCCAATAGCCGTCGCAGGTGCCGTCCGCGGTGGTGATCGACACGTCCCTGCCGCGGGTGGCCTGCGCATCGGCGGGACGCGGCAGGACCGCGACGATGCCCGCGGCGCCGGCGATCGCAGCGAAGTGACGGCGGCTGACGGCGCCGTTCGACAGATAGGCTTCGTTATCGGCTTCGGTCAGGTCGTCGCACATCGGGAGCTCTCCTTCGCAAGCCCGTGAGTCGGGGCTGGGTTGCGGGAGAGGGTAGTGCGAAACGAAGCGAACCGGAATATCCTCCCCTGCAAGGGGAGGTGGCGCGCGGCACGCGCGTCGGAGGGGTGTCCCGCGATCCGGAGAGGGTTATACCCCTCCGTCAGGCCTGCGGCCTGCCACCTCCCCTTGCAGGGGAGGATTTGGTTCAGGACGCGCCACGCCGTCGGACGGGACGGCTGCGCCGCCCCGCCCCCCGCGCGGCGCGAGTCCATGATTAGCTGGCGCTAATCACGGCACGCTTAGCGCTTGAACAGCGTCTCCGCGGTGTGTTCGACGGGCGCGCTCGACCCTTCGTCGCTGCCGTCCGCCTCACGCGAGGCGGCTTCACGCTCGGCGCGCAGCTGGCTGAGCAGAGCCTCGCGGTCGCCCTCGAGGCGCGTGTCGGTCGGGGCTTCCTGGCCGCTCGCCTTCGCCGCCTTCGTCACCAGCGCGTCAAGCTCGCGCTGGCTGGTCAGGCCCAGGGTCACCGGGTCCTTCGGCACGATGTTGGCGATGTTCCAGTGGCTGCGGTCGCGGATCGCGGCGATCGTCGTGCGGGTCGTACCGATCAGCTTGCCGATCGCGCCGTCCGAGATTTCCGGGTGGTTCTTGATGATCCACGCGATGCCGTCGGGCTTGTCCTGGCGCTTGCTGACCGGCGTATAGCGCGGCCCCTTGGTGCGGCGGACCTGCTCGGGACCCTTCAGCATCTTCAGGCGGTAGTCGGGATCGGCCTGCCCCTTCTCGATCTCGTCCATCGTCAGCTCGTGCGCGCGCACCGGATCGCGGCCCGTCAGCTTGGTCGCGGCGGTGTCGTCGGCGATCGCCTGCACTTCCAGGATGTGGAGGCCGCAGAAGTCGGCGATCTGCTCGAAGCTGAGCGCGGTATTGTCGACCAGCCAGCTGGCGGTCGCATGGGGCATGAGCGGCTGGGTCACGGCCGTAGTCTCCAGAAACGATAAGGGCCGCCCCAACGAAGGAGCGGCCACCTTGCACCTGCCCGATCTAATGCACCTTGCCTATCGAGGCAAGGCAGGATCAGGCGGCATGCGCCTGCGATATCGGAACGAGCGCATCGAGGAACTGGCGCGCGCTCGCCTCCCAGGTGAAGGTGCGGGCATAGGCGGCGCAACCGTCTCGGTCGAGCAACAGCGCATCGGCGATCGCGGCTTCGAGATCGTCGGCCATCGCGCCGGTCTCCGCGGTCAATACATCGACCGGCCCGGTGACCGGATAGGCCGCGACCGGCGTACCGCAGGCCAGCGCCTCGATCATCACCAGCCCGAAGGTGTCGGTGCGGCTGGGAAACACCATGACGTCGGCCGCGGCATAGGCGCCCGCCAGGTCCGCGCCGAACAGCGCGCCCATGAAGATCGCGCTGGGAAACTCCGCCTCGAGCGCGGCGCGCGCGGGGCCGTCGCCGACGACGATCTTCGTCCCGGGATGCTCGTTGGACAGAAAGGCACGGACGTTCTTTTCGACCGCGACGCGTCCCACGTAGAGCTGGATCGGGCGCGGCAGATGGCCGAGCGCCGGGTGTGGCGCGGCGTCCGGGTGAAAGGCGGTCAGGTCGACCCCCCGCCCCCAGTGCCGGACGTGGGGCAATTGATGCGCGATCAGCGTCTCGCGGATCGACGGCGTCGACGCGAGGATCGCCGCAGCGGGCGCATGGAACCAGCGAATGTACCGCCAGATCCACTCCGCCGGGATGCCGGTGCGCGCGGACACATAGTCGGGGAATTGCGTGTGGTAGGCGGTGGTGAACGGCCGTGCCCGCGCCAGGCACCAGGCGCGGGCGGCAAGGCACAGCGGCCCTTCGGTCGCGAGGTGGATCGCATCGGCGCCGAATTGGGCCAGCATGCCACCGACGGTCGAGCGGCGCGCAAAGGCAAGCCGGATCTCGGGGTAGGTCGGGCATGGGACCGATGCGAAAAGATCGGGCGAGACGATCAGCACGTCATGCCCCATCCGCGCAAGCTGGTCGCGAACGGCGGTCAGCGTGCGGACGACGCCGTTGACCTGCGGCGTCCACGCGTCGGTGACGATGGCTATGCGCATCTAGAGCCCCTCCTCTTCAGGGGAGGGGTTGGGGTGGGGGACGCGGACGACAGTCTCGGTGAGACATCCCCCACCCCCAACCCCTCCCGCGAAGGGGAGGGGATTCACGATAAGACCGCCCCTCACGCCGCCATCGCCACGACGCGGCCTGCCTCGCGCCTGGCCACTTCTTCGGCCCAGTCGAGCAGCTCCATCCGCCCGTCGAAATGCTCGACCAGCGCGTTGCAGCCCTCCACCCAGTCGCCGTCGTTGTAATAGGCGATGCCGTCGATCTCGCGGATTTCGGCGGTATGAATGTGTCCGGCGATGACGCCGTCGACACCGCGCAGACCCGCCTCGTGTGCGACGATCTCCTCGAACTTCGAGATAAACTCGACCGATTTCTTGACGCGGTGCTTGGCGTGTTTGCTCAGCGACCAATAGGGCAGCCCCATCCGCCGGCGGTAGGCGTTGACCCAGCGATTGGCCCACATCGCGAAGTGGTAGGCGGCGTCGCCCAGATAGGCGAGCCAGCGGTGCGACAACATGATCGCGTCGAATTCGTCGCCGTGCAGCACCAGCAGACGGCGGCCGTCGGCAGTTTCGTGGATCGCCTGGCGCTTGATCGTCACGCCACCGAAGTGCAGGCCCGAAAACTGCCGGAACATCTCGTCGTGATTGCCCGGGATATACACGATCCGCGTGCCGCGCTTGGCGCGCTTCAGGATGCGCCAGACGATGTCGTTATGCGCATCGGGCCAGTAGAATTTCTTCTTCAGCCGCCAGCCGTCGATGATGTCGCCGACCAGATACATGGTGTCGCTGTCGACATGGTCGAGGAAGTCGATCAGCAATTCGGCATTGCAGCCGCGCGTGCCGAGATGAACGTCGGAAATCCACACCGTCCGATAGCGCTGCCGTTCGACGACACGTTCGGGGATGGCCGGCCGGGAATTGGCGAAGTCGGCCAGGTCGGCGACATCGGCAAGCTTCAGGATATCCGTCATGGCACTCCCCGCCCCGTTCGGCTGTCGGGCGGGTGCAATGCCTTGCCAATGTTACGGTTTCAGGGGAGCGGCGTCACACAGCCGTCACAGCCGCCCCTTTGCCCGGCGTCCTATCGGGCCGTCGGCGTCGGCTTGCGCGGCGCCGACGCGGCCGGTTTGGGGGGCGATGCCCCGCCCGCTTCCGCCGCGCCGGCGACCAGCGCGTCGAGCGAGCCGCCGTCGAAGCCGAGTTCCCGCATCAGCCCGTCGATGACCGGGGCCTGGGCACGGTAGCGGAGCGCCGCATTGACCGCCGAGCTCGCGAGATTGCGGTCGCCGCCCTCGCCCGCGTCGACCGTGCCGCCGGCACCGCCCTGCCCCGTAATGCCATCGACCTGCACGATCTTGATGCTATCGATCGCCTCCATCGGCCGCGCTGCCTCGCGGACCAGTTCGGGCAGCACCTTGAGCAAGGCCAGCTTGGTCTGGAGCGACATCTGGTCGGACGACAGCAGGTTCGCCGCCTCGTTCACCGCGCGCTGGCCCGCCGCTTCGACTTCGAAGCGGACGCGGTCCGCCTCCGCCTTCAGCTTCGCCGCCTCCGCTTCGCCCTCGGCCTGGAGACGTGCGGCTTCCGCACGGTCGGCCGCGGCCTGTTTCTCGGCTTCGGCCTGGACGCGCAGGCCGATCGCCGCCCGCTCCGCCTCGCGCGCGGCATCGATCAGTTCGATACGCTTCGTGCGTTCGGCGACCTCGGCGTCGCGCGCGGTGGTCACCTGTTCCTGCGCCACGACCGCCGCGGCCCGCGCCTTGTCGGCCTCGGCCTTGGCCTGGCTTTCCTCGCGGCTCTTGTTCTGGACCGCGATCTGCTGTTCCTGCCGCGCGAGTTCGAGCGCCTGGGTCTGCGCGATCTGCGCTTCCTTGACCGCGCGATCCGCCTCGATCTGCTGGCTGTCGACCAGCTTCTTCGCCTCGATCCGCGCCTGATCGGCTTCCTGCTGACGCAGCGACTGTTCGCGGGCGACCTCCGCCGACTGTGCCGCCCGGCGCATCTCGACCTCGCGCTCCTGCTCCAGCCGGGCGAATTCGGTGTCGCGGCTGATCAGGAA
Source organism: Roseomonas aeriglobus (assembly GCA_016937575.1). Classification (NCBI taxonomy): domain Bacteria; kingdom Pseudomonadati; phylum Pseudomonadota; class Alphaproteobacteria; order Acetobacterales; family Roseomonadaceae; genus Muricoccus; species Muricoccus aeriglobus. Next base: position 474,836 of record JAFHKN010000002.1, on the reverse strand, counting down.
CGACTGGCGCTGCGCCTCGAGGTTCTTGGTCTCGATCTGGACGCGGGTGTCCTGCTCGATGTCGTTGCGGGCCTTCTTGCGCAGCTCGATCTGCTCGGTCAGCTTCGTCAGACCCTCGGCGTCGAACGCGTTGTTGGCATTGAAATGCTCGATCGATGTCTGGTCGAGCCCGGTCAGCGACACGCTTTCCAGCTCCAGCCCGTTCATCGCGAGATCGACCGAAGACACCTGCTGCACCTTCTGGACGAAGTCGCTGCGCTGTTCGTGGAGCTGCGCCATCGTCATGCCCGCCGCGACCGAGCGAAGGGCGTCGACGAACTTGCCCTCGACCAGCTCCTTCAGTGCGTCGGGGTTCATCGTGCGCATACCGAGCGTCTGCGCGGCAGTCGCGATCGACCCCGCGTCGGGTTTCACGCGGACATAGAACTCCGCCTTCACGTCGATCCGGAGGCGGTCGAGCGTGATCAGCGCGTCCATGTTCTTGCGCTCGACCGCCAGTCGGACCGTGTTCATATTAACCGGCATCGTCTCGTGAAACACCGGCAGCACCAGCGCGCCGCCATTCATCACCACCCGCTCGCCGCCCAGTCCGGTGCGGACGAAGCCGATTTCCTTCGAGGCACGGCGATAGAGCCGCGCCAGGATCAGCCCGAGCACGAGCAACGTCGCCAGCGCGATGCCGGCGTAGATCAGATACGGAACCATCGAATTCCCCTGGATGGCGATGTCGTTCATGGGTCGAGCCCCGGCAGCAGGTGATCACCGCGCGAAATAGCGCGGAAGACGTCGCCTTCGCGCCGGACGAGCAGCACGCTCTCTCCCTGCGCGAAGGCCTGGTCGGCGTTGTCGGGTTCGACCATCACATAGTGCGCCTGACCGAACCGATCGACGGTGCGCGCGCGAGCGGGCGAGCCGGGGGTCGCGCGGCCGACCTGGATGGTGGCGACGCGACCGATCAGATCCTCGATCGCAATCGCCGTCGTGTGATCTTGGGGGACGATGCCGCCGACCATCCGCGCCGCCAGCGCCGTCAGCGGCAACGCCAGCAGTGCGGCTGCGGGCGCGGCGATCCACAGGGGTTGCACCCCACCAAGCAAGTCATGCGACAGCTGCTGACCGATCAGCCCGATCAGCCCGAAACTCGCCAGATACAGCACCAGCAGCACGAGCATCGGCACGCGTCCGACACCCAGCCAGCTGAGCAGGTCGCTGTCGACATCGGCATCGAATCCGTGATCGACCGGGGCGAACCCGATCGCCTGGACCAGTCCGATCAGCAGCATCAGAACGATCGCCGCAGAAAAGAGCACGTTCTGTGACGCGCCCAGAAAGTCGAGCACCCCTGCCTCCCCGATTCGAGAGGGAGGTTACGGGTCCGGCGTAATTGCGCCTAGCGAAATCGGAGCAGGAACGACCGTAATCGGAGGTCAGATCGTCAAGATGATCTTACCCACATGATCCCCCGCCTCCATCCGGCGATGCGCCTCGGCCGCCTGTGCCAGCGGGAAGCTCCGGTCCATCACCGGCTTCAGCCGCCCCGCCTCGACATGCGGCCAGACGGTGCGCGACAGTTCGTCGGCGACGAGGCTCTTGAACGCGACGTCGCGGTTCCGGAGCGTGGAGCCCGTCAGCGTCAGGCGGCGGCGCATGATGTCGAAGATGGGGATGGTCGCGGTCAGGCCGCCCTGGACGGCGATCGAGACGTGGCGGCCGTCCTCCGCCAGGCATTGCAGGTTGCGGGGGACATAGTCGCCACCGACCATGTCGAGCACGACCTGGACGCCCTTGCCGCCGGTGATCTCCTTCACCCGCGCGACGAAGTCCTCGGCCTTGTAATCGATCGCATGGGTCGCGCCGAGCGCCTTGGCTGCGGCGACCTTTTCGGCTGAGCCCGCCGTGACGATGATGTCGACGCCGAACAGGCCGCACAGCGCGATCGCCATCGTACCGATGCCGCTGGTGCCGCCATGGACCAGCACCGTGTCGCCGTCGCTGGCGAAGCCCCGCTCGAACAGGTTCGTCCAGACGGTGAACAGCGTCTCGGGCAAGGCGGCCGCCTCCGCCATCGTCAGCGCCGCGGGCACCGGCAGGCATTGGCCGGCGGGCGCGACGCAATATTCGGCATAGCCGCCACCGGCAACGAGCGCGCAGAGCGGTTGGCCGATCAGTTCCGGGGGCACGTCGTCACCGGCCGCGACGACCTCGCCCGCGATTTCCAGGCCGGGCACGCTGGTCGTGCCCGGCGGCGGGGCATAGCCGCCCTTGCGCTGGAGCACGTCAGGCCGGTTGACACCGGCGGCAGCGACCTTGATCAGCACGTCGCCGGGGCCTGGCTGTGGGACCGGCCGTTCGACCGGTACCAGCACCTCGGGCCCGCCCGGTGCCTGCGGGTCGATCGCCGTCATCGTCGCCGGTATCGTCATGCCGCCCGTCCCCCGTTTCGTCGAAGGCTTATTGACACCCAGCCCGGTCAGGTCAACGATCCGCTGCCATGGAAGCCGACGATCTTCCCCGCCGCGCTCGCGATCTGGTCGCAGAGCTTGCCCGCCAAGACCTCGACCCGCTGTCGGTCGAGGAGCTTCAGGCGCGGATCGCCGCGTTGGAGGCGGAAATTTCCCGCGTTCGTCACAGGATTGAACGCGCCGTTAACCATCGGGCAAGCGCCGACGCGCTATTCAAGTCGTGATCACGAGCGCCGGTTCGTCGCGCTGTACGAAACCGGTGCGACGGTCGCCACGCTTGATGCGGGCCCCAAGACTTCCGACATATCGGAGGACCGGGTCGCCCGTCCTCCCAAGCGGCCCGCTGGAGTAAGTACATGCCGTCTTTCGCTTCCGCCCTGGAAAACACCCTGCACGAGGCCCTGAAGGCCGCCTCGTCGCGCCGTCACGAATATGCGACGCTGGAGCATCTGCTGCTCGCGCTGATCGCCGACGAGCACGCGTCGAAGGTGATGGCGTCGTGCGGCGTGGACCTGGGCGAACTGCAGACCACGGTCGCGCATTATCTCGATACCGAGCTCGACGCGCTGAAGGTCGCTCAGGCCACCGACCCCTCGCCGACCAGCGGTTTCAGCCGCGTCATCCAGCGCGCGATCCTGCACGTCCAGTCGTCGGGCCGTGACGAGGTGACCGGCGCCAATGTGCTTGTCGCGCTGTTCAGCGAGCGCGAGAGCTACGCCGTCTATTTCCTGCAGCAGCAGGACATGAGCCGTCTCGATGCGGTCAGCTTCATCAGCCACGGCGTCGGCAAGGGCGCCGCGCCGACCGAAGCGACCCCGCCCAAGGGGGCCGAGGAAGAGAAGCCGGGGAAGGGCGACGGCAAGGGCAAGAGCGAAAGCGCGCTCAAGCAGTTTACCGTCGACCTCAACGAAAAGGCGAAGACCGGCAAGATCGATCCGCTGATCGGTCGCGGGCCCGAAGTCGACCGCACCGTCCAGATCCTGTGCCGCCGCAGCAAGAACAACCCGCTGTATGTGGGCGATCCGGGCGTCGGCAAGACCGCCATCGCCGAGGGTCTCGCGCGCAAGATCGTCGAGGGCGACGTGCCCGAGGTGCTGAAGGAGGCCGTCATCTATTCGCTCGACATGGGCGCGCTGCTGGCCGGCACGCGCTATCGCGGCGATTTCGAAGAGCGTCTGAAGCAGGTCGTCACCGAGCTTGAGAAGCTGCCGCACGCGGTGCTGTTCATCGACGAGATCCACACCGTCATCGGTGCCGGCGCGACGAGTGGCGGCGCGATGGATGCGTCGAACCTGCTGAAGCCCGCGCTTAGCGGCGGCACGATCCGCTGCATCGGCTCGACCACCTACAAGGAATTCCGCAACCACTTCGAAAAGGACCGCGCGCTGCTGCGCCGGTTCCAGAAGATCGACGTGAACGAGCCGACGATCGAGGACACGATCAAGATTCTCGCCGGTCTCCGCACCGCGTTCGAGGGGCATCATGGCGTCAAGTACACGCCGGACGCGATCAAGTCGGCGGTCGAACTCTCGGCGCGCTACATCAACGACCGCAAGCTGCCCGACAAGGCGATCGACGTGATCGACGAAGTCGGCGCGATGCAGATGCTGGTCGCCCCGTCGAAGCGGAAGAAGACGATCACCCCCAAGGAGATCGAACAGGTCATCGCGACGATGGCGCGCATCCCGCCGAAGACCGTGTCGACCGACGATACCAAGGCGCTGGCGAGCCTGGAAACCGACCTGAAGCGCGTCGTCTTCGGCCAGGACAAGGCGATCGAGGTGCTGTCGTCGGCGATCAAGCTGTCGCGCGCCGGGTTGCGCGACCCGGACAAGCCGATCGGCAACTATCTGTTCTCAGGGCCCACCGGCGTCGGCAAGACCGAAGTCGCGCGGCGTCTGGCGGATATCCTCGGCATTCCGCTCCAGCGCTTCGACATGTCCGAATATATGGAGCGCCATTCGGTCAGCCGGCTGATCGGTGCCCCTCCGGGCTATGTCGGCTATGATCAGGGCGGGCTGCTGACCGATGCGGTCGACCAGAATCCGCATTCGGTGCTGTTGCTCGACGAGATCGAGAAGGCGCATCCGGATCTGTTCAACATCCTGTTGCAGGTGATGGACAACGGCAAGCTGACTGATCACCACGGCAAGACCGTCGATTTCCGCAACACCATCCTCATCCTGACCACCAATGCCGGTGCGTCGGACATGGCCAAGGAGTCGCTGGGCTTCGGCACCATCGGCCGAGAGGATGTGCAGGAAGAAGCGGTGAAGAACCTCTTCACCCCGGAATTCCGCAACCGCCTCGATGCGATCGTGCCGTTCGGCTATCTGCCGCCGGAAGTCGTCAGCCGGGTCGTCGAGAAGTTCATCCTGCAGCTCGAACTCCAGCTGGCCGACCGCGGCGTCCACATCAACCTGGACGAGGAAGCGAAGGCGTGGCTGACCGAGCGCGGCTATGACAAGCTCTATGGCGCACGGCCGATGGGTCGCTTGATCCAGGAGAAGATCAAGCAGCCGCTGGCCGAAGAACTGCTGTTCGGCAAGCTGGTCCATGGCGGCGAGGTGACGGTCAAGATGAAGGACGGCGCGCTGTCGTTCACCATCGAACCCGCAGCGCCCAAGAAGCCGGGAAAGGCAGGCGGCGGCAAGAAGGCGGCGGCGGAAAAGGCCAAGTAACCGCCGATCTCCGCTGATCGACGTCGCGGCCTCGCAGTCTTTGGGTGCGGGGCCGCGATGCGTTTGCCCCGATCCGACACATCCGACCGTACTTAACCCGATCTTAGCCTTACGGTCGCTAGGCCTTGAATCATGTCCTTAGCGGGCCTTCTTCGATTCTTTGGCCTGTTGGTGGCGTTTCTGAGTGTCTGGTCGGCAGGTCCAGCGCGGGCCCAGGCAGGTGTCGCCGGCACGCCGGTCGACGCGTGTATCGCACGCCTGTCCTCGGGCGAGACGGTGGCGGCGATGATCCGTTCGCCAGGGCGCTTCGACTGTCGGACACCGCAATTGGCGTTCGGGCCCGGCGACTATTGGGTGCTGTCCGCACCGCTGACGACATCCACCGTCCCGCCACCGCTGTCCGTTCGGGTGAACAGTCTGTGGCAACGCGCGCTCAGCCTGAGCATCCTGTACGCCGACGGTCACATCGCGACCATCGCGACCACCAGTGCAACGCTGTCGCAGCATATCGAACTGGGTGCGATCGTCGAACTCGACATACCCCCGCGGCCCGCGCCGCCCGTGCGGCTGTTGTGGCGGGTCGAAGGATCGGCCAACCTGCGCGGCATCGTCACTGGAATGCGTCTGGCGGATGCGAAGGCCAGTCGGCAGGCCAATCTGACCATGGCCGCCATCTATGCGGCGTTCGGGGGCCTCGCGGTTGCGCTGTTCATCTACAATCTCGCGCTCTGGTGGGCGCTGCGGTTCCGCTTCCAGCTCTCCTATTGCCTAATGGTCTCGATGCTGGTCGGCTATGCGTTGAGTTCGTCCGGACTGCTCGCCTGGCTGATCCCGGCGATCGACAACAACGACCGCATGCGGTGCAATGCGCTTCTGCTCGGGTTTACGGCAGCCGCCGCGATCGGCTTTGCCCGCAGCTTCTTCGAAGAACGCGTCTTCGCCGGCTGGCTGAAACCCTGCGTCACCATCGCGATCGGCATGCTGGTGACGAGCGGCGTCGTGCATGCAGTCGGTTCCTATGTGTCGATCCGCGCGGCCGACCGCGCGACCGCGTTGCTGATGCTGGGCGGCCTATCCGTCACCATCCCGCTGCTGCTGCGGGCATGGCAGCGCGGCAGCCGCTATCTCGCAATCTTCTCGATCGCCTGGGCGATGCCGATCACGTCCGCTGCGCTACGCCTGCTTGCGGCACTCCACCTGCTGCCGGACAATTTCTGGCTCGATAATTCGACTATCCTGACGCTGGCGTTCGAAGCGATGATCTCCAGCCTGGCGATCGCCTACCGCGTCCAGGCGCTGAGCATGGAGCGCGATGCGGCGATGGCGGCCGAGCTTCAGGCGCGCGCGCTGGCGGACACGGATCCGCTGACAGGGCTGCTCAATCGCCGCGCTTTCCTCGACCGCGCGATCGGCCGGCCGGACCGCGTGACTTTGCTGCTGATCGACATCGATCATTTCAAGCTGATCAACGACACGCTGGGCCATGACGGGGGCGATGACGTGCTACGCGTCTTCGCCCGAACCCTCCACGCAGCGGTACCGCCCAACGGACTGGTCGCGCGCCTGGGCGGCGAGGAATTCGGCATCGTCGTGCCGGCCGAGAGCCGGCTGGAACCGGAGGTGCTGCTCGACGCCCTGCGGGCGGCGCGAATGCCGTTCGATTTGCGCGTCACCGCCAGCATCGGCTGCTGCACCGGCGTGCTGGAAAACGACATCCAGTGGAAAGCGCTGTACCGGATCGCCGACCGGGCGCTGTTCGAGGCGAAGAACGCCGGACGCGACCGCGCGCGCATCGCGCCTGCCCTGTCCGTCGCCGCTTGAACGATGACGCCAGCAGGCGTAGGATGGTGTCATGTGGAAACGACGCGCCGAAATCGCCATTCTGGCCCTGCTAGTCGTCATTGGCGGGGCGACCGACCCGCGCCCACGCGCGCATGTCCAGATCGATGCTCCGACGATCGACTTGGCCGGACTGGCGCCCGACCGGATCGAGACGCTGGCCGACGTCGGCCGCGTCACGCTCAGCGCTGCGTTGATGTTGCTGGACTGAGTTGCACTGGACGCGAGCGTAACTTACACTCGTGTCAATGAGCGATCCTGAGAGCATCTGGCGCACCGCCTATCATCACCCAGGCGTCTGGGACCGTGCCTATCCGCCCGAGACGATGATCGCTTTGTTCGAGGCGAGCGCCAAGCGCCAAGCGGATGCGCCCCTCCTCGATTTCCTGGGGCGGAAATATAGCTACGCAGAGACGCTGGATGGGGCCAATCGCGTCGCCTGCGGCCTGGCGAAGTTGGGATATGGTCCGGGCGACCGCATCGGCCTCTTCCTGCCCAACGTGCCCCATTATGTCGCGGCCTATTACGGCATCCTCAAGCTGGGTGCGACGGTCGTCAATTTCTCCCCCCTCTATACGGTCGACGAACTCGCCCATCAGGTCGCCGATTCGGGTACGCGGTTGCTGTTCACCCTGTCGGCCACAGCGCTGCTGCCGACTGCGGTAAAGGTGCTTGAGAAAAGCGCACTGGAACGGCTGGTCGTGGGGTCGGTTGCCGGCGCCCTGCCCCCGACCAAGTCGGTGCTCTATCGCCTGTTTCGTCGCAGCGAAGTCGCCAGCCGGCCGGACGATCCGCGGATTTCCGCTTTCTCGCAATTGATCGCGAACGATGGCGCCTGCACGACGCCCTCGCTCGACCCGCAAAACGACATCGCGCTGATCCAGTACACCGGCGGCACCACTGGCGTGCCAAAGGGCGCGATGCTCACCCATGCCAATCTGTCGGCGAACGCACGGCAGGTTGCGGACCTGAACCCCGAGCCCAGCGAAGTCGACCGGGTGATGGGCGTGCTGCCCTTCTTCCACGTCTTCGCCAACACCTGTGTATTGAACCGGACGGTCGTGACGGGCGGGGAAATCGTGATGCTTCCGCGCTTCGAGGCCGGGCAGGTGCTCGATGCGCTTGCGCGCACACGCCCCAGCGCCATGCCCGGTGTGCCGACGATGTACCAGGCTCTGCTCGATCACCCGAAGCACGGGCAAACCGACTTTTCGTGCCTCAGATTCTGTATTTCGGGCGGCGCGCCCTTGTCGGCGGAACTGAAGGCACGGTTCGAGGGCGACAGCGGATCGACCGTCATCGAGGGCTATGGCCTGTCGGAGACGTCGGGCGTCGTGTCGTGCAACCCCTATGCCGGCCCGCAGAAGGCCGGCACGATCGGCCAGCCGATCCCCGGCACGCGCGTCGCGCTGGTCGACAAGGAAGACCCGAGTCGCCCGCCCCCACCTGGCGAACCCGGCGAAATCGTCGTGGCGGGGCCGCAGATCATGAAGGGCTATTGGCAGCGCCCCGATGCGGATGGCGAAGTGTTCGTGACGGACGCGACCGGCACCCGCTGGCTGCGCACCGGCGACGTCGGCCAAATCGACGACGACGGCTTCATCCGCATCGTCGACCGGCTGAAGGACATGATCGCGGTCGGCGGCTTCAAGGTCTTCCCCAGCCAGATCGAGGCGATCCTGTACCACCACCCGGCGGTCAAGGAGGCGCTGGTCATCGGCCTGCCCGACACCTACCGCGGCGAAGTCCCGCGGGCGTATGTCACGCTGCTGGAGGATGCAGAGCCGGTCGACGGGGCGACGCTGATGGCATGGCTCAACCCGCAGCTCGGCAAGCACGAGCGGGTCGACGACGTGGTGATTCGCTTGGCGCTGCCCAAGACGATGATCGGAAAGCTCAGCCGCAAGGATCTGGTGGCGGAGGTGATGTCAGAGGGTCAGGCCGGATAGGTCGCGCTGACCAGAGAATACTCTGATCACGATCACGTCGTTGGCATCGACATGGTAAGCAATTATGATCCGACGCTCGAACGTCACGGTTCGCACATCGACCGACATGATCGAGCGCACGGGTCCACGACGCGGGAAATGCTGCAACTTATCGATGAAGGCGCGTAGCCGCGCCACGTAGCGGAGCGCGGTCGCCGGATCGGCCTGATCACTGACCCAGTCTGCGATCTGCTGGATGTCGGCCTCTGCTGTCGAGAGCAGGACGAGGCGATGACTCATCCCCTGCGGCGTGCCTCGATATTCGCGCGAATACGAGCAAATGCTTCGTCGATCGGTACGGCGGGCCGCGGGTCGGCAAGCGCTTCCGCAACCTTTTCTCGGACCATGGCTTCGAACGCCTCTCGCCGCTGCTCCAGCAACTGCAGGGCGTCGTCCAGCACCTCCTCCACCGATTCGTGGAAACCATCCCCAAGAAACGCTTCGGCGCGTTCGGTAAATTGTCCGAGGTTGAGAGCGGGATCGCGGTCGGCCATGGCCCCTTTTACCACGATCCCCGCGCCTCGCCTAATCCCCCGCCGGCCCGCTCTTGTCCGCTTTCGGCATCATCACCGCCTTCAGGTTCATGAACTCGTGCAGCCCCCAGGGCCCGAGCTCGCGCCCGTGACCGGAGCGCTTCACGCCGCCGAACGGCGCTTCGGGCACCGACGCCAGCATTGCGTTCACCGCGGTCATGCCCGCTTCGATGTCGCGCGCAAATCGTTCCTGTTCGGCCGCGTCGTTGGTCCAGACGCTGGAGCCGAGCCCGAACGGCACGTCGTTGGCGAGCGTGATCGCCGCGTCGATGTCGTCGGCCTTGAACACCATCGCGACGGGACCGAAAATCTCCTCCTTCGCGAACTTGCCCTCAGGCGGCACGTCGACGAGCACGCCGGCAGTCATCCATGCGCCGGGCCGCTCGATCTTGTCGGCGCCAACCAGCACCCGTGCGCCCTCGCGCTTCGCTTCCTCCACTTGGTCGAGCACGGTGTCGCGGCCGTCCTCGCTCGACAGCGGACCCATTGCGCTGCCCGCGTCCATCGGATCGCCGATCGCCAGGTCGCGCATGCCCTTTTCGAAAACGGCCATGAACGCGTCGTACACATCGGCATGGACGATCATCCGCTTGGCGCAGATGCACGACTGGCCGGCATTCTGCGTTCGCGCGGTCACCGCGACTTCGGCAGCCTTCTGCACGTCGGCCGAGGGCATGACGATAAACGGGTCCGACCCGCCGAGTTCGAGCACGACCTTCTTCAACTCGCGCCCCGCCACTTCGGCGACCTTGATGCCCGCCCCTTCGCTGCCGGTCAGCGTCACCGCGACGATGCGCGGGTCGGCGATGACCGGTTCGACCTTCGACGACGGAACGGCGAGGTTCTGAAACAAACCGTCAGGAGCGCCTGCCGTCTCGACCATCTCTTCGATCAGCGCCGCGCAGCCCTGTGTCAGCGAGGCGTGCTTCAGCAGTCCGACGTTCCCGGCCATGATCGCGGGCGCAAGGAAGCGGACGACCTGCCAGTAGGGGAAATTCCACGGCATGATCGCCAGCACTGGCCCGATCGGCAGCCAGCGCGCCACCGCGCGACCGCTCGCCATCTCGACCTCGGTATCTGCCAGCAGCGCCGAGCCGTGCTCGGCGTAATAGCGGAAGCCGCTCACGCACTTCTCGACCTCGGCGATGGCCGACTTCAGCGTCTTGCCCATCTCGCGTGTCGCCATTTCGGCCAGCCGCTGCTTCTCGCCATCGAACGCGTCGGCGATTCGGCTTAGCAGTGCGGTGCGTTCGTCATACGACGTCGTACGCCAGTGCTTGTACGTCTCCGCCGCCCTGGCGATCCGCGCTTCGACCTCTTGGGGCGAATGTTCGGGATGCTCGGCGAAGACCTCGCCTGTTGCCGGATTGATGCTCTTGAACATGGGGATGGGGTGCCTTTCGTCGCCATCCAAACGTAGCGCCGCGGCGCACGGTTGCATAAGCCCCCAAGCCTGCCCCATAGCAAATCGCATGGCTGAAGATTCCGCAATCGCCGCGCTGTCGTTCGAAGACGCGCTGAAAGAGCTCGAACGCATCGTCGGGCGACTGGAAAGCGGCGAGGCGTCGCTGGACGAGGCGATCACGCTGTACGAACGCGGCGATGCGCTGCGCCGCCAGTGCGCCGCGCGGCTGGATGCGGCGCAGGCGCGGATCGAGGCGATCCGCACCGATGCCGAGGGGCGCGCGACCGGCACCACTCCCTTCGCGGCCGGCTGATGTCTGCCCTGCTCAAGGACGCGCTGACCGAGGTCGCTGCCGCGGTCGATCGTCAGTTCGATCTGCTGCTCGCCGTGCCGCAAGATCCGCGCGCCGACCTGTATCGCGCAATGCGCCATGCCGCGATCGGTGGCGGCAAGCGGTTGCGTCCCCTCCTCACCTTCGCCACGTCCGACCTGTTCGGCGTCGATCGTACGCTGACCGCACGCGTCGCCACCGCGATCGAAGCGATCCACGTCTATTCGCTGATCCACGACGACCTGCCGGCGATGGACAACGACGACATGCGCCGCGGCAAGCCGACGGTGCACAAGGTCTATGGCGAATCGACGGCGATCCTGGCCGGCGACTGCCTCCACGCGCTCGCCTTCGAATGGCTGGCTGAGCCGGAAGCGCATCCCGACCCCTTCGTCCGCGTCGAGCTGATCGGCTGCCTCGCCGCCTCGTCGGGCCCCAGCGGCATGGCCGGCGGGCAGATGATGGACCTGGAGGCGGAGAAGACCAGCTTCGACCTGGCGACGGTTACCCGGTTGCAGGCGATGAAGACCGGCGCCCTGATCGCCTGTGCGGTGGAGGCCGGCGCGATCCTCGGTCGCGTGCCCGCCGAAGGCCGCCGCGCGCTGCGCGGTTATGCGCGCGACATCGGCCTTGCCTTTCAGATCGCCGACGACATTCTCGACGTCGAGGGCGACGAGGCGCTGGCCGGCAAGGCGCTGCGCAAGGACGAAGCGGCGGGGAAGGAAACCTTTCTCACCCTCCTCGGCCTCGACCGCGCGCGCGAACAGGCCGCGATGCTGGTCGATCAGGCGGTCGAGCATCTGCGCGGTTTCGGCCCGGAAGCCGATCTGCTGCGTGAAGTCGCGCGCTACATCACGGAGCGCGACCGGTGACCACCCGCATCGGCGTCTATCCCGGCACCTTCGATCCGATCACGCTCGGGCACATGGACATCATCCGCCGCGGCGCGAAGCTCGTCGACCGGCTGGTCGTCGGCGTCACGACCAATCCGTCCAAGTCGCCGATGTTTTCGGTCGAGGAGCGGATGGAGACGGTTCGGCGCGAAGTCGCGGGGGTCGAGGGCGACATCACCGTCGTCGGCTTCGATTCGCTGCTGATGGACTTCGCCGAGCGCGAGAAAGCGAACATCATCGTCCGGGGCCTGCGCGCCGTCGCCGACTTCGAATACGAATATCAGATGGCCGGCATGAACCAGCAGCTGAATGCGCGGGTGGAGACGGTCTTCCTGATGGCCGACGTCTCGCTCCAGCCGATCGCCAGCCGGCTGGTCAAGGAGATCGCGATGTACGGCGGCGATATCGCCAAGTTCGTCACCGCGCCGGTGAAGGCCGAAGTCGATGCCCGCGTCCGCGCGATCGGGCTGAAGGGCGACCAGCGGACATAAATTCGCCGCGAGCGTCGTTCATTTTGCCGTCAGCCGCGACCTCGTCTATGGGGCGCGCACGAGTATCCGCTTGGGGTTCTAACACGCATGCGTCTGTTTTCCGTTCTTGTCGTCGCAGCCGCGGCGCTGTTCGCCCTGCCGGCGTCGGCGCAGCTGATCGAAGTGCCGGGTCGCGCCGCACCGCCGGCGACGACTGACAAGGAAAATCTGTGGCTGCTCGACCTGTCGAACGGCGGCCGCGTCACCATCTGGCTGCGCCCCGACGTCGCACCTAAGATGGTCGAGCGGGTGAAGACGCTGACGCGCCAGAAATTCTACGACAACACCCAGTTCCACCGCGTGATCGAGGGCTTCATGGCCCAGGGCGGCGATCCCAGGGGCGACGGTACCGGCGGCTCGGAGCTGCCCGACCTGCCCAAGGAGTTCAACTATCTGCCCCACGTCCGCGGGGCCGTATCGGCCGCGCGCGAAGGCGCTCCCGAACAGGCGACGCAGGAGCAGAAGGACAAGGCAGAGAACAGCGCGAACTCGCAGTTCTTCATCGTCTTCACGCCCCGCCTGTCGCTCGACCAGAAATATACGGTTTTCGGTCGCGTGATCGACGGCATGCAATATGTCGACGCGATCGAGCGCGGTGAGCCGCCGGCGAACCCGACCAAGATCGTCCACGCCTATATCGCCGCCGACAATCCCCCGGCGTATAGTGCACCGAAGCCCGAGCCGGTGATGGTCGCGCCCGAAACGCTGCCGCCGGGCCCGGGCCGCAAGACGCCTGCGGCGAAGTAAGTCCCGCCTTTTACGGTCGCCCGAAGTTGCCGCTGAGCGGGTCGGAGTGGCGTATCGACGGATGCTTCGATACGAGCCTTCGCCATGCTCAGCCTCTCCTCAGTCCGAACGGGTGACATGTGAACGTCGACCTGTTCGATTTCGACCTGCCCAACGAGCGTATCGCGCTACGCCCGGCGTCGCCGCGGGACTCAGCGCGACTGCTGGTGCTTGACGCAGGCGGTACGCACGACCGCGTCGTCACCGATCTGCCGGCATCCCTGCGCGCGGGCGACCTGCTCGTCTTCAACGACACCCGCGTCATCCCCGCTCAATTGGAAGGCACTCGCGGCGAGGCCAAGATCGGCGCGACGCTGCATAAGCGCGCGGGACCGCGTCGCTGGCGGGCGTTCATCCGCAACGCCAAGCGGCTGCGCGACGGCGACACGATCGATTTCGGGCAGGGCGTGACGGCAACCGCCGGGGACCGCGGCGACGACGGCAGCTTCGCGCTCGACTTCGCCGGGGAAGAACCCGTCGAACTGCTGCTGGAGCGCGCCGGCCGGATGCCGCTGCCGCCCTATATCGCCGCCAAGCGCCCGACCGACGCACGCGACGCGGACGATTATCAGACGATGTTCGCCAACGAACCTGGCGCGGTCGCCGCGCCGACCGCGGCGCTGCACTTCACGCCCGGCCTGGTGGCGGCTCTCGAGGCCGCGGGCATCGGCCACGCGACGCTGACGCTTCATGTCGGCGCGGGCACTTTTCTCCCGGTCAAAGCCGACGACACCGCCGATCACAGAATGCACGCCGAATGGGGCCGCATCGACGCCGCGACCGCCGACCGGCTGAACGCCGTCCGTGCCGCCGGCGGTCGGGTCATCGCGGTCGGCACCACCAGCCTGCGCCTGATCGAAAGTGCCGCGGGCGAAGACGATATCATTCGCCCCTTCGAAGGCGACACATCGATTTTCATTACTCCCGGCTATCGCTTCAAGGGCATCGACGGCTTGGTCACCAACTTCCACCTGCCGCGATCGACGCTGTTCATGCTGGTCTCGGCGCTGGTGGGGCTGGAGCGGATGCAGGCGGCCTACGCCCATGCGATCGCCAACGAGTATCGCTTCTACTCCTACGGCGACGCATCGCTGCTGCTGCCGTGAGCGAGCGGGTAAGCGTTTCTGAGGCCGGGTTCGCGGGCGGGGCGTAGACCACTACCCCGTCCACCCCCTTCCCCGAAGGGAAAGGGCTGGAAAAGGCATATCGCGCTGACCCGACGTTCGACTGTGCGCGACACGACCGGATATTCAGGACCGATCGAAAGCGTCCGCACCGCGATCGCTTTTACGCCGCGACCTCAGCCAGGATCTTCGGTTTCTCTGCAACCGCCGGCCCCGTGCCCGCCGTCAATCGCGGAATCAGGCGGCGGGCAGTGGCCAGCGCCTGTCCGACGACCTGGTCCATATTGTAATAGCGGTAGGTCGCCAGCCGCCCGACGAAGGTCACATCGCCCTCCGCGATCGCCAACGCTTCGTAGCGTTTGTAGAGCGCCTGGTTCTCCGCCCGCGGGATCGGATAATAGGGGTCGCCTTCCGCCGAGGGATATTCATAGGTCACGCTGGTCGCCGGCCCGCTATCGCCGGTCAGATGCTTATATTCGGTAATCCGGGTATAAGGTGTTGCTTCGTCGGGATAGTTGACGGTTGCGACCCGCTGAAACTGCGGCCGGGGCAACGTGCAGTGATCGAACCGCAGCGAGCGATAGGGCAGCTTCCCGTAGCGATGCTCGAAATATTCGTCGATCGGGCCGGTGAAGACCAGATGGTCGTGCGGATAGGCATCGCGCACCTGGCGGTAATCGACACCGAGCAGCAGCTCGATGTTCGGATGGTCGAGCATCTGTTCGAACATCCGCGTATACCCATCCGCCGGCATCGCCTGATAGGTATCGGTGAAATAGCGGTCGTCGGTGTCGGCGCGCGTCGGGACACGCGCGGTGACCGATTTGTCGAGCTCGCTCGGGTCGAGGCCCCATTGCTTGCGCGTATAGCCGCGAAAGAAGGTCTCGTAGAGTTCGCGGCCGACCCGGCTGACGACCACATCGGCGCTGGTGCGGATCGGATCGACCGGCTCGGCCCGCGCGGCCAGGAATGCCTCGACATCCTCCTCGGTCTCGAGGCCGGCATCGTAGAGCATGTTGAGCGTGGTGCGGTTGATCGGCATCGGGACCTGCTGGTCGCCGACCTGCGCGAGCACGCGGTGCTCGTACGGCCGCCACTGCGTGAAGCGTGACAGATACGCGAACACGTCGGCCGAATTGGTGTGGAAGATGTGTGGGCCGTACTGGTGGATCAGCAGCCCCGCCGCATCGCGCCGGTCGTAGGCGTTGCCGGCAATATGCGGGCGTCGGTCGACGACCAGAACCTTCAGACCGGCCGATGCCAGCCGCTCGGCCATGACGCTGCCGGCAAAGCCCGCGCCGACGATCATCACGTCATGGCGTTGTGGCGTCGCCGGCCAGCCGTCGGGGGAAACGATCGCCTCCACCCTGCCGTGTCGATCGCGTGCGGCGGCGATGAGGGCGCTCATCGCGATGACCGTCGCGGTCCAGCTGCTCTCCGACAGTTGCTTGTCCGCCGCATCACGCCAGGCAGTGCTGGAGCGTAGCGCAATGGCGCGGTCGCAGGCGTCGACAAAAGCCTCGGGCGTGTCGGCGATCTGGACGCCGGCCAGCGCGCCATAGTGGCGGACGACATCGGTGATCGGGGTCGAAACGACGGGCAGGCCGGCGGCGAGATATTCAGGCGTCTTCGTCGGGCTGATGAAGCGGGTCGCCTCGTTCATCGCGAACGGCATCAGCGCAGCGGTCCAGCCCGACATATAGGCCGGCAGATCCTGGTACGGCCGCCCCCCCAGATAGTGGAGGTTCGGCGCCTGCGGCAGCGTCGCAGGGTCGATCTTGACCACCGGGCCGATGACGACGACCGACACGTTGGGACGGGCTGTCGCGAGCGCTTCGAGCAGACCCAGATCCATGCGTTCGTCGACGACGCCGGAGAAACCGAGGATCGGACCCGAGATCGCGGCCTGGTCCTCAGGCTCTTCGATGTCGTGACGCGCTTGGCCGAAATGCGCGGTGTCGATGCTGGAGGGGAACAGGTGGACATTGTGGTGTCGCCCGCGCTTCGCCTCGTACAGGCTGCTGCCGCCGGTAAAGACGACGTCGGCCGCCGCGAACAGCTCGGTTTCGCGCTCCAGCAGGCCGGCCGGCGGATTCTGGAAATTGGCCAGTTCGTCCATACAGTCGTAGACGGTGCATTCGGCGGCGATGTGGCGCGAAAAGCCGAGCATCATCGGCGTGTAATACCATTTGACCGCGAGGTGCCGGCCGGCGAGCGCATCGTCGAGCAAGGTGCGGAGTACCGCCTCCTCATCCGCCACGCCCTCGGGCAATTCGGGCACGAGAACCGTCACGCCGCACGCTTCGTCGCGTGTCTCCGCTAGCCGCGGCGCGGGCAAGCCGGGGACGCGCACCGGTTCTTCCCAGAACAGCACCTCGTGATGCTGGGCCAGCCCGCTCATCAGATGCTGCGGTCTCTGGAAAACGAAGGACCATCGCAGATGACTGAAGCAGATCAAAGTCGCGCGTTCGGAAGTGGTGTATAGCGCGTCGGCTGCGCTCCGGATGCCGCTGGACGTGATCTGCACGAATGGTTCCCTCGCTGACGTATCGAAGCAAGAGAACAGCAGGGCAGCGCCGAAGTTCCGCTAAGATATTGATCATAAACGTGTTTTAGTCGGATTTCCGGCAACGCTTGTGCGTGCGCGATCGTTCGGAACCTGGACGATATGGGCGGTGGCATGGCGGAACTTGAACGATGGTGCGGTGTGGAGGCGACGGTGGCGCGGATCGGCGACTCGCGCGTCGACCAGCTGCGATCGACCGGACATCATGATCGGATCGACGACCTCGACCATATGGCCGCCCTGGGGTTCACCGCGGTGCGCTTCCCGATCCTGTGGGAACGCGTGGCCCTGCCGGACGGCGGTTACGATTGGGCGTGGAGCGACAGCCGGCTGGAGCGGATGCGCGCGTTGGGCCTGCGGCCGATCGCGGGGCTTGTCCACCACGGCAGCGGGCCCGACGATACCAGCCTTATCGCCGATGATTTCGCGCCGCGTCTGGCCGATTTCGCGCGGGCGGCGGCTGCCCGCTATCCCTGGATCGCCGACTGGACGCCGGTCAACGAACCGGTAACGACCGCGCGATTTTCGGCGCTGTACGGCCATTGGTATCCGCATCTGCGCGACGAAGGTGCCTTTTGGCGCGCGCTGGTCACCCAGATCGACGGCGTAGCGCAGGCGATGACGGCGATCCGTGACGTGATCCCGCACGCACGACTGATCCAGACCGAGGATATGGGCCGCACCTGGTCGACCGCGCCGCTTGCCGATCAGGCCGCCTTCGACAACCAGCGGCGATGGGCGGGGTTCGACCTGCTCTTCGGACAGGTTACCCCCCTCCATCCCCTGTGGCATCGCCTGTGCGCGGCGGGGCTGGGCGAGACACTGGCCCGGCTATCGGCGGCCCCCTGCCCGCCCGACATCATCGGTCTGCATTGCTATGCGACGAGCGACCGTTTTCTCGATCACCGCATCGAGCGGTTCGCAGCTCAGGATCGTGGTGACAACGGCGTGCGCGCCTATGCCGACGTGCCGGCGGTCCGCGCGCTCGACCCCGCGCCGCCGCCGTTCGCGACAGCACTGACGGATGCGTGGCAACGCTATCGCACGCCGTTGGCGCTGACCGAAGTCCATCTGGGCTGCACGCGCGAGGAACAGATGCGCTGGGCGCGCGCCGCCTGGGATGCCGCGATCGCGGCGCGGGCGCTGGGCGTCGATGTGCGGGCGGTCACCGCCTGGGCGGTGTTCGGTTCGCAGGACTGGGATACGTTGTTGACCCGGCCCGGACGATATGAGCCCGGTGCGTTCGACGTCACGATCGGCACGCCGCGTCCCACCGGGCTTGCGCGTCTCTGGGCTTCGCTCGAGCAGCGAGATCCGGTCGAGGGTGCCGGGTGGTGGCAGCGCCCCGATCGGTTCACCGTCCCCGCCGCCCCCCGCCCCGCCGCCGCCGAAGCGTGGCGCGATCCGGCGTGGCCGCACCGACCCTTGCTGATCTGCGGGGCGACCGGAACGCTGGGCCGCGCGCTATCGCGGGCGTGTACCGCACGCGGCATCACCCACCGGCTGACCGGGCGCGATGCGATCGATCTGAGCGATGCCGATGCCATTGCCCGCGGGCTCGACACCATCGCACCCTGGGCGGTGATCGACGCCACCGGCTGGGTCCGCGTCGACGACGCCGAGGACGCCCGCGACGCGTGTTTCGCGGCCAACCACGTCAATGCCGCCGCCCTCGCACGCGCCTGCGCCGCGCGCGCCGTGCCGAGCGTCCATGTCTCGAGCGACCTCGTCTTCGACGGCACGAAGACCGCACCCTATGACGAGCGCGACGTGCCCAACCCGGCAGGCGTCTACGGCGCGAGCAAGCATGCGATGGAGGCGGCGTGCCAGACCCACGCCTACCGCCCGCTGATCATCCGCACCGCCGCATTCTTCTCACCGCATGATCCGCATAATTTCGCCGCTCATGTCCTGTCCGCGCTGCGACGGGGGGAGCGGTTCGCCGCCGCCGACGATCTGTTCGTATCGCCCAGCTATGTCCCGGCACTCGCCGACGCGATGCTCGACCTGTTGATCGATGGCGAGACGGGCATCCGCCACCTTGCCGGTGACCGGACGCTCAGTTGGGCGGACTTTGCGCGCGAAATCGCGCTGGCCTGCGGCGGCGATCCCCGCGGCATCCAGGCGGTGCCGAGTGCGACCCTGTCGTTCCGCGCACCGCGTCCGGCGCGCTCGGGCCTCGTCAGCGTCCATGTCGGGTCGCTGGGCCCCCTCGACGGGGCGATCCGCGAATTCGCCCGCCACAATCGCCCGGGCGTCACCGGGCCTGTCACCCTGCCCTGCGTTGCACAAACCGACTAACCTAAAGCAAAATAAATCTTTTCTTGGATCAACCGGCGCAAAGTCGGCGTTCTGGCTCATCGGGAGATCGTATGATGACCGATGAAGTACAGGACGCTCCACCGACCACGCGGAAAGATGTTTCGACCGATCGATCGGTCAGTGCGACGGCAGTCACTATTGGCCGACCGGCGGCCGAACTTTACGATTATTTCCGTGATTTCGCGAAACTGCCGACGTTCATGGAAAATCTCGTGCGGGTCGATGTGCTCGACCAACAACGATCGCACTGGGTCGTGAAGGCGCCGGGCGGTCGTACGGTCGAATGGGATTCGGTCGTGACCGCCGAGGAGCCGGGGCGTGCGATCAGCTGGGAGTCCGAACCCGGTGCCGACGTCGCCAATTCGGGCACGGTCGAATTCACCGATGCCGGAGCCCGCGGCACGGTGGTGACCGCAACGCTTGCCTATGATCCGCCCGCCGGCGTGGTCGGCAAGATCGTCGCCAAGCTGTTCCAGCGCGAACCCGCGATCCAGGCGCGCCGCGACCTGCGCCGGTTCAAACAACTGATGGAAACCGGCGAAGTCGCCACCGCTGCGATGACGGTCGCCCAGCACCAGAAGGAAGACCAGTAATGCGCGCGCTCGCCTGGCACGGAAAATACGATGTTCGCGTCGATACCGTCGACGATCCCGAAATCATCAACCCGCGCGACGCGATCATCCGCGTCACCTCGACCGCGATCTGCGGATCGGATCTCCACCTGTACGACGGCTATATCCCGACGATGCAGGCCGGCGACATCCTGGGCCATGAATTCATGGGCGAAGTCGTCGAGGTGGGTGCCAGATCGACGCTGAAGAAGGGCCAGCGCGTGGTGGTGCCCTTCACCATCTCGTGCGGCGGCTGCTATCACTGCAAGAAGCAGCAATTCTCGGCCTGCGACAACGGCCTACCCGCCGACAACCAGGACATTGCGCAGACCGCATATGGCCAGCCGATGAGCGGCCTGTTCGGCTACAGCCACATGACCGGCGGCTATGCCGGCGGCCAGGCGGAATATGTCCGCGTTCCCTTCAGCGACGTCGGCCCGATCGTCATCCCCGACGGCGTGGACGACGACAAGGTGCTGTTCCTGTCCGACATCCTGCCGACCGGTTGGCAGGCGGCCGAATATGCCGAAATCGAACCCGGCGACACGGTCGCCGTCTGGGGCTGCGGCCCGGTCGGACTGTTCGCGGTCCAGTCCGCGTTTCTGATGGGTGCCGAACGCGTCATCGCGATCGACCACCGCGACGGCCGGCTGGCCCTTGCCAAGCGCTTCGGTGCGGAGGTGCTGAATTTCGAGAAAGTCGATATCTACAACGCGCTGATGCAGCTGACCGGCGGAATCGGGCCGGATGCGGTCATCGACGCCGTCGGTCTGGAAGCGCATGGCATGTTCGTCGACAACATCGTCGACCATGTGAAGGCGGCGACCTTCCTGGGCACCGATCGCACCCATGCCATCCGTCAGGCGATCCTGGCGTGCCGCAAAGGCGGGCGCGTGTCGATGCCGGCGGTCTACGGCGGCTTCGTCGACAAATTTCCGCTGGGCGCCTTCATGGAGAAGGGGCTGACCCTGAAAACCGGCCAGACCCATGTCCAGCATTACATGCCCGCGCTGCTCGCCGCGGTGCTCGAGGATAAGATCGATACCACGTTCCTCATCTCGCACCGGCTCGACCTCGAGCAGGCGCCGGAGGGGTATGACATGTTCAAGAACAATCAGGACGAGGTGACCAAGGTCGTCCTGAAGCCCGGCTTGGGCGGTTTCTGACAGGAGGATTTGCCATGAAAACTCTACTGACGATCGCCCCGCTGGCGCTGCTCGCCGCCTGCGGACAGACCGCCACGGCCACCGCCGATCGCGATGCGATGGCCTCGTCCCCTGCCATGGCCGCCCCGGCCGACGACGCGACCTATCTCGCCATGGCCGGCGCCAGCGACATGTTCGAAATCGAATCGTCGAAGGCGGTGATGGCCAAGACCAGCAATGCCGCCGTCCAGGATTTCGCCCGGATGATGATCGCACATCATTCCGACTCGACCGCCCGGGTGAAGGCCGCCGCTGCCCAGGCCGGGCTGACGGTTCCGCCGCCGCAGTTGACCGCGGACCAGCGCGCGAAGCTTGCCGCCGTCACTTCCGCCACCGGCGACGCTGCCGCCCGCACCTACATCGCCGGCCAGCGCGAGGCGCACGCCGCGGCCCTCACCCTGCACCAAGGGTACGCCCAGAATGGCCGAACGCCTGCCCTGAGAGCCGTCGCTGCGCAGATCGTGCCTGTGGTGCAAGGGCACATCACCATGCTCGCCAACATGCGGGAGATCTGAGCCATGGCCAACAAGCTCGCCGTCATTACCGGAGCGTCGACGGGGATCGGCTTCGAACTTGCCACCTGCGCAGCACGCGACGGCTATGACCTGATCACCGTCGCGAACGAATCGCTGATCGAGGCCGCCGCACGTGACCTGACCCAGTTCGGCACCAAGGTCGAGGCGGTCGAGGCGGACCTGTCGTCGATCCAGGGCGTCGATCAGTTGCTCGCGGCGGTCGGCGACCGGCCGATCGACGTGCTGTGCGCCAACGCCGGCATCGGCACCGGCGGCGCCTTCCTCGACCAGTCGGTCGACACCTGGCGGCATGCGATCGACACCAACATCACCGGCACCGTCTATCTGCTGCAGAAGGTGCTGGCGGGCATGGTCGGACGGGGGCAAGGCCAGGTGCTCGTCACCGGGTCGATCGCCGGCTACATTCCGGGCAGCTTCAACGCGGTGTACAACGCAACCAAGGCCTTCATCGACAATTTCACCGAAGCTCTTCGCAACGAACTGAAAGATGAAGACGGCATCACGCTGACGACGCTGATGCCGGGCCCCACCGACACCGAATTCTTCGCCCGCGCCGACATGCTCGACACCGATGTCGGCAGCGACCCCAAGAAAGCCGACCCCGCCAAAGTCGCCCAGGATGGCTGGTCCGCCCTGAAATCCGGCCGTGGCCACATCGTCTCCGGCGCGAAGAACAAGGCCCAGGTGCTGGCAGCCGGCGTGGTGCCGCAAGCGGTGCTGGCCGAACGGCACCGTCAGATGGCCGAGCCGGGCAGCGGGGAGGAGTGAAGATAGGCGTGCGGTAGCCGGCGGCCGCGTCGAGCGCCCCGGCTACCACATCGCCGAAGGTCCCCTCGCCGCTCGCTCAACCGACGCGAACGACCGTCTCCAACCCATCGACCTTGCCGGCGAGGCCCGGCACCTCCTCGAGCTGGCGCAGGGCTTCGAACCGGCCGCGTTCGAATCGGTAGCGAACGATCTCGAAGCCATGCCCCTTGAGCTGCGGGACAGCGTCGATGTCGTCGGCGGATGCGGTGTTGATATCGATCACGCGCTGACCTCCAAGATCACAGATTTGCCTGGTCCTGCGGCGGCAGGTCGGCATCGGGTGGGTAATAGAGGCTCGCGCATTCCTCGCGCAGGCAGCCGCCTTCGATCACGATATCGTCGCGATACGCGTCGGCGATGAAGGCGAGGGTGTCGACGTGGCGCGTTTCGAAATACATTTCGTGCACGTCGTCGCGCCCGGCGCCGTAGACCACGCGGCCGACCTTCGACCAGATCGAGGCCATGGTGCACATGCCGCACGGCTGCAGCGTCGAATAGAGCGTCGCGCCGCGCAGTTCCATCTCGCCGATCCCCTCGCACGCGCGGCGGATCGCCATCATTTCGGCATGGGCGGTCGCGTCGGGCAGCTCCTCGGTCTGGTTCGGCTCGCCAGCGAGCTCCCGGCCGTCGAGTACGATCACCGACCCGAGCGGCGAGTCCGCCGGGTCCGATCCCTTGGACCGCGCAATCGCGATCGCGCGGCGCATCCAGCGTTCGTCGTCCTCAGTCATCAACACCTCCGCCGCGCTCAACGTCGCGCAGGGCAGGTCGGGCCCAGACCGCTGACGGGCGGGGCGACCGAGGCCACCATGCGCAAAGGCCCAGCGACTTATTCCAGTCTAAGGAGGAAGTGCTTGGGGCGCGCGCGCTGGCCAGCCGCACGGTCGTAGCATGACCTACCCGAAAGGCAGCAGACTGCCGCCGAGGGTGTTACACTATGTTACGGCTAACGCAGCGCCCGGTGCAACCTTGGGCCGCCACCGGCACGCGGATTTGCGAATGGCTGGGGCGGCAGGATTCGAACCTACGAATGCCGGTACCAAAAACCGGTGCCTTACCGCTTGGCGACGCCCCAGCAGAGTGGCGGGCTTATAGCGTGCCTGCCGTGGTTGGGAAGCCCAAGCTTCACGCGATGCGCTGGAGCCAGCCGTGCGGGTCGGGGGCGCGGCCGCGCTGGAGGTCGCTGAGGCGCTGGAGCAGGCGGGCGGTCGTCTGGCCGGTGCCGCCGCTGCCGATGGTGAAGTCGTACCCCGGGCCCGCGACGCGGCCGATCGGGGTAACGACCGCTGCCGTGCCGCAAGCGAAGCTTTCGGCCAGCGCGCCGCTCTGCGCGTCGGCGCGCCACTGGTCGATGGCATAGGGTTCTTCGCGGACGGTCAGGCCTTCGTCGCGGGCGAGCTGGATCAGCGAGGCGCGGGTGATGCCGGGCAGGATGGTGCCCCCCAGCGGCGGCGTGACCAGGCTGCCGTCGGCCATGACGAAGAAGATGTTCATGCCGCCCAGTTCCTCGATCCAGCGGCGTTCGACCGCATCGAGGAAGACGACCTGATCATGGCCGCGGGCGATCGCGTCCTGTTGCGCGACCAGGCTGGTGGCGTAATTGCCGCCGCACTTCGCCTCACCGGTGCCGCCGGGGGCTGCGCGGGTATAGTCGTGGCTGACCCACAGCGACACGGCACGCGCGCCGCCCTTCCAATAGGCGCCGACCGAGGAGGCGAGGACGCAGTAGAGATATTCGGCGGCCGGCTTCACGCCCAGGAAGACCTCGGACGCGATCATGAACGGGCGCAGGTACAGCGCGCCGCCGTCCACGTTCGGGATCCAGTCGCGATCGGTCAGCACCAGTTGCTTGCAGGATTCGACGAACAGGTCCTCCGGCAGCTCGGCCATCGCCATGCGGCGCGCGGATGCCTGGAAGCGGCGGGCGTTGGCGTCTGCCCGGAACATCGCGATGCCGCCGTCGTCGAGGGCGTAGGCCTTCAGCCCTTCGAAGATTTCCTGCGCATAGTGCAGCACCGCGGTCGCCGGATCGACCGTCAAGGGACCCCGCGCGACGATCTTCGCGTCGTGCCAGCCCTTGTCGGTCGAATAGCGGATCGTCGCCATGTGGTCGGTGAAGATGCGACCGAAACCCGGGTCGGCAAGCAGGCCACTGCGTTCGTTGACGCTCATCGGCGTCGGGTTGGGTTCGAACGCAAAGGCGGTCATGGCGCACGCATCTCCAGACAGTCGCGCCCGCATCGGCGCTTGCCGGGGACGTATCGGCGGTGGCAGAACAGGTCAACATGGCTGGCCCACTTCCCGACGCGTCGCGCGCCTCACCGCTGTTCCTGACCGAGCCTGAAATCCGGCGCGGAATCGAGCTTTTGTATTTCGGCTACAGCCACTTGACCCGCGCGATTGACAGCGGCCTTGCCGACCAGGGCCTGGGACGGGCGCATCACCGCGCGCTGTATTTCATTGCCCGCAAGCCAGACCTGGCGGTGGGCAAGCTGTTGCAACTGCTGGCGATCACCAAGCAGGCGCTCAATCGCGTGCTGACCGAATTGACCGCGCGCGGGCTGGTCGAAACGCGAACGGGCGACCGCGACCGTCGGCAACGGCTGCTGAAACTGACCGAGGCGGGGGCGGCACTCGAGCGGCAGCTCTACGGAGCGTTGAGCGCGCGGCTGGCGGCGGCCTATTCCAGCGCCGGGCAGACGGCGGTCGGGGGCTTCTGGGCCGTGCTGGAAGGGCTGATCCCAGCGTCCGAGCGCCCGCGGGTGGCGGGGCTCGGACGGTAGACCGGATGGACAAACTGTCCTCGCCTGTAAGGGGAGGCGGCAGGCCGCAGGCCTGACGGAGGGGCGTCGCCTGCTCGATAGCGGGACACCCCTCCACCACCGCTTCGCGGCGGTCCCCCTCCCCTTGCAGGGGAGGTTAGAATGCGGGTCAGGCCAGTTTGAAGCCTTCCTTGTTCATCGCCATCGTCAGCTGTTTGTTGCGTTCGGGCGACAGCTTGGCCTTGAGCTTGGGGAACAGCTCCTGCTCTTCCTCGCGCATATGGTCTTCGATGTCGGCGCGGAACTTGCGGACCTTGTCCAGGAACGCGTCGCCATTGTTCGGCATATTCTCCAGCTCATAGAGATATTGCTTCACATAGCCGTGTTCCGCGTTGAGTTCGTCGGCGCCGGCGACTTCGCCCGCTTCGCGCAATGCGGGATAGATGGTGTTCTCTTCCTCCAGCGCGTGTTTGGCGAGCGCGTGCTTCATCTGGGTCAGCAAAATGGTGCGCTTGGTCGTCGCCTCGGGCTCGGTCGCCTCCAGCGCGTCGAACAGCTTCAGGACCGCCTTATGCTCGGCGGCGAGCGCTTCGTCCCAATCGCCCGCCATATAGGTAGGCGCCTGCACCGCCGCCTTGCGGGCGATCATCGCCAGCACGCCCAGCGCCACGCCCGCGGTCGCGGCGCCGGCCAGCTTGCCCAAATTGCCGTTGGTGTCCGAAGTCTTCTCGCGATTGGCTTCCGTCGTCGCCATGCCGTCCTCCGTGTGTCGGTTATCGGGAGGGAAAACCGGCGGCGACGGCGGCGCGTTCCGCGGGATTCGTGTTGACGTGGGTTTATCGGCTTTGGCGTGCCCCCGCACCGTCGAAGCGGTGTGGACCCGCCGCTCGACCGTGCTCGCGACCAACGAGGCGCTATTGGCGCGCGGCGGCGGCCAGTTCTTCGCTGCGGCGGGCAGCAGCGCTCAGGGTCGCAGCGGCCAGCGTGCGCAGGGCGTCGCCGTCGTCCAGAACGTCCAGGCCAGCGCGGGTCGTGCCGCCGGGGCTGGCGACGCGGTCGGCCAGCGTGTCGGGCGAGTCACTCGACGTGCGGGCAAGGGCTGCGGCGCCTTCCACGGTCGCGATGGCGAAACGCCGGGCCTGGTCAGCCGGCAGGCCGAGCGCCGCTCCGCCTTCGGCCAGCGCCGCGATGAAGCGATAGACGAAGCCGGGGCCCGACCCCGACAGCGCGGTGACCGCATGGAACAGCGCCTCGTCGCCCAGCCATTCGACGAGGCCGAGCGGCGCCATCAGCGCCTCTGCCAGGGCGCGCGCGTCGGCGTCGGATGTGCCGGAGTGGAGCGCGACGACGCCCTGCCCCAGCGAAACCGGCAGGTTGGGCATCGCGCGGACGATCGTGTCTGCAGGGATGCGGTCGGCGATCGTCGCCGCTTCCACGCCCGCGAGGATCGAGATCAGGAGGCTTGGCCGACACGCGGCCAGCGATGGCGCAACGGTGTCGAGCAACTGCGGCTTGACCGCCAGCAGCAGGATGTCGGGGCGCTCGTCGGTGGGCGCGGCGTCGACGCGACGCACGCCCGCCGGCACGTTCTTCGCACCCGGATCGATTACCAGCAGCTGCCCGGGTGTGACCACGCCCCCGGCCAGCCATCGCTCGAGCATCGCGCCGCCCATGTTGCCGGCGCCGACCAGCCAGAGCGTGCCGGCGATCGCGGCGCTCACGCCTCCCCCTGCGTCTCGATCATCGCAGCGGCAATGGCGTCCTTCGGCGACTTGCCGCCCCACAGGACGAATTGGAACACGGGGTAAAAGCGCTCGCACTCGTCGATCGCGCTTTCCACCAGCAGTTCGGCGCCGTCGAGGCTGAGCTGCGCGCCGTCTTCACTCGCCATCACCGCGGCGTGGCGGTAGAGCAGGATACCGCTCGACGACCAGAGTTCGAAATGGCCGACCCAGAGCTGTTCGTTGACCAGCCCGATCGTCTCGTACATCGCCGCGCGCGCATGGTCGGCGACGCGGACGTCGGGAAAGGCAAGAAACTGCAGAACCGAATCGTCCTCGCGCCAGATCGCGCGCAGCTCATATTCGGTCCAGCTGCCCTTCACCTTGGCGACGATCTCGTCATCATCGCGCTCGAACGACCAGCCGTGCGCCGAAAAATAGCGCTCAAGCATGTCGATCGGCGCTGCGTCGTCGCGGTCGGTTTCGAGATCTTCGATCGTCATCGGGTTCGAAAATGCCAATCTTCACCGCAGCGCACAAGCACGTGGGCGTCGGAATGCTGTGGAGAAGTCCGGCCTGATTTTCCCGATCCGTCGCCGTCCGCGAAGGGGCGACGGGTCGGGAAGGATACGAGGTCAGGCCGTCGGCGTCGTCGACCCGGCCAGCTTGGCCTCCAGCGCGTCGATCCGCGCCTTTAGCGCGTCATTTTCGTCGCGCGCCGCGGCGGCCATCGCCTTCACCGCGTCGAATTCCTCGCGCGCGACGAAATCCATGCCGCTGATCCACGACTTCAGATGCTCGCGCGCGCTTTCCCCCGCTTCGCGGCCCATGCCCGCCATCGTGCCGGCCGCGCCGTTCAGGACCTTCACGAAGTCGTCGAAAATCCGGTTGTCGCTCTGCATGTCGAAATAATCTCCTCAGAGCGGGATTTGGGTGGTGGAGGACGCAGGCACAAGGGTTTCCGCATCCGGGTTCAGTCGCAGGATGCCGAAGGTGAGCATCGCGGCAAAGCTGAGCCAGACCATATAGGGTACGAGCAGCCACGCCGCGACAGTGCGAATGCGCGCGAAAGCGAAGGTCGTGACGATCGTCAGCGCCAGGATCGCGACGATCAGGATTAGCGCCGCCGTCACCTTGTGCGCGCCGAAGAAAAGCGGCGTCCAGGCGAGGTTGCCGGCGAACTGGAGCGTAAACAGCAACAGCGCCACGCCGCGCCCGCGGGCCCCGCGCGCATCGGCGATCATGGCCACCGCCAGGCCCAGCAGGATATAGAGCGTCGTCCAGGCGACCGGGAACACCCAGCCGGGCGGCGTCAGCGCGGGCTTGGCGAGCGCCATGTACCACGCGTTCTCGCTGCCCGACGGCACCATGCGCCCCGAGGCGAAGCCCAGCAGCAGGATCAGCGGCACCGTGACCACGGCCCACCGCAGGAAAGACATACGCAACTGACCCTTGGACGCGATTTCGCTCACCGACAGCCGTTCCTCGATCGTTTCGGATGCGGCCTTAATGCACCGCAGCATCGGCGACAACGCGCGCTGTGCGATTGCGTGCCGCGATCAGGAACTCGACATTGCCTTCCGGTCCGGTGATCGGACTGGTCGTCAGTCCCTCGACGGTCCAGCCGGTAGCCTCCAGCCAGTCGCCGACGGCGCGACAGACGCGATCGTGGACGTGCGGATCGCGGACCACACCACCCTTGCCGACCTCGTCCCGGCCTGCCTCGAACTGCGGCTTGATGAGCGCGATCAGCCGCGCGCCCG
Organism: Roseomonas aeriglobus; assembly: GCA_016937575.1. Classification (NCBI taxonomy): domain Bacteria; kingdom Pseudomonadati; phylum Pseudomonadota; class Alphaproteobacteria; order Acetobacterales; family Roseomonadaceae; genus Muricoccus; species Muricoccus aeriglobus. The sequence goes on along the minus strand of JAFHKN010000002.1, from coordinate 445,971 downwards.
TCTTGGCGAAGCCGAGCGGCACCTCGAGCACCTTCGCCAGTCCGATGAAGCTCGCATCGCAGACGATCAGGTCGACCGGCTCGGGGATGTGCGCTGCGGTCAGGACCCGCGCACTGGTCTGTTCGTGGACGACGACCCGCGTGTCCTGGCGCAGCTTCCACGCCAGCTGGTTGGTGCCCGAATCGACGGCATAGACACGCGCGGCCCCATTGGTCAGCAATACGTCGGTGAAGCCACCCGTCGATGATCCCACGTCGATCGCCACCGCCCCGGTCACGTCGATCGCGAAATGCGCCAGCGCATGCGCCAGCTTGATGCCGCCGCGCGACACCCAGGGGTGGTCACGTCCCTTGACCTCGATCGCGGCGTCGGCCGCAATCATCTGCCCGGGCTTGTCGATCTTGCGGTCACCGACGAAGGCGAGCCCGGCCATCACCAGCGCCTGCGCGCGCGTCCGGCTTTCGGCCAGGCCGCGATCGACGATCAGCTGGTCGGCGCGGATTTTGGGCACGGGCCGCTTTCCCTTACCGTTCGTGCTGGGCTGTCGAAGCCCGTGTTACGAGGCCCGTCCTTCGACAAGCTCGGGACGAGCGGCGGAACTGTGCCTCAGCTCTTCGGCGTCTTCTCACCGACCGGCTTCAGCGCGCCCACCGGGTCCTTGGCGGGTTGCGGCGGCAGGACCGGGTTCTTTTCCATCAGCTGATAGGCGCGCTGATACCACTCGCTGCCCGGATAGTTGGCACCGAGCACCGCCGCCGACTTCTTCGCCTCCTCGCGCACGCCCAGCGCCAGATAGGTCTCGACCAGGCGCATCAGCGCTTCGGGCGTATGGGTCGTCGTCTGATACTGGTCGACCACCGAGCGGAAGCGCATCGACGCCGCCAGCCACTGGCCACGGCGTTCATAGAAACGGCCGATCTCCATTTCCTTACCCGCCAGGTGATCGCGAACCAGGTCCATCTTCAGCCGCGCATCGGCGGCATAGCGGGTGTTGGGATACCGACGGCTGAGCTCGCCCAGCGCATCGAGCGCCTGCTGCGTGATCTTCTGGTCACGCGTCACGTCGCTGATCTGCTCATAATAGCTGAGCGCGATCAGGTAATAGGCGTAGGGCGCGTCGCGATTGCCGGGATGGACCGACAGGAAACGCTGCGACGACTGAATCGCCTGCGTGTAATCCTGGGCCAGATAATAAGAGAAGGCCCCCATCACCTGCGCGCGGCGCGCCCAGATCGAATAGGGGTGCTGGCGCTCGACCTCGTCGAACAGCGCGGCGGCTTCCTTGTACTGGCCGCGATCGAGGCGATCCTTGGCCGCCGTGTAGAGCGTGCTGACGTCGCGAGCGACATAGGGAGTATCGGCCCTGCCGCCGCCCCGCCCGGCGCAGGCCGAGGTCGCAAGCGCGGTGAGGACGAGGGTCGAAAGCGCGACGGCGCGGGATACGGACATACGCATGGCTGGGCCTGCGTTTAGCTTAGCGCATCGCGCGCTCAAAATGTTTTTCCATCCTCAGGGAAATTGCCTACTCCGCCTGCGTTTCGCATCCGCAACATAACGACCCGAGGCCCCTGGAATGACCGTCACGAAGCTCGCCACCCACCGCGTCGAAAAGCCTTGGGGCCGTCACGACCTGTGGCCGGGCTTTGCCGATCCGGCCAAGGATGGGGAGCCGATCGGCGAGGTCTGGTTCCAGACGCCCGGCGACAGCGAGCCCGACCTGCTGGTGAAATACCTCTTCACGTCGGAGAAGCTGTCGATCCAGGTCCATCCCGACGACGAACAGGCCCAGGCCCGCGGCCTGCCGCGGGGCAAGGACGAATGCTGGCTGATCCTGGCCGCCGAACCCGATTCGACGATCGCGATCGGCACGCACGAACCCGTCGACGACGAAACCTTGCGCGCCGCCGCGCTCGACGGGTCGATCGAGCAGCTGGTCGACTGGAAGCCGGTCAAGGCGGGCGACTTCTTCTATTCGCCTTCGGGCACGATCCACGCGATCGGCGCCGGACTGACGGTGATCGAGATTCAGCAGAATTCGGAGACGACCTACCGTCTGTATGATTATGGTCGCCCGCGGGAGCTCCACCTGGACGATGGCATCGCGGTCAGCGACGCCGTGCCGTTCGTGCCGCAGCCGGCCCCCGGCCGCGTATCCGAGACCCGGGAGATTTTGGTGGAAGGCCCGAAGTTCGTCCTGGAACGCTGGTCGGCAGGGACACGCGACGTGACGCTGCCGGACGGCGTCAGCGGCTGGCTGGTGCCGATCACCGGATCGGGGACTGCGGACGACACCCCCTTCACCGCCGGCGAGTGCCTGACAATCACCGGCCAAGCGACGATCGTAAGTGATGGCGACGCCGATCTGCTGTTCGCCTATCCTCTGACACAGCGGATCGACCTGTCATGTAAGTGAACGGGAAGTAGTTTTTCGTTCACGCAACTTCCGTGATTTAGACGGCGTTGTGCAGACATTCCATCTGAGTAGGAGGATGTTATGCGTACCGCCATTCTGGCACTTGCTGCTGCTGCGACCGGCCTGACCGCACTGCCGGCCGCAGCCCAGCAGTCCCCGCGCGAAGCCGCGCGCGACTATAACCGCGAGGTTCGTGACGCGCAGCGCGATTACCAGCGTGACCTTCGCAACGCCGATTCACGCCGCGATGTCCGCGATGCGCGCCGCGACTACAACCGCGAGGTGCGCGAAGCCCGCCAGGACTATCGACGCGACGTCCGCGACTGGCGCCAGTATCGCAACTACGACTGGAACCGGTTCGAGCGTGGCCAGAACCGCTATTACGCCGACCGCTACTACCGCGATGGCCGCAATTATCAGGTCCGCCGCCTCGGTCGGAACGACCGCATCTATCGCGGCTATGACAATCGTTACTACTGCCGCCGCAACGACGGCACGACCGGCCTGATCATCGGCGGTGTCGCGGGTGGCTTCCTGGGCAACGCGCTGGATCGCGGCGGCTCGGGCCTGCTGGGCACGCTGCTGGGCGCCGGCGGTGGCGCGGTGTTGGGTCGCGAGATCGAGCGCGGCAACGTCCGCTGCCGCTAAGACCCGCTACGGGTACCACGAAGGGCCCGGCGAGCGATCGCCGGGCCCTTTCGCTTGTCAGAAGATGCCACCGCCGAGCGACAGGCGGATCACCGCAATCAGCAGGATCACGATGTTGAGGTTCCGGCCGGTATTGCCGCTCGACAACATGCCGATGACGAGGCCGACGACCGCGATCGGGATGGCGAGCCAGTTGATCCAGCCCAGAAGAGGAATGACGCCCGGGATCACGAAGATCAGCGACACCAGGCCGGTGAGGATCGAGAGGATGTTCAGCATGGCCCTGATATGGGTGGGTCTTGGTGTATTTGCAAGATAATACACCAACGAAACCGAACAACCAGTCGCGGCACGAGGATGCCGAACGCTTCCTTAAGGCGGCTTGGCGTAGGGCGGGATCGATGCGCGCGTCCGCTCCAACCCTTGCGATCCTGAGCGCCCTATTGCTCGGCGGATGTGGCGGAGACGCATCGCCTGCCAGTGTTGCACCGCCCGCCGCCGCCCGCCCGCTCGATCCGATGCTGTCGATTGCGATCGCCGGCCCGTTGATGAGCGACCAGCAGCTCAGCCATCAGGCGAATCTGGACGTCCTTCGCCCGCCCGACCTGCCGTTGTCCGCCCCGATTCCGCCGATCGACGTCGTTCCCGCCGGCCCGGTGGCGAACGCCCCGCCCCTGCCCGCGCCGGCGCCCGGCGACTGCCCCGCCTGCACGGTCTCGCGTAGCGCGCTGACGCTCGGCGCGCTGGCGGAGCGGCTGGGCGATCCCGTCGCGACCGCTTGTGCCCCTGCGCTCCGCTACTCCGCGGCCTGGGCCACACGGCTGCCGCCCGACCTGCAGCTTCCACCCAGTGCCCGCGTGATTGAAGCGGCCGGCAGCGATGGTCCCGCCTGTCATCTGCGCGCGATCGCCTATGGCGTGGCCATGCCGGTCGCACCGTTGCTCGCGAGCGAATATGTGCGTCTGATCCGCGTCGGTTTCAGCGTTACCCACCAGGCCGCGGGTGACCTTCACGTCCTGGCCGCCCGCCGGGCGCGCGATGGTACCGCCCTGACGCTGCTTGCCCGGGACGTGGCGGGGATAGCGGATGTGCGGCTGGTGATCACCGGAACGCGCTAGAATCAAAAAGGTGACCTTTGCGCGCGTCCGCGCTACCGCGCAGACATGGGCAACCTCTTTATCGTGATGGCCGGCGGTGCGGTCGGAGCGGGTGCGCGGCATCTGTTCGGGCGCTGGACGCTCACCGCATTCGGGCCGGATTATCCCTTCGGCACCCTGGGTGTAAACCTGATCGGCGGCCTGCTGATGGGCTTGCTGGTCGGCCTGCTGGCGCGCGAGGGTGGCAGCGAGCAGGCGCGGCTGTTGCTGGGCGTCGGCGTGCTTGGCGGCTTCACCACCTTTTCGGCCTTCAGCCTGGATGCCGCGTTGATGATCGAACGCGGCGCGCTTGTCCTGGCGGGTGGCTATGTCCTGGCCTCGGTCATCGGCTCGATCGCCGCGCTGTTCGGCGGCCTGGCCATCGCACGGAGTGTGGCATGAGCGACGTGCGCGAGTTCAAGGTCGGCGCCGACGACGACGGCATCCGGCTCGACCGCTGGTTCAAACGGCACATGGCCGACGTCAGCTTCAACACCGTGTCGCGCTGGGCGCGCACCGGGCAGCTGCGCGTCGACGGGGCCCGTGCGGAGCCCGGGGCGCGTCTGTCGGCAGGCCAGATCCTGCGCGTGCCCCCTGCCGAAGCGCCGCCCCCGGCCCAGTCCGCCCGCCCGAAGCGGGAACGCACGCCGCTGACCGACGACCAGATCGACTTTGCGCAGAGCATGGTCATCCATCGCGACGCGCAAGCAATCGTGCTCAACAAGCCGCCCGGTCTTGCGACACAGGGCGGAACCAAGACGACCGAGCATGTCGACGGCCTGCTCGATGCGCTGCAGTTCGATGCTGAAGGCCGGCCGAAGCTGGTGCACCGCCTCGACAAGGATACCTCAGGCGCACTGCTGATCGCACGATCGGCACGCGCGGCGGCCTATTTCGCCAAGAGCTTTTCCGGCCGCACCGCGCGCAAGGTCTATTGGGCGCTGGTCGCGGGCGTGCCCGACATCAGCGATGGCCTGATCGACCTGCCGATCGCCAAGCAGCCCGGCACCGGCGGCGAGAAGATGCATATCAGCGAGCATGAGGGCCAGCCCTCGCGCAGCCGGTACCGCGTCATCGACCGCGTCGGCAACCGCGCCGCCTGGGTCGAGCTCCAGCCGCTGACCGGCCGTACGCATCAATTGCGCGTCCACATGGCGGCGATCGGCCACCCGATCGTCGGCGACGGCAAATACGGCGGGCTGGATGCGTTCCTGACCGGCGGAATCAGCCGCAAGATGCACCTCCATGCGCGACGCATCCGGATCGATCATCCCGACGGCGGGCGGATCGACGTGACCGCGCAGCTGCCCGAGCATTTCGCCGAGAGCATGGCGACGCTGGGCCTCGACCTGTCGATGGGCGACCGTCCGCTCGACGACGAAGGCCCCGCCCCCACCCGCGCCGAGGAAAAGCAAAAAGCCAAGGCGCACGCCAAAGCCATCCGCAAGGACCGCAAGGGCGAGCGCCGCGGCCGCGGCGAAGCACGGGCGACCAGCGGCGACAAGGCCAAGCCGGCGCCTCGCGGCCGGGGGCCGGCGAAGGGCAAGGCTGCGCCGGGCGGCAAGCCGGTGTCTCGCGGACGCCCGCCGTCGCGTCCCGGACCGAAGACGTAAGTTTGTTCAGAGAAGGCGCGAAGGGAAGAAGAGCTTCGTTCACGCAGAGGCGTGGAGACGCGAAGAGTTTCGCTTGCCGCTCTGCTCGCCGCGCCAGCGGCCTGAAACAGGGTCGAGCGGGGACTGCTGTCTCGCTGTCGCGAGACGGTTACCGCCAGGAATGACCCTCCGCGTCTCCACGCCTCCGCGTGAACGAACTTCTTTTTCCCTTCGCGCCTTCGCGCCTTCTCTGAACCACCCTTCTTCTCCTTCAGCCGAACCGCTAGAACCCGCCCGATGCACCCCAACCCCTCCTTCCGCTGGGAAGACCGCGACGCGATGCGCGCGTTCGTGCGTGAGATCGCCTTCGGGCAGCTGTTCGCCGCCACGCCCGACGGACCGCGGGTCGCGCAGGCGCCGGTGGTGTGGATCGACGACGCGACGATCGGGCTGCACCTCGCCCGCGGCAATGGCCTGACGCGGCATCTTGACGGCGCGTCCGCGGTTTTCACCGTGCTCGGCCCGGACGGGTACATCAGCCCCGACTGGTACGGGCTCGGCCCGGATCAGGTGCCGACCTGGAACTATGCCGCGGTCGAGTTGGAAGGCACCGTCCGCCGCATGGACCGCGACGCGCTTACCGCGCAGGTCGACCAACTTTCGGCGGAGAACGAGGCACGCCTGCCCAAGCCCGCCTGGACCCGCGACAAGATGGACCCGCGGAAATTCGACGCGCTACTGAACGCCATCGCCGGCTTCACGCTCGAGGTGACCGCCTGGCGCGGAACGCTGAAGCTCGGGCAGAACAAGCCCGAGGCGGTTCGGCTGGCTGCCGCCGACGCGAGTGATGCCGCCGGCCGCCGCGGGATCGCACAACTGATGCGGAGCCTGGCATGACCCGCCTTGCCCTGTTCGACTGCGACGGGACGTTGGTCGATTCGGCGGCCAACATCTGCCTGGCGGTCGAGCGCGCGTTCGACCGCCACCGGCTGGCGCCGCCCACGCGCGAGGCGATCCGCGGCATCGTCGGGCTCAGCCTGCCGCAGGCGATGGCGGTGCTCCACCAGCACGCCGACGCCGAATTCTGCGATGTCCTTGCGCAATCCTACAAGGATGCCTTCGTGGCGATGCGCGGGACGCCCGATTTCGTTCATGAACCGCTCTATCCGGGCATCGCCGAGGCGTTGTCGACGCTGGCAGACAGCGGCTGGGCGCTGGGCGTCGCGACCGGCAAGTCCGACCGCGGTCTGTCGATCATCCTGGCCACGCACGGGCTGGCATCCGCCTTCCTCACGCTCCAGACCGCCGACCGCCACCCGTCGAAACCGCATCCGGCGATGGCGCTCGCGGCGATGGCGGAGGCCGGTGCGGCGCCCGAGCAGACGGTGATGATCGGCGACACCAGCTACGACATGACGATGGGCCGCGCGGCGGGGACGCATGCGGTGGGGGTCGCCTGGGGATATCATGCGCCCGCCATGCTGACGGCGGCGGGGGCGACGCAGGTCGTCGATCACGCCGACGATCTGCCGGCGGCGATGCTTGCCTGTGTCGACCGAGCCTCTATCTCGGCAGCATGACACCCGATACCCAGGCCCGTAACCGCTGGTTCGTGATCGTCGCGACCCGCCTCGCCGCCGTCGCTGGAGCGGTGCTCGGCCTCATCCTGATCGCGCGCGCGACCGACTGGCCGGACAAGGCACTGGGCGTCGGAATCGTGCTCGCGGCGATTTACATGATGGCTGTCGTCCCGCGTGCGCTGGCGCATCGGTGGCGCAGCAAGTGAAGCGGTTCTGGACAGACGTCGCGGTGGTGCCAGACGGCGACCGCTACGGCATCGCGCTCGACGCCAAGCCCGTCCGCACACCCGGACGTGCGCCGCTTGCCGTGCCGACCGCCGCGCTGGCAGAAGCGATTGCCGACGAATGGCGGGGTATCGCCGATACGATCGACCCGCGCGCGATGCCGCTGACCGGTCTGGCCAACGCGGCCATCGACAAGATCGCGCCGGACACCGCGGCCTTCGCCACAGGCCTCGCGCGATATGGCGAGAGCGATCTGCTCTATTATCGCGCCGAAGAGCCCGAACCGCTGGTCGCGCGCCAACGCGCGGCATGGGACCCGGCGCTCGATTGGGCGCGCACGCGCTATGACGTACATTTCGAGACGACCGCCGGCGTGATGCACCGCGCCCAACCGCCGGCAACGCTGGAGCGGCTGGGCGAAGCGATGGCCGTGCGCGACGCCTTCACGCTCGCCGGGCTGCACCCTGTGGTGACGGTCACCGGCTCGCTGATCCTTGCGCTGGCGCTGGTCGAAGGCGCGATGGACGCCGACACGGTATGGAACGCCGCGCGGATCGATGAGGACTGGCAGGAAGAGATGTGGGGCAAGGACGACCTCGCCGAACAGGCAACCGCCGCTCACCGCGCGGACTTCGACGCGGGCGCGCGGTTTGTGTCTTTGTTGCGGGGGTGAGGCACAATCCTCCCCGGCAGGGGGAGGTGGCAGGCCGGAGGCCTGACCGAAGGGTGTCACCCTCTTGATGGCGGGATACCCCTCCATCACCGCTTTCCGGCTGTCCCCCTCCTCTTGCAGGGGAGGATTTCAACGGCCTAGTTCGCCTTTTCCGCGCACCCCTCGCACGTCCCGCGGACTTCGATCACCGGCCGCACCGGTGCAAACCCTGCGCCCTTGGCCTTTGCTCGCACGGTATCGGTGATGTGATCGTCGTCGATATGCGTCGTCTGGCCGCAGGCGTCGCACACCAGGAAGATGCAGTCGTGTAGGCAATCCGGGTGCGCGTTGGCGACATAGGCGTTGGCGCTTTCGACCCGCCGCGCCAGATTCGCGCCGACGAACAGGTCGAGGATGCGATAGACGCTGTTGGCCGCCACCCGGCGTCCTTCCGCCTTCGACACCGCCTCGGCGATGTCATAGGCCGATGCCGGCTTGTCGAATGCGGCCAGCGCCGCGAAGACCTGCGCACGCATCGCGGTCCATTGTTCGCCGGCCTTGACCAGCGCGACTTCGGCCGCCTGCGCCAGCGCGTCGCCGGCATGTTCATGATGGTGGTGATGATGCGCCATGATCTGGATGTAAGCCTCTGTCAGGCCGGGAACAAGCCGCCGAGACCCGCCAGGACCGAGCGCCAGCGATCCTCGCCTGCGCCGCTTACCAGCGTCCAGCGCACCCCGCGCCGCTCCAGCTCCGCTTTCGACAGGTCGAAGAAGCGTTGCCTAGCCTCAGTCGTGCCGAACATCCGCGTCCCATCCTCGACCCAGGGCAGGTCGATGTCGAACAACAGATAGAGGTCGGCCGTCCCCTGCCACGTATCGAACCACGCGTCGCGCCAGCCAAACAGCATGTCGGCCCACACGGCGGTCATCAGCGGGTCCGTGTCGAGAATGACCGGATCGACCCCGCGCGCGATCGCCGCCGTGGTCTCGGCATGATGGCCCTTAGCGATGGCGACCAGGTCGGCCATGTTGAAGTCGATCCCGTTCGCCTCGGCATAGGTGCGACCATATTCGTCGACCACTTCTCCACCGAGATGCGCGGCCAGCCGCGGCGCGATGGTCGATTTGCCGGTGCTTTCCGGCCCGTGAAGACAAATCGTCCGCGTCATGCCGCCAGCGGCCCTGCCCCCCGGGTAGCGCGGTGCCAGTCGACGAAGCCCCAGATCGCCAGCCCGAGATAGACGAGGTAGAGCCCGGCGACGACCGACAGTCCCTGTCCCAGGAACAGCGGGATCGAGGCGATGTCGACCGCGATCCACAAGAGCCAGTTTTCCAACCGGCGGCGGGCCATGAGCAGTTGAGCGGCCACGCTGACGATCGCGATGGCGGCATCGAGCAGCGGCTGGGCAGCGTCGGTCAGAAGGTGCATCGCCCAGCCCCAGACGAGCGTCGCGACCACGATACCGACGCTCCACCGACCCAATTCGCGCGGAGTCATCCGTTCGACCGGCACATCGGCCCCGTCCCCCTTGGCTCGCCGCCAGTTGGCGAAACCATAGGCGTTGATCGCGACGAAGAAAATCTGGAGCAACGTCTGGCTATAGAGCCGCGCCTCGAACACCACGATCGCCAGCAGCGCTGTCGACGCGACCCCGAAGGCGTAATTCCACAGGCTCCGCCGAACGGCGAGCGCGACGCAGACCAGACCGAGCGCCGCGGCGACCCATTCGAGCGATGACATACCCTGAGCCTAGCCGCCTCGCGCCTGGCCTGCCAGAGCTGGCAATCGGGGTCCGTCGAGAATCATGAAATGACCGCTTGAAACCCCCGCCGACCCCCGATATAGGCCGCGCCTCGCCAGCGAAGGGTTCGCCCCCGCCGGCGCCGGTCGGGGAATAGCTCAGCCTGGTAGAGCACTGTGTTCGGGACGCAGGGGCCGGAGGTTCGAATCCTCTTTCCCCGACCAATTTCTTCCCGCTGTCGCCTCAATGCGACGCCATGCCCCCCGGGGGCGGTCCAGGCATAGCGATGACGACGCAGGGGGCCCGCGCGGCTTATCCTGTGCTCCGGCGCGGGCCGGCGCTGCGGTCACCGACGTCGCATGATCGCCGACGTTTCGCCTGCGCCGGCGCAGGAACACCGTATCATCAATGCTTCCCGCGCGCCTTTGCGACTGCGTGGTGGATCGCGACGATCACGCCGCCGACGATCCCACCGACGATCGCCGCGCCGAAAGCGCCGACGACCCAGTGAACCACGCCGTGCGCCGCCGGAGCGGCATTCGCCGCCCCCTCAGCAACATGTTCGATCGCGTGCGGGATCGCGCCCATTCCGAACACTTCCAGCCCGTGCGCGATAATGCCGCCACCGACCCAGATCATCGCCGCGGTGCCGATGATCGACAGCGCGCTCAGCAGCTTCGGCATCGCCGCGACCAGACCGCGGCCGATCGTCTGCGCGGCGCCCGACCCCGATCGCGCCAGCCGCAGCCCGACGTCGTCCATCTTCACGATGATCGCGACCGCACCGTAGACGCCCAGCGTGATCGCGATGCCGACCAGCGCCAGCACGACACCCTGCGTCAGCAACGGCTTGCCCTCCAGGTCGGACAGCGCGATCGCCATGATCTCGCCCGACAGGATAAAGTCGGTCCGGACCGCGCCGGTAACCTGGCGCTTTTCCAACTCGACCGGATCGACGATGTCCGCGACTTCCTCGGCATGATGCTGCCCGGACAACGCCTCCCACACCTTTTCCGCGCCCTCGAAGCAGAGATAGGCGCCGCCGACCATCAGGATCGGGGTGATCGCCCACGGCGCAAAGGCGCTGAGCAGCAGGGCGGCGGGGAGCAGGAAGAGCAGCTTGTTGCGCAGCGACCCCAGTGCGATCTTGCCGATGATCGGAAGTTCCCGGTCGGGGCTGAGACCGGTGACGTATCGGGGGGTGACCGCGGTATCGTCGATGACGACGCCGGCCGCCTTCGTACCCGCCCGCCCCGCAGCGCCCGCAACGTCGTCGAGCGACGCCCCGGCCAGTTTCGCGAGGGCCGCGATGTCGTCGAGCAGGGCAACCAGGCCACCGGGCATCGCGAATTCCTTGCTTAGGTCAGACGGTCTTGGTCAGGTGCCGGATCAGGCCGATCAGCCCGGTCTGGCGCGACCGCTTCAAACGCTCGGCCGCCAATATGGTGCGGACATGCTGGAAGCATTGTTCGACATCGTCGTTGACCAGGACATAGTCATAGCCGTCCCAGTGACTGACTTCGTTCGCGGCGCGCGACATGCGGGCGTCGATCACCGCCTGGCTGTCGGTCGCGCGGCGCTCGAGCCGCTGGCGCAGTTCGGTCATCGACGGCGGCAGGATGAAAACGCGGACGACGTCGCCGCCGGCCAGCTGGTGCAACTGCTGCGCGCCCTGCCAGTCGATGTCGAACAGAATGTCCTGCCCCTCGCCCAGCATATGGAAGACGTCGGTCTTCGGCGTGCCATAGCGGTGGTCGAACACATGGGCCCATTCCAGGAACTCATGTTCATCGACCATCGTGCGGAAGCGTTCGAGGTCGACGAAGTGATAGTCCTTCCCGTCGACTTCGCCCGGGCGCATCGCGCGGGTGGTGTAGCTGACCGAGACCTTCAGATCCTTCTCGGCAGCGAGCAGCTTGCCCGCGATGGTCGATTTGCCCGCGCCGGACGGCGAGGAAAGCACGAACATGAGGCCGCGGCGCTTGAAGCCGTGCGGATCGGATTCGGTACGGGTCGGCATCGCGCGCTACTGACGCGGGCGGGCGGCGGGGTCAACCGGGGTTGGAGGGGGCGGCTACGCAGAGGGATCAAATCCTCCCCTGCAAGGGGAGGTGCAGCGCGCAGCGCTGACGGAGGGGTATCACGCTGTCCGGAGAGGGCGACACCCCTTCGACCGGCTGCGCCGGCCACCTCCCCTTTCAGGGGAGGATGTTGAAAGTTGCGCATTTCTCGATCTACCCTGCCGAAGTGCCCCGCCCTTCCCTTGCCGACATCCGCCCGCGCCACTGGCTGATCGTCCTCGCGATCCTGGCGGGCATGGCGGCGATCCTGTGGGCGAACGGGCGCAACGCCATCTGCACCTGCGGATACGTCGACCTGTGGCATCCGAAGCTCGATGCGGGGAACAGCCAGCACATCGCCGACTGGTACACGCCCAGCCACATTATCCACGGTTTCCTGTTCTACGCGCTCGGGTGGCTGGTGTTGCGCCGCCGACCACCGGGCGAGCGCCTCATCTTGGCCGTTGCCATCGAAGCGGCGTGGGAGGTACTCGAAAATTCGCCGATCATCATCGATCGCTACCGCGAGGCGACCATTGCGCTCGGCTACACCGGCGATTCGATCGTCAATTCGGTCGCCGACGTGGCGTGGATGGCGCTGGGCTTCGCGTTTGCGCGGCGGGCGCCGGTGTGGGTGACAATCGCCGTCGCGGTCGCGTTCGAGGCTGTAACGCTCTGGGCAATCCGCGACGGCCTGGTCCTCAACGTCCTGATGCTCGTGTCGCCGGTCGAGGCGATCAAAGCCTGGCAGTCGGGAGTTTAGTACGCGCGCTTCGACGCCTTGTGGCGGTCATAGGCCTTCTTCGCGACGTAGCCGCCGCCCAGGATCATGCCGAGCGGACCCATGCGGCGCAGACCGCCGGCCACCGCCATGCCGAGCAGCGCGCCCTTGGCGCCACCCGAACCATCACGACGATCCATTTCGCGCCCGACGAGCGCGCCGATAATCTTGCCGATCATGCCTTTTGTCCTTTTCCGAAAACGGCGTCCTTCGCGACTTCGAGGCCCTTGAGCACGCCCCAGCCTACCGCATAGGTCACCACGACCGGCACCAGCGTCCGCACGACGATCGCAGTCGCTGCGCCGGCCAGCGCGCCGTCAATCGTCGAGTCGTCACCGTCCGCGCCATCGATGGCGCCGCCAATGAGGGCGCCGAGGGCTGTGCTCAACATGGATTTGCCTCCTCGTTCGTCGCGGTGAAGCGCTGCTGCGGCAAACAAGTTCCGTCAGATCATCGCGTCCGGGCGCACGACCCGATCGAACGTCGCTTCCTCGACGAGCCCGAGTTTCAATCCCGCTTCCTTCAGCGTCAGGCCATGCTCGTGCGCGTGCTTGGCGATCTTGGCGGCGTTGTCGTAGCCGATCTCGGGCGCGAGCGCGGTGACCAGCATCAGCGAACGGTCAACGAGCTCACGGATGCGCCGCTCATCGGCCTCCAGTCCCTCGACGCAGCGCTCGGCAAAGCTTTCCATACCGACCGAGAGCAAGTCGATCGAGCGCAGCACCGCCGCGCCGATGAGCGGCTTGAACACGTTGAGTTCCAGATGCCCCTGCAGCCCGCCGACCGTGACCGCGGTATGGTTGCCGATCACCTGCGCGGCAACCATCGTCAGCATCTCGCACTGGGTCGGGTTGACCTTGCCCGGCATGATCGAGCTACCCGGCTCGTTGGCCGGCAGGACGAGTTCGCCGATGCCCGAGCGCGGACCGGAGCCGAGCAGGCGGATGTCGTTGGCGATCTTTGTGAGTGCCACGGCCAGAACCGACAGCGTGCCCGATACGTCGACCAGCCCATCATTCGACGCCAGCGCCTCGAACTTGTTCTCGGCGCTGGTAAAGGCAATTCCCGTCAGCTCGGCGAGTGCTGCGGCCATCGCCGGCCCGAAGCCGTCGGGCGCGTTGAGCCCGGTGCCGACCGCCGTCCCGCCCTGCGCGAGCGGATACAGGTTGCGCTCCGACGCCTTGGTGATGCGAGTCAGCGCGTTCTCAAGTTGCGCGACGTAACCCGAAAACTCCTGCCCCAGCGTCAGCGGCGTCGCATCCTGCAGATGAGTGCGGCCGATCTTCACCAGCGACGCCCACGTTTGCGCCTTCTCGCGTAGCGCGCGGGTGAGGCGCTCGGCCGCGGGGGTCAGCGTGTCGCGGATCGCCAGCGCAGTCGCGACGTGGAGCGCCGTCGGAAAACTGTCGTTCGACGACTGTCCGCGGTTGACGTCGTCGTTCGGGTGCACCGGCACCTTGCCACCGCGCGTGCCGGTCAGCGCCTCGTTCGCGCGGCCCGCGATCACTTCGTTGACGTTCATGTTCGACTGGGTGCCGCTGCCCGTCTGCCAGATGACGAGCGGGAACTGGTCGTCGAGCTTGCCCGCGACGACTTCGGCCGCGGCGGCGTCGATCGCATCGGCCTTCTCCGCGCCCAAATCGTCGCGGTTCACGCGCGCCGCGGCCTGCTTCACCAGCGCCAGCGCATGGACGATGCCGATCGGCATGCGCTCGCTTGGGGCAAAGGGAAAATTCTCGATCGATCGCTGGGTCTGCGCGCCCCAATAGGCGTTGGCGGGGACGTCGATGGGGCCGATCGAGTCGGTTTCGGTGCGGGTGGGCGTGGTGTCGGTCATACCCGGCCCTACTCCGTCGTGCCGGACTTGTTCCGGTCGATGAGGGGCGGCGGGCTCTCGATCGCCATGACGTCGGTCGCAGCTGGGCCGCGCCGGCCGGCGGTTCGCGTCGCTTTCGCGACCGGCGATTAGCGTCCGCTACTCGCCTCGCTCCCTACTTCTTACGCTTGAAGTCCACCGCGACCACGTTCGAGCCGTCTTCGACCGGCTTCGCGATCGGCTCGTCGTTATCCGCCGGCTCGTGCGGCTCGACGTCACCGTCGTCGTTCGCCTGGAAGCGCAGTTCGAAATTTACGGCGGGGTCGTGGAAACCGGTAATCGCCGCGAACGGGATGACCAGAGTCGAAGGCACCTGGTTGAACGACAAGCCGACCGAGAAGCCCTTGTCGGTCACCTTCAGGTCCCAGAAGCGGTGCTGGATGACGATCGTCATCTCGTCCGGGAAGCGCTCGATCAGCCGCTTGGGGATGTCGACCCCGGCCGCCTGAGTCTTGAAGGTGATGTAGAAGTGATGCTCGCCGGGCAGGCCGCCCGATTCGGCGATGCTGTTCAGCACACGGCCAACGACGGCGCGCAGCGCCTCCTGCACGATCTCGTCGTACGGAATCAGGCTATCGGCAACACCGGTCGTCATGCCCGCCTTGCTGGCCCCAATCGGCGTGGCGGTCAAGCTTGGGCATCGACAATCCTTCATTGATTGCATGGCCCGTCCGCCGCGCTATTGGCACGGGCATGCGCACCGCCACCATTGCCCGCAAGACCAGTGAGACGTCCGTCGACGTGACCGTCGGCCTGGACGGCACCGGCCGCTATCGCATCGAAACCGGGGTCGGCTTCTTCGACCATATGCTCGAACAGCTGTCGCGCCATTCGCTGATCGACATTGACGTAAAGACGGTCGGCGACCTGCATATCGACCAGCACCATACGGTCGAGGATACGGGGCTGGCCCTCGGCCAGGCGATCACCCAGGCGCTGGGCGACAAGCGCGGCATCCGGCGGTACGGCGATGCGCTGTCGCCGATGGACGAAACGCTCACCCGCGTTGCCCTCGACATTTCCGGCCGCCCCTGGTTCGTCGGCAGACTGCCCTTCACCCAGAAACGGCTGGGCGAGATGGATACCGAAATGTTCGCGCACTTCTTCCACTCGTTCGCGCAGACCGCCGGGCTCACGCTGCACATCGATACGCTGTACGGCGAGAACAACCACCACATCGCCGAAGCCGCGTTCAAGGGGCTCGCCCGCGCGCTGCGCACCGCGACCGAGATCGACCCGCGCAAGGCGGACGCGATTCCGTCGACCAAGGGGACGCTGTGATGGCCCGGCTCGACGCCGCCCCGGTATCGATCGTCACGCTGACTTATGTCGCGCCGATCGAGGATGTCGACGCGCAAATGAAGGCGCATGTCGCCTGGCTGCAATCAGCGCTGGACGAGGGTGTGCTGCTGCTCGCCGGGCGTCAAGTGCCGCGGACCGGCGGCGTATTGCTGTTCCGCGGGCATCGGGCGGAGGTCGAAGCGCTGGCGGCGACCGATCCGTTCGTTACTTCGGGCGTTGCTACGGCTGCGGTTACGGAAATCGCCGCGAGCTTTGCCGCCGACACGATCGCTGCTGCCTTCTCGTGACCATTGCGTTGATCGACTATGGCGCCGGCAATCTGAAGTCGGTTCACAACGCGCTGATCGCCGCCGGCGCGACCGATGTCGCAGTGACGGCGGATGCGGATGTCGTGCGGACGGCCGATCGTGTCGTCCTGCCCGGCGTCGGCGCCTTCGGTGCCTGTGCGGCCGGACTGCGCGCGATCCCCGACATGGTGGCGGCGCTGGAAGAGGCGGTGTTCGCCCGCGCCCGGCCGTTCCTTGGCGTGTGCGTCGGCATGCAGCTGATGGCGACCACGGGGCACGAAATGGGCGAGCACGCGGGGCTGGGCTGGATCCCGGGCGAGGTCCGCGCCCTGCCTCCGTCGCCGGGTGTCCGCGTGCCGCACATGGGGTGGAACGACGTGCGCCCGACCGCGCCGCATTCACTGATCGTGCCGGGCGAGGCCTATTTCCTCCACAGCTTCGCATTCACCGGTGAAGGCGTGCTGGCGACGACCGAGCACGGCGGCACCGTCACCGCGGCGATCGGGCGGGACAATCTGCTCGGCGTGCAGTTTCACCCGGAAAAGAGCCAGGCGTACGGTCTGGCGCTGATCGAGCGCTTCCTGACGTGGAAGCCGTGACATCTTCAAATCCTCCCCCAGCTTGTCTGGGGGAGGGGGACCGCCGACCGCAGGTCGGTGGTGGAGGGGCTTGGGACGTACTCCGCCAGCCTCTCCACTACCCGGCTTCGCCGGGCGGTCCCCCTCCCCGAGCAAGCTCGAGGAGGAATTTCACGAAAGCCCTTACATGATCGTCTTCCCCGCCATCGACCTCAAGCAAGGGCAGGTCGTGCGCCTGGCCGAGGGCGATATGGATCGCGCGACAATCTATGGCGATGATCCTGCCGCCCAGGCCCGCGCGTTCGCCGCAGCCGGCGCCGATCATCTGCACGTCGTCGATCTGGATGGCGCCTTCGCCGGCGGCTCGATCAACGGCGACGCGGTTCGCAGCATCGTTGCCGCCTTCCCCGGCCGGGTCCAGCTGGGCGGCGGCATCCGCACCCGCGACAGTATCGACGCGTGGCTGGAGATCGGCGTCGCGCGCGTCGTTATCGGCAGCGCGGCCTTGCGCGATCCGCAGCTGGTGAAGGACGCCGCCCGCGCGCTGCCTGGCCGCATCGTCGTCGCGGTCGATGCGCGCGACGGCTTCGTGGCGACCGAGGGCTGGGCCGACGTTTCGAGCGTCACCGCCACCGACCTCGCCCGCCGGTTCGAGGATGCCGGCGTCGCCGCGCTGCTGTTCACCGACATCGGCCGCGATGGCTTGCTGAAAGGCTGCAACGTCGAGGCGACGACGACGCTCGCCCGCGACGTGGCGATCCCCGTCATTGCCAGCGGTGGGGTTGCCGGGATCGAGGACATTCATGCGCTAAAGGGCCAGCCGGGGATCGAAGGGGTCATCACCGGGCGGGCACTGTACGACGGGCGGCTGGATCTGGCCGAGGCGATTGCGGTGGCGGCATCTTCTCCCTCTCCTCCTCAGGGGAGAGGGCCGGGGAGAGGGGAAGGTGTCTCACCGAGTGAAACGCCGGCGGATAGGCCCCTCTCCCACCCCTCTCCCCTGAAGGGGAGAGGGCTAAAAGCATGACCGTCCGCGCCCGCGTCATTCCCTGCCTCGACGTCGCCAACGGTCGCGTCGTGAAGGGCGTGAATTTCGTCGACCTGCGCGACGCCGGGGACCCGGTGGAGCAGGCCCGCGCCTATGACGCCGCCGGCGCCGACGAACTCTGCTTCCTCGACATCGGCGCCAGCCACGAGGGGCGCGACACGATCGTCGATGTCGTCCGCCGCACGGCCGAGGTCTGTTTCATGCCGCTGACCGTCGGCGGCGGTGTGCGCTCGGTCGAGGATGCGCGCACGTTGCTGCTGGCCGGTGCCGACAAGATCGCGGTCAATTCCGCCGCGGTGGCCCGGCCCGAACTCGTCGCCGATATCGCCGAGCGGATGGGCAGCCAATGCGTCGTCGCTTCGGTCGATGCGCGCCGGGTCGGGGACGCCTGGGAAGTCTTCACCCACGGCGGGCGCCGCGCGACCGGCATCGACGCGGTCGAGCATGCGCTGAACCTCGCGCGGCTCGGCGCTGGCGAACTGCTCGTCACGTCGATGGACCGCGACGGAACGAAAGACGGCTACGATCTCGACCTCATTCGCACCATCGCGACCCAGGTAGACGTGCCCGTCGTTGCATCCGGGGGAGTCGGCAGTCTCGACCATCTGGTCGCCGGCATCGTCGAGGGGCAGGCGTCCGCGGTGCTTGCGGCATCGATCTTCCATTTCGGCGAAGCGACCGTCGCCGACGCCCATCGCGCGCTGGCCGCCGCCGGGGTTCCAGTCCGCACTTAACACGACGTTCATTTCGTGCGCATAATGAACGCGGTGTCGGGCGACTTTCGGACAGCAACCACATGAACGCCATCATCCGCACATGCCAGGCGCTGGCGCTGATGGCGTTCGTGTCGCCCGACACCCTTTTCGCGCAGGCCCACAGCGGCACGGTGACGCGCAACGGCTTCGCGCTGTCGGACCTGGCGCTCGCCGTGGCGGCGGCGGCCGGTGTCATCCTCGCCCGCCGGTCGATGCGCAAGCGGGCGCGCCGCAAGGATTGACGCAGCCCCAAGCGCCCGCCAAGCGGTGCGCATGGACGCCTTCGCCCAGCTCGAAGCCACGATCGCCGATCGCCTGCGCGCCGATCCCGGCACCAGCTATGTCGCCTCGCTCGCCGCCAAGGGCCGCGCCAAGATCGCGCAGAAAGTCGGCGAGGAAGCGGTCGAGACGGTCATCGCCGCGATTGCCGACGATCGTCGGGGGCTGGTCGGCGAAGCGGCGGACCTGATGTTCCACCTGACCGTGCTGCTGCACCACGCCGGGCTGGGGCTGGACGATGTGCGCGCGGAATTGGCGCGGCGCGAGGGTGTGTCGGGGTTGGTGGAAAAGGCGTCTCGCTGCTCGAATTGACCGTCGTCATCCCCGCGGAGGCGGGGATCAATAGTCGCTGATGTTTGTGAGTCTCACGGCGTTCAGCCAGAATTTATCCCCGCCTTCGCGGGGATGACGACGGTAAGGTGCTGTCTCACATCGCCTCTCCACAGGCCCGCCCGCTGGCCCAGGCCCATTGGAAATTATACCCACCGAGCCATCCGGTCACGTCCACCGCCTCGCCGATCGCGTACAGGCCGGGCACCGCCTTCGCCGCCATCGTCTTTTGCGACAGGCCATCGGTCGCGATGCCACCGACGGTGACCTCGGCCTTGGCGAACCCCTCGGTCCCCCTGGGATGAAAGCGCCAGTCGGCCAGCTGCCGCTCCGCCGCTTCCAGAGTCCGGTCGGGAATATTGGCGAGTTCGCCTGCAAGCGCCAACCTTTCGGTCAGCGCCTCGGCCAATCGTTCAGGCAAGCCCAGGGCACGCTTCACACCGACCCGCGGCGTCTCGCGCTTGGCGGTGCGCAGCCAGCCCGCCGGCCGGTCGGGCAACAGGTCAATCGCCACCGCCTCCCCCGGCCGCCAATAGGACGACGCCTGCAGGATCGCCGGCCCCGACAGCCCGCGATGGGTGAATAGCGCCGCCTCACGAAACGCCGCCTTCCCCGCCCGTGCGACGACGTCGGTCGACACGCCGGAGATACCGCGGAA
Organism: Roseomonas aeriglobus; assembly: GCA_016937575.1. Lineage (NCBI taxonomy): Bacteria > Pseudomonadati > Pseudomonadota > Alphaproteobacteria > Acetobacterales > Roseomonadaceae > Muricoccus > Muricoccus aeriglobus. Next base: position 426,027 of record JAFHKN010000002.1, on the reverse strand, counting down.
CAGCATCTCGTCGCCGCCGAGCGTCAGCGGCACCAGTCCCGGGCGGGGCTCGACGACTTTCAGTCCGAACCTGCGAGCCAGGACATAAGCGATGTCGCTCGCGCCGAGCTTCGGGATCGACGGGCCGCCGGTCGCGATCACCAGCGCCGGGGCGGCGGCGGTCCGATCGCCAAAGGTCACCGAGAAGCGACCGTCGGCGTGCCCCACGTCGCGCAACGGATGCCCGGTCGCGATCGCCACATCGCCCTTGAGACATTCGTCGAGCAGCATCGCGACGATCTGCGCGGCCGACCCGTCGCAGAACAGCTGGCCCAGCGTCTTTTCGTGCCAGGCAATGCCGTACGCGTCGATCAGTTCGATGAAGTCCGTCGGCGTGTAGCGCCCGAGCGCCGACTTGGCGAAATGCGGGTTGGCACTGATGTAGCGGTCAGGGGCGGTGTGAATATTGGTGAAATTGCACCGCCCGCCGCCGGAGATCAGGATTTTCTGTCCGACCCGCGGCGCGTGATCGACGACCAGCACGCGTCGGCCCCGCTGGCCGGCGGTGGCGGCGGCGAAGAGTCCAGCCGCGCCGCCGCCGAGGACGATGGCGTCATAGGTGTCAACCATCACTCTCTTCCGTCATCCCCGCGGAGGCGGGAATAAATTTTGGCTGACCTATCGGATGGCGCCGCGCCGTCAGCCACAATTGCCCCCCGCCTTCGCGGGGGGTGACGGTGGTTGTGGGCAGGAAACCTCACCCCGCCTCGATCACCGCCATCGTGATCCGCGACAGGCAGACCAGCTTGCCGGCATCATCGACAATGCGGATCGTCCACACCTGCGTCGTCCGCCCGATCGCCTCCGCTGTCGCCGTCGCGTGGACATGGCCCGACATCGCCGGGCGGATGTGGTTGGCGTTGATCTCCAGACCCACCGCCACCTTGCCGTCGGGGGCAGCGAGCCACGCGCCGACCGACGCCACCGTTTCCGCCAGCACGACCGACGCGCCGCCGTGAAGGCGCCCGAACGGCTGGTGCGTGCGGTGGTCGACCGGCATCCGCGCGGTCAGGCTGTCCTCGCCGACGCCGGTGAACTCGATGCCGACATGCCCCGGCATCGTCGCCGCGCCGAGTGCGGTCAGCCGGGCGAGATCGACGGGGCGCTGCCAGACAGCCATCAGTAGGACCGCCCGATCAGCACGCGTTCCACACCGGGCTCGCCGGTAAAGATGCACGGCCCCGTATCGGCGCCGCTCTGGCCCAGCGGCGCGTTGCGGATGGTCAGCTTCAACGTCTTCAACCGCTCGACGACCGTGTTCAAAGCCTCGCCGGTCGGCTTCGACCAGCGGACATCGGCCCAGCCCGGGCGACCATCGGTTTCGGCAAACATGCGCTCGATATCAGCCCAGTCGTCGATCGGCGCGATCGCGGCCTTCATGCGGGTTTCGGCCTCGGCGAACAGCTCGTTCTGAATCGACTCCAGCATCGCAGCCGCATCGGCGACGAAGGCATCGCGCGGCCCGACGCCCGAATTGAGCTTGCCGTCCTCGCGATACAGCGCGGTGCGTCGGATGACCGACACGTTGCCACCGGCGACATCGCGCCCCCCGACCTCGATGACGATCGGCGCGCCCTTCTTCACCCAGCCCCAGCGCTTGGTCGCGGCCTTGGCCGGTTTCAGGTCGAGCAGCGCGCGGATCGGCTCGCCGAGCGCCGACTGCTTCGCCAGATCGGCCTGCAGCGCCTTGCAATAGTCGACGATCGCCGCATCCTCGTCATTGTCGCGCAGCATCGGTACGATCACGACCTGCCACGGCGCGATCCGCGGCGGCACGCGCAGGCCGTCGTCGTCGCCGTGAGTCATGATGACCCCACCGATCATCCGCGTCGACACGCCCCAGCTGGTCGTGTTGGCATAGTCCAGGCCGCCCTCTGCATTCTGGAAGCGGATGTTCTGGGCGTGCGCGAAATTGGTGCCCAAAAAGTGGCTGGTGCCCGCCTGCAACGCCTTGCCGTCCTGCATCATCGCTTCGATACTGTAGGTCGCGACCGCGCCGGGGAAGCGCTCGTTCTCCGGCTTCTCGCCCGCGACGACCGGCAGCGCCAGGCAGCCTTCGGCGAACTCGCGATAGACTTCGAGCATCTTGAGCGTCTCTTCGCGCGCCTCGTCCGCGGTCGCATGGGCAGTATGCCCCTCCTGCCACAGGAATTCCGCGGTGCGCAGGAACATGCGGGTCCGCATTTCCCAGCGAACGACATTCGCCCACTGGTTGATCAGCACCGGCAGGTCACGCCACGACTGGACCCAGCGCGAGAACGCGGTGCCGATCACCGTTTCGGACGTCGGACGCACGACCAGAGGCTCTTCCAGCTTGGCGCTGGGGTCCGGGGTCAGACCGCCGTTACCGTCACTGACAAGCCGATGATGCGTGACGACCGCCATCTCCTTGGCAAAGCCGTCGACATGCTCGGCCTCCTTCTCGAAATAGGAGAGTGGGATGAACAGCGGGAAATAGCAGTTCTCATGCCCCGTCGCCTTGATGCGATCGTCGAGCAGCCGCTGGATGCGCTCCCAGATACCGTAACCCCATGGCCGGATGACCATGCACCCGCGGACGCCGCTTTCCTCGGCCAGGTCGGCCTCCGAAATGACGGACTGGTACCAGGCGGCGAAGTCGGCCTCGCGGGTGACGGAAAGAGCGTGCTTGATCATGGGAAGCGCCGATAGCGCGCCCGGGCCCGCGCGTCACTATGGCGTGCCGATACCCCCCAATATGGCGGTTCGACATTGGCCTTTACCCGGCGCAGGGCCTAAGGCACGCGCATGTCCGACGACTATGTGTTCGATGAGGCGAGCGGCGAATGGCTGCCCGCCGCCGAAGCCGCCGCCCGTGCTGCCGCCGCCGCCAGCGTCGAGGTTCGCGATTCGGCCGGCAACCTGCTGGCCGACGGGGACAGCGTCATCACCATCAAGGACCTGAAGGTGAAGGGTGCCGGCCAGACTTTGCGCAAGGGCACCGTCATCAAATCGATCCGCCTGACCGGCGACGCGCAGGAAATCGACTGCCGGTACGAGGGCATCAAGGGCCTGGTCCTGCGCGCGGAGTTCGTCCGCAAGCACTGATGCCTATTGATCGAAGTCGCCGCGCTCCGTGCCGTGCAGCTTCGACCACAGTCCTTGCGTCCCCGCTTCCTGCGCGCGGTTGACGAATTGCGAGGCGACCAGCCAACCCTTGATCGGTCGCAGCGGCAACAGCGTACCCGCAACCATCACCGGCAGCGACGTGACGAGGTGCACCCACCCCGGCGGATCGAACGCGACCTCGATCCACACGACCAGGAAGATCAGCGGCAGCGCGATGATGCAGAGCGAGAAGAACGCCGGGCCATCGTCGGGCGCGGCGAAGCGATAGTCGAGGTCGCAGACCTCGCAGCGATCGACGATGCGCAGCCACGACCGGAACATCCGCCCCTGCGCGCAGCGCGGACACAGTCCCTTCCAGCCGCAGCGCAGGATCCAGCGGAAGCGTTCGTCGGCGCTGGCCGGAACGGTGTCGTGGCGATGCTCGTCGGTCATGAATGGCAGATAGGTCCGTGCCTGCCCGCCGCAATTGGACGAAACGCCTCACCCCAACTCAGGTGAAGGTACATCGATAATAATCACCGAACAGGTGCCGGCAGCCGATGAGATCTCCGCCGAAGACCTTCCTCAAACTGCGAGCCCTTTTAGTATGGGCAAGCGCGCCGGTCGGGTCGTAGACGGCGGCTGACCAATTGTCGCCGAGCCCATCAGGCGCAAAGGCGATGCGAAGCGGCGTACCGCCGTCAACCACGATGATCTGACCGAACGATTGGGCGCAGCATGATGGGTCGCTTGTCGCCCGCCGGCGCTGCACATCGGCGATGATGGCGGCGTAGCGGTCACGGTTGGCAAGCACCCGCGTCATCATCGCGACATCCGCACCGGCGGAAAATGCAGGCCAACTCGACAGCGCAACCATGACCGTCAGCACCGGCGCGATCAGCGCGACGGACACGCGCTCGACGCCTCCCTTACGATCCGCGGTTGCGCGAAACCCGTCCACGCCGAACAAGACCCCACCGAACACCAGCAGGATCAGGTAGCTGACCGCGATGAACCACAATCCAAGGAGAAGATAAGCGAACGCCCAGACGCTCAAGCAACCGGCGACTAAGGGGATGGCCAGCACGCCGGCAAAGAACCTCAGGCATCGGCGAACATGGGTCGTATCGGGAGTGGAAGGCATCGCGGATCTCCATGGAGCCGCCCCCGTTTCAATCCCTCTGAGACGCGCGTCATGAGGCCGATCTGATGTTTCGATGATTTGCAGTCTTGCAGCGGTCGCCACAGCGTCAGCCTTGGCGTAAGGCCCCCCCATGTCCGCCACCGACCGCATCCTGCCGGCCATCGGCTATCGCCTTGCGTCCGTCGTGGCGTTTGCGACCATGGGGGCGCTGATCAAGCTCGCCGAAACGCGGGGGCCGGGCTGGTCGAATTGCTGTTCTTTCGTCAGGCGGGGTCGATCCCGGTGGTCGTCGCCTGGGTTGCGCTGGGACCGGGTTTGGCGTCGCTGCGTACCGGCCGGCTGTCGGCGCATGCGGTACGCTGTGCGGTCGGGCTGTCGAGCATGACCTTCATGTTCGGCACGTTGCTGTTGTTGCCGCTGGCAGAGGCGACGACGCTGCAATTCACCGTACCGATCTTCGCAACGATCCTGGGCGCGCTGTTCCTGCGCGAGAAGACCGGCATCCATCGCTGGAGCGCGGTCGTGCTCGGCTTCGTCGGGGTGCTGATCGTGGCCCAGCCGGGCAGCGGGCATATTCCGTGGCAGGGGGCGGCGACCGGGCTGCTTGCCGCATCGCTCAGCGCCACCGTGTCGATCCTGATCCGTCGGATGGGCGCGAGCGAGCCGCCGGCCACGATCGTCTTCTATTTCGCGGTGCTGTCGATGGTGCCGCTGTTTCCGGCTTTCCTCTGGACGCTCGGCACGCATGATGCGGGCGCCTGGGCGATGCTGGTGTGCATCGGGCTGGTCGGCGCGATCGGGCAGTTGACGATGACGACGGCGATCACGCTCGCGCCCGTTTCGGTGGTGGTACCGATGGACTATTCCGGCCTCGTCTGGGCGACGCTGTACGGCTGGGCGCTGTTCGGCGTGTTGCCCGCTGCGTGGACCTGGATCGGCGCGCCTCTGATCGTCGCGTCGGGGCTGTACATCGTCTGGCGCGAGCAGCGGCTGGCCCGCGGCATCGCGCGCTCGGCGCCCGCCGTCAGCGACTAGGATCTGAACGCATTCAGCACAGGGATCGTGATCGCCGCGAGTGGGTTCAGCTCCTCTGCCGCCGCGCCTCGTCGAGCAGGCGGCGGCCACGCAGGTACATTTCCAGCCGCTGGACGGCGAACAGGCCGAGCCCGAACGCGATCAGCATATCGGTGACGGCGATCGCGTTCAGGTGGAGCATCGCGGTGCCCGTCCCGCTCGCCAGTGCGGCGCGGCCAGCGTTGCGCGCCAGGATCAACGCGACGATGAACAGGATCGCGGCGGGGCTCGACGACTGGTTGAGCGTGTGCGTGGCCGGATCGACTGTGATCCGCATGAACTTGCCGCGCTGCCACCCCAGCGCCGCGCCCAGCAGCAGCGCCACGACGCAGAACGCCCAGGCCCAGCCCTGCGGCGGATGCGTGACGTACATGTACGTCGCGAGCGCCGCGTAGAGCGCGGGGAAGATCCAGAGGTGTTCGAGCTTGAGGGGGCGGACCTTGCTCATCCGCTTCCACCGGATCGCCAGCACGATGGCGATAGCGATCGCGGTGATGCCGTAGCTGATCCAGATGTTCGGGCCGGTGGGTTGCATGGCCCGACCTTACCCGTCCGAGGAAAGTAGTCACCCCCCTCCCGTTCGCCCTGAGCTTGGCGGGCACCCATCAAAGTATCACTTTGAATGGGACGCTGGCCGAAGGGCCGTTCTGCGATACGCCCGCGACCCCTTGCGGTTCGAAATACGGCTTCGACAAGCTCAACACGAACGGGTTGGGTTCGGGCGGTTACTCCGCCGCCTCGGCGACAGGCGCATCCTTCCACACCAGCACCGGCTTGCGCGCCGCCAGCGTCTCGTCGAGCCGCCGCCGGGGCGCGAAGTGCGGCGCGCTCTTCAGCGCCGCATCGCCCGCCTTGGCGCGTTCCGCCACCGACCGCAGCGCGCCGATGAACTGGTCGAGCGCCGCCTTCGATTCGGTCTCGGTCGGCTCGACCAGCATCGCGCCGTGGACGACCAGCGGGAAGTAGACCGTCATGGGGTGATAGCCCTCGTCGATCAGCCCCTTGGCGATGTCGAGCGTCGAGAAGCCCTGCGGCAGCCCGGCATCGGAGAAGATCGCTTCGTGCATGCACGGCCCGCTCTGCGCGAACGGCGCATCCAGCGTGCCCTCCAGCGAGCGCAGGACGTAGTTGGCGTTCAGCACTGCGTCCTCGGCGACCTGCTTCAGACCATCCGCCCCGTGGCTGAGGATGTACGTCAGCGCGCGGGTGAACATGCCCATCTGGCCGTGGAAGGCGACCATGCGGCCGAAGCTGTCGAGCTTGCCGCCGAAATGCTCATCTGAGAATTCCTCGGCGCGCTCTTCCTCGATCAGGTGGACGTAACCATCCTCGGTCCGCGCGGTGTAGGGCAGCGGGCCATAGGGCGACAGCGCTTCCGACAGCACCACCGGCCCCGAGCCCGGCCCGCCGCCGCCGTGCGGGGTCGAGAAGGTCTTGTGCAGGTTGATGTGCATCGCATCGACGCCCAGGTCGCCCGGACGCACCCGGCCGACGATCGCGTTGAAATTCGCGCCGTCGCAATAGACGTAGCCGCCCGCGGCGTGGACGGCGTCGCTGATCTCCTTCAGGTCCCGCTCGAACAACCCGCAGGTGTTCGGGTTGGTGATCATTACCGCGGCGACATCCGGTCCGAGGCGGCCTTTAAGCGCCGCGGTGTCGACGCGGCCGTCCGGGGTGGCGGGAATGTCCTCGACCGCGAAACCGGCGAAGGCCGCGGTCGCGGGGTTGGTACCGTGCGCCGATTCGGGCACCAGGATAACCTTGCGATGCCCCTCGCCACGCGCTTCGAGCGCGGCCTTGATGCACAGGATGCCGCACAGTTCGCCGTGCGCGCCGGCCTTCGGGCTCATCGCCACGCCGTGCATGCCGGTCAGCTTGATCAGCCACGTCGCGAGTTCGTTGATGACGCCCAGCGCGCCCTGCACGGTGTCGACCGGCTGCAGCGGGTGGACGTCGGCGAAGCCCGGCATGCGCGCGACACGTTCGTTCAGCCGCGGGTTGTGCTTCATCGTGCACGAGCCGAGCGGGAAGAGGCCCAGATCGATCGCGTAATTCTGCCGGCTGAGGCGCGTATAGTGGCGGACCGTCTCTGGCTCCGACAGGCCGGGCAGGCCGATCGCGCTCTTGCGCGTCAGGTCGCCGAGGCGCGACCCCGCCACGTCACCGTCAGCGAAGTCGACGCCGGTGGTGTCGGTCGATCCGATCTCGAAGATCGTCGGCTCCTCCAGCATCAGCGCGCGATTGCCGGTGAAGGTCGCAGGCGCGCCCTCGCCGCTCCCGCCGCCCATCTCCGGACGCCAGCCGCTCTGGTTGATCGCGCTCATGCCAGCACCTCCTGAAGTGCGGTTGCAAGGGTTTCGACGTCTTCCGCGGTCGTCGTTTCGGTCACCGCGACGACCAGGCCATTCGCGAGGTCGTCCTGCCCCGGATACAGCCGGCCGAGCGACACGCCGGCCAGGATGCCGCGGTCGGCCAGCGCACGGACGATCGGCCGCGCTTCCTTCGACAGCTTCAGCGTGAATTCGTTGAAGAAAGTCGGCGTGACCAGCTCGACGCCCGGCACCTTCGCCAGCCGATCCGCGGCCCGGCACGCGCCGGCGTGGTTCAGCGCGGCCAGGCGACGCAGCCCCGCTTCGCCCAGCAGCGTCATGTGGATCGAAAACGCCAGCGCGCACAGACCGGAGTTGGTGCAGATGTTCGACGTCGCCTTCTCGCGACGGATATGCTGTTCGCGGGTCGACAGGGTCAGCACGAAACCGCGCTTCCCATCGGCATCGACCGTCTCGCCGCACAGGCGCCCCGGCATCTGGCGGACGTATTTTTGCTTGCAGCCGAACAGGCCGACGAACGGCCCGCCGAACTGGAGGCCGACGCCCAGCGACTGCCCTTCGCCGACGACGATGTCGGCGTCCATTTCGCCCGGGCTCTTGATCGCGCCCAGCGCGACCGGCTCGGTCACCACCGCGATCAGCAACGCCTTCTTGGCATGGCACGCATCGGCCAGCGGTTTCAGGTCGGCGATACGGCCGAGGATGTCCGGATACTGGACGACCACGCAGCTGGTATCGTCGTCGATGCCCGCAATCAGCGCATCGATGTCGGTGTCCGCGCCCAGCGTCGGCAGCGAAGTTTCCAGCACGTCGCCGGTGTACTTCGCCATGGTCTTGGCGACCGAGACATAATGCGGATGCAGGCCGCCCGACAGGATCGCCTTGGCCTTGCGCGTGACGCGGCGCGCCATCGTCACCGCTTCCCAACACGCGGTCGATCCGTCGTACATCGATGCGTTCGCCACGTCGGTCCCGAGCAGGCGCGCGACCTGCGTCTGGAACTCGAAGAGCATCTGCAGCGTGCCCTGCGCGATTTCCGGCTGATAGGGCGTGTAGGCGGTCAGGTACTCGCCGCGCTGGATCAGATGGTCGACCGATGCCGGGACGTGGTGGCGGTACGCACCGCACCCAAGGAAGAAGGGCACATCGCCGGCGACGGTGTTCTGCTTGGCGAGCCGCGCCATGTGGCGCTCGACCGCGAGTTCGCTCGCATGGTTCGGCAGCCCCTCGATCGGGCCGCTGAGGCGCGCGGCCTCGGGCACGTCGGCGAAGAGGTCGTCGATGGTCTCGGCGCCGATCGTGGCCAGCATCGCCTGCCGGTCGTCGGAAGTCAGGGGTAGGTAGCGCATTTACAACTCCCAACCCCTCCCCTTCAGGGGAGGGGCAACGGGTGGGAGGTCTCACGGAGACCGGTGCCTGCGGACAGGCCCCACCCCAACCCCTGCCCTGGCAGGGCACCCACGAAAGTACTACTTTCGTGGGACCCGACGGGGAGGGGCTTTGCCTAGGTCAAAGCTTTGCGACGAACGCCTTGTACGCGTCTTCGTCCATCAGGCCCTCGAGCTCGCCGTCGTCGGCCAGCGTGACCTTGAAGAACCAGCCTTCGCCCTCCGGATCGGTGTTGACCAGATCCGGCTGGTCCGCGAGCGCGGGGTTACCCTCCAGCACGGTGCCGCCGACGGGGGCGTAGACGTCCGACGCGGCCTTGACGCTTTCGACAACCGCGGCGTCGTCGCCCTTGGCCAGCTGGCGCCCTTCGTCGGGCACTTCGACGAACACGATGTCGCCCAGCTGCCCTTGCGCATAGTCGGTGATGCCGACCGTGCCGACCTGGCCGTCGACGTCGATCCATTCATGGTCTTGCGTGAAATACCGGCTCATTTGGACGCTCCCTGGCGGACATAACGGTGGGGGACGAACGGCATCGGCGTGACCGTCGCCGTGTGCTGCTTGCCGCGCTGGACAAGCGTGATCTTGGTGCCGGCTTCGGCGAGCACCGGCGGAACATAGGCCATGGCGATCGGCGCGCCGACGGATGGCGCGAAGCCGCCCGAGGTGACCTTGCCGATGTCGTTACCGTCGGCGTCGACCACAGTCGCCCCTTCGCGGACCGGCTGGCGGCCATCGACGATCAGGCCGACGCGCTTGGCTGTAGCAGCGCCATCGCGCTCGGCCATGATGCGGGCGTGGCCGGGGAAGCCGCCCTCCTCGCGGCGGCGTTTCGACAGCGCGAAGCCCAGGTCGGCCATCACCGGCGTCGTATCGGGATCGAGATCATGGCCGTAGAGCGGCAGGCCCGCCTCCAGCCGGAGCGAGTCGCGCGCGCCCAGCCCGATCGGCTTGACCTCTTCCTGCGCGGTCAGCGCATCGGCGAGCGCGACGGCATGGGTGCCGGGGACCGAAATCTCGAACCCGTCCTCGCCCGTGTAGCCCGAACGGCTGATGCCCAGCGTCACGCCCTGCCAGTCGAACGACCCGCCCTGCATGAAGCCCAGCGCTTCGACGCCGCCCACGACCCGCGCCAGCGCGTCGACCGCCTTCGGCCCCTGCAGCGCCAGCAGCGCCTGTTCGTCGAGGTGGTTGAGCACGATGTCGTCGGCCAGATGCTCGCGCATATGGCCGATGTCGTCCCACTTGGTCGCGCCGTTGACGACGACGTAGAATTCTTGCCGACCCAGTCGCGTAACCATCAGGTCATCGAGGATTCCGCCATTCTCGTCGAGCAACAGCGAATACCGGATGCGCCCATCCTTCAGCGCGGCGAAGTCGCCCGGCATCAGCGCTTCGAGTGCGGCGGTCGCACCCTCGCCCGACACCATCAACTGCCCCATGTGGCTGACATCGAACAGGCCGGCACTTGTCCGAACCCACAGATGCTCGGCCATGATGCCTTCGTACTGGACGGGCATCCAATAGCCGGCGAACTCGACCATCCGGCCGCCCTTGGCACGGTGCCAGGCGTCGAGCGGCAGGGTCAGCGTTTCGGGCGGAAGCTCGGTGGTATCGAGCGCGGAGTCGGGCGGAGTAACTACGGTCTCGCTCATCGGACGGGCCTCGTGCGCAAAAGAGTCACGACGAACCCGCCACACGCCGCAGCCAGGTCCATCGCCCCCTCTGTCACGGAAACCTGAGAGCTTTCGCAGCGCGTGGCCGCGCGGCTTACCCCTTCGGTGGCGCCCGTTTCCGGACGCGCTTTCCAGAGTGTCGGGCCACGCGCGGTCCCTGGTGCCTGAGAGATTCCGGGGCGGTTGCTCCTTCGGCGACGTGCTTGTTTCTCAAATCGAACCGCCGGCAGAGCCGGCTACGATTTGAGAGGCAAACCTGTTCTCTCCCGCGCGTACCGCGAGCCGGTTAGCCCGGCCCTCGACGAGGACGAGCCTTGGCGAGCCACCTGCCCAGAGTCAATTGCTCACGCTGCAATATCGTCCAGCTTGACCGGAAACTTCGTCGCGCAGAACGCACAATCGACCGAGATGACGCCGTTCTCGTCAGCCATCTCCGCCCGATCCTCCGGCGCGAACTTGGCGAGCACCTCGGAAATATAGGTCACGTCGCAGCGGCATCCCTTGACCAGGTCGGTCGCCGCGAGGATGCGGACCTCATCCTCCTCGTTGAACAGCCGCCAGACAAGCGTTTCCAACGGAATCATTCCGTCGGCCAGCTCGTCCGCGCCCATCGTGTTGCCGAGTGCCGCAACATGCTCCCATTCGGGATGGTCGAGCCGCACGTGCAACCGCTCGCGGCCATCCTCGCCTTCCGGCAGATGCTGCAGAAACAGCCCGCCCGCCCGGCACTGGCCGTCGGCGGTGTGCAGCGTACCCAAGCGGATCAGGCTCGGGATCTGCTCGGACTGGAAGAAATAGCTCTCGGCTGCCTCGGCCAGCGAATTGCCGTCGAGAGGCACGATGCCCTGATAGCGCTCACCGGTCGTCGCCTGGTCGAAGGTGACGGCGAGATGCCCGGTACCGAACAGCGCAAAGAGCGATGGGCTCCCACCGATCTCGGCCAGCCGGTCGGCGTCGAACTGAACATAGCCGCGCAGCTCGCCGCTTCGATAATCGCACACCAGCAGCGACACGATGCCGCCGGTCGTCTGCGCCTGAAGCGTCAGCTGGCCCGCGGCGTCCTTCAGCAGGCTGCCGAGCAAGGCGGTCAGCGTCAGCGCCTCGGCCAGCAGCGCCTCGATCGGCGGCGGATAGGCATGCGCGGCCAGGATGGTATCGAGCACCGGCCCCACCCGCACGATCCGCCCGCGCGCATGGCGGCCGGGAATGGTGAAACCGACCACGCGGTCGACGTCGGGAAGTTTGGGCTGGTCGGTCATGGCAATTCCCTAACCCGTTCGGGCTGAGCTTGTCGAAGCCCTGTCCTTCTTCGGCAACGCTTGGACCGCGGCACGAAGAAAAAGGCAGCCCTTCGACAGGCTCAGGGCGAACGGTATGTGTGGCGAGCCGTGAAGATGGGATCGCGAACGATCCGTTCAACTCACCCGATCTGCCCGAAACACCATCGGATGATCGACTTCTGCGCATGCAGCCGGTTTTCCGCCTCGCGCCAGATGCGCGACTGCGGGCCGTCGATCACTGCCGTCACCACTTCCTCCTCGCGGTGCGCGGGCAGACAGTGGAGGAAGATTGCCTGGGGGTCGGCCTCGGCCATCAGCGCCTCGGTCACCTGATACGGCATCATCGCTGCCAGCTTTTCCTCGGCATGCGCCTGACCCATCGAGATCCAGGTGTCGGTGACGACGACGTCGGCCCCGGCGATCACACGGTGCGGATCGCGGTCGATGTCGACGCGCGCATTGGTACCCTCCAGCGCCGCGTTCGCCGCCGCCGCCCAGCGCGGATCGGGGTCATAACCGTCGGGGCAACCGGCCATCACGCTGAACTTGAACAGCCCCGCCGCCTCGATGATCGAGTGCAGCACGTTGTTGCCGTCGCCCAGCCACGCCCATTTGAGGCCGGGCAGCGACTTCCCCTCCTCGACCACCGCCAGCAGGTCGGCGACGATCTGGCAGGGGTGCGAGGCGTCGGTGAGGCCGTTGATGACCGGGACGCTCGCATATTCGGCCATCTCGTCGAGCTTCGCATGGTCGTCGGTGCGGACCATGATCGCGTCGCAGAAGCCCGACAGGACGCGCGCGGTGTCGGCCACCGTTTCGCCGCGCCCCAACTGGCTGGTGCCGCTGTCGAGGATCAGCGCCGATCCGCCCAGCTGGCGCATCGCCATGTCGAACGAAACGCGGGTGCGGGTCGAGGACTTCTCGAACACCATCGCCAGGGTGTGCCCGGCAAGCGGCGCGTCGGCATCGGGCGCCCCCTTGGGTAGGTGGGCACGGGCGCGCTTGCGCTCCAGCGCGTCGTCGAGGATCGCGGCGATGCCGTCGGCGCCGGCATCGGACAGGTCACGGAAATGGCGCATCTTCAAATCCTCCCCGAGCTTGTCTCGGGGAGGGGGACCATCGCGTCAGCGATGGCGGAGGGGCATTCGCGCCCCTCCGAGATCCCAGCCTGCCCCTCCACCACGACCTGCGGTCGCAGTCCCCCTCCCCGAGACAGCCTCGGGGAGGAATACGACACGTCAATCATCCATCGGCAACGCGAAGCTGCGCGCACCGGCGCTCAGCCGTTCGACGCATTCCGCGATGTGGCTTTCGTCGATCACCAGCGGCGGCAGGACGCGAAAGACGTTCTCGCCCGCCGCGACCGTCAGCAGCCCGTGATTGTCGCGCAAGTGCGCCACGAAGTCGCGGGCGACCGCCGGCTCCTTCATCTTGATGCCGAGCATCAGGCCCTTGCCCCGGATTTCCTCGAACAGCTCGTCATGGTTCGGGATCAGCTGCTCGAACGCCGCGCGCAGGCGGTCGCCCATCGCCGCGACATGATCGAAGAAGCCCGGCTCCAGCATCACGTCGAGGATCGCCTGCCCCGCCGCCATGGCGAGCGGATTGCCGCCATAGGTCGATCCGTGCGTGCCGATGACCATGCCGCGTGCGGCCTCCTCGGTGGCCAGGCACGCGCCGAGCGGGAAGCCGCCGCCGATGCCCTTCGCCACCGTCATGATATCGGGCGTGATGCCGTAATGTTCATGCGCGAAGAACTTGCCGGTCCGGCCGTAGCCGCACTGGATTTCGTCGAGGATCAGCAGCAGGCCATGCTCGTCGCAGGCCTTGCGCAGGCCCTGGATGAACTCCGGCGTGCCCGCGGTCATGCCGCCTTCGCCCTGCACCGTTTCGACCATGAAGCCCGCGGTCTGATCGTCGATCAGCGCGAGTGCCGCGTCCAGATCGTTGAACGGCGCGTACGCAAAGCCCGGCAGCAGCGGTTCGAAGCCGTTGCGCATCTTGTCCTGGTTGGTCGCCGAGATCGCCCCCATCGTCCGCCCGTGAAAGGCGTTGTGGAAGGTGATGATCTTCGTGCGCTGCGGCTGGTCGCCGACAAAGTGGTAACGACGCGCGGTCTTGATCGCGCATTCGATCGCCTCGGCGCCCGAATTGGTGAAGAACACCGTGTCGGCGAAGGTGTTGTCGACGATCCGCTGCGCCAGCGCCTCGCCCTGCGGGCTGCCGTACAGGTTCGACACATGCATCAGCGTCGCGGCCTGCTCCGCGATCGCCTTCGTCAGATGCGGGTGGCCGTGGCCCAGCGCATTGACCGCGATGCCGGCCGCGAAGTCGAGATACTGCTCCCCTCGCTCGCCGTACAGGTACACGCCCTCGCCTCGCACCGGCCGTACCCCGCACCGGGGATAGACGGGCATGAGGGGGGTGATGGCCACTGTACGACTCCTTCAAAAGCAAAACGGCGGCCCGTGCTGGGCCGCCGGAGCGCGCTTTTATCGAGAGTCGGCCAAAGCCGTCAACCAACAGCCGCAGGCGTCGTCAGCGCCAGATCCCGTGCGTCCGGCCGGCGCATCCGGACGAACGAATAGGCATAGGCCAGGATCACGACGCCCGCGATCGCAGAGGCCGTCCAGGGTGCCGGCACCAACGCATAGGCGACGTAACTGGCGACCGATCGTCCGATGGCATGCTCCATTCCGACCGGATCGTTCGCCGCCCATCCATAGGGTATCCAGACGAGCGCCATCAGGATCGCGCCGCCCAGAATGATGACCAGCGGATCATGGGCCGCGCGGGCGGCGAAGATCACGAGGGGCCACATCAGGACGATCAGGACCAGCGATCGCAGGAACAAGACCATCACGGGGTTGGCGGTTCCCGCCGCCGTGATACGCCGTCCGCGCGCGCGATCGATCAAGGTTGCCAGGGGAAAGATCATCCCGCTGCCGAACAGCACGACATAGGCGAGCTGGCCGAGCGGCAGGATGAAGCTCAGCACGGCAACGACCGACCAATAGAGCGTTCCGGCGATAGGCATCGAAACCGTGCTCGTCGCCAGAAAATGCCGCTGAAGCGTTTGCAGCGACGCATCACGTCCAATCATCTGCCCCCCCCAAACGATGAGATCTAGTTCTTGAGCTTCCAACCGCTCTTCAGCAGCATATAGCACGCCAAGCCCAGCACGACGTCGAGCGCAAGCACGATCCCCGCCCCGGCCCAGACCGACAGAAACCCATCGCTCACGCCCAGAAAACCGTAGCGGAAGCCCGAGATGACGTAGAAGAACGGATTGGCGTGGCTCACCGCCTGGAAGGCGGGGGCCAGGCGGTCGACCGAATAGAAGGTGCCCGACAACAGCGTCAGCGGCGCGATCACGAAGTTGGTGACCGCCGCGGCATGGTCGAACTTTTCGCCCCAGATCGACGTCAGCACACCCAGGAATGCGAGCAGGGCCGAGCCGAGCAGGCCGAACAGGATCGCGACCAGCGGGTTGGCGGGTATCGCGGCCGAGCCAAGGAACAGCAGCATCGCCAGCCATACGGTGAAGCCGACGCAGAACGCCCGCGTCACAGCCCCCCCGACCAGCGCCGCCAGCAGCTCCGCGGTGGACAGCGGCGGCATCAGATAATCGACGATCGTTCCCTGGATCTTGCCGACCAGCAGCGAGAAGCTGGAATTGGCGAAGGCGTTGTTCAGCATGCCCATGACGATCAGGCCCGGCGCGATGAAGGCGGCGAACGGCACGCTCGCGCCGCCGATCGGGACCGACCCGCGACCACCCAGGGCTGTCGTGAAAACCACCATCAGCAGCAGCTGCGACATGGCCGGCGCCCAGATCGTCTGGAGCTGCACCTTGAAGAAACGGCGCACCTCCTTCACATAGAGGGTCTTCAAGCCGCCCCAATTGACGTTGCGAATCGTCGGGACGCCGGGGGCTGGCATCCCGTTTTGGGCGAGGGACGAAGGCTGGTCGGTCATCGCGCATGGCGCGTAATCGAGCAGGGCCGCCCCCGCAAGCAGAGTATGGACGTAATAGCATGAGCTGGACCGACGAGCGGATCGAGACGCTGAAGACGATGTGGGAGGGCGGCCAGACCGCCAGCCAGATCGCGGAAGCGCTGGGCGGCGTCAGCCGCAACGCCGTTATCGGCAAGGCGCACCGCCTGGGGCTTCAGTCGCGCCCGTCGCCGGTGAAGCCGAACGACCCGGCCGAGGTCAAGGCGAAGGCCGAACCGAAGGCGGCACCGGTTGCTGCCGTAGCGCCGCCGCCGCCGCCCGCGCCCAAACCCGCGCCGACGCCCGAGCCGGAGCCCGAGCCGGAGGCCCCGTTCGACCTGAACGATGATACGGACGAGGAAGAGGACGACGATCTGCCGCTCGCTGCGGCCGCATCGCCCGCCACGCCACGCCCAGCCGCAGATGTTCCGGTTCTCCGCTCGGTCGGACCGGGCGGCTTCGTACGCCAGAACCCCGGCGAGCAGGCCCCGCCCATCGCGCCCGCGCCGCCGCGCCGTCTGGTGCCGGCCAAGCCGAGCGAAGCGATTGCGGGCAAGACGAGCCTGCTCGATCTGAACGACCGGATCTGTAAATGGCCGCTCGGCCATCCGGGCGAGCCGGACTTCCATTTCTGCGGCGAAAAGGTGAACCCCGGCTTCCCCTATTGCGTGGAACATTGCGGTCACGCCTATCAGGCGCAGATGCCCCGCCGCGACCGGCGCCCGCCGCCCCCGCTTCCCTATGGCGGCCCGCGCGTTCGCTAAGCCGACGCGCCGATCCGTTCGTCCGCAACGCGCCCGGTCACGGACCGCGCCACGTGTCCCGCGGCTACGTTTGGGACACGTGGATCACGGGTGACCGGCTTTCCATGCCGGTTTGTGCGGAGCAGTGGCGAGCATCTTTACCCGCGCCCCGGCAGAGACTGGGGGACAGTGAAACCGTAACCGTCGCTTGACGGGAAGCGCAGCGTTCCGTGTTGGCGATGCGCGGGCTTTGCGGAACTTTAACGGTCACCCCGACACCCCGGGAACGGGGCGTCGCCCACCCTCAGGGGATCGCTTCGCGCGCCTGCTTCGCCAGACGGATCGCGCTCGGCAGGCGACGGCGTTCCAGCTTGGGAAAATATTCGCGGCTCATCTCGAGCGAATAGCGCGTGACCCCTTCCAGTTTCTTCAACCCTTCCGGTGTCAGACGAATGCCCTTCGCGCGGCGATCGCTGGTCATCGGTACGCGCTCGAGCAACCCCTGCGCCTCCAGCGCGTGAAGCTGACGAACCAGCGTCGGCCCTTCGATACCGACGATGTCGGCGAGTTCGCGCTGACTGGTGCCGGCGGGGAGCTCGTTGACCCAGTAGAGCACGGTCAGCCGCGCCGCTGTCAGGCCATGGTCCTTGAGCTGTTCGTCGACGCGGGCGCGCCAGCGGCGGCCGAGCAGGATGCATTCGCGAATGAATTCGAGCGGCAGCGTGTCGGCGGTGTCGTCGGTCTCGGTCATGGTCCAGGTCGTTGCTTGTGGCCGGGTCGGAAGCGTAGCGTAATTTTCGATAGCAAGCTATCAAAAAGGCACTCACCTCCCGACGTGATGGTTCTTGACGTGCCCGCGGCAGACGATGAGCCTGCAAATCGTTTTCCGTCGAAACCAATGACGACGCGGCGCGCGCAAATCCTCCCGGCGCGCGACAGATTTTTTTCGCGGTCCACGGAAACGGGCCGTTGGGATCGCCCGGGCTCGCGCCCGCCGATTGCGATGTCGCAAGACGCCCCCTAAGCTGCCGCGAAAAAGGGGCTGATCCAAATGAAGCATAGCGTCGCGACCGTTCTCGCCACCCTGTTCGCTGCCGGAGCGATTTCCGCGCAGGTCGCGCCGTCGCCACAGAACAAGCCGGTCGAACAGACCAAGGCGCCCGAGGACAAGGCGCGCGATCCGCTGCCGACCCCGACGCCCCTGCCCGTGGCCCAGCCGACGCCGGTGACCGCCCAAGCGCAGCCGGCCCAGCCGGCGGCGCCGGCCAAGCCTGCCAAGTGGGACGTCAACAATCCCCCCGGCGCAACCATCCGCCAGGTGCCGATCACCGTGGACGAAGGCAGCTGGATGGACATCGACGTGTCACCCGACGGCCGCACGATCGCCTTCACGCTGCTAGGCGACATCTACACCATGCCGATCACGGGCGGAACGCCGACGCGGATCGCGGAAGGGTTGGCGTGGGAGGTCCACCCGCGCTTCTCGCCCGACGGGCGACGCATCGCCTTCACCTCCGACCGCGGCGGTGGCGACAATATCTGGGTGATGAACTTCGATGGCAGCGACAAGCGCCAGGTAACGAAGGAAACCTTCCGCCTGACCAACCAGCCGACCTGGAGCCCGGACGGCAAATATATCGTCGCCAAGAAGCATTTCACGACGGGCCGCTCGCTCGGCACCGGCGAAGTGTGGCTGTACCACGTATCGGGCGGCAGCGGCGTGCAGCTGGTCAAGCGCGCCAACGAACAGCTTCAGAAGGAACTGGGCGAGCCGATCTACGCCCCCGATGGCAAGTCGATCTATTACACCCGCAACATCACGCCGGGTCCGATCTTCGAATATGCCCAGAATTCGAACACCGACCTGTTCAATATCGAACGCTATGAGATCGCGACCGGCGAAGTCTCGACCGCAGTGTCGGGCGCCGGTGGGTCGGTGCGGCCGACGCCTTCGCCCGACGGCAAACAGATCGCTTTTGTCCGCCGCGAGCGGACCCGGTCGAAGCTGTACGTGAAGGACCTGGAGTCCGGCGCCGAGCGCAAGATCTACGACGCGCTCGATCAGGACGTGCAGGAAACCTGGGCCGTGACCGGGGTCTATCCGAACATGGCGTGGACGCCCGATAGCAGGTCGGTGGTGTTCTGGGCGGGCGGCAAGATTCGCCGGATCAACGCAGACGGCACGGGCGCCGCGGTGATCCCGTTCCGCGTGAACGACAGCCGCGGCGTCATCGCCGCGCCGCATCCGCAGATCCCGGTCGCGCCCGCGACCTTCGAAACGAAGATGCCGCGCTTCGCCGCCGTGTCGCCCGATGGGCGGACGGTCGTGTTCGAGACCTTGGGCAAATTATGGACCAAGCCGACGGCGGGCGGCACTGCGAAGCGCCTGACGAGCGGCAATGCCGCCGACCTGGAGCTGTTCCCGACCTGGTCGCGCGACGGGCGGACGATCGCCTTCGTCGGCTGGACCGACGCCGGCTTGGGCCGCATCCGTACCGTTGCCGCAAGCGGCGGCGCGTCGCGCGACGTAACCACCCAGCCGGGCCACTACGCCCGGCCGAAATTCTCACCCGACGGCAAGACCATCGTATTCGAAAAGGGCGAAGGCGGCAGCGTCACCTCGCCCGAATGGTCGGAGAACCCCGGTGTGTACCGCGTCGCGACGACCGGCGGCGCACCGGTGCGGATCGCCAAGGGCATGGCCGCGCCGCAATTCGGCGCCGAGAACGACCGCGTGTTCATGATCGGTCGCTCGGCCGGCAAGCAGCAGCTTGTCTCCACCGACCTGACGGGCAACGCGAAGCGCGTCCACGCCTCGGGCGAACTCGCCACGGACTATAGCGTCTCGCCGACCGGCGATTACCTCGCCTTCCGACAGAATTACGCCGCCTTCGTCACCCCGCTGATGCCGGGCGTGCAGGATTCTCCGGCTGACATGGATGCCAAGGCGCTGCCGGTCACGCGTGCCAGCGCCGGGGGGGCAGAATATATCCATTGGTCGACCGACGGATCGAAGCTCTACTGGTCGCTCGGCCCGACGCTCTACACCGCCGCGACGCCCGCGCTGTTCAACACCGCGCCGGCCGACGATGCATCGCCCAAATTCGTGCCACCGACGACCGGCGTATCGCTGTCTATGCCCGTCACCGCCGCCAAGCCGACGGGTACCTATGCGCTGACCGGCGCACGGATCGTGACGATGTCCAACGACGCCGGCGGGATCATCGACGACGGCGTGATCGTCGTGTCGGGCGATCGCATCGCCGCGATCGGCCCGCGCGCCTCGACGCCGATCCCGGCGGGCGCGAAGACCATCGATGTCGCGGGCAAGACGATCATCCCCGGCCTTGTCGATGCGCACGCCCATGGTCCGCAGGGCGATGACGAGGTCGTGCCACAGCAGAACTGGTCCGCGATCCAGAACCTCGCGATGGGCACGACGACCATCCATGATCCCTCGAGCCAGGCGAGCGAGATCTTCACCGCCTCCGAACGCCAGCAGGCGGGCACCCTGCTCGCCCCACGCATCTTCTCGACCGGCGAAATCGTTTACGGCGCGAAGGCCGCGGGTATCTATGCGCAGATCGACAGCCTGGACGATGCGCTGAACCACGTCCGCCGCCTGAAGTCGCAGGGCGGTCATTCGGTCAAGAACTACAACCAGCCGCGCCGCGACCAGCGCCAGCAGGTGGTCGAAGCGTCACGCCGCGAGAATATGCTGGTGGTCGCCGAGGGTGGGTCGTTGTTCGGCATGGACATGACGATCATCGCCGACGGCAATTCGACGCTGGAGCACAATATCCCGCTCGACATCTTCTACGAAGACGTACTGAGCTTCTTCAGCCAGGCGACGACCAACTACACGCCGACGCTTGTCGTCAGCTACGGCGGCCTGGCGGGCGAGCCCTATTGGGACCAGGCGATCGATGTCTGGAAACAGCCGCTGCTGCGTCACTCGCCGCCTGACCGTCTGACCGCGAAGCTGGTTCGGGTGACCAAGGCGCCGGAGGAGGATTTCGTCGACGACGACAATGCGCGTGAAGCCAACAAGCTCGCCAAACGCGGGGTGAAGGTGTCGATCGGGGCGCATGGCCAACAGGCCGGCATCGGATCGCATTTCGAGCTGTGGAGCTTCGTGCGCGGCGGCATGACACCGCTGGAGGCGCTTCGCGCAGGCACCATCGCGCCCGCTCAGTCGCTCGGCATGGCGAAGGATATCGGCAGCCTGGAGGTCGGCAAGCTCGCCGATCTGGTCGTGCTGACCGCCGATCCGACCCAGGACATCCGTAATTCCGACAAGATCGCGCAGGTCATGCTGGGCGGCCGGCTGTACGACGCGATGACGATGAACGAAGTCGTGACCGGCACCGCCAAGCGCCTGCCCTATTGGTGGGAAGCGGGCAATCGCGCCGGTTCCTCGACACCGTCGGCGGCGACGGGACATGGCGACGGTGATGGTCACTGAGGCCAACGCCCGGCTGAACGAGGAGATCGCCCGTGTCGCCGCGGGCGATCGCTCCGCGTTGCGCCGCGTGTACGACGCGACCTCGGCCAAGCTGTTCGCCGTCTGCCTGCGCTTTTCGCCCGACCGCGAGGCGGCCGAGGATGCGTTGCAGGAGACCTACGTCAAGCTGTGGCGCCGCGCCGGCCGCTTCGATCCGACGCGGGCCAGCGCGATCACCTGGCTGTGCCTGATCGCGCGCGGCACCGCGATCGACGGCGCGCGGACCGCGGGCCGCGCCGATGCGCGCGTGACGGCCGTGCGCGAGGAAGCGCGGTCGGAACCAGACCCGGTGACCGCGGCGGCGGGGCAGGCAGCTCTTGCCGATTGCCTCGACACGCTCGACGACGATCCGCGGCGGTTCATCCTGGCGGCATTCTTCGACGGATATAGTTACGACGACCTGGCGCAGCAGGCGGCCGTGCCGCTGGGCACGATGAAGAGCCGGATCCGCCGCGCGCTGAAAGCGCTCAAGAGGTGCCTCGACGATGGCTGAGCTGGATGACGATACCGATCTGCAGGCCGCCGAACTGGCCCTGGGCCTGCTGACCGGCGAGGATCGCGCGGCAGCGCTGCGCCGAACGGTGGCGGAACCCGCATTCGCCGACGCGGTCGAGGCGTGGCGGCTGCGCATGGCGCCCCTGCTCGACGGCATCGCACCCGTCGCGGCGCCGGCGGGCGCATGGGGTGGCATCGAACGGCTGGTCGATGGCGCGTCGCTCCTGCGCGCCAAGCTCGCCCGCTGGCGTGCCGCGACCTGGGTGTCGAGCGCGATCGCCGCGGGGCTTGCCGCGCTGCTCGTCCTGCGTCCGGTCCCGGCGCCGGCCCCCGCCCCGGCCCCGCCGGCGCAAGCGATGCTGGCGCAGATGGTCGATGCCGACGGCAACCCGCTGCTTACCGCGCAATATGACCCCGTAAGCGGCGAATTGCGCGTGCGGACGACCAACATGCCGGAGGGCGCGCACGTCCCCGAACTCTGGGCGATCGGCAGTGACGGGGTGCCACATTCGCTGGGCATCGTCCGCCTGAACGGCGCGAGTGCCCACACCGCCGCCCCGGCCATCCGGGCACTGCTGTCGGACGGGATGACGATCGCGGTGACGATGGAGCCCCAATCGCCGCGCCCGCATGCGACCCCCTCGGGCGATGTCGTGGCGAAAACGAAGCTGATGACGGTGTAAGCCGCCGCGCTCTCGTAATGGCGGGAGTCGCGCGGGTTCCAGGCGATATCGCCGTCAGCGCTGGCTCCCGCCTTCGCGGGAGCACGAAACGCTACGCCTTTCCGAACTCCCCGACCAGCGCCCGGTACCGGGTCTCGGCAGGACCGTAGCAATTGCCGGCGACCGCGGTCAGCCCGGCGCGGTCGCGCATGACGATTTGTCCGCGGGTGCAGCGCAGCATCCGCTCGCCTTCCAGCACATGGAGCGCATCGGTAATGCTCGCGCGGCGGACATGGAGCGCCGACGCCAGTTCGCCATGAGTGATCGCCATCGCATCGCCGTCGATGCGGTCGTGGAGCATCAGCAGCCAGCGAGCCAGCCTCTGCTCGATCCCGTCGCGCAGGTTCGCGACGACCGTATGGCTCATCTGCACGGTGAAGCTGTCGATGAAGCGCAGCAGCGTGCCATGCAGCGTCGGACTGGCATTGCACGCCGCGATCAATGCGTCGGTCGGGATCGCCAGCGCGCTGCCGCCGCCCAGCTGGACCTGCGCCGCCTGCGGTTCAGGCACGAAGCTCAGGAGCGACGGCCAGCCGAGCACGCCTTCGGACCCGACCAGCCCGACCTCGAAGCGCGCGCCGTCGGGCATGACCTGCGCGATCGACGCGACCATCGACAGCGGAAAGCAGGCGACGGCATGGCCGTTCGACAGCGACGACACGCATTGCCCCGCCGCCAGTTCGACGCCGCGCAGATGTGGGCGCAACCGCGCCAAATCTTCGCCGGCTAACGATCCCAGCAAACGATTATGTCGCAAAACCTGCGATTGCGATTGCGACTGCATTTCCAAGTTCAGCACAGCGGCGCGCATCAACCTTATGTCCTCGGATTAACATTCGTTGGAAAAAGGCATTTTGGATGCACATTGTCCGGCATCGGACCGATCAATTTAGAATCAGGAACATCGTGGCGTCGCGGCCGGTTCCCGACGGGATATCGAACCGAGATATCCCCAGGGAGAGACCCGATGCCCGAAGCAGTGAACGTAGTCGACGCGCTGGAGGCGCGGGCGAAGCGGCGTGAGGAACGCCGCGATTTCTTCAAGACGGTAGGCGGCGCGGCGATGTTCGCCGGCGGAACCGCGATCGCGGTCGGCGGCGGCTTTACCGCCCTCCAGGCGCAGACGGCCCCGTCCGAGGCCGACGTGCTGAACTTCGCGCTCAATCTGGAATATCTCGAGGCGCAATTCTATTATTACGCGTCCTACGGCTTCGGCCTGCCGAGCTCGATCCTGGGGGGCACGGGAACGCCGGGCGCGGTCATCGCGACCAATGCCGGCGCCGCAGCGTTCACCGACCCCGCGGTACGCGCCTATGCGCGGGAAATTGCCGATGACGAGCGGGCGCACGTGGAATTCCTGCGCGGCGCGCTCAGCAGTTCGGCCGTCGCGCAACCGGCGATCGACATTTCGGCGACGCCCACCAGCGCCTTTTCGAACGCTGCGCGGGCTGCCGGGCTGATCGGCGCAGGTGCGACGTTCAACCCATATGCCGACGACAACAGCTTCCTGCTGGGCGCCTTCATCTTCGAAGACGTCGGCGTTACCGCCTACAAGGGTGCGGCCAGCGCGCTGATCAACAACAAGACGTTCCTGGAGGCCGCAGCCGGCATCCTGGCCGCAGAGGCCTATCATTCGGCGATGGTCCGCACGACGCTCTATGCCAAGGGCGTGACCGCGACCTCGCTGATCGACGCGACGGAGGCGATCTCCAATGCGCGCGACAGCCTGGATGGGACGACGGACCTCGACCAGGGCGTGCGCCCCGTCGCCGACGCCACCGGCGCCAGCAACGCCAATATCGTGCCGACCGACAGCAATGGCATCACGTTCAGCCGTACGCCGGCACAGGTGCTGAACATCGTCTATCTCAACCGCGCGTCGGTCACGCTCGGCGGGTTCTTCCCCGCAGGCGTCAACGGCACCATCCGCGCCAGCGCGTCGAACTGAGGAGGATCCGAGTCATGGAACAGAACCACGCATCCGTCCTCCTCGCCGCCTGCGAAAAGCGTCGCGAGGAACGTCGCAGCTTCCTGCGTGCGGCCGGTGGCATCGCCGCCGTCGGCGCCGGCGCCAGCCTGCTTGCCGCCTGTAAGGAAGAAACGACGCCGGGACTGCCGGCCCCCGCCCCCTCGCCGACCCCGACGCCCACGCCGACCACAGCGGCGCCGAGCGAGGCAGAC
Organism: Roseomonas aeriglobus; assembly: GCA_016937575.1. Classification (NCBI taxonomy): domain Bacteria; kingdom Pseudomonadati; phylum Pseudomonadota; class Alphaproteobacteria; order Acetobacterales; family Roseomonadaceae; genus Muricoccus; species Muricoccus aeriglobus. The sequence continues at coordinate 401,388 of JAFHKN010000002.1, read as the reverse complement.
GTTCTGAACTTCGCGCTGAACCTCGAATATCTCGAGGCGCAATTCTACAGCTTCGCGGCCTTCGGCGTCGGGCTCGACGCCGGGCTGCTGACGGGCACCGGCACGCAAGGGACGGTGACCGGTGGCCAGCGAGTCACCTTTACCGACCCGCTGGTCGCGGCCTACGCTCGGGAAATCGCGCGGGACGAAATCGCGCACGTCGCCTTCCTGCGCACTGCGCTGGGTGCGAGCGCGCGGGTCGCCATGCCGGCGATCGACATCAGCGCCAACGCCTCCGGCGCCTTCTCCGCGGCGGCGCGCGCTGCCGGGCTGATCAGCGGGGCGAGCGCGAGCTTCAACCCGTATGCCAGCGACGAGAATTTCCTGCTTGCGGCCTATCTGTTCGAGGACGTCGGGCCGACCGCCTACAAGGGCGGCATCCGGTTCCTGACGACGCCCGCAGTGGTGGAAGCTGCGGCCGGCATCCACGCGGCCGAATCCTATCACGCTGGCCTGATCCGCACCGTGCTCTATCGCAAGGGGCTGTCGACCGCGTCGCTGATCACCAGCGCCGATGCGATTTCGGATGCACGCGACCGGCTCGACGGTGCGACCGATCTCGACCAGGGCATCAGCCCGCGGACGTCGAACGGCGTCACCGCGTCGAACATCGTACCGACCGATAGCAGCGGTATCACCTTCACCCGCACGCCGGGGCAGGTGCTGAACGTGGTCTATCTGAACTCGGCTGCGGTGAACGGCGGCGGCTTCTTCCCCAACGGCGTCAACGGTACGCTCCGGACCAGCGCTGCAAGCGCCTGATCCGCTTAGGGAACCCGCGATGACAGGGGCGGTTTGCTCATCGAGCAAGCCGCCCCTATCACGTCGGGCGAAGTTCGGGGGGAGACAGGCAGAATGGCGCCACCGCCACTCGCCAGCGAGATGAACGACGGTCCAACGCCCAGCCTGGCGGAGGTGCACCGCACCGTGCCGACGCATGCGCTCGGTTTGCCGTTCCTGCGCCGGCTGGGTGCCTTCATGGGTCCGGGCTATCTGGTTGCGGTCGGTTATATGGACCCGGGCAACTGGGCGACCGACATCGCCGGCGGGTCGGCGTTCGGCTACACGCTCCTTTCGGTCATCCTGCTCAGCAACATCATGGCGATGGTGCTCCAGGCATTGTCGGCAAAGCTCGGCATCGTCGGCGGTCTGGATCTCGCCCAGGCTTGCCGGGCCAGCTATTCGCGTCCCGTCAATCTGACGCTGTGGGCGCTGTGCGAGCTAGCCATCATCGCCTGCGACCTGGCCGAGGTCATCGGTACGGCGATCGCGCTCAACCTGCTCTTCGGGCTGCCCCTGGTGACCGGCATCGTCATCACCGCGGTCGACGTGCTGCTGATCCTCGGGCTCCAGCGTTTCGGCTTTCGCAAGCTGGAGGCGTTCGTCATCGCGCTCCTCGCGATCATCGCCGGGTGTTTCGCCGCGCAACTGATCTTCGCCCAGCCCTCGATCGCCGGTATCCTCGACGGGCTGATCCCGCGCGCGGAGATCGTCACCAACCCGGCGATGCTCTATGTCGCGATCGGCATCCTCGGCGCGACCGTGATGCCGCACAATCTCTATCTTCATTCCTCGATCGTCCAGACCCGCGCGTTCGACCGCTCGGCAGAAGGCAAGCGCGAGGCACTGAAGATGGCGACGATCGATTCGTCGGTCGCGCTGTTTCTGGCGCTGTTCATCAATGCGTCGATCCTGATCCTCGCGGCGGCGACCTTCCATTCGGCGGGCCGCACCGACGTCGCGGAAATCCAGGACGCCTATCAGCTCCTTTCCCCCATGCTCGGCGTCGGCGTCGCGAGCACGTTGTTCGCCGTCGCGCTGCTGGCGTCGGGTCAGAACTCGACCGTGACGGGGACGCTTGCCGGGCAGATCGTGATGGAGGGCTTCCTCAACATCCGTTTGCCGATGTGGCTGCGGCGGATGATCACGCGGCTGCTGGCGATCGTGCCCGCGGCGATCGTCGCCAGCCTCTACGGCGAAAGCGGCACGGCGCGGCTGCTGGTACTCAGCCAGGTCGTGCTCAGTCTGCAACTGCCCTTCGCCATGGTACCGCTGGTGCAGTTCACGTCGGACGCGTCGCGAATGGGCCCGCATGCCAACCGCGGCTGGCTGAAATATGCGGCATGGGCGATCTGCGCGGTGGTGATCGCGCTGAACGTGACGCTGTTGTGGAACGTGTTCACGGGGTGACCCCCCGCCCCCACTAACCGTCATCCCCGCAAAGGCGGGGATAAAGTCTGGCTGGCCTTCGCGAATCTCACGACGTTCAGCGATTATTGATCCCCGCCTTCGCGGGGATGACGGTGGTGGAGTATGTTCAGAGCGCCGTGCGCACGCTCAACAGCTCGGGGAAAAACCCCTGTTCCAATACCTTGGCGAGGTACCCTACCCCCGCCGTCCCGCCGGTGCCGGTCTTGAACCCGATCACCCGCTCCACCGTCTTCAGATGCCCGAAGCGCCACAGCTGGACGTGATATTCCAGATCGACCAGCTTCTCGGCCAGCTCGTACATGTCCCAATGCGTGTTCGCATCGGCATAGACCGCGGCCCAGGCCTTCTCGACCGCAGGCGAAGCGACATAGGGTCGGGTCCAGTCGCGCTCCAGCCGGTCGGCCGGCACGTCGAACCCACGCCGCGCCAGCAGCCGGAGCGCCTCGTCGTACAGGCTTGGCCGTCCAAGCTCCTCGGCGAGCGCCGCCGCGACGTCGGGCTCGCCGGCATGGACCGCGACCATCTCAGGCTTCTTGTTGCCTAGCAGGAATTCGATGTGGCGGTACTGGTCCGACTGGAAGCCGCTCGACGTGCCGAGCTTGCCGCGCATCGCGGTGTAATCCGCCGGCGTCATCGTCGCGAGCACTTCCCACGACTGGATCAGCTGCGCCTGGATACGCGCGACGCGGCTCATCATCTTGAACGCGGGGTTCAGATCGTCGGCGATCAGCGCGTCGCGGGCAGCGCGCAGTTCATGCAGGCAAAGCTTCAGCCAGATCTCGCTCGACTGGTGGATCGCGATGAACAGCAGTTCGTCATGCGCGTCGCTCAGGGGCGATTGCAGGTCGAGCAGTTCGGGCAGGCGCAGGTAGCTGCGATAGGTGATCGAATTGGCCATACACTCCCCTACTCCGATCCCGCATAGCTTGTCGAAGCCCCGTCCCTTCCTCTAACCGTCCGGCAACCACCGGAGACTGACCATGAAGACCCGCGCCGCCGTCGCGTTCGAAGCGAAAAAGCCCCTGGAGATCGTCGAGCTCGACCTCGAAGGTCCCAAAGCCGGCGAAGTGCTGGTCGAGATCATGGCGACCGGCATCTGCCATACCGATGCTTACACGCTCGACGGCCTGGATTCGGAAGGCATCTTCCCGAGCATTCTCGGCCACGAAGGCGCCGGCATCGTGCGCGAGGTGGGTGCGGGCGTGACAAGTGTGGTGCCCGGCGACCACGTCATTCCGCTCTACACCCCCGAATGCCGCCAGTGTAAGTCGTGCCTCAGCGGCAAGACCAACCTGTGCACCGCGATCCGCGCGACCCAGGGCAAGGGGCTGATGCCAGACGGCACGACGCGCTTCAGCTACAAGGGCCAGCCGATCTTTCACTATATGGGCTGCTCGACCTTCTCGAACTTCACCGTCCTGCCCGAAATCGCGGTCGCCAGGATCCGCGAGGACGCGCCGTTCCAGACGAGCTGCTACATCGGTTGCGGCGTAACCACCGGCGTCGGCGCGGTGACCAATACCGCGAAGGTGCAGGCAGGCGACACCGTCGTCGTCTTCGGGCTGGGCGGCATCGGCCTCAACGTCATCCAGGGCGCGCGGATGGTGGGGGCGGGCCGGATCGTCGGCGTCGACCTGAATCCGACACGCGAAAGCTGGGGCCGCCAGTTCGGCATGACCGACTTCATCGACGCCCGGGGCAAGAGCCGCGAGGACATGATCGCCGCGGTTGCCGCGCTGACCGATGGGGGCGCCGACTACACTTTCGATTGCACCGGCAACACCGAAGTCATGCGCACCGCACTGGAATGCTGTCACCGCGGCTGGGGTACCAGCATCGTCATCGGTGTGGCGGAGGCGGGCAAGGAAATCGCGACGCGCCCGTTCCAATTGGTCACGGGGCGTAACTGGCGCGGCACCGCCTTCGGTGGCGCGAAGGGGCGCACCGACGTACCGAAGATCGTCGATTGGTACATGAACGGTCGAATTGCGATCGACCCGATGATCACGCACGTGCTGAGCCTGGACGAGATCAACAAGGGGTTCGACCTGATGCATGCGGGCGAAAGCATTCGGTCGGTGGTGGTGTACTGACAGCCGGCCGAATCCAACCGTCACCCCCCGCGAAGGCGGGGGGCCAATTCTGGCTGACGTCTCGAAAAGAACCGCTAGGTCAGCCAGAATCCATTCCCGCCCTCGCGGGAATGACGAAGTTTATAACAGGAGAGGACCATCAATGTTCACCCACGTCATGCTCGGCGCGAATGACATCGACGCGTCGAAGGCCTTTTACGACGCGACCCTCGGCGCGCTCGGAGCCAAGCCCGGCCGCGTCGATCCAAAGGGCCGCGTGTTCTACGCCCACGGCGGCGCAAGCTTCCTGCTGGGCAAGCCGATCGACGGTCAGCCCGCCTGTCACGCCAACGGCGGCACGATCGGCTTCGCCGCCGCATCGCCCGAGCAAGCCGACGCGTGGCATGCCGCCGGCATCGCCAACGGCGGTACCGCGATCGAGGACGCACCCGGCATCCGCGACGGCGGCTTCGGCAAACTCTACCTCGCCTATCTGCGCGACCCCGCCGGCAACAAGGTCTGCGCGCTGCACCGCATCGTCGAGTAAAGGCCACTCACGCGTTCGCTTCTCCTACCCCTTCGTGCTGAGCCTGTAGAAGCACCGTACTGCGCGAACGATATGCGCGTATCGGAGAACGGCGCTTCGACAAGCGCAGCACGAACGGGATTGGTGGTTGGCGGCGGTCGAAACGCAACCAATCCCCTTCCCGCACATTGCCTTCTCCGAGCCGTCCGACCTGGATGGTACCGGAGAGTTCGCCGATGTTCGCCACGTCCCGTCCGGGTCTCCTGCACCCGCTCCACGCGATCCTGCTCGCCTTTCCCATCGCGCTATTCACCGGCGCGCTGGCGGCGGACATCACCTATCTCAACTCGGCCGAGATGCAGTGGTCGAACTTCGCCGCCTGGATGATCACCTTCGCGCTGATCTTCGGTGGGCCTGTTCTGCTCTGGTCGCTGCTGTTGCTGATCCGTCGGCGCAACCGCGGGCCGGCGCGCCTGTATTTCGCGTGTGTGGCGGTCGCGTGGGTATTGGGGCTCGTCAACGCTTTCCAGCACAGCCGCGACGCCTGGGCGTCGGTCGGCGTCGCTGGGCTGATCCTCTCGCTGTTGTCGACCGGACTGATCCTCGTCGCCGGCTGGATCGGCTTTTCCGCTACCGTCGATCGGGAGATGGTCCGATGACCCCACGCACGCTCGTCGCCCTCGCCCTCCCCGTCGCGCTCGCCGCTTGCGGCGGCCAGCCGAAGGATCTGAACCAGACCGGGGCCGAGCCACAGCTGCCCGCGCAGGACCAGACGCTCGTCCCGCCGATGAAGATCGCCAAGCCGATCGGCTGGGGCGATGCGGTGCCGACCGTGCCGGCGGGCTTCACCGCAACCGCGATCGCCACCGACCTCGCCATCCCGCGCCAGATGCTGGTGCTGCCCAACGGTGACCTGCTGGTGGCGGAAGGACGCGGCGGTCACGCGCCGAAACTGCGCCCGAAGGATGTGATCGCGGGCTATATCAAGAGTCTCGGCACGACCAGCGTGAAGGGCGGCGACCGCGTGACGCTGTTGCGCGACACCAACGGCGACGGGCGGCCGGACGTGCGGACGGTGTTCATCAGCGACCTCGACGCGCCCTACGGCCTCGCGTTCGCCAACGGCTATGTCTACGTCGCCAATCAGGGCGATCTGCTGCGTTTTCCCTATCAGGACGGCGCGACCCGGCTGACGCGCGGCGAGCGGATCACGAAGCTGCCGTCGGAGGTCAATCACCACTGGACCAAGTCGCTGACCGTCAGCCCCGACGGCCGACGCCTCTATGTCGGCATCGGCTCTAACAGCAATGTCGGCGAACGCGGCATGGAGGTCGAGGAGGAGCGCGCGGTGATCTGGGAGATCGACGCGGCGACCGGCGCGCGCCGCACGCTCGTCACCGGCATCCGCAATCCGACCGCGCTCGACATCAATCCCGAAACCGGCGCGCTGTGGGCGGTCGTCAACGAACGCGACGAACTCGGACCGCGCCTCGTGCCCGATTACCTGACCCAGGTGCGCCCCGGCGCCTTCTACGGCTGGCCCTACGCCTATTGGGGCCAAAATGCCGACCCGCGCGTCCATCCGCAGCGGCCGGACACGGTGGCAAGGACGGTGCGTCCCGACTACGCGCTGGGCAGCCACGTCGCCGCGCTCGGCATCTCCTTTGCGCGGAACGGCGGTTTCGGCGGCAATTTCACAAACGGCGCCTTCGTCGGCGAACATGGCAGTTGGAACCGTCAGGATCTGGCCGGCTACAAGGTGACGTGGATTCCCTTCGCGAACGGCCGCCCGGCGGGTCCGCCGCAGGACTTCGCGACCGGCTTCATCACCGGCGAAAAGGCGCGCGGACGGCCGGTGGGCGTGGCGTTCGACCCGCAGCGGCGCGCGCTGTATATCGCCGACGATCTCGCCAACACGATCTGGCGGGTGGCGCCGAGCGGCGGGTGACGCGTCAGCAGACCAAAATAACTTTGCGTCGGCGCTCGTCTACCGTGATTGATTCACATCCGGTGAGTCCGCTACGACCGACCCGAAGCAGCGGTGGACCATCGTCTTTCACGTGCTTGGCCTTTGCCACGATGTCCCCGCTATCCGCGGTCTTCGGATCAATTGCGCGCAAACCGTTCGCCTGCCCATAGTCTTCGATGCGGACATAGAGATCCCGGAGCGCATGGCCGCCGAGCAACAGCGGTCGCTGCGTTTGAAACAGGCGTACTCTCCGATGTATGCCCCAAAGTACCATCGTCAAATACGCCGGTCCCGTGGTCGACCCGCCGAGGACAGGCGCAGCCAGCCGCGCAGCAGGCGCCGTCAGAAGGTTGATGTCATGGTCTAGTTCGAACCGGGCAGCGATCTTTCCGCGGCCGATCGGAACATCGGCATACACGCGGTCTGTGCGAAAGGTGCTGAAGGGCAGCACATGCTCCGTCGAATTTGCTCGCTTAGGTCCCAGCAGGAATCGCGTGACTTTCGAACGCAGGATCGCAGGACCGGTCGAACAGTCCGCGCTTCGAACCGACCTCCCGTCCGCCCAAGAAGCCGACACGGTGTCGCGTCTTCCCGCGACCTGAACGGAAGCCAGGATTGCCGAACCCACGACATCCTGAGATCCAACGAAGCCGAAACGGTGGAGCCGACGCCCCTTCAACTTCGCACGGAGAATGAAGTCCAGGTTGCACCGCAGGTTCCTCGGGCCGCCCGGCTCGATCAGCAGCACACCGCTGGTGCCCTCCAAGCGCATCGGAAATCGTGTCGTCGGCGTGTCGCGCCGGGCGCATACTACGACGTCTTCGGTCGCGAGGGCCGGACAGGCAACGGCCGTGTCGCGCGCGTCGAGCGTCAGCGTCGCGGCTACCTCGGCCAGCACGGCAAACACTCCGCTCGGCATCCCATCCCCCCGATAGAGTCAGCAGGATGCGTCGAGACACTTTCGATTGTCGAGAGTGGAAACAAAAACGGCCGGCTGTTGGGCCGGCCGCTTATTGGTATTTGTCCGCCGCGGCAGAGCCGCGTCGTCGGTCCTCGCAATAGCGAGGCCGGCCGGGCCGCCTGAATGGCGCCGGCCGCAGCTATGCTGCGACTACGCTCAGGCGGCCTTCGCGCGGCTCGCGCGCTTGCGCTCGTGCGGATCCAGGTGACGCTTGCGCAGACGGATCTTCGTCGGCGTCACTTCGACCATCTCATCGTCGTCGATGTAGGCGATCGCCTGCTCCAGCGTCATCTTCTTCGGCGGGGTCAGGCGGACGGCGTCGTCCTTGCCGCCCGACGCGCGGAAGTTCGTGAGCTGCTTCGCCTTCATCGGGTTGACCTCCAGGTCCTCCGTCTTGGCGTTCTCACCGATGATCATGCCCTCGTACAGCGCCTCGCCGTGGCCGACGAACAGGATGCCGCGATCTTCGAGCGGACCCAGCGCATAGGACTGCGCCTCGCCCGCACCGTTCGAGATCAGCACGCCGTTCTTGCGGCCTTCGATCGAGCCCTTGTGCGGGCCGTACTTCTCGAACAGCCGGTTCATGATGCCGGTGCCGCGCGTGTCGGACAGGAACTCGCCGTGATAGCCGATCAGGCCACGCGACGGGGCCGAGAAGGTGATGCGCGTCTTGCCGCCACCCGACGGGCGCATGTCGGTCATCTCGCCCTTGCGCTGGTTCATCTTGTCGACGACGGTCCCGGAGAACTCCTCGTCCACGTCGATGACGACCGTCTCGTACGGCTCCATCTTCTCGCCGTTTTCTTCACGGAACAGCACGCGCGGGCGGCTGATGCCGAGTTCGAAGCCCTCGCGGCGCATCGTCTCGATCAGCACGCCCAGCTGAAGTTCGCCGCGGCCGGCGACTTCGAAGCTGTCCTTGTCGGCGCTCTCGGTAACCTTGATTGCGACGTTCGATTCCGCTTCGCGCTCCAGGCGGTCGCGGATCATGCGGCTGGTGACCTTCGACCCCTCACGGCCCGCCATCGGCGAATCGTTGACGGCGAAGCGCATCGACAGCGTCGGCGGATCGATCGGCTGCGCCTGGATCGCTTCGGTCACGCTGATATCGGCGATGGTGTTCGACACGGTCGCGACGCTCAAGCCCGCGAGCGAGATGATGTCCCCCGCACGCGCTTCCTCGACCGGTACGCGGTCGAGGCCGCGGAAGCTCATCAGCTTCGAAGCGCGGCCGGTCTCGATCACCTTGCCGTCCATGTCGAGCGCATGGATGGGCTGGTTGACCTTGACGACGCCGGACTGGACGCGACCGGTCAGCACGCGGCCGAGAAAGTTGTCGCGGTCGAGCAGCGTGACGAGGAAGCTGAACGGCGCTTCCTGGTCGAGGTTCGGCGGCGGGACATGGTCGACGATCTTGCGGAACAGCGGCTCCAGCGTGCCTTCGCGGCGCGTGGGATCTTCGCTGGCGTAACCGTTGCGGCCCGAGGCGTAGAGGACGGGGAAGTCGAGCTGTTCGTCGGTCGCATCCAGCGTCACGAACAGATCGAACACTTCGTCCAGCACTTCCTGGATGCGCTCGTCCGGTCGATCGACCTTGTTGACGACGACGATCGGGCGCAGGCCCAGTGCCAGCGCCTTGCCGGTCACGAACTTCGTCTGCGGCATCGCGCCTTCCGACGAATCGACCAGCAGAACGACGCCATCGACCATCGACAGGATGCGCTCGACCTCGCCGCCGAAGTCGGCGTGGCCCGGCGTATCGACGATGTTGATCCGCGTGCCTTCCCACTCGATCGAGGTCGGCTTGGCGAGAATGGTGATCCCGCGCTCCTTCTCGAGGTCGTTCGAATCCATCGCGCGTTCCTCGACGCGCTGGTTGTCACGGAACGTGCCCGACTGGCGGAACAGCTGGTCGACCAGCGTCGTCTTGCCATGATCGACGTGCGCGATGATGGCGATATTGCGGAGGTTCATCGAAAATCCCGGGATGCGCCGCGGTTAGTCGCAGGCGTTCGCAGGCGCGCCCATAGCCGAATTGCTGCACTGCGACTAGACCATGTTCGACGAAGGAGATTTGCGATGGATCCGATCCGCGTTCACATCATCGTCGGCAGCATCCGCGAAGGACGTCTGTCGAAACCGATCGCCGACTGGACGATGGACGTTCTCGCCGCGCGGGAGGATCTTGCGCCGGAGCTGATCGACCTGAAGGACGTCGACCTGCCGATGCTGTCGGTGTCGAAGCCGCCCGCGGCCGCCTATGTCGCCGATTATCAGCATGCCTGGGCGGCGACCGTCGGCCGTGCCGATGCCTATCTGATCGTGACGCCCGAATATAATCACGGCATCAGCCCGGTGCTGAAGAACGCCCTCGACCACGTCTACGGCGAATGGGCGCGCAAGCCGGTCGCCTTCGTCGCGCACGGCGGCATGGGCGGCGCCCGCGCGGTCGAACAATTGCAGAGTGTCGCGATCGCCTTGGGCATGGCGCCGATGGCGAACGCCCTGCACCTCCAGGGCGCCGGCAAGAAGCGCGACGGCGAGCGCTTCCTGGGCGACGAGGCCGATTCGCGCCGGCTGAAGGGAGTTGTCGATGAACTCGTCTGGTGGGCGACGGCGCTCCGGTCCGCCCGATAGGGATTGGCGCTTCCGTGTATTATTCTTATATCACAGTTGCAGGCGGCGGCGGGTCGGGCCAGAAATGACCCTACCGGGCCGCCCCCGTTGGAGATGATGATGGCGACGACTGCGACCGAGACCAAGACTGCCGAACCGACGCTGACGCTGACCCCGCCCGATCCGGTGCCGACCGTGCAGGCGGAAAAGGCCGCGGGGCTGGTTCCGGTCGATGCCGGCACCAAGTCGAAGCTGGAGGAGCGCGTCGACAGCTTCGTCACCGACCTGGTCGCGCAGGACGTCAATTCTCCCGAATTCGGCAAGCGCGTCGATGCGATCACCGCGATGGGTGCGAAGGAAATCCGCGAGGCGGCCGGCCAGTCGAACCGTTTCCTCGACCGACCCGTCAAGGCGATGGACAAGGACAGTGGCGTCGGCGCCGATCTTGCCGCACTGCGCCGGACGATCGAGGACCTCGATCCTGGCAAGCAGGGCAATCTGATGACGTCGAAGAAGCTGTTCGGCATCATCCCGTTCGGCAACAAGATGCGCGACTATTTCGACGGCTATAAATCGTCGCAGACGCATATCTCGACGATCCTGAAGAGCCTGGCGAGCGGCAAGGACGAGCTGCTTATGGACAATGCCGCGATCGACGTCGAGCGGCAGAATCTGTGGAACGCCATGGGGCGCCTGGAACAGATGATCCATCTGTCGAAGACGATGGACCAGGCGCTCGAGGACAAGGCGAACGAGCTCGATCACACCGACCCCGCCAAGGCAAAGGCGATCCGCGAGACGGCGCTGTTCTACACCCGCCAGCGCACGCAGGACCTGCTGACGCAAATGGCGGTGACCGTGCAGGGCTACCTCGCGCTCGATCTGGTCAAGAAGAACAATGTCGAACTGGTGAAGGGCGTCGATCGCGCCAGCACGACGACGGTCGCGGCACTGCGTACCGCAGTTACTGTCGCGCAGGCCCTGACCAATCAGAAGCTGGTGCTCGAACAGATCACCGCGCTCAACACCACGACCGCGAACATCATCGATTCTACGGGTAAGCTGCTGAAGTCGCAGACCGCGCAGATCCACGAACAGGCCGCCGCCTCGACCATCCCCATCGAGACGCTGCAGCGCGCGTTCCAGAACATCTACGACACGATGGACGCGATCGACGTGTTCAAGCTGAAGGCGCTCGACAGCATGAAGACGACGGTCAACACGCTGTCGAACGAAGTCGAGAAGTCGAAGGGCTATATCGCGCGCGCCGAGGGGCAGGCGCAGGCCAAGCTGTCGGGCCCGGCGACCGATCAGTTCAAGCTCGAATCGCTCTGAGCGTATGTCCGAGGTCGACGACCTAATCGCCCGCTCGTCCGAAGTGATCGACCGTACGCGCAGCAACTCGCGGGGCGCGTCGGTGCGGTCGCGCAAGGCCCGACAGAGCGAGATCGGCAAGCGGATCGCGCGGATCGCGATCGTCGATGCGTTGATCCTGGTTGCGGCGACGGTCGTCGGCTTCTTCATTCCGCTCGGCATGTTCGGCGCGCTGGCGGTAATGGCGCTATTGATCGCCGCGACGGTGGTGCTGGCGTTCGCTCCCGGCGCGCCCGAGGTAAAGGCAGAAATGCTGCCGTCCGCGCCTTTGCGCACCCTGCCCCTGCAAACCGAAGCCTGGCTCGACCGTCAGCGCCCTGCCCTGCCCGCGCCCGCCCAGACGCTGGTCGACGCGATCGGCGTCCGGCTCGATTCGCTGGGGCCCCAACTGACCGCGCTCGATGACGGCGCACCGGTCGCGGTCGAGCTGCGCAAGTTGATCGGCGAGCAGCTGCCCGAATTGGTCAAGGGGTACACCGCCGTCCCCGAACCGCTACGCCGCGTGCCGCGCAACGGTCGTACGCCGGATCAGCAGCTGGCCGACGGCTTGAAGCTGATCGAGGAAGAAATCGGCGAGATGTCGGCGAGCCTGGCACAGGGCGACCTCGACCGGCTGTCGACGCGCGAGCGGTATTTGCAGATCCGTTACCGCGAGGATGGGCTGGAGGGGTGAGCCCGTTCGCGCGGACAATCGCGCAATACTGCTGATCCACATCAGTACGCTTGACCACCTGCTCCTCGCGAGGTGATGAATCGACCCAACGAGGTCGATGGGGAAAAGACATGTCGCGGTGGATGATGGCAGCAGCCTGTTTCGCACTGGCCGCGCCGAGCGGGGCGCAGCAGATCGACAAGCGCGAGCTCGATGCCATGAACGCCCGCGCGAGCGGCCGGTTGATGGAGGCGGATGCGCTGTTGCGCGTCCTGGCCTTCGACGCGCAGGGCAAGCCGAAACCCGGATCGGCCTATGATCGCTGGGCGGAACTGCAGGGCGTGCTGACCAACACCCCCGCCCCCGCGGTTGCCCCACCGGGCGTCAGCTTGTCCCCCGTCGACCAGGACGACCCCGGCGTCGCCCGAATCGCCACCGCAACACCGCGCGACGCCATCGCGACCATCGCCGAGCGGGCGAAGGCAACCCGGATCGTCATCCTGAACGAGGATCACGCGTCCCCACGCGACCGCGCCTTCGCTCTGGAGGTTGCCCGCGCGCTCCGCCCTCTGGGTTATGATCTGCTGGGCGCCGAAACTTTCAGCCACGACCCCGATCCGGACCGGGCACAGGCGGACAGGGCGCGGATGGCACACGACGGCTTCGTGCGCCGGATGACCGGCTATTACACGAGTGACCCGGTGTTCGCCGACTTCGTCCGCCAGTCGCTCGCGCTTGGTTATCGACCATTCGCCTATGAGACGACCCGGCACGACCGCGCCGGCAGCCCGGCCGAGCGGATCGCGCAGCGCGAGCAGGATCAGGCGGACGCGATCGTCCGGATGCTGAAGGCGAATCCCAGGTCGAAGCTGTTTCTCTACGTCGGCTTCCACCACGCGATGGAAGCCCCGGTGCCGGACGGTGACGGTGGCCAGACGCGCTGGATGGCGAGCCGGGTCAAGGCTATGACGGGGATCGATCCGCTGACGATTGAGCAGACGATGCTGAACGACAGCGGATCGGGCAATCTCGCGCTGCACGCGCTCACCCGGTCGAAGGTAAAAAACCGCCCCGTCGTGTTGTTCGATGGAGCGACGCCGCTGGTGCTTGGCGAATATCGTAGCGTCAACGACCTGCAGATCGTCCATCCGCCGCTACAATTGATCGATGGCCGCCCGGAGTGGATGCGGGTGATGGGCGGCGACGCGGGTACCCACCAAATATTTGCCGACGAAAGGTCGTAGGCTGATCCAGGCGTATATCGCTTCGGAGGGCGAGGATACGATCCCGGTCGACCAGGTGCTGGTGACCGCCGGACAGGCACCGCCCAAGCTCTACCTGCCGAACGTGCCGATCCGCTACGCCGTGCAGGATCCGACACCCACGCCTTGACGCCCGCTACCCCGCCGCCTTCGCCGCGCGCTCGGCCAGCCGTTCGACCGCGGCGGCGTGGATGCCCGGCGCCGTCGCCAGCACGCCGAACGCCTTCGCGCCCGTGGTGTTGAAGTCCAGCCGCCCGCCGAACGCATCGGTCACCGTCGCGCCGGCTTCCTGCGCGATCAGGACGGCGGCGGCGATGTCCCATTCGTTGCCCCAGCGTAGCGTCGCGAGCAGGTCGGCCTCGCCCGCGGCGACCATCGCCATCCGCAGCGCGATCGAATTGGGCTTGGCGACGGCGACCAGGTCGCGGTCCTCGCGCGGCAGGCTGTCGGTCGGGGCACGGCTGCCGGCGAGTATGGTCCGCTCAGCGACGCGCAGGCCCGTGCCGTTGCGGGTCGCACCGCCGCCTGCGGTCGCGCTCCACAGTTCGTCGCGCGCCGGAGCGGCGAGCACCGCGGCGACCGGGCGACCGTCCTCGACCAGCGCGACCGACACGCACCAGCCGATGCGGCGGCGGATATAGTCGCGGGTGCCGTCGATCGGGTCGACGACCCATAGCCGGCGCTTGCCGAGCCGCACGGGATCGTCGACCGTCTCCTCCGACAGCCAGGCTGCATCCGGGTCGATCGCCGCCAGCCGGGACTTCAGCAGCGCGTCGACCTCCAGATCGACGGCGCAAACCGGGTGTCCGGGCGCCTTGTCCCAGGTCTCGAACCCCTCGTCCCAGCGTCGCATGGCGAGCGCCCCCGCCTCCTGAGCGGCGGCAGCGATAGCGGCGAGCCGGTCAGGCACTGGCGACCGTCATGCCGTCGATCCGCAGCGTCGGTGCATTGATGCTGCCACGGAATTCAAGGTCGCTCGCCGGCGTGACCGCAGCAAACATGTCCCTCAGGTTGCCGGCGATGGTGAATTCGCTGACCGGACGCGTCACTTCGCCGTTTTCGATCAGGAAGCCCGCCGCGCCCATCGAATAGTCGCCGGTCACGCCGTTGATGCCGTGGCCGATCGTCTCGATCACCAACACGCCGCGATCGATCTCCCCGATCAGCGTGTCGCGCGGCACATGGCCGGCCGCCATGTAGAGGTTCGTCGCCCCGACGCCGGGCGCCGATCCGACGCCGCGGGTCGCGTGGCCGGTCGGTTCCAGCCCCAACTGCCGGGCTGATGCGCTGTCGAGCAGCCACGTCTCGAGCATGCCGTCGCGGACGATGTCGGTCGGCGATACCGGCAGGCCCTCGCCATCGAACGGCCGCGAGCGAAGCCCCCGCGGCCGGTGGGGGTCATCGACGATAGTGATCCCGGCGGGAAAGATGCGGGTGCCCATCGCGTCGAGCAGGAAACTCGTGCGCCGCGCGATCGCCGGCCCCGCGATCGCACCGAGCAACGCGCCCAGCAACCCGCCGGACAGACGCCGGTCGAACACCACCGGCATCGCGCCGCCGGCAATCCGCCCCGCCCCGACCCGCGACGCCGCGCGCTCGCCCGCCAATTGCCCGGTCGCTTCGGGGGTTTCGAGCAGGCTCTGGTGGCGGGCGCTGTGCGCGGCATAGTCGCGCTCCATCGCGCCGGTCGGCCCGGCGAGCATCGATGCCGACTGGCCATAGCTGCTGAGCGTGTACCCACCGGCGAAGCCGTGGCTGGTGGCAAGCCCGATGACGACCCGCGAGGCGGACGCACTCGCGCCGTCGCTCTTGCCGACCCCGGTGACGCTGCGTGCGGCCTCCTCGACTGCCAGCGCGCGCGCCTTCAACGTGTCGGGCGCCGGATCGCCGCCGTCGTCGAGATCGAGATCGGGCGCCGTCCCCTTCATCAACCGTTCGGCGGGCGCCAGGCCGGCCCAGGGATCCTCGGGCGCCAGCCGCGCCATCGCGACCGCGCGGTCGACCAACGTATAAAGCGCATCGTCGGACAGGTCGGAGGTCGAGACGCTCGCCGACCGCTTGCCGACGAACAGGCGCAGGCCCAGCTCGGCGCTTTCCGACCGGCCGACATCCTCCAACACGCCGTCGCGCACCTGGACCGCGGTCGATCCGTCAGCGACGAAGACGGCATCCGCGGCGTCGGCGCCGGCTGCGCGGGCACGCTCGACGATGCGGTGGGCGACGTCGGTGGCTTGGGTCGAACTCAACATGAAGCGCAGGTAGGGAGCCGGCCGGCCAAGGTCAAAGCACCGTGCCGACGGATGCGCACGCCAGTGCCATCAACAGCCCGGCATTGCGGTTCGACCGAAAGCGGCCGAGCGCATTCGTTCCATCCTCCGGCTTCAGGGTCGCGACCTGCCAACCGAGATGCGCCGCGATCGGGATCAATGCGACAAAAGCCAGCGGGTCGGGCCGCACGACCCACACCGCACCGGCCCACAGCGCGATGGCGGCGGCGTAGAAACCCGCCACTCCGCCCCGCACCCGCGGGCCCATCGCCCGCGCCGAGGATCGGACGCCGACCATCGCATCGTCCTCGATATCCTGCAGCGCATAGATGGTGTCGTAGCCGATCACCCAGGCGATCGACCCGGCGTAGAGCAGCGCGCCCGCCAGGCTCAAGGTACCGGTCACCTCGACCCAGCCGACCAGCGCCGCCCAGCTGAACACCATCCCCAGCCACGCCTGCGGCCACCAGGTGATCCGCTTCATGAAGGGATAGGCGGCGACAAGGGCAAGGCTGGCCAGCGCGACGATCGCAGCGGGCAGGTGCAGTTGAAGCAGAACGACCAACCCGACGAGGCTGAGCGCCACCAACCAGACCCATGCCGCCTTCACCGACACCGCTCCGCTCGCCACCGGCCGGCTGGCGGTCCGGGCCACCTGTCGGTCGAGATCGCGGTCCACGATATCGTTATAGACGCACCCTGCCCCGCGCATCGCGATGCTGCCGAGCAGGAACCAGAGGATCAGGGGCCAGCGCGTCTGCAAGCCCCCGGCAAGCAGGACCGCCCAGGCACCGGGCCAGAACAGCAACCACCAGCCGATCGGCCGGTCGAACCGGGCGAGCAGCGCATAGGCGCGCAACCGCGGCGGGAGGCGACCGACCAGCCCGCGGTGTTCGGTATCGGGGACGATCTGGGCGCTGGTCATCGCGCGTAAGTTGAGAAAGTTGAGACGTGTGGCGCGCCTATCGATCGGTGCCACAAGGGAGTCGGATGACAGGCCATGCCCGATCTGTGGCAGATTGCGGCGATGTAGGAAAATGGTTCGTGGCGCCGCTTGCCACGGTGCAGGTTCCGGTTAGCTTCACACCATGTCGCGCCCGTTCGTCACGATCATTGCCGCTATCGGCTGCATCGCTGCGCCGGCCGCCGAAGCCTGCCTGTGTGCGATCGGCCAGACCCAGGCCGACATCGATGCACAGGGCGCGAGAGCCTTTGGTGCGGCCGACCTGATCGTCGACGCGACCGTCGGCGACGTGTCCTGGTGGCACCGGACCGCCTGCGGCAGTCCGCGGTTGTTCGGCTTCGGACAAGCGATCTCCGCGGACCGGGCGATCACGGTGCACCGCATCCTGAAAGGGCGTACGGGCTTTGCGCCGACCCTGATCGGCCGGGAAACCCGTGTCGAACGGAGCGGCTGCGTCGTCCTGGATAACAGCTGCGACATCACGATCCGATCGCACCGGCGGACAATCCTGTTCCTCCACCGGGTGGCCGGCGGCCGCTACCGTGCGCTCAGCGGATGCGACGAACAGGCGATACGGAACTCTCGCGTCGGACAGGCCTTGTTCAAGCGCGCCGGGTAAACAGGCCGGCACGTCTGTCGTTTGGAAAGTCCGCCCCATGCGTATCGCCCTTGCCGCTATCGCCGCCGCCCTGATCGCCGCGCCCGCCGCCTCCGCCCCGCCGCCGAAGTGGCAAGGCGTTTGGAGGAATGCCGCGAACAGCGTCCACATCCGTACCGCACCGTGCGGTCGCGGGGCGATGTGCGGGACGGTCGTCTGGGCGAATGCCAAGGCCAAGGCCGATGTCGCCGAGCGCGGCGGCCGGCTGGTCGGTGCGCAGCTGTTCCGCAATTTCGAACAAGGGGCGGACGGGGTGTGGGAGGGTGAAGTGTACGTTCCCGACCTCGACCGCAGCTTCTCCGGCACGATCACGCTGCAGGGCGCCAACACGCTGGTCGGGGAAGGTTGCCTGTTCGGGCGGCTGGGGTGCAAGCAGCAGGTGTGGACGCGCGTCGCCGGCAAGAAGTGATCGTCAGGCGGGCGGGGTTGTGCTCCAGCAGGGTTCGAGTTCCCGGCGCAGCGTGGCGGCAAAGTCGGCGAGCGGCGTGCCGACGTTCGTGATGATCGTCAGTCGGGTGCCATAGAAAGACCCATAGCTGGATTCGACATCAAGCGTAACGCCGATCCCATCGGTTATGATCTCGCCGTCGCTCTCGCCAAACGGCAGTCGCGGTTTCACCGGCGGAAGGTCCGCAAGCGCCTGCACCACGCGCCCGACGCCGGGACAGCGTTTCCCGTCCGCCCAATCGACTGTCTGCACGCCGTCCACGATGCGTGTGCGGCGAACCCATGCCGCTTGCGGTGTCCGCTCCGATGAGTTGCCGAAACCGTAGACAAACTCGCCCCTCCGCAGGGCTTCGCTATATCTCAGCGTCGCCCAGGTCGGGCGGTCCGATGGGGCGGCCTGCACGGCCGAAGCGGCGGCGAGAGCGAGGATCGTCAGCATGTCGTCATGCTATCATGCCGTCCGCGCGATGCCAGCCCTCGACTTGAGCGTCCGTGCACGGCATCTGACGGTCATGATCGCCACCCCCGCCTGGCCACCGCAATCGACCCCGCGCCTGTTCGTCGAGACGCCGCTGTCCGAAGGAACGACGCTGCGAATCGAGGGGGGGCAGGCGCATTATCTGGGCACCGTGATGCGGACGAAGGTCGGCGATCCGGTGAAGCTGTTCGACGGGGTCAGCGGGGAGTGGCTGGCGGTCGCGGACGCGGTCGGCAAGCGCGACCTGACGCTCGTCGTGCGTGAGCGGCTGCGCGAACCCGAAGTGGTGCCTGACCTGTGGCTGGTCGCCGCGCCGCTCAAGAAAGGGCGGATCGACTGGCTGGCGGAAAAGGCGTGCGAACTGGGCGTCGCGCGGCTGGTGCTGGCGGAGACGCGGCGGACGGTCGTCGACCGGGTCAACTTCGACCGCCTGCGCGCGCACATGATCGAGGCGGCCGAGCAGTGTGGGCGCACCGCGGTGCCCGACCTGGCCGAGCTTGCGAAGCTGCCCGCGGTGCTGCGCGACTGGGACGCGGGACGGACGCTCTATTTCGCCGACGAAACCGGGGGCGAACCGGCGTTCGACGCCATGCGCGCGCGGCCCGGGCCGGCGGCCGTGCTGATCGGGCCGGAGGGCGGTTTCACCAGCGAAGAGCGCGACGCGATCCGGGCGCTGCCGGCGGCGGTCGGCGTGTCGCTGGGGCCGAGAATCCTGCGCGCGGATACCGCGGCGGCGGCGGCGGTCAGCGTGTGGATGGCGGCGGCGGGGGATTGGGGGTCACGGAAGTTGGTCGAATAATATTTTCGGAAGCCGAAATTTTTTCATATTCTTAAGATTTTTTGTACCGATTTCTTGTTCAGAAATGTCTGATATTGAGTGCACCGCATGCAACAGCGCAGAAAGCGCATCCGATCCGGGCATGACCATCACTTTTTGCTTTTCTCCCACCCGAAAACTGCATCGACACCCCCAACCATCGTCAGTTTGGACGGGATCCCATATTTCAATCAAACAGTCTTCACCCGCGCCCGAAATTTCCGCCCTTTTAAATTTTGGATCTTCAATCTGCGATTTGAATAAATCCCGGAATCTCATAAGGCCTAAGCTCCTAAGGAGTTTCAGAATCTTCAGAAAAGTTGTAGCATAAATTAACCTTATCTTGTATATCTGACAATGAATAACTAAAGCGAGAATTTCTTAGGCGGCCGGCGGTGCTGCGCGGCTGGACGCGGGGCGAACCTTGTATTTCGCGAACGAGACGGGCGGTGAGCCGGCGTTCGAGGCGATGCGCGCGCGGCCTGGGCCGGCGGCGGTGCTGATCGGACCGGAGGGCGGGTTTACCGTCGAAGAGCGCGACGCGGTGCGCGCGGTGCCGGGGGCGATCGGGGTGTCGCTGGGGCCGCGGATTTTGCGGGCGGATACCGCGGCGGCGGCGGCGGTCGCCGGATGGATGGCGGCGGCGGGGGATTGGGCGAAGTAAGCCCCTTGCTACCCGTCGTCATCCCCGCGAAGGCGGGGATCAATAGTCGCTGGTCGTCGTGAGACTCACCAAGGTCAGCCAGAATTGATTCCCGCCTTCGCGGGAATGACGAAGGTTGGGCGGTCGGTCAAAACCACCGCCGGCGCCGTTCGACCCTCGGGGGTTCGCGGAAGTCCTCCTCGGTCATCTCGTTGATCCACTCATGGTTCTCGACGATATCCGCCTGGACCGGGCGGCCATAGCCGTCGAGCGAAGGGCGATAGCGGAAGCGTTGTTCGATCAGCCGGCAGGTGGTCTGGTCGAGCAGACGCTCGCCGCTCGACCGTGTGATTCGGCAATTCGTCACGCGGCCATCGGTGCGGACGGTGTAGCGCACGCCGACCGATCCGCCGCGGGTCGTTTCGCGCAAGGCATCAGGGAAGTCGGCGTCGCTGATCCGCCCGCTGCGGAAGCGCGGCGGCGTCTCCTCGCGCCCGCCGCCCCCGCCGCCGTCGCCGTCCCCACCGTCGCCGCTGCCCAGACCGTCACCCACGCCACCCGAACCCGTGCCCGGGCCGACGACCTGGGCGGAGCCGGTCGAGGCCTGCACGCCGACCGAGGGCGCCGGCGCGACGACGACGGGCGGTGGGGGGACAGGCACTGGCAGTTCGACCTTGGGCGCGACGATGTCGGTCGCGCGGCTGCGCAGATTGGGCGGCGACGCGGCGGCTTCCTTACGCAGGTCGGGCGCGCGCTTTGGTTCGACCGTCTTCGGCTTGGGCGGGGTCGGCTGGGGCGGCTTTTCGGGCAGCACCGTGAACAGGTCGAGCGGATTGCTCGCCTCCGGGTCGAACCGCACGCCGAGCCCGCTGATCAGCGCCCAGAGCAACGCACCCGGAATCGCCACTGCCGCCAGTGCGGCGGGGATGCGGTCCTTCGTCGGAGGGGCATAGCGGGCCATTGCGGTGGGTTAAACGCACGAGGCTGAATACCGGCTGGCGGGGGAAGACAGGAAAAAGAAAGATTGTTCGGGCGCCCCTGCGGGGCGCAAAGCGCGAAGGCGCTAAGAGCTTAGACTTTTGGCTGCGGAGCAGCTCTCTCACGCCGCGTTTGAGATGTCTTCCGATCGCGCGCGTCAGGCCAGACATCTTCGCGTCTTCGCGCCTTGCGCCCCGCAGGGGCGCACAAAAATCACTTCTTCTAGAACCTAAGCCCCAGCCGCCGTCAGACGATCAAGCTGATCCTTCGACAACGCCACGTCCCACGCACCGGTCAATTCACGCAACTGCTCGACGCTCGTCGCACTCGCGATCGGCGCAGTCACGCCCTCCTGCGCCATCAGCCACGCCAGTGCGATCTGGGCGAGGCTCGCACCCGTTTCGTCAGCGACCGCGTCCATCGCGGCGAGGACGTCGGCGCCCTTGCCGTTCAGCAGCTCGCCCATCCGCCCGCCGCGGACGCTCTTCCCCAGGTCCGCCTCCGATCGGTATTTACCGGTCAGGAAGCCCGAAGCGAGCCCGTAATAGGGCAGCACCGCGATGTTCTGGGTAATGCAGTAATTCTCCAGCTCGCCCTCGAACGTGGTCCGGCTGACGAGATTATATTCGGGCTGCAGCACGTGATAATGCGGTAGGCCGTGGTCACGCGCGATGTCGTTGGCCGATTTCAACCGCGCGGCGTGGAAATTGGAGGCACCCACGACGCGGACCTTGCCGGCGTCGACCAGCTTGCCAAAGGCTTCCAGCACATCGGCCTGGGGCACGGACTCATCATCCTGATGCGCATAATAGAGATCGATGTGGTCGGTCTGAAGCCGCGCGAGCGATGCCTCGACCGCCGCAGCGATGTGTGACGGTGCCAGCTTCTCTCCGCCCTCGCCCGGCAGCATCCCGACCTTGGTCGCGATCTGCACCTGGTCGCGCTTGCCCGATTGCTTCAGCCAGCGGCCGATCACGCTTTCCGATTCGCCGCCCTGATGCCCCGGCACCCACGCCGAGTAGACGTCGGCGGTGTCGATCATCGTGCCGCCCGCATCGACAAACGCGTCGAGCACGGCAAAGCTGGTCGTCTCGTCCGCCGTCCAGCCGAACACATTGCCGCCCAGCACCAGCGGGGCGATCTCCAGCTCGGTGCTCCCAAGCTTGCGCGGAGTCATTGGCGGTTTCCCGGCTCGATCACGTGATTCAGGTCGATCGCGTTGGCGTCGAGCATCGCCGCGGCCTCGTTCAACTCCTGCGCCTCGCTCGCCGTCAGACCGCCGGGGTCGGCGACCTGATCCGAACCGCAGCCGACCATCGTCAGAACGGCTGGCAGAGCGAGAACGAGGCGCAGGCGTCGCATCATTAGTCGCGGATGGCGTTGCCCGCGCGAACCATGGCGTTGCCGGTCGCATCGGCCGCGTCGTCGAGCGCACGGCCCGTGGCGTCGGCGGCACGATCGGCACCGTTCGCGATCCGGTCGCCGGTGCGATCGAGTGCGGCGCCGGCGCGATCGGCGCCATTCTCTGCCGAACGCATCGCATCGTCGGTCGCGGCTTCGACGTCGTCGCCCGCTTCGCGCATCGTCGCATTGGCGTCGGCGGTCGCGTTATCGACGTCGTTGGCCATCGACTGCTGCGTCTGGTCGCTGCATGCGCCCAAGCCCAGACCGGCGGCGAGCACCAGCGGAAGCACGATCTTTTTCATCTCAAGGACATCCCTTTCTGTTTGAACTGACGTTACGCAACGCAGGCGAAACGAAAAGGGTGCGTCGCTGCGATCGATTGACCGCATATAAAGATTTCTTTATATGATGCGGCGCGATGACCGCTGCCCTCGACATCTTCCGCGCGCTTGCCGACGCGACCCGTCTGCGCATCCTGTCGCTGGTGCGCACGATGGAGCTGTCGGTCGGCGAACTGGCGCAGGTGCTGGGGCAAAGCCAGCCGCGCGTCAGCCGGCATGTGAAGATCCTGGGCGATGCCGGGCTGACGCAGCGGCGCAAGGAGGGCAGCTGGGTGTTCGTCGCGCTGGGCGAGCCGGCCCGCGTGTCGCCGGTTCTCGCGGCGCTCGACGCCTGGAATGCGAACGAGACCGATCACTGGGCGATCGCCGACAGCGCGCGGCTGGCCGCCGTCCGCGCCGACCGCGCCGCCGCTGCGGCAACCTGGTTCGAGGAGCATGCCGGGGAATGGGACGCGATCCGCTCGCTCCATATCGCCGAGGAACAGGTGGAGGCGGCGATCGACGCCGTGCTTGGCCCCGCCCCGCTCGGCCGGATCGTCGATATCGGGACGGGCACGGGCCGCATGCTCGAATTGTTCGCCCCGCGCGCCAGCCGGGCGCTGGGAATCGACCGTTCGTCGGAAATGCTGCGGCTCGCCCGCGGCAAGCTGGCCGAGCAGGGGAACGCCGAGCTGCGCCAGGCCGATCTCTATGCGTTGCCGCTCGATGACGGCGACAGCGATCTGGCCATCCTGCACCATGTCCTGCACTTCGCCGAAGCGCCGGGCGCGGCGATTGCGGAGGCCGCGCGCGTGCTCGACGGCGGTGGCCGGCTGCTGATCGCCGATTTCGACGCGCACGACCGCGAGGATCTGCGCACCCGCGACGCGCATGTGCGCCTGGGCTTTTCCGACGAACAGATGCTCGGCTGGTTCACCGCAGCCGGCCTGTCGCCGGTGCGGATCGAGACGCTGCTGGGCGGCGAACTGACCGTCAAACTTTGGCTGGCGCGCAAGGTCGCGCCCGCGACTACAGGAGTGAAGGCCGCGTGAAGGCAAGTCTGGGAGCGATGGAGGAAGCGCGTCGTGCACTCGATGCGCCGCTGTTCGCCGACGTGGCGGGCGACGCCGCCGTCAGTTTCGAATTCTTTCCGCCCAAGACCGAGAAGATGGATGCGACCCTGTGGGAGTCGATCGAGACGCTCAGTCCCCTCGGCCCCCGGTTCGTCTCGGTCACCTATGGTGCCGGCGGCACGACGCGCGAGCGTACCCACACCACCGTCGCCCGTATCGCGCGCGAGACGACCATCCCGGTCGCCGCGCACCTGACCTGCGTCGAGGCGACATGCGACGAGATCGATGCGGTCGCGAACGCCTATTGGAACGCAGGCGTCCGGCACATCGTCGCGTTGCGCGGCGACCCGCCGACGCCGGGCGCGAAGTTCCAGTCGCCCGAGGGTGGCTATGCCAATGCGGCCGCGCTGGTCGCGGGCCTGCGCAAGCTGCACCCGTTCGAGATTTCGGTCGCCGCCTACCCCGAATGCCACCCGGATTCGGCCGATGCCGCTTCCGATATCGACAATCTGAAGCGCAAGATCGATGCCGGCGCGACGCGAGCGATCACGCAATTCTTCTTCGAACCCGAAACCTTCTTTCGTTTCCGCGATGCCGCCGCGGCCGCGGGCATCTCGGCGGAGATCGTGCCCGGCATCATGCCGGTCATGAGCTTCGCTGCGGTTCAGAAGATGTCGGCGATGTGCGGCACCGACGTGCCCGCCTGGATGGGGCGGCTGTTCGAGGGGCTGGACGACCACCCCGCCGCGCGCCAGCTGGTCGCCGCCACGGTCGCCGCCGAGCTGTGCCGCAAACTCTACGCGGGCGGTGAGCGCGCGTTCCATTTCTACACGCTCAACCGGGCGGAGCTGAGCTACGCGATCTGTCACCTGCTGGGGCTTCGGCCGCAGGCGGTGGCGCGGGCCGAGGCGGCGTGACACAGGCTCCTCCCCGCTCGCGGGGAGGGGGACCAGCCGAAGGCTGGTGGAGGGGGCTCTCCACCAGCGACAGACTTTGTGGAGAGCCCCCTCCACCGCTCTGCGAGCGGTCCCCCTCCCCGTGCCGGGGAGGATCGAGAGAGACGACATGACTCCCCGCCAGCAACTGCTCGAACAGGCCGCACAGCGTATCCTCGTCATCGACGGTGCGTTCGGCACCGAAATCCAGAACTGGAAACTCTCCGAAGCCGATTACGCCGGCACCCTCGCGCTCGGCCACGACCAGAAGGGCAACAACGACATTCTGGCGCTGACCAAGCCCGAGGTACCGGGCGCGATCCACCGCGCCTATTTCGAGGCAGGCGCCGACATCGCCGAGACGAACACGTTCAGCGCCAACCGTATCAGCCAGGCCGACTATGGCGCCGAGCATCTGGTGCGCGAGATCAACGTCGAGAGCGCGAGGCTCGCCCGATCCATCGCCGACGAATTCGCCGCGAAGGATGGCCGCCCGCGCTTCGTGGCGGGCGCGATCGGGCCGACCAACAAGACGCTGTCGCTGAGCCCCGACGTCAACGACCCGGGCTATCGCGAGATCGACTTCGACTATCTGAAGGACGTCTATCGCGAGCAGGTCGACGCGCTGATCGAGGGCGGCGCCGACTTCATCCTGATCGAAACCGTGTTCGACACGCTGAACGCCAAGGCCGGGATCATGGCGGTGCTGGAGGCGGGCCAGGCGCTGGGCCGCGACGTGCCGATCATGCTGTCGATGACGCTGACCGACCTGTCGGGCCGCAACCTCAGCGGCCACACGGTCGAGGCGTTCTGGCACGCGGTGCGCCATGCCAAGCCGCTGACGATCGGGCTCAACTGCTCGTTCGGCGCGGAGCAGCTGCGCCCGCATGTGAAGACGCTGTCGGCAATGGCCGATACGCTCATCATGGTCTATCCCAACGCCGGCCTGCCGAACGAACTCGGCGCCTATGACGAAGCGCCGCAGACGACCGCGGGGCTGGTCAAGGAATGGGCCGACGGCGGGCAGGTCAACATCCTGGGCGGCTGCTGCGGGTCGACCCCGGCGCATATCGAGGCGATCGCGGATGCGGTGCGGGGGCTGCCGCCGCGGGCGATGCCGGTACCGGAGGTGCGGACGCGGCTGGCGGGCCTCGAGCCGTTCACGATGGCGGCGTGAATATTATCCTCCCCTGGAAGGGGAGGTGGCTGGCCGAAGGCCAGACGGAGGGGTGTCCCCCTCTCGATAGCGTTACACCCCTCCGTCATCGCTGACGCGATGACACCTCCCCTTTCAGGGAAGGATCGAAGAGCAGAACGAAGATGACGACCCAATCCTCCACCAACTTCGTCAACGTCGGCGAGCGCACGAACGTCACCGGCTCGGCCGCGTTCAAGAAGCTCATCATGGCCGGCGACTACACCAAGGCCGTCGAGGTCGCGCGCCAGCAGGTCGAGAACGGCGCGCAGGTGATCGACGTCAACATGGACGAGGGGCTGCTCGACGCCCACGTCGCGATGACGACCTTCCTGAAGCTGATCGCCGCCGAACCCGACATCGCGCGAGTGCCGGTGATGATCGATTCATCGAAGTGGGACGTGATCGAAGCCGGCCTCAAATGCGTGTCGGGCAAGCCGATCGTCAATTCGATCAGCATGAAGGAAGGCGTCGACCAGTTCCTGGACCATGCCCGCAAATGCATGAACTATGGCGCCGCGGTCGTCGTGATGGCGTTCGACGAGGTCGGCCAGGCCGACACCAAGGAGCGCAAGGTCGAGATCTGCGAGCGCGCCTATAATCTGCTGATGGGCATCGGCTTCCCGCCCGAAGACATCATCTTCGACCCCAATGTTTTCGCGGTCGCGACGGGCATCGAGGAACACAACAACTACGGCGTCGACTTCATCGAGGCGACGCGGGAGATCAAGGCGCGCTGCCCGCACGTCCATATCTCGGGCGGTCTGTCGAACCTGTCGTTCAGCTTCCGCGGCAACGAACCCGTGCGCCGCGCGATGCACAGCGTGTTCCTGTACCACGCCATCCCTGCGGGCATGGACATGGCGATCGTCAACGCCGGCCAGCTCGACATCTACGACCAGATCGACCCGACCTTACGCACCGCGTGCGAGGACGTGATCCTCAACCGTGACCCGGACGCCGGCGAGCGGCTGGTGGCGCTGGCCGAACGCTTCCGCGGGACCGATGCGGTTGCCGAAAAGCAGGCCGCCGAGTGGCGCAGCTTCGATGTGCGCAAGCGGCTCGAATATGCGCTGGTCAAGGGCATCGACGCCCATGTCGTCGAGGATACCGAAGAGATGCGGCAGGCGATGAACCGCCCGATCGAAGTGATCGAAGGCCCGCTGATGGACGGCATGAACGTCGTCGGCGACCTGTTCGGGTCGGGCAAGATGTTCCTGCCGCAGGTCGTGAAGTCGGCGCGCGTGATGAAGAAGGCGGTCGCCCACCTGCTGCCCTTCATCGAGGCGGCGAAGGAGCCCGGCGCCAAGGGCAAGGGCAAGGTCATCATGGCCACCGTCAAGGGCGACGTCCACGACATCGGCAAGAACATCGTCGGCGTCGTGCTCCAGTGCAACGGCTTCGAAGTCGTCGACCTGGGGGTCATGGTGCCCTGGTCGAAGATCCTGGAGGCGGCGAACGAGAACGACGCCGACATGATCGGGCTCTCGGGGCTCATCACGCCGTCGCTGGACGAGATGGTAACGGTGGCCGAGGAAATGCAGCGCGCCGACATGACGATGCCGCTGCTGATCGGTGGTGCGACGACGTCGAAGGTCCACACCGCGCTGCGCATCGCGCCCGCGTACAAGGGCCCGGTCGTCCATGTCCTCGACGCTAGCCGCGCAGTCGGTGTCGCGACCACCCTCGTCAGCGACACGATCCGCGACGAATTCGTGGCGAAGACCGACGCCGACTACGCCGCCGTCCGCGCCGCGCGCGAGGGCAAGGGACAGAACGACCTGCTGCCGCTCGCAAAGGCGCGCGCCAACGGCTTCAAGGCCGATTTCAGCCAGAAGCCCGCCGCCCCCGTGAAGCCCGGCATCCACGTCTTCCGCGACTGGGACCTCAGCGACCTGCGCGACTATATCGACTGGACGCCGTTCTTCCGCGCCTGGGAACTCGCCGGCACCTTCCCCGCGATCCTCGAAGACGAGATCGTCGGGGAGAGCGCCAAGTCGCTCTATGCCGACGCGCAGGCGATGCTCGACAGGATCATTGCCGAGAAGTGGCTGACCGCGCGCGGCGTTGCGGGGCTGTGGCCCTGCGCGCGCTATGAGGACGACGTCGTCGTCGACCTGAAGGGCGACTTCAACGCCGACGAACTGCGCGGCTTCGACATGCTGAACCTGGTCGAGGGCACCGACATCGTCCGCCTGCCCTTCCTGCGCCAGCAGATCGCCAAGCGCGAGGGTCGGCCGAACATGTGCCTGGCGGATTTCATCGACGAAAAGGGCGACTGGATCGGCGGCTTCGCGGTCAGCATCCACGGCATCGAGCCGCACCTGGCGCGGTTTAAGGCGGCGATCGACGATTATTCGGACATTTTGCTCAAAGCCCTGGCCGACCGCCTGGCCGAAGCTTTCGCCGAACGGCTGCACCTTCATGTCCGCACCGACCTGTGGGGCTATGCGGCCGGGGAGCAACTGACCAACGAGGCGCTGATCCGCGAGCAATATCGCGGCATCCGCCCGGCGCCGGGCTATCCGGCGTGCCCCGAGCACAGCCTGAAGGTGACGCTGTTCGACATGCTCGATGCGCATCACGCAACGGGCGCCAGCCTGACCGAGAGCTTCGCGATGCTGCCGACCGCGGCGGTCAGCGGCTTCTACTTCGGGCACCCTGAGGCGGCCTATTTCGGCGTCGCGCGAATCGGCGAGGACCAGCTGGCCGACTATGCCGCGCGCAAGGGGATCGACGTGGCGCAGGCGACGCGACTGCTACGGCCGAATCTGGACTGAGCCAATTCCCCCCCGAGCTTGTCTCGGGGAGGGGGACCAGCCGTCAGGCTGGTGGAGGGGCCTGCGATGCGCCCGGTAGGGCTGGAATGCCCCTCCACCGGCTTCGCCAGTCCCCCTCCCCCAGACAAGCTAGGGGGATGATTAAAATCGTATCACCGCGCCGGCGGTAACCACCCCAGGTCGAGCCCCGCATAGCGGTCGACGTAATTCGCCGACCGTGCCAGCGCGCGTTCGTCGCGGATGGTCATGCGACCGCCCTCGCGGGCGATCAGCCCGTCTTCTTCCAGCTGGCGCAGCATGCGATTGACGTGCACCGCGGTCAGGCCGGTCGCATCGCCGATCTCTTCCTGCGTCAGTCCCAGCGGATAGCTGTCGACGACGGCCGGATCGCCCGCGCGGAGCCGATTACGTATGTCGAGCACCAGCGCCGCCACCCGCGCCTTCGCCGACGTCCGCCCCAGCGCCGCCAGCCGGTCGGTCAGTGCGACCCGCTCGACCTGGTTGAGCGCCAGGATCAGCGCGGCGATGCGGGGGTGCTCCTCGAACAGGCGGCTGAGCGCGGCGCGGTCGAAGGTGCAGACCTCCGCGTCCGTCAGCGCCGCGATCGTTTCCGGCGACGTCGCATAGATCATGCCCGGCACGCCGATCATGTCGCCGCGGAAATGAAACCGCAGGATCTGCCGGCTGCCGTCGTCGAGCAGGACATAGCTCATCAACATGCCGCGACGGACGATGTACAGGTCGGTCCCGCGCTCGTTTTCGCGTTGCAGGACCGCGCCGCGACGCAGCTCGCGCGGTCGTTCCTCCAGCCGCCCCAGAGCGACGATTTCCGCTGGCGTCAGCCGAACCTGCGCAGCCAATACTTCGGCGAAACAACTCGCAGGCACGTGAAAAAGCCCCCTTTACCCCTGGTCACCTTGCAAAGCAGCGCCGGGACTTCAGCGCATTAAAGTCGATCAAGCGTCGGGCGGGCGGGCGCGCACGACGCTTGCCAGAGGACTTCGGTGCGATAGAAGCGCGAGCATGGATCGTATCGTCATTCGCGGCGGCAACCCCCTGAAGGGCCGCATCCTCATTTCGGGCGCCAAGAATTCGGCGCTCACCCTGATGCCCTGCGCGCTGCTGACCGACGAGCCGCTGACGCTGCGGAACCTGCCGCGGCTGGCCGACGTCGACGGCTTCGGCCACCTCCTCAACCAACTTGGCGCCTCGACCGCGATCGAGGGGACGCGACCGGAGGATTTCGGTCGGGTGATGACGATCCGCGCCGGCCAGCTGACCTCGTCGGAGGCGCCGTACGATATCGTGCGCAAGATGCGCGCATCGATCCTGGTGCTCGGCCCCATCCTGGCGCGCAAGGGCGAGGCGCGCGTGTCGCTGCCCGGCGGCTGCGCGATCGGCAATCGCCCGATCGACCTGCACCTGAAGGCACTGGAGGCATTGGGGGCGGAGCTGGAGATGTCGGCGGGCTACGTCACCGCGCGCGCGCCCGGCGGACGGCTGGCCGGCGGCCGCTTCCGCTTCCCCGTGGTGTCGGTCGGCGCGACCGAGAACGCGCTGATGGCCGCCGCGACCGCGCGCGGCACCAGCGTGCTGGAGAACGCCGCGCGCGAGCCCGAGATCGTCGATCTCTGCCGCCTGCTGGTCGCGATGGGCGCGTCGATCGACGGAATCGGGACCGAGACGCTGACGATCGAGGGCCGCGACCGGCTGCACGGCGCGACCTATGCCGTGATGCCCGACCGGATCGAGGCGGGCAGCTATGCCTGCGCCGCGGCCATTACCGGCGGCCAGGTCGAGCTGGTCGGGGCGGATGCGAACGACATGGCCGCGACGCTGAGTGCGCTGGCCGATGCGGGCGTCGTCATCGAGCTGAAGAAGGGCGCGATCGGCATCACCGCGCCGGGCACGCTGCGCCCGCTGACGCTGTCGACCGCCCCCTTCCCGGGCTTCGCGACCGACATGCAGGCGCAGTTCATGGCGATGCTGACCAAGGCCGACGGCGCGTCGATGCTGACCGAGACGATCTTCGAGAACCGCTACATGCATGTGCCCGAACTGGCGCGGATGGGGGCGGATATCTCGGTTTCGGGCCGGTCGGCGGTGGTCCGCGGCGTCGACCGTCTGGCGGGTGCGCCGGTGATGGCGACCGACCTGCGCGCGTCGATGAGCCTGATCATCGCGGGGCTCGCGGCGGAAGGCGAGACGTCGGTCAGCCGTGTCTACCACCTCGACCGCGGCTATGAGCGGTTGGAGGAGAAACTGAGCGCGGTGGGCGCGGATATCGAGCGGTTGGGGGATGGGTAAGCACTAAAATCCTCCCCAGAATGGGGAGGGGGACCGGCGAAGCCGGTGGAGGGGCATGCCAATCGATCGGTAGCGAGGGGAATGCCCCTCCACCACGCCCTGCGGGCGCGGTCCCCCTCCCCCAGACAAGCTGGGGGAGGAATCAGCTCACCCCCCCACCGTAATCACGCTCTCGCTTTTGCCGCCGCCGACGTCCTTCGTCGTCAGGCGGAACGCCTTCCCGTCCTCGGTCGTGCCCGACAGGTCGTTGCCATTCGCCTTCAGCGAGAAGCCTTCGCTGGCGAGGCGTCCCTGGAACCAGTCGCGAACCGCGGCCGTGCCGACGGGACTCGTGAAATTGACCTTCACCCCGCCGTTTCCGTTGTTCCCCGACACGTCCATGTTCGTGATCTTCGATCCCTCGGGCAGCTTCACCCCATTCAACGTGAAGTCGCCGGCATCCAGCTGCACCTTGGGCAGGTCGATGTTCGCCTTGAAGCCCGGCAGGTCGACCGCGACTTTGCCGTCCTTGCCCAGGTTCGCGGAGAAACCATTGCCGTCGCCGCCCTTGATCGAGATCTGGGTGCCTTCGTCGCCGTTCGCGCCGTCGTTCGATCCGCAGCCAACCAGCAGCAGCGCGCTGCCAAGGATCAGCAAGGTCCGCATCGATCACACTCCTGTATTACCTATCCAACACACGTAAGCAACGCTTGGACCCGCGTCAACGTTTCGTGGTTGACCCCGGTGTCCGCTGCGGCGCAACAAAGGAAGATGGCCAGCCTTCCCCCCATCGCGAATAATGCGGATGTCCGCTTCCTCGGCAAACTTTTGGGCGACGTGATCCGCGCCTATGGTGGCGAGGCACTGTTCAAGCGCATCGAATATATTCGCGCGACCAGCGTCGATCGCGCGCGCGGCGTGGCCGGCGCCGACGCGATCGACCCGGGGCTGGAGCGGCTGAGCCTCGATGAGACGCTCGATTTCACCCGCGGCTTCATGCTGTTCTCGATGCTCGCCAATCTGGCCGAGGACCGGCAGGGCGTCGCAGCCGAACAGGGTGCCGACGTCGCCCACGCGCTGGACCGGCTCGCAAAGGAAGGCGTCGATCGTGTCGCCATCCTCGCGCTATTGGCGGATGCGCTGATCGCGCCGGTGCTGACCGCGCACCCGACCGAAGTCCGCCGCAAGTCGATGATCGACCATCGCAACACCATCGCCGAGCTGATGGCGCTGAAGGACCGCGGGCTGGACGAGACGGCCGACGGCGACCGTATCGACGACGCGATCCTGCGCCAGATCGCGCTGCTGTGGCAGACCCGCGTCCTGCGTCGCGAGCGGCTGTACGTCGCCGACGAGGTGGAAACCGCGCTCAGCTACCTGCGCGACGTCTTCCTGCCCGCCCTCCCCGCACTCTATGCGCGCTGGGACCGGGCGCTGGGCGAGCGGGTGCCCTCGTTCCTGCGCCCGGGCACCTGGATCGGCGGCGACCGCGACGGCAACCCGTTCGTCACCGCCGATTCGCTGCGCCTTGCCCTGGGTCGCGCAGCGGAGGCGGTGCTCGGCCATTATCTGGACAAGGTCCATGCGCTGGGCGCTGAACTGTCGATCTCGACCGAGCATAGCGATGTCGCCGAGGGTGTGCTGGCGCTGGCGATCCAGAGCGGCGACGAGGCGAAGAGCCGCGAAGACGAACCCTATCGCCGCGCGCTGTCGGGCATCTACGCCCGCCTCGCCGCGACGCATCTCGCGCTCACCGGCAAGCCTGCGCCGCGACCCGGCGCGCTCAAAGGCGAGCCCTATGCCGATCCGGCCGCCTTCCGCGCCGACCTCGCCGCCATTGCGCATGGGCTGTCGGGGACGGACCATGGCCCGCTCTCGTCGGGCGGCAAGCTCGGGCGCCTGATCCGCGCCGTCGAGACGTTCGGCTTCCACCTCGCCACGCTCGACCTCCGCCAGAACAGCGCCGTCCATGAACGCGTCGTCGCCGAACTGCTGAAGGCGGGCGGCGTATGCGACGATTATGCAAGTCTGGACGAGGACGCCCGCGTCGCCTTGCTGCGCGCCGAGCTCGCTAGCCCACGCCCGCTGACCAGCCCCTATGCGACCTATTCCGACGAGACGGCGTCCGAACTCGCGATCGTCCACGCGGCGGCCGAAGCGCAGGCGAAATATGGTCGCGCCTGCATCCGCCAGTATATCGTGTCGATGGGCCAGTCGGTGTCCGACCTGCTCGAAATCCATCTGCTGCTGAAGGAGGCGGGACTGTACGTCCCCGGCGAGCAGCCACAGGCGCACATCATGGCGGTGCCGCTGTTCGAGACGGTCGCCGATCTCGAACGCGCGCCGGGGATCATGCGCGCGTGGCTGGCGCTGCCCGAAGTCGCGGCGATCGCTGCGGAACGCGGCGTGCAGGAAGTCATGATCGGCTATTCCGATTCGAATAAGGACGGCGGCTATCTGACCTCGACCTGGCAGCTGTCTAAGGGCTCGTCGGCGCTGGCCCCGGTGTTCGAGGAGGCGGGCATCCGCATGCAATTGTTCCACGGCCGCGGCGGCGCGGTCGGGCGGGGTGGCGGGTCATCGTTCCAAGCGATCCAGGCGCAGCCCGCCGGCACCGTCCAAGGCCACATCCGCGTCACCGAACAGGGCGAGATCATCGCCGCCAAATATGGCACGCGCGCCAGTGCGATGACGAATCTGGAGGCGATGGCCTCCGCGACGCTTCTCGCCAGCCTCGCTCCCGCCGAACTGCCCCCCGCCGACAAGGCGCGGTTCGAAGCGGCGATGGACGAACTCAGCGACACCGCGTTCAAGGCCTATCGCGATCTCGTCTACGGTACCGAGGGCTTCCGCACCTATTTCCGCCAGGCGACGCCGATCGCGGAAATTTCGGGCCTCAAGATCGGATCGCGCCCCGCCAGCCGCAAGAAATCGGACGCGATCGAGGATCTGCGCGCGATCCCCTGGGTCTTCAGCTGGGCGCAGGCGCGGGTGATGCTGCCGGGCTGGTACGGCGTCGGCCAGGCGCTCGAAGCGTTCGGCGACAAGGGACTGCTGCGGGAAATGGCGGCGAGCTGGCCGCTGTTCCAGTCGACGCTCGGCAACCTCGAACAGGTGCTGGCAAAGTCCGACATGGGGATTGCAGCGCGCTACGCCGCGCTGGTCGAGGACCGCGCACTGGCCGACGACGTGTTCCCCCGGATCAGATCAGCTTGGCAGACGACGCACGACGGCCTGCTGGGCGTGACGCGGCAGACGCGGTTGCTCGAAAAGCACCCGAATCTCGAGACGTCGATCCGGTTGCGGCTGCCGTACATTGAGCCGCTCAACCTGTTGCAGATCGAATTGTTGAAGCGTCACCGTGCGGGCGAAAGCGATCCGCGGATCGGCGAAGGCATCCTGCTGTCGATCAACGCGATCGCGACGGCGCTGCGGAATAGCGGCTGACCGTCCGAGCCCCCTCCCTGGACAGGGAGGGGGTTGGGGGTGGGTCGACCGCCCCAGGCGGCGCCGCCCGTGGAGAGGCACCCACCCCCCGGCCCTTCCCTTACAGGGGGGAGCAGCCCCGCCCACCCATTCGCATCCCCGCGAAGGCGGGGATATAGTCTGGCTGAACTCAGTGAGCTTCACGTCCTTCAGCGACTATTGATCCCCGCCTTCGCGGGGATGACGATGGTGGGCGCGGGGATGACGATAGTGGGCGCGGGGATGACGAGCGGGTGCAGTGCAGCGGGACTAGCGCTCCCCCACGCCCGCGCGTAAGGGCGCGGCATGACGACCAAGACGGTTTCGGACAGCAACGCACCGACCATCGAGTCGGTCGAACAACTCTATGCCAGCTTCGCCCGCGGCGAAAAGCCGAAGGAGCGGTGGCGGATCGGGACCGAGCACGAGAAGTTCGTCTATAAGATCGACGACCACCGCGCGCCGTCCTACGACGAACCCGGCGGCATCCGCGACCTGCTCGCCGAGCTCGAACAATTCGGCTGGAAACCGGTGTACGAGGGCGGCAAGGTCATTGCCCTCACCGGCGAGGACGGCTCGGTCAGCCTGGAGCCCGCGGGCCAGTTCGAGCTGTCGGGCGCGCCGCTCGACAACCTCCACCAGACCTGCGCCGAAACCGGCCGCCACCTGAAACAGGTGAAGGCGGTCGGCGAGAAGCTCGGCATCGGTTTCCTGGGTCTCGGCATGTGGCCCGACAAGACGCGCGACGCCCTGCCGCGGATGCCCAAGGGCCGCTATGGCATCATGCTGAATCACATGCCGCGCGTGGGCTCGCTCGGTCTCGACATGATGCTGCGGACCTGCACGATCCAGACGAACCTGGATTATGCGTCCGAAGCCGACATGGCGAAGAAGTTCCGCGTCAGCCTGGCGCTCCAGCCGCTCGGCACCGCGTTGTTCGCCAATTCGCCCTTCACCGAAGGCAAGCCGAACGGGTTCCTCAGCTTCCGCAGCCATATCTGGTCGGACACCGACCCGCACCGCACCGGCATGCTGCCGTTCGTGTTCGAGGACGGCTTCGGCTACGAACGCTACGCCGAATACGCGCTCGATGTGCCGATGTACTTCGTCTACCGCGACGGGACGTATATCGACGCCGCGGGCCTCAGCTTCCGCGACTTCCTCGATGGCAAGCTGTCGGTCCTGCCCGGCGAGCGCCCGACGATGGACGACTGGAACGACCATCTGTCGACCGCTTTCCCCGAAGTGCGGCTGAAGACCTTCCTCGAGATGCGCGGTGCCGACGGGGGCCCGTGGGATCGCATCTGCGCGCTGCCGGCGCTCTGGGTCGGGCTGCTGTATGACGACGCCGCACTCGATGCCGCGTGGGACCTGGTCAGGGACTGGTCGATGGAGGAACGCGAGACGCTGCGGTCGTCGGTGCCCAAGCTCGCGCTCGACGCGCCGATCCGTGGCGGCACGCTGAAGGACATCGCGGGCGAAGTGCTCGACATCGCCACCGCCGGCCTGTCGGCCCGCGCGCGGTTGAACGGCGCGGGCGACAGCGAGGCGGGCTTCCTCGATCCGCTCCGCGAAATCGTCCGGTCGGGGAAGGTGCCCGCGCAGCTCTTGCTCGATCGCTACCACGGGGATTGGAACGGTGACGTCGCCCGCGTGTACGACGAGTATAGCTACTGATCCGCGCGCGAGCCCTGATTGCCACGCCCCTGCTCGCCGCCGCCTTTCCGGCGCGCGCGCAGCAGGTCGACGACGCGCAGGCGTGGTGGCAGCTGAACGGCGTCGTGCCGATCAGCAAGAAGGTGCGCCTGACCGTCGAACAGATCATGCGCATCAGCGACCGGCAGGGCGGGCTTTACCAGACCGAGGTCGGGACGTTGCTCGGCTACCGGCTGGACGATCATGTCGAGCTCGGCTTCGGCTATCGCCGCGTCGGCGGGCATAACCGCCAGCGCGACACCGACGAGGATCGCATTCGCCAGCACGTGGTCGTCAACTTCGGCCGCTTCACGGGACGGTTCCGCGTCGACGAACGATTCCGCGACGATCGGCCGGGCGTCGGCATCCGCATCCGCCCGCTGCTGCGCTACAATCTGCCTGTCGGGCGCGCGAAGGGCCTGGCCGTGTTCTACAGCCACGAAAGCTTCTACATGCCCAATTCGACGGTGTGGGGACAGCGCAAGGGCTATGAGCGGATGCGCAACATCATCGGTCTTGCGCTGCCGATCGCCAAGGGCGTGAGCGCCGACATCGGCTACCTCAACCAATACCGCCTCGCCCGCGGCACATCCCCCGCGACGATGGAACATGCACTGACGGTGCAGATGACACTGAGCATGAAGGCGCATTCGGCACCGAAGGTGGACGACTGAACCCGACATGCTCCCGCGCAGGCGGGAGCCCAGCGTTGCGGAGGTTAGCCCGTGCGGCTCTAGGCTCCCGCCTGCGCGGGATCACGGCCGGTGAGCTTGGCAAGCATTCGCGGCACCAGCCCGCGCCGCATCATCCAGTCGCTGTACGCAACGTACGCCGTGTCTTCGCCCAGATGCCGCTCCTCGGTCTTTGCGCGCCACCAGTAAACGCCACTGACGACGGCCATGATCGCCGTATTGCGCACGCCGTCGCCAAGCGAACCGGTGGTGACCAGGAACGGCAGCGTCGACAGCCACCAGAAGATGTTCTTGGACAGATACGCCGGATGCCG
This sequence comes from Roseomonas aeriglobus, assembly GCA_016937575.1. Taxonomy (NCBI): domain Bacteria; kingdom Pseudomonadati; phylum Pseudomonadota; class Alphaproteobacteria; order Acetobacterales; family Roseomonadaceae; genus Muricoccus; species Muricoccus aeriglobus. The sequence goes on along the minus strand of JAFHKN010000002.1, from coordinate 364,295 downwards.
GCTGAAGGCATAAGGCCCATGGGTCAGGATGCCGCGGTGCGTCAGGTTGGAGAAGCGCAAGCCAAACGCGATCGTCGCCCAAGCGTAGACAGCGGTCAGCGCGACCAGCACCGCGCCCATCGCCGCCAGCAGCAGCGGATGGCCCTGCAGCCAATAGACCCAATCCGCGGTGCCCGGATGGTAATCGAGCGGCCCACCCGCGCTCATCAGGATGAACGGCGGATAGCAGATCAGCGCCGCCGCCCAGCCTTGCACATATGGTTGCGCGCTGCGGATATGCGCATCGAGCACCCGGAACGTCAGCATATAGCCCACGGTCGCGAACATCACGTCGACGACGAACATCAGCGTGATCAGCCACTTGGCCAGCGCCACCGGATCGCGCGCGAGGGCCGCCGGGTCGGCGCGCACGAACTCGACGAACCCGCCCGGCACGACGCCGAGCATGAAGGCGAGGAAAAACCCCTTCACGCCCCAAGCCCGCAGATGCGCATAGATTATTTCGCGGTCGGGGGCGGCGTCCTTCAGGTCGAGCAGCCACGCGCCGAGCGCCCACGCCCCGTCGCGCGGGTCGATCAGGTAGCGATCCATCCAGAGCACCCACGGCACCGACAGGGCGACCAGCACCGGCGCGGCATAGGTCAGGCAGGCAATGGCGAACCCGAACGTCCCGTCGCCGTAGAAACGGAACGTCGCATAGACCGCCGCGATCATCGCCCAGGTTGCCCACAGCCCGGCGAGCTTGGTCAGGCTGATGGCGAGCATGTCCTTGAGCGGGCGGGGGTTGGCCCAGCCGATCCCGGTCGAAGCGCGGCGGTGAACCTTGTCGACGACGAGCGACCAGACGATCATCGGCACCGCACACGCGCCGAGCGCGGTCAGTGCGGCGAACGGTCCGTCCATGCCGTAGTGCACGGCCAACGCGATCCAGCCGAGCAACCCCGCTAGGCCGGCGAACCCGACGCCCGACGAAACCGCCGACGCCGGGCGCGGGTCGGCGATCGCCTTGGCGAGGGCGGGGTCGTGATACATGGGCGTCGGAGTAGCGGGTATTGGTTAACAGCCTCCCTCTCCCCTTCAGGGGAGAGGGTCAGGGAGAGGGGCATAGCCGCACGCGAAGGTCTCGGTGAGACACCTGCCCCTCTCCCAACCCTCTCCCCTGAAGGGGAGAGGGCTACCCCCTGTGCAACAGCCCCTTTACCTCCTGCCCCCGCCCCCTTACGCATCCGCCATCCTCCCCTCTTCCCAAAGGGTTGCCATGAACCGCACGATCGCTCTCGCCGCGCTTTTCCTCAGCACGACTGCCGCCACGGCGCAGGTCCGCAACAGCCAGCCGGCGGCGACCGCGCCGTTCACGACCCGCATCCCCGAAGCGCGCGACATTGCCTATCCGGGCGTCATCGACCTCAATGTCGATGCGACCAACATCGGCCAGGGCATCTACCGCGTGAAGCAGCGCGTGCCCGTCGCGCAGGCGGGTCCGCTGACGTTGCTCATGCCCGCCTGGCTGCCCGGCAAACATGCTGCCCGCGGCGAAATCGAGAAGCTGGCGGGGCTGAAGATCACCGCGAACGGCAAGACGCTGCCGTGGACGCGCGATCCGGTCGACGTCTACGCCTTTCACGTCGATGTGCCCTCGGGCGCGAAGGCGGTCGACCTCGAATTCCAGTTCCTCGGCGCGACCGCGGGCAACCAGGGGCGTATCTCGATCGCGCCCAATATGCTGAACCTGCAGTTCGAACAGGTCAGCCTGTACCCGGCCGGCTATTACACCCGCCGCATTCCGATCCAGGCGACCGTCAAGTACCCCGCCGGCTGGACCGCCGCCTCGGGCCTGCCGAGCCGCGCGACGGGCTCGACCTATGCCTATCAGCAGACCGACTATGAGACGCTGATCGACTCGCCGGTGTTCGCCGGGCGCTATTTCAAGCGCTGGGAGCTGAGCCCGCGCGTCGGGCTGAACGTCGTTGCCGATTCACCCGACGAGCTCGAAGCCAAGCCCGACCAGATCGACAAGCACAAGGCGCTGGTCGACCAGGCCGTGAAGCTGTTCGGCGCCCAGCATTACGACAAGTACGAGTTTCTGCTGGCGATCACCGATGAAATGGGCGGGATCGGCCTGGAGCATCACCGCTCCTCGGAGAACGGCGTCGATCCGGGCTATTTCAAGTCGTGGGCGGATGCCGTCGGCGACCGCGACCTGTTGCCGCACGAATTCACCCATAGCTGGAACGGCAAGTTCCGCCGCGGCGCCGACCTGTGGACGCCCGATTTCAAGACGCCGATGCGCGACAATCTGCTGTGGGTCTACGAAGGCCAGACGCAGTTCTGGGGCCTGATCCTTGGCGGCCGCTCGGGCATGCTCAGCAAGGACGAAGTGCTCGACAACCTCGCCATCTGGGCCGCGGGTCAGGATCTGACCAAGGGCCGCCAGTGGCGCCCGCTGGTCGACACCACCCATGATCCGATCATTTCGTCGCGCCGGCCCAAGGGCTGGCTGAACTGGCAGCGCAACGAGGATTATTACGTCGGCGGCGCGCTCGTCTGGCTGGAGGCGGATGCGATCATCCGCGAACGGACCGGCGGCGCCAAATCGATGGACGATTTCGCCCGCGCCTTCTTCGGCATGCGTGACGGCGATTGGGGCACGCTCACCTATACGTTCGACGACGTCGCCCGGACGCTGAACGACGTGACGCCCTATGACTGGGCGACCTTCCTGAAGGAACGCGTCTATCAGGTGAACCCGGCGACGACGACCGCGGGTATCACGCGGAACGGGTACCGCCTCGTCTATACCGACACGCCGAACGCGGTCGCCAAGTCGGGCGAGAAGTCGTCGAAGTCGGCCAGTTTCGCCTTTTCGCTGGGCATGACGGTGGCCAGCGACGGCGCGGTTCGATCGGTGATCTGGGATTCACCGGCGTTCAATGCGGGCATGGACGTATCGACCACGATCGTCGCGGTGAACGGCGATGCCTATTCGGCCGAGAAGCTGAAGGCGGCGGTGACCGCGGCCAAGTCGTCGAAGGACCCGATCAAGCTGCTGGTCAGGAACGACGGCAAGTTCCGCGAAGTCGCACTCGACTATCACGAGGGGCTGCGCTACCCGCGCCTCGAAAAGGTGGGCACGGGCGAAACCGGCCTGGATCGCCTGATCGCGGCACGATAATTCGTCGCCCTCACCCTTCCCACCGCCTGACGGCGGCGGGCCCCTTCCCTCTCTCATCGGGAGAGGGAGGGAGCGGCAAAGCCGCGGAAGGGTGAGGGCGATCATAACAGGGAAGAGACAGACATGCGGATCGACCTGATCCCCGTGGGCGATGACCCGCCCAACAGCCTGAACGTGATCATCGAAGTGCCGGTCGGCGGCGAACCGGTGAAGTACGAATTCGACAAGGCGTCCGGCGCACTGTTCGTCGATCGCATCCTGCACACGCCGATGCGTTATCCGGCGAACTACGGCTTCGTCCCGCACACGCTGTCGCCCGACGGCGATCCGCTCGATGCCCTGGTCATTGCCCGCTCGCCCTTCGTCCCGGGCTGTGTCGTGCGCGCGCGACCCATCGGCGTGCTGAACCTGGAAGACGAAGCCGGCGGCGACGAAAAGCTCGTCTGCGTGCCGGTCGACACGACCTTCCCTTACTATTCGGACGTCGGCGAACGGCAGGACCTGCCCTCGATCATCTTCCAGCAGATCGAGCATTTCTTCACCCATTATAAGGATCTCGAAAAGGAGAAGTGGGTGCGGATCGGCAAATGGGGCGACGCCGCCGAAGCCCGCCGCATCACGATCGAAGCGATCGATCGGTACAACAGCGACAAGGACGCTGCGAAGGCATCGGTCGACGCCACCGGCGTGGATACGCCGCAGGGTTAAAACAAATCTCCTCCCCGCTCGCGGGGAGCGAGACCGCCGCGAAGCGGTGGTGGAGGAGGGCCAAGACTCCCGACCCCAAATTTCGTCATCCCCGCGAAGGGGCACCCCGCAAAGTCATACTTTGTGGGGACCCCGGGGGCGAGAATCCATTCTGGCTGAACGACGTGAGACTCACTGACTTCAGCGATTTTGGATTCCCGCCTCCGCGGAATGACGGTTTTTGGAGTTCAGTCCTTCTTCGGCTTCCGCGCCTTCTTCGGCGCCCGCAGGCCCGCCTCCAGCCCCAACCGCGCCCAGCGCAGCATCGCGTCGGGATCGTCGAATACATCGTCCGGAGCGCGGCGATAATTCATCGAACTCACCCGCCCATCGTCGAAGGTGAAGGTGAAGCGATCCGCCCCCTCGGCGTCCCAAACACGATCGCTCACCGCATCGGCCTTGAAGCGAAGCACGCCGTCCGAGGTCAGGATCGCGAAGACCTGTCCATCCAGGTACAGCGTCGCTCCACCCATCATCGCCCGTTTGCTAAGCGTGCCCAGCGGCGCCGTGCACTCCGCGATCCAGTCGATCAGGCCCTCATCGATCGCCATCAGTGGCCGCTCGTCAGTTTCAGACCCGCGATGCACGCGACCGCGCCCAGGATCAGCAGCAGCCGCACCGGCGTGGCCGCTTCGCCGAACCAGACGATCCCGATGACCACCGTCCCCAGCGCACCAATGCCCGTCCACACCGCATAGGCCGTCCCCATCGGGATCGACCGCGAGGCAAGTTCGAGCAACGCCATCGACAGCGTGACGCTGACGAGGAAACCGATCGTCCAGGGCACATTGCGAAACCCGTCGGCGTACCGCAGGCAGGTGGTGAACCCGACCTCGAACAATCCGCCCAGGATCAGCCAGGCCCAGGCCATTACAGGTGCTCCATCAGGCGCGCCCGGCCAGCCGCGGCAGCGCGTCGCCCGACACGCGGTACGTCCGCCACTCGTCCATCGGCACCGCGCCCTTCGACAGATAGAAGTTTATCGCATTCTCGTTCCAGTCGAGCACCGCCCATTCGAACCGCGTGCATCCCCGATCGACCGCAATGCCGGCAAGGTGGGTGAGCAACGCCGCGCCCACGCCCTTCCCGCGCGCTTCGGGCGTGACGTAAAGATCTTCCAGATACAGTCCGCGCCAGCCGGTCCAGGTCGAAAAGTTGAAGAAGTACAGCGCCATGCCCGCCGGCACACCGTCGATCTCGGCAATGATCGCATAGGCGGCGGGCTGGGCGGAAAACAGCGCGTCGGCCAACAGGTCTTCGGTCGCGACGACCTTGTCGGCGGCGCGTTCGAATTCGGCGAGTTCGCGGACGAACCGCAGGATGGTCGGCACGTCGTCGCGTGCGGCGGGGCGCAGGGTCACACTCATGGCAGCGACCTTAGGCACGCCGCGCCGCAAGGTGAAGCCGGCCCGGACGTCGCCGGGCCGGCCGAACAGGTCAGGCGTCGACTTTCGCGAGCGCCTGGATCAGCGCGTCGTTGAACGCCGGGATGTCGTCGGGGTTACGGCTGGTGATCAGGTTGCCGTCGACGACGACCTCCTGATCCACCACGTCTGCGCCCGCATTTTCCAGGTCGGTGCGGATCGATGGCCACGACGTCATCGTCTTACCCTCGATCACATCGGCTTCGGCGAGCAGCCAGGGGCCGTGGCAGATCGACGCGACGATCTTGTGGTCATCCATGAACTCGCCGACGATTTCGACCGCGCGCTCGTTCATGCGCAGCTTGTCGGGATTGGCGACGCCGCCGGGCAGCAGCAGCGCGTCATAGTCGTCGACGTTGACGTCATCGACCGTCAGGTCGGGCGTGATCGTATCCGCCGGTTCGCTGTCGTTCTGCACGCCCTGGATCGGATCGGTCTTCAGGCTGGCGAGCGTGACCTCCGCCCCGGCGTCGAGCAGCGCCTGGCGCGGCTTGAACAGTTCGCTGTTCTCGAAACCGTCGGTTGCGATGATCAGCACCTTGGTCTGCGAAAGATCGGGCATGGGGCGTTCTCCTAATGAAAATCAGGCCCTTAACCCGTGGGCTACCGGGCCGTTCCGGAACGGATCGATAGCCCGGGCATTCTTTGAGCCGTTGCGAGGAAGGAACGAAACGCCGTGGGCCGGATCGTCTATTGCGATGACAGCATGCCGGGCATCACCCGCAAGAAGATCGGTCGCGCCTGGGGGTATTTCGACGCCGACGGCAACCGCATCACCGACCGCGACGAGATCGACCGGCTGAATGCGATCGGCCTGCCGCCGGCGTACCGCGACGCGTGGTTCTGTCCCAAGCCCAATGGCCATATCCAGGCGATCGGCTGGGACGAGAAGGGTCGGAAGCAATATCGCTATCACCTGGATTTCCGCGCCAAGCAGGAACTGGCGAAATATGAGGGCTGCGCGCGCTTCGGCGAAAAACTGCCCAAGCTGCGGATGCGCGTCGAGGCCGATCTGAACTTGCGCAAGCTCAGCCGCGAGCGCGCCGTGGCGGCGGTCGTCCGCCTGCTCGACCTGGGCCACATCCGTGTGGGCAACGAGGGCTATGCGCGGACGAACAAGAGCTTCGGCGCCACCACCCTGCGCTGCCGCCACGCCAAGGTCGAGGGATCGAAGCTCAAGCTGAAGTTCCGTGCCAAATCGGGCAAGGAAAAGGTGATGAGCGTCACCGACCGGTCCCTGAGCCGGTTCGTGAAGACCTGTCACGACCTGCCCGGTCAGCACCTGTTCCAGTGGCTAGACGAAGAGGGCGAGGCCCATCCCGTCTCGTCGAGCGACGTCAACGAATATATCCGCGAGGCGATGGACGCCGAATTCACCGCCAAGCATTTTCGCACCTGGGGCGCCAGCGTCCTGGCGTTCGAAGCGCTGGTGACTGCGGACAAGGACATCGGCATCAAGGCGATGCTGGAGCCGGTGACCGAGGCGTTGGGCAACACGCCTGCCATCGCCCGCAAATCCTATGTCCACCCGTTGCTGGTGGAAATCGCAAAGGACGGTGACCAGGCGGCGTTGCGGGCCCGCCCGCTACCGCGCGCGACGCAACACCTCAGCCGGATCGAACGCGGCTTGATCGCGCTGCTCGACAGCGACACCAAGGCCAAACGCGAGCTGAAGCTGGCGGCCTGACAATTACGGCGTAGACTATGAGCAATGTGACGAAGGCGGTGGAGAAATCTGCCGACAAGGCGGCCCTCAACAGCGACATCGCGCAAGCACACGTCCGCAGCCTGTGGAGCGACGGCGTCGTCTGGGTCCAGACCAACTGGCTGCAGATCGCCATCGCGCTGGGCATCGGCACGGCGATCGTCGTGCTGCTGATGCTCGCGCGACGCATGGGGCGCAAATTGTGCGATCGGCCGAATTGGGTCGGCGGCTGGGGTGTCGTCTTCGGCCGCGCCGTGTCGAAGACCAGCAACTTCTTCATCGTGATGGTCGCGGCACGCCTGGTGCAGGGCTATGCCGCAACGCCGCCGGCGGTCGGCAACACCATCACCTTCCTGTTCACCGTCGCCACCGTCGTCCAAGCCGCGATCTGGGCGCGCGAACTGATCCTGGGCGGGATCGAACACCGCATGACGGGCCAGGATCACGCGACCCTGGGCAGTGCGTTCGGCCTGATTCGCCTGCTCGTCACCTTCGCACTGTTTGCCATCGCGCTGATCGTCGTGCTCGACAACCTCGGGGTGAACGTGACCGGTCTGGTCGCCGGGTTGGGGGTCGGCGGTATCGCGATCGGCTTGGCGGCGCAGGGTATCTTCGCCGACCTGTTCGCAGCGCTTGCGATCATCTTCGACAAACCGTTTCGCGTCGGCGACGCGATTTCCTACGACCAGTCGTCGGGCACGGTGGAAGGCATCGGGCTGAAATCCACGCGGATCCGCGGGATCATGGGCGAACAGCGGATCATTTCGAACAAGACGCTGCTCGACAAGGAAATCCAGAACAACACCGCTCGCGATCATCGCCGCATTAATTTCGCGATCGGCCTGATCTATCAGACCTCGCCCGAGGATTGCCGGCGCGTGCCCGATCTGTTGCGGAGCATCATCGAGGAACGCGAGTTGCTGTTCGTCCGGGCCGGCTTCGTCGGGTTCGGCGCGTCGAGCCTCGACTTCGAAGTCGAATTCGACAGTCCGGCACCCGATTTCCAGGCGGCCTATGACGCGCGGCACGCCATCGGCCTCGAAATCCTGCACCGCTTCAACCGGGAAGGGCTGGAGTTCGCCTATCCCACCCAGACCACGTTCACCGCCGCACCGGACGGGACGATGGTGTTGCCCTATCCGTCGGCGGTGACGCTCGATTCGCCGGGTGAGGGCAAAGCTTCGAATATTGGGTTCGGTCCCACGCCGTAGCGGAAAGCGCCTGTTTTGAAGGTGGGGCTTGCCGAGCGCCCCCTGCCCCGCGTAGAAGACGCCGTGTCAGGAGAGGCGCGGTGACGACGATCAGCATCGAGGAACGGGCCCGCCAGGTGGGCAGGACCGATGTGTCCGAATGGATCGACGTCACACAGGTAATGATCGATAAGTTTGCCGACGCCACCGGCGATCATCAGTTCATCCACACCGACCCCAAACGTGCCGCGCAAACCCCGTTCGGCGGCACCATCGCGCACGGTTTCCTCACGCTGTCGCTGATGCCGTTGCTGGCATCGAAGACCGCTGCGCCCGAGATCGCGGGCGTACGGATGGGGGTGAACTACGGCGGCAACAAGGTGCGCTTCCTGACGCCGGTCCGCTCCGGTGCGCGCGTTCGCGGCCATTTCACGTTGCTGGAACTGGTCGAAAAGCGACCCGGACAGTGGCAACAGACATCCGAATTTTCGGTCGAGATCGAAGGCCAGGACAAGCCCGCGCTCATCGCCGAATGGATCAGCCAGATTTTCGTTTGAGAGGATAAAGCCCATGCGTTCCGCCGTCATCGTCTCCACCGCCCGCACGCCGATCGGCCGCGCCTACCGCGGGGCGTTCAACAACCTGCCGTCGCCGACGCTTGCCAGCCACGCGATCAAGGCCGCGGTCGAGCGCGCGAAGATCGACGGCGCGGAAGTCGACGACGTCGTGTTCGGCTCGGCGCTGCAGCAGGGCAGCCAGGCCGGCAACATCGCGCGCAACGCGCTGCTGCGTGCCGGCTTGCCGAACACCGTCTCGGGCATGTCGCTCGATCGCCAGTGCGCGAGCGGCCTGATGGCGATCGCGACCGCGGCCAAGGAGATCGTGATCGACAATATGGACATCGCCATCGGCGGCGGCGTGGAGAGCATCTCGCTCGTCCAGACCCCGCAGATGCGGGTCAATCCGGACCCCGAACTGCTGGCGATGGTGCCCGACATCTACATGCCGATGCTGCAGACCGCCGAAATCGTCGGCAAGCGCTACGGCATCGACCGCGATCGCTGCGACGAATATGCCCTTCAGTCGCAGCAGCGCACCGCCGCTGCACAGGCCGCCGGCAAGTTCGATGACGAGATCGTCCCCGTCACCGCGACGATGAACGTGGTGAACAAGGAGACGAAGGAAGTCTCGACCAAGGAAGTGACGCTGTCGAAGGACGAGGGCAACCGCGCCGATACGACGCTGGAGGGACTGAAGTCGCTGAACCCGGTGCTGCCCGAGGGCTCGGTCACCGCGGGCAACGCCTCGCAGCTGTCGGACGGCGCCTCGGCCAGCGTGCTGATGGAAGAGTCGCTGGCGGCAAAGCGCGGGCTGACGCCGCTCGGCCGCTATGTCGGCATGGCGGTCGCCGGGACCAAGCCCGACGAGATGGGCATCGGCCCGGTCTATGCGATCCCCAAGCTGCTCGAACGCTTCAACCTGAAGATGGACGACATCGGCCTGTGGGAACTGAACGAGGCGTTCGCGGTGCAGGTGCTCTACTGCGCCGACACGCTCGGCATCCCGAACGAGCTGCTGAACGTCAACGGCGGATCGATCTCGATCGGTCACCCCTACGGCATGACCGGTGCCCGCTGCACCGGCCACGCGCTGATCGAGGGCAAGCGCCGCGGTGCGAAGTATGTCGTCGTGACGATGTGCGTCGGCGGCGGCATGGGTGCCGCCGGTCTGTTCGAGGTGCTGTGAGGTTGAAAATCTTGGCCGGTTGGGCTAAGTAAAGGGCTCTGCGAGAGTCATTGCTCTTTCGATCTGGGCTCCAACCGTGGCAGCGGTTGGAGCCCAAAATCGTTTGGGGCCCGGCTGGCAGGCCGAGCCCCGCCCGTGTGCTACCTGTTACGCGCCACTTCGATGATCTTCACGACCAAGGTTGCGAAGGCGAAGAGCGTGCCCAGGATCAGGCACATTTCTGCGATCGCCATGTCTGCTCCTTCAATCTGACGGCAGAATTGCCGTCACCGGCATGATGCCAGAACGGCCGGTCGCCGCAACCAACCCCCGTCCCCCTCGTTTCGCTTACGAAATCCCTTTCGAACAGGAGCAGACGATGGCCGAGAAGACCGACGACCAGATCAAGCGCGACATGTGGAAGAAGATGGCCGACAGTCCCTTCCTGATGGTCGGCCTGACGGATGAGAAGCAGCATCACGAACCGTTGACGGCGCAGTTGGACGAGGATCAGGTCGACACGCTGTGGTTCTTCGTCGGCAAGGACAATCGCGTGGCCAAGGGCGGCGCGGCGATGGCGCAGTTCGTGTCGAAGGGGCATGACTTCTTCGCCTGCCTGTCGGGCACGATCACACAGGACAAGGATCCGGCGATGATCGACAAGCTGTGGAACAAGCAGGTCGAGGCCTGGTTCGAAGGCGGCAAGGACGATCCGAACCTGACCCTCGTGCGCCTCGACATCGACAGCGCCGAACTGTGGGAAACCGACCTGTCGCTCAGCGGCCGCGTGAAGATGCTGTTCGGCGGCTCGATCAAGGCCGGTGAAGCCGGTAGTCATGCCAAGGTCGAGACGACCGCAGCCTGACGTTTCCGCGGGCCCGTGACCCTGGCGACGACCGCGGGCCCGCCCATTTCTAGGACATGATCATGAGTGTCGCCTTCCGACGTGAGAATGACGACGAGCACCTCGAGCCCAAATTCGAGATCCCGATCGCTCCCGGCCCCAACCTCGTCACCGCGCGCGGACTGCGCCTGATTCGCGCACGGCTGGCGGCGCTCGATGCCGAGATTGCCGCGACCGATGACGAAGAAGCGCTCAAGACGCTGAAGCGCGATCATCGCTATTGGGGCACCCGCCTGACAACCGCTGAAGAGGTGCCGGTCCCCGACGACGAGGAAGTCGCGATCGGATCGCGTGTCACCTTCACGCTCGATGGCAAGCGGCGGACGATCGACATCACTGGCGGCGACGAAGCCGATGCAACGCAGGATCGCATCGCCTTTTCCGCCCCCCTCGCCCGCGCCCTTATCGGACTGGCGCCCGGCGAGACGGCGGACTTCGCCGGTCGCAACGACGCCATCGAAGTGCTTGAAACCGGCCCCGCCCCCGACGCAGACTGAGTCCAAGGGCGGAACAGCCCATGGAGAGGATCATGGGCCATTACGGCGATTTCCAGAACGCCATCTATCTCGCTGGCACGCAGGGGATTGTCCCGAAGCTGCCGGTCGATTTCGCGACGCTTGAGGTGCGCGCCAAGGAAGCGATGCCGCCGTCCGTCCGCGACTATGTGATGGGCGGGTGCGGCGACGAATTCACGCAGGACGAGAACGCCCGCGCCTTTCACCGTTACGGCATGGTGCCGCGGATGATGGTCGATGGCTCCACCCGCGACCTGTCGGTGGAACTCTTCGGCCGCCGCCTGCCGAGCCCGATCTTCATGAGCCCGATCGGCGTCGCCGGCATTGCGACGCCCGACGGACACGGCGATCTGGCGGCGGCCCGGGCATCCGCGCTGACGGGCGTGCCGCTGATGGCCTCGACCTTGTCGAACGATCCGCTGGAGGCGGTCCATGCCGCCACCGGCAACACACCGGCGTGGTTCCAGCTCTACACGCCCAAGGATCCCGAGCTTGCCGCCAGCCTGGTCTCGCGCGCCGAGGCAGCGGGGTATGAGGCGATCGTCGTGACGCTCGACACCTGGGTCACCGGCTGGCGCCCACGCGACCTCAACACCGGCAATTTCCCGCAGCTGAAGGGCGCCGTGCTCCAGAACTATTTCAGCGATCCGGTCTTCCTCCGGCGACTGGGGCATCCGCCCGCGGACAATCCGGCGGCGGCGATCGGGCTATGGGCACAATCGTTCGGCAAGGTGCTGACCTGGGCCGATCTGCCGTGGCTGCGATCGCTAACGAGCCTGCCGATCGTCCTGAAGGGCATCTGCCACCCCGACGATGCGCGCCGCGCGGTCGATGCCGGGGCGGATGCGATCTTCTGCTCGAACCACGGCGGGCGCCAGGCCAACGGTGGGATCGCGGCGATCGACATGCTGGCGGACGTCGTCACGGCGGCGGGCGACACGCCCGTGCTGTTCGACTCAGGCATCCGGTCGGGCAGCGACGTCGTGAAGGCGCTGGCGCTCGGCGCGACGGCCGTAGGCATCGGTCGGCCCTGGCTTTACGGCCTGGCGCTCGACGGAGCCGAGGGCGCGGCCCACGTCCTGCGCTGTATCCTGGCAGAGGCCGACCTGCTGATGGCGGTCAACGGCTGTCCGACGATCGATGCGGTCTGCGCAGAAGGCGTCAGGCGGCTCTGATCGCGCCGCGGCGGTCGGCGTCACGCAGCCGGCCCCACGCCTGAGCGGTGCCGCGCTGCGTCCGCTTTGCCTGGTACAGCGCTGTATCGGCGCGGTGGACGAACGCGTGCAGCCCCTGTTCGGCCGGGTCGAAGCGGGCATGGCCGATCGTCCCCGACACTGGAATCACGCCCGCGGCGGTGTGCACCGGCATCTTCAGGTCGACGAGCAGATTTGCAATCAACGCGGGTGCCTGGTCGGCAGCGTCCCCGCGCAGGATCAACGCGAATTCGTCGCCGCCGACCCGCGCGGCAAAGGCATCGGTCGGGTGGACGCGCCGCAGCCGCCGGCCGAATGCCCGCAAGACTTCGTCGCCGATCAGATGGCCGTGGGCGTCGTTGATCTGCTTGAAATGATCGAGGTCGATCAACGCGAGTTCGAGGGGAGACCCTTCTGACCGGGCCGCCGCGGCCCAGCGTTCGAGTTCGGCGTTGAAGGCGGCGCGATTGGCGATCCGGGTGAGTTCGTCGACGCTCGCCGATCGTCGCAGCCCCTGCTCCAGCGCATGCCGCGCCGTGACGTCCTGAAACACGCCGACGATCGCAACCGGCTGACCACCGCTCAACTCCAGCTCGCCCATCGACCGGACGCGGCGGCGGACCCCTTTCGCGCTGACGAAATCGACCTCGATGTCGACGGGAGTCCCCGTCTCCATCGTCGAGGCCAGCGCTGCGGCGACGGTGGCGCGGGCGTGTTCGGGGAAATAGTCCAGCGCCGTCGCCAGCTGCGGCCGCGTTCCCGGATCGATGTCGTAGATGCGGTAGATGCCGTCGGACCAGACCAGGGTTTCGTCTGCCAGTTCGAGCCGCCACCAGCCCATTTCCGCCATACGCTCGGCCTGGCGAAAGACGCGGTCGTTTCGGCGCAGCGCTTCGGACTGCCGTTCGGCGCGTACGCGCAGCGCGCGGGCGTCGAACAACGCCTCCGCCAGGGCCTTCAGATGGCCGAGCACGGCCCGCTGATCTATGGTGAACTCGCGCGGACGAATGTCCAATCCACAGACCGCTCCAACCGGCACGCGTGGGCCGCCATCAGGATCGGGCGCCGATATGGCGATGCCGGCGTAGCTGCGAATGTTCGGCGCATCGATGACAAGCGGGCTGGTCGCGAAATCGCCGTCCACGCTGGTGTCGGCAATCGTCACCGATTCGCTGCAGGCGATGGTCCGGTTGCAGAAGACATGCTCTCGGGGGGCCGAGGCGGCATCGATGCCGGAGGTGGCGAGCGGCAGGAAGCGCTCCGCATCGATCATCGATACCACGCCCATCGGGCATGCCAGCAACTCGGCCGCCAGCGCCGCGAGCGCCGCGAACTCGCGATCCGGCGGCGCATCGATCAGGTCGAGCGCGGCCAGGGCGCGGACGCGATGTTCGGCAACGGACGGACTTTCGACGTAGTTCATGCGCTTAGCGCTACGCGGCGCGGCGTTAATTTTCTGGGTGCCGCCGAACGTCGGAACCACCTAAGAGGCCCGCATACTCACGCGAGAGAGCGAGCCACTCATGAAGTTCTTCGTCGACACCGCCGACACCAACGACATCCGCGATCTGGCCGAATCGGGCCTGGTCGATGGCGTCACCACCAACCCGTCGCTGATTCACAAATCCGGTCGCGATTTCCTGGAGGTCGTACGCGAAATCTGCACGATCACGCCGGGCCCGGTGTCGGCAGAAGTCGTCGCACTCGACCATGACGGCATGATGCGCGAGGCGGAAATTCTGCGGAAGATCGCCGACAATGTCGCAGTGAAGGTGCCGCTGACGATCGACGGGCTCAAGACCTGCAAGGCGCTGACCGACGACGGCACAATGGTGAACGTCACGCTCTGCTTTTCCGCCAACCAGGCGTTGCTGGCGGCAAAGGCGGGTGCCACCTTCATCTCGCCCTTCGTCGGCCGGCACGACGATATCGGTTTCGATGGCATGCAACTGATCAGCGACATCCGCCTGATCTATGACAATTACGACTTCAACACCGAAATCCTAGTCGCCAGCGTTCGCCATCCTGTCCATGTGCTGGAAAGCGCGAAGCTCGGCGCCGACGTGATGACCGCCCCTCCGGCGGTGATCCGGCAACTGGTCAAGCATCCGCTGACCGACAAGGGGATCGAGGGCTTCATGGCCGACTGGGCGAAAAGCGGGCAGAGCATCGGCTGAGCCGCGTCGTGCGGCACGCGGACGGCGGCGGTGCGCCCGCGGCGTACCGCCGATGACGGCCGGCGGACGCAGTCCGACCGACGACGCGGGATTCACTCCCGCGTCGGCCCGTGCGGTTCCTGCCCCAAACGACTTGCGCAGCCCGAAGAACGGCCCTTCGACAAGCTTAGGGCGAACGGGTGGGTAGGGTCATGTCAGTCCCGCCGTCTCACCCCAACACCCCCCGCACCGCATTCCAATTGAATAGAAAATTCCGGTGCTCGGCCCAGGTCTGCCCGGTGACCGTCTCCCCCGTCAGGCACGCCGCCGTGTGATACGGCCCCGCCCCATCGGTCGTGCGGAAACTGACGCAGGTCCGCCCGCGATCCGTCTTCCACCGCCCAGCTTGAATCTCGCTGCCATAGAAGCTGCCGGCAACGGTCCCGTCCGGTTTCAGCTCCAGCCGCATTGGTTGGCGGTACGGCGGGTCGCCGGGTTTGGCGGTCAGGTCGACGATCCAGTCGCCGGCGAGGGCGGGCGCGGCGGGGGTGGCCACCTGGGCAAGCGCAAGAAGCAGGGCTGCGATCATTGACCGAAGCTGCACTTGGGTGGGGTTTCCGTCAATCGTGCGTCCGGTTTAGAGTGACGCACTATGCAACCACTCCCCGCCGCCTGGGCCGCGCATTTGACGCGCGACCGCCGTCGTTCGGCACACACCGTGCGGGCGTATCAGGCGACGGCGGAGCGGCTGATACGCTTCCTGGAGCGCCATCGTGGGGAACAGGTCGATCGCGATGCGCTTCACACCATCACGGCGAGCGACCTGCGTGCCTTCCTGGCCCAGCGGCGGAGCGAAGGCCTCGTGAACACCTCCGCCGCACGCGAGCTGTCGGCGGTGCGGGGGTTTCTCGCCTGGGCCGGTGCCGACGCACCGCGGCTGACGGGCCCACGGGTGAAGAAGGGCGTTCCCCGCCCGATCGCGCCGGACGAGGTCATCGCGCTGGCCGAAGAGGTCGCCGACGAGGCGCGCGCGCCCTGGATCGCGGCACGCGACTGGGCGCTGCTACTGCTGCTCTACGGGGCGGGGTTGCGCATCGGCGAGGCGTTGTCGTTGACTGGGGCGGCGCTGCCGATGGCTGAGACGCTGACCGTCACCGGCAAGCGCGACAAGACGCGGATCGTGCCGATCCTGCCGGCGGTGGCCGACGCGGTCGCGCGCTACGCCGACCTCCAGCCCTGGCCGATCGGCCGCGATACGCCGCTGTTCCGGGGGGCGAAGGGCGGGCCGCTGGCCGCCGGCGTGATCCGCCGATCGGTCCAGGGGGCGCGCGGACGGCTTGGCCTTAGCGATCGCACGACGCCACATGCGCTGCGGCACAGCTTTGCGACGCACCTGCTGGGGCGCGGCGCCGATCTTCGCGCGTTGCAGGAGTTGCTCGGCCACGCCAGCCTCAGTTCGACGCAGGTCTACACCGCGGTCGATGCCGCGCATCTGCTCGACGTGTATCGGAACGCGCACCCGCGCGCGTGAAAACACGACATTTGTCACTCCCGCGGAGGTGGAACTCAACAGCCGCCGAAGTTTGTAAGTCTCACGGCACTCAGCCAGAATTTATCCTCGCCCCCGCGGGGATGACGAAGGAAATTTCGGATCACCGTTCCGCACGCGGCTTCCAGGTGACGACGCGGTAGAGGTAGCCGATCACGATCGCGACGCTGAGCGCGATGGCGGCGGGGCCGACATAATGGTCGAGCTTGTCGAAATTGGCACCGAGGTAATAGCCCGCGCCGGCCAGCACCGTATTCCAGATCGCGCTGCCCAGGAATGTCGCCAATGCGAAGCGCCAATGCGGCATGCACGCCATGCCGGCGGGCAGCGAGATCATCGTGCGGAACGTCGGCAGGAATCGGAAGATGAAGACGGTCTTGCCGCCGTGTTTGCGAAAGAAGCCGTGCAGCTTCTCGACATCCTCCCACTCGATCGTCAGCACGCGGCCCCAGCGGTCGACGAACGGCTTCAGTCCGTGATAGCCGAAATGCCGCCCGATCGCGTACCAGAAATAATTGCCCGCAGTCGTGCCGGCCGTGCCCCACAGGATCAGCGGCACGATGCTCATGTCGCCGCGCGCGACCGCCATGCCGCCCAGCCCCATGATGACTTCGGACGGAACCGGCGGCACGACGTTTTCGAGCGCCATCAGCAGGAAGATGCCGATGTACCCGCCCCACGCGATCGCATCGAGGATAAAGTCGGTCATTGCGGCGGGGTAACTCTCGGAAACCGCGAAAGGGTTCGTATCAGCCGCGGCGCGCAGTCACCCGCGCCTCGATCGCGTCCCAGATCATCGCCCCCGTATCGGTACCGTTGAACCGGTCGATCGCAACGATACCGGTAGGCGAGGTCACGTTGATTTCCGTCAACCACTCGCCACCGATCACGTCGATACCGACGAAGATCAGCCCGCGACGCTTCAGTTCCGGCCCGAGCACCGCGCAGATCTCCCGCTCCCGCTCGGTCAGTTCGGTCTTTACCGCCGACCCGCCGACCGCCAGGTTGGAGCGGATTTCGCCCTCGCCCGGGATGCGGTTGATCGCGCCTGCGACTTCGCCGTCGACCAGCACGATGCGCTTGTCGCCCTGCGCGACGCCGGGCAAGAACGCCTGGATCATGTGCGGTTCGCGGTAGGCGGTGTTGAACACCTCGATCAGCGACGACAGGTTCGCACCATCGCGCCCGACCTTGAAGATCGCCTTGCCGCCGTTGCCGTGGAGCGGTTTGACGACGATCTCACCATGTTCGGCCAGGAACGCACGGGCTTCGTCCAGGCTGCGGGTGACGAGCGTCGGCGGCATATATTGCGCATAATCGAGCACCCAGATCTTCTCAGGTGCGTTGCGGACGCTGGCGGGATCGTTGACGACGAGCGTGCGATCCGAAATCCGCTCGAGCAGGTGGGTAGCGGTAATGTAGCCCAGGTCGAACGGTGGGTCCTGACGCATGAGCACGACATCGGCTTCCTCGCCGAGGTCGAGGTTGACGGCCTCGCCGAAGCTGAAGTGATCGCCGACGACACGCTGGACCGTCACCGGATGCGCCTTCGCCCAGACGCGCCCAGCGGAATAGCTCAGGTCCTCGGCGGCATAGTGGAACAATCGGTGCCCGCGCGCCTGCGCCGACAGCATCAGCGCGAAGCTCGAATCCCCCGCGATGTTGATCGATTCGAGCGGGTCCATCTGGACGGCGACGGTGAGCGGCTGGGTCATGCCTCAGCAGGTAAGGCGCCGCCGCGCGATTGTCACCCGATCCAGGCATTCTCGATATGCCGCGGCACCGCGCCCTTCGCGAGCAGCAGCACGTCGACGCGAATGTCGTCCTGCGGTCCGGCATAACGCGGCATCAGATATTCGGCCGCGGCGGCCACCCGCGACAGCCGCCGCTGGTCGATCGCGAAGTCGAGCTCGGCCGCGGTCGCCCGGGTCTTTACCTCGACGAAGGCAACGAGATTGCCGCGCCGGGCAACCAGATCGACTTCGCCCGCCGGCGTGCGCACACGGCGGTCGAGGATGCGCCAGCCCTTCAGCCGCAGCCACCAGCCGGCGATCCGCTCGCCGCGGCGGCCGGCGGCTTCGGCGGCCTGGCGGTCACGAGCCAAGGTCTAGCGCCTCCCCTGAAGGGGCGGGGCTTTGGTTGTCCCTCAACTCCATTGCCCGTGCGTAGAGCTCGCGCCGGTCGAGCCCCAACCGCTTGGCCACCTCCCCCGCCGCCTTCGATACTGGCAACCGCGTCAGCGCCTCGCGCAGTGCGGTGTCGGCGTCCTCTTCACTCGGCGGTGCCGGTTCGCCCGGCGGCGCGACGATCACCACGATCTCACCCTTGGGCGGCGCGTCGGCGTAGCGGGCGGCGAGCTCCGACAGCGTGCCTGTCACGCATTCCTCGAACCGCTTGGTGATCTCACGTGCGACGCCGGCCTCGCGGTCGCCGAGGCCGTCGGACAGTGCAGCCAGCGTCGTTGCCAGCCGCGGCCCGGATTCATAGAGGATCAGGGTCGCCCGCACGCTCGCAACTTCGGCGATGGCGGTCGCGCGCGCGCCGGCCTTGGGCGGCAGGAAGCCCAGAAACAGAAACCGGTCGGTCGGCAGGCCCGCCAGCGTCAGCGCCGCGATCGCCGCGCAGGGGCCCGGCACCGTCACTACGAGATGCCCAGCGGCGCGCGCGTCGCGGACCAATTTGTAGCCGGGATCGGAAATCAGCGGCGTGCCGGCATCGCTGACCAGGGCCACCACGTCTGCGCCCATCCGCGCGACCAACCCCGGCCGCACGGCCTCCGCATTATGGTCGTGGTACGGCGTCATCGTTCGCTTGGCACCGATATGCTGGAGCAGCTTGGCCGTAACGCGGCTGTCCTCCACGGCGATGACATCAGCATTCGCAAGGACTTGGGCCGCACGCGGGCTCAGGTCACCGAGATTGCCGATCGGGGTCGCGACGATGTAGAGACCTGGGGATAGTTCGGCGTTCATGAGGGGAATCACTATGGCGGAGGTGGCAGGCACACCGCAACTGCGCAAACTGAAGCAGGCGGTCGTTCTGTTGGGGGCCGCGCTGCTGAGCGCCTGCGCCGTGGTACCCCGCGACGTCGGCCCGCCCCCACCCCCGCCGCCCACGACGACAGCGCCACGTCCGACGACCCCGCGCCCGGTCACCCCGGCCCTGCCCGAGGATGCCGCGCGTCACCGTGTCGCGCTGCTCGTGCCGCTGTCGGGCGCCAATGCCGCGGTCGGGCGAAGCCTGGCCAATGCGACCCAGCTCGCACTGCTCGACACGCGCAACGAGAAGGTGCGGATCACCAATTACGACACCTCGGGCGGGGCGGCCGCCGCGGCCCAGCGCGCGATCGACGAAGGCGCGCAGCTGATCCTGGGCCCGCTTCTGGCGGAGGACGTTCGCATCGTCACGCCCATCGCGCGCGCCGCCCGCGTTCCGGTGCTCAGCTTCTCCAACGACGTGTCGGTGGCGGGCAACGGCGCGTACCTGCTCGGCTATGCCCCGGCACAATCGATCGAGCGCGTGGTTGATTACGCACGGGGTACGGGCATCACCGACTTCGCCGGGCTGGTGCCGGCCGGGACCTATGGCGAGCGCGCGTCGACCGCTTTCCTGCGCGCCGTGGAGGGCGCGGGTGGGCGCGTGACGGGCATGCAAACCTATGATCGCTCGGCCGGATCGATCGCCAATGCGGTCGGTCGCCTCACCCGCGCATCGCCGTTCCAGGCGGTGCTGATCGCCGATAGCGCCGGCACGGCGAGCCTGGCCGTTCCGGCGCTCAAGCGCTCGGCGGGTAGCGCGCGGGTTCTGGGAACCGAACTGTGGAATGCCGATACCGGCATCGGCGGCAATGCGGCGCTCAACGGCGCGTGGTTCGCCAGCGTGTCGAACACGCTGTATCGCCAGTACGCCGGTAAATATCGTGCGCGCTTCGGCACGGCGCCCTATCGCCTATCGAGTCTCGGGTATGACGCGGTCCTGCTGACCGTGCGCATCGCGCGCGACTGGCGGGTGGGGGATCGCTTCCCCGAGAGCCGGCTGACCGATCGCGATGGATTCGCAGGGTTGGACGGCGCCTTCCGCTTCGGCCGCGACGGCGTCGCCGAACGCGCGCTGGAGGTGCAGGAGATTCGGAGCGGGACGACGCAGACGGTATCGCCCGCGCCTGCCGGGTTCGGGGGGCGGTAGACCACGTCCTCCCTTGCAAGAGGAGGTGGCAGACCAAAGGCCTGACGGAGGGGTGTCGCGCTATCGAGAGGGGGGACACCCCTCCGACGCGCGTGCCGCGCGCCACCTCCCCTTGCAGGGGAGGCTCCGATCCTGACCGTCAATCGCGCGCAATCGCCGGCAGGATCGAATCGAGCAGCAATATACCCGCCTCGGTCGTCGCGATGTGATCGCCGTCGCGTATCAGCAGCCCATGCCCGACCAGTCGGTCGACCGCAGCAAGATCGACCCATGCCGGATCGACCGTGATGCCCTCCCGCATCCTGAGCCCCATCACCAGCACCTCCGATGCCCGGTCGGCGGGATCAAGGGCGTCCTCGCTCTGCATGCCATGCCCGTTGCGATCGACTGCGCTCAGCCAGTTCTCGGGCTTCTTGTGGCGCACCGTGGCATAACCGCCCCGTCGGCCATGCGCGCCCGGACCGATGCCGGCGTAATCGCGGTAGCGCCAATAGGTCAGGTTATGGCGGCTCTCCGCGCCCGGCCGGGCGTGGTTCGACACTTCGTACCGCGGCAGGCCCGCCGCACGCGTCATCGCCTGCGTCATCTCGAAGAGTTCGGCCGCCGCATCGCCCTCGGGAATCGCCAGTTCCCCCTTCGCCGCCAGCGTCGCGAAGCGCGTGCCGGGCTCGATCGTCAGCTGGTAGAGCGACAGATGTTCGGTCCCGAAGCCAAGCGCGCGCGCCAGCTCCGCTTCCCACGCGGCAAGGGATTGGCCGGGCCTGGCGTAGATCAGGTCGAAGCTGACCCGCGCGAACTCGCGTTGCGCGATGTCGAGCGCGCTCAGCCCCTCATGCACGTCATGAGCACGACCCAGGAACGCGAGCGCGGCGTCGTCGAGCGCCTGAAGCCCCAGCGACACGCGATTGACCCCGGCCTTCGCGAGATCGGCAAAGCGTGCCGCCTCCACCGACGACGGATTCGCCTCCAGCGTGATCTCGATATCGTCGGTGAAACCCCACGCGTTTTCTGCCGCCGCGAGCAGCGCCGCAACCGTCTCCGGCGGCATCAGCGAAGGCGTGCCGCCACCGAAAAAGATCGACCCCAGCCGCCGCCCCGGGAGGACCGCCGCCTCATGGGCCAGATCGGCGAGCAGCGCGTCGCGCCACCGGGCCTGATCGACGCTCTCGCGGACATGGCTGTTGAAGTCGCAATAGGGACATTTGCTGACGCAGAAGGGCCAGTGGATGTAGAGCGCCAGAGGATGTGGAGCGTTCATGCGGGCTGCGCTATGCGCCGATCCCATGCGAAAGTCATGGCTGATCCCGCTGATGCTGCTCGGCGCCTGTACCGGCGAGGCGCCGCCCGAACGTGTCGTCGAACGCCGGCCGTTCGATGGCCCGGCACCCCGCGGGGCCGCGCTGCTGCAACAGGCGATGACGACGATGCACAATGCCGCGCGGGCAAGCGTGCGCCAGCCGCCGTTGGTCTGGGACCCCGGCCTGGCCGACGCCGCCGGCGCCTATGCCCGCGAGATGGCGCGCACCGGGCGGTTCGAGCATTCGAAGCAGCCGCGCGGTAACCCGAACCAGGGCGAGAATCTGTGGACCGGAACGCGCGGCGCCTATCGATACGACGAAATGGCGCAGCATTGGATCGACGAGCGCCGCGTCTTCGTGAATCGTCCCTCGCCCGATTTCAGCACGACCGGCGACTATCGCGACGCAGGGCATTATACGCAGATCATCTGGGCGCGGACGCAACGGTTCGGCTGCGCGATGGCGGCAGGCCCGCGTGACGAATATCTGGTGTGCCGATACGTGCCGACGGGCAACGTCGTGGGAGAGCGGGCGCTCCCCTGACCTCAGCCGCGCTTCTTGCGCCGCCCCCGGTCCTTCGGCTTTGGCTTCGTCCCCCATAGCCGCAAGCCGAGGATCGCGCCGCCGATCGCGACCGCGCCCAGCCCGAGGACCGCCCCGATCGTGCCCACCGGCAGCGCCCTTTCCCCCCTCGCCGGCTTCGCCGTCCGCAGGATCGGCGGCAGGTCGGGAATATCGTGCTTCGGCTCTTTCAGCGGGAAGGGCGATTGGTTGGCTTCGGGCACCGGCGGGCTGTGCGACATCGATCGTCCTCGAACACGATTTAAAGATCGACGGACCAACGCCATCCGCGCGTCCTGGCTCCCAGTCATGCTAATCGGGGTTGGTCTGACGCGCGGCTTGCGCTAGGCGGCCGGGCCATGACGCGCGTTGGCATCATCATGGGATCGACTTCCGATTGGGAGACGATGCGCCATGCCGCCGAGATCCTCGACACGCTGGACGTTCCTCACGAAACCCGCGTGGTTTCGGCGCACCGCACGCCCGACCGACTCTACGACTATGCCACCGGCGCCGCCGGCCGCGGGCTGAAGGTCATCATCGCGGGTGCAGGTGGCGCGGCGCACTTGCCGGGCATGGCGGCGGCGATGACGCACCTGCCGGTGCTGGGCGTACCGGTGGAATCAAAGGCGCTGAAGGGCATGGACAGCCTGCTTTCCATCGCGCAGATGCCCGGTGGCATCCCGGTCGGAACGCTGGCCATCGGCAAGGCCGGGGCGATCAACGCTGGCCTGCTGGCGGCGGCGATCCTGGCCGGCAGCGATGCCGAGCTGGAAGCACGCCTGATCGCGTGGCGCACCAGGCAGACCGACACCGTGGCGGAAACGCCGGAGTAACTGACACCCACTGCCGTTCGTGCCGAGCGACGTCGCGGCACTGGCACCTGTCCCTCGGCTCCATGCTCGGGACGAACGGAAGGACTAGGTATGACGGCTCCCCTTCCCCCCGGTTCGACGATCGGCATCCTCGGATCGGGCCAGCTCGGCCGCATGCTGGCGATCGCGGCCGCGCAGCTCGGCTATCGCACGCACATCTATGCGCCGGAGACGGGGCCGGCGAACGACGTCTCGCCGCTGATGACCCGCGCCCGCTACGACGATGCCGGTGCGCTCTCCGCCTTTGCGCGCAGTGTCGATGTCGTTACCTACGAGTTCGAGAACGTCGCGTTTGCCCCCATCGCCGCGCTGTCGCCGATCGCCCCCGTCCGCCCGCCGGCAATGAGCCTGGCCACCGCGCAGGACCGGGTGAACGAGAAGAGCTTCGTCGAGGGCCTGGGCGGCCGCCCCGCCCCGTGGCGCGACGTGAAGTCCTTCGCCGACCTGGAAGCCGCGATCGCGGCGATCGGCTGCCCGGCGATCCTCAAGACCGCGCGCTTCGGCTACGATGGCCGCGGCCAGGCGCGGATCACCTCGCCCGATCAGGCGCAGGAAGCCTGGGACGCGATCGGCGCGGCGCCGGCGGTACTCGAAGGCTTCGTCGAGTTCGAACATGAATTCTCGATCGTGCTGGCGCGCGGGCTCGACGGGACGATCGTCAGCTACGCCCCGCCGCTCAACGTGCACCGCGACGGCATCCTCGATACCTCGACCATCCCCGCACCGCCGCAGGTCGCTGCACAGTGGACGGAGGCGGCGACGCTTGCCGGTCGCGTCGCCGCTGCGCTGGAGCATGTCGGCATCCTGACGCTGGAATTCTTCGTCGGCGCCGACGGCCCGGTGTTCAACGAAATGGCGCCGCGCGTGCACAATTCGGGGCACTGGACGATCGAAGGCGCGGTCACCAGCCAGTTCGAGAATCATATCCGCGCGATCTGCGGCCTGCCGCTCGGCTCGACCGACGTCGTCGGTCACGGCGCCGTAATGGAAAACCTGATCGGCGACGCCTGGCAGCGTTGGCCGGACGTGCTGGCCGAGCATGACGCCCACCTGCACCTCTACGGCAAGCACGAGGCACGCCCGGGCCGCAAGATGGGACATGTCACGCGAGTGAAGCGGTAATCCTTTCTACTCCCCTCCCTGAAAGGGAGGGGCCGGGGGTGGGTTGGCGTGCGCAGCGCGCCATTCTACGCTCCCCAAATGCGGCATCGTGTCGATCCCGAACTTACCCGCCGAGCGCGCGAGCTGCGCAATAATCCTACACCGGCCGAACGCGCCATCTGGCAGCGCATCTCGCAGTACCGTCCCACCTTCACTCGACAGTTGGTCGTGGCGCCGTTCATCATCGATCTCGCCTGCCGTGCCGCAAAGCTCGGCGTAGAGTTCGACGGTAGCCAGCATCACGCCATGATCGCCGCCGACGAGCTCCGGTCCCGGTATCTCGCCAATCGTGGGTGGCGGATCATCCGCCTGTGGAATTCCGACGTCCTCGCCAATCCGGAGGGCACTGTCTTTCATATCCTGGCGACGGCCGCCGAGTGCCTCGGCGGCACCCACCCCCAACCCCTCCCTTCCAGGGAGGGGAGAGTGCGCGTAGCTCGATCGCGGCGAAACGACTGAGTTGCATCCTCGCCGCCCCCCGCCCACAGTCGCCGGCATGAGCACCGACCACCCGTCCACCCCCGCTAACGGCCGGCACATCGCGCTGCTGATCGATGCGGACAATGTCTCACACACCAAGATCGGGGCGATCGTCGCCGAGCTGTCGAAATACGGCACCGCCAACATCCGCCGCGCCTATGGCGACTGGGCAAGCCAAAGCCTGAAGGGCTGGAAGGACAAGCTTCACGCCTTCGCCATCCGCCCCGTCCAGCAGTTCAGCTATTCGTCGGGTAAGAACGCGACCGACATCGCGATCGTCATCGATGCGATGGAATTGCTGTACACGCAGAAGCTCGATGGTTTTGCGATCGCGTCGAGTGACGCGGACTTCACGCCGCTCATCATGGCGCTGAAGGCGAACGGGCAGGACGTGTTCGGCTTCGGCGAGCGCAAGACGCCTGAGCCGTTCGTCAACGCCTGCTCGACGTTCCTGTACCTCGACAGCTTGGTCGATCCTGACGCTCCCGCCCCGGCCCCTGCAAAACGCCCCAAGGCCGCCGCAGCCAAGCCGGCCCAAGCCGAACCCGCCCCCCCGGCCGAGCCCGAACGCCGCCCGCCGCTGGCGCAAGACGCCAAGCTTGTCACCGCCCTGCGCGGGGGCGTCGAGGCGGCGGAGCGGGATGACGGCTGGGCGGTGCTTTCGACTGCCGGCAGCCGGGTGAAACGCCAGGCGCCGATCGATCCGCGCAACTATGGCGTGCGCAACTTCCCACAGTTGTTCGAGGCGGTCGGGCTGTTCGACATCGTCAAGGGCGCGGATGGGAACGCGTACATTGCGGACAAGCGGAACCGCGAGCGGACGGCGGTACCAACGGTTTAAGCGAAGAAAAGAAGCCGTGATTTTGGTGCGCCCTACGGGCGCAAGGCGCGAAGGCGCTAAGCGGGCACAGCCTGCCGCGCG
The DNA here is from genome assembly GCA_016937575.1 of Roseomonas aeriglobus. Taxonomy (NCBI): domain Bacteria; kingdom Pseudomonadati; phylum Pseudomonadota; class Alphaproteobacteria; order Acetobacterales; family Roseomonadaceae; genus Muricoccus; species Muricoccus aeriglobus. The sequence goes on along the minus strand of JAFHKN010000002.1, from coordinate 338,533 downwards.
CGATCGGAAGACCCGGCGAACGGTCGTGAGAAAGGCTGCTTCGCAGCCGATAGCCTGACCTCTTCGCGCCTTCGTGCCTCGCGCCCGCAGAGCGCCCGAACAGCCTTGTTCTTTTCTTCGTGCCACACGGATGGCGAACAAAAGACAAGCTCAGCGCGAACGGAAGTGGAAGTATCGTTCCAAAAAAAAAGGCGCGCCGCCCGCAAGCGACGCGCCCTTTTCGTCACTCAACCGATCGATCAGCCGATGCGGTTGCCCGTCATCGGGAAGCTGCCGAACGCGCCCGCGGTCACCTGACCGTTCAGGTCGTCACCGCTGACCGTGGCTTCGGCGGTCAGCGTCATCGGCATCGGCACGGTGATGTCGAGGCTCCACGACAGTTTGTCGCCATCCACCTTGCCGTTCTTGATCTCGGTCGTGCCCATCGCACCCGAATATTGCCCGGTGAAGGTGTCCCCCGACGAGGTGATCGTCAGCGTCGCCTTCTGGTCGCCCATCGGCGACTTCACGAGCGTATCCCAGCTACCGTCGATATTGGCCATGATCTCTCCTCACTTCGCCGCCGTCGGGACCGCCGCGGGAGTCGCAGGGGCCGGAGCAGCGCTTGGCACCACCTCGACAGGGATGCCCAGCGTGTCAAGCTGCGGCTTCACCTTGGCGGCGTCGCCGACGACGACCCAGGTCAGCTTCGACGGATCGATCGCGCCACGTGCGGCCTGGTCGAGCGCGGCCGGAGTCAGCGCGCGGTAGCGGGCGGGCAGCTTGACGTAATAGTCGTCGGGACGGCCGTACTGCTCCATGCGGATCAGCGCGCTCATCAGCGCGCCGCCGGTTTCGAAGCTGCCCGGCAGCGAGCGGACCGAATTGACGATCGCGTTGTTCGCTTCCTGCGGCGTCGTGCCCTGCGCGCCCAGCCAGCCGGTCAGGTCGCCGCGCGCGGCCTTGATCGACTCGCCGGTCTTGTCGGCCTGCACCGGTGCGATCAGGAAGAACGGCATCCGCTCCTTGACGCCCTGCAGCGATGTCCCGGCGTAATAGGCCCAGCCCTTGGTTTCGCGCAGGTCAGTGATCAGGCGCGCGCTGGCCATGCCGCCGAAGACGTCGTTGGCGGTGTTGAGCGCCAGCGGATCGTCGGTCCCCTTCACCGGGGTTACCTGGCCCGCGATGATCATCGACTGCGGGCTCTGCGGCTTGTCGATCAGCAGGATGCGTTCGGCCCCTGCTGCCGCCGGCGCGCCGAAGCTCTTGGTGCCCTTGGGCGCCGCCGGTGCCTTCCAGGAGCCAAGCTTCGCCTCGAGCAGCGGCTTGATCTCGGCCAGCGTCGTATCGCCGACGACGAAGATCGTGCCGTTGTCCGGACGGATCCAGCGCGCATGGTACGCAACCAGGTCGTCGCGCGTCGTCGCCTTCACGCCGGCAGGCGTACCCGAACCGGTGAAGGGAATGCCGTACGGGTGGTTCTGGCCATAGATGATCGGCGGCAGGGTGCGGAACGCGATCGCCTGTGGCTGGGTGTTTTCCGCCGCGATGCGGGCCAGCTGGGTTCCGCGCAGCCGTTCGACGTCGGCCGGCTTGAACGCCGGATTGCGCAGCACATCGGCGAACAGGTCGAGCGACGGTGCAAGGTTCGCTTTCAGGGCAGATACGCTGACGGTCGAGGCGTCCATGCCGTTCGACGCGTTGATCGACGCCCCTAGGCGCTCCTCTTCCTCGGCGATCTGTGCCGCGGTGCGGGTCGTCGTGCCTTCATCGAGCAACGACGCCATCAACGTGCCGGCGCCCAGCTTGGTGCGGTCGTCGGCCGCGGAGCCCGCGTCGAACGAGGCGGCGATGTTCACGACCGGTACCGTCGTGCGGCGAGCGAAGACGACCTTCATACCGTTCGACAGCGTGGTGCGCTCGATCGCGGGGAACTGCAGCGCGGTGACGTCACCGACCGCAGGCTCCTTGCGCGTTGCCGTGGCGGGCGGCGTGCTCGATGCGGGCGTCTGCACCGCCGGCGCTTCCTTGGCGGCGACGTCACTGCCGGCCAGCGCCTGGTCCTCGGCCGAACGTTCGCCCGGCTCCAGCGTCAGCTTGAAGACGGGGCGGCTCAGCCACTTGCGCACGACCGCACCGACATTGGTCGGGGTCGCCGCAGCAATGACCTGCAGGTCCTTCTTATATTCGCCCGGATCGTTCGCGTAGACCGCACCCTCGGCCAGCGCGACGGCCTTGCCGCCGAAGCCGCCGACCTGCTCCAGGCCCTTGACGCGGCTGGCGAGGGCAGTCGTCGCGGCGCGACGGACTTCATCCTCGGTCGGGCCGTTCTTCACGAAATCGGCGATGATCTCGTCCATGCGGCGGGCGACGACCGCCGGATCGACGCCCGGGCGGACGCGCGCGTTGATCTCGACGAACGCCAGCTTCTCGTGGCTCTGGAGGCCCGCCGAGACGCCGACCGCGAGGTTCTCCTTGCGGACCAGCGCGTCATAGAGGCGCGAGCTGCCGAGACCGCCGAGAATGTCGAGACCCAGGTCGAGCGTCGGGTTTTCCGGATCGGTCAGGCCCGGGCCGGTCCATTCGCGCGACAGGCGGACCTGGGCGACGCGGTCCTTCATCACCTTCTCGACCGGCGCAGCGAGCGTCGGGATGGTGACCGCCGGGCGCGGCGTTTCGGGCCCGCGCTTGATGTCGCCGAAATACTGCGCGACCTTGCGTTTGGCGGTCGCGAGGTCGATGTCGCCGGCCAGCACCAGCACGGCGTTGTTCGGACCGTAATGGTCGCGGAACCAGTTCTTCACATCCTCCAGGCTGGCGGCGTTAAGATCGGCCATCGAACCGATCGTCGAGTGGCGATACGGATGCCCCTCCGGCAGCAGCGCGGCGAGTTCGGCATATTCGACCAGGCCGCCCGGCTCGTTCTCGCCCATGCGTTTCTCGTTCTGGACGACGCCGCGCTGGTTATCGAGCTTTTCCTGGGTGACGGCGCCCAGCAGGTGGCCCATGCGGTCGCTTTCGAGGAACAGGATGCGATCGAGCGCGCCGGTCGGCACGGTCTGGAAATAATTGGTGCGGTCGAACCAGGTCGTGCCGTTCCAGTCGGTCGCGCCGATGTCCTCCAGACGCCCGAAGAAGCCGCCCGGCGCGTTTTCCGAGCCGTAGAACATCATGTGTTCGAACAGGTGGGCGAAACCGGTCTTCCCCTTGGGCTCGTCCTTCGACCCGATGTGGTACCAGACCGACACGGCGACGACCGGCGCCTTGCGGTCGGTGTGGACGATGACGCGCAGACCGTTGGGCAGCGTGAACGTTTCGTACGGAATGTTGACCTGCGCCACCAGATTCTGGAGCGACGCCGACGACTTCGCGGGTGCCTGCGCCATTGCCGGGGTGGCAATCGCGACGAGTGAAACGGCGGCCAGGGCAGTGAATTTACGCATGGATCGGGAGCATCCGCAGTTGGGAGTGATAACCTCGGTTTAGCTTTCACGCGCGCGCCGCGGCAAGCGCGGGGCGTGCAGTTCGTGGGACGCTGCTTGCGTCCGGCGGATTCTTCGCGATCATCCGCGACATAGGTTCAAATCGAGGGGATTTTCGTTGCGCCATCTGACCGCCCTGCTGTTGCTCACGACCATCGCCACGCCGGTGCTGGCACAGGACACCGCGCCGGCCATCTCGCCCGCGGCGATGCGGGCGCATGTCGAGTTTCTGGCCGACGACTTGCTCGAGGGCCGCGATGCGGGAACGCGCGGCTACGACATCGCCGCGCGATACGTCGCCTCGCGGTTCGATGCACTGGGTCTGAAGCCGGGTACGCCGGAGGGCTGGTATCAGACCGTCCGCTTCCAGACCGCGCGGATCGATCCGGCCAAGCCCGCAGCGATCACCATCGGGGGCACGCGGTTCGACAATGGCGGCGACGTCGCGATGGCGCCGGACGGGCGCTTCCCTGACCAGAAGGTCGATGGCGGCGCGGTGTTCGTCGGCTATGGCCTCGATGCGCCCAAGCAGGGCTATACCGACTATCGCGGGCTCGATCTCAAGGGCAAGTTCGCGGTCATGCTGGGGGGCATGCCGGAGGGCCTGCCGAGCGAACTCGCTGCGAGTCTCGGCGCCGAGCGCACCCGTGTCGCGATAGCGAAGGGCGCGATCGGCGTACTGACCATCCCGACGCCCAAGATGCTGAAGACCTATCCCTGGGCGCGCGCCAAGGCGTCGATCGGCACCCCGCGCCAGCGTGTGGTCGAGCCGAACGGTCAGCCCAACCTCGCCGCCCCGGGCATTCGGGCCAGCGGCTATGTCACCGGCGCCGCGCTCGACGCGCTGTTTGCGGGCAGCGGCACGACCCTGCCGAAGTCTTCGCCACGATCGAAAAGCCGGGCGGCAAGGTCCGCGGGCGCGCGCTGAAGCCGGCGGTCAGCTTCACCGCATCCAACCTAGTGACGACGTCGCAAAGCCCCAACGTCATCGGCGTCATCCCCGGCCGCGACCCTGCGCTCGCCAACGAATACGTCCTGATGACCGCGCACCTCGACCACGACGGCATCAACCCGAACGCCAAGGGCGCCGACAAGATCATGAACGGCGCGATGGACAATGCCGCCGGTGTCGCGACGATGCTGGAGGCGGCGCGCGCGTTCATGAACAGCGGCAAGCCACCCAAGCGCAGCGTGATGTTCGTCGCACTGACGAGCGAGGAGGACGGGCTGCTCGGTTCGGACTATCTTGCGCGGCATCCGGCGGTGCCTGCGGGCGCCAAGGTGGTCGCCGACGTCAATCTCGACATGCCGGTCCTGCTCTACGCGCTGGACGACGTCGTCGCGTTCGGGGCCGAACATTCGACCGTCGGCGAAGCGGCGGCGCGCGCGGCGGCGAAGGTCGGGCTGACGCTGTCGCCCGACTTCATGCCGGAGGAGAATGTCTTCGTTCGCTCCGACCACTATAGCTTCGTGAAGCAGGGCGTGCCGTCGGTGATGCTGGCGACCGGCGTGAAAAACGGCGGAGAGAAGATTTTCAAGGACTTTCTGGCCAACACCTATCACACGCCCGCCGACCAGCCCTCGCTTCCCTTCAATTGGGAGTCGGCGGCCAAATTCGCCGCGGTGAACTACGAGGTCGCTCGCGACCTGGCCGACGCTCCGCAAGCGCCGCGCTGGTACGTCGGCAGCCCGTTCGGGGATCAGTTCGCCAAGGATCAGCCCAAGGCGCAACGTCCCACCCGCTGACCCCTTGTGTTGCCCAAAAGCAACACCATCTTCGCCGGCGTAACGAACAGGGGATTATATGAACCTCGAGAAATTCACCGACCGCGCGAAAGGTTTCCTGCAGTCGGCGCAAACCGTCGCGATCCGTATGTCGCACCAGCAGATCGCGCCGGAGCATCTGTTGAAGGCGCTGCTGGAGGACGAACAGGGCATGGCTGCCGGGCTGATCCAGGCCGCGGGTGGTGATGCGAAGAAGGCGGTCGCCGAAACCGACCTGGCGCTCAGCAAAGTGCCGGTGGTGTCGGGCAGTGGCGCGCAACAGACGCCGGGCCTGAACAACGACGCCGTGCGTGTGCTCGACCAGGCCGAGCAGATCGCGCAGAAAGCGGGCGACAGCTATGTCACGGTCGAGCGGCTGCTGGTCGCACTCGCGCTCAGCCTCAACACCGCGGCGGGCAAGGCGCTGCAGGCGGCGGGGGCGAGCGCCGACAAGCTCAACGCCGCGATCAACCAGATGCGCGGCGGCCGCACCGCCGATACCGCGGGCGCCGAAGACCGCTATGACGCGCTGAAGAAGTTCGCCCGTGATCTCACCCAGGCGGCACGCGACGGCAAGCTCGATCCCGTCATCGGCCGCGACGAGGAGATTCGCCGCACGGTGCAGATCCTGGCGCGTCGCACCAAGAACAATCCCGTGCTGATCGGCGAACCCGGTGTCGGCAAGACCGCGATTGCGGAAGGGTTGGCGCTGCGGATCGCCAATGGCGACGTGCCGGATACGCTCAAGGACCGCAAGCTGATGGCGCTCGACATGGGCGCGCTGATCGCGGGCGCGAAATACCGCGGCGAGTTCGAGGAACGGCTGAAGGGCGTGCTCGACGAGGTTAAGGCGGCCGAGGGCGACATCATCCTGTTCATCGACGAGATGCACACGCTGGTCGGTGCCGGAAAGACCGACGGCGCGATGGACGCGTCGAATCTGCTGAAGCCGGCATTGGCTCGCGGTGAGTTGCACTGCATCGGTGCGACGACGCTCGATGAGTATCGCAAATATGTCGAGAAGGACCCCGCGCTTCAGCGGCGGTTCCAGCCGGTCTTTGCCGACGAACCGACCGTCGAGGACACGATCAGCATCCTGCGCGGGCTGAAGGAGAAGTACGAGCTGCACCACGGCGTGCGGATCACCGACGGCGCGATCGTGGCCGCGGCGACGCTCAGCAACCGCTACATCACCGACCGCTTCCTGCCCGACAAGGCGATCGACCTGATGGATGAGGCGGCGAGCCGCATCCGCATGGAAGTCGAATCCAAGCCCGAAGAGATCGAGAACCTCGACCGACGGATCATCCAGCTGAAGATCGAGCGCGAGGCGCTGCGCCGCGAGAGCGACCAGGCATCGCGCGACCGGCTGGCGACGCTGGAGTCCGACCTCGCCAACCTCGAGCAGCAGTCGGCCGAGCTGACGACGCGCTGGCAGGGCGAAAAAGACAAGATCGCCGGCGAAGCGAAGATCAAGGAGCAGCTGGAGGCCGCCAAGCTCGAGCTGGAACAGGCGCAGCGGTCGGGCGACCTCGCGAAGATGTCGGAGCTCAGCTACGGCACCCTCCCCGCCCTCCAGAAGCAGCTCGACGAAGCGCAGGCCCAGACCGGTGCGGCGATGCTGCGCGAGGAGGTCACCGCCGACGACATCGCCGGCGTCGTCGGTCGCTGGACCGGCATTCCGGTCGAACGGATGCTGACCGGCGAGCGCGAGAAGCTGCTGAAGATGGAAGAGGTGATCGGCAAGCGCGTGATCGGCCAGTCCGACGCGGTGCGCGCTGTCTCCACCGCCGTCCGCCGCTCGCGCGCCGGACTTCAGGACCCGAACCGCCCGCTCGGCAGCTTCCTGTTCCTGGGGCCCACCGGCGTCGGCAAGACCGAGCTGACCAAGGCGCTCGCCGAATTCCTGTTCGACGACGCATCCGCCATGGTGCGCATCGACATGAGCGAGTTCATGGAGAAGCACGCGGTCGCCCGCCTGATCGGCGCCCCCCCCGGCTATGTCGGCTATGAGGAAGGCGGCGTGCTGACCGAAGCGGTGCGGCGCCGGCCGTACCAGGTCGTGCTGTTCGACGAGGTGGAGAAGGCGCATGGCGACGTGTTCAACGTACTGCTCCAGGTGCTCGACGACGGGCGGCTGACCGATGGCCAGGGGCGGACGGTCGACTTCTCGAACACGCTGATCATCCTGACCAGCAACCTGGGCAGCCAGTATCTGGCGAACCTGGGCGACGGCGAGGATGTCGCGAGCGTCGAGCCGCAGGTAATGGACGTGGTGCGCGCGCACTTCCGCCCGGAATTCCTCAACCGGCTGGACGAGATCATCCTGTTCCACCGCCTGGCCGCCGACCATATGGCGCCGATCGTCGACATCCAGGTCGCACGCCTCGGCAAGCTGCTGGCCGATCGCAAGGTGACGGTCGAGCTGTCGGAGGCCGCGAAGGCGTGGCTGGGCCGTGTCGGCTATGACCCGGTGTACGGCGCACGCCCCCTGAAGCGCGCGGTCCAGCGGTATCTGCAGGACCCGCTCGCCGACCTGATCCTGCGCGGCGAGGTCAAGGACGGCGCGACCGTGCGGGTGGACGAGGGGGATGGGAAGCTGGCGCTGAGCGTCGCCTGATTAGCGCACAAAAAGGGGGCGGCACCGATGGTGCCGCCCCCCCCAAGTTCCGATCGTAGGATCGCTTAGTTCTTCGAACCCTCGCCGAAGCGCAGGCCCAGGGTGAACCGTACGTAGCGCGGCACCTGATAGCCGATCACTTCGCCGTAACGCTGGTTGATCGCGCCACCCGTCAGATCGCCGAATTCCTGATAGTCCAGCTTCGACTTGAAGTTGAACACGTTGAATACGTCGACGCTGAAGAAGCTGCCGGGCAGCGACGCGATGTCATACTGGACATTGACGTCGATCTGCTTGCGCCAGTCCGACTTGAACGCCGTGCCGCGCGGCACGAGGTACGAGGTCGGGTTGCCCGGAATGTTCTGGTTCGGGAACGACGGGTTGCTCGAGAAGCGCGGCTGACGGCAATAGAAGCTCGCCGCGTCATAGGCCGCCGCGAATTCGTCCGTCGGGTGATAACCAATGCACGAGAAGCTGCGCGGCGATTCGAAGAGCATGTTCGCGCCGACACGGAAATTCTCGAACAGCGACACCGTGCCGAACAGCTTGAACGAGTGCGCACGCTGGTTGGCGAGCGTCCCGTACGCGCCGTCGAGCAGACCCGGCTGGTCGAAGTCCTGAGTCAGGCCGGCGTCGTCCTGACCATTGTCCGACTTCACCGCGCCTTCGTAGTTACCGCGCAGACGCGTGTAGGCATACGAGCCGCCCAGTCCCCAACCGTTGCGATACGCCTTGTTGAACTGGAACTGGATCGAGTCGTAATTGCGGATCGCCGCCGGATAGCCGAGGTCGGCCGCCGACAAGGTCGCGACTTCGCACTGGCGTGCCGAAACCGCGCAGTTGCCGTCCAGACGCACCGTGATGTCCGACCCCGGGTTCGCCAGCACATACTGGTGGAAACCGGTAAAGGTCGCAGCGCAGCCCGGAATGCCGTTCGCCTGGCAGTACTTCAGCACCGCCGCGTCGATCGCCACGTCGTCCAGGGTGCGGCCCAGGCGACGGTTGATGTACGTCAGCGACAGGTCCCAGTCGCCGATGCGGTGCTGCAGGCCGACCGTCCATTCGTCGGTGTAGCTGGGCTGCAGGCTCGACGACACGAGCGTGTCGGTCGGGCCCTGGATGCCGTCGCTGGTGATCGAATAGCAGGTGTTGCGGCCTGCATCCGGACCCACCGTCGGGCACGGATTCGAGCTGCCGGCGGCCGGGGTGGTCAGACCCAGGATATTGCCGTTGGCGTCGAGCTGGAGGCCCTGGACGAAGCCCGCCGAGTTGAACACCGCAGGATTGACGCCCGTCGGATACAGGAAGCGCTGCTGGTAATAGAGCTCGGCACCGCCCAGACGGATGTTGGTGTTGCTAGCGACCGGCAGGAAGTAGCGGCTCCACGACCCGCGAACCGTGGTGCGCTTGTCGCCGAACACGTCGAACGCTGCACCCAGACGCGGACCCCACTGATCACCCGACTTGAAGTAGGTGTTGCCGTCCAGCGCATCGTTGCTGAACTTGTCGTTGCGAACGCCCAGCTGCAGGTTCAGGCGGTCGTTGAGCAGCGACCAGCTGTCCTGGATGTAGAAGGACTCGTTCAGGCTCTTCCACGTGCCGACGTTCTCGTAATACCAACGCTGGATCAGCGAGCCGGCCAGGCTGTAGCGATAGCCGCCAGCGTACCGCGTGTCGGTCGACGAGCTCAGCTCTTCGCGCTCGTAACCCGCACGGAAGTGGTGGTTGCCGAACAGGCTGACGTACACGTCGGCGTCCGCGCGGTAGAACTTGCGCACGTCGTCATCGCGGTAGTTGGTTGTCGAGAAACCGGCCGCCGTGGTCGTCACGCCGGTACGGGTGCTCTGCACCAGCGACTGGATCGGCGCCGGCACGCCCGACTGGTTGTCATGGCTTTCACCATATGCCGCCGACAGCGTCAGCCAGTTGGTGAACTGCCCGGTGTAGGTGCCGACGAAATTGTCGCCGCCCGACTTCGAAATGATCGTCCCCTGCGTCGCACCCAAAGCGAAGGTCGTCGGGTTGAAGACGTCATAATTGGTGACGGCGGTCTGCGCGTTGCGGAAGTACGTGCCTTCCAGGCGGTGACCATCGGCGATGATGAAGTCGAGCTTGCCGCCGAAGAACGGCGAGCTGTTGCGCGTCGTCAGGCGGTTGCCGCCGGTGATGCTGCTGTCACCGATCTTCGAATAGTTCGGGTTGTACAGAGCGTAGAAGAACAGCCGGTCCTTGATGATCGGGCCGCTGACGTAGAAGTTGGCTTCGATGTCCTCGTTCACGTCGGCGCGGTTGTACGCCGCATAGGTGTTGGGCGAGTAATCGCGCAGCGCGTCGGGCGCATAGGCGATCAGCGCGCCGGCCTTGAACTGGTTCGAACCCGACTTGGTCACCGCGGTGGTGAAACCGCCCAGCGCACGACCGAATTCGGCCGACAGACCGAACAGCTTGATATCGATCGACTGGTAGAATTCGATCGGCGGGTTGTTCGAACCGACGAAGGTTCGGAAGTTGGTGACGTTCAGGCCGTTCACATAATAGGCGTTCTCGGCGACGGTCGCGCCGCCGATCGAGGCGAGGTTGCCGAACGCGGTGTCGCCCTGGCTGGTGCCCGGCGACAGCAGGATCAGCGCCGTCTGGTTCCGCGCGATCGGGGTCGTGTTCAGCAGCTGGCTGACGTCGGCGATGGTCAGGCCGCCGGTGTTGCTGCCGAAGTCGTTGGTCCGCTCCGCGCTTGCGGTGACGACGATATCGCCGGTGCCGCTATCGGCGGCATCAGCACCGCCAACCGTGAAGGTGTAGCTGGAATTCTGACCAGGCGTGATGACGATGTTGCGGTTCTCGACCGGGGCGTTCCCCGGAGTCGTGACCGTCACCGTGTAATTGCCGGTCGGCAGCGCCGGGATACGGAACGTGCCGTCGGTGCCGATCGTGGCGTTGCGGGTGAAACCCTGCGTGGTCGACTGGACGGCCACGCTACCGCCCGAGACGCGGGCGCCGTCGGCGCTCTGCACCGTGCCGACGAGCGCACCGGTCGTATAGTCTTGCGCCGCCGCGGGCGTCGCGACGACGGCGGCCGACGATACGCCCACGCCGAGCAGCGCGAGCGCTCGAAGGGCGGTTCCCCCGCTGAGCGCTATGCGCTTCCTGTTTGGATTGCTGGTCACTGTAATCCCTCGCTTGAAATGCCGGTTCGGGGCGCTGGACGCGCCCTGCCGTTCCGCAGGAGTAACGGGGGGTGTAAGCCAGCGACAAGACTTCAGTAGCAACGCACCTATTTTTCGCCGGATACCGTCACAAAATTATCACTGTTGTCAACGTATTATAAATCTATGTTTCCTTCTACGATCTATATCACCGGCACGAAGCTCGTCGCGTCTTCTGATTATTGGCCAGCAACGCGCGCACTCTCATACGCCTCCACAAAAGGCTGAAGACGCTTGCGATATGGCGTGGCCGCACCGACGGCGCGAGTATTGATTGGCTGGCGCACCTGCGTCACGCTCGCCGTCGTGACGGCCCGCCGGCTCTCATGCGGTCGGAGCTGTCCATCCTCGAGGGTAAGACCACAATGCGCGACGATCCGCGGGATGACCGAAGCGGGATCGCTGACCAGAGCGGCATAATCGACGGGTAGGATCTGTCCGGGGCGCAATCGCGACCAGTGGGCAAACAGCCGATCCTCGGCCGCCATCTGCCGGCCGATCGCCGCAAGATCAAAGGTCCAGGCAAGGTTGTCGAGGAAGTAGGTTCGAAAGATCGACCATGCGGTATCGAGTGGGTCGCGCCGCAACCAGATGACGGGGACATCGGGGAAGAATGTCGCGACCAATCCCATGAAACGACTGAGCTGCAGCGTTTTGTCGACGATTCGCCGTTCCCCGGGGAAGCGCTCGTCGAGCAGATGGTCGTAGAGCGCGACCACAGCGTCGCCGCGCCCAGCCGACATCGCCTGACGGACGGCAGCGACATCGACTCCGCCAATATCGCGGGCCAACAACGCCATCCGGCCGAGCTCTTCGCCGTCTTCGACCGCGCTGTGACTAACGAGAATCTGTTCCACCAAGGTCGTCCCCGACCGCGGTAGGCCGGTAACGAAAATCGGTCGGACACTGTTCTTCGCGGGACTAGGAAGCGTGGACAGCGCCTCCGTAGACCACCCTGACAGTGCCGAGGAGACGCCTGCGCGCTCCGCAGCCTCGTCGAGAGGACGAACCGTTCGGACTGCGGCAGCCCCTTCGGCAAAAGCGGCGAAGGCGGCATCATGATCGCCCGCCTCGTCCAGCGCTTTGCCAAGGCCATAAAAATACGCGCCCTTCTCGACTGGCGGGGCGGTCCTCATGCGCGACTGAACCGCAAGCATCGCATCACGATCAGCGCCGGCGACCGTGCCTGACATTGCGAGCGCTAGCCAGCTCTGTCCCGAATGCGGCGCCAGGCGAACCGCGCGGTGGAGGTGATCCTGGGCTTCGTCAAACAGCCCCAGATTGGTCGCCAGCGTACCGCGGATATAGGCGTTCCCGACCGGATCGGGCACGGTTTCCGGCACGGTAACCAGAATCGCCCGCGCCTCGTCGAGGCGGCCGGTCCGCGCATAGGTAGCGGCCTGCTCGAAGCGCGCGAGCGGACTATTTCCCGACTCGCGCACCAGAATGTTCGCCGCGGCGCGGGCCAACGACAGTTCCCCGTTGTGCAGCAAAAGGTGAATGATCGTCCGCCACTGGCCACCAAGCCGCGCCCCTGCCGTGATCAGGGCACGACACGCGGCGTTCACCCCGGCGCGATCCTGGCGGTCGAGGGCGGATTTCAAGCGGGCGAGCAGCGATGGCGTATCGGTCATTCGGTCGCTGTTACCAATCGTCCGCCCGAACTTCACCCTGGGCGCAACAAAAAAGGGGCGACGCCATCGGCGCCGCCCCCGGAGTATTGAAGAGGTTTCGTATCGACTTACTTCGCGCCTTCGCCAAACCGTAGGCCGAGCGTGAAGCGCACGTAGCGCGGCGGCTGGTAGCTGAGCGGCTGGGAGTAGCGCGGATTGATGGAACCGTCCGCGTTTTCGCCGAACTCGTTATAGTCGAGCTTCGACTTGAAGTTGAACGCGTTGAACACATCGATGCTGAAGAAGCTGCCCGGCAGATCGGCGATGTCATACTGAACCGAAAGGTCTATCTGCTTGCGCCAGTCGCTCTGGAACGCGCTGCCGCGCGGAACCAAGACGCTCGCACCCGTCGGCGAGAAGCGCGACTGCTTACAGAAGTAGCTGGCGTTGCCGTACTGCTCCGCGAAGACGTCCGTCGGGTGGACGCCGTAGCAGGAGAACTTGCGCGGGCTTTCGAACAGCATGTTCGCACCGACGCGCAGCCCGTCAAACAGTCGGTAGGTACCGAACAGCTTGAACGAGTGAACGCGCTGGTTCGGGTTGTCGCCATACGCACCGTCGAGCAGACCCGGCTGGTCGAAGTCCTGCGTCAGGCCGGCGTCGGTCTGGCCGTTGTCGGACTTGACCGCGCCTTCATAGTTACCGCGCAGACGCGTGTAGGCGTAGGAACCGCTCACGCCCCAACCGTCACGATACGGCTTTTCGAACTGGAACTGCACCGAGTCGTAGTTGCGGGTCGCCTTCGGATAACCGAGGTCGGCGGCCGGGAGAGTCACGACGGCGCACTGACGAGCATCCGTGCAATCGCCATCGAGACGAACGGTGATGTCCGAACCGGGATTGGCGAGGACGTACTGGTGGAATCCGCTGAACGTCGAGTCGCAGTTCGGGATACCCTTTGCAGCGCAGTACTTCAGCACTGCAGCGTCGATCGCCACGTCGTCGAGCGTACGGCCAAGGCGACGATTAAGGTACGTCAGCGAGAAGTTCCAATCGCCCAGACGCTGCTGCAGACCAACCGTCCATTCGTCGGTGTAGCTAGGCTGCAACGTCGACGATACCAGCGTGTCGGTCGGACCCTGAATGCCGTCGGAGAAAATCGAGCGGCAGGTCCGCGTGTTGCGATCCGGGCCGACCGTCGGGCAGAGGTTGGTGCTTCCGGTGATCGGCGTTGTCAGCCCCTGGATATTGCCGTTCGCGTCGAACGTCAGGCCGTTGACCAAGCCCGCCGGGTTGAAATTCGCCGAACTGACACCCGTCGGGTACGCAAAACGCTGCTCATAGTACAGTTCGGCACCGCCGAGGCGAATGTTCGTGTTGGTCGCGACCGGGAAGAAATACCGGCTCCAGCTGCCGCGGACGGTCGTCCGCTTGTCGCCGAACACGTCGAATGCTGCACCCAGACGCGGGCCCCACTGATCACCCGACTTGAAGTAGGTCTGACCGCTCAGGGCGTTGTTGTTAAACCGGTCGTTGCGAAGACCAAGCTGCAGGTTCAGACGCTCGTTCAGCAGCGACCAGCTGTCTTGGATGTAATAGGACTCGTTCTTGCTGCTCCAGGCACCGACGTTCTCGTAGTACCGGCGACGGACATAGCCTGCGGTGAGAAGGTAGGAATACGCACTCGCATACCGTGTGTCGGTCGTGGAGCTGAGGTCTTCACGCTCGTAACCCGCACGGAAGTGATGGGTGCCAAGCAAGTTGACGTAGATGTCGGCATCCGCACGATAGAATTTACGGACGTCGGTATCACGTGCGTTGGCGGAACTGATGCCGCGTGCCGTCGTGGTGATGCCGGTTCGCGTGCTGCTGACCAACGAAATAAGCGGCGATGCGATCGCGAGCTGATCGTCATGGCTTTCACCATACGCCGCCGACAGGGTCAGCCAGTTAGTGAACTGACCGGTGTAGGTGCCGACGAAGTTGTTGCCACCGAACTTGCTGATCACCGACCCAAGCGCGTCATTGATCGCGAGCGGCCCGCCAAACGCCGGGTTGCTGACCGGCGTGATCACGCTGCCGTTCGGATTCACCGAAGCGTTAAACCGGTCATACTGCGTTTCGACGGTTTGCGCGTTGCGGAAGAACGTCCCTTCCAGGCGGTGACCATCGGCGATGATGAAGTCCAGCTTGCCGCCGAAGAACGGTGAGCTGTTGCGCGTGGTCAGACGCTGGCCGGCGCTGATGCTGCTGTCCTGCGTCTTGTTGTAATTGGGATTGTACAGCGCGTAGAAGAACAGCCGATCCTTGATGATCGGGCCGCTCAGATAGAAATTTGCTTCGATGTTCTGCGCATAGTCGTTGCGGTTGTAGGCCGCATACGTATCGGGCGAGTCGTCACGCAGTGCGTCCGGAGCAAAGGCGACGAGAGCGCCGGCCTTGAACTGATTCGAACCCGACTTGGTAATCGCAGTCGTGAAGCCACCCAGCGCACGGCCAAATTCGGCAGGAATGCCAAACAGCTTGACGTCAAGCGACTGATAGAATTCGATCGGCGGATTATTCGAGCCGAGGAAGTTGCGGAAGTTCGTGACGTTAAGACCGTTCACATAATAGGCATTCTCGGCGACGGTCGCGCCGCCGATCGAAGCCAGATTGCCGAACGCGGTATCGCCAGCGCCCGTGCCCGGCGACAGCAGGATCAACGCGGTCTGGTTGCGCGCGATCGGGGTCGTGTTGAGCAACTGACTGACGTCGCCGATGGTCAGGCCGCCGGTGTTGCTGGCGAAGTCGTTCACGCGTTCGGCCGACCCGGTGACGACGATGTCGCCCGCACCATCATTGGCCGCGACGTCGCTCGCCGGGGCTGCGCCGGCGGCAGTCGCACGGAACGTGTAGGCAGTGTTCTGGGCCGGATTGACGCCGACCGTCTGGGTAACGACCTGCTCGCCCGCGGCATTGGTGATCGTCACGACATACGCGCCCGGCGGAAGCGCCTGGACACGGAAGCTGCCGTTACTGTTGGTGGTCACGGAGCGTGTGAAGCCCTGTGCCGTCGATCGGACGGTAACCGTAGCGCCGGCAAGCGGGGCACCGTTCGCATCGAGGGCGCTACCGACGAGCGCACCGGTGTTAAAGTCCTGTGCTACGGCCGGATTGGCAAGCAGCGTCGTTGACGCCAGGCCCGCACCCAACAGCGCTAGTGCCTGAAGCCCAGCGGTCGTGCGCAGCATGCACGCGCGATAAGTCGAAAATTTGCTCATTCGTAAGCCCCTCTTTTGTTGCGGCCATCGTCGCTGTGCCGCGACGTCCCTCGGCCGGGTGCTTTCCTGAACGACCAAAGCTTGGACGTCCGGATAACGAGAAGGGTAATCGAAGTTGCGGCCCGTAAAAAAGATCAACACGATCTCAATCATCGGGATTTATCCGGGTTGTAGCCAATATGTCACATATCAAGCTATCGAACGCCAAAAATATTCCAAAACCGGGGAATGGGCTTAGCTGCCATTCCTCATCGCCCCCGCCACGAGCAGCGGATCAATCCGGCTGCCCCGCCACGTCATACCCCAATGGAGATGCGGGCCCGTCGCGCGGCCGGTGGCGCCGATTGCGCCGATGACCTGACCCTGGCGCACCCGCTCGCCCGGCTTCACGTCGATGCGGCTGAGGTGGAGGAAGGCGCTGACCAGGCCGGCGCCGTGGTCGAGCATCAGCAGGTTGCCCTCCAGGGTGAAGGGGGCATCGGCGGCAAGGGCGACGACCCCATCGGCCGGAGCCACGATCGGCGTGCCGGTGGGCCGTGCTACGTCCACGCCGCTGTGATAGGCGCCGGGTTCGCCCTTGTAGATGCGCTGGCTGCCGAACAGGCCGGAGATGCGGCCGGTCGCCGGCCAGACGAAGCGCTGCCGCCAACCGTCGGAGGGGCGGTCGACCGCCCGGGCGGCAGCGATCTGCGCGAGTTCGGGCGCACGGCGGCGGGTGAACGCCTCGGTCGGCTGGGTGCCGCGCGCAAGCGTGTCGAGCCGTTCGATGCGCCAGGCGCGGGGCGCCACGGTCAGGACCTGGCGGACGGTGCGGCCATCGGCCAGCGTCGCGAGCAAGTCCATCGCCGGCGCGGCGTCCCGGTCGAAGGCGATCAGGAACCGGCCATCCGGCGCGACCGGCACCGCCACCGGGCCCAGGGTCAGTGTCCGGGTGCCGGCCGGGGCGATCCCGCGGGCCACACCCCCCTGGGTCGGCACGGCATCGAGCGCGAAGGGCCCCGCCATCGGAACCTGCGCGACCAGCGCGGCAGGGCTAAGGGCGAGAGCGAGACCTACGGCCAGCGCGCGCGTCATTGGGGCGCGAGCGCCTCGCTGGCGATTTCGGCGCTGGCGAATGGCTGCTGGCTGGCGACGTCCCAATAGCGCAGCTCCTCGATCGGAATGCGCGCGCCCGATTTCGCGCAGACGACATGGTCGCCGGTGCTCAGCACGCGAAAGCCGTTCGCCATATAATGGAGCTTCGCGGCGCGATCGGACTTGGACATCAGCATTTCGGGGTCGGCCTTCATCAGAACAGATCGGGTTGCGTCGGCGCGGCGGCCGCGGGTGTGACAGAAGTATGGGATTTGCCGCCGCCACGCTCAAGCCGCACGTCGACCGTCCCATCGCGGAAGTGGAGCGTCATTGCGCCCGCCGCGCGCGCGGCCTCCGCGGTCCCGACGACTTCGCCGGCCGGGCGCGCGGCGACCCAGGCATAGCCACGCTCCAGCGGCTTTTCCGGATTCACGCTTTCGAGCAGACGGCCAAGATCGCTCGCCCGGTCGCGCGCCCGCGCCAGCCGCGCGTCGAGGACCGATGGCCTGAGTGCCCCGGCCGCACGATCGAGCTCGCGCCGCGCCGTGACCAGCCGCCGCTCGAGGGTGAGGCCCAGCCGCCCGGCCAGGTCGTCGAGCCGCTGGCGCTGCGGCCCCAGGATCGCGTCGCGCTTCGGCAGCACGCGGACCAGCGCCGCCAGCCGCTCATGCCCACGTTCGTGATAGCGGCGCGCACAGCGTTCGGTGCGCAGGCCGTACGTCTTGAGCGTGTGGACCAGATCCGCCTTCACCGGCACCGCGATCTCGGCCGCGGCCGTCGGGGTCGGTGCACGCAGGTCGGCGGCGTGGTCGCACAGCGACGTGTCGGTCTCGTGTCCGACTGCCGAGATGATCGGGATCGAACAGGCGGCGACCGCGCGGACGACGACTTCCTCGTTGAACGACCAGAGATCCTCGATCGAGCCGCCGCCGCGGGCGACGATGACCAGATCGGGTCGCGGAACCGGACCGCCGGGCTGGATCGCGTCGAACCCGCGAACTGCGCCTGCGACCTCCTCCGCCGAGCCCGCCCCCTGGACCTTCACCGGCCAGACGAGGACATGGGTCGGGCAGCGATCCTCAAGCCGATGGAGAATGTCGCGGATGACCGCGCCGGTGGGCGACGTGACGACGCCGATCACCTTGGGCAGAAAGGGTAACGGCTTCTTACGCGCCGGATCGAACAGCCCCTCCGCGCCCAGCTTGGCCTTCAGCTTTTCGAGCAGCGCCATCAGCGCGCCTTCGCCGGCCAGTTCCATCCGCTCGATGACGATCTGGTATTTGGAGCGGCCGGGATAGGTGGTGAGCTTGCCCGTCGCGATCACTTCGACGCCGTCGGCCGGCTGGAACGGCAGGGCGGACGCCGCGCCGCGCCAGATGACACCATCGATGACCGCGGCATCGTCCTTCAGCGCCAGATAGCAGTGGCCCGAGCCCGCACGCTTCCAGCCCGAAATCTCGCCGCGGATGCGGACATGGCCGAACGCGCCCTCCACGGTTCGCTTCAACCGTGCCGAAAGCTCGCTGACCGACATGTCGGGTGCGTTGCTGCCCGGCGCTGGCTCGGCTACCAGCCGGCCGGTGTCTGCGTCGTCGAGGAAGGGATCGGCCATGAATGTCCTGCTGTTGGGATCGGGTGGCCGGGAGCATGCGCTCGCCTGGAAGCTCGCACAGTCGTCCGGCCTGACCCGGCTCTACGCCGCGCCCGGCAATCCGGGAATAGCCAACCACGCCGAATGCGTCGATCTGAGCCTGGCCGACCACCGGGCGATCGTCGATTTCTGTCGTGCCAAGCACATCGGCTTCGTCGTGATCGGGCCCGAAGCGCCGCTGGTCGCGGGCCTCGCCGACAATCTGCGCGCGATGGGCGTCGGCGTGTTCGGCCCGGGCAAGGTCGCGGCCCAGCTGGAAGGGTCGAAGGGCTTCACCAAGGACCTGTGCGCGCGCGAGAATATTCCGACGGCGCGCTACGAACGCGTCCGCGCGCTGGACGGCGCGCGCGCGGTGGTCGCCGAATTCGGGCTGCCGGTGGTCATCAAGGCGGACGGCCTGGCCGCGGGCAAGGGCGTGACGATCGCCGTGTCTGCGGAACAGGCGGATGCGGCCTTGGTCGACCTGTTCCACGGCCACGGCGCCGAAGCGGTGATCGAGGAATTTCTGGAGGGCGAGGAGGCCAGCCTGTTCGTCCTGACCGACGGCAAGCATCTGCTCCCCTTCGGCTCTGCGCAGGACCACAAGCGCGTCGGCGACGGCGATACGGGGCCGAACACCGGCGGCATGGGCGCCTATTCCCCTGCCCGCGTGCTGACGCCCGAGCTGGAGCGACAAGCGATCGACGAGATCGTCCGGCCGACCGTGGAGGCGATGGCGCGGGTCGGGCATCCGTTCCAGGGCGTGCTCTATGCCGGACTGATGCTGACGGCGGATGGGCCGAAGCTGATCGAATATAACGCGCGCTTCGGCGACCCGGAATGCGAAGTGCTGATGCCGCGGCTCGAGAGCGATCTGCTGGAGCTGATGATCGCGACCGACAAGGGGTCGCTCGACCAGGCGACGGCCACATGGCGGGACGAGATCGCGTTGACCGTGGTGATGGCGGCGAACGGCTATCCGGGCACGCCTGCCGCCGGTGGCGCGATCCGCGGGATCGACGCGGCGGAAGCTGGCGGAGCGACCGTGTTCCAAGCCGGAACCGCCGCACGCGACGGCGAACTGGTCGCCGCCGGCGGGCGCGTGCTTGCAGTCACCGCCTGCGCTGCCACCGTCGCCGAGGCGCAGGCCGCTGCCTATCGTGCGGTCGAGCGAATCGACTTCCCGACCGGTTTCGCCCGGAGCGACATCGGCTGGCGCGAAGTCGCGCGCGAACGCGGCGAAACACGCTGACCGGCGTTAGGACGACGGATATCCGACTTTAAGGCAACAGGGGCCGACGATGAGAACCGACGCGAGCTGGCTGACGACGACCAACCTGGTGCTGATTGCGATCGGCATCGTTCTGGCGGTGATGGTGATCCTGCACGGCGCGCGTCTGAAGCGCCGCCGCCAGAAGGTCGACGATGCGATCGAGGATCGCAGCGATGACACCCCCGCAAGCGTCCCGGTCGCAACGCTCGACGAGATGCCGCCGCCCGCGCCCGAAACGACGCCGGTCCCCATCGCTGCATCGGAACCGGAACCGGAACCGACCCCGACGCCCCTTCCAGTCGCCCCCGCCCCGCCCCCGCTGGCCGGCGACGACACGCCGGTCGTCGCGACCGCCGCGCCGTTCGATCCGGCGCCGGCGACGATCGCCGCGGACCTTGCAACGCCGCCGTCCGACCCGGCGCCTGCGACAGGCGGCGACGAATTGACCCGATTGAAGGGCGTCGGACCGAAACTGGCGGCCCGGCTGAACGATCTCGGCATCACGACCTACGCCCAGATCGCCGCGCTTTCACCCGCAGAGGCCGAAGCCCTCGACGCCCAACTCGGCAGTTTCCAAGGCCGCATGACGCGCGACCGCTGGATCGAGCAAGCGGGCTATCTGGCGAAGGACGACCGCGCTGGCTTCGAAGCGGCGTTTGGAAAGCTGTAAGCGGTCAGCCGCCCGACACGCTCCGCTTTCCATCGCGAAGGGCGGCGCCGGGATCGCTTAGCGTGCCGACTCGCTTGCCTTGTCGGCACGCTCCTGTCGGTCGTAATTCGCCCGCGTTGCCTCCTCGGTGCGCTGCTCGGCGCTACGCGAGCGGCGGTTGGTCATGACAGCCCACGCGAGCACCGCGATCAGCACCAGCGGGCCGACGATCGTCAGGATACTCCAGATTCCGCCACCGATATCCATGGCCTTGCTCCTCAAAAACAGGTCTGGCGGCGTCAACGAAGCGGACTTGGCAATCGATCCACTGGAACGCGAACGCCGCTTCGCGCGCTTCTTGCATCATGGCGAGACTGGGCGATTGGGTGCAGCCCCACCCGACGGGCATCTATCTGCCGGCAGCCGACATATGGGTCGACCCGTCGGTTCCGGTTCCGCGCGCGCTGGTGACGCACGGTCATGCCGATCACGCACGCGGCGGACATGGCGAAGTGTGGGCGACACCCGAGACGCTGCAGATCATGGAGGTCCGTTATGGACCACAGACCGGGCGGCCGGTCGCGTACGGCGAGTCGCTGAAGCTTGGCGAGATCGACGTGAGCTTCGTGCCCGCCGGCCATCTGCTCGGTTCGGCGCAGATCGTGCTCGACCACCGCGGTGAACGGGTGGTGGTGTCGGGCGACTACAAGCGCCGCGAGGACCCGACCTGCGCGCGGTTCGAGCCGGTCAAATGCGATGTGTTCGTCACTGAAGCAACCTTCGGCTTGCCGGTCTTTCGCCACCCCGAAGCGCATGACGAAATGGACAAATTGCTTGCCACGCTGCGCGCCAACCCCGACCGGTGCGTGCTCGTCGGCGCCTATGCTCTGGGCAAGGCGCAGCGGGTCATTCGCGAACTGCGCGTCATGGGGTTCGACGACCCCATCTACATCCATGGCGCGCTGCAACGGCTGTGCGACCTCTATGTCGAAAATGGCGTCGATCTGGGTGACCTGCGGCCGGCGATGGGTGTCGCCAAGGCCGAGCTGATGGGCCGCGTCGTCCTCGCGCCGCCGTCCGCACTCAACGACCGGTGGTCGCGCCGCCTGCCCGACCCGATCAGCGCGATGGCAAGCGGCTGGATGACGGTGCGCCAACGCGCGCGGCAGAAGAATATCGAGCTGCCGATCATCCTGTCCGATCACGCCGACTGGGACGAACTGACCGCGACGATCCAGGAACTTTCCCCTCGCGAAGTCTGGGTTACCCATGGCCGCGAGGACGCATTGGTTCACTGGTGCGCGATGCGCCAGATCAAGGCTCGCGCGTTGGACCTGGTCGGCTTCGAGGACGAGGACGACTAGGGACCTCGATCAGAAGCGGGATCGGCTGCGTCACACCCGCCCGATCGAGGATGCACCCTTAGGCGGCCGCCCGCACATCCGAGAACAGCCATGCCTCGGCGTCCGCGCGACTGGTGAACATGCGCGCCTCGCGACGCCCTACGGCGCGTTGAGCCTGAGTCCGGGCAAGCGTCGCGGACGCGACCAGCGCGACGCGGCGCCGCGCATAGAGCGGATCGGCCATATTCTGTCGGAACGCCTCCACGACCTCCTGCGACTGGATCCGCATCTCGCTAATGTCGCAGATCATGATCTGCTGTCCCGGATCACCGCCCAGTTCGCGGCTCGCAGCGGTGATCGCGGCACGATATCGAGCCACGTCATCCAACGTGAAAAAGCCCGCCATGCGGACGTCCAGAAGGTTGCGCTCCCGACGCAACTCTATGGAAAAGTTGGCGTTCATGGGGCGGTACGCTAACGCGCCGAATTTGAAGAATTCGTAACCGCGGTTCGCTTCGCCCACACATTCGTATGCAAAGCGTACGTCAGGCGGCTGCGCCGAGCGCCTTCTGCCGGCGCCGCTGAACCGAACTGCCGATGCCCATCGCCTCGCGATATTTGGCGACCGTGCGGCGGGCGATGTCGAAGCCCTTGTCCTTCAGCATGTCGACCAAAGTGTCGTCGCTCAGGATCGCCTTGGGATCCTCGGCTGTGATCAATGCCTTGATCGCCGCCTTTACGGCTTCGGCCGACACCGCTTCGCCTCCGTCGGCCGACTGGATCGCGGACGTGAAGAAATATTTCAGTTCGAATACGCCGCGCGCGCAGCTGAGATATTTGTTGCTCGTCACGCGGCTGACGGTCGATTCGTGCATCTCGATCGCTTCCGCGACCTTCGCGAGCGTCAGCGGACGCAGATGCGCGACGCCCTTCAGGAAGAACGCTTCCTGCTGCTTCACCAGTTCGGTCGCCACTTTGATGATCGTGCGCTGGCGCTGGTCGAGCGCCTTCACCAGCCAGTTGGCGCTGGCGAGGCAGTCGCTGAGCCACGCCTTCGATGCCTTGTCACCGCCGACGTTCGACAGTTCGGCGTGATAGCGGCGATTGACCAGCACGCGCGGCAGCGTCGCCGAATTGAGTTCGATCCGCCAGCCGGCCGCGGTCTTGGTGATGAACAGGTCGGGGACGACCGCGGGCGCGCTCTCGCCGCCATAACGACAACCCGGCTTCGGGTCGTAGTCGCGCAGCTCGCGAATCATGTCGGCCAGGTCTTCGTCGTCGACCCCGCAAATGCGTTTCAGGCGCGCGCGCTCCCCGCGGGCGAGCAGATCGAGATTGTCGATCAGCGCCGCCATCGCCGGGTCGTAGCGATCGGCCTCCTTCGCCTGCAGCGCGATGCATTCGGCCAGCGACCGCGCGCCGACGCCGGTCGGGTCGAGCGTCTGGATTTGCGCCAGCACGGCCTCGACCCGCGCCAGCGGCACGCCCAGCCGGTTGGCCATGTCGAGCAGCGGCGCGGTCAGATAGCCCGCCTCGTCGATCTGGTCGATCAGATGCGCGGCGATGAACATGTCGGCGCCTGACACGACTGCACCCGCCTGTGCGAGCAGATGGTCGGCCAGGCTGACATCCGGATTGGCGAAGCCGTCGAGGTCCGGGCCATCCTCCGGCGCAGCGCCGCCGGCGGTGCCCGCCAGGCCCATCGATCCGTCGCGGTCGCCGGGCGAATCATTCTCGAACGCGGACGCGGTATCGATATCGAGTGCCGCCTCGCCATCACCGCCGCCGGCCTCGGTCGGCTCGACGATCACGGGTTCAGGCGTGTCGACCGCATCGGTCGATCCGGCTTCGAGCAGCGGGTTCTTCTCGATCTCCTCGGCAATGAAGCCTTCGATCTCCAGATTCGACAGCGCGAGCAGGCGGATGGCCTGCTGCAGCTGCGGCGTCATCACCAGCGATTGCGACTGGCGGAGATCGAGGCGCGGCGCGAGGCTCATCAGATCCTCCCCGCCTGCGGGGAGGGGGACCATTCGCAAAGCGAATGGTGGAAGGGGCGGGCCGCGAAGTCGACGCCCGTGGCGCCCCCCCTCCACCAGCCTTCGGCTGGTCCCCCTCCCCGTGCCGGGGAGGATTTATGGGATGCCCGTGTCATGACTCAGAGCTCGAAGCCCTCGCCCAGATACAGTCGCCGGACATTCTCGTCCGCCACCAGTGCCTGCGGGCTGCCGGTGAAGAGCACGCGGCCGTCGTAGATGATGTAGGCGCGGTCGACGATGTCGAGCGTCTCGCGGACATTGTGATCGGTGATCAGCACCCCGATCCCGCGGCCCTTCAGCGTCTTCACCAGATCGCGGATGTCGCTGATCGAAATGGGATCGATGCCCGCGAACGGTTCGTCGAGCAGCATGATCGTCGGTTCGGCCGCAAGCGCGCGCGCGATCTCGGCGCGGCGCCGCTCGCCGCCCGACAGCGCCATGGCCGGCGCATCGCGCAGGCGGGTCAGGCCGAATTCGTCGAGCAGCTTGTCGAGCTTCGCCTGGCGCGCCGCCCTGTCGGGCTCGGCGAGTTCGAGGACCGCGAGGATATTCTTTTCGACCGACAGCCCGCGGAAGATCGAGGTTTCCTGCGGCAGATAGCCCAGACCCAGGATCGCGCGGCGATACATCGGCAGGCCGGTGATGTCCTCGCCATCCAGCATGATGCGGCCCGAATCGGGCTTCACCAGACCCATCACCGAATAAAAGCACGTCGTCTTGCCCGCGCCGTTGGGGCCGAGCAGGCCAATGACTTCGCCATGGCCGACCGTCAGCGAGACGTCGGTCAGCACGGTCCGCTTGTCATACGCCTTGGCGATCGACACGACCGACAGGCCGCTGGCGGTCTCGACCGGCACGACCGGTGCGGGGGACAGGGTAGCGGCGTCGGTCATCAATGCTCCTGCTCGCACGACACGGTTACCGAACGTTTACGACGCCCGGACTTGGCAGGATTCCTGCATGAAAGCCGCGACGGAGAAAAGCGCAAAAGCGGCGAACCGCCTCGTCCGCGGCGCCTACTGCGTGCGCTCGGGCACCGAGAAGCGGCCGGTCACGCGGCCGCCCTGACGAATGACGGTGCCGTCGGGCGCCTTGGTCGTGCCGACCGACGATCCGTCGATCGTTGCGCGACCCGAATCGAGGTCGATCGTCAGCCGCCCGCCGCTGACGGTGTTGCCCGCCCCCTCGACCAGCGTCACGCCGCCCAGCATCGTGATGAGGCGGCGGTTGAGGTCGTAGACAGCATATTGCGACTTCGCGCGCTGGTTCGGGCGCGTGACCGTCACGCCACCCGAGGCATCGAGGCGCGACACCTGGGGCGAACCTTCGGTGATCCGGCCGGTATAGGCGACGGTCATGCGCTGGGCTTCCAGCGTCATGTTCGCCTGCTTCACGTTGACGCCGCCCGACAGGATCGCGCGATTGGCGCGGTCCTGCAACTCGATCGTGCCGGCGTTGAAATCGATCGGCGCGTTCGAATTGTGACGCACCTGTGCCGCCGCGGATGTCGCGAGCAGGGCCAGGGCAAGAAAAGCAGAGCGGGCACGCATAGATCAGCGCCTATTCGCGCTCTTGGGCACGATCCGCAAGCGGGCATTTCCCTCAAGACGGACGACGCGGCCTTCAAGATCGGCCGACAAGCGGTTGGCACTGAACGTCCCCATCGGCGTACTGCCCTGCACGGCACCGTCGCTCTGCATCTTGCGGGTCTTGAGATCGACCATCGCGCCGGTCGTGCCCAGGCGGTAACCGTCGGCGGCAGAAAAAGCGATCGGTCCGTCGATCTTCACCTGTTCGTTGCGCATGTCGTACAGGCCGCTGGGCGCGGTAATCTTCGCGGGCCCCTCGCGCATGTCGAGCCCGGCGGACAATTTGTCGAGCTGGACGATCGGTTCGGCCGAGCTGCGCTGGACCGCGGACGCGGCATTGAGCGTGAAGGCCTGGCCCTTCGCATCCTGGCCGCGATACCGCGCCGCTTCCAGCTTCATGCGTTCCTGCGCGACATCGACCTTGTTCTTGTCGAGCACGAAGCTGACGTCGCCGCCCATGAACAGCGGCGCCATGACCAGGAACGCCGCGAGCACGCCGATGCCGACCGGCAGCACGAACTGGAGCAGGGCCACGAACTTGTCATGGCTGCTGCCCGGCACCGCCCAGCGTTGGCGGGCGGTCCTCTCGGCGTTGGCGGCGCGCGACATCAGCCGCGTCGCTCCGGTCGGATCGAGGCGCGCCGATCAGGCATGAGCGAAGATATCGGTCTCGGGCCAGCCGGCCAGGTCGAGCTCCGCGCGATGCGGCAGGAAGTCGAAACAGGCCTGGGCAAGTCGCATCCGCCCTTCCCGCTCGAGCCGCTTGTCGAGTTCCACTTTCATCGCATGCAGGTAGCGCACGTCGGACGCGGCATATTCCTTCTGCGCGTCGCTCAGGTCCGGCGCGCCCCAGTCGGACGATTGCTGCGCCTTGGACAGCTCCTGCCCCAGCAGCTCGCGAACCAGCTCCTTCAGCCCGTGACGGTCGGTGTAGGTGCGGATCAGGCGCGACGCGATCTTGGTGCAATAGACGGGCGCCGCCACGACGCCCAGATAATGGCGGATCGCGGCGATATCGAAACGGCCGAAATGATAGAGCTTCAGCCGGGCCGGGTCGGCCAGCAGGGCCTTCAGGTTCGGCGCGGCATAATCGCTACCCGCCGAAAAGCGCACGAGATGTTCGTCCGGACCACCGTCCGACAGTTGCACGACGCACAGCCGGTCGCGGGGCGTGATCAGCCCCATCGTCTCGGTATCGACCGCAATCGATGCGCCGGGCGCGAACAGGTCGGCGGGGATGTCTTCTTCGTGGAGATATACGGCCATAGCGCGGCACATAGGGGGCTGAGGCTGAACGCTCAATAACGAAGCGGGCGGCCACGTCGAACATCGTTCGACGCGGACTCGCCACGGCGGCCGGCGCGCCACTCAGCGCGTCCGACGAAGCGGCTTTGCCGTTTCGCGTTACTCGGCGCCCGCCGCCCTCTTCGCGCGACGCCGCCGCGCGAAGATGTTGAGCACCTCGACCCCGGCCGAAAAGGCCATGGCGGTATAGATATACCCCTTGGGCACGTGCGCGCCGAAGCCCTCCGCAATCAGCACCATGCCGATCATCAGCAGGAAGCCGAGTGCCAGCATCACGACCGTCGGGTTGCGGTTGATGAAGTTCGCCAGCGGGTCGGCGGCGACCAGCATGGTCACGACCGCGACGATGACCGCGACATACATGATCGCGACATGTTCGGTCATGCCGACCGCGGTCAGGATCGAATCGATCGAAAAAACCATGTCGAGCAACAGGATCTGGACGATGGCCGAACCGAAGCTGATCGCGACCTTGCCGCCCTTGTCCAACGTTTCGCCGGTGTCCTCATGATCGATCGTGTGGTGGATTTCCTTCGTCGCCTTCCACATCAGGAACAGGCCACCCGCGATCAGGATCAGGTCGCGCCAGGAAAAGGCGGTGTCGTAGAGAACATGGCCCTCCGCATCGCGCGCCGACCAGCCCAGATCAAACACCGGCGCGGTCAGCCCGACGATCCACGCGATCATCGACAGCAGGGCGAGGCGCATGACGAGCGCCAACCCGATGCCGATTCGCCGCGCCTTCTGCCGCTGCCCCTCCGGCAGCTTGTTCGACAGGATCGAAATGAAGATGAGGTTGTCGATTCCGAGCACCACCTCCATCACGATCAGAGTGACCAGCGCGGCCCAGGCGGCGGGGTCGGCGATGAGGGTAGACAAGTTCTCCATGGGTCGATCTGTGCCGAAAGCGCCACAGATAGGCAATCATCGCTGCGAAACTTGCCATAATTGCGTCGAATTCGTTCGCGGCGACCTGACAATTCGTCTATGAGCGATTCTTACACGTGCGCGTTAGTCGCGCCCGTAACCCTGCGTCCGTCGTCCGGCGCAACGGTTGGGAGACGATTCGGACGGCCCGGGAAGACGAATAGGGTTATGAGTTTCAATAAAGGTGGCCGCGGCGATCGCGGTGGACGCGGCCGCGACAAGCGGGACAGCTTCGGCGGCGGTGACGACAGCTACGGCGGCGGCTTCGGTGGCGGCGGCTTCGGCGGTGGCGGCTTCGGCGGCGATCGTGGTGGCTTCGGTGGCGGCGGCTTCGGCGGTGGCGATCGTGGCGGCTTCGGCGGCGGTCGCAGCGGTGGCGGCTTCGGCGGCGGCGGCGGCGGTGGTTTCCGCGGCGGCGGCGGTGGTGGCGGCTTCGGCGGCGGCCGTGGCGGCGGCATGCCCCCGCAGGTGATCGGCGAAGGCACCGGCGTGGTGAAGTTCTTCAACGCGCAGAAGGGCTTTGGCTTCGTCGTCCGTGATGACGGCGGCGAAGACGTGTTCGTCCACATCTCGGCGGTCGAGCAGGCCGGCCTGACCGGCCTGGCGGAAGGCCAGCCGCTCGGCTTCACCCTCGTCGATCGCGGCGGCCGTATCTCGGCCACCGAACTGAAGATCGACGGCGAGCCGATGCCCGTCACCGACCGCGGCCCGCCGCGTGACCGTGACGCCGGCCCTCGCGGCGGTGCCGGTGGTGGCTTCGGCGGCGGCCCGCAGCGTCAGCTGACCGGCGAGCGTGCGTCGGGCACCGTCAAGTTCTTCAACGCGATGAAGGGCTTCGGCTTCATTCAGCGCGACGACGGCCAGCCGGACGCGTTCGTCCACATCTCGGCGGTCGAGCGTGCGGGCCTGCCGACGCTGAACGAAGGCGACAAGCTGGACTTCGAACTCGAGATCGATCGCCGCGGCAAGCATGCCGCGGTGAACCTGGAGCCGAAGCAGTAAGCTTCGCCGTCAGGTAAATCGAAAAGACGGGCGGTGCCGGATGCGGCGCCGCCCGTTTTCGTTGTGGCACGACTGACGTTGCCAAAGTGCGGCCGTGCTCCCGCCTGCGCGGGAGCGCGGATTGCGAGTGTGAGACCAGCACGTCGCCAATGGCCCATTCATTCGCGCCGCTCTATATTCCGTCCATGATCGTCCGCGCCGCCTCGCTCGTCCTCGCCGCCCTGCTGATCGGCGCTGCTCCACCCCAGGCGCAGCCGGTGCCCGCACAATCGCAGCCGCAGGCCGCCCCCGCCCCTGCCCCGATCCCGCGATTCACCGTCGAGGTCGTCGGCCGTTATCCCCACGACGCCCGCGCCTTCACCCAGGGACTCGTCTGGCACGACGGCAGCCTGTTCGAGAGTACCGGGAAGGAAGGCCGGTCCGAGGTGCGCCATGTGTCGCTGAAGGACGGCAAGGTGCTCGCCCGCCGGTCGATCCCCACGCCGCAGTTCGGCGAGGGGCTGGCGCTGCATCGATCGACGCTCGTCAGCCTGACGTGGAAGGACGGGATCGCCTATCGCTGGGATGCGAAGGCGCTGAAGCCGATGGGCACCCGCCGCTATCCGGGCGAAGGCTGGGGACTGGCGAGTCTGGCAGACCAGCTGGTCCTGTCGGACGGTACGCCGACCTTGCGTTTCCTAGACCCTGACACGCTCGCCGAGCGCCGCCGAGTGACCGTCACCCTTCGCGGGCAACCGATCGACCAGTTGAACGAACTGGAGACAGTCGACGGCGAGATTTTCGCGAACGTCTGGCAGACCGACTATATCGTCGCGATCGATCCGGCGGATGGGCATGTCACCAAGATCATCGACGCCGGCGCCCTGTCGCGTCAGGTCGCCGCGAGGGACCCGGATGCGGTGCTCAACGGCATCGCCTGGGATGCGAAGGCGCGGCGGCTGTTCGTCACCGGAAAGCTATGGCCGACGCTGTTCGAAATAAAGCTGGTGCCGGCACAATAACTTCGGACCAACGTGATCGTTGAGGGAAGTTGCAACTGCGTCCGGTGCCCCGGCGAAGGCCAGGGCCCAGCCGCAACCGATTCGCGGACTTCCCCACAGGTCGAAACGGGACCTCGGCCTTCGCCGGGGAACGACTGATGCTACCCCACCGTGACCCCAACAACCCGCCACGCGCCCGCTTCACGTTCGAACGTCACCGTCTCGGTCACCTCGCCCGAATTGGCGAAACGAGTGCGGAACTTGACGACTTCGTAGCCGTCGGGGGGAGCGGGTAGGTTTTCCTGGCTGAGCAGGGTACGCGACACGACCGCACCCAGCGGCGTGCGCACGCGTTCGGACACGTCGGTCCACAACTTCAGCGTATTGAGCTTTTGAAACGCGCTGCCGGTACCGCGATAGCTTGCTTCCCATTTGCTCTGGTCGAGCAGTTCGAGCCAGCTTCGCGCCGCCTGCACAACGTCGGTCTTGACGGCTTCCGTCGATGCCGGCGCTTGCGTGGCGGAGGGCGCGGCGATCAGCGCCGCGAGGCCGAACAGGATGGTCATGAGCAACACTCCGGTGATAAGGGCAGGCCGGCGCCGTGCCGGCCCTGCCGCGTGATCGACCGGTATCGCGACCGGGTCTGCCCCGATTTGTCCGTCCCCCAGTTTTTCGGGGATCGCACCTTCCGCCTCGAACAGCATCCGCGCGGCTTCACGACTGCTTGCCACCGCCATCTTGCGGCGCGCGTCGCGCAGCCGTTCGTTGATCGTGTGGACCGACAGGTCGAGGCTGCGCGCGATCGACTTGGCGTCGTGTCCGCGCACGATCAGCCGCAGCGTCTGCTTTTCCCTCGCGGTCAGCCCCCAAAAGTCGTCCGTCGGCGGCGTACTCATGCGGCAGACCTAAGCGGACCGCCCTGCCCCAACCACCCCGAAAAATTCGTACCCCGGCTCAGGTCACCAGCCGTTCGAGCGCGGCAACCGTATCGGCTTCCGCCGCCGGTTTGTCGCGACGGATGCGGCTGATGCGGGGGAAACGCATCGCGACGCCGGACTTGTGCCGTTTCGATGCGTGGATCGAATCGAATGCGACTTCGAGCACCAGCGTCTTCTCGACCTCTCGCACCGGCCCGAACCGCGCGACCGTGTTGTTGCGGACGAACCGGTCGAGCCATTTCAGCTCCTCGTCCGTGAACCCCGAATAGGCCTTGCCGACCGGCGACAACTCGCCGCTCTCGGTCCAGCAGCCGAAGGTATAGTCGGAGTAGAAGGACGACCGCTTCCCCGATCCGCGCTGCGCGTACATCATCACGCAATCGGCAACGAGCGGGTCGCGTTTCCATTTGTACCACAGCCCCACGCGGCGCCCGCTGACGTACGGCGAGTCGCGACGCTTGAGCATCACGCCCTCGATCGCGGCATCGCGGCTGCCCGCGCGAATTTCGCCCAGATGCGCGAAGTCGCTGGCGTCGATCACCGAGGAAACGTCGAAGCTTTCCGCCGGCAACTTCCGCGCGAATGCCTCCAGCCGCGCTCGCCGATCGGTCCACGCCAGCGGGCGCAGATCCTCGGCGCCGTCGAACAGGATGTCGTAGAGGCGGACGAACGCAGGATAGTCGGCCAGCATCTTCGCCGACACCTGTTTGCGCCCCAATCGCTGCTGCAGCGCGTTGAAGCTGGCGGTCGCATCGTCGCGCCCCGCCCCTTGCGCATCGCCGCGGACCAGCAGTTCGCCGTCGAGGACGCCGTCCGCGCGGAACGCCGCCGCGACTTCGGGAAAGCTGCGCGTGATGTCGTCGCCCGCCCGGCTGTACAGCCGCGTCTCGCCGGCGACATGGACCAGTTGGACGCGGATGCCGTCCCATTTCCATTCGGCGGCATAATCGGCCAGATCGACGACCGTCTCCTCGAGCGGGTGGGCGAGCATGAAGGGGCGGAAGACGGGCACATCGGCCGCGGTCGGCTGATCCCCGCGCCCCTCCACCCAGTCGAACAGCGCGGTGTAGGGCGGCGTCAGGCCGTGCCATACTTCCTCGACCGCATCGACATCGACGCCGAACGCATTGGCGAGCGCGGTCTTGGCGAGGCGGGCGGAGACACCGACGCGCAATGCCCCGGTCGCCAGCTTCAGCAGGGCGTAGCGCTCGTCCGCCTCCATCGTGTCGAGATAGGCGCTGAGCACGCCCGCCGTGTCCGACTTGCTGAGCGATGCGAGCCGATCGACGACGGCGGACAGCGTCAGCGCCTCGGGCGGCAGCGGCGGGGCGCCTTGCGGTTCGGGCCACATCAAGGCGATCGTCTCGGCCGAATCCCCGACGAAGTCCCGGCTCATGCGGAACAGGACCGGGTCGACCCGCTCGTCGACCATCGCGCGGATGACGGCGGGCTTCACCGCCGGCAGGTCGAGTTCCCCCGTCAGCGCCGCCATCGCCCAGCCGCGATCGGGGTCCGCCGTGACACGCAGATAATCGCCGATCAGCTTCAGCTTCGCATTGCGCGACCGTGTGTAGATGAGCGAATCAAGCAGGTCGGCAAACGCGCGCATGAAGGGCTAACATGGGCGAGCGCATCCGGTTCCGCGGGTGGCGTCGTGTCCTTTCTTCTACCGTTCGTGCTGAGCCTGCCGAGGCACCGTCCTTCGGTCCGCAAGCGACCTGTGTGTTTATCGCAGAACGGCGTTTCGACAGGCTCGGCTTGAACGGGGTGGTGGCGCAGGATCGGTCAATCTAAGCGAGGGTGATGCGCGTCCTGGTCCGCCTTGCTGTTGCCGCCGGAATGTTCGGCATCGTTCTGCTCGGCTGGATGTTTTTCGAAGCGCGGCAAGCGCCGGTCGTGCGCCGCGCGACAGTCGACCTGCCCGGCTGGCCAGCGTCGACCGCGCCGATGACGGTCGCGGTGATCGGCGACATCCATATCGGCAGCCTGGCGATGGATGACGCGCGATTGACCGGGATCGTCGCACAGATCAACGCGCTGAGGCCAGACGTCGTCGTGCTGGCAGGCGATTTCATCGCGGGGCATGACAAAGGCCTGTCGTCTGACCGTGCACCGCTGCTGGTGGCGCCACTTCGGCAACTGACCCCGCGGGTCGGCACGGTGGCAGTGATGGGCAATCACGACCATTGGACGGGTGTCGGCCCGGTGCGCGCGGCACTGGCTGCGGCGGGCGTCACCATTCTCGACAATCGCGCTCAGCGTTTTGGCGTGCTGACCGTCGTGGGGATCGACGATCGCTATACCAAGCATGACCGCATCGACGCAGCGATGGCGTCGGCGCGAACGCTGCCGGGTCCGCGGTTGGTCGTCAGCCATGGGCCCGACGTTGTTCCCGATCTGCCCACCGACGCCCCGCTGGTCGTCACCAGCCACACGCACTGCGGGCAGATCGTGCTGCCGCTCTACGGTCCGCTCGAAATCCCATCGGCCTATGGCGCGCGCTATCTCTGCGGAATCGTTCGCGAAAGAGGGCGCGCGACGATCATCGGGGCAGGCGTCGGGACCAGCGTGCTGCCGCTGCGGCTGAACGCGCCGCCCGACATCTGGCTGCTGACGCTGACAGGGGCAAACCGGGCGCAGCGCTGACTGCGCCCGGCGAAGCGGCTCACCCCTTGCGGCTGGCCTCGAACAGGAACCACGCCCGCTCCTCGGCCTGGTCGGTCCATTCATCGACGATTCCGCTGGTCGCATTGTCCTTCGCGTCCTCGGCGGCTTCCTTCACGACGCGGAAGGATTCGACGAGCTTCAGATTGTCCTCGCGCAATTCGGCCAGCATGTCGGCGGCGGTCACGAACTCGGCGTCATTGTCCTTCAGCGTCTGGCGGCGCGCGATGTCGCCGATCGAGCGCAGGGTCAGGTTGCCGGTCTTGCGCACGCGCTCGGCGATCGCGTCGGTCACGCCCAGGATCTGCGCCGCCTGATCGTCGAGCAACAGGTGATAATCGCGGAAATGCGGGCCCGAGACGTGCCAGTGAAAATTCTTGGTCTTCAGATACAGCGCGTAGCAATCCGCGAGCGACGAATTGAGCGCATCGGCAACGCTGCGCGTGTCGTTGCGATTGAGGTCGGTCGGGGTCGCGAGCGGGGCGGGGTTGGCATCGGCCACGAAAAGTCTCCGGTAGGTGAACGTCGGTTTCGTATCAGTAACGACCTGGCGCGCGAAACGCTCCCCCCGGAAGGGCGCAATTGGATCGGCTGTGTGATCGGAACGCTAGATCAGTCGCAGCCCGGCAAGACCAACAGTGATGCCGGTCAAAAGCAGCAGCGCCCCCGCAATCCGGCCGATCGTGCGAAGCGGCAGTCGCAGCCACGCCTGCCCCATGCCGCCGGCAATGCCGACGAGCAGCATCGCGCCGGCAAAGGCGCCCAATCCGGCGAGTACGGGCAGAGACCCACCGACGGCGAGCGCAAAGGCGAGAAAGGCGGTGCCTTCGCCCCCAACGAAACTTCCCGCGGCGGCCGCGATCGGGGCCGGCCCCGAGGGTCGCTCGACGCGGCGCTGCCAGAGCGTGCCGAACCCGGCGAGGATGAGGGCGATGGCCAGCAGGATGCTGCGGGCATTGGGCGACAGCATCGGTGCGATCAGGATGGCCCCGGCAACCGCGATGGCGATGGCGGCAGCATGTCCGAGCGCAAACCCCGCGAACACGCCGCGCCGTTCGCCCAACAGGGCGGCCAGACGCGCGGGTCGCTCACCGATGCCGGCCAGCAGCGCCCCGACGAACGCGGGTACCAATGCGTCCAAACTCAGGTCACCGGATCAGCGGGCCAGGCGAACCGCGCAGGCCGCCGCATAGGTTTCGGATGCGTGCACCGGCGCGCCGGTAAAGCCGACCGCATCGCGCAGGATGGCCAGCCAGCCATGAACCAGCGGCCCGCGTTCGCCGCGCGACAGGGCGCTGTCGAGCGCATGGACGACGGTGATCGCCGGGCCGATGCCGTGGCGATTCGCGATTCGGCGGATCGCCTCCAGCTCATGGGCGAGCTCGTTCGGCCGCAGGCGATCCGCACGCCGATCGATCGCATCGACCCGCGCGAGCAGATCGTCGCGCACCAGTGTCATCGCATCCACGCCCCGCAGTGCCATATCGAACGCACCTTCTTATCCAGACACGCACGCTGCGCCGTGAATGGTTAAGATGGCGTCAACGAGGATCGACGTGCGGGATTTCCCGGCAAAAGCTTGACACCCGCGGCCATATCGACCATGCGCCCTCCCCTGACGGCGGCCGCGTGTGCGTGCCGCCTCTTTCTTTTGAACAGATTTAGAGATTCGGGTCATGGCCAAGCCGGCAACCGTCAAGATCAAGCTCGTCAGCACCGCGGACACGGGCTTCTTCTACGTCACGAAGAAGAACCCGCGCACGCAGACCGAGAAGTTCTCGTTCCGCAAGTACGACCCGGTCGTGCGCAAGCACGTCGAGTTCAAGGAAGCGAAGATCAAGTAAACCTCGCCGCGGCGAGCTTTGCGCAGCCCCCCGCGCAGGCGGGGGTTCAGAGCCTCAGGCGGTTCGCCGGGTTTCTGTAAGCCGTAGGGCCCGAGCGCCCCACGGCTTTTTTGCGTTTCCCGATGATCCTCCCCGGCACGGGGAGGGGACCGCCGCGAAGCGGTGGTGGAGAGGGCGTGCGGCAGATGATTCGTAGGCGGAGAGCCCGCTCCACCACGCCGCTACGCGACGCGGTCCCCCTCCCCGTGCCGGGGAGGATTTGAAGGCGCCGTCTCCGCGGGCACCAATGCCCGCACTTCCTGCACGAATCGCATCACCGAGATCGGCTTCGACACATAGGCATTCGCCCCCGCCGCGCGGATACGCTCCTCGTCATCTCGGCCGGCATAGGCGGTGACCGCCATAATCGGGATCGCGCGCAACCGCGGATCGCGCTTCATCTGACCGATCAGCTCCAGCCCGCTGACATGGGGCAACTGGATGTCCATCACGACCAGGTCGGGCTCGAACGCCTTCGCCCGCGCCACCGCCTCGCGTCCGTCGCGCACCGGTTCGGTGACGAAGTCGTGCGCGCGCAGCAGGTCACAGAAGAGTTTCAGATTGAGTTCGTTGTCCTCGACAACGAGCACCCTTTTTGCCACGCCCGCCCTGACCTTTCCGCAAAAGACGAGCGCGAATCTAGGCGATGCAGTCGCACGAGACAAATGACGATACGCTGGCGCTCCGCGCGCTAGTGTGGACGCTCGAGGAACCGAGCCGTGCGGCGCGGCTGCTCGACCTGACGGGGCTCGATCCGCAGGCGCTGCGCACGTCGGCGGGGTCGCCCGCGACCCTTGCCGCCGTGCTGCAATTCCTCGAGAATCACGAGAGCGACCTGATCGCCTGCGCCGGCGCGCTGAATTGCACGCCGACCGACCTCGTCCGCATCCGCGAACGGCTGGAGCGCGCATGAGGCCGCTGCTGATCACCGACTGCGACGAAGTGCTGCTGCATATGGTCCGCCATTTCGGCGTGTGGCTGGACGAGGCGCACGACATCGACTTCACGCCCAACGGCGGCGATTTCGCCACCAGCATGACGCGTCGCGACGGCACCCTGCTCGGCCGGGACGAGATGTGGTCGTACCTCGACGGCTTCTTCCCGCACGAAATGGACCGCCAGACGCTCGTCCCACACGCCCGCGACGCGCTGGCTGAGCTTGTCAAGACCGCCGACATCGTCGTGCTGACCAATCTGCACGACCATTGTCGCGAGGCGCGAATCGCTCAGCTGGAAACACACGGCATCGCCCACCGCGTCGAATGCAATCAGGGCGGCAAGGGTGCGCCGGTCGCGCGGCTGATCGAGGAATATTCCCCGAGCGTCACCGTGTTCGTCGACGATCTGGCCGTCCACCACGAATCCGTGGCCAAGCACGCGCCGCACGTGCACCGGCTGCACATGGTGTCGGAGCCATCGCTCGCCCCGTCGGTGCCCCGCGCGCCCCACGCCCATGCTCGCATCGACGACTGGAACGACGCACGCGCTTGGATCGCAACCCGCTTTGCCGAGGGCGCCCCCGCCCCGGCCTTAGGGTCTGTACTCGATCAGGACGGGGTCGTGACGGAGCCGATTTTCGGTCAGGGCAAGAAGTGAGGCGCGGAGCGATGCGTTTGCATCGTGACCGACGATCGACGCCGCCCTGGGTCAACATCGGCCCGCGGCGGAGCCGTCGTTTGCAGGAAGGCGCTGGACGGCGTCGCTTGCTTGCAGGTAGCGCCACTACCTGCTGCGCCGCCCTTCTTGCCAGCGCCTTCCTGCAAACGATCACGATCCCTGTCCTGATCAAGTACAGACCCTAACCGGAGAAACCGCATGACAACCCATGTCGACCGCAAGCTCGAAGAACTCGGCCTGACCCTGCCGGAGGCCGCTGCCCCGGTCGCGTCCTATGTCCCGACCGTCGAAGCCGGCGGCCTGCTCCACGTGTCGGGGCAGATCCCGTTCGACGCCAACGGCCAGCTGATCCTCGGCCGCATCGGTGACGGCGAGCACGACCTGGCGTACGGCCAGGAAGCCGCCAAGCGCTGTGCGCTGATGGTGGTCGCCCAAGCGAAGGCGGCACTCGGCGGGCTCGACCGCGTGGTGCGGATCGTGAAGCTGGGCGTATTCGTCAATTCGACGCCCGACTTCACCGAACAGCCGCAGGTCGCCAACGGTGCGTCTGACCTGATGGTCGCGCTATTCGGCGATGCCGGCAAGCACGCCCGTGCGGCGGTCGGCGTGGCGTCGCTGCCGCGGGGCGTCGCGGTGGAAGTGGATGCCATTATCGCCGTTTCGTAAGCGGCAGCTGTTGCGCCAGCGCAACAATTGGGCGTCGCAGGCACGGCTTGCGACGCTTTTTTGTTGTGCGGCGCAACACAATGCGTCACCTTATCCGAGTCGCCGGTAAGCGGGAGCGCCACGTAGCAGCCCCGCACCCGGCACGCAGGCGGAAACCATCGACCCAACATGGAGGTCTTACGATGCGTTTTCCGGTTACCCCGCTCGCGCTGGCGTTCAGCGTCCTTGCCACCCCCGCGTTCGCCCAGGACGTGACGGATCCGCCGCCCCCGGTCACGGTGTCGGGCAGCGTCGGTGTCGTCTCCGACTATCGCTTTCGCGGCGTGTCGCAGTCGGACAAGGAGGTCGCCGTCCAGGGCGGCATCACCATCGCCCATGAAAGTGGTTTCTATGTCGGCACCTGGGGCTCGAACCTCGCGGGCTGGGGCACGTTCGGCGGCGCAAACCTCGAACTCGACGTGATCGCAGGCTATAAGGCGCCGCTTGCCAACGGCACGCTCGACGTCGGCGTCACCTGGTATATGTATCCCGGTGGCGCGGACGAAACCGACTTCTTCGAACCCTATGCCAAGCTCAGCGGCACGACCGGCCCGGCGACGCTGACCGCGTCGGTATTCTACGCCCCGAAGCAGAACGCGCTGGGCCTCTACACCCGTTCGCTGACGCCGCCTGTCGCCGGCCCGGGCAAGGCGTGGGACAACCTCTACCTCGCCGGTGACGCCGCGGTCGCGATCCCGACCAGCCCGGTCACGCTGAAGGGCCACATCGGCTATTCGAGCGGCAACCCCGGTCTGGGCCCCAA
The DNA here is from genome assembly GCA_016937575.1 of Roseomonas aeriglobus. Taxonomy (NCBI): domain Bacteria; kingdom Pseudomonadati; phylum Pseudomonadota; class Alphaproteobacteria; order Acetobacterales; family Roseomonadaceae; genus Muricoccus; species Muricoccus aeriglobus. The sequence continues at coordinate 300,231 of JAFHKN010000002.1, read as the reverse complement.
TGGCACCAGCGTCGCACCGACCGGCAACTATTGGGACTGGTCGCTGGGCGCGGACATCACCTGGAAGAACCTGACGCTCAACGTGTCCTATGTCGACACCGACATCACGGCACGCGAATCGCTGTATCTCCAGCCCAACCTGTCGAAGACGACCGGCGGCTCGATCGTCGGCCCGACCGCCGTCGTCGGCATCACCGCGGCATTCTGATCGATCCCCACGAAGGGAGACTTTGTGGGGGCGTCGAAACCGGGGTCACAGACGATATCGTTTGTGACCCCGACGTCCGATTCAGCCGACCGCAAACGTCAGCCCCGCGTTCGCCGTCAACCGCGCGACCAGCGGTTCGGCCATCAGCGCGCCCGGCGTCCAGATGCCGCCGTCGCCGGCCACATCCTTGACCAGGCAAATCGCCGTTTCCGCGATCATCTTCGACGTCGAACCATAGCCCGGATCGCGGTCGCCGGTGACGGTTACGCGCAGCCGTTCACCCGAGGGCATCTGTCCTAGAAAAGCGATTTCGTAATGGCCGTTCTCGCGCTCTTCGCGTAACGGTCCCTCGCCCGGCGCCGGTCCCTTGTCACCGCCGATCGGGTTGAACTTCGCGATCGCCTCCGCCGCGGCCTTGCCGATATCGCCCAAGCCCGGCGCGACCATCATCTCGTCATAGGTGAAGTCGGTTCCGTACGGATGCCCCAGCAGCGCGTTGGTGCGGTGGACGTTCTTCGTATTGATCGCCGCCATCACGAACGGCGCGGTCCAGGCGCCCAGCGCCTCGTCATATTCGGGCACCAGTCCCTTGGGCTGCGCCGGGCCAGAAAAGCCCGGGGTCAGCGCGAAGGGATCGATCATCAGTTTGAAGATCGACGGGTCCTTCGCCGCCGCGGCCATCGTCGCCCTGGCGCTGGCGAACGTGCCGCCGGAGAAAGTGCCCTTCATAGCGATCACGCGGCCCTTCACGCGGGGGAACGGCCGGCTGAACCGGTCGATCGCCGCCTGCTGGAGTGTCCAGACGCCCAGATCGAAGGGGATCGAATCGAACCCGCCGCTAAATACGATCCGCGAGCCCGTAAGCTTGGCCTGCGCTTCGTGCGCGTCGATCATGTGCCGCATCCACGCCGGCTCGCCGCACAAATCGACATAGGCCGTGCCCGATGCGGCGCACGCCGCAACCAGGGGCTCGCCGTAGAGCTGGTAAGGCCCGACCGTCGTCAGCACGACCTTCGCCCGATCGCACATCGCCCTAAGCGAAGCAGGATCGTTGGCATCGGCGGTGATCAGCGGCACGTCGAGCCGCAGATCGTCGCGCACGTCCTCCAGCTTGGTCAGCGACCGACCTGCCATCGCCCAGGTCACGCCGTGGTCGCGGCTGCCAAGATATTCGGCGACCAGCTGTCCCGTGAAACCCGTCGCGCCGTACACGACGATGTCGAAATCGCGCATCGCACCTCTCCTTTGTGCGGCAGCGTCGCCCATCGCCGGGTGGCGCGCAAGGCCGGGGCGTCCTAGATGGGCACCATCATATCTCCCCTCCGTTCGCCCTGAGCCTGTCGAAGGGCGGCGCGCCACCTGCCGTACGCTCGTGGAGATGCGCCCTTCGACAAGCTCAGGGCGAACGGTTTCGGGGCAGGCTAAGGACCGATCATGCCCCAGTACGACTACGACCTCTTCGTCATCGGCGCCGGATCGGGGGGCACCCGTGCGGCGCGCGTGTCGGCGGCACATGGCGCGCGGGTCGCGGTGGCGGAGGAGTATCGGGTCGGCGGCACCTGCGTGATCCGCGGCTGTGTGCCCAAGAAGCTGCTCGTCTACGGCGCGCATTTCGCCGAGGATCTGAAGGATGCGCAGCGCTTCGGCTGGAAGGTGCCGAGCGACTGCGACTTCGACTGGAAATGCCTGCAGGAAAACGTGCTGGCCGAAGTCGACCGGATCAACGGGGCGTACACGAACACGCTGCAAAGCCACGGCGTCGACATCATCAACGAACGCGCCGTCGTGACCGGCCCGAACAGCGTGAAGCTCGCCAGCGGTCGCGAGATCACCGCCGAGCGCATCCTGGTCGCGGTCGGCGCGCGGCCGGCGGTGCCGTCGTGCCCGGGGCACGAACATGGCATCACCTCGAACGAGGTCTTCCATCTGGACGCGATCCCCAAGCGCGTGCTGATCGCGGGTGCCGGCTATATCGCCAACGAATTCGCCGGCGTGCTCCACCAGTTCGGCAGCCATGTGACCCTGATCAACCGCACCGACGTCATCCTGCGCGGCTATGACGAATCGATCCGCGACCGGCTGCTCCAGATCAGCATGATGAAGGGCATCGAATTCCGCTTCAACGCCGAGTTCCGCGGGATCGAGAAGCAGGACGACGGGTGCCTGAAGGTCGAGATGACCGGGCACGAGCCGGTCACCGTCGACTGCGTCATCTTCGCCACCGGCCGCGTGCCGAACACCGAGGGACTGGGTCTGGAGACGGCGGGCGTCGAGCTCGACGAGAAGGGCGCGGTGAAGGTCGATGCCGACAGCCAGTCGACCTGCCCGTCGATCTACGCGGTCGGCGACGTCACCAATCGCGTTCAGCTGACTCCCGTCGCGATCCGCGAAGGCCAGGCGTTCGCCGACACCGTCTATGGCGGAAAGCCGACGCGGGTCGACTACAACTGCATCCCGTCGGCGGTGTTCAGCCACCCGCCGATGGCCGGGGTCGGTCTGACCGAGGCGGAGGCCAAGAACAAACTCGGAGCGGTCAAGGTCTATCTGAGCGACTTCCGCGCGATGAAGAACGTGCTGGCGAACCGCAACGAACGCTGCCTGTACAAGATGGTGTGCGACGCGGAGACCGACCGCGTCGTCGGGCTGCACATGATCGGGCCGGATGCGCCGGAAATCTTGCAGGCGGCAGCGGTAGCGGTGAAGGCCGGCCTCACCAAGCAGGCGTTCGACGACACGGTGGCGTTGCATCCGAGCATGGCGGAGGAATTGGTGTTGATGCGCTGAGGCCAAGCGGCGTCAGCCCGGCGACGGCCGCGATGCGCCTGCGGCGCATGGCCTCAGCCGGCCGGCGACGCTCCGCGTCGACCGACGACGCGGCTTTGCCGCGGCGCGAGCCGCCATCCCGTCGCTCCCGCGCAGGCGGGACCTCATCTCCCGCCCTCGCGGGGGCGACGGGCTAGGACAGCGCCGCAAATTATTGGCGGTCTGTGTTGCCCCCCCCGCCAACATGACAAAACCGAAATCCAGCGGTCACGCCTTCGACATGATTTCCTGCTAGGTAACCGTTCCCATGAGCCGGGAATCGTTTGCAGAAACCTACGCCCGCGACGGCTTCGTCGTCGTTCGCCGCGTGTTCACCCCTGCCGAGATCGCGCAACTCTCCACCGCGACCGACCAGCTTTGGCGGGAGGGCACGACGCTCGGCGCGAGCTGGCGACACGGCAATCTTTTCTACAACGTCGCGCCCGGTAACGACGGCGCGCCCAAGGTACGGATGGCGCAATGGCCCTCGTACCACCAGCCGGTGATGAACGCGGTACGGCTCGACCCGCGGTTCGCACAGATCCTGGCGCCGCTGATCGGCCACGACGTGAAGCAGATCATCAACCAGGTCCATTGGAAGGAGCCGAACGGCAGCGGCGACTTCGCGTGGCATCAGGACTCGCGCTTCCGCAAGCCCGATCACGCCTATCGCAACCTCGGGACCTCCTATGTCCAGACGGGCCTCGCCATCGATCCGCACACGCCGTCCTCGGGCTGCATGCGCTTCGTTCCGGGCAGCCATCTGCTGGGCGACGTCGATCTCGACGTCGATGCCGACGTGCTAGGCCGCGCGATGGACGACGCGGCGCTGGCGAAGATCGGCTATGGCACCGCCGACGTCATCGATCTGGTGCTCGAGCCGGGCGATGTCGCCTTCTGGAACCCGTTCCTGGTCCACGCCTCGGGCCGCAACGTCGAGCGGCATATGCGCCGTCTGTACATCAACGGCTATGTCCGCGCAGGCGATTGCGACCGCGGCGAATGGGCGTTCCGAAAGAGTCGGCCGGTGCCGCTCGGGCCCGAACCGGCGATTGTCCATTACGAAAACCTGCCGAACGACCGTGAGCCGCATTACGTGTGACGCCCCGTAAGCCCCCCCTGCAAGGGGAGGTGGCAGGCCGCAGGCATGACGGAGGGGTGTCCAGCTATCCGGATGGGGCGAGACCCCTCCGACGCGCTTTCGCGCGCCACTTCCCCTTGCAGGGGAGTATTGAAAACCCTTGATTTTCAACCGCTCGCCCGCTTGGGCAAAGCCCATGCGCTTCTTTTCCGACAATGCCGCCCCGGTGCACCCAGCCGTCCTCGACGCGATGGCCGCCGCCAACGTGCTCGACACCGCCTATGATGGCGATCGCTGGTCGCAGCAGCTCGACGGCGCGTTCAGCGACCTGTTCGAAACGCCGGTGCGCGTGCTGTGGGTGCCGACCGGAACCGCGGCAAATTGTCTGGCGCTGACCGCGCTTTGCCCGCCCCATGGCGGCATCGTCTGCCACCGCGACGCGCATATCCAGGTCGATGAGGCGGGTGCGCCCGAATTTTACACCCATGGCGCCAAGCTGCTGCTGGCCGACGGTCCGGGCGCGAAGCTGACCCCCGAGGCGATCCTTGGCGTGACCGATGCGATCCGCCCCGACGTCCACCAGGTCCAGCCCCATGCCGTGTCGATCACCAATGCGACCGAATATGGCCTGGCGTACACGCCGGCCGACGTCGCCGCGATCGGCGATCTCGCCCGCGCGAAGGGCTGGGGCCTGCACATGGACGGCGCGCGCTTCGCCAATGCGATCGCGCATCTCGGCTGTTCGCCCGCCGACGTGACGTGGCGCGCCGGTGTCGATGCGCTGTCGTTCGGATGCGTGAAGAACGGCGGCATGTCGGCCGAGGCTCTGGTGTTCTTCCGCCCCGAACTGGCCGCCCCGATCCTCTACCGGCGCAAGCGTGCGGGGTTGCTCTTCTCGAAGGGGCGCTACCTTGCGGCACAGCTGCTGGCGATGCTGGAGGGGGGGCTGTGGCTGGAGAACGGCCGCGCCGCCAACGCCGGCGCCCGGTTGCTGGCGCAAGCGGCGGGCGACCGGCTGGTCTATCCGGTCGAGGCGAACGAGGTCTTCTTGCGCGTCACGGCCGAAGAAGCGGCGTCGCTCCGCGCGCTGGGTTTCGATTTCTACGACTGGGGCGTCGGCGAGGCGCGGCTTGTCATCTCCTGGAACCAGACCAAAGCCGAGATCGCCCCGCTCGCCCGCGCGATCGCCGCGCTATAGGGGCTTGCCACGCTTTGGCCGTCCGCATCCCGTCGAGTCCCATGGCCGCGCGCTAGCCATCGCTGAGTGCTTGCGAGTCACATCTGAAACGCAAGCCGCGAGGCGGTTGTCCCGACCCCCACTATTCCGCGGCGGCGCGCTTGCGGCTATTCCCCGGTCGTTCAGAAACGATCGGCAGCCAGGCATGAGCATTTCCGACGCCCCATCCGCCCCGATCTCGCGCGATCGTCTCAAGGCGATCGTCGGCGGATCGACCGGCAATCTGGTCGAATGGTATGACTGGTATGCCTATGCGGCGTTCACGCTCTATTTCGCGCCGCACTTCTTTCCCTCGGACAATCCGACCGCCCAGTTGCTCGGGGCGGCAGCGGTGTTCGCGGTCGGGTTCTTCATGCGCCCGCTGGGCGCGTGGATCATGGGCATCTATGCCGACCGCAAGGGGCGCAAGAGTGGTCTCGCCCTGTCGGTGACGCTGATGTGTGCCGGATCGCTGCTGATCGCCGTCGCGCCGACATATCCGTCGGTCGGGCTGCTGGCACCGGCGATACTCGTCCTCGCGCGACTGATGCAGGGCCTGTCGGTCGGTGGCGAATATGGGGCGAGCGCGACCTATCTGTCGGAAATGGCGGGCAAGGACCGCCGCGGTTTCTTCTCGTCGTTCCAATATGTCACGCTGATCGGCGGCCAGCTGACCGCGATCGGCGTGCTGCTGCTGCTTCAGAGCACGATGTCGGAGGCGGCGTTGGAGGCCTGGGGCTGGCGCATCCCGTTCGCCATCGGCGCCGTCCTGGCGGTCGTCGTGTTCTGGATCCGCCGCGGCCTCGCCGAAACCGAGAGCTTCAAGAACGCCAAGTCCACCGACGCGCCAAAATCCGGCATGTTCGCGTTATTCAAGCACCACCCGCGCGAAGCGATGACGGTGATGCTGCTGACCGCGGGGGGCACGCTCGCCTTCTACGCCTACTCGATCTACATGCAGAAATTCCTGGTCAACACGACCGGGCTCAGCCGCGAAGTCGCCGCGCGGATCAACGGCGGCACGCTGTTCATCTTCATGCTGCTCCAGCCCCTCGCCGGCGCGCTGAGCGACCGGATCGGGCGCAAGCCGCTGCTGATCGGGTTCGGCGTGCTGGGCGTGCTGTGCACCTATCCGCTGTTCGCGACGCTGGAGACGACACGCGATCCGACGACCGCATTCTTCCTGGTGCTCGGCGGCCTCGTCATCGTCACCGGCTATACGTCGATCAACGCAGTGGTGAAGGCCGAGCTGTTCCCCGCGCACATTCGCGCGCTGGGCGTCGCGCTGCCCTATGCCCTCGCCAATACCCTGTTCGGCGGGACGGCCGAATATGTCGCGCTCAGCTTCAAGAACGCCGGGTGGGAGCGTGGCTTCTACTGGTATGTGACGGCGATGATCGCGGTGTCGCTGATTGTCTATACCCGCATGCGCGACACGCGCCAGCACAGTGCGATCGTCGAGGATTGAAGCCCTTCGCTCGCGCCCATCAAACGCGGCGGTTCAGCACTTCTCCGCGGTCGATTTCGGCGGCCCCGGTGCGTTGGGCTCGAAGCCCGGCGGAACGCGCGCAGGGTGATTGTAGAAGGCGTCGGCGCGCAAACGATGCCGCTGGCCATAGACGCGTGCGAGCAGATCATACAGCGCCGGATCATAGGCCCTCAGATCCTCGTGCGACAGAATGCGTCGGCCATCGATCACCGCCAGACGGTTCGAATTGAACCAGAATTGCGTGCCTTCCGCCCAATATTCCGCCGCGGTCGTCTCGGCATATTCGCCCTTCCACATCCCCTTGGCCTTCGCCTCGGCGTAGCGGGTGTTGATCAGGCGGAAGAGTTCGGGATCTGCCGTCTCGATCCCGCTCATGATCGCGTGCGAGAATTCGTGGACGAAAATGTTCTCGCCGAAATAGCGCGTCCGGGGCTTGGCGAGAATGTTCTCCTCCGCCCCGCTGGTCAGCTCGCCGCCCATCCCGCGCGCGCGGCCGTTCCAATATTCGCGGTCGGTCAGCCGTCCGATCCGCTCGTCGTAAAGCTTACGCTCGCAATAGGTCAGGACAGGATCCTCGCGCGTCGGCTTCTTCCAATCAGCCTGTTCGGGCAGATCGGTGGTGCCTTCCGATTCGGCCATGATCGCGACGCGATAGCGATGCTGGGTCAGGGCCGCGCGAATGTCCGGGCGATAGGCGAGCATTTCGACTATGATGTCGCGCGCGCGCCGCAGCGCGTCTGGCGACACCTTGTCCGACCCGGTGACCGGAATGCCGCGGGCGTCGAGATACTGGCGGTAGAAAGGCGCCAGCGCCATGGCAGGCGGTGGCGGGGCGATCGGTTGGGTGCATGCCGCCACGCTTGCGAGCAGCGCCGCACCGGCCACGGCCTGCAGCGCCCGCCCCTGCCCGCGCCGCCCCTGTTTCGCGTCCGTGAATCGCGGGAAAATCATGTCGTTCGAATCCAGATCTAAAGGGCTCAGTCGGCCACGCTGTCCCGCGCCTCAGCGCGGCGTCAGCACGACCGTCGTCGGCGTGGCACCCAGGCGGACCACATGGGCACCGCGTTCGGCGCGACCGGTGTCGATCGCATAGGGGCGTCCCGTGGACCGGGTCTGCTCGACCGACACGCGCGCCTGAGGCGTGGTGACGGTCGCCGGGTCGAGCGTCAGCGCGATGCGGCCGGTCGCCGGCGTATAGGTTGCCGACGCGATCCGTCCGGCCTCGAGCGTGATCCACGCGCCGGCGGGGGCGACGAACAGCCGGGTTCGCGCACCGTCGCGCGGCGTGACGGTCACGCTGCCCGCGCTCTCGCTCAACGGGCCGCCGAAGCCGAGCCAGCCGAACGTCGGGTGCTTGACCACATAGGTCGCTGCGGTCAGCGCATGGCCGTAGAAGCCCATCCCGTAATCGCCGGTATAGCTGTCCCAGGTCATCATGTCGGGCGCGGAATGGAAGGCCGCCGACGAAAAGCCGTTTTCGTCGATGTTGGTGATGCCGCCCATCATGCCGCCGTACGCGACGCGCAGCAGGTGAAGGTCGTCGGGATTCCGGCGGAACGCGTCGAACAGCGGCACCGCGTTCAGCGTGGAGCCGTAATGGTGGATCTGCCGCTCGATCCGCGGCACCTTGCCCCCATAGAGGAAGTCCCAATAGCGTCGGGCGTTGCCGTTATACCCCCAGTTGGGGACGGTCGGATCATAGGCCAGGATGACCTCGCGTGTCATATCAGCCTGCGGCTGGTGACCGAAATAGCGCATCCACGCATAGACCTCGGCCTGCCCGGTCGAATCCCACGGCATCTCGCTGCCGAACGGATAGGCCTCGGTCTTCCACAGGTCGGCGCGACTTTTCATCAGCGCCTCCATGGTGGTTGCTTCGGCCGTCATCCCTTCGCGCTTCAGATCCTTCAAGATGTCGACGAACACGTCGCCCTCCATCAGGCCGAAGCGGGTGTAATAAGGCGCATCCCGCATCATCGCGACGACCGTCTGATACGCATGGTCGAGATACCAGCGCCACGACTGGGTCTTGACCAGCCCGACGTGATTACGGGCAAGGCGATAGAGGACCCAGTGCCCGATCGCGACGTGCGGATAATTATATGCGCGGCCCAGGTCCTCGGAATGCTTGCGATCCCATGACGTCCACGACTTCCAGTTGGTCTTGGGGTCGTAATAGTCCGGGAAATCCTTGGGCTCGTAGAAGAACAGGCTTTTCCTGACCGCACCGGCCTGCGGGCCGTCGGCGATCTGCAGCTTGCCGACGACGGTTTCGTTGACCACGCGCTCGAGCTTGGCGACTTCCTCCGCCACGGGGTTGTCGAGCTGCTTCATAATCGCTGCGACCCAGGCGCCGCCGCCGCCCTCGTCGCTCATGCCGGCGATCCAGACGCGCGGTTCCTGCGTCACGATTTTGTCCGCGTCGCGGTCATAGGTCAGGATCGCAGGCGCACGCTTGAACGGGTCGGCGGGGTCGTCTAAGAACTGTTTCGTCGTCGAAAAACGGCCGAGCGCGGCCATCGTCTGGTCGAGCGGGCGTGTCACGAAATAGCTGACCGTCTGCACGCTGCCGTCGGCATAGGTAATCGACACCCGCGCCCGGCCGAAGCTGCTGCCGCTGACGGTATAGCGCCGCCAGTCCTTGACCGACCCGGCCGGAGTGACCTGCAGAGCATTCGCCGGGAAGACGTCGATCGACCGCACCGCCTGCGGGCTTTTCAAGAACAGGTTGGCCGGCTGGTCGGTCGGCACGACATAGCCGGGGAAGCCCACCGCGACCGGCCGGCCCTGCGCCGCCAGCGTATCCTCGATCTTGCGGATAGACGGCGACTGGACGAAACGGACCCCCACCGTCCGGCTGGCACCGGGCGCCAAGGTGAAGCTGGTGGGCGTGTTCCACTGTTCGCCCGCGTTCTTCCATTCCTTTTCGGCAAAGCCTTTGCTGGCGACCGTCCAGTCGTAGAAGCCCTCCGACACCTGCCCGCGCGGCGACTTGTCGGTAAAGACATCGCCTTTCGGCGCCCAGCTATCCTGCAGGATCGGGCGATAGGCCTCGAGCGGCGTGCCCTTCTCTGGCAGGACCAGCAGCGCCGAGCCCTTGCCGTTCAGCCGGGTCACCTGCAGATAGCCGGCGTCCCGGCCGATATAGGGATCGACGAAGCTCGCCTGGGTGTGCGCCGTCTCCAGATTGCGGTCGATCAGAATGTTGTCGAACACCATCGGCATGCCCAGCCCGCCGACCTCGACCGGGGCCGTGCCGCGGTTCGTGAGCGTGAAGCGCATCACCAGCGCACTGCCGACGTTGGCCCAGCGGCGCTCCACCGACAGTGGGATGTTCCCGAGCGACGCCGTGATGTCCGCAGCGGCGAACTCGCCCCGCGCAACCGGCAGGGCGCGGATCGGGCGCCGCGCACGCGACGATGCGAAATCCTGCCACTCGCCGCCGGGCGTGCGCAGACGGATATTGATGTCGCCCAGGTGGACGTAGCCATCGCCCTGCCGCTCCGCCTCACGCCCGCTGGGGGTGAAATCGAAATTTGCTTCGCCCGCCGGGGACAGGCGCGCGACGGTTCCGGTATCGCGACGCAGATCGACCCGCAGTGCACCGACGTCGTGCCGCACGGTCTGGATCGGCGGATAGGAGGGCTTCGTCTTGGGCTGCTCCTGGCTCCAACCGACGGTCGCGACCGCACCGCTGACCGTGAGCGCCCCGAAAGACAAGGCGATGCCGAGCAGGCGGTTGGCGGAAAAGCTGGACATGGGGGCCTCACGATCACGGCATTGAAACGCTGGCGTCGGCTCGAACAAAGCTTGCGCAGATCGACGGCGCCGGGACATAGATTGATCGTATACGATATCACCCGCAAGCGAAAAGTGCGATGGTTGGGTCGGAACCGCGCCGCTCCGGTCAGCCCCCTCGTGCACATCGCCTGTCACGGTTCAAATGCTTGCGGACCGTTCTGCTTCGTCAACGGTACGACTTCGACGATTGACGCGCCTCATTCGCCTGATATGATCGTATACGATATTAGGAGAGTGGAATGATCAGCAGCACCCGTCGTGGCTTGATGCAGGGCGCCGCCGCCATGGCGGTGCTGGCCAGCGCACCCCGGATCGCGGCGGCTGCATCGTCGACCACCCTTCCCGCAAAGGCCCGTCCGCTGCCGCTGTCCGACGTCCGGCTACGCCCGTCCGACTATGCGACCGCGGTCGAGGTCAACCGCAGCTATCTCCATCGGCTCCAGCCCGACCGGCTGCTCCACAACTTCCGCAAATATGCCGGGCTAGAGCCCAAGGCGCCGATCTATGGCGGATGGGAAAGCGACACGATCTCTGGCCACACGCTGGGCCACTATATGACGGCGCTGGTCCTTACCTATCAGCAGACCGGCGACACCGAAATGCGGCGGCGAGCCGATTACATCGTCGACGAACTGGCCGAGGCGCAGGCCAAGCGCGGCAACGGCTATGTCGGCGGGCTGGGACGCAAGCTCAAGGACGGGACGATCGTCGACGGCGAGCAGATCTTCCCCGAAGTCATGAAGGGCGACATCCGGTCGGGCGGGTTCGACCTCAACGGATCCTGGTCACCGCTGTACACCGTCCACAAGCTGTTCGCCGGCCTGCTCGATGTTCACGGCGCCTGGGGCAACCCGAAGGCGCTGGCCGTCCTGACCGGCTTGGGCGGCTATTTTGAAAAAACCTTCGCCGCGCTCGACGACGAACAGATGCAGAAGCTGCTCGGCTGCGAATATGGCGGACTGAACGAAAGCTTCGCCGAGCTGTATCAGCGAACCGGCGACCGCCGTTGGCTAACGGTCGCCGAGCGCATCTACGACAACCGCGTGCTCGATCCGCTCGTCGCGGGCGAGGACAAGCTGGCCAATTTCCATGCCAACACGCAGGTGCCCAAGCTGATCGGCCTCGCGCGCATCCACGAGGTGACCGGCAAGCCCGCGCCGGCGAAGGCCGCACGCTTCTTCTTCGACACGGTGACGCAGCATCACAGCTACGTCATCGGCGGCAATTCGGACCGCGAGTATTTCTCGAAGCCCGACACCGTCGCCGACCATATCACCGAGTCGACCTGCGAGCATTGCAACACCTACAACATGCTGAAGCTCGCCCGGCACCTCTATTCGTGGCAGCCGGACGGCGCGCTGTTCGACTATTACGAGCGCGCGCACCTGAACCACGTCATGTCGGCGCAGGATCCCAAGACCGGCGGCTTCACGTACATGACGCCGATGATGAGCGGCACGACGCGCGGCTATTCGACAGTCGACGACGACGCGTTCTGGTGCTGCGTCGGGTCGGGAATGGAAAGCCATGCCAAGCACGGCGATTCCGTCCTCTGGGAAGGCGACGGCACGCTGATCGTCAATCTGTACGTGCCGGTCGACGCGACCTGGGCTGCGCGCAAGGCGAAGGTCACGCTCGACACCCAATACCCGTTCGAAGGCGAATCGCGATTGACGCTGGCGGCGCTCGGCAAGCCGGGCCGCTTCCCGATCGCGCTGCGCGTCCCCGGCTGGGCGTCGGGCAAGGCCGTAGTGACGGTCAACGGCGCACCAGTACAGCCGGTGGTCGAGCGCGGCTACGCCATCGTCACGCGTCGCTGGAAGGCAGGCGACACGGTCGCGATCACTCTGCCGCTTGAACTGCGGACCGAGGCGACGCCGGGCAACGACAACGTCATCGCCTTCCTGCGCGGGCCGCTGGTGCTGGCAGGCGACCTCGGTTCGGCCGAAGACAAGTGGGAGGGGGTCGATCCGGCGGTCGTCGGCGCCGACGTCCTGGCCGCCTTCACGCCGACCGATCCCGGTCGCGCCATCTATGCCACGAAGGGCGTTGTCCGCCCCGGCGACCTCAACTTCGTACCCTTCTACCGCCAGTACAACCGCCGCAGCGCGACCTATTTCCGCCGTTTCACCGACGCCGGCTGGAAGGCGGAGGAGGCTGCGTTCCTCGCCGAACAGGCGCGGATGAAGGATATCGCGGCGCGGTCGGTCGATGTCATGTTCCTGGGCGAGATGCAGCCCGAGCGCGATCATAACCTGACCTCCGACATCTCCTTCCCCGCCAGTTATCGCGGACGCAACGGGCGCGACGCGCGATCGGGCGGCTATTTCGAATTCTCGATGAAGGTGAAGCCGGGTCCGCTGATCCTGCAGGCGACCTATTGGGGCGACGAACGTGGTCGTGCGTTCGACATCCTGGTCGACAATGTGAAGGTGGCGACGCAACGGCTGAACGGCGACAAGCCGGGCAAGTTCATCGACGTCGAATATCCGCTGCCCGAGGCACTGACCAAGGGCAAGTCCAGCGTCCGCGTCCGCTTCGTGCCGCACGACCGCAGCAGCGCCGGCCCGGTGTTCGGGGTGCGCCTGTTCACGGCCGCAACCACGCCGACCGCATGACGAGCGCCGCGCCGGACGGCGTGCGCCTGACGCTCGACGCCGTACGCACGCTGGCACGGCGGGTGCTGCGTCGCGCCGGTCTGGCCGAGGCCCATGCCAACGCGGTAGCGGAGACCATCGTCGCCGGAGAACGGGACGGATGTGCGAGCCATGGCGTCTACCGCCTGCTGGTCGCCACGCGCAGCATTGCCGCCGGCGTGGTTTCGCCCGATGGCGATCCCGTGCTGGAAGATTCCACGCCCGGCATCATCCGGGTCGACGGCCGGGGTGGCTTCGCCCAGTTGGCGTTCGACCTGGCCCGGCCGGTGCTGGTCAAACGCGCCAGGCACCACGGCATCGCTGCGCTGGCCATCACCAATGTCGTCCACTTTGCGGCGCTGTGGCCAGAGGTGGAGGCGCTGGCAGGCGACGGGCTGGTCGCACTGGCGATGACGCCCAGCCATGCCTGGGTCGCGCCCGCGGGCGGCACGAAGCCCGTTTTCGGCACCAACCCGATCGCCTTCGGCTGGCCCCGCCCGGGGCGGACGCCGTTCGTCTTCGACTTTGCGACGAGTGCTGTCGCGCGCGGCGAGATCGAACTGCACCGTCGTGCCGGCAAAGCCGTGCCCGATGACTGGGGCTATGATGCCGACGGGCGAGCGACGACCGACGCCGCGGCGGTGCTCGACGGCGCGATGCGGACGTTCGGCGGGCACAAGGGATCGGCGCTGGCGGCGATGGTCGAGCTGATGGCCGGGCCGCTGATCGGCGAGATGACGTCGGCCGAATCGATCGCCAAGGACGCCGGCCGCGGCGGCTCGCCGATCGGCGGCGAACTGATCATCGCGATCGATCCAGCCGGGTTTCTGGGCGGCGACGTCGACCGGCATCTGGCCCGGGCGGAGTCGATGTTCGACGCGATTACCGCGCAGGGTGCCCGACTGCCGTCGGACCGGCGCTATGCCGCGCGCGACGTCAGCCTGCGCGAGGGGGTCGTCATACCCGCAGCGCTCTATGCCGACATCATGGCGTTGGACGGGGGCGGGAGCGAATGAAGCAACGCGGTTTGATCATGATGGCGGCCATCGCTGCGGTGGCGATTGCGCCGCCGACCAGCGCGCAGCACCGCGCCACGGCGACGACCGCCGACGCGCGGTTCAAATCGATCTATGAAGCGGAATACAGCTGGCGGCTGGCGCAGCAGGCCCCATCGGAAGATCGCCCCGCGACCGCCGCGGCGCGCCTGCCCAACGTCGGCCCGGCGGCCCAGTCCGCGCGGCTGGCGCGCTGGACCGCGGTGTCGCGCCAGCTCGCCACGATCAAGCCTGCGACACTCAGCGCCGACGCCCAGATCGATTACGCCGTGTACAAGGGCCAGATCGACGCCCTGCTCGCCGAGCAACGGTACCGCGAATTTGAAAAGCCGCTGAATTCGGACACCAGCTTCTGGGGCGAGGTTCTCGACTGGTCCCGCGGCACGTTCCGGACCGAAGCGGATTATCGCAACTACATCGCGATGATGCGCGATATACCGCGCTATTTCGCGCAGCAGACCGCCAACATGCGGGCTGGGCTGCGGCGGGGCTTCACGCCGCCAGCGATCACGCTCAAGGGGCGCGACATCGGTGTTGCGCAGGTGGCGGAAGCGTCGACACCCGAAGCCTCGCCGTTCTACACGCCCTTTGCAACGATGCCCGCGGCCATTCCGGCTGCGACGCAGGCGGCGTTGCGCGCCGAGGGTGCAGCCGCGATCCGCGACGCGGTCGTTCCGGCGCATGTCGCGCTGCGCAGCTTCCTTCGCGACGAATATATTCCAGGCGCGCGCACCACGCTCGCCGCCTATGCGCTCCCCGACGGACGCGCCTATTATCAGTCGAAGATCCGCGAGTTCACGACACTCGACCTGACGCCTGACCAGATCCATGCGATCGGCCTGGCCGAAGTCGCCAAAATCCGCGCGCGGATGCAGGACGTCATGACGCAAGTCGGTTTCAAGGGCGATCTGCCGGCCTTTCTGACCTTCCTGCGCACGGATCCGCAATTCTACGCCAAGACGCCGCAGGATTTGCTCAACCGCGCCGCGTGGTTGGCCAAAACCTTCGATGGAAAGGCAGCAAACTGGTTCGGGCGGCTGCCGCGCAGTCGGTTCGCCATTCGACCGGTGCCCGATGACCTCGCCCCCTTCTATACCGGCGGGCGCGGCGGGCCCGGCATCTATCTGGTCAACACCTATAATCTGCCGGCCCGCCCGCTCTATTCGCTGCCCGCGCTGACGCTGCACGAAAGTGCGCCGGGCCATGCGATGCAGATGCCGCTGGCTGCCGAGAACACTGCGCTGCCCGCGTTCCGCCGCGACGCCTATCTGTCCGCTTACGGCGAAGGCTGGGCGCTTTATTCGGAGGCGCTGGGCGAGGACATGGGGATGTACGCGACACCCTATGAGCTGTTCGGCATGCTCAGCTACCAGGGATGGCGCGCGGCCCGGCTGGTCGTCGACACCGGCCTCCACAGCCAGGGCTGGACGCGCGAACAGGCGCAGGAATACCTGCGAGACAACAGCGCACTCGCCGATCACGAGATCACGACCGAGGTCGATCGCTATATCGCGTGGCCGGGCCAGGCGCTCAGCTATTACATGGGACAGCTCGCCATCCAGAAGGCCCGTGCGCGTGCTGAAACGGCGCTTGGTCCGAAGTTCAACATCCGCGCCTTTCACGATGCGGTCCTTGCGCTCGGGTCGGTGCCCCTGCCCGAAATCGATCGCCGCATCGACCGCCTGATCGCCGAGGGCGGTCGCGGCCCCTATCCCACGGAGGAATGAGATGAGATTTGGCCTGACCCTCGCGGCGAGCCTCTTTGCGCTGTCGGTCACCGCCTCCGCGCAAAAGCCCGAGACGATCATCGCCAAGGGCAATCCGATCCTGTCGGACGGCCGCTATTATTCGACGGATCCGGCACCGCTGGTCGACGGCGACACGCTGTGGATCCTTGCGGGGCGGGACGAGGCGCCGGACGGCGTCAACGACTTCATCATGAACGAATGGCAGCTGCTGTCGACCAAGGATCCCGCGAAGGGCCGGTGGACGCATTACCCCAACATCGCGCGGCCGGAGACGATCTTTGCCTGGGCCACGCCGGGTCGCGCCTATGGCAGCCAGATCGTCAAAGGTCCGGACGGCCGCTTCTACCTTTACGCACCGATCCATCAGCGCGACAGCGCCGCCAAGGATCCGTTCTCGATCGGCGTCGCGGTGGCGGACTCGCCGCTCGGTCCGTGGAAGGACGCGCATCCCTCCGGCCCGATCGTCTCGCAGCTGACGCCGCAGCCGAACGACATCCAGAACATCGATCCGACCGTGCTGGTCGATGATGACGGCCGCGTGTACCTCTACTGGGGCACTTTCGGCCAAATGCGTGCGATCGAGCTCGAGCGCGACATGGTGACGACGCGGGGCGAACAGAAGCGCATCACCGGCGTCGACGGCTTCTTCGAGGCGCCCTGGCTGACCAAGCGCAAGGGGACCTATTACCTGATCTACGCCGCCAACAACGCCGGGCCGACATCGGCCTGCACGCCAGCGGTCTATCACGCGTGCATCGCCTATAGCACCGCATCGTCGCCGATGGGACCGTGGACCTATCGCGGCGTGATCCTGAAGCCGGTGTCGTCGACCACGTCGCATTCGGGGATCGTCGAGTTCAAGGGCCAGTGGTACCTGGCCTATCACACCGCCGACGGCGCAGAGGGCGGGCATTTCCGCCGATCGGTCGCGCTCGACCGCGTCGAATGGGATGACAGCGTCAGCCCGGCCCGGATCAAGCTGGTGACACCGACCCGCGCGCCGCGGCCTGCGCCGGTCCCGACGCGCAACATCGCGAGCGCCGCCTCCGTCGCTGCCTCCAACGAGCCGGTCCCGCTGCAATATTGGATCAAGGCGTTGAACAACGGCGTCGTGAAGACCGCCCCGCTGCCGCCCGACATGTGGGGGAATTGGAACGGTCAGATGCCGGCCCAGAGCTGGATCGAATATCGCTGGCCCAAGCCGGTGACGGTCAACGGCTCGCGCATCTTCTTCTTCGCGGACCAGCCGGCGGGATCGGGCGTCGGCGTGGCGCCGCCGAAAAGCTGGCGGATCGAATATTGGGACGATCCCGCGAAGGCCTGGCGACCGGTTGCCGACCCGTCGGGCTATGCCACGACCCCGGGGCAATATCAGGACACGCGGTTCAAGCCGGTGACGACCCGGTGCCTGCGCGCGACGTTCGACGCGTCGCAGGCGAACGGCACCAACGCCGCGGTCGCGGTACAGGAATGGCAGGTGCTCGCCCCGACCGCTGCCCGGCCGGCGTCACCGGCCGGAGACGGCGTGGTCGCTGCCTGCAGATAACGTCGCATAGCGAATGATCAGCACGGGAAAGCCGTCGAATTACCGACAACGGCCTGATGCTCTGGGGGGACATGGGACGTGACAC
Source organism: Roseomonas aeriglobus (assembly GCA_016937575.1). NCBI lineage: Bacteria > Pseudomonadati > Pseudomonadota > Alphaproteobacteria > Acetobacterales > Roseomonadaceae > Muricoccus > Muricoccus aeriglobus. The sequence goes on along the minus strand of JAFHKN010000002.1, from coordinate 282,564 downwards.
AAGGATTGCTCGGGCCGCTGAAGCCGATCGACACTGCGGGGCGGCATGACCCCGACCGCGCGCTACGCAAGACGCTCAGCTGGCCGCACCTGATCGCGCTCGGCATCGGAGCGATCGTGGGTACCGGCATCTATACGCTAACCGGGGTCGGCGCCGATCGCGCGGGACCGGCGGTCATCCTGTCCTTCGCCATCGCCGGCGCGGTCTGCGCCTGCGCCGCGCTGGCCTATGCCGAAATGGCAACGCTGATCCCGACTGCGGGCAGCGCCTATACGTACAGCTATTCGGTAATCGGCGAGAGCGTTGCCTGGATCGTGGGGTGGAGCCTGATCCTCGAATATTCGCTCGCCTGTTCGACCGTCGCGGTCGGCTGGTCGGCGTATCTGGTCGGGTGGGTCCAGGCCGCCGGCATCGACCTGCCGGCAGCCCTTCTGTCCGGCCCGCACGGCGGCGGGATCATCAACCTGCCGGCCGTCATCGTCGCTCTGGCGATTGCGGCCATGCTGGCGGCGGGCACGCGTGAGAGTGCGACGTTCAACATCATCCTCGTCGTCATCAAGATGACCGCGCTGGTGCTGTTCGTCGCGCTGGCATTGCCGGCCTTCTCCGGCGGCAATTTCGAACCGTTCATGCCCTACGGCTTCGGCAGCCACGAACAGAATGGCGCGACGCGCGGTGTGATGGCGGCGGCGGCGATCGTGTTCTTCGCCTTTTACGGTTTCGACGCGGTCGCGACCTCGGCGGAAGAAGCGAAGAACCCACGCCGCGACCTGACGATCGGCATCGTCGGATCAATGGCGGCCTGCACGATCATCTATATGGGCGTGGCGGTCGCCGCGATCGGCGCGGTCAGCTACATCGACCTCGGCAAGTCGGCCGAACCGCTGGCGTTCGTCCTGCGATCGCTGGACCATCCGCTGGCCGCCTGGGCAATCGGTTTGGCCGCGCTCATCGCGTTGCCGTCGGTCATCCTGGTGATGATGTACGGCCAGAGCCGTATCTTCTTCGTTATGTCACGCGACGGCCTGCTGCCGCGCAGCCTCAGCCGGGTGTCGAAGACCACGGGCAGCCCGACGACGGTCACGATCGTCACCGGCATCTTCGTCGCGGCGGTCGCCGGCTTCTTCCGGCTGGACGAGATCGCCGAGCTCGCCAATGCGGGTACGCTGCTGGCATTCATTGCGGTGGCGGCGTGCATGATGATCCTGCGCCGCCGGGCGCCCGACCTGGTCCGCGTGTTCCGTTGTCCCGCGCCCTATCTGGTGGGCACGCTGGCAATCCTCGGCTGCATATACCTGCTGGTGAGCCTGCCTGGTCATACGCTGGTGCGCTTCCTGGCGTGGAACGTGATCGGGGTAGTCCTGTACTTCGCCTATGGCCGCGCGCGCAGCCTGGCCGGGCGCGGCACCGTAGCGGCCGGCGCGTGACGGTCGCCGCCCGTACGCGCCTTCGATTGAGATCATAGCGATCCGGCCCCTGCCCTGCGCGGCGGCTTGTGGAGAATGTCATGACGATGCGGACTTTGCTGGCGCTGATGCTGGCCGGATCCACCCAGGCCCAGACGACGTCGCCTGCCGAATGGGAGCGACCGGAGGTCATCCGGGAGGGGGCGGAGCCGATGCGCGCCACCTTCGACGGGTTCGAGACGCGCGCCGGCGCCCTGTCGCGCGACGTTCGCCGTTCACGCTATCATCTGTCGCTCGACGGCGAATGGCGCTTCAAATTATCTCCGACGCCGGAGACGCGACCGAAGGATTTCTATCGCAGCGATTACGACGTCTCGGGCTGGGGGACGATGACCGTGCCGGGCATGTTGCAGGCGCACGGCTATGGCGGGCCGGTGTTCGTCGGCAGCGGTTACCCCTTTCCGCGCAACCAGCCATGGATCGACCATAGTCTGAACGAGGTCGGATCGTACCGCCGCGACTTCACCGTGCCGGCGCATTTCGCAGGCCGGCGCCTGATGCTGACGATCGGCGCGGCGGGCGCGGCCTATTACCTGTGGGTCAACGGACAGCGGATCGGCTATTCCGAGGATTCGAAGCTGCCGGCCGAGTTCGACATCACCGCCGCGGCCAAGCCCGGGCGCAACAGCATCGCGATCGAACTCTATCGCTACGCCGATGGCAGTTATCTCGAGGACCAGGATTTCTGGCGGGTCAACGGCATCGAACGCAGCGTGACGCTTTACGCTGCGCCGCGCAGCCGCATTCGCGACCTGGACGTGCGCGCCGGATTGCAGAACGCATGGCGCGACGGGCAACTGGCACTGACCGTCGCGACACAGGATGCGGCCCCCGGCGCGCGTGTCCGGGCAACCATCCTCGACGGCCGCACCACGCTCTTGGCTCGCGAGGCGCCCGTGGCTGGCAGCAGCGCGCGGCTCGATGCCGTCCTGCCGGCGGTGCGTGCGTGGAGTGCGGAGGATCCCAATCTCTACACGCTGCTGGTCGAGCTGATCGCTCCCGACGGCCGGCTGATCGAGGCGACCAGCCGCCGCATCGGCTTCCGTAACGTCGAAGTGACGTGCGGCGAAGTGCGGGTGAACGGCCGTCGCATCATGATCCGCGGCGTCAACCGCCATGAACATGATCCGCGCACCTTCCACATCGTCTCAGAAGCCACGATGCGCCGCGACATCGAATTGATGAAGCGCGCCAACATCAACGCCGTGCGGACATCGCATTATCCCAACGACCCGCGCTGGTACGAGCTTGCCGACGAATATGGCCTGTACATCATGGACGAGGCCAATATCGAAAGCCATGGCTACCTGAGCGTCGCGCAGCAGACCGGCGACGAGAAGGGCAATTTGCTGGGCTATAAGCCCGAATGGCGCGCCGCGCATCTCGACCGCGTGCAGCGCATGGTCGAACGCGACAAGAACCATCCGTCGGTCATCTTCTGGTCGCTGGGCAACGAAACCGGCGTCGGCACCAGCTTCGAAGCGGCGGCGGCCTGGGTGCGCCAGCGCGACCCGACGCGGCTGATCAGTTTCCTCGGCTACAGCATGAGCGGATGGCGGCATCCGACGAACGCCTATGTTGATATCTTCGCGCCGATGTACGACGATGTCGTCAAAATCGCCGACTATGCGGTACGGCCCGAATTCCCACAGCCGCTGATCATGAGCGAATATGCCCATGCGATGGGCAACAGCCTGGGCAATTTCCGCGATTATTGGGACGTGTTCCGCCGCTATCCCAAGCTGCAGGGCGGGTTCGTCTGGGATTGGGTCGACCAGACCGTCCTGAAGAAGGGCGCCGACGGCCGCGAATTCCTGGCGCAGGGTCCCGATTTCGAGAACAAAGGCGGCGATGACAGCCCGGTCGGCGATGGCGTGGTCGGATCGGATCGCACCCCCGACCCGGAATATTACGAACTGGCGGCGGTCCAGGCGCCGATCGCGTTCGACCGAACGCCGTCGGGCTACGCCGTCGTCAACCGACACGACCATATCGATCTGTCACGCTTCACGCTCGACTGGGCGGTGATGGAAGACGGTGTGCCGGTCGCGTCGGGCGCGGTACCGACGCCGGCGGTCGCGCCGGGGGAGACTGCCCCGCTCGACCTGCCCCTCCCGCCGCAGAGGGATGTCGCGGCCGAGCGCACGTTGGTCCTGCGCGCCCGCGCCAGGGCCGGGGCGATCCCGCTGGTTCCGGCCGGGCACGTCGTCGGCGCGACGCAATTCGCCCTGTCGCCGCCGCGGGCGGTGTCGGCACCCACCGGAACCATCGCGCCGCGCCGCGACGGCGACGTGCTGCGCCTGTCGGCAGGCGGCGCGGTGCTGGAGATCGACACGGCCACCGGGCTCGTCCGGCGCTATGCGCGCGCGGGGACGACGCTGCTGAGCGGGGGAGCGCCCAATTTCTGGCGCGCGCTGACCGACAACGACATGGGCGCCGGCGTGGCCAAAAGCCATGCGATGTGGAAGACCTTCTCCGAACAGCGCCGCACCGACGGGGTTGCGATCGACGGCAATGCGATCGTGGTGCACCACACCATGGGCGTCGGGGCGGTGACCATGGTCACGCGGTGGACGATGGCCGCCGACGGTACGGCGCGCGCCGACGTCGCGTTCGATCCCGTGCGCGACGACCTGCCCGATCCGTTACGCGTCGGGCTCGCTTTTGCCGCCCCCGGCACGCTCGACCGCGTCCGCTGGTTCGGTCGCGGCCCGCAGGAAACCTACGCGGATCGCAAGAGCGGCGCGCTGATCGCCGTATGGCAGGGGGCGCTGGCCGACCAGATCCACGCGTATGCCCGACCTCAGGAGAGCGGCGCGAAACAGGATGTGCGCTGGATCGACCTCAACGGTGCGGGCGTGCCCGGAGTACGGATTACCGGCGTGCAGCCCTTGTCGGTCAATGTGCTACCCTATTCCGCGGCTCTGACGCCCCGTACGCCGACGGGACAGGGCACCCTGCTAGTCGATGCCGCTCAAGCCGGCGTCGGCGGCGACACCGGCTGGAACATCGATGGTCGCCCGCACATGAAATACCGGGTCCCCGTACGTCGGCTGACCTACGCCTTCACGATCGGCGCGCCGTGACGCAGGCACGGCGTCACGACCCGATTTCGGCGCGCAGCGACCCGGTCGCCTGGGCTGGCCGGGCCCGCGCGGGCTTCGTCCCCTCCCCTGCGAACGGTGCCAGCCGGAACGTCACGCGCGTCGCCTCCGCCTTGGTGCGATAGGCGGGCAACGGCTTGCCGAAATCGCTCCACTGGGTATCGCCCCCGACACCCCATTGCGCGGCGTCGACCAGCAACGTGACGTGCCCATGCGGTTTCACGTCGCTCGACTTCCACGTCCCCGGTGTCTTGCGGTCTAGATCCTCGTAGGGGAAGGCGAGCGCGTTCATCATCAGTGGGCGGTCGCCCTGCACGCGCAGGCCGCGCCCGGCGCCGGACAACTCCATCCAGCGCACGTCGACCTTGTTGCCGGTTTCCTGCGGACGGATGTAATCGTGATTCTGCGCCGCGATCGCCCCGCGCCACAATCCGATCGGAGCGGATGTCTTGCGATCGACATAGCTTTCGTGCGGGCCGCGGCCATACCATTCGACGGTCGTGATGTCGGTCGGCATGTCGAACGCCAGGCCGATCCGGAACGGTGGCGGCAGGTCCGGCTTGATCGGCGTCAGCGCGCCCGCCACGTCGACCGATCCGTCGCCGGCCATTGTGTAGGTCGTGGTAAAGGTCGCGGCATTGTCGCCCAGCCCATATTCGACCCGGATCTCCGCGCCGCCGCCGTCGATCGCACGGCTGGTTACCGACCGGACGGCGCGCGTTTCGCTCATCGCCTTCCACGGCGCGATCAGGCGCGCCGATCCTACGCCCAGGTCGTTGTCGGTCACCGCGCGCCAGAAATGCGGTGCGCCGCCCGACGCCAGCGCACGCCCCTGGACCGTGTAGCGCGCGATCAGCCCGGTGCGCCGATCGACCGCCAGCGCCGCCTCGCCCGCGGACAGGGTAATCGCGTCGTCGGATTGCGCCACGCGCACGGCTCCGCCGGATGCGACGCGGGCGGGCATCGTGGCCGGCTCCAGCGCGAACTGTTCCCAGCCGATCACGGTTCCCCCGGCAACCAGCGGCACTGCATCGGCCTTGGCGCGCGCGCGAATGGTGACGAAATATTCGGCACCGGGACGACGCGGTGCGCCGGACAGGGGTAGCGTGATCGTATCCGCCGACCGCGCGCCCGTCGTCATGCCCGGAAGCGTGCCCGTCGCGACCGGCACGCCGTCCTCCAGAAGCTCCCAGTCGAAATCATACCCGGCCAGCGTCGCGAAATCGTGCCGGTTGCGCACCGTCAGCCGGCCGGTGGCGGGATCGAAGCCATCGAACTGCACCGGGGCATAGACCTTGCGCATTTCGTAGAAGGCCGGATTGGGTGTCCGATCGGCCTGGAGCACGCCGTCACCGAACTCGATGTCCCCGCCCGGGTTCGGCCCATATTCGCCACCGTCCCCCCAGTAACGCGTGCCGTCCTTCGTGTAACGGTACATCGATTGGTCGACCCAATCCCAGATGAAGCCGCCCTGCAACTTGTCGGGGTGCGCGTAGATGGTGTCCCAATATTCCTTCAGATTGCCGCCCGAATTGCCCATCATGTGCGCATATTCGCACTGGATCAGCGGCTGCTGGAAATTCCAGTTCTTCGCATAGTCCGACAGTTTGACCGCCGGATCGTACATCGGCGCATAGATGTCGGCGTACCAGTTCGGGCGGTGGTCCGAAATGCCGTCCCACGTCCCCCAGCCGAGGTAGCTGATCAGGCGTCCCGGATCGCGCGTCTTGGCCGCTTTCGCCGCGGCGGCGAAGGACGGGCCGATCCCGGCCTCGTTCCCCGACGACCAGAAGATCACCGACGGATGGTTCTTGTCGCGCTCCACCATGTTGGTGACGCGCTCGACATGCGCCGTCTTCCACGCCGGGTCGAACCCGACCTGGATTTCACCGCGCTGCCGGGGGCGGCGGTTGGCATAGTCCATGTACGCGTGGCTCTCGATATTCGCCTCGTCCATCACGTACAGACCGTAGCGGTCGGCGAGTTCGTAGAGATATGGATCGTTGGGATAGTGCGACGTCCGGATGGCGTTGACGTTCGCCTGCTTCATCAGCCGGATATCTCGTTCCATCGATTCGCGGCTGACGACGTGGAACGTCTCGGGATCATGTTCGTGGCGGTTGACCCCGCGGATGGTGATGGGGCGGCCGTTGACCGACACCAGGCCGTTCTTCATCTCGACGGTGCGAAAGCCGATGCGGCTGTAGGTCGATTGCAGGATCACCCCCTTCGCGTCGTAGAGCTCGACCAGCAGCATGTAGAGGTTAGGCGTTTCCGCGGTCCATGGCCGCACGCCGGGCACCGTACCGGTCAGCGTGACGCTGCGCTCGGCCTTGCCCGCCGGCACCGCGGCACGCCCCTCGGCCACGGTGCGATCGCCGTCGCGCAGGACATAGCGCGCGGTGGTCGCCGCCCCCGGCGTGACCGCGACGTCGACGGCCAGCTTTCCGGTTCGATAGCTGTCGTCCAGCCCGGCGTGCACGAAGAAATCGCGCACCCGCATGGCCGGCGCCGCCATCAGATAGACCTCGCGCTCGATTCCCGAGACGCGCCAGAAATCCTGGTCCTCCAGATAGCTGCCGTCCGCCCAGCGATACACCTGAATTGCGACGGTGTTGCGGCCCGGCTTCACGTAACGAGTGACGTCGAACTCGCTCGGCAGTTTCGAATCCTCGGCGTAACCCACCTTCTCGCCGTTGACCCAGACATAATAGGCCGCCCCTGCCGCACCGATGTGCAGGATGACGTCCTGTCCCGTCCAGTTCGCCGGCAACGTGACGTCGCGGCGATAGGAGCCGACCGGGTTGGCCGCGTGCGGGATGAAGGGCCGGTCCATCGGGAACGGATAGGTGATGTTGTTGTAGCGCGCCTGGTCATACCCTTGCGCCTGCCACATCGCCGGCACCTTGATGCTCTTCCAGCCCGATACGTCATAGTCGGGACGCTCGAAGCCCTTCGGCAGGTCGATCGCGTTGGGCGAGAAGGCGAATTTCCAATCGCCGTTCAGCGACAGGAAGCGCGACGATTGGGTGCGGTGACCGGCCAGCGCCTTGTCGCGACTTTCGAAGGGGAAGCCGGTTGCCCGCGCCGGCAGCCGGTTGATCGCGTTGACCGCAGGGTTCTCCCATTCCGGTCGGCTCAGATCGATCTGGACCGGCGCGATGCGCAGAGCGTCCTGCGCCCCCACGGCGGTGGCGAGCACTGTCATCGCCACACCGGCCAAAGCAATTGCGCGCATGCTGTGCGTTTCCTTTTTCGTCATGCTTGAAGGGATAGGCGCGACGGCCCGCTGTCAGTGCCGGGCGTCGAGCCGCTGCATCGCGGTCGCCGCCAACAGATAGGCGCCGACGCCGTAATATTGGGTATCGTCGGGATGCACCTGTTCCGGCCGATCGCTGACCTGCTGAACCCAACCCAGACGGCCATCCGGCCGGATCGCGCGTTCGAGCGCGGCCCAGCCGCGGCGCGCGACCGGCGCATATGTCGCGCGCGGCAACAGCCCGGCGTTCACGCCCCACGCGATGCCATAGGTGTAGAAGGCGGTCCCGCTGGATTCAGGCGGTGCGGCTTCGGGTGCCAGCAACGAGGGTGCCCAATAGCCGTCCGGCTTCTGCAGCGCGGCGAGCTTGGCGGCCATGTCCCTGAACAGCCGCTCCATCCGAATTCGGTCGGCGCTCTGCGGCGCCAGTTGCGGGATGATCCGCGCCATGCCAGCGAACACCCACCCATTGCCGCGCGACCAGAATTGCTTGCGCTGTCGTTCGTCGCGACGGTCGAAAAAGCGGCTGTCGCGGTAATAGAGTTTCTCGACCGGATCGAACAGGAAATCGGTCGTCGCCCAGAACTCCTTGAGCGCAAAGGTACGATATTTCGGGTTGCCGGTCTGGCGCGACAGTTCGACCAGCGCCGGGGGCGCCATGAACAGCGCGTCGCACCAGCACCAGCGCGTCAGGCATTCGGTATTGCTGTAACCCGATGGCGGCACGACGAAGGCCAGCGTCGTGACCGCGGGCGTATCCACCACCCGGTCGAACGCAGCCACGGTCGGCGCGCGCGCAGCCGGCCCCGCGCCGTTCCGCGCCGCCCAGAGATAGCTCTGGGTGATTGCATGATCGTCGGCGAAATAGGGCTTGTCGCCCGGCAGCCAGCGGTTCGCCCGCCCCTGATCGAAGATCGCCTGGCGGATGCGCGGCGGAGCGCCGGCATCGGCGAGCGCCGTCATGCCGACCCAGAACACCGCCTGCTCCCACGCCCGGGGTTTGCGGGTCTCGCCGGTGGCGCGGCTGACGTGGTCGGCATCGCGCATGCGGGCCAATTGCCAGTCGGCCAACTGCACCGCGGCGTCGATCGGGCGGCGCGGGGTTTGCGCGCTGACAGCGACCGGAACCGAAAGCGCGATGCCAATGGCAAGGCGGAGCATGCGCAGGATCATGATGGCGTTCCCCAGTCCCGAACGGATTGCGGCGATGGTCACGTGATGGCCCAACAGGACCGCTCCGCCGCCGCAAAAGGGCCGCCCCGTCGGAGGTCATCATATAAATATATGTTGAACCCGGTCAATTGACTGACATATTAATTGGCGGGCAGCGCCGGTCGCGAGAGGTACCCTGGAATGACTGTCAGCAGCGCTGCGCCGCCGCCGTCGCATGCCAGGGGCGGCCGCTGATAATGCGCGCGATGGCCCGCCGCGGGCTCCTCGGCGGGCTGGCGCCGGGTGCGGGCTGGACGCTTGCGGAACGGGCGTTGGCTACCACACAGCGGGATCGCGGCGCACGCGGTTCTTCTGTGGGTGCGCGACCCGACGGGAAGACAGACCGGGCCTATATGCTCGACCTGTTGCGCCGTATGGCCGCACCTGTGCTGAGCCGCGTGGCGCTCGGACAGCTGCAGCGCGACTGGACGCCCGAACTCAGCCCGACGTGGGACGGTCACGACCGGCATCGTCCCGTGGCTGGCCTGCCCGATCGGCTGCGACCGGGCGATGGTCGATTCCGCCGATCCGGTTCGTTATTGAGCCCCGGGTCCGCCCGGCGAAAAAGGGAGAACAGGGTGAAGGGCGCCATAGGATCTGGCCTGATCGCGCTTGCCACTCTGGGGCCGGCCGCCACGGCCCAGGCGCCGGCCGCCCGGACAATCGAGGCGATCGACCGCGTCTGGTCGTCGCACGCCGTCGGTTTCGCGATCGCGGCCGACACCCAGCGGACCGTCGTCGCCTATTACGACGCCAACCGCCAGCTGAGTGTCGCCGTGCGCGCGCGATCGGGCGGCTGGACCTATCACCGGCTCGACAGCTGGACCGGGTGGGACAGCCATAATTATGTCGCCGCAGCGATCGATGCCGATGGCCAGATCCATGTCGTCGCCAATCTGCACAACGATCCGCTCGTCTATTTCCGCACGACCCGCGCGGGCGATCCGCGCACGCTGACCCGGATCGCGACCCTGGTCGATCCCGCGCGCGAGAGGCGCATGACCTACCCGGTCTTCCTGCGCAGCCACGACGGCACACTGATCCTGAAGTATCGCGACGGCGGCAGCGGCAACGGCAACGAGATCTACGTGGCCTACGACCTCGCGACCCGTCGCTGGCGACCGCTGCTGGCGACGCCGCTGGCCGATGGGGAGGGTCGGCGGAACGCCTATTTCGTTGGCCCCGTCACCGGGCCGGACGGGCGGTTCCACCTCGCCTGGGTCTGGCGCGACACGCCCGATGCCGCGACCAATCACGACCTGAGCTATGCCGTCAGCGACGACCTCATGCACTGGCAGCGATCGGACGGCCGCCCGCTCGACCTGCCGCTACGCCTGGACAGCAGCGAGATCGTCGATCCCGTTCCGGTGCGCGCAGGAATGATCAACAACAACAGCGTGATCGGATTCGACCGCGCCGGGCGGCCGATCATCACCTATCATAAATTCGTCGCCGACGGATCGACGCAAATCTTCCTGGCCCGGCGCGAGGCGCGCGGCTGGCGGATCGCGCAGGCGAGCCGCTGGCGCGGCTTTCGCTGGGATTTCGGTGGGGGCGGATCGCTCGCCAGCCGGCTGATCGTCTTCGGTGCGCGACCCGGCGCGAGCGGCCAGCTGGTGACCCGCGTCATCCGTGACGGCCGCGCGATCGATCTGGTCGTCGACGACGCGACCCTCGCGCCGATCGCCGAACGCCCTGCCCGCACCCTGGCCGACACGCTTCGTCCCGACCTGTCGCCGCCGTCGGGCATGGTCCTGAATACGGCAGCATGCGGCGGCAGCGCCATCGCCTGGGCCAGCCGCCCCCCGAACCGCGACCAGGCGCCGCGGACGTTGACCGAGCCGACGACGCTCTATTTCGTCAGCCCGCCGGGCGCCCCGCACGACGCACGCTGCGACGGCGTCGATCCGGGGTGATGCGACCGCGCGAAAGGTTGAACCGATCGCGATGATGATCGAAGACGCGGGATGCGATTCAAGGGACTCGACCTCAACCTGGTCGTCGCACTCGACATCCTGCTTCAGGAACGCAGCGTGTCGCGCGCCGCCGAACGGTTGAAACTCAGCCAGCCCGCAGTCAGCGCGGCGCTGGCCCGGCTGCGCGACTATTTCAACGACGAGTTACTGGTGCCGATCGGCCGGTCGATGATTCCGACCGCCTATGCCGAGTCGCTATGGCCCATTGCGCGCGATCTGCTCGCGCATGCCGATCTGTTGGTCGATACGTCGTCGACCTTCGATCCGGCGTCGTCGCAGCGACGATTCCGCATCAGCGCGTCCGATTATGTCCAGACCGTTCTGATCGCGCCGTTGCTGCGCCAGTTGCAGGCGACGGCGCCGCGGATCAGTATCGACGTCGGCCCGACCGGGCCGCTGAGCATCGCACAGTTCGAAGCAGGCGAGATCGACTGTATCGTCACGCCCGAACAATATGCGTCACCATCGCACCCGTTTCGTGCGCTGATCGCCGAAAACCACGTCGTCGTGGGCTGGCGCGGCAATCCGGCCATGGCCCGGCCGATGGATTTGGACGCGTTCCTCTCGCTAGGCCATGTCGCGGTCAGCATCGGATCCGGGCGCGAGCTGTCGTTCGCCGAACGGCATCTGCTGCCCTATCGCGAGCGGCGGCGGGTCGAGGTGACGACGTCGACCTTCTCCGGGGTCCCGCTGATGCTGCCCGGCACATTGCGCGTCGCAGTCCTGCAGGAGCGGCTCGCCAGAACCTTCGCCGACGCCTTCGACCTGGTCATGCGCCCGCTTCCGTTCGACATGCCCCCGCTGCGCGAGGTCGTTCAGTTCCACCTCAGCCGCGCCAACGATGCCGGCATCGCCTGGCTGGTCGACGCGTTCGGCACCATCGCCAACGGACCCGATGGAACGACCGCGGACTGAGGATCAGTTCTGGACGACCCGCTGCTCGATCGCCCCGAACGGCGCGCTGCCGTCGGCGCGGCGAGCCTCCATTCGCACCGTGTCGCCAAAACGCATGAAGGACGTGCGCGCGGCGCCTTCGTCGACGATCTCGATCCCGCGGCGCTCGGCGATGCAGGTCGATCCGACCTCGCGGAAATTGGCGTTCGATACGGTGCCCGACCCGATGATCGTCCCCGCCGGCAGCGACCGCGTGCGTGCGGCATGGGCGATCAGTTCGTGAAAGCCGAACGCCATCGCCGCGCCATTGGGGGCACCGAACCGCGCGCCGTTCCAGTCGACCAGCAGGTCCAGGCACACGCGGCCGTCGCGCCAGCCGTCGCCCAGTTCGTCGGGGGTGACGGCGACGCCCGCCATGCTGCACGCGGGCTTTGCCTGCACCCATCCGAAACCGGTCTTCATTTCGGGTCCGGCGAGCGTGCGCAGCGACCAGTCGTTGATCTGGACGACCAGCCGGACATGGTCGAGCGCCGCCGACGCCGGCGTGCCCATCGGCACGGCGTCGACGATCACGCCGAACTCGCCCTCGAAATCGATGCCCAACTCCTCGGACGGCAGGGGCACATCGTCGAACGGTCCGTAGAAGCGATCGGACAGGCCCTGGTACATCAACGGCAGGCCGGTGCGTTCGGGCGAGATGCCGAACACCTGATCCATTAGCGCGCCATGGCTGTCGAACGCCGATCCGTCGAGCCATTGCCAGGCGCGCGGCAGTGGAGCCGCCAATTCTCGATGGTCGAGCGCGTCGGGAAAGTCGCCAACCGCCGCACAGGCCGCGGCCTGCGTATCCCACTGCTCGAGCAACTGCTGCAACGTCGCGACCGGCGCGGGTGCGCAGCGCGTTCCATCGGGCGACACGATCACGAGGCGCCCGTCAGGCGTTCCATCGCGCAGGGTGGCAAGGCGCATTGTGTCAGTCCTCGAAGATCGCGACCGCGCGCGTCCAGCCGGCCGACCCGCGCTTCACCTTTGCCGGGAAGCACGAAACGGTGAAGCCTGAGGGCGGCAACTGGTCGAGATTGGTCAGTTTTTCCATGTGGCAATAGCCGATGTCGCGGCCGGCCTTGTGCCCTTCCCAGATCAGCGAGGTGTCCCCCGTCTCCGCCACCCGCCTGGCCGTCGCGGCGAAGGGCGCATCCCAGCTCCAGGCGTCGGTGCCGGTCACGCGGACACCGCGGCTGGTCAGGTACATCGTCGCTTCATAGCCCATCCCGCACCCCTTCCCCAGAAAGTCGGCGCTGCCGAGGGCCGCACCGGCGGCGGTATTGACCAGCACGATGTCAAGCGGTTGCAACGCGTACCCGATCCGCGCCAGTTCCGCTTCCACATCCGCCGCGGTCGCGACATAGCCGTCGGGCAGGTGGCGGAAATCGAGCTTCACGCCGGGACGGAAACACCAGTCGAGCGGCACTTCGTCGATCGTGATCGCGCGTTCGCCCCCGTCCATCGTCGGATGATAATGCCACGGCGCATCGAGATGCGTGCCGTTATGCGTGGTCAGCGTCAGCGTCTCCGACGCCGCGAAGCCGAGGCCGCCCGGCATCTGCTCCGCGGTCAGACCGGGGAAGAAATTCTGCACCTCCGCGACCGTCTCCTCATGCGTCTGATAGGTGATCGACGGGCGCATGAACGGCGGGTCGGTGATGACCTCCGGGTCGAGGGTGATCGACAGGTCGAGGAACCGGCGGGTCATGCAACGTGTCCGCCCAGCGTATCGGCAAACCAGTCGGCGATGTAATCGCGGCCGTAGCTCATGTTGTCGGCGCCGACATGCTCCACCCCGCCCTCCCGCGCGGTGAACAGCTTCAGCTCGCGGCGGGGCGCATTGACCAGCTGGTCGTGCAGATCATGCGCATAATCGACGCTGATCTGCCGATCGTTTGCGCCATGGGTGACGAGGAAGGGCACGCGGATTCGGTCCATATGACCGTTCAGGTTCATGTCGGTCGATCGGCTGAGGAAATCGTCCATATCGCTCGCGCCGAACGCCCACATCACGTGCGCCCAGTAATGCGGAACCGGATTCTCGCCCTCGCGCTTCATCCGCTTGTCCTGCACCTCGCGCCAATTGTGGTTTGCGCCCCACACCGCGCCGCTCGCGAAGCGGGGTTCATAGGCAACCGCGCGCGGCGCGAAATGGCCGCCGAGCGAGATGCCGGTCATGCCGATCCGCTTGGGATCGATGTCGTCGCGCGCCTCGAGCCAGTCGACAGCCTTCGACGCCCAAGTCTCGCTGTGCGGATCGACCGGCAGATCCTGCAGACGCAGCGCCTCGCCCGACCCCGGCTGGTCGACGCACAGGGTGGAAATGCCGCGTCGCGCCAGCGCATGCGGCAGCTTCGACCAGTAGAGCAGTTCCTTGCTGCTATCGAGGCCATTGCAATAGACGACGACCGGCTTCGGCCCGTCGCCTGGCGCGCGGGTGTAGAGCGCCGGCATCGTGCCCTTGGCCAGCGGCACTTCGATCCGCTCTCGCGGCAGGCGGCCTAGGCGCGTCGAGCGATCGAACGTCTCGCGCGCCTTGGCATAGGTCGCCTTGCGCCCGGGATGCCCATGCCCCTGCATGCGTTCGGCGACGAGCAGGTACAATGCGGCCCGCTCCAGCTTGTCCGACGCGGAAAATCCCCGACCGCGTGCCTCGTCTTCGGCGGCCAGCGCGATCAGTTTGTCGGCCGTTTCGACCCACTTCGCCATAAACTGCGGCGTGCCGGCGTCGGCCCCGTTCGCCGCCGCATCGCGGATCGGCTGGCACATGTCGACGATCTCGCCGATCTGCGCGCCGCTCTCCATCGCCATCGCGACCGACAGGTTCCAAATATAGTTCGGAAAATATTCGAAGAGCGCCACGGCCTCAGACCTCCGCTGCCTGGAACAGCGCCGGATCGGGCTTCGGGTGCGGCATCGTCTGCGGGCCGCCGACGCCCACGCCCCACTGGTCCATCACCTGTGGTCCGGGAACGTGGACCTGTGCTTCATGCGTGTGGAAATCGACGTCCTCCAACTCCGACGTATATTCGACCGCAAAACCGTTCGGCGTCGTGAAGTAGCTGAACGTGTTGTTGCCTGCGGTATGGCGGCCCGGACCCCAGAGGATGTCGGTGCCCTTCTTCCGCAAACGGCTGATGCCGCGCATCATGTCGTCGACGGTCAGCACGTCGTAGGCGACGTGATTGAGGCAGGGCGGCCCGGGCAAGAAAGCGATGCGGTGATGCGCCTCGTTGCAGCGCAGGAACGCCATGAAATCGCCGAGCCAGTCGCTCAGCTTGAAGCCCAGCACGTCGACGAAGAACTGAACCGCCGCCTTGTGGTCGGGCGAGTGGAGGACGATGTGGCTGATCTTCTGCGGCACCGCATCCCACCGGGCCATCGTCCGCTTGGCGCCTTCGGCGACGTCGCTCGACACTTCGAACGGCAGGCCGTCGGGCGAAAAGAAGCGGAATCCGTAACCGCCGCCCGGCGAGGTCAGGTCACGCGGCGCGAAGATGATCTTGCAGCCCGCCGCGATCACGCGGTCGTGGAGCGCATCGACATCGGTGCGGGTCGTGGTCGCCAGCGCGATGACGTCGACGCGGGCCACGTCATCCTGACGCAGGCGGACGACATGATGTTCGCTGTGCCCCTGCGCCTTGAAATAGGCCATGCCGTTATCGCTCGGCACCGGCTCCAGCCCCCAGACGTCGGCGTAGAAGGCGCGTTCGGCCTCCATGTCGGGCATCGCATATCCGACATAGCGGATGTCAGTTACTCGGCTCATTCGACAGGTCCTTCGGCTCAGATCGGTTGGGAGACGACCGCGAACATCTCGCGTGTCGCGGCCGCGTTATCGACGGGTTCGGACAGCCCCAGCTGCCCGCGGCAGATCGCCAGGCTGGATCGCACGATATAGGCGCAGCGGTCGTAGCGGCGCTCGCGATAGGCTGTGAACGCCGCCTCGGGGGTGTCGGCCTTGGCGATCTCTTGCGCCAGCACGATCGAATCCTCGATCGCCATTCCTGCGCCCT
This sequence comes from Roseomonas aeriglobus, assembly GCA_016937575.1. Lineage (NCBI taxonomy): Bacteria > Pseudomonadati > Pseudomonadota > Alphaproteobacteria > Acetobacterales > Roseomonadaceae > Muricoccus > Muricoccus aeriglobus. Next base: position 266,592 of record JAFHKN010000002.1, on the reverse strand, counting down.
GCCCCAGATGCGGGGTCGTCGCGTGAAGCGCATCACCCAGCAGGACGACCCGCCCCTTGTGCCAGTCGCCATCGACGATCAACGTCTCCAGCGGGCGGTAGACGACACCGTCGTCGTCGGTGATGCGCGCCCCCAGCGCCTGCACGGCCGCCGGCGCCGCGGTCAGCTTGGCACGCATCGCCGCGGCCAGCCCCTCGCGCGAATACCGCGTGCCTGCCGGCTCGGGCGTGGTGACGAACATGTACATCTGCTCGACGCTCATCGGCACCAGCCCGATGCCGATCGGCCCGTTATAGGCCTGCAGTGCATCGAGCCCCTCGGGTCGGGGCAGGTTGTAGCGCCACACCGCCTGGCCGGTGTAGTCGGGCTTCGGCGCGTCGGGGAACAGCTGCTGCCGGGTCTGCGAATATACGCCGTCCGCACCGACCACGACGTCGACGTCGCGCGTACTGCCATCCGACAATGCGACGTGGACGCGGTCGCCGCGATCGTCGATCGCCGTCGCGGTGACACCCAGCTTCACCTGAACGCCGTCGGCGATCACGCGGTCGGCCAGCACCTTGTGCAGTGCGGGCCGGGCGATGCCGACGTTCGCGGGATACCCCGGAACGAGATTGGGCGACGGCACCCGCGCGACGCACACACCGGCGGGCGTGAAGACCTCGACATGATCGAACCCGCAGGCGGCATCCAGATAACTGTCGATCAGCCCCAGCTCGCTCATCGCGCGGATGACGTTCGACTGCTGGATGATGCCGACGCCGTACACCGACCAGGTCGGGTCCTTCTCGACGACGGTCACCGCATGGCCGTCGCGCCGCAGCGCGATCGCCGCGGTCAGCCCGCCAATGCCGCCGCCGATAACGAGGATATCGAGCGCCTTCATGGACGCACCCACGCCCGGCTCGATCGTCCATGCCCGCGCAACCTGTCCACGTACCCCTCCAGCTTCGTTATGTCAGTCGAAGCTATCGTGCGGGATTGAATAGATAAAATGAGTTTATTTGATGCCAGCGGATCAATAGGAATGATATCAATCGCGGAAGACGACCGTCCGCGCGTCATTCTGGAAAACCCGGTCATTGAGGTGGAGCCTGACCGCCTCCGCCAGCACCCGTCGCTCGACGTCGCGCCCCTTGCGCACCAGATCATCGGGCGTGTCGGCGTGGCTGGCGAATTCGACGTCCTGATGGATGATCGGTCCCTCGTCCAGATCCGCGGTAACGTAGTGCGCGGTCGCGCCGATCATCTTCACGCCGCGCTCGTGCGCCTGATGATAGGGCTTGGCGCCCTTGAACCCGGGCAGGAAGCTGTGGTGGATGTTGATGCAGCGCCCCGAGAGGAACCGCGCCAGATCGTCGGACAGGATTTGCATGTAGCGCGCGAGGACCACCAGCTCTGCGCCCGTATCGATGATGACCTGTTTCACCGCGGCTTCCTGGTCCGCCTTGGTCGCCGGCGTGGTCGGCAGATAATGATAGGGGATATCGCCGATCAACGACGTGTGCAGCCGTTCGCGCGGATGGTTGGAAATGATCGCGACGACGTCCATCGGCAGCTCGCCGAGAACCATGCGGTAGAGCAGGTCGCCCAGACAATGGTCCCAGCGCGACACCATCAGCACGACGCGGCGGTTCTGCGCGGCATCCTTCAGCGTCCAGTCCATGCCGGCCGCCTCGGCAATGGGAGCGAAGGCGGTCCGCAATGCGTCGAGATCGGCGTCATGGCGAAAGGCGACGCGCATGAAGAACCGCGCGTTCGCCGGATCGTTGAACTGCTGGGCATCGACGATATTGCAGTCACGCTCGCTCAAAAACCCGGACACGCGCGCAACCAGACCCAGTGCGTCCGGGCATTGCAGGCGCAGAACGGCGATGTCGGACATGGTGATACGATCCCTTTCGATGTCGTGACGTCTTTGGCGTGTCAGTGCGCGCGATCATAGTCGGCGATCCAGCCGACCGTCTTTTCGACCCCGCCGAACGGGTAGAAGTGCAGGCGTAGCGCGCCGTGTGCGGGCGTCAGCCCGGCCTCCAGCGCGGCGATCAGCCTGTCCGGCCCGGCGGTACCCAGCAGCTGCCCGATCGAAATGCCGTATTTGGCGAGCACCGAGGTCGACGCCCCGACGCCGCAACGCGCGGCGAAGCGAACCAAAGTCTTGATGCCCGCCGGCCCGGGCACGCCGATCCGGATCGGCGCATCGATCCCCCTTTCACGCGCGATCGCGACCCATCGCAGCACCGCGGCGGCATCGAAGGCGAACTGCGTGACGATCAGCGGCGCCATGCCCCGCGCGGCGATATCGGCGCATTTCGATTGCAGGACCTGCCACCCCTGCTCGGGTGTCATGTGCGGATGCCCCTCGGGATGTCCGCCGACCCCGATCGCGCGGATACCGGCCCGCTCGAACGCCCCGCTGCCGATCAGCGCGCTGCTGTCGTGATAGGGCCCCTCCGCCTCGGTCGGGTCGCCGGCGATCACGAAACAGCGCCGCACCGACGCCTGGTCGACCACCGCGGCCAGATAGCGTTCAAAATCATCGGTCGACGCGATCCGCCGGGCCGAGAAATGCGGCATCGGTTCGAACCCGAGGTCGCGAACGCGAACCGCCGCGGCGACGCGGGCGTCCATCGCTTCGCCGGGCAAAAAGGTAATCGCGACCGGTGTTTCCGCAGGCATCGCAGGAGCCGCCGCCTCGAGCGACGCGACATCCTTCGCGGTGATCTCGATCGAGTAGCCGTCCACCATATTGCGTGCAGGCCGTGCCCAGTTCGGGTGCAGAATCGGCGTCGACATCTCGCTCTCCCCAACGTCGTAAGAAGCCACTAGCGCGGCGCCAAAGCTTCGTATAGATGAAACTTCACAAACGCGAATTGGAGAGGTCAGTGGCGCGACTCGTTATCCTGCCGGGACTGCTGTGTGACGGACGCCTGTTCGCCGCGCAGATCGCGGCGTGCGATGCGATCGTGATCGATGGCTTCTATGGCAACGCCGACAGCATCGGCGCGATGGTCGATCATGCACTCGCCCATCTGCCGGACGACGCCGCACTGCTCGGCCATTCGATGGGCGGACGGGTCGCCCTGGAAATATGGCGCCGCGCCCCCGATCGTATCGCGGGCATCGCGATCGCCAACAGCGGCGTTCATCCGGTGCGTGACGGCGAAGCGGCCGCGCGCCATGCGCTGCTCGACCTCGGCCGGCGCGAGGGCGCCGCCGCGCTGGTCGATCACTGGCTGCCGCCGATGATGGCTCCCGGCACGCCGCATGACGCCCCCGCCTACCGGATGCTCCACACCATGGCGGTCGAGGCCGGCCTCGACGTCTTCGAACGCCAGATCCGCGCGCTGCTCGGTCGGCCGGATGCGGAGAGCGTGCTGCCGACGCTGACCTGCCCCGTCGCGGTCATCGGTGCCGAACACGACAGTTGGTCGCCCGCCGCTCAGCAGCGCGCGATTGCCGAGCGGATCGCAGACGCGACACTGTCGATCGTTCCCGGTGCCGGGCACATGGCCCCCGCCGAGGCCCCCGACGCCTTCACCCGCGCCGTCGCCGACTGGCTCGCGCGCATCGACCCGTCCTCATTCCACTCGTTCCAGCAGAGGAAACTTCCGTGACCGACAAGACGCTTCAAACCGTTCTCGACGAACAGCCCAACATCGTCGATTTCCTGCGCAATCAGCAGGTCGGGCCCAACGCCTATCCCGGCGTGCCCGCCGAATATTCGAACTGGCGCGACGAGCAGCGGTCGTGGGCGGAAACCGCGGTGCTGTTCAACCAGAGCTTCCACATGGTCGACCTGCTGGTCACCGGCCCGGGCGCGTTCGATATGCTGTCGTACCTTGCGCCCAACAGCTTCAAGGGCTTCGTCCCCAACCGCGCCAAGCAGTTCGCGCCGGTCACGCCCGAGGGCTATGTCATCGGCGACGTCATCCTGTTCTATCTCGAAGAGGAGAAGTTCGAGCTGGTCGGTCGCGCGCCGTCGATCGAATGGGTCGAATATTGGGCATCGACCGGCAAATGGGACGTGACGGTCGAGCGGGACGAACGCACCGCCGCCCGCCCGCTCGACCAGCAGGGCTATCGCCGCAACTATCGTTTCCAGTTGCAGGGCCCGAACGCGATGAAGGTGCTGGAAAAGGCGATGGGCGAAACACCGCCGGATCTGAAGTTCTTCCACATGGCGCCGATCACCATTGCCGGCGTCGAGGTACGCGCGCTGCGCCACGGCATGGTCGGTCAGCCGGGCTATGAGCTGTTCGGCCCGTGGCAGGATTACGACACCGTCCGCGATGCGCTGATCGAAGCCGGCGCGGACTTCGGGCTGAAGCTGTGCGGTGGCCGCACCTATTCGTCGAATACGCTGGAATCGGGCTGGATCCCCTCCCCGCTCCCCGCACTCTACACCGGCGAAGGCTCGCAGGGCTTCCGCGACTGGCAGAGCGCCAACAGCTATGAGGGCAAGTGCTCGCTCGGCGGCAGCTTCGTATCCGAGAACATCGAGGATTATTACCTGACGCCCTGGGATCTCGGTTACGGCATCATGGTCAAGTTCGACCATGATTTCGTCGGCCGCGAGGCGCTCGAGCGGATGAAGGACCAGCCCCACCGCCGCAAGGTGACGCTGGCGCTCGACAACGAAGATATCGTCCGGGTGATGAGCTCGATGCTCCAGACCGGCGACAAGGCCAAGTTCCTCGAATTCCCGAGCGCCGTCTACGCGATGCACCCCTATGACTCGGTACTGAAGGACGGGAAGCTGGTCGGCCTGTCGACCTGGATCGGCTACACCGTCAACGCCGGCCGCTTCCTGGCGCTGGCGATGGTCGACGAGGAATTCGCGACGCCGGGCACCGAAGTGACATTGCTCTGGGGCGAGCCCGACGGCGGCACCGCGAAGCCCACGGTCGAGCCGCATGTCCAGACCGAAATCCGCGCGACGGTCGCGCCGGTGCCATATTCGGAAGTGGCGCGCGACAGCTATGCCGACGGCTGGCGCACGAAGGCAGCGTAAACAGACGAGGGGCGCGGGCGGTTCGCTGCCCGCGCCCTCCTTTTCCCCGACGCGAAGGCCCGTGCGCATGCCGACCGTTTCCGACGTGGCGAGCTATCTTGCCGAATTCGACGACATTCCCGGCACGCGCGTCTTCACCGCCGCCCGCGCGCGCGACGGCTATCATCTGAACCAGTTTGCGATGAGCCTGATGACGCCCGAGAACCGCGCGCGCTTCAAGGCCGACGAGCGCGCCTATCTCGATGCATGGCCGATGACCGAGGCGCAGAAACAGGGCGTCCTCGACCGCGACTACAACCGCCTGCTCGACATGGGCGGCAATATCTATTTCCTCGCCAAGGTCATTGCCTGTGACGGGCTGAGCTTTCTGCAGGGCGTCAGCACGATGACCGGCATGACCTCGGATGATTATCAGGCGATGATGCTCGCCGGCGGACGCTCGCCGGTCGGCGTGCGCTCCACGAAGGAAGGACGCTGATGGCCCGGATCACCGCTGGTATCGGATGCAGCCACATCCCCGTGCTCGGCTTCGCGCACGACCATAAGCGCACCGCAGAACCGATCTTCGCCCCCGCCTTTGCCGGATTCGACTGGACCCGCGAGTGGGAGAAGGTGGAGAAGCCCGACGTCGTGATCCTGGTCTACAACGATCATGCATCGGCGTTCGACATGAAGATCATCCCCACCTTCGCGATCGGTTGTGGTGATAGCTATCAGCCTGCCGACGAAGGCTTTGGTCCGCGCCCGGTGCCCGAAGTGATCGGCCATCCCGACCTTGCCTGGCATATCGCGCAGAGCCTTGTGCTCGACGAGTTCGACATGACGATCATCAACGAGATGACCGTCGACCACGGCCTGACCGTGCCGTTGACGATGATGTTCGGCGATGTCGAACGCTGGCCCGTCCGGGTCATCCCGCTGGCGGTGAACGTCGTCACCTATCCCCCGCCCTCGGGCAACCGCTGCTGGGCGCTGGGCGAGGCGATTGCCCGCGCGGTCGAGAGCTTTCCGGAGGATCTGAACGTCCAGGTCTGGGGCACGGGCGGCATGAGCCATCAGTTGCAGGGCCCGCGCGCCGGCCTGATCAACCGCGAATGGGATACCGCCTTCCTCGACCGCCTGTCGGGCGAGACCGATGCGCTGCGTCGCGTTCCGCACATCGAGTATCTGCGCGAGACGGGCAGCGAGGGGATCGAGATGGTGATGTGGCTGGTGATGCGCGGCGCGCTCGGCCGGCGCACGCAGGAACTGCATCGTCATTATCATGTCCCGGCGAGCAACACCGCGCTCGGCCATATCGTCCTTCGCCCGGTCGCCGACGAGCTCGGTGCATGATCGAGACGACTCACGTCGACAGCCTGCCGCGCGGCGACGCGCTGACTCCGCTGCTGCTCGCCCGCGACAAGGGTCAGCCGTATGATGCCGCCGAATTCGACCATCTGGTGCAGGCCGCAGTTGACGAAGCGGTCGCGCAGCAGGTCGCGGCCGGCGTGTCGATCGTCAGCGACGGCGAACTCGGCAAGGTCGGCTATTCGACCTATATGATCGAGCGGCTGGAGGGGTTCGGCGGACATATCGATCGCCGCCCCGCCGCCGATCTGGCTGCGCACCCGGATCTCGCCCGCAAGCTGTCGGCGATCATGGGAAGCCAGGACTTCACCCGCGCATCGTGTCTCGGCCCGGTGCGTCTGAAAACGCTCGCGCCGCTTCACGACGATATCCGCCGCTTCCGCATCGCGCTCGATCGCGCCGGCGGCGCGGCACGTGCGTTCATGAACGCCGCCTCGCCGGGGCTGATCACCGCCTTTCAGGTCAACCGCCATTACCCCAGTCACGAAGCCTATCTGGCCGACCTGGTCGACGCGATGCGGCCGGAATATGAAGCGATCGTCGCGGCCGGCTTCGACCTGCAGCTCGACTGCCCCGACCTCGCGATGTCGCGCCATACCGGATACCAGGACCAGAGCGATGCCGAATTCGTCCGCACGGCGACCGCGAACGTCGAGGCACTGAATGCGGCGACCGCGACCATTCCGGCCGACCGGATGCGAATGCACATCTGCTGGGGCAATTACGAAGGCCCGCACGATCACGACATCCCCCTCGACCGCGTGATCGACACGGTGATCGCCGCCCGTCCGGCGACGATCCTGTTCGAGGCCGCAAATCCTCGTCACGAGCATGAATGGACCGTGTGGCGCGATGCGGCACTGCCCGACGACAAAGTGCTTGCGCCCGGGCTGATCGACACCTGCTCCAATTATGTCGAGCATCCCGAACTGATCGCGCAACGCATCGAACGCTTTGCCGCGATCGTCGGTAAGGACCGGGTGATCGCCAGTACCGATTGCGGCTTCGGCACCTTTGCCGGCTATGGCAAGATCGATCCGGGCGTGACATGGAAGAAGCTGAGGGCGCTCAGGGACGGTGCCGATATGGCGGATGGCCGGATGTGACTGCCGACGAGCGTGCAACGATCGAACAGGCCTGTGCCAAGCTGATTGCGCTATACGCCAATGCGAACGACGCCGGCGACTGGGACACCGTCGCCGCGCTCTATGCACCCGAGGGGCGGATGGCACGACCGACGACGCCGGACGACTGGATCGTCGGGCGCGATGCGATCCTCGCCGCGTTTCGCGCGCGGCCCGCACGCGCGACGCGTCACCTGTGCAGCAATATCGTCGTCGACGTCCTGTCGCCCGATACGGCGGTCGCGGAGTCCGCGATGGCATTGTTCCAGCCCGACGCTGCACCGAAGCTTGGCGGCTTCCACGATCGCTTCGTGCGCATCGACGGCGCTTGGCTGTTCGCCGAGCGCCGTGGGTATCTGAGTTTCTGATGGCGGCCGCGCGCGACAGCGGCGCATCATCGGGCGTGAAGTCCGCGGTGCGGACGCTCGACCTGATCGAGCATGTCGTCGCGCACCCGGAGGGCCTTCCGGCGCAACAGATCGCGACGTCGCTCGCCATACCGATGAGCAGCCTGTCCTATCTGCTCGCGACACTGGTCGAGCGCGGCTATCTGCACCGTGAAGGCCGGCTGTTCCTGCCTGGCGAAGGGCTGACCCGGCTTGCCCGCAGCGGTCCCGACCTGTTGGTGGATCGTGCGCGCCCCATCATTCGTGCGCTGCGTCGCCGGTTTGACGAAACGACGTCGCTCTTCCTGCCGGCGGACTGGGACATGGTCGTCGCGATGACCGAAACGTCGGGTCAGAGCCTGCGCTATGCGATGCAGGTCGACGCCCGCGTCCCGCTGCATGCCGTCGCCGCCGGCAAGGCGATGCTGGCGAGCCATGACGATGCCGCGGTCGCGGCGTATTTCGCCGAAACCGCGCGTACGCGATTCACGCCGCACACGCTGTCTGATCCTGCATTGCGGCGTCAGATCGCCGACATTCGCCGCACTGGCCTCGCGACGACCGAGCAGGAATTCACACCCGGCATTTCGGGCCTGGGCGTCGCGATCGTCCGCAATGGGCGCCCCGAACTGGCGATCGGCATCGCGGCCCCGTCGATCCGGCTGGACGACGAGTTGCGGCGACTGATCGGCGACGAACTGCTGGCGGCGAAGCGCGCCCTGGAAGGCGCGTCCCCGGCTCACCGTATCGACGGACCGACCGCGTCCGACGTCTGACGATCGATCAACAGGGTCGATACTTACCTATACAAATTACTCATTTTGCTGATCGCATGCTCGGGGTCATGTTGCTCCTCGCAAGAATAGGCCGGCACAGTCGGCGATTGGGGAGGATAAGATGCGTGATCGCATGATGGTTTCGTTGATCGCATTGGCCATGGCAGCGCCCGTGGCCGCCGCCGCACAGGATACGCCTCAGGCCCCCGCCGCCACGGGTCAGATCGCGGACCCGGCCGATACCGAACAACAGGGGTTGGCCGAAATCGTCGTTACCGCCCAGCGTCGATCGGAAAACCTCCAGCGCGTGGCCGTTCCCGTCACGGCCGTGTCGGGCGACGCGATCGCCAATGCCGGGATCACCGAGACCGCGAACCTCAGCAAGCTCGTCCCCTCGCTGGTGGTCCAGCCCACGGGTGGCACGACCAGCTTCTTCCTGCGCGGCGTCGGGACGGCATCGCAGAATTCCTTCTCGGAGAACGCAATCGCGTTCAATTACAACGGCGTCTATGTCGGACGCCCGACCGCGCCCGCCGGGGTTTTCTATGACCTGGAACGGGTGGAGGTCGTTAAGGGCCCGCAAGGCACGCTCTACGGCCGCAACGCGACCGGCGGCGCGATCAACGTCCTGCCGCGCAAGCCCGAACTCGGCAACTTCGGTGCGGAAGGCCTGCTCGAATACGGCAATTACGACGCCAAGAAGGCCTTTGCCGCGGTCAACCTGCCGATCGGTCAGACGGTAGCATTGCGCGTGGCCGGCCAGCTCGTCGACCGCGATGGCTATCTGTCCGATGGCTATGACGATGAGCGCGGCGAAGCGGCTCGCGCATCGCTGTTGATCCGCCCGTCCTCCGACTGGTCGATGACCCTTGTCGGCGATTATTATCACCAGCGTGGCAAGGGCGCCGGCGCTGTCCTGCTGTCGAGCCCAGCCTTCGCCGCTCCCGCGCTCGATGATCGCATCGGCCTTGCCGATCCGCGGGCGATCGCGGTCATCTCCAGCTATGCCGCGACCCAGTTCGCGCCGCCCTTCTGCGGCGGCTTCGGCGGCTTCGTTCGCAGCGGCTGCGTCTCGGTTGCCAACAGCAGCGGCTATCTCAACAACCACTTCTACGGCCTCAGTGCCCAGGTCGAAGGCGACATGGGATTTGCGACGCTGACCGTGCTGCCGGCGTACCGCAAGTCGAAGGTCGATCTGGAAACCTATGTTCCCGGCTTCCTCGGCAAATTGCTGGAGGACACCGACCAGATGTCGCTGGAGGTGCGGCTGACCTCGCCCGACACCGGGCGGCTGCGCTACGTGCTCGGCACCTTCTTCTTCAACGAACAGCAGGAAGCGACCAATTTCTTCCGGCAAGGCACGATCTCGACGACGCGCTTTACGCCGAACGTCAAGACGCAGAGCCTGGCGGCATTCGGCCAGCTGACCCTCGCCGTCACCGACAGCCTGCGGCTCATCGGCGGTGGCCGCTATACGAAGGAAGACAAGAGCCAGCGGACCGCGGCGGCGTCGGGCGGGCTGCCCGGACCCGTCGAACCGACGCTGGGAACGCCCATCACCGGCGCGCTCACCTTCGAGAAGTTCACCTGGAAAGCGGGTGTCGAACTCGATGCCGGCCCGGCCTCGCTGGTCTATGCCAACGTCGCGACGGGGTTCAAATCGGGTGGCTTCTTCGTCGCCTCCCCGCCGAACAACACCTATGCGCCCGAAGAGCTGACCGCCTACACGGTCGGGACCAAGAACCGTTTCCTGAACAACAAGCTGCAGGTCAATCTCGAGGCGTTCTACTGGAAGTACCTCAACCAGCAGATCACGTTCGTCGGCGGCGTGCCGACCGGCAACGGCGTGTTCGCCCAGGGGTCGGTGACGACGAACGCCGGCCGCTCGCACATGTACGGCGTCGAACTCGACCTGCGCTTCGCCCCCAGCCGGTTCGATCAGGTCTTCGTCAACGTCCAGTATCTGCGCGGCAAATACGACACGCTGCGCACGGCGAACTTCTCGCCGACCGGTAGCCCGGTGCCGACCGGCTGCGCCGTGACCGGCACCCGCGCCGCCAATCCGGGGATCAACGGCGCGCTGTTCTTCGATATCGACTGTTCGGGCAAGCCGACCGCCAACTCGCCCGAATGGGCGGCGAACATCGGTTATGAACGCACGGTGGAACTGGGCGGCGATGTGTCGCTGCTGCTGGGTGCACGCACCAACCTGGAAACGTCGCGCTTCCTCAACACCAACTATCGTCCCGAGGAGGCCCAGGGCGGCTTCATGATGTCGGACCTCTATGCAACGCTGCGCGGGCCGGGCAACCGTTGGAGCCTGACCGGCTTCGTCAACAACGTCGAGGATCGGACCGTGCTGGCCCGGGCCGGAACGCGGCCGATCCTGAACTTCCCCGTCGGCACGCTGCGCCCGCCGCGCACCTACGGCGTGCGCGTCGGCTTCGGCTTCTGACAGGACCCGGCCCGATGATCCGCATCGCCCTCGTTGCCCTGCTGGCGCTCGCATCCTCCCCGGCCACGGCCCAGACCGGGCAGGCGGACAGCTTCATCACTCTTGGCACGATGGGCGGACCCGTCGCCAGCCGCACGCGATCGCAGCCGGCGAACCTGCTGCTGCGGGGGGCGGACGCCTATCTGGTGGATTGCGGCGACGGCGCCGTACAGCAACTGGCAAAGGCAGGCGTGCTGCTGCCCCAGGTGCGAGCGGTGTTTCTCAGCCATCTGCATGTTGACCACACCGGCGGGCTGTCCGCGCTGCTGGGTCTGCGCAACCAGATCAACGTCCGGACGGTGCTGACCGTCTACGGCCCGCCGGGAACGAAGGCACTGGTCGACGGCATCGTCGCGTCGATGGAACCGGCGGCACGCGCCGGCTATGGCATTCCGGGCCAATCCTGGGCGGCGCCGGCATCGACCGTCCGGGTCGTCGAGCTCGGCGACGGCACGCGGACGACGATCGACGGCATGACCGTCACGTCGGTGCAGAACACCCATTACGACTTCGCGCCGGGTTCGGCCGAGGACCGGGCGTATAAGTCGCTGTCGTTGCGGTTCGACCTGCCTGGTCGATCGATCGTCTACACCGGTGATACCGGGCCCAGCCCCGCCGTCGAGCGGCTGGCCAAGGGCGCCGACCTGCTGGTCAGCGAGATGATCGATGTCGACGGCACGCTCGAGGTCGTTCGCCGCACCACGCCCAACATGCCGCCGGCCGCCCAGGCCCAACTGATCCGACATCTGACGACCCACCACCTGACGCCGAAGGACGTGGCCGCGCTGGCCCAGCGCGCGGGCGTGAAGGCGGTCGCCATCACCCACTTCGCCGCCGGTGCCGACAACCCGGCGCGGGCCGCGGATTACCTCGCGATCATCGCCAAGACCTATTCCGGACCGGTCCGCATCGCCCGCGATCTGGACCGGTTCTGACCGACCGCGTCGCTGAACGAGCGATGGGCTGACGACATTATGAAAGGCCGAACGACGATGAACGCAGGCCGACAGGCGGGGACGCGGCAGGGGGTGGTCCTGATGGCTTCGGCCGTCATGCCGGTGATGGCGATCGTGTCGCTGGTGCCGGTCCTGCCGATGCTCGCCCGCGAATTTGCCGGAACCCCGGGTGCATCGATCCTGGTGCCGATGATGCTGACGGTGCCGGCCCTGTGCGTTGCCTTGTTCTCGCCGATCGCGGGATGGCTGGCGGACCGCGTCGGGCGCAAGCGCATCCTCGTCGCCGCGCTGTTCCTCTACGGCCTGATCGGGCTGTTGCCACTGACTCTCGACCGGCTGCCGCTGATCCTGGCGTCCCGCATCCTGCTCGGTCTGAACGAAGCTGCGATCATGACGGTCGCCACGACGATGGTCGGCGATTATTTCGAGGGCGAGCGGCGCGAACGCTGGGTCGCCATCCAGACCGCGGTCACCAGCCTGAGCGCGATCGCGCTGATCGCGGTCGGCGGCGTGCTGGGCGAAGCCTTTGGCTCGCGCGGGCCGTTCCTGCTCTATCTGCTGGCGCTGCCCATCGGCATCGCCGCCGCCGTCTTGCTGTTCGAGCCGTCGGCGACGACGCACCGGCAAGCTTCCAACCCGCCCTTCCCCTTGCGAGCGATCGGATCGATCCTGGCGATCACGCTGGCCGCAGCCCTCCTGTTCTATACGCTGATGCTTCAGATCGGCGCCGTGCTGGAAGCCGTCGGCGTGACGTCGCCGGCCGTCATCGGCGCGGTCGGCGCGGCGGCCAATCTGGGCGTGGTGCTCGGTTCACTGCTGTTCCGCCGCCTGCCGAGCGCGTCACCCAAACTGCTGCTGACGATCGGCTTCGCGCTGACGGCCGCCGGCTACATCGGCGTCGGCACCTCCATGGCCTTCTGGCCCGCCGCCATCCTCGCCGTCGTCGCCTCGATCGGCGGCGGCGTGCTGCTGCCGACCCTGCTCGCCTGGGTCCTTCGCGTCCTGCCGCCGTTCGCGCGAGGACGCGGGACCGGCCTGTGGACCGGGACCTTTTTCCTCGGACAATTCATCGCTCCGGTGCTTTCCCTCGCGCTGGCCGGCGCCACCGGCGGCTTGCAGGCGACGCTGACGCTGCTCGGATGGGCCGCGGCCGCGGGTGCGGTCGCCTTCGCGATCGCGGGGCGGCACTCCGGGGTCGAGCGGGCAGCGGAGTAACGAGCGCCCCCGGCATGACCGATCGCATCGCGCAGCCCGTCGACGGATCAATGTCGTTCGGTGAGATCGCTGATATGCCGAGGACGCAGACGGACGCCTATCTGACGGTCGAGCACAACGCGACGGCGTAGAGGTCAGCGGTGTCGCGCGACCGCGACGATGACTGCGGTCGACAGAAGGATCATCGACACCAGCCCGCCGATCGCGAGCAGGCCGGCCGGCGTGACCGCGACATCGACCGACAGCCGCGATTGGTCGCCGATGTCGAGGGCGAACCGCGCCTGCTGATCGTTGGTGGGGCGGTTCGGGACGGGTCGCAGGTCGGGCATCGCGCGGTCAACGCGGACGGTCGCGCCGGGTTCACCCTTTCCCCGGTCGGCGTCAGGCGCTAGGCGCAAGTCCATGATCCGCAAGCTTTCCGCGCTGCTCGCGCTCGTCGCCGCGCTCTTCGCCATGCCCGCCCAGGCGTATTGGGAATATGGTCATGAAACCGTCGCGGCGGTGGCATGGGCAAATGTCAGTCCGGCGACTCGCGCCAAGGTCGCGGCGTTGCTGCGCCAGCAGAAGTTGCTCGAGACGCCAACCTGCCCCGCCGGCACGATCGAGCAGGCCAGCGTGTGGGCTGACTGCGTGAAGCCGCTGGGCGAGCGATTCAGCTATGCCTATTCCTGGCACTATCAGAACGTGAACGTCTGCAAGCCGTTCGACCTGAAGTCGGCGTGCAAGGACGGCAATTGCGTGTCGGCGCAGATCGAGCGCGACGTGAAGCTGCTGAAGGACCCGAAGGTGCCAAGCCGCGAGAAGCTGATGGCGCTCGTCTTTCTGGTCCATTTCGTCGGCGACCTGCATCAGCCCTTGCACGCCGGCGACCGCGGGGATCTCGGCGGCAATCGCGCGAAGGCGGATTACGGAATGTACGGTCCCGATCGCCTCAACCTCCATTCGATCTGGGACGGCTATCTGGCCGAGCGCGCGATCTCGACCCCGCCGCCGGTCGTGAAGGCCTATCCGGCCGCCGAGCGGGCGGCGATCCAGGCCGGCACCGTCGAGGACTGGAGCCGCGACAGCTGGCAGGTGGCGAAGGCCGCCTATGCGACCGCGATGGGCGGCGACGGCTGCGGCCCGGTCCCCGCGCGGTCAAAGCTCGACGACGCGACGATCGCCAAGCTGGTCGAACCGGCGCGGCAACAGGTGATCAAGGGCGGGCTGCGGCTGGCGCGATTGCTGGACGAAGCGTTTGCCGCGCAACCGGCTGTGTCCGCCAAGTAGCAAGTCCGTCGTCCCCGCGAAGGCGGGGATCAACAGTCGCTGAACCCAGGCAGACTCACCGCGGCCAGCCAAAATTGATCCCCGCCTGCGCGGGGATGACGGTCGGTTGGCCGCGCTCCCGCGCAGGCGGGAGCCCAGGGTTACTTCGCTGATCGCCCGCGGCTTTTGGCTCCCGACTTCGGGGGCGCACCGGCGGGTGTCACAGCCCCCACAACGGCATCGACCACCTCCGCCGCGATCGGCAGCGAGGAATCCGCATAACTCCGTTGGTTCGCCAGTCGGTCGGTCCCGACAGCCTTCAGCACATGATTGACCCCCGGCACGACTGTCAGCGTCGCCTGCGGGTTCGCCGCTGCGATCCGCTTCGCATCCTCGACGACCGACACCTGCAAATCGGCATCGCCCTGAACGATCGTCACCGGCACCGTCGCGGTCGCCGCCAGCTTGGCCGGATCGACCGCGATTACGCCCGACAGATAGCGTTGTGGGCCGGTCGGGAACATCTGCCCGAGCGGCGCCGGCAATGTCGCTGGGTCGACCGTCCGGCCTTGCTGGACGGCATCGAGCATGCCGAGCGCGGCGTCGAGGATCGGCGCGTTCGCAGGGTTCGCGCGGAACTGCGCGCGCATCACGTCGCCGAGCGGACGGCCAGGCGACGCAATCAGCACGACGCCGCAGATGCCGTCCGCCGACTGCGCGGCCTGAAGCGCGACGACCCCGCCCTCGCTATGCCCCACCAGCCACGCGCACCGGTTGCCGGTCCGTTTAGCGGCAAGCTTTGCCCAGGCCCGCGCGTCGTCGGCATAACCGGCCATCGTCGCGTCATTGGGATCGGCGACCGCGGCGCGGCTGCCGAACATGCCGCGCTTGTCTATGCGAACCGACGAAACGCCCTTTTCCGCCAGGGCATCGGCCAGCAGGCGATAGGAACCGGCGGTAATGCCCAGGGGGCTGTTGCCGTCGCGGTCGGTCGGGCCGGAGCCCGGGATGATGACGACGACCGGCCCCTTGCCCTCCGCCAGCGTCAGGGTGCCGGCGAGTGGCCCCTGCGGTCCGGGCACCGTTACCTGTTCGCCCTGCGGCGCGGCGGCCGCCAATAGCAATGCCGTCAGCATCATCTCACTTCCCTCCCCATCGCCAGCGTATCCCGCCGTCAGTCTTGGCAGCGACCAATATCAGAAAGGCGATCGTGATGCCGGTTATGAGAATAAGCCCGCTCGCTTCGGTGGGCATGAACCGCCTCGCCAAGATGACCGCCAGAAAATACAGGGACGACGCGATCCAGCCTGCCGCCGTCGCCGGCACGCACCCAGAACCGTAATCATGCGGCTTGAACCAATAGCCCGGACGGACGCGCCCAAACGGCTCCCGATACCCCATCACTTTACTCCTATCGCGCGTAGCTTTCGAGGAAGCCGCACCGGCCGCAGCGCCACGTCTCGACCGACAGCTTGGCTCGCCCCCCGAGCTTCAACCCGGTCCAGAAGCTCTTGACGGGTTCGCCCTCGACCCATTGTGCGGTGGTCTTGGTGTGACTGGCGGTTTCCTGGAGCAGGAAGCCGCGGGTCATCGTCCCCTGGCATTTGACGCAGGCATTCGATCGCATCTCAATCCTCCTTCGGCGGGCGGCCCCGCCTGGCCTGCACCGGCGCGTCCAGCTTCACCCCGCGCCGCGCCAGCGCCTCGCGCAGCAGGCATTCGATCTGGGCGTTCGCGCTCCTGAGGTCGGCCGACGCCGACCGCTCGATCGCGGCGTAGAGCGCGGGATCGAGGCGGAGCGGAAACGCCTTCTTTGGGGGAGCGGCCACGTGGCAAGCCTTACTGGTACAACGTGCCCGTGTTGACGACCGGCTGCGCATCGCGGTCGCCGCACAGCACGACCATCAGGTTGCTGACCATCGTCGCGCGGCGTTCGTCGTCCAGCTCGACCACGCCCTTCGACGACAGTTGATCGAGCGCCAGCTCGACCATGCCAACCGCGCCCTCGACCAGCGTCACGCGCGCGGCGACCACCGCCTGCGCCTGCTGGCGCCGCAGCATCGCGCCGGCGATCTCCTGCGCATAGGCCAGGTGCGTGAAGCCGCATTCGTCGACGGTGATGCCGGCGACGCGCAGGCGGGCGATCAGTTCGGCCTGCAGCTCGGCGCCGATCTGATCGTGATTGCCGCGCAGCGTGACTTCCTGATGCTCGAAATCGTCATAGGGGTAGCGCGACCCGATGGTGCGCACCGCGGCTTCGATCTGAACGTTCACGAACGCCTTGTAATCATCGACGTCGAACAGCGCCTGCGCGGTGTCCGTCACGCGCCACACGACCTGGGCCGCCATCTCGATCGGGTTGCCGCGCAGGTCGTTGACCTTGATCTTGTCCGAAATGATGTTGTTGGCGCGGACCGACACCTTTTGGCGCATCAGCCACGGCAGCACCCAGCGCAGCCCTTCGGTCCGGTCGGTCCCCTTGTACGCACCGAACAGCGTGATCGCCGCGGCTTGGTTGGGCTGGAGCATGTAGAAACCGCAGGCCAGCAGCACCGTAACGACGGCAAGGAACGCCGGTACGATCGCGAAGATGGGCGCAAGCCGGTCGTTCGCCAGCTGGGCCACGAAAAAGACCCCGATGCCGAACGTGGCGAGGATAACCAGCAGCACTGGATAGCCGCTCATGGTCCTGGCGGCGGTTTCGCTGCTGTGGGTGAGCATACGGCTCGAACGTGACGAATCGGTCATCCCTGCCTCCCTTTAATGTGATATCACATTTATATCGGGATTCAGAGGTGTCAAGCTGTTCCCTCTCCCCGCTCGGGGAGAGGGTTTGGGAGGGGGGGGGTGTCTCACCGAGACCCGATCTCGCGGATCGGCCCCTCTCCCAACCAGTTTCAGGTCGGATCGTCCGCCGGACGATCCTAAACCGTCCGGGGACGGTTTACCTGCAACTCCCCTCAAGGGGAGAGGGCTTTTCGGTCAGCTCACCGTCACGGTTACCGCACGGCGGTTCTGGGCATAGCTTGCCTCGTCCGAGCCGAGTGCGGCCGGCCGTTCCTTGCCGTAGCTGATCGTGCTGATCCGCGCGGGATTGATGCCGCGCGCCGCCAGATAGTTCTTCGCCGCATTCGCACGACGGTCGCCCAGCGCCAGATTATATTCGCGCGTACCGCGTTCGTCGCAGTGGCCCTCGATCGTGATCCGCACGTTGGGATAGCGCGCCAGCCACTGCGCCTGGGTGTCGAGAATGGCGCGCGCTTCGGCGTCGATGTCGAACATGTCGAGCCCGAACAGCACGGTGTTGCTGCTGACCGAGCGCAGGAAGTCGGCCTGGCTGCCAGGCACGATCGCGCCGTCGACGTTGCCGCCCGGCCCCGATCCCGCATTCGGGTCGGTCGTCTGGCCGCTGTCGACCGGGGCCGGCGGCAGGACGGGGGGCTTCTTCTTGGCACAGCCGGCGACGGCGACGGCAAGGGCGGCGGTCAGGACCAGCGCGGTCCGCTTGGTTGCCATGATCGTTTCTCCTTCAGGTTGATCGGTCTTGGCGGAAATTCGGAAACGTCGAACGTGTCGTCAGGGACGCAACGGCCCCCAGGACGGATCGCTCCCATCGAGCGGCGTCGGGATGCGGCGTTCGTTGACGCCGGTCAGGTCGACCGACCACACGTCCGCCTTCCCCGACCCCTGCGCGGCGCGGAAGAAGGTCAACACGCGGCCGTTGGGCGACCAGCTCGGGCCTTCGTCGCCCCACGCCTCGGTCAGCAGCTTCTCGCCGCCGCCCGACGGGGACATGATGCCGATGCGGAAACGTCCCCCCTCCATCTTGGTGAAGGCGATCAGGTCGCCGCGGGGGCTCCACGACGGGGTCGCGTAGCGCCCACCGCCGAAGCTGATCCGCTGCGGGTTCGATCCGTCGGCGTTCATGACGTAGAGCTGTTGCGATCCACCGCGGTCGCTCTCGAAGACGATTTTGGAGCCATCGGGCGAATAGCTGCCGCCGGTGTCGATGCCGGCGGAATTGGTCAGCCGCTGCGGGCTGCCGCCACCGGACGGCACGCGGTAGATGTTGGTCGTGCCGCCCTGCGCCATCGAGAACAGGATCCACTGGCCGTTGGGCGAGAAGCGCGGAGCGAAGGTCGTCGACACACCGCTGACCACCCGGCGCGGACGGCCCGAGCCCAGATCGAGCACGTAGATCGACGGCACCTTTTCGTCATAGCTCATGTAGACGATCGACTGCTGGTTCGGCGCAAACCGCGGCGTCAGCACGATCGACTGGCCGTTGGTCAGGAAGCGGTGGTTGGCGCCGTCCTGATCCATGATCGCAAGCCGCTTGGTCCGGCGCCCCTTCGGACCCGTTTCCGAGACATAGACGATGCGGCTGTCGAAATACGGCCCCTCACCCGACAGGCGCTGGTAGACGGTGTCCGCGCATTTGTGCGCCGCGCGACGCCAGTCGGCCGGCGAAACAACGAAGCCCTGGCGGGTCAGTTCGGTCTTGGCGAAGACGTCGTAGAGGTAGCAGCCGACCGTCAGCGTGCCGTCGCCGTTCGCGCGGACGAAGCCCTGGACCAGCGCCTGGGCGCCAGTGCCGCCCCAGTAGGGGAAGTCGGGGGCGGTGACCTGGTCGAAGCCGACCGCGCGCAGGCTTTCGGGGCCGATGGGCTTGAACAGCCCGGAGTTGCGCAGGTCGTTGGTGACGACTTCGGCCATCTGTCGGCCGAGCTGATCGGTCGAACCGGCCGCGGTCGACTGTGGGTTGGGCGTCGGCATCGGCGGAATGGCGATCGGCATCGGCGCGGAAATGCCGCCTTCGACATCGACCTCCACCTGCGCGGCGGCGGGTGTGGCGGCGGCAGCGACACTGACAATGGCGCCCGCAAGCATGAAGGAGAGTAGGTTACGCATGATGCTCATCCCGGCAGCCGGTAGTTGATGATGATGTCCTTCCACCCGCCTTCATACAGTTCGGCGGGCAGCTTGTACGGCGCGCACTGAATGACCGCAGCGCTGGCGAGTTCGCCGACGCGCTGCGCGTAGCGACCATTTTCGTCATTCACGCCGGTCTGGCCGGACACGGTCGGCCGCGCCGCAAGCGAACCGTCCGGGTTCATACGGATACGCAACTTGGTGCGGATCTGGTTCGCCCCCGGCCCCGGATTGGGGATGCGGTTGGCGCAGGGCTGGACCTGCCGCGCAATGGCATCGCCCAGCCCGGCCACCGCCTGCGCGCTGACGTTGGCCGCGCGCGGCGTGGGCGACGTCCCCCGTTCGGTCGACTGCGCCAGGCTCTTGCGGAAATCGTCGCCAAGCATCGACCCGCGCGGCCGCGCGGCCGTCGACGCGGCGTCGTTGCCGGGACGTTCGGGGGCGACGTCGGGCCGCGACAGGCCCGGGCGCGCCGGCTTGGCCGCGCTCTTCGTCGGCGGGCTGGGCGCGGGGGCCGCTTTGGCCGGCGCGGGCTTGGGGCTCGCCTTCGCGGGTTCGGCCTTCGGCGGCGTCGGCTTCGGCTGGGCCTTGACCGGGGCGGGCTTGGGCGCCGGCGCCGGTGCGGCCTTCGGGGGCGCGGGCTGCGGCGGCGTCGGTTTGGGCGGGGGCGGAACCGGAGCCGGCGGCGGAGGCGCGGGCGCGGGCTCGGGTAACGATTCGGCCGGCGCGGGTGCGGTATCCTCGACCGGGCCGACCTCGGGCGCCTCGGCCGGGGCCGGCGCCTCGGTCGTTGCCGGCGCAGCGCTTTCCAGCGCGACCTCGTCGACCAGCGAGATGTCGATCGGCTTCGATTCCAGCTTCACCGGATTGGGCGTGCTGAGAAACCCGACCGAGAGCAGGCCGAACAGGACGACGTGCCCCGCGACCGCAACGCCCAGGCCGTATTTCTCGGCCCGCTCCATCAGTTCTGGTCGCCCGCGTTGGTGACTAGCGCGACGCGGTTGAGACCGGCGCGATTGAGTTCGCCCATCACGCGCATCACACGGCCGTAGTCCAGCCCCTTGTCGGCACGCAGCAGGATCTGCGGCGGATTGTCGGGCGTGCCCGAGCCTGCGATCTGCGCCAGGCGATCGTCGAGCGTGCCCGTCACTTCATCCTTGTCGATGAAGATGCGGCCCTGATCGTCGATCGCCATGTCGACAGGCTTCTGTTCCTGGTCGAGCGGCTTGGCGCGGCTGTCGGGCAGGTTCACCGGCACGCCCGCGGTGAGCAGCGGTGCGGTGACCATGAAGATGATCAGCAGCACCAGCATGACGTCGACGAGCGGAGTCACATTGATGTCCGCCATGGGCGCCCGCCGGCCCTTGCCGCGCTGCGAGGGGAGATTGACGGCCATGCGTCAGATCCTCCCCGCTCGCGGGGAGGGGGACCGCTCGGCGCAGCCGAGTGGTGGAGGGGGGGTGCCGCACGGGGCTCGCTCGCGGAGGGCCCCCTCCACCAGCCTGTGGCTGGTCCCCCTCCCCGTGCCGGGGAGGATTTTCAGCGCCCCCCTCACCGATCCGAATCCAGCTGGCGGCTGAGCGTCGCGTGGAAGCCGTCGGCGAACCGGTTCAGCCGCGCCTCGATCCGGTTGATGCCGTGCGAAAAGCGATTGTACGCGATGACCGCCGGGATCGCCGCGAACAGACCGATCGCGGTCGCGAACAGCGCCTCCGCGATACCCGGGGCGACGACGGCGAGCGAGGAATTCTGCTGGCTGGCGATCGCGGTGAACGAGCGCATGATGCCCCAGACCGTGCCGAACAGCCCGACGAACGGCGCCACCGACCCGACCGTCGCCAGCACGTTCAGACGATCACTGAGCTTGTCGATCTCCGCCGCGGTCGCCGCGCCCATCGTGGTGGCCAGCC
Source organism: Roseomonas aeriglobus (assembly GCA_016937575.1). Lineage (NCBI taxonomy): Bacteria > Pseudomonadati > Pseudomonadota > Alphaproteobacteria > Acetobacterales > Roseomonadaceae > Muricoccus > Muricoccus aeriglobus. The sequence continues at coordinate 245,187 of JAFHKN010000002.1, read as the reverse complement.
GCTCGCGCGTGCCGTCACGGTCGATGACCTTGCCCGATGTCGAGCGGCGCCATTCGGCGACACCGGCAGCAAAGACCTTCGCCATCGGCAGGCTGCTCTCCCGCTCGGCGCGGTGAAAGGCGTCGATATCAGCGGCGGTGCGATAGGCGTCCTCGAACCGGTTGGTGTCCTTGCGCACCGAGCCCAGCCGGCGCCAGAACATCACGATGATCGCCCAGGTCCAGATGCTGGCGGCCAGCAGCCCCAGCATCACGGCCTTCACGACCCAGTCGGCTTGCAGGAACAGCGCGACCGGCGACAGCGTCGCAGCGTCGGTGTTGGCGATAAGCTCCATGTCCGTTCTATTCCCCCTGCCAGATCAGGCGTTCGAAAATGTCGGTCCACCCAGCCGGCTGGCGGCGCGGACGGCCGGAGGGACTGACGAAAGCCGCCTCCACCGTTGCGTCCGTCAATTGGACCAAGTCTCGCATGACTCTCTGATGAATGACGACCGATGCCGCGCGAACCTGGATCAAGCGCGACACGACGGTCAGCGTGTCGTCGAGACGCGCCGGCGCGAGATAGCGAAGGGCGATGTCGCGGACGACGTACACGCCCTCCCCGCCCTCATGCGCTGCACGCTGGTCGATTCCGGCCGCACGCAGCATCGCCGAACGCGCCCGCTCCATGTAGCGCAGGTAGTTGGCGTGATAGACGACGCCCGACAGGTCGGTGTCCTCGAAATAAACCCGGCACACGAACAGATGCTCAGGCCCGTCGAAACGGCCCTCCAGTGGCATCGGTTGAGGTGTGGCGTCCATGTCACAGGCTGTTAACCTTGTTCGCTGTGAGGCGGAACCCCGGAATTGCGCGGCGCGCGGTATCGACGGCGAAAGCGCGCCGCGGGCGCAAACGCACTAGCCGCGCGGGGGATGTGCGCTAAAGCACGCGCATGTCCGCTGCCGACCGTCCGCAATCGACCCGCCTGTCGGTGCTTATCCCCTTCGCGATCGTCACCGCGATCTGGGGGTCGACGTGGATCGTCATCACCGGGCAGCTGGGCGTCGTGCCGGCGAGCTGGTCGGTCACCTATCGCTTCGTCGTCGCCGGCGTCGCGATGCTCGCCTGGGCGGCGTGGCGGCGCGATCCGTTGCCGCTCGATGCGCGCGGGCTCGGCTTTGCCGCAGCGCTCGGCACCGCGCAGTTCGTGCTGAATTTCAACTTCGTCTATCGCGCCGAAAGCTTCATCACATCGGGACTGGTCGCGGTGATCTTCGCGCTGATGCTGGTGCCCAACGCGCTGCTGGGACGCATTTTCCTCGGCCAGCGCCTGGGGCGGCAGCTGTTGCTCGGCTCGGTCATCGCCATCGCCGGCGTCGCGCTGCTGTTCGTCCACGAATTGCGCGCCGACCCGAGCGGCGGAGGGAAGCTGTTCGCCGGCATCGGCTTCACGCTGGCGGGCGTACTGTCGGCGTCGAGCGCAAACATTCTCCAGGGCACGCAGACCGCGAAACGCTATCCGATGGCGTCGATGCTGGGGGTATCGATGCTGATCGGGGCGGCGCTCGATGCCGCCTATGCCTATGCGACGGTCGGCGCGCCGGTGCTCGATCCGCGGCCGATCTATTGGGCGGGCGTGCTGTATCTGGGTCTCGCTGCCTCGGCGATCGCCTTTCCGCTCTACTATGGTGTCATCCGCGTGATCGGCCCGGCCAAGGCGGCCTATTCGGGTGTGCTGGTGCCGGTCATCGCAATGCTGCTGTCGACGCTGTTCGAGGGCTATCGTTGGTCGCTGCTGGCCGCCGCCGGTGCGGCGCTGGCGATGGTCGGGCTGGTCGTCGCGCTGACGGCACGCAGGCCCAACCGGTAATCGCTGAGGCGCGGTCGCCAGCCGAGAACGCGCCGGGCCTTACCATTCGCGACCCGACGGTTCTCCGCATAGAACGCGCGCGCCATCGGGGAGAGGGCGTCGAGCGACACGACCGGTGGCGGCGGCACCCCGATCAGCCGCGCGGCATAGGTGACGACATCGTCCTGGTTCGCAGGCACGTCGTCGGCCAGATTATAGGCCCCCGCCGGCGCGCCGAAGCCGGCGATGACGCCGCGGGCCAGGTCGTCCACATGGATGCGGCTGAACACCTGATCGGGCATTCCCGTCCGGTGCGCCTTGCCTGCGCGCACGCGGTCGATCGGCGAGCGGCCGGGGCCGTAGATGCCCGGCAGGCGGAAGACGCGTGCGCCCAGCGCCAGCCAGCGCGCATCGGCGGCGTTGCGATTGGCCCGCCGCCCGCGGATCGGCGCGCTTTCGTCGACCCATGCCCCGCCGGCGTCGCCATAGACTCCGGTCGAGGACAGATAGCCGAGCCACTTGCCTACCAGCAGGTCGCCATAGCGATCGAGCACAGGGTCACCGTCGTCGGGCGGCACCGACGACAGCACATGCGTCGCCGCTGCCAACCCGGCGCGCACGGCGTCGGCATCGTCGAAGGTGATTCCCCCGGCGCGCCCCGTCGCCATTACCGCCCCGCCCCGCGCCTCCACCGCTGTCGCGACGTAGCCCCCGGCATAGCCCAGCCCGAAGATGAACAGCCGCGTCACAGATCGGCCAGCAGGCTGTCGACCCATTCGGGTACGCGCGCGCTTGCCGGGCCCATGCGGCTTTCGTGGAAATGGATGCTGCCATCGGACGGATCGAGATTGAGCTCGATCGTCCGGGCCCCGTGCCACCGCGCCGTCCGCACGAAGCCTGCGGCCGGATAGACCGCGCCCGACGTGCCGATCGACACGAACAGATCGCATGTCGCCAGCGCCGCCTCGATCCGGTCCATATGGTAGGGCATTTCGCCGAAGAACACGATGTCGGGCCGCAGCGCGGGTGCCGCACAGGCGGGGCACGCAGTCCCCGGCGGCAGATCGTCGTGCCAGGGGGCGCGCGCCCCGCACTGCGCGCATAACGCCGATCGCAGCTCGCCGTGCATGTGCACCAGCCGCGTCGCCCCGGCGCGTTCGTGCAGGTCGTCGACGTTCTGCGTCACGATCAGCAGCTCGCCCGTCCACGCAGCGTCCAGGCGGGCGAGCGCGTGGTGCGCCGCATTGGGCTGGACCGTGTGCAGGGCGGCACGGCGCAGGTCGTAGAAACGATGAACGAGCGCCGGGTCGCGCGCCAATGCCTGGGGCGTGCACACATCCTCGACGCGGTGTCCCTCCCACAGGCCGACGGGACCGCGGAAGGTCGCGATCCCGCTCTCGGCCGAGATGCCTGCGCCGGTCAGCACGACGATGTTGCGAATGTCGTCCATGCCTCTCGCCTACTCCAGGCACGCCGCGAAGGCCACGTTACCCAGAATGGTCAAAACGCGGGGTCGATATAAATCTATGTTCACTGATTGGGCCGTAAACCGTTTTCACGAGTGATAGAAATGGTGGGGGCCCGCTTACGTCAATGTTGATGCGCGTCGAAATCGAACGACTGCGTCCCGGGGTCTTCATCGAGTCGATCGAGGGGTCCTGGCTGAGCAGTCCTTTCTGGAAAAAGCGCTTCCTGCTGGAAAGCGTGTCCGACATCGATCGGCTGCGCGCAGCGGGAATCTCGGGCGTGACGATCGACACCACCAAGGGGCTGGGGCCCGCGCCGCTGCCCGTGGCCGGTCCGGTGGAAGACATTCTTGACGACCGCACCGTGCTGCCGATCGCACCAGCGATCGAGACCGAACCGGCCCCGATCGTCCGCCGCCGGCGCCGCAGCGCCGCCCGCGTGACTGAAATCGACCGCGCACAGGAAACCGTCCAGAAATCGAAGGAAGCCGTCACCGCGATGTTCGGCGAGGCCCGGATGGGCCAGGCGATCAAGGTCGAGGCGGTCGAACCTCTGGTCGACGAGATCGCCGCCTCCGTCGCACGCGATCCCTCGGCGATGATCAAGGTCACGCGCCTGAAGCACAAGAACGAATATACCTATCTTCACTCGGTCGCCGTCTGCGCACTGATGATCAACCTGGCCCGCCACATCGGGTTGCCCGAGGAAGACCATCGCGCGATCGGCATGGCCGGCCTGCTCCACGACATCGGCAAGATGGCCATTCCGGAAGACGTGCTCGAAAAGCCGGGCCGGCTGGATGACGACGAGGTGGTCGTCGTGCGCAGCCACCCCGAAAAGGGCCATGCCATATTGATCGACAGCCCCGAGGTGTCGGCGATGGCACTGGACGTATGCCTGCATCATCACGAACGCGTCGATGGCAAGGGCTATCCCTTCGGCCTGACCGCCGATCAGCTGAACCTCCATGCCCGGATGGGCGCGATCTGCGACGTCTACGACGCGATCACCTCCAACCGACCCTATAAGCGCGCATGGTCGGCGAACGATTCGCTCGCCCGCATGCTGCAGTGGGAAGGCCATTTCGACGAGGATCTGCTCGACGCCTTCATCGCCAGCATCGGCATCCAGCCGACCGGCGGCCTGGTCCGCCTGCAGTCCAATCGGCTGGGCATCGTACTGGAAGGCAATCTCGACGAGCCGACGCGGCCGCTCGTGCGCGCCTTCTACGACATCCCGACCCAGCGGTTCGTCGAGCAGGAAGACATCGTCACCGCCAGTGCCGACGACCGGATCATTCGTGCCGAAAAGGCACCCTATTGGTTCGGAGAGGGCTGGGAAGCGGTGTGCAAGGCCGTGCTGGCGGGCGAGGTGCCGACGTCACAGCATAGTCCGGCGCGCCCCTATGCCGCCATGCCGCAGCAGCGCCGCGCCCCGCGCGTGACGGTGCCTGCCGCCGTCGGTGGAGAGGATTGATGCCCGCTTCCGCCCTGTCCGCATCGCCGCCGCCGCGGCTGTCGCGCCTGGCGAGCTGGTTCGGCTCCGCACCGACGCCCGACCGTCCGATCGTCGCCAGCGACGAAGGCGGCATGCGCCGCCGCGTCGAACGCAAGCTGTTCGACGACATCGGCGATTTTCTCGAAAGGCATGGCCTGGCACCGCTGCCGCTTCACTTCGAGGTCGCCCATGCATATCTGACCAACCACGATCCGCGCATTGCCAGCGGCGTCACGCGCATGCTGGCGGACGGCGGTACGCTGACCGCCGACGGCATCGCCGGCCTGGTTGCCGAACTTCGCCCCGTCGAATCGGTGCCGCAGGCGCTGGCGGCGCTTGCCGACCAGCTGGAAGCGCGGCTGACCGAGTGTCTGAGCGCAGCCGACCGATCGCATAGCTCTGCGCGGGATTATGGCGACGCCCTCGATGTCGCCCAAGGCCAGTTGGAGGCCGACCCGGCCGGCACGCTCGAGCGGATCGCGGGGCTGACGCGCGAAGTCGTCGAGACGACGCGGCTGGTCGAAACGGAACTGAAGCAGACCCGGCGTGAAACCGAACGGCTGCGCAGCGACCTGGATCGCGCCCGCGACGCCGCGGAGCGCGACCATCTGACCGGCCTGCCCAACCGGCGCGGGTTCGAGAGGCGGGTGACCGAATTGCTTGAGGAAACGGAAGGCACGCAGCGCCGCCTGGCGGTGGCCCTGTGCGACATCGACGACTTCAAGCGCGTGAACGACGTTCACGGTCATCCGGCCGGCGACCGCGTGCTGAAATTCGTCGGTAACTTCCTGGCCGAAGAGCTTGGACCGGCGGCGTGCGTCGGGCGCTACGGCGGTGAGGAGTTCGCCGTGCTGATCGAAGGGCACAGCGTCCACGAAGCGGTGATGCTGCTCGACGAGGCGCGCGAGCGGCTGGCCGCGCGGTCGCTGGTCAACCAGGAAACCGGCGCGTCGATCGGCCGCGTCACCTTCTCCGCCGGCGTCGCGCTGTTCACCGAAAATATCGGGCGGGCATTGGGCGCGGCGGATGCCGCGCTCTACCGGGCAAAGCGCGGGGGCAAGAATACGGTGCAGATCGCCAGCGCCGGAGGATAACTCGCGCCGGGACGCCGGAACTCAGTCGAATTCAGCGGCCGGCGGTCGGCCGTCGATATAGGCGGTAGCCGGCGCGTGGATGGGGAACCCGCGCGCCACCGCCTTGCGGATCTCGCGCCGGACATGTTCCTGGGTCCGCGCCGTGGTTTCCGCCGCCGCCATGGTCGACAGCCACGCCCGCGAGACCAGCAGCCCTCGCCGGACCCGCGTCAAAGGACCGCCGGGCTGCGTCAGCCGGGCCGTACGACGGCGCACGGTCGTCTCCGCCAACCCCAGCACGCGCGCGATCACGCTCGGCCGCAGCGCGTGCGTCTCGTTCAGCGGAAGGCCCAGCGCCTCGCCGTCACGGGCGTAGCGCCGCGAATTGCCGCACAGCACGGTCGAGAAGATCGTCAGGTCGAGCCAGTCGCGATAGTGACCGCGGTTGCTTTCTACGGTCGAGAGCATGATGTCGACCGCACCGCAGACGCCGATCGCCAGGTCGGGGCCGCGGGACGGCGGGGCGACCGGCATGTCTCGCGGGGCGCGAGCGCCCTGAAAATCCTCGACGAAGCGAACGAAGGCGTCGTTCGCCAGACGCAGCACCGCGCCGACATCCTCCCGCTCGACGACACCCGGCGCGGCGATCACGCCGCCCTTCACACGCTGGCAGTAGCCGGCGTCGATCAACGCGTTGACGTGGCGCCGTACGGTTTCGAACGATCGATTGAGCGAGATCGACAGCGAATGCGCTGAAATCGGCCGCGGTCCCGCCGCATTTCCCAACCCTTCTCGAACGACGAGGGCGAAGATTACGAAACGGTCGAAGTCGCCGTCGAACAGTCGAAGACCGGCGGCGTTGATCGTCGTCTGCATCTCCGCCAACAGCCGCGTCAGCGTCCGGAACGGCAGATCATCATTTTGTATGATCGTTTCGAGATAAGGCATTATTCAATCGCGCTTTGGACTGTCCAATATGATCCAAAGCAGGTTGCGTCATCCGCCACGTCTTAAAATTGCCCATTTTGAGTAATTGCCGAAACTTTCGGGCGTGGGATTGGGCGGCGCGAACAAGGGGCTGGGCCGCGCGGTCGCCATGTGTCACAGGCGGGCCATGACGGCGATCGGCATCTATGGCAGCATGGGACGGATGGGGCAGGCCATCGTCCAGGAACTATCCGGACTTGGCGCGCGCCATGCGGGTGGCGCCGATGCGAAGGACGATCCGGCACCGATCGCACAGGCAGCCGACGTGCTCGTCGACTTTTCCGCGCCCGCGGCCCTTGCCGCCCATCTGACCGCCGCACGCGTCGCCCGGACACCGATCGTCATCGGCACGACCGGCCTGTCGAGCGCACACCACGCGCTGATCGACGAAGCCGCGACGGACATCGCGGTGCTCCAGACCGGCAATACCTCGCTCGGCGTGACGCTGCTCGCACAGCTGGTGCGCGAGGCCGCGGCGCGGCTCGATGCCGACTGGGATATCGAGATCGTCGAGATGCACCACCGCCACAAGGTCGATGCGCCATCGGGCACCGCGCTGCTGCTCGGCGCCGCGGCCGCCGACGGCCGGGGCACGACGCTGGCAGATACCAGCGTTTATGACCGCGCGGGCGTTACCGGCGCGCGCAGTGAAGGCACGATCGGCTTCGCGTCGCTGCGCGGCGGATCGGTGATCGGCGACCATAGCGTCATCCTGGCCAGCGAAGGCGAACGGATCGAACTGGTCCACCGCGCCGACAGCCGCGCGATCTTCGCGCGCGGCGCAGTGCGCGCGGCGCTGTGGCTGGCGAAGCAGGCGCCCGGGCGGTACGGAATGGCGGAGGTGCTCGGGCTTTGAAGAAGGCCGATGTCGTCACCTTCTTCCACCGGCTGGCGGAGCATGACCCGCATCCGGTGACCGAGCTCGAATATACGAACCCCTTCACCCTGCTGGTCGCGGTCGCGCTGTCGGCGCAGATGACCGATGCGGGGGTGAACAAGGCGACGCGCAGCCTGTTCGCGGTCGCCGATACGCCCGACAAGATGGTCGCGCTGGGGCTCGATACGATCCGCGACTATGTCCGTACGATCAACTTCAACAACACCAAGGCGAAGAACGTCCTGGCGCTGAGCGAGGCTCTGGTCCGCGACCATGGCGGCGTGGTGCCCGAGGATCGCGCCGCGCTGGAGGCGTTGCCGGGCGTCGGGCGCAAGACGGCGAACGTCGTTCTCAACACCGCCTTCGGGCATGAAACCTTTGCGGTCGACACCCACATCTTCCGTGTGTGCAACCGCACCAGGCTCGCGCCCGGCAAGGACGTCGTCGCGGTCGAACAGAAACTCGACAAGGTCGTGCCCCAGCCGTTCCGCCTGCACGCACACCATTGGCTGATCCTGCACGGCCGCTATACGTGTAAAGCGCGCAAGCCCGAATGCTGGCGATGCATCGTTGTCGACCTTTGTCCGTTCAAACCGAAGACGCCGCCGCCGAAGACCGTCGCAGCGGCGGACGGAGACATCGCGCCATGACCCGCCTCGCCTTCGCCGCCATCCTGCTGATCGCCGCCCCTGCGCTCGCCCGCGACGATGTCATCCCGCCCGCGCGCGCCGTCGGCGAACCGGTGTCGTGCATCTCGACCGTCGGCCTGCGCAGCCAGGTGCGCAGCGACCGCGTGATCGACTTCACCGTGGGCGGCCGGACCTATCGCAACACGCTGCCGCAGTCCTGCCCCAGCCTCGGCTTCGAACGCCGCTTCGCCTACACCCTGCCCCAGCCGCGGCTGTGCGACGTCGATATCATCACGGTCCTGCAGGCCCCCGGCCTGTCCGGCGGGGCGAGCTGCGGTCTGGGCAAGTTTCAGCCGGTCGAACTGCCACGCCGCAGGCGCTAATCCCGCACCATGTGCATTGAGGTCTTGGCCGGCTCAAACGCGAACGACGCCGGCAGCACGCTCAAGCGGCTATAAGCGCGCTGACTGCAGGAACGGTCCGCCTGCCGTAGCAGTGTGTTCGATGGCTGGGACGGGTTAGCCCGCCCGACACAACCTTCGTGTGGAACGGATCCCGGGCGCAAACGCTAGTAGCGTTGGCAGCTTTAGGGGGCACTATGACAGCGATGCTTCGCGTGGCGGTGGTTGCTCATCTTCGGCATCCGATCGCCGAGCCGTTCATGGGTGGAATGGAGGCGCATGCCGCATTGCTCGTGCGCGCGTTGCAGGCGGCGGGTCACCAGGTCACGCTCTTTGCAAGCGGTGACAGTGGCGCCGACTTGCCGCTCCATCCGATCACGCACCGCGCCTATGAAGCGGTGATGCCATGGGCCTTGTGGCATATGCGCCCCGAACTGAGCGACTGGCTCGACATCGCCTATGCCGAGGCGTGGACGGCGATCCGCGAGGGCCATTTCGATGTCGTCCACAACAACAGCCTTTCGGCGCCGATCCACGATTGGGCGGCCAGGGACGGCGTGCCGATGGTGACATCGCTCCACGTGCCGCCCTTCTCCCGGCTGCGCGACGCGATCGCACGCAATCGTTCGCCCTGGCTGCAGCTGACGGTCACGTCGCAAAGCCAGCGGCCGTTGTGGAGCGATGTCGCCACCGATGACCGGATCGCGGTCGCTCACAATGGAATCGACCTCGATCGTTTCGCCTTCTCGCTGACCAAGGGCGACCGGGCATTGTGGTGCGGTCGGATTACCCCGACCAAGGGCACGCGCGAGGCGCTGATGGCGGCGACGGCGGCGGGGATCGGGCTGGACGTCGCCGGGCCGATCGATTGCGCGGATTATTTCTCGGACGTGTCGCAGTTGATCACGGGCTCGCACCGTTATCTCGGCCACCTCTCGGGCGCCGCGCTTGCGGCGCAGATGCGGACGGCGGCCATGCTGCTCTGTACCCCGTGCTGGGACGAGCCGTTCGGGCTGGTCGCGGCCGAGGCGCTTGCTTGCGGCACGCCCGTGGTCGCGCTCGACCGCGGGGCGCTGCGCGAAGTGATCGGGGATTGCGGTGCGGTGGCGACGTCGGTCGACGATCTGGCCAAGGCAATGCAGACGGTCGGGGCAATCGATCCGCGCACCTGCCGCGCGCGCGCCGAAGCGATGTTCGGCGCGCCGGCGATGGTCGCTCGATACGAGGAAAGCTACGCTGCGGCCATCGCCGCTGCGCGCTGCTCCAGCACCGCCATGACCCGCGCCGTACTGGCATAGGGCATGTGCGACTGCTGGCGGGTGAGAGCCAGGTCCGCTTCGTCAGGTGCCCGCAAGATCCTGTAATCGTCGCCGTCGCGCGCGATCAGTCCCATCAGTTCGAAGCAGCGGAGCCAGTGCGGCATCGTCCATTCGCCCCATTTGTCGCGAAATGCGCGGGCGTTGGCAACGACGCTCTCCACGTGATGGACGGGCGGCATATGGTGCGGATGGTGCTGATGGTAGGCGCGCGCGCCCCGCGTCCAGAAGAAGGGCACGCCCGCCGTGAAGGCAACGCGGCCGAAGTCGGTATCCTCGCCCCCATAGCCGACATAGCGTTCGTCGAAGCCCCCTAGCGCCAGGAACCGGTCGCGGCGCATGGCGAAGTTCAGCGACCAGAAACAGCGATAGTCGGTACACACGCCCAACGAGGTTTCGGGCGGGCCGGCGCGGTCGCAGTGCGTTTCGCCGACAGCAGCGAAGCGGGTGAAGTCGATGCCATGATCGGTCGCTCCGGCGGGCAGATATTGGACCTCCCCCATCAGCAGCGCATCCTGCCCGGCGAGCAGTGTGGCATAGTCGGCGACCAGCTGCGGATCGGGAATACAGTCGATATCGAGGAATGCGATCTCGGGCCGCGTCGCCGCCACCGCCGCGACGTTGCGCGCTGCCGCCAAAGGTATTCCGCCACCGCCGAGCAGGATCTGCCGCACCGGAAAGCGTGTTTCCGGTAGGTCGTACGGCCGGTCCTGCATCAAGGCGATCACCAGTTCGGCTGGCGCCAGGCTCTGGCCATTGAGGCCGTGAACCAGGTTGACGAGATGCGTGTCCCGCCCAGCGCCAAGCGTGCAGACGGACAGCGTCACGCGATCCGCTCCGCGACGATCATGTCGGCGGTCGGCGCGGAATCCCGCCATCCGGCAAGACGGTCGAGCCAGGCGGCGGCGTTCGTGGCCGCCTCCGGATCGATCAAGCGACGCTGGTGCGACAGGTCGCACGCCGAAGCCGCCGCCCAGGCGTCGCGCCAGGCCCCCGCATGCGACGGCCAGTGATCGAGCATGATCGCGGCGCCGGCCGTACCCAGCATCCGCGCCTTCCATAGCTGCTCGTCGAAATACCGCCATTCGGGGACGATGATCCATGGCCGGCCCGCCGCGGCGATCATGTGGACCGTCGTATTGCCCGCCGATGATACGACGCGGTTCGCCGCTGCAATCCATTGCTCTGGATCCGCCACCCAACCCATGTGACGCAGGTTGTCGGGCGGCGTCGCATGCCATTCCTGCTGAACTTCGCCGATCGAGATCCACAGGCTGTCCGGCTCCGCCCGCGCCCCGAGCGTGAGCGGGGTTGCCGGCGTCCCGCTCCCCCCGCCGCCACCGACCGCAAGGACGATCTCGGCGTCGGCGGGCAGGCCCAGCGCCGCCCGCGCCTCGCTGCGATCGGGTGTGCGGGCATCGATTCCGACGCCGGGGGCATAATGGGTTTTGGCCGTCATCCACGCCGGCCGGCCGGGCTGCTCCAGGCTGGCGTCATAGGGTGCGAGAATGCCTACCGCACTTTCATAGGCTGCCATGTGGCCGGGGTCGGCGCGGTCGCCATGCTGCAATACCGCGACATGCGGGACCGACGCGATGCGGGCGAGCTGGGCGAGTTCCGCGGACACGTCGGTCACGAACAGACCGGGGCGCGCTGAGTCGAACCAGGCGGCGATCGTCGCCACGGCGTGTGTGATCGTTTGCCACCCCAACGGGGCACAATGGAGCGTGTCGGGCGTGCGATCCTGCGCGAAGCCCTGCGGTGCCGTCGCCGGCGGTTCGAACAGCGACGGGATCGCGATCACCTCTGCATGCGCCGGCAGTGCGGGAAAGATGTCCGGTCGTGCAGTGAAGAAGGCGATCGGCCGGGAGGGCGTCAACGCGGCGGCGATCGCTGCCGCGCGTTCGGCATGGCCGCGTCCCTGATGATGGACGAAATAGCCGATCGGCGCGGTCATGCAGCAGTCCCCTGGAAGCGATGAACCAAGGCCTCCAGCACGCCTGCGGCATGCGGCGCCGTGGCGAAATAGGCGCGGCCGGTGGCGCGCAGCGGCGTCAGTGCCGATTCATGGTTGGCGACGACGATCGCGTTGGGACACGCCTGGAGCATGTCGAGGTCGTTGCCACTATCGCCGGCGGCGTGAATCCGGGACAGCGGCAAGCCGAGCCGGCGCGCGGCCCAGACCATCGCCGCCCCCTTGCCGGCCCGCGCCGGCAACACGTCGAGCAGGCGGCCATGGCTGTAGACGACCCGCGCCTCGACACCCGCCGCGGCCAACCGCGCGCGGACCGTCGCAGCCACCGCCTCGCTATCGGTGAAATAGCTGAGCTTGAACCGCCGCTGATCGACCGGTGGTTGTGGCGTGAGACCCGCCAGACTTTCCAGGACGCTCGCAACCCGCCGCGGTCGCCACCCCTCGGCGATATATGCTGCGAAATCGGTGTCGGCGCTCAGCGTACGCCCGTCGCGCCAATAGATTTCCGATCCGACCGACGTGATCAGCAGGTTCGGCTCGGGGTAGGCCCATTCGGCCAGCAGACGATGCGCCTCTTGGAGCGATCGTCCGGTGGCGACGCCGAAGCCAAGACCGGGCCGACGGCGCAACAGGTCGCACAATGCCGCCGCCCCCTCAGCGCAGCCGGTCAACGTATTATCGATGTCGCTGAGCAGGACATCGTCGAACACCGCCCGCCGCACCATCGCCGCCGGACGCTTCGCCCGCTCGATAATGCCCTGCGCAATCTCGACGAAGCGCGCGGCATAGGCGGGCCAGCCGAGCTGCCGCGAGCGCGTCCTGCCGTTATGCGACGCCGCGTCCCAGGCGGCGCGATCATCGATCAACCGACGAATGGCATTGGCGAAGCGGATCGGATCATTGGGATCGGCGATCGCACCGTGCCCGAGCCGCGCGACGATGTCCGCCGGCCCGCCATGCAGCGTCGCCACCACGGGCAGGCCATGCGTCGCCGCTTCGGTGAGGGTCAGGCCGTAGGGCTCGGTCAGGGCGGGATTGACGAATACGCCACCGGTCGCCTTTGCCAGCGCGTACAGGCCGGCGACGTCGCCCGCCCCGTGTCGCTTCGGCAAGGCAAGCGATCCGTAGAGATCATGTCGGTCGAGCCGATCGATCAGGCTGCCGATGACCGCGCGCTGCTCGTCTTCGCCGCTGTCCGGTCCGTCGCGCAGACCGGCAACGATGACGAGGTTGCACCGCTGGCGCAGGTCCGCGTCGGCAGCGTAGAGGTCAACCAGAGCGGCAAGGTTCTTCTTGCGCACGGGCCGCGCGATGGCGAGCAGCATCGGCTTGGCCGGATCCCGAAGGAACGGCGCGACCAGCGCAGCTGCAGCAGCCATGTCCGGCGGCCCAGCCCCGTCCAGCGACGCCCCCGGCGGCACGCAGTGGATCCGCGCGGGCGATGCGCCGGGGTAGAGCATCAACTGCCGCTCCGCCTCGTCGCGCGAGGAGGCGATGATCGCGTCCGCCTCGACGATCGCGCGACCCTCATGGGCGATGCGGCTGTCGAGGGACTGCCCGTGGGCGCCGAAACTGTTTGCCTTGTCGATACCAAGCGAATGCGCGGTGTAGATGAACGGAATACCGAACCGGGCGCGAACCGCCATCGCCACTTCGGCCGCATCGGAGAAGTGGGCATGGATGACATCCGGACGCACTTCCGCCGTTTCGAGATAGCGGAGCAACGCGGAGATGAAGGCTGGCCGGTCCGCACAACTCGCCTCCTTCGACAGATAGGCGCGCGTCCCGGTATCGATCCGCCGGATCGCCACCCGCGCGCCGATCGGTTCATACTGCCGGGCATAGGCCGGACCCAGCACAGGATCGTCGATCAGCCGCGTAACGATCTCCACCGCCGATACGTCGTGCCGAGCGGCCAGCGCCTGCGCCGCACCCAGAGCATAGGTTATGTGCCCCCCGGTATCCTCCGTCAGGCCGAACGCGACGGGCGGCGCCTTGATGCAACCGCCAAGTGCAATACTCATCACCCGCATATCGGACGCACCTTTCCACGCGACGCGCGTCATCGAATCGCGCAGGGGAGCGCGATGCTTCGGCGCAGGATGTCCGCCGGGCAGTGATTTTGGGGACGGGCAGATTACGCACAATCGCCACGCTGGTTTCAGCGCCCGCTGATCTCGATCATAGGGAAAAGTTGCCGCCCTTCAGGCAAGTGAACGATCTGCCTTTTGTGGCGCAGCTGAGCCTAACCTGGCTTGCTTATCACCGCTAACGGCAGCTTCGTGAAATTAGAAAGCTTGCCGCGCCCGGCAGATGCGGGGCTACGTCGCCAGGAATAGACGGCGGTTACCACAATCGTCGGCGGCCGTGCGGACGCGGCGGTTCTGCGGATAGTGGAGCGTCCCGAGATCGGTCGAGACGCTCCACATTCTGATCGTTAAAGGATCAACTCGCCGGCCGTCACCGTCTTGGTGTCGAACAGAACCATGGCGAAGTCATAAGCGCCGCCATCGACATTGCCGAGTAGCACCGTCACCGGGCCTTCGAAGGGGCTTTTACCGTCGACGCCGTCGAGGTCGATGCCCAAGGCATTCTCGGCAGCGTTGATATTGCCAAAGCGCTGCATCGACAGCTCGCCTGCCCCCTTGCCGGCGGCATTGCCGACGAAGGTGAACGCCTGGTCGCCGGCGATCAGGGCATTGGCGTCGATGCCGCTCAGGTCGATGCGGTCGCCGGCGGCGAAGTCGAGCACGACATCGAACGACAGCAGGCCGACCTTGGTGGCCGTCTTCGTCGATGTCATCTCGGCGATGAAGATGTCGGCGCCCGCGCCGCCCGTCAGATAGTCGATTCCGTCGCCGCCGACGAGGATATCGTTGCCCGCCCCCCCGTCGAGGCGGTTGGACCCCGCATTGCCCGACAGGCGGTTGTCGAGTGCGTTACCGGTTCCGGTCTGGGCCGAGCCCGTGAGCACGAGATTTTCGACATTGTCGCCCAACGTATAGTTGATCGCGCTGCGGACCGTATCGATGCCTTCGCCTGCCCTTTCGATCACGACGTCGCCGACCTCGCCGACGATGAAGATGTCGTTGCCGATGCCCCCCAGCATGGTGTCGTCGCCGGTGCCGCCATCCAGCGTATCATCCCCTGCGCCGCCGCCCAGTACGTCGTTTCCGCCGTTGCCGGTCAGAACGTTGTCGACGCCGTTGCCGAGGATCGTGTCATTGCCCGATCCGCCGATCGCGTTTTCGATGACGGCACCATATGCTATGCCGACGTTGTTCGTCAGCGTGCCGACAACCGGGTTGGCCTTCAGCGCGGCCATGTTGGCGTCATACGTCGCCTGGGCGACGGGCGGGAGGCCCTGCAACGCGCGATTGGCGTTAACCTGGGCCAGCGTCGGTGCGGTATCGTAGGTGACGCCGCCGATATTGCTGAGCGATCCCGGTGCCAGGTCGATGAGCTGATTGGTCGCATAACCCGACGCGTCGATCGTGTCGTTGCCGCCCGCATCCCAGATTGCCATGATCGGCGCCGGGGTCTTCGTGAAGTCGAAGGCGTCGCGTCCGGCATTGCTGTTGAAGCCATAAACGGTGTCGCCGGTCCGCGTCGTCATGTCGGCACCGTAGATCCGCTGAGCGGCGGCGATGTCGTGGATCAGCGGAACGCCGGCATAGGCCGTCGTCGACATGTGGAAGTCGAAATGCCGCGTGCCCGACAGAGAACTGCCCTCGAAATAGGACATGATCGTGTAGGCGCGCGTGTCCTGCGCATATTCGGCGTCTGCCCCGTAGGTGATCGAGAGGCCCGGGGCAGCATTGTAGGCGCCGGGATGGCTCAGCCCGATCGAATGGCCGACCTCGTGGGTCAGCGTCTGCAGGCCGTATCCACCCTCGTCCAGACGAAAGTTGCTCGCCTGGCTCGCCGAAATCCAGACGTCGCCCGCGATTTCCTTCGACTGCGCATTAACCTCGTCGTTTACGAAAATGCGATCGAACGGGAGGCGCGAATAGGCCTGGGTCGTCGGAGCATTCGCCAAATTGCCGAACGTGATGTCCGCATCATTGACGTTCGTTTCGATGAATGAGACGGCAACGATATCGTCCCACGACGTCATGGCTTCGCGCGCGGCGGACTTCTGCGCCTCGGTGAATGCGGCGAAGTTGAAATATTCGGCGAGCCCGTAGAGTTTGCCGTCGGCCGGCGACTGATAGACATATCCGTTATTGGCCAGTTCCGCCTGCGTCGCGAAGAAGCCGTAGGTGATCGTCTTGACGTCGCTGTCACCCTGCTGGACCGCGTCGGTCGCCTTGCTGCCATAGGCGGCGCCCGTGCGGTTGAGGTGCGCGGCGACCTGCTCCGCTGACCAGATCGGCTTGCCGCCCAGGGTACCACCGGCCTGCGGGTCGATCGAGGCGCCGACGGCGTCGGACGGCTCATTGGCCATTCCGGTGCAGGCCGGACACCCGCAGATAGCGGCATTCGCCTGATGCAGGACCTGATCTTCGGCCTGGTAGATCTCACTGTTCATCGACATACTCTCCCGTCAATATCGTTCGAATGGATCGCGACCGCGCGCACGCCAGCGGGCGCAGCACCGGGGCCGGCGCCTCACCGAGCAAACGGCAACATCTTCCTGAGCCCCGATCACCGGGCCATGTGCCCGGTCCAGCGACCGGCGCGGACGACGGGCACACGCCCGCCACAACTGCAGCGACCCCTCCCAAGCCCGCTGTTCGACTGATTACCTGAAACAATTCAGAGCGTTGCTTCAGTTCGAGGAATGAAGATATTTCACGCCGGTCGACATCCGTCAACGCCCGAATCGTTAGGTTCGCAGCGATTTGCTGGTCTACGGGGCTTGGTCACGCCGGCGTTGAGGGGTAGTGCCGGTGAGCAAAATTTCGTTCGGAGATTGGCGTTGCGCTATCGTGGCCGGCTTACGTTCGTTGCACTGATCCTGCCCGTCGCCGCCGGGTGCAGCGGAACGCAGGATGTTTCCGCCCCCGTACCGAGGAGCCGGCCTATGGCCACCCCGACCCCCACCCCCAAACCGGAGCCCAAGCCGCGCGACGTGCGGCCTGCGCCGGTCAATCCTCCCGCAGAGGTCGACCCCGTCCACCGCTATCCCGGTGACGCGATACCGAAGTGAGGTTCGCCGCGCAGGCGCCAGAGGGATGCGCGGCGAAGACCGACACGTACCGGCTGCGGGACCCCCGCCCCCCGCTCTCCGACGGCCTTCCTGATGCAATCATGACGATGCCGACCGGGACAACTCGTCCCGGTCCGATCGTTCACGACGAGAGCGCTTTCTAAAGACTGTCACACAAGGCACATAAAGCGCCGAATCTGAGTAGCTTCGGCTCGGCTGTTGATTCGAAGCATTTGTGACGGCGAGGAGATTGCATGACGGGGATTGCGGGCAGCGGTTCGATCGAACTGACGAACGGCGGAACGGCGAACGAGACGTTCGACACGCTGGTGGCCAGCGGCGGTTCGGGAACGTTGCCCGCGGGGTGGTATGTCGTCGAGACGGGAACTGCCGCCGCGGCGAATGGCCAATATACGGCCGGCACCGGTTCGTCGAACACGGGGGACGTCTACAGCTTCGGCTCGAGCGGCAGCTCCGATCGTGCGCTCGGCGCGGTTCTCAGCAGTACCAACGTCTCGATGTTCGGCGCGCAGTTCACCAACGCGACCGGCGCTGCTGTCGCAGCCCTCGACATCGCTTACACGGGTGAACAGTGGCGATTGGGCACTGCAGGGCGTGCGGACCGGCTGGACTTCCAGATCAGTTTCGACGCGAGCAGCCTGACGACAGGCACCTGGATCGACGTCGATGCGCTCGATTTTTCATCGCCTGTCACAGCGGGAACCGTCGGCGCGCTCGATGGGAATGCAGCAGCCAACCGTACCGCCATCAGTGCGACAGTCCAGCTGTCGAGCCTTATCCAGAACGGGCAGACCTTCTGGATTCGCTGGAAGGACGCTGATGCATCAGGCGCGGACGACGGGCTGGCGATCGACAATTTCTCGATCAAGGCCGCAGCGGGTACGGTAACGCCGCCGACGCCGAAGCCGGGCGTCCTCGACATCGCCGACGCCTCGCTGGCCGAAGGCCAGACGGGCGTGCGGGACATGGTCTTCACCGTCAGCCGAAGCGGCGGCAGCGACGGTGCGATCTCCGCCTCTTACGCGATCATACTCGGCAGTGGCGCGGGCGCGGCTGACGCGACTGACCTTGGCGCGGGCTATGCTGCGACCGGAACGGTCTCCTTTGCAGATGGTCAGACCACCGCGCAGATCAAGGTGCCGATTCGCGGTGACCAGACGTTCGAAGCGAACGAGACCTTTACCGTCCGCCTGAGCGATCCGGTGGGTGGGGCGACGCTGGGTGATGCGACCGCAACGGGCACGATCACCAATGACGATGCGCCGCCGCCGGCCCCACCCGCGAACGTCTTCATCAACGAGATCCATTACGACAATGCGGGCGCCGACAGTGGCGAGGCAATCGAGATCGCCGGTGTCGCAGGAACCAACCTGACCGGTTACCAGCTGGTCCTCTATAACGGCAGCAACACGCCCGGTGCCGCACCAACCTATGGTACGGCGGTCGCGCTTTCGGGCGTGATCGACGACGAGGGCCAGGGTTATGGCGCGCTGGCGTTCGCGTTCCCGGCGAACGGCCTGCAGAACGGCGACATGGACGGCGTGGCGCTGATCGCGCCCGACGGCACCGTCTTGCAGCTGCTCAGCTACGAGGGGACGTTCGTCGCCGCTCCGGGGACGCCGGCTGCGGGGATGACCAGCGTCGACATCGGCGTGTCCGAAGGTGGCAGCGACCCGGTCGGTCAGTCGCTCCAAGTTTCGGGATCAGGTGCCAGTGCCGCCGACTTCGTGTGGCAGGCAAGCGCACCGAGCAGCTTCGGCTCGCTCAACCCGGGCCAAACGATCATCCCCGACACCGGTACCGGCCTGATCAGCGTCGGCAACGCCAGCGTGAAGGAGGGCGACGACGGCATCACCAACCTGACGTTCGTCGTCCGCCGCGCGGGCGGGCTGGGATCGAGCGCCAGTGTTGACTATGCGGTGACGTTGAACGGAACCGCGACGGCCGACGATCTCGGCGCCAATGCCCTGCTGCGCGGCACATTGACCTTCGCCGTCGGCGCGTCCAGCGCGACCGTCACGATCCCGGTTCGCGGCGACCTGATCGGCGAAAGCAACGAGACGCTGTCGCTGGATTTGTCAAACCCCGTCGGCAAGATCAGCATCGTCGATGGATCTGCGGTCGGAACGATCGTCAACGACGATCCGATCGCGCTGTCGATCGGCGCGATCCAGGGCGAGGGCCATCGATCGGCCTATGAAGGCCAGTCGGTTATCACCACCGGCATCGTCACCGCGGTCGACACAAACGGCTTCTATCTCCAGTCGGCGGTCGGGGACGGCAATGCCGCGACCTCGGACGGCATCTTCGTGTTCACCGGCGCGACGCCCGCCGTCGCTGTCGGCGACGCAGCGTCAGTGCGCGGTATCGTGAGCGAATTCCTGGGCGGCGCGGGCAGCCTGACCCTGACCCAGATCACCACGCCACAGGTAACCGTCCTCAGTCAGGGCAACGCGTTGCCGGCCGCCATCCTGATCGGCGTCAACGGCGTGCTGCCGCCGAGCCAGGTGATAGATGATGACGGACTGAAGACCTTTGATCCGACCCACGACGGCATCGACTTCTGGGAATCGCTCGAAGGGATGCGTGTTACGCTCGATACGCCGCAGGCCGTGTCGAACACCACCGCATTCGGCGAAACCGACGTCGTCGTGTCGCACGGCGTCGGCGCGACCGGGATCAACGATCGCGGCGGGATCACCATTTCGCCCAATCCGGATGGCACGGTCGACTACAACCCCGAGAAGATCCAGATCGACGATGACAGCGGCATCTTCGCCGGGTTCGCACCAAACTACACGATCGGGGACCGGCTTTCGAACGTCACCGGCATCGTCAATTACGCGTTCGGCGCGTATGAGGTGATTGTCACGGAAGCGGTGTCCATTACCCGCGACGTCACGCTCGCCAAGGAAGTCACGACCCTCCGCGGCGACGCGAACTACCTTAGCCTTGCGACCTACAATGTCGAAAATCTCGACCCCGGCGACGGCAAGTTCGATATCCTCGCCTCGGACATCGTCTACAACCTGCGCGCGCCCGATATCGTGGCGCTGCAGGAAATCCAGGACGCCGACGGGGCCGGCAACGGCGCCAACCTGAGCGGCACCGTGACCGCACAGGGGCTGATCGACGCGATTTACGCGCAATCCGGCGTTCGTTACGCCTATATCGAGATCGCGCCGACGGTGGCGGGATCGACCGGCGGCGAACCGGGCGGCAACATCCGTAACGGATACCTCTACAATCTCGACCGGGTGAGCTATGTCGCGGGCAGCGCCGAACTGATCACGGCCGATGCGTTTGCGAACAGCCGCAAGCCGCTGGTCGCGCAATTCCAGTTCGCCGGCCAGACGATCACCACGATCGACATCCACTTCACCTCGCGCGGCGGCAGCGATCCGCTCTGGGGCAGCACCCAGCCGCCTGCCGCGGCAGGCGATGGGCAACGCACGGCGCAGGCGGCGGCGGTGCAGGCCTATGTCAACGCGCACCTCGCGACCGATCCGAAGCTGAATATCGCCGTCCTGGGCGATTTTAACGGCTTCTATTTCGAGGAGGCGCAGCGGCTGCTGACCGACCCGACGAAGGGCGGCGTATTCACCAACCTGAACACGCTGCTGCCGGCCGAGGAACGGTACAGCTACATGTTCGAAGGTAACGCGCAGCAGATCGACAACATCCTGGTGACCGGCGGGCTGCTGCTCAACGCCCGCTACGATTCCGTCCATCTCAATTCGCAGTTCGGCGGCAACCGGCCGACCGATCACGATCCGCAGGTCTCGCTGCTGTTCCTTGGCGCGGCGCCGTCCGCACTTGCGCTCAGCAATGCGGCAGTGGCGGAAAATCTGCCGGCGGGAACGATCGTCGGCACGCTGTCGGCGAAGGATACTGCGAACGACACGTTGACGTATGCGCTGACCGACGATGCGGGCGGGCGCTTCGTGGTGGATGCGAAAACCGGGGTGGTCACGACGACCGTCGTACTGGATCACGAGGCGGCGGCCAGCTTCGCCATCACCGGCAAGGCAACAGACAGCGGCGGTCTCTCCACCACCGCAAACTTCACGGTGGCGGTCCGCAACGTTAACGAGGCGCCGATCGCGGTCGCGGACAAGATCGCGGTCGTCGAGGATGCGACATCCGCCAATCTTTGGGCAGTCCTGCTCGGGAACGATGGTGATCCCGACGCGGGACCGGCGCCGATCATCCAGTCGGTCGGCACGACCGGAACGCTGGGTACCGTTGTCTTCGACGCGGCGACGCGGTCGCTGCGCTACGTTGCCGACAACGACGCTTTCGACGCGCTTGCGCCTGGCGCAACGGCGACCGATCGCTTCACCTACACGATCGTCGATGCCGGCGGTCTAACCAGCACCGCCGTGGTCGACGTGACCGTGACCGGCGTCGCCGATGGCGTGAAAATCGCGGGCGGCAATGGCGCGGGGACGCTGACCGGCACGGGCGGCGAGGATTTCCTGATCGGCGGAAACGGTGCAGACACGCTGTATGGCTTGGCTGGCCATGATCTGCTGGTCGGCGGCAACGGCGATGATCGTCTGTTCGGCGCTGACGGGCGCGATGTGCTCTACGGTGACAGCGGCAACGACATTCTGGATGGCGGCGCTGGCGACGACGTGCTGTTCGGCGGCAAAGACAGTGATACGCTGACCGGCGGCGCGGGCGCCGACCGCTTCCACTTCGCCAAGGCGGATGGAGCGGACATCATCACCGACTTCAACGTGGCGGAGGATCGGATCGTACTCGACGGCGTCCAGCTGTCCAAGGTGACCTACGGCGATCTGAACAAGGACGGTGCGGTGGACGTCACGCTGCAGTTCACACAGGGCAGTTCGGTCACGTTGCTCGGTGTATCGGATGTGAAGACAGTCGTCTTCGCCGTGTCCGACGCATATTCCGATTTCGATCCGACGACGCTCTACGGGCTAGGAGATGGGTATCGTACCAGCTTGCCACAGCTGCACGATCTTACCTACGCAGTCTGAGGCCCGGGAACGACGGCGTGACCTTGATGGTCGGTGGTAGGGCGCGACAAGCGATAGGTCGCGCCCAAAAACTGGTTATTCGAATGCGGATGCACGCTCCCGAGAGTCGGACATGTGTTCGCCGGGGATAACGACCCGCCAGGAGCCCGGGGCCCGTGGCCGAGAAAGGCGATTGCGTCTGATAAGCGAGTCGAATGCGCCGGTCAGGGCGGATCGAACATAGTCACCGCGTTGTTCGGCGGCATGGGTGGCTGCGCGATGATCGGCCAGTCGGTCATCAACGTCACGTCCGGTGGTCGTGGCCGCCTCTCGACCTTCGTCGCCGGCGGGTTCCTGTTGTTCCTGCTGACGGTGCTGGGCCCCTATGTCGGGCGTGTGCCGATGCCGGCGCTCGTCGCCGTCATGATTATGGTTCCGATCGGCACCTTCAGCTGGAATTCGATCGCCAATCTGCGACGTCATCCGCCGACCTCGTCGGTCGTCATGCTGACGACGGTCGTGGTGGTCGTGGCGACACGCGATCTGTCGCTCGGCGTACTCGCCGGCGTCCTGCTGTCCGGCATCTTCTTCTCCGGCAAGGTGCAGCGGATGTTCTCGGTCGAGCGCGAGGAAACCGCCGACGGCGCCCAGGCGACCTACCGCATCACCGGTGAGATCTTCTTCGCTTCGGTCGACCGTTTCACCCGCGCGTTCCAGGGGGAGGGGGCGGCCAGGCGTGTCGTGATCGACGTAACCCACGCGCACTTCTGGGACATCTCGGGCGTAGGCGCGCTGGACAAGATCGTCGCTCGCCTGCGCCGCGACGGACATGACGTCGAGGTGATGGGGTTTAACCAGGCCAGCGCCGATCTCGTCGACCTATTCGCGATGTACGACAAGACCGGCGTCCAGTTGGGGTCGTCGCCGCCGCATTAACGTGGCGAACTCGTCTGAGAACATCTCGCCAGAGACTTGTGCGATCTTGCCGTGCTTGACCTCGGCAAGACCGTTTACCTTGCCCGCGATCTTCAGCGGCTGAGCCGCAGAGCAATTTATGCTCACCCAGCAGCTAAAGATCGCTCAGACGGCTGACCACTATCGCTGCAACTTCAGGAACATCATCGAGCGGCTTGGTAGCTACCTCCTCGTCACCGGGATCGGGGAGAATCGTGTCGATCTCGATGCTGCTGAAACCGGTCGCATCGAGATCGATGACGACATTCTGATGCTCTATCATTCAGCCGCAGGCTATCAAGGGTACACTCCCGAGCACCGGTGATGCGGTTCATGCTGACCGAAAGCAGCTTGCGATCCGACATGGACAAATGTGCGACTGGACCGCAAAATTGCGCAGGTTTCGGCCGTCTCTCCCATTCCTGCGAAATCGAAGACGGCCGGTGGCGGAGACGGAGGCCGCTTACGCTTGTTCCAGCGCGGTCCTAGGGTCAGGACCCATTGATGTGGGAGGCGCGATCTGATTCAGGCTCCGTGAGGAGAGAGTGGATGAGCGACCTGTACTGGCTGACGGATGAGCAGATGGCGCGTCTGCAACCGTTCTTTCCCAAGAGCCATGGCAAGCCTCGGGTCGATGATCGGCGGGTGCTCAGCGGCATCATTTTCGTCAATCGCAACGGGCTACGCTGGTGTGATGCACCGAAGGACTATGGGCCGCACAAGACGCTCTACAATCGCTGGAAGCGGTGGAGCGAGAGGGGTATTTTCCTGCGAATGATGGAAGGTCTCGCGGCAGCGGAGGCCGTGCCGAAGACCGTCATGATCGACGCGACCTACCTGAAGGCACACCGCACGGCATCGAGTCTGCGGGTAAAAAAGGGGATCTCGGCCGTCTGATCGGCCGCACGAAAGGCGGCATGAACACCAAACTGCACGCCGTCAGCGATGCGGACGGGCGGCCCTTGAGCTTCTTCATGACCGCCGGGCAGGTCAGCGACTACACCGGCGCGGCAGCCTTGCTCGACGATCTGCCGAAAGCACAGTGGCTGCTTGGCGACCGTGGTTATGATGCCGATTGGTTCAGAGACGCCCTGGAAGCCAAAGGCATCCAGCCCTGCATCCCGGGCCGCAGATCGCGCAACGAGCCGGTCAGATACGACAAGCGCCGCTACCGGCGCCGCAGCCGCATCGAGATCATGTTCGGCCGTCTGAAGGATTGGCGCCGCGTCGCAACTCGCTACGACCGCTGCCCAACCGTCTTCTTCTCTGCCGTCGCCCTCGCGGCCACCGTCATCTTCTGGCTATGACCAATGAGTCCTGACCCTAGGGGAATAGTGTGGTCTTTCTTACCTTTCATCCGAATTCCTGGAATCTCCCACAGCCGATTTCTTAGGTCGAACTCTTTCCATTCGGCTTTGCGGACCTCATTCGAACGACATGCGGTATGAATTAGCAATTCAAATGCGAGTTTTGTAGCGTCAGAAGCACTGCTTTCCTTCACTTTGTCGACCGCATTCTTAACCTCACGGAATGGCAGGGATTTCATTCGTTTGACGTTTGAACGGTCGTGCCTTGCCATACCTTGTTGGACCGCATCAGCTGGATTGTCCGTTCGGTATCCGCGGGCAATTGCCCATTTCAGCACGATACCAATGCGCTGCTTGATGCGGCGGGCAGTTTCGGGTTTTGAACCCCAGATTGGATCGAGCGCAGCGATGATATCCGCGCTTTCAATCTTGCCGACCGATTTCGAACCCATCGCCGGAAACACGTAGGCCTCCATCGTGGACAGCCACTGTTTCCGATGCTTGTCGTTTCGCCAATTGGATTCATTCTGTTCGTGGAACAGCAACGCCGCTTTTTTGAACGTAGGAACACCCTGGGAGCGACGCTTCTCCGCTAGGGGGTTATCACCTGCCCGCGCGATCTTTCGATGCTGTAGGGCGGCTTCACGGGCTTCTGCGAGGCTGACAAGGCTTGCCGAACCTAGTCCATGGTCGCACCGTTTGCCTTGTACCATTAGCCGAACGATCCAACGCCTAGCGCCGGATGGATCGACACGAAGATAGAGATTTCCGCCGTCGCCATGAAGGCCAGGGCCAAGGTTACGAACTGCTGCTGCCGTCAACTTTCGTTCCTGATGCCTTCCGGCTGGTTTGTAACCGCTCATCGAACCTTCCGCCCAACATCCTGATATCGAATCCCACCCAACATATCAGCACACAAAAGTTTTCAGAATAGGCTTGAACGCATTGGAACATGCAGGAACCTATTGTTTAAATAGTCAAAAGAAACAGTCACTTACGGCATTCCTAGGGTCAGGACTCATTGGTCATAGCCAGAAGATGACGGTGGCCGCGAGGGCGACGGCAGAGAAGAAGACGGTTGGGCAGCGGTCGTAGCGAGTTGCGACGCGGCGCCAATCCTTCAGACGGCCGAACATGATCTCGATGCGGCTGCGGCGCCGGTAGCGGCGCTTGTCGTATCTGACCGGCTCGTTGCGCGATCTGCGGCCCGGGATGCAGGGCTGGATGCCTTTGGCTTCCAGGGCGTCTCTGAACCAATCGGCATCATAACCACGGTCGCCAAGCAGCCACTGTGCTTTCGGCAGATCGTCGAGCAAGGCTGCCGCGCCGGTGTAGTCGCTGACCTGCCCGGCGGTCATGAAGAAGCTCAAGGGCCGCCCGTCCGCATCGCTGACGGCGTGCAGTTTGGTGTTCATGCCGCCTTTCGTGCGGCCGATCAGACGGCCGAGATCCCCTTTTTTACCCGCAGACTCGATGCCGTGCGGTGTGCCTTCAGGTAGGTCGCGTCGATCATGACGGTCTTCGGCACGGCCTCCGCTGCCGCGAGACCTTCCATCATTCGCAGGAAAATACCCCTCTCGCTCCACCGCTTCCAGCGATTGTAGAGCGTCTTGTGCGGCCCATAGTCCTTCGGTGCATCACACCAGCGTAGCCCGTTGCGATTGACGAAAATGATGCCGCTGAGCACCCGCCGATCATCGACCCGAGGCTTGCCATGGCTCTTGGGAAAGAACGGTTGCAGACGCGCCATCTGCTCATCCGTCAGCCAGTACAGGTCGCTCATCCACTCTCTCCTCACGGAGCCTGAATCAGATCGCGCCTCCCACATCAATGGGTCCTGACCCTAAGTAAGGGGGTGCTGGCCCTTCTTGAACAGGCAAAGGCGCTGCGCCGGGACGATACCGATCTGGTTTTTCCATCGCTGACCGGAAAAGCCTTATCTGATTCCACGCTGTCAAAGCTAATGAGGGAATTGGATATCCCAGCCGTCCCGCACGGGTTCCGAGCATCATTTAGGGAATGGGCTGGTGAGACGACGAACCATACCAGGGAAGTCATCGAACACGCCCTTGCCCATCAATTACCCGACAAGACCGAAGCTGCGTATGCCCGAACGACGCTAATCGCTAAGCGCCGGGTGCTGATGGAGGATTGGTCGAAATTTCTGACCCAAAGGGGTGGCAGCGATGGCAAGGATGTGGCCGTTGAAAAATAAAGTTTGAGTCGTTCCTGCGTGCTTTCTTTTTGAAAAAACTCAGGAAATCTTTTTAAAGCAGATGAAGAAACTTTTCTCGTATTCATAAGAAATCTTGCCGATTGACGGATATTTTTCCGCTTCCTAACTGCTGTTCAGACAGTGGAGGAACGCATGAGTATCGATCGCATCCTACGCCGAAAGGAAGTTGAAAAGGTTGTTGGCCTTAGCCGCAGTGCTATCTATGCTGCGATGGATAAAGGCCGCTTTCCTCGGCCTATCCAGCTTGGGCCTAGGGCTGTAGGTTGGAGAGAAAGCGCAATTAATGATTGGATGGATAATCAACCTCTTTCTAATGGTTGGTGAAAATAAGTTGAATTCATCACTTTTCATTAAGTTATTTTAATTTAAATAAACTTTTCTATTACTTGTGACGTAGCACTTGGTCGTAGAAATATAACGCTTCATCGCCTTTCGGGTGATTTGGCAATTGACCCGATCGATTGTTCGTAGTTGTTAAACCCTTCCAGCGAAGGGATGATATGAAAAATAACTTAGCAAGAATAACTACCGCCTTATTTTCGCATGAAAATGACAACTCTATTGGGCTAATTGATCGAATCCAGGAAAAGAAACTCCGAAAAATACCTTCTTTTGCAATGATGTTCGAAGGAGAGGCTGTTTCAGCTGAAGCTACCCAGCTGGCTGATTTAATCAGTAAAAATCTTTTCAGCGCAGCCTCGGAGAGGCAAAGGCCTGGATTGCGGTTAGCGATCGGGGCAATTCTGTACGATTGCCTCCGGGCGTCGGGGACCGTCCCTGTCACCCCGCTCTTTCGTCCGATGAATACAAAAAGCTTCAACGGCTACAGGGTTGGATATCGCGCGGCACAGAATGCCCTTCACGGCATGGTCGACGCCGGCCTGCTAGCGAAGGCCGGAGGGAATTACGACCGCGAGGAAGGTGTTGGGCAGGGCACAGTTACTCGGTTTTGGCCCACCGTCGAGCTGATTGAAGAAATGACGCGGTATGGACTGCGCGCCGGGGAGATCGACAAGCATTTTGTTCGCGTGCCAAATCGGCTTCCTTCGCTGTCGCCAGTCTTATTAAATACCGCGAAAAAGAGACGTGGGAATCGAATGCCGAAGGGCGATCCGATGACCGTCAACTTCCTTCACCCGAAGGTTGCGCGATATGCTGCACAGGTTGAGCGGATAACCGCTTACACGGCTCGCGCCACATTCACTGGAATGACGTTCGTGGGGTTTCAGCGCCTTTTTAATTTGGGCGATGATCCTGAGTTTGATTGGAATAAGGGTGCACGGCTTTGGGAGCGGGGTGGTTATCAGCAGTTGCCTCGCAAGCGCGACGAAGGGTATACTGGCATCATTCGGCCCGAGATTAAAATTAACGGCTCGAAGACGGTGGAAGTAGATATTGCATCAAGTCACCTAACCATATTTCTGCATACCCATGGCATTGCATTTGATCCAAATACTGACCTTTATCACATTCCTGGATTTGAGCGAGATATAATTAAAAAATGTGTTAATCTCTGCTTATCCGAATCGCGCGTTCCAACCCGATGGCCATCAGATATGAAAGAGAAATATTTTAAGAAAAATGGCTGTCATATCGATCGTGACCATTCTTTCAAAACCATCCGAGATGCTTGTTTTGATCTATATCCGATCTTACGCGATCGTAAGAAATATAAAATAACATGGGCCGATCTGCAATTTATTGAATCAGAAGCCGTAATCAATGCTGTCGAGCGGTTGAACGTTGAATTTGACGTTGTTGCCCTGCCGGTTCACGATTCACTGATCGTAACTGAAAATAATAGAGATGTGGCAATATCTGTTTTTAAAGACGAATTTCGAAAGGTCGTTGGTATCATTCCTAGAATAGATTGATAAATTGTTTTAAGTGACATATTTTAAGACAAATTCGATTTTCTCTAAAAGAGATATTTTCTCCCTTTTTTCATGTTTTTCCTTGCTCCTCCCCCCCCCCTTTTTTTCTCTCCCTACTAGTAACACTTGTCTAGTACGAAGGGGATTGGGGGGGGGAGACGGAAAACGGTAAAGGCGCTACGTATGACAAAGGCAGTCGATACATATCTGGCAACCGAACTAACCATCGCTTGGCTGTCCAACCCTTCGACACGGGCTGGGGTGGAAGACGTGAAGGCGTTCCTTTCGTCGATGAACAAGGCGGTTGCGAACTTATCCGCACCGTCGGCACCAGCCGTTGAGGAAACCGAAAAGGCCTATGAACCGGCAGTGTCGGTGCGCAAGTCGCTAGCCAACCCGGATTTCATCGTCAGCATGATCAATGGGAAAAAGTACAGGACACTGAAGCGGCATCTGACGGCAAATGGCCTAACCCCTGCCGAGTATCGTCAACGGTACGGACTAAAGGCCAGTTATCCGATGGCGGCACCGTCATACTTGGAAGCTCGCAGGGCTATGGCGAAAAAGATCGGCTTAGGGCGTAAGCCGGGTCAGTCGCCAAAAAAGGCTGATGCCGGCGATTATGGTGCGGTCGGCAAAGCTGGCGGAAAGTCCGGTTCGACTAAGTCGGTCGCGGCGGCAAGGGCGGCAGCGAAGGCCCATTTGGGTGGTGCTAGTGACTAGGTCGTATTAAAGCCCGTACGGCGCGTTTGAGTGAAAGTTGCGTTACACCTACCAGAGCTTCCAAATCGCGCTGTACGAGGCTGTGGTGGGTTAGGATCGCCATGTCAGGCGACAGTGGGTCGTTTTGGAAATCTGACTGGCAGACAGCGCCCCAAAAGCGGACGTTGGGCTGCCGGGCAATAGTCTGCCGCGCCGACCGAGGCCTCGGACAGACTCTCCTCGGCTTTGGCACGTTGATCGACTTTAGTGCCGGCCCTCGCTGGCCAGCATATTTCCTGCGACGGGGGACGTATGCATTCAATCGCATTTGAAATCGGAAAAAAGGCTGGCCGTATAACGCGCTGTGCCGGGCACGCCTGTCCGTTCAGTCATGAAAATCTGGAAGACAGAATGGCCTGGTTTGACGGATTTGCCGCGGGCCGCGCCGACTACGGCTGCCCTTCGCCACAATCGCCGATTAAGAAGGTGCGACACGAAGGAGCAACTTTCTTAGGGCCGGCGACCCCATCCATCCTACGAAGCTTTCTCGTCAAATGAGCGACGGTGACGATACGACACCCGGCGTCCTGGACGTAAAGCGCTTACTTGCTGAGGCGGGCCTCGGCGACGCTTTCGAGGCGGCGATGGACTTGCGTTTTGAGCAAGCCATGCGAGGCCTGTTGATCGACGCGGGCGTCTCGCCCGACGCTGCCACCAAGTTTGTCTCTCAAATCGCATCGCAGTGGCATGACCCTGCTGACGGGTTTGAGCCGTGATCCGAGCAGAGCTGTGGAGACATGACGCGGCGGGTCGCATCGTCTTCAGGGGCCGGAGAGCCGCGCGCCTTCGCTGGACAGACCTCGGGAGCGGCTGCTCCTTCCCGTCGCAGGAACTGCAACTGTCGTAATTGATTTAGGTCACTGGAAGGATCGAGGATGGCAGACCGTGTTATCTTATCTTTCGATGTGACACTCGAAGAAGCGTGGGATATCGCTGACATGGTCGCCGGGATTGGTCCCGTTTACGACGCTTACAACCTGCTCACCGCCCTCGAAGAGGTCGAGGGGCTGGCTCCGCGCGAAGGGCAAGTGAAGCGCATCTATATCAGGTCAGCTGAAAGTGCCGAACTAGGGGTGTCGAGGTCGACAGATAGCCGGGCTTCGGGAACGCTCGGGCAAGATGTCGGCAGCGCCGACACGCGACGCCTCACATCCCTCAGCTGCGCTTTTATGCACATCTTGTTCAAGCCTAACCTCGCTATCCACGTTTGGCCCCTAACAGGGCACGCTTAAAGGCGATGGACAAAAGAAAAACAACGCCGCTCCAAAAAGCGACGTTTGCCACGAACGGGGCCCAATCGAACCGGTCTGCGGCGAACCACATTTCCGAGATGTCAGCTCGATTGCCGACTGACATATCTGGGTAGTCAAAGACAAATTTCAGCGGCCAGCCCGTCGCGACGACCACGCACCCAGCCCTACACCCCATAATGTCGGAGTATGCCGCCGTTGCCGACCGCTCGCCGATGAATGTCGAGATAAGCGCACAGGCAGCGCCTGCGCTTACGATAGTTAGCGCGCTAACGATGTGTGCCCGCTTCACCATCCGAAACCCAACCCGATCTTGAGTCGCGACACACCCAGCACGGATACGATTGAGCGACATCAATGTCGATTGTTACGGCCCCGTATATGTTCGTTTTATGCCGCACACTTCCTTAATCACGAAACTTTACAATCTGGTCGATCTCACCGTCAAGGGAGAGCGCGCTGTGCGTGCGCTGAATAGCAGCGTGTCGAGCATTACTCGGCACCGCGATTTTATCTCGCAACTGAAAGCGCCTGATTATTTCTATGTGATCGTGTCGGGCTGGGCGGCGAGGTACGGCATTCGATCGGACGGGTCGCGGCGGATCACTGGTTTTATGTTGCCCGGCGACTTCTGTGGAATCCACGCTGTTACCCATAGCGCGATGGACCACGCGATTGTCGCGCTCACCAACTGCGAGGTCGCGGCTATTCCGATCGCCGAAATCGAAGCGCTCTGCTCCAACGTCCCCGAGTTCGCTTTGGCTCTTTGGCGCGCGAAGCTCGTAGACGAGGCAATGTTGCGGCAATGGCTGCTTTCATCGAGCGACGCGTTGCAGGCGACCGCACGCATGCTCTGTGAGCTAAGCGCGCGGGCAAAAGCGGCACGGCTTGACGTCGACGGCGTCTGCGCTCTTCCAATCACTCAGGAGCAATTAGGCGATGCGGTTGGCATAACTGGCGTACATACAAACAGGATGCTAAAAATTTTACGAACGGAAGAGTTGGTCGACTATGCCTTCGGGCATCTACGAGTGCTGCGAGCCGACAAACTTTCCAAGATCGGGCAGTGGAACGACCGCTATCTCACTCCTTGGTCCGCAAGAACGAAAATCTATTGAAGGTGCGCACCTATGCCGTCGCGCTGATACCTAAAAGGCTAATTTTCGCCCGAACTGCTCGCTCGATGCGAAAACGAGGTAGCCTGCAATAACGTTCAAATTTCGCTATACTACTCTCTGTGCCACTTAAAAATAGCATGCCGGGGAGGCGACGGGTTGCCTTTAGCAACTGGACCGGCAGCCAATGACGCAATCGCGACCTGGCGACCAGCGATGGAAGGGCAGTGACCTCGTCCGACGCTGACTGCCTGAGTGTCTTGCAGATTGCAGAACCATCTTGGCCGCGCGTCCGATGGAAGCGACGCGCGTTAATCTAGGTAAGCTATTGTTTTATCGCATTATTGCGACCGAAGACAAGTCCATGCGTTGATCCGACCCCATGTAGGGATGACGGTGATGGCACGTTTTCTGTTTCACCTGCACGAATGCGACATGGTCACACTCGATGAGGAAGGGAGGGAATTTCCCGACCTATGCGCGGCACTGAACGCAGCGCGGGAAGAGGCGCGCGGGTTGCTCGCTGCCGAGGCAGCGGCGGGTTTCCTATGTCTTGGCTGTCGGATCGAGATAGTTGAACAGTCGACGGGACATTCCGTGAACTTACCTTTCACCGCAGCGATCGAACTGACTCAGGGTGTCTCAGATAAAAGCTAGCGAGGATCGCCTGAATCGTCCGGCATTCCTCTCACCGTTGCGGACGTGTTCGAGTTATCCATCACTCGATTAATCAGTGACTCTGAGCCTGCCTCGCTCAGTCGACGACCCAATAGAATCGCCACTTCCGGCGTCATTCGAAGCACTACCCCATCATATCCCTCGATGCATACATGCCCGTCATCGACCCAGATGCGACGCGGTTCGTGATAGTCGATTGGTTCTGGCACTATCCTGTCCCCTCAATGAGCGTGACACGGCAGATATGGCCATTCTAGCCTTCTGGCTAGCGCGGCGGGGCAATGTTAATCGACGTGGTACTTCCGCGCTTGCCCGCAAATGAATATACTTTTGGGGTCTGGTAGGGCAACGCACGCATGGTGTCGCCGAATGGTGTTTCAAATGATTGAGACAGCTTTTCAGGGGGGGGGGCTTTAGCAAGGGAACCGATCCGTCAGGTCGCGCGGCGCAGTGTCCATTTCCACATAATCAAGCTGCGCTTTGGATGGCTTGGATTTACGGGTTCAGCGCAGGCCGAACCTTCAATAGCGAGAATCACGCGAACATCGGGTCCCAGACCGATCATCCCCGTCGTGTGGCGGTTCAGACGAAGGACGGTCCCGTTTCGCTCAATATCTGGCAGTGCTTCGAGTGATGAGAACGCTTGGCTGTCTCTTTACGAAGGTTGGGTTCCAGTTGACCAACGGTTGCGAAAGAGCGAGGTACCGGCGATGAACGATACCCGAAGCTGGCTAAAGCAACTTCGCACAATGGTTGAGCGGCAGGCATCAGACGAGGACCCGACCGAACAGATATCACTGGCCGTGTCCGACCTGTTCGCGACCGTGCCTGACGCAGAGATATGCGAAGCATATTTAGACACTGACGGTGAGCCAGGCGACCCGGTCGCGGATGCGCTTGCGGCGGAATGCGAACGTCGCAACCTCGACTTCTGAGGTTGGTTGCCTAGGAAAATTAATCACCTGTAGCGGGGTGGTAACAGGGCAAAACAAAATCGCGCCATCAGTGCGTCCGGCATTAGGGATTTCGTTTGACGATTTCGCAGCAATGCAAGCTGTACGTTGCTGCCATGCGGTACCCGAACAATCGTCATGCGAGTGCTGCCAACAGACGGGGCGGATATCGAACCGGCGATTATGCGCAACGCGCATCGGACTCCCCGCCACACGTAGGTTTACAAATTGTCGTCGGCATCGTCATTCTGACAGGCGTCACGATGTTCGCTACGCCGATGGGCCACAACGTTTGGCAAAGTGCTACTATGACCCCCGATCAGATTACCGCCCGCGAACGGAGTGTTTATTATGCTCGATGCGATGATGCACGGGCGGCGGGCGTTGCGCCGATCTATCGGGGTCAGCCAGGTTATCGCGAAGGTATGGACGGTGATAACGACGGCATAGCTTGCGAGCCCTACCGCTGAGCGACGGACGGTTCGCCGCAAGTGACTAGCGAATCATGTTCCGCATATGTTCTATAGCGGAAATGGAAACGCTAACCCCTGATCCGCTTGCCAACGCACTTCTTCACGCCCCCGCATGGCAAAGGCTGGGCATAGTCGTCGCTGATCCCCGATTAAGGGAGAAAGCGGCAAAGGCGCTGGCGGCATCCATCATCGACGAACTCAACCGCGACCAGCCCCACTATGATCCCCGGCAGCTAAGCCTTTCGCTTTGAAACAATGTCGGCGGCAAACACGCGGCTCGACACACTAGGCGACGTTAGCCGCCACGGCGGCAATCTTCGAGTGACGTGCCGATGCGGTCATCGTGGCGTGATCGATGCAAGCAAGGCGAACCGTTGGTATCTCTGCCACGGCTGGGGAACGCAGCTAAGCTGGCAGGTCGGCACTCACCTTCGCTGTAGCAAATGCAACGGTCGGCCCGTTGAACTTCGTCCGACGTTCGAACCGGTGAACGCCCCGAACCGTTTCCCCCGCGATGAAGCAGGTTGGAAACGGTTGGTAAGAAGGCTTAGAAATTAAAGCGTCATGACTTTCAACATGTGAGGCTTGTCAAAATTTCTCTTTCCAGAAAATTAGCTAGATTAATCTGCGACTATATTTCAGTTTAGACTTCGCCTTTAAACTACTTAACTACACTGTTCGTCAAGGCGCGAGGCGCCTTTTCGGCGCACATTTCAGATATCGACTGGCTTTCAGCGGAATTTGGGTCGATGTCTGCAATTCCAATCACATCACCGCGATACTGAACTGGTTTAATCGTTACCCTGGTAAATGCAGCCATGAATTGAACATCGCCGTTGTAACCGCCCGAACGGTTTTTCGAATTTACATAGCCACAATACAAGCCTGAAACCAATCCCGGGGCGAAGGGCACGTCGGGATGTTTGAATCGCGCAGAGTCGGGATCAATTAATTGATCTTTGATCGCTTTCTCGACTGCGGCTCGCTCCGCTGGGGTAAGCGCTCGCGCCTCGCATTGCATCGGATGTAGCGTCAATGCCGTCAGTACAATGGCTCCGAGGTAGGCCTTCATCACTCGTTCCCCTTTCTGCGAGTCTTACACGGTTTTTGTGTAGGACTGGAGGGCGGCGAAGTCCATCGGATGATGGCGGATGCAGCGCGCGGCAAAGGGTTTGGTGATGAACGCTATCGCGTACTTATTGCCTCTCTAATCAGAACACGGACGGAACGGGGGTTAAGCCAGCAAGCCGTCGCTGACCTCCTGGGCCGTCACCAGCAGTTCGTATCACGATATGAAACCGGTGAACGTCGTCTGGACGTTGTGGAGTTCGTGGATATCGTAAGAGCGTTGGGAGCTGAACCGGCGGAATTGATAAAGAGCGTTCCGCACGTTTAGGCGGAGGCCGTCGTTCCGCCCGCTGAATGGCGGGGCGCGATACCCCAAGCTGCTTTGCCAAAAATGCGAAGCGGCATGCCCGCCCTGCGCGCTGCGATAATTCTGCGCTGTTGATAATCGGTAAGGGGCGGCGGACACGTAAGGCGCTCCCTTCCGGCAGTTCGTCGCCTCGATCACACTGGCGCACAACTTGTATCTAAAAGTCCTAGCCACGATGCCCGTCGTGGACGGCTCATAAGATACCGATTGACTCTATAAGCTAGGCTCGCAAAGATCGCCTATCTTATGAGCGAGTCGGAGGGTTCAAGATGACTAGGGTTTGCTATCTGCGGGTATCGGGCGATGCCCAAAGCGTCGAAGCGCAGCGCAATGCCCTTGGCGGCGACTTTGCCAAGGAATTCGTCGACGAAGGCGTGTCGGGCGCGATTCCTGCCGCTGATCGACCGGGCTTCGCTGCCTTGTTGGCATACGTCCGCGAAGGCGACACCGTCTGCATTAGTGCAATCGACAGGTTAGGGCGTGACGCGCTCGATATTCAGGCGACCATCCGGTTCCTGATATCGAAGGGCGTGACCGTTGACGTTCTCGGGTTGGGGCCAATCGGCAAGGGCGTTGGTGAATTAATTGTAGCAGTGCTTGCGCAGCTAGCAGACTTAGAGCGCGCAAGGATTAAGGAGCGGTGCGACGCGGGGCGCGACGCAGCTAGGGCTGCCTTGGCGGCTACAGGGCGCACGCATCGAGGCAAGGTTAGCCTTGGGCGCCCGTTTGCTGCTGACGCTGCCGAAGTTCGTAGGTGGCGTAACGAAAATGGAGCCAGCATAGCGGTAACGGCGCAGCGGTTCGCGTTGTCGACCGCTACGGTGAAGCGGTACTGCGCTGCATCCTGAAACTACCACATTACCGTCTCTGTATCTTAATCTCTCGGCCTTGGTTCTGCCTTGGCGCGGTGCGCCGCGTCTAAATCAACCGCATCCGATACCGACATTTGATCTATCCCGCACGAAGGTAACGCCGTCCGATCAGGGCCTGAAGAACCTCCTGCTGCACGCGAGACATAATGGTTGACATAGACTCTTGGTATTTCAGCATTTGCTCTGGTTTCGGATCCATTAAGGTGTCGCCATGCGCTATCGAGTTTCTCACATGTAATAAACTATCTATGACGGCTCTATGCTCTTCGACAAAATCTAAAGAAAGGCCAACAGCATACAGATTACGCTTGAGAACTATTGCATTCAAATTCGACTTTGCATCGACTACCTTTTCCGAGATCGACACGACTTTGGAGGCAAGCGTGCTCTCGTAAGAAGATACGAAGGCCTGTTGCCTGGCTAAACGATGAACATCAACGTCATTAGCGAGTTCTTTCCTAAATATCGTATGTTTTTTCGATTCATTGCGTAGCGCTTCAAATATATCCGTCATTGAAGCCGCTACCAACGGTATAGAAGCATCACTTGATGCGATGTTGTATGAGTTAATCGCGGCCAAATAAGCTGTTAAAGCAAATTTACAGAACCCTTCGAAATGCGAATAGCTGACGACGATAATGCAGCGCCTCAATGCCTTGCGCTCCTCCTCCGGCTCCGCCGATGCAAGGTATCGCTCTAGTAATCGTATTTCGCTTTCACGCGATTGCCGATCAAGTTCGATATCTCGCGAGACATCGTCAACCGAACGCATGTTCGAGCCGCTCTTGTGCAAAGCTAATACGATCACGCAGAGGGCCAGGGGAGTTGCGGCCTCCACCGGATGTAATACGCATGAACTCCGCATCCAGCTTTATCGATCGGAGTGTGTCCCTAAGAAGGTCCATTTGGCTCTTATCACTTGCATCAAGTTTATCGATAACGCCTTGCAGACCAATCGTAATAGCTTCAAAATGATATATACTAAATCCAGAACTAAGATCATCTTTTCGCTTATTCGCAAAGGAGAATGAAAATTCACCAAGCGAGGCTGCGAGAACCTCAAATGTCTTTTCAAACTGCGCCTTCTCGACAGCGAAATCAAATGGCTCGAGGATCGTCGGATCGGCGACCCTTTCCATGTAATCCGTCAGAAACTCCGAGACCTCATGCTTAAATTTTTCTCGAACATTTTTTAAAGCAAAGAAGCGAAGAACTAACTCTTGGTCAAAGGCGGTAAGCTTCCGTTCTTGTGTTAACGCCGTAGTGCATGTTTTGAACGAGTCAATCTGGCTTAAATCGATCAAAAAGTTGGGAAAGTGATTATCTAGCATTCTGATCGAGGCATTACGAACTTGTTGATCAGACAAAATTTCACCGCCCGTGTTAAGCCTCTTAAACATATGATACTTAAAACGCGGATCGGTTTCCTTCCGTATTACCTCCATCCTGATGAAGGCTCGCTTTAATCTAATCTGCAACGATGTTGGAAGATCCTCATAACTAAGGCCGTTTAGTTCCAACACCATATCGCAATCACTCAGCACAAGCTTTTGGCCAAGACGCACTGGAGGATCAAGATGGGCGGCTTCAAGCTGACCACGAAGATGCAGATAAGAAGAGATTCGTTGCAATCCGTCAATCAACTGGTATCTGCCGTCATCCTCCTCGATAACGAATATTGGCGGAACTGGCATTTCAAGCAATAATGACTCGATAAACCGAGATTGTTGACCCTCTGTCCAGCGAAAAAGCCGCTGGTAGTCAGGAGAGACTTCTAATTCTCCATCTCTTGCCATATCGAGAATTTCATTAAGCGAAACATCTAACGCCCGCGTTGAAGCCTGCTTTAAGCTTGCGCCGATAGCAGCAATAATATCTACGGCACTGGCCATATTAATCGCCCTTTCTGAAGACAATAACAGACTCGACCGGCCTCTTGTGCTCTCGATAAATCGTGGAACTTGAGTTGATTCCACTCATGGAGCGCACAGAATTGAAGTCTTTTTGATCAATCTGCGAAAGCCCTACTTGGGCTGCCATTTCTGTAATAATCAACGGCAGAGGATTATGAACATCCTTGTAATAAGAATCTTGTACAATCAAAACCGCAACAGCATCTTTCTTTAGTCGAGATGAAATCGATCCCATGGATTTGGCCATTTTATCGAAATAGTCTAAATGATTTTTGTAGTAATACGATCGGGATGCTTTAGATGTATGGTCTCTCACCTTTTTGAGAAAGCCGATACATTCTGAACCCCAAGCTTTTCGTGGAGAAGGCTCATCACGCGGAACTTTTGTTGTACCGATCATCGCTCGGCTCAGATCGTTTACGTCAATTGCAAGCCAGGGGCCAACGATCGCCAACTCTATTCTAGTGGAGGCGGCATAGTCGATCCGCGTGCAATATGGCGGCGAAGTTAAAACAAAGTCGAATAGCC
Source organism: Roseomonas aeriglobus (assembly GCA_016937575.1). Lineage (NCBI taxonomy): Bacteria > Pseudomonadati > Pseudomonadota > Alphaproteobacteria > Acetobacterales > Roseomonadaceae > Muricoccus > Muricoccus aeriglobus. The sequence continues at coordinate 206,629 of JAFHKN010000002.1, read as the reverse complement.
GATCCGTATGATGGCTATTTGCGGTATCGCCCATATACAACGAAACGTGTCCGCGCTCTTGAAACTGCATCGTAGGTACGCTTACGAGAGCGTCCTTCATAGAAGTAACAAGAGCAAGGAATGTTCGATTTAGATCATCGCGAGTAATCGAAATCCGGGAGTTTCCGGCAAGTTCGCGTCTATACCAAGTCGGATTCGAGGATTGCAGTTCGGAGAGTTTCGACCGGCATAGATGAAAAAGACTGACATACAGGCTTGCAGCCAGGCCGCTCATTTTTTGCAGCAGACTCGAGGGAGCGAGCCTCACGGTGTCGGAACTGACCAAATGGCTCCGAATAGCGTGATCAAGTGCGCGCAACCTCGCCGTTGTCGGCGCATCGAACCACAGGGCTAATGGATCGTCCTGTCTGGCCTTAACCCTCGATCGTGCCGCAGCCTCAATCACCCGGCTTGCTACAGGGACGAGGCTGTCCGCTTCGCTGACGGGTAGCAATCGGGCGCGCGCGACGATCAGCATGACAGCGTTAATATCGCCGCCAACTGCATTCAAACCTAACGATGACGCGGCATACGTGGTTGTGCCACTTCCATTCCAAGGGTCCCATACCACCGCCTCACGATCGAGAGTTGCGCTGGCTATCAGTTCACTCGCGAAGCGATCTGGAAAACCAGCATAATACGGGAAGAAGCCGCTCCAACCGCGCTTGGCGGAGGCGTCACGCTTCGGAGACTCAATTCGTAAGGTTGTCATGGCACCCGAAAGTAGACTGCTCGGCGGTAAGTCGCTGGTTCCCACTGTTGTTTGACACGATGCCGCTTGGCAATCTCGAAGTCCACCTAGTTCAACGAAGTTGGGCGGAATGTTGGTCTACGGGGCGCAAGTCACAAAAAAAGCCCCTCTTTCGAGGGGCTTATAAACACCGCTGGCGGAGACGGAGGGATTCGAACCCTCGGTACAGTTTCCCGTACGACGCTTTAGCAAAGCGTTGGTTTCAGCCACTCACCCACGTCTCCGGATGCGGCGGATGCGGGGCTATAGCGAGGGTCGGCGGGGGGATCAACCGGGGTTTCGCGTCTCTTGTCGACTCGCTTCGTCGGCGAAATCGATTCGCTTCGTCGCAGCGTTCATTGCCGGGCAATCCGGGCGGGCGGATAGAGGGCGCCGGCAAGGGGGGAGTAGCTGTCGATGACCGGGGTCCAGAAATTTGCGCATCTTGTGGCGCTTGTCGCGCTGGCGGCAGGCCCGATGACGACGCAGGCGCAGGTGCGCACGATCGATCCCAACAGCGCAATCGACGCCGATCTGGCCCCGCGCGCGAATCAGACGCGCACGACGCCGGCACCGACGACGCCGCCCTACACGCCCCCCGTCGACACGTACGTCCCCTCGCCATCGACCGACCCCGCCCCCGCCGGCGACACGACGCGCAGCAACGGGACCGACCCGATGGCCGATCGCACCAGCGCCGCGGAGGCGAGCGGTACCTACAAGCGCGAGGACGTGCTGAGCGCAGCCGAGGGCGTATTCGGCAAGGGCGCGCAGGGGCTGGCCGGTATGGTCGAGAAGGTACTGAAGGATCAGGGCGAGCCCAACGCATATATCGCCGGACGCGAAGCGAGCGGCGCGTTCGTCGTGGGCGTGCGCTACGGATCGGGGGTGATGACCCACCGCGTGGAGGGCAATCGTCAGGTGTATTGGACCGGACCGTCGCTCGGCTTCGACGTCGGCGGCGATGCGAGCAAGGTGTTCGTGCTCGTCTACAACCTCTACGATACGCAGGACCTGTTCCACCGTTTTCCGGCGGGCGAGGGTCGCGTGTTCTTCGTCGGTGGTTTCGCCGCGACCTATCTGCGGCGCGGTAACACGGTCGTGATCCCGATCCGGCTCGGCGTCGGTTGGCGACTGGGCGCCAACGTTGGCTACATGCGCTTCAGCGAGAAATCGCGCTGGCTGCCGTTCTGATGGCCTAGAGCGTGATGACACGGTTTGACCCGTCGTGATTGCCCTGCGGTGGGCTTCGTTACGATGGGCAAAACCATGTCATCGCGCTCTAGCCGAACCAGTGGCGCGCACCGCCGCGTCGCAGGCCGATGGTGGCGGCCGCGGCGATCACCGCGGCCGCGAGCAGCGCGGCAAGCGCGACCACCGACGCCTGCTGACCGCCGGCTGCGTAGATCGCCGACACCGCCCATAGAAAGACGATCGCATAGGGCGGACAGCCGCGCCCCCTGAAAAGTGCCGCTGCGCCGATCAGTCCGGCAATAACCAGTACCGCCGCGGAGATGACCGGCGTCGCCGCGCCCCCCTCCACGCCGTGGAAGCGCAAGGATGCGGCGATGTTGACCGTGGTCGCGACGGTCAGCCAGCTTGCCAACGCCGTCAGCGGAAGCACCGCGCACCAGCGCTCGCCGGCGGTGAACGGCTGCGACCACGCGACGAAGCGGCGATAGGCGGTCAGCAGGCAGACGAGCGTGAAAGCGATGATCACGACCGAGATCGCACTGAGCCCGAACAGCTGCGTGTAAAGCGCCCATACGGCGTTGCCGGCAAAGGCGCCGGCCGCGGGCAGCCGAACCTGGTCGAGCAGGTGATTGCGACGCTGCGCCGGCAAAGCCTGGAACACGGCGAAGACGAGCGAGCCGGTGTAGAGCGCTCCCCAAATCGAGAATGCCCAGCCGGCCGGCGTGATCAGGGTGCGCACCGCATCCGACTGCGACCCGATCGGCGCCCCGATGCCGAACAGCGGCAAGATGGGCGTGAGGATCTGGAGGATCGCGAAAACGATCGGCGCAATCCAGTTTCCAGACCCTGCGGACGATGCGGCGAGCGGGCGTGCGGCGGTGGTCATCCCCCGCCAACTCGCATCGCGGCGTTTCGTTTCCGGTACGCCGCCGCGCCGACCTTACACGAACGCCGGCGCCCTGCGCAGGTGCTGATACGCCTCCACCACGGCTTGCAACGCGCTTTCATGGGCGCGGTCGCCGCCGTTGCGGTCAGGGTGGAACTTGCGGACGAGTTCGGAATAACGGGTTCGCAGCGCGTGGCGGTCGGCGTCCGGGGCGAGACCCAGCACCTTCAACGCGCGGCGATCGTCGCCCGACAAGGGCTTGCCGTCGGCCCGGCCGCGCGCTTCCGCCATCTTTTCCTTGAACCGCGCGCCGATCGCATCGAGCGGATCGTGGAAGTCGGACCATTTCGGTGGCCGGTCGGCGCCCGAACTGGCGAAGGCGCGCGTTTCCCGCTCCCAGCCGGCATAGGGGCGTTGCGCCGCGTGGATTTCGTCCGCGCTCATGCCGGTGAAGAAATTATACCCGGCATTGAAGGCGCGGACATGGTCGAGGCACAGCCAGCGATAAGCGCCCGGCCCGTCGGCGCTCGCGCCGATGCCGATCGGCGCGCGGAACTCTCCGGGCTGGTCGCAGCCGGGCTCGGCGCACAGGCGGCCGTTCGCTTCGACTCGTCCGTGAAACCGCGCTTTCGGCCGTTCCCGCCGCGGTTCGTCGTCGGCCACTCCCAACCCTTCCGAAAAACGGTCTATATAGGCACCATGACGACCACCGCTACCGCCCCGCTCGCTGACATCATCGCCGACCGCCTGACGCAATCGCTCAGCCCGTCGCATCTCGTCGTGACCAACGACAGCCACCTCCACGCCGGCCATTTGGGGGATGATGGGACGGGCGAAAGCCATTTCTCGGTCGAGATCGAAAGCGCGGCTTTCGCCGGATTGAACCGCGTCGCGCGCCAGCGGTTGGTCAATCACGCTCTCGCCGACCTGCTCGCCCAACGCATCCACGCGCTGGCCATCCGTGCGCGAGCACCGGGAGACGCATGAATGGCGTATAATCTGTGGTATTGGCCCGGCATCCAGGGACGCGGCGAATTCGTGCGGCTGGCGCTGGAAGCGGCCGGTATCGACTATCGCGACTGCGCGCGGGAACTGGGCGCAGAGGCGCTGATGCAGGACATGGCGTCACGCGGGCCGCGTGGACCGTTCGCGCCGCCCTATCTGGAGATCGGCGGCCATGTGATCGCACAGGTCGCGACGATCCTGGCGTGGCTGGGGACTCACGACGGGCTGGCGCCGACGAGTCTGGCCGACCGCTATTGGACACACCAGTTGCAGCTGACGATCGCCGACATGGTCGCCGAGGTGCATAACGTCCATCATCCGGTCGCGATGTCGGCCTATTACGAAGACCAGAAGCCCGAGGCCGCCCGCGCGGCCGCGCAGTTCCGCGACGAGCGGATGCCGAAATTCCTGGCGCATTTCGATGCCGCCGCAGCGGATGGCGGCGAATGGGTTATCGACGGACGCTGGACCTATCTCGATACGTCGCTGTTCCAGCTGATCGAGGGACTGCGGTACATGTTCCCGCGCCGGATGGCGACGATCGAGAGCGATTATCCGAACCTGGTCCGCATTCATGGCCAGGTTAGGGACCTGCCGGGGATTCGCGCCTATCTGAAAAGCGACCGCCGGCTGCCGTTCAACGAAAACGGCATTTTCCGCCATTATCCGGAGCTAGATGCCGCATGACCAACGAAGATCTGTTCGACATCGTCCTGACGCCGGTCACCCACGACCTGGGGGGCTTCAAGGTGCACCGCACGCTGCCGGCCAAGTCGCGGACGATGGTGGGGCCGTTCCTGTTCTTCGACCAGATGGGGCCGGCGATCCTCGATGCCGGGACGGGCATCGACGTGCGGCCGCACCCGCACATCAATCTGGCGACCGTCACCTATCTGTTCGGCGGAGCGATCGACCATCGCGACTCACTGGGGACGAAGGCGCGAATCGAGCCGGGTGCGGTCAATCTGATGACCGCGGGGCATGGCATCGTCCATTCCGAACGCTCGCCGGGTGACGAGCGCGCGAAGGGCCCCGAGCTATCGGGTATCCAGACCTGGATCGCGCTGCCCGAATCGGTCGAGGAGATGGACCCGGCGTTCGAACATATCACCAAGGCGCAACTGCCGGTCGTCGAGGACGGCTGCGCGACCGCCCGCGTCATCATGGGGTCGCTGTGGGGCCACCGCGCACCGACCACGACCTATGCCGGGACGATCTACGCCGACATCCTGCTCGCGCCAGGCGGGTCCATCCCGATCGACGCGGATGCCGACGAACGCGCGCTCTATCTGTGCGATGGCGATGCGCGCGTCGAAGGCATGCCGCTCGACCGGACGAACCTCTATGTCCTGCGCCCCGGCGTCGCAGCGACGCTGACCAGCGAGCGTGGCGCGCGTGTCATGCTGTGCGGTGGTGAGGCGATGACGCCGCGGCATGTCTGGTGGAATTTCGTGTCGTCCAGCCGCGAACGGATCAACGAAGCGAAGCGCGCATGGAAAGCGGGCGAGTTTCCGATCGTGCCGGGGGATGCGGAGGAATTCATTCCGATCCCGGAAGTGCCGAAAACGGTGAGCTACCCCTGATCAACCATCGGCGGGGCCCGCGACGGCAGGCATCGAGCGTCGCTCAGGAATGTGAGACTCACGGGATCCGGCCAGAATGGCTTCCCGCCGTCGGGGTCCTCGCAAGGTGATGCTTTGTGGGGTTCCCGCTCGCGGCAATGACGAAAGGAGAGGTTCGCGTGCCTGACGATCTTCATTCCATCCCCCTCCCCACCGGCGTCACGCTGGCGGTGGCGGTTGCAGGCGATCCGGCAAACCCGCCCGTTATCCTGCTCCACGGCTTTCCCGAATCTCATCGAACCTGGCGGGAGATCATCCCCGACCTCGCCCGCGACCATTTCGTCATCGCGCCCGATCAGCGCGGCTTTGCCGGGTCTTCCAAGCCCGAGGATGTCGCCAACTACAGCGCCGATAAAATTCTTGGCGACCTGATCGCGCTCGCCGATCACTTTGCGATCGACCGCTTTACCCTGGTCGGGCACGATTGGGGCGGCGCTATCGCGTGGATGGCGGCGCTCGGGCGGCCTGATCGCGTCGCCCGGCTGGTGATCGTCAACGCGCCGCACCCGCTCGTCTTCCAGCGCAGCCTGTTCGACGATGCCGAACAGCGCGCGGCGAGCCAGTACATCACCGCGTTCCGCTCGCCCGGTATCGAGGCCTATGTCGAGAGCATCGGTATCGACGGTTTCTTCGACAAGAGCTTCGCGCCCCACGTCGATATGACCAAGGTGTCGGATGCCGAGCGGCAACGCTACATCGACGACTGGTCGGGGCCGGGCGCGCTGACCGCGATGCTCAACTGGTATCGCGCCAGCGCGATCGTCGTGCCGGCGCCAGGCGACACGCCGGAGCGCCCCGCCTTTCTCGACGCCCCCTTCCCGCCGGTAACGCAGCCGACCCTCGTCATCTGGGGCCTGCGCGACACGGCGCTGCGGCCGGTGCAGCTTGAGGGCCTCGACGCGCTGGTTCCTGACCTGACGATCACGAAGGTCGACGCCGGGCATTTCGTGCCGTGGGAAAATGCGCCAGCCGTGATCGCGGCGATGCGGGCGTGGGGTATCTAGGCTCCGCCCCCACCACCGTCATTCCCGCGAAGGCGGGAATCCATTCTGGCTGAACGCGGAGGGACCCTCATCGTTCAGCGACTATGAATTCCCGCCTTCGCGGGAATGACGATCGATAGCTGTCACTCGCTCAAACCGGTGCGACACCACTCAGCACATAGTCCCCCGCGGGCTGCGGAGCCGCGAACCCTTCGATCCAGGCGCCGTGCGCATGGGCATGTGCGACGATCTCCATCCCCCGATCGCCCGGCCAGCCGCGGACGCGGACTTCGTGCGCGGCAAGGTCGCGGTTGGGTTCGAGCATGACCCAGCCGAACGGGCGCTTTGCCGTCGCACGGGCGCCGGCCGCATGCATCGCATCGCGAATGCGTCTCTGGCGCTCAGGCCCGAGATATTGCCAGACGACCGAATGCAGCACGACGCGGGCGACGCCGTCCGCCTGCGGCTCCGCCAGCCGCTCTTCCAGCCAATCGGCGGCGTCGCAGCGATCGAGCCGCACGCCGCGGTCGCGCACCATCGCGATGGCACGGTCCAGCCGCGCCTGACGCTCGGTCGCGTCGATCCAGACATAGGCGGCCAGACGCGTCGCCGCAGCCGGGTCGGTCAGGTCGATCGGCGCGACATCGACACCGCGCACCGAAACGATCTCGACCGGCACATTAGGTGGCGGCGGACCGCGCCATGCCGGTTGCAACGATATCGGTGATTCGGGTCCGACCCGCACGCCGCCCAGATTGAAACGGTAGCGGTCGATCAGCAGGTTGAGCCCGGCGCTCGACCCGAGTTCCAGCAGCTCAATGCGGGGGCCGAAGCGCTGGGCAAAATGGATCAGCCCCGTCATCAGCGCCGCCGAACGACCGGGCTCATTGGTCTGCGGCGGGCCGCTCAGCCAGGGCAGGAGTGCCGCATCATGCTCGACCAGCGCCGCGCGCAAGCGTTCCGCATCGCCGTCGAACCCCACGGCGATTCCCGCCCGGTGCAGTGCATGCAGACCACCCACCAGCCGCAACGGCAGTGCGTCGGCGATCGGGTCACCCGGCCAGTCGAGCACCGCACGGCCTATCGCCGTCGTGCGGTCCAGCGCGTCGGCCAGCCCACGTGCGACCGCCGCCGTCAGCGGCGCGGCCATCACCTCGCAGAAATCCGCCTGGCGTCGAAACGCCGTCCTCACGCGTTCGTCGTTGCTCATGGGCCAATTGCGCCCCTTCCCCGCCCTGAGTAAAGCCCGCCCATCATGGCCGATCCGATCGTCATCGCCGTCCCCAAGGGACGCATTCTCGAAGAAGCGCTGCCGCTGCTCGCGCGCGCCGGGATCGAGCCCGAGCCTGCGTTCCGCGACGAGAACAGCCGCGCGCTGCGCTTCTCGACCAACCGGAGCGACATCGACCTGATCCGCGTCCGCGCGTTCGACGTCGCGACCTTCGTCGCGCATGGCGCCGCGCAGCTGGGCATCGTCGGATCGGACGTGCTGATGGAGTTCGACTATTCGGAGCTGTACGCCCCCGTGGACCTGGGCATCGGCCATTGCCGTCTGTCGGTCGCCGAACCCGCCGCGATGGCCGAGCGCGACGATCCGCGCGGGTGGAGCCATGTGCGCATCGCGACCAAATATCCCAACGTCACCAAGACCCATTTCGCGCGGCGCGACGTGGGCGCGGAATGCGTGAAGCTCAATGGCGCGATGGAGCTGGCGCCGGTGCTGGGCCTCGCGCCGCGGATCGTCGACCTGGTCTCGTCGGGGCGCACGCTGAAGGAGAACGGCCTGGTCGAGGTCGAAGTGATCGCCGAGGTCACCAGCCGCCTGATCGTCAACCGCGCGGCGTTCAAAACCCGTGCCGAAGTCGTGCCGCTGGTCGATGCGTTCCGCCGGGCGGTGCAGCCCAAGACCACGGCGGAGGTTACCGCGCCAACCCAACCGGCGCCCCTGCCCGCCCCCGATGTGGACGCGTTCTGACATGCTGAGGCTCTCCACCACCGACCCGCGTTTCGACGCCGATTTCGCCGCACTGGTCAACGCCCGGCGCGAAGCCGACGCCGATGTCGCGCGCGACGTGCAGACGATCGTCCGCGCCGTCCGCGACGAAGGCGATGCTGCGGTCGCCGCCTATACCAAGCGCCTCGACGGGCATGACCTGGCCGAGACGGGCTGGCGGATCGAACGCGCTGAATTGCTCGCTGCGTTCGAGGGGCTGGCACCCGAGTTGCGGGCGGCGCTCGAACTCGCGGCCGAACGGATCGCCACCTATCATTCGAAGCAGGTGCCGGCAGACCGCGACGAGACCGACGGCGCGGGCGTGCGGCTGGGTGCGCGGTGGCGTCCGGTCGATGCGGCGGGGGTCTATGTTCCGGGAGGGCGCGCGGCCTATCCCAGTTCGGTGCTGATGAACGCGCTGCCGGCCAAGGCGGCGGGCGTCGAGCGGCTGGTAATGGTCACGCCGACGCCCAAGGGCCAGGTCAACCCGCTGGTGCTGGCCGCCGCGCATCTGGCCGGGGTGGACGAGGTCTGGCGGATCGGTGGCGCGCAGGCGATCGCCGCGCTCGCCTATGGCACACAGCGCATCAAGCCGGTCGATGTCGTCACCGGCCCCGGCAACGCCTGGGTCGCGGAAGCCAAGCGCCAGCTGTACGGCGTCGTTGGCATCGACATGGTCGCGGGGCCAAGCGAAATCGTCGTGATCGCCGATGGTGCGAACGATCCCGAATGGATCGCGGCCGACCTGCTCAGCCAGAGCGAGCACGACCCGACCAGCCAGTCGATCCTGTTCACCGACGACGCGCTGTTCGCCGATGCGGTGGCGGATGCGGTCGATCGCCAGATCGGCGAGCTGTCGACCCGCGACGTCGCGCGTCAGGCGTGGGATGCGAACGGGGCGATCATCGTCGTCGGCACGCTCGACGAGGCGCTGCCGCTGGTCGACCGGTTGGCGCCCGAACATCTCGAGATCGCCTGCGACGCCGATGTGGCCGAAAGCCTGTTCGATCGCGTGCGGCATGCCGGATCGGTCTTCCTCGGCCGGCACACGCCCGAGGCGGTCGGCGATTATGTCGCGGGGCCGAATCATGTGCTCCCGACCGGGCGACGGGCGCGGTTCTCATCGGGACTATCAGTGCTCGATTTCATGAAGCGCACCAGCTTCCTGGCATGCGATGCGACGTCGCTTGCGGCGATCGGCTCGGCGGCGGTGGCGCTGGCGCAGGCCGAAGGGCTGCCGGCGCATGCGAAGTCGGTCGCGTTGCGCTTGCAGGCCTAACCTATCCCCGTTTCGCGAGCGTCCGGCACGCGACGTGGACCTTTGCACGCAGGACGCGTAGGGAGCCGCCCGTCATGACCAATCATTCGAACTCCCGGACCCGCGCGCGATCGACCGCGCGGGCGGCCGCCCGCCTCGGCGCGGTGCAGGCGCTGTACCAGCAGGACATGGAAGGCACGCCACTTCGTCAGTTGCTCACCGAGTTCCACCAGCATCGGCTGGGCGCGGTGATCGAGGACGTCGAATATGCCGACGCCGATCCCGATTTCTTCGACGACATCGTGAGCGGAGTCGATGCGCGCCGCGAGGAGATCGACCGGCTGATCGCGGGCAAGCTGTCGACCGGCTGGAGCCTGGAGCGGCTCGACAAGCCGATGCGCGGCATCCTTCGCGCCGGCACCTATGAACTGCTCGCCCGCCACGACGTGCCGACCGCGGCGGTGATCAGCGAATATCTCGACGTCGCCGATGCCTTCTACGACAGGCGGGAAAAGGGGTTCGTGAACGGCCTGCTCGACGCGGTGGCGAAGGACGTGCGCCGATAATCGACGCTCAGGGGCGGGTTCGGACGATCGCCGCCGCCCCGGCCAGGACCGCCGCATCCTCGATGAAGCCGGTCTTGGTCTGGCCCTTGTAATTGATCGCGATCGCCCGCGCGTACCAACCGGGAAAGGACGCCACGAGCGCGGTCAGGCCGCCCACCGCGGCACCCCGCCAGCGATCCTTTCGCGACGACAGCGCCGCCCCCGCGATGGCGGCCGTGGTGAAGCGGCCGATCAGCCCGACGGGCACGATCCGGTCGGGCGCGGTGGGTTGCTTGTCCCCGGCCATCTCGCCGATCGCCAACGCCAGCGTGCCCGCAGCGACCACCGGATTGGCGAGCAGCTTTGGCGCGCCATTATTCTCGGCAAGTTCCCCGCGGGCCGCCGCAATCGACACCGCGGCAAGCGGCGTCATCGCGCGCTGGCCGCCGACAAGGCCCATGAGGAAAGGTGCAAGCATAACGGACCTCCGAACAGGAATGTGTCCGGTCAACGCGGGGACGCCCTATCGGCTCCCCCCGCCGTTCGCCCCGACATACACCTTATCGCGCTAGCGTCGGAAACGCCGCTCTGAACGCCGCGACCTTGGGCTTGTCCCACCGCACGATATAGCCATGCGTCGGGTTCTTTCGCGCGAAATCCTGATGATAGGCCTCGGCCGGGAAGAATTGCCCGCTCTCGATCTTGGTCGCGATCGGCTTGCCGAACGCCTTGATGCCGCCGAGCTGACGGATATATGCCGCCGCAACCGCGCGCTGCTCGGGCGTCTGCGGGAAGATGGCGGAGCGATAGCTCGGGCCCGAATCGGGGTACTGACCATCGACCTGCGTCGGATCGTGCGCGACCGAGAAATAGACGCGCAGCAGCGTACCATAGCTGACGACGCGCGGGTCGTAGGTGATCTTCACCGCCTCGGCATGACGGGTGCGCTCGGTCGAGACATCGGCGTAATTCGCCGTCGCTCGCGTGCCCCCGGCATAGCCCGACGTCACGTCGCGCACCCCCTTCACGTCTTGGAATACGGCTTCCATGCCCCAGAAGCATCCGCCGGCAAGGACGGCCGTCTGCAGCCCGGATTTGGCCGTGACATCCTGAGCCGGCGCGGGGATGCGCACCGCCTTTTCGGCCTGGCCGGGGGTTGCCAGAACGGCGGCACCGGCCGCGATCGCAATGATGGGAAGGAGAAAAGCTTTCATGCCACCATATCCGTCTGGGGGTCTTGACCCCTGGCAGCGGAAAAATATGCCTTATCGGTGCGACACGGTAGCCGCATGCGCCGAAGGGATAACCTGTTCGTCGGCGTGAACCGCCGCGACCGACACCATCGCCACCGCGCCGAACGCGAAGCCGCCAAGGAACAGGCGGAGGAAACTGGGCTTGGTCTTGGTCGACATGACGAACATCCTTGGGCGACGCCCGTCCCTCATGGCGCCGAGTGAAATTTTTCCGCTGACGAGGACCGTCAGATCGGTAGCGACACGCCCCGACGCAAGGACCCTTGCGCCAGACGCCCTGAACGGCCCCTGATAGGGTCGTTCAGCTTTGCGTTAGGTTAACGATGGAGCGTGTCAGCGAAGCGCCGCGCACGCCTCCTGGATACGGCGGCAGGCCTCGGTCAACGCAGCCTCCGAGGTGGCGTAGCTGATGCGCATCGCCGGGCTGAGCCCGAACGCCGCGCCATGGACCGCGGCAACACGCGCGTCGTCGAGGAAATAGCCGATCAGATCCTCGTCGGTCTCGATCTTCTTGCCCTTGGGCGTGGTCTTGCCAATCGTCCCCGACACGTCGGGATAGACGTAGAAGGCGCCTTCGGGCTTCGGGCAGACGATCCCCTCGGCCTGGTTCAGCATGTCGACGACCAGATCGCGGCGCGTCTGGAAGGCGGCGGCCCGCTCCTTCAGGAAATCCTGCGGACCGGTCAGTGCGGCCATCGCGGCGGCCTGGGCGATCGAACAGGGGTTGCTGGTCGACTGCGACTGGAGCTTCGCCATCGCCTTGATCAGCCACGGCGCACCGGCGGCGAAGCCGATCCGCCACCCGGTCATCGCATAGGCCTTGGAGCAGCCGTTCACGGTCAGCGTTCGCTCGTACAGGTTCGGGCAGACCTCCGCGATCGTGCGGAAGCGGAAGCCGTCATAGACGATGTGTTCGTACATATCGTCGGCGAACACCCACACGTGCGGATGGCGTTCCAGCACCTCGCCCAGCGCCTTCAGCTCGGCTTCGCTGTATGCGGCGCCGGTCGGGTTCGACGGCGAATTGAGCACGACCCACTTGGTCTTGGGCGTGATCGCCGCTTCGAGCTGTTCGGGGCGCAGCTTGTAGCCTTGATCGGCGCCCGCCGCGACGAACACCGGCGTACCGCCCGCGAACTGGATGACGTCCGGGTAACTGACCCAATAGGGTGCCGGCACGATCACTTCGTCGCCCGCATCGATCGTCGCGACGAAGGCGTTGAACAGCGTGTGCTTGCCGCCGACGTTCACGCTGATCTGATCGGGCGTGTAGGTCAGGTTGTTGTCGCGCGCGAACTTGGCGACGATCGCCGCCTTCAGCTCGGGCGTGCCGTCGACATTGGTATATTTGGTCTTGCCGTCGCGGATCGCCTGGATCGCCGCCTCTTTCACGAAGTCCGGCGTGTCGAAATCGGGCTCGCCTGCGCCGAGGCCGATCACGTCGATCCCTGCGCGCTTCAGCTCGAACACACGGCTCGTCATGGCGAGCGTGGCGGAAGGCTGGATGCGACCGAGCGCGGCGGAGGGCTGCATGGAACGTGTCCGATTGTGATTGGCGGTGCGCGCCCCTTACTCCTGCGGACGCTCTTTTCGCAATCGCAACATTTGTTACCGGTTAGGGCCTGAACGGGATCAGGCCCTTGGCGTCGCCAGGATGGCGATCGCGCCGCTTGGTGACAGCAGCAGCTGCACCTGAGCGGCCTCCCGCAGGCGAAAGGTCGCCGCCTGCAGTTCGTTGCGCACGCCGTGCCGGTCGAAGGGATAGCCGAGCGCCGTCGCCTGATCCTTCATCGCGGACAGATGCTCCTCCAGCGCGTCGAGCCCGATCATCGGGTCGAACGCCATGACGGCGGTCAGGTCGGGGGGCGTGTCGCTCATCGCAGGACGCATGGCCTGCGCGGCGGCGTCGGGCAAGCCCGTTGCCGCCCGCGCGATCCGCATCTACGCTCGCGACCTGCAAATTTACCGGAGACGCCACCCGATGCGCCTGCTCGCCGCCACCGCCCTGACCGCCACGCTGCTGGCGTCCCCCGCCATGGCGCAGATCGCCAAGCCGGCAGCGATCACCGCCGACGGCGTGCCCCCCCTGCCCGTCAGCCTTGCCGAGGCGCTGCGCCCATACGCCGAAAGCCGCGGTGCCTCGCCGGTCGCGTGGGATCCGGTCGACCGGTCGCTGATCATCACGACACGCTTCGCCAACGTGAACCAGCTGCACCGCGTCGCCGGCCCGATGATGGACCGCCGACAGATCACGTTCGAGACGGACCGGACGAGCAGCGCGGTCTTCTCGCCGTCGGGCGACGTGATGGTGGTGCAGAAGGACGTCGGCGGCGGTGAGTTCTTCCAGCTCTACACGCTGAAGGACGGGCGCCTGTCGCTGCTGACCGACGGCAAGAGCCGCAACGGCTTCGGCGCCTTTTCGAGCGATGGCACACTGATCGGCTATACCTCGACCAAGCGGACCGGGGCGGACAACGACTTGTACGTCATGGACCCGCGCAATCCCGGATCGGCGCGGATGGTGGCTGCGGTCAAGGGCGGCGGCTGGGGTTTCGTCGACTTCCTGCCCGGCAACACCCACGCGATCGTCGGCAATTATACCTCGGTGCAGAAGAGCGACCTGTACGACTTGGACCTCGCAAGCGGGAAACTGACCCCGCTCAGCGACCTCGCCAAGCCGGTCGCCTATGGCGGCGCGCAGGTCGCGCCAGACGGTACCTTGTGGGTGCTGAGCGACGAGGGTTCGGACTTCCAGCGACTGGGCATCCTGAAGGGCGGCGTGTTCACCGCCGTCGCGCCCGAGCCCAGGTGGGACGTCGAGGAATTCAAGCTGTCGAAGGATGGCAGCTTCATCGCCTATATCGTCAACGAAGCCGGCATCAGCCGGCTGAAACTGCTCGACACCAAGACGCGGCGGGTCCGTGCGGTACCGCTTCCCGCCGGCGTCGCCGGCGGACTGGAGATCGCGCCCTGGGGCGCGGTCGCCTTCGGCTTCAGCGGGCCGAAGGTGTCGGGCGACGCGATGGTCGTCGACCCGGCGACGCTGAAGGTGACGCAGTGGACCGCGAGCGAAACCGGCGGGCTCGATCCGAAACAGAACGTCGATGCCGAACTGGTGACGGTGAAGAGCTTCGATGGAGAATCCGTATCGGGCTTCCTCTTCCGCCCCGACCCGACGAAATTTCCGGGCAAGCGACCGCTGATCATCGACATCCATGGCGGTCCGGAAGGCCAGTCGACGCCGGGCTATCGCGGGGCGGCGAATTATTATCTCAACACGCTGGGCATCGCGCTGTTCTATCCGAACGTCCGCGGGTCGACGGGTTACGGCAAGCGCTTCGTCAGCCTCGACAACGGGCCGTTCAAGCGCGAGGATTCGGTGAAGGACATCGGCGCCTTCCTCGATCATTTCGCGAAGGACGGTGCAATCGACGCGAGCAAGGTCGGGGTGCAGGGCGGCAGCTATGGCGGGTACATGTGCTATGCCAGCGCCATCCGCTACGGCGCGCGGCTGAAGGGCGCGAACTGCATCGTCGCCATCTCGAACTTCGTGACGTTCCTGGAGAACACGCAAGGCTATCGCCGCGACCTGCGCCGCGTCGAATATGGTGACGAGCGTGTGCCGGAACAGAAGGCCAAGCTGATCGAAATCTCGCCGATGACGCGCGTCGCCGAACTCAAGATCCCGCTGATGGTGGTGACGGGCGCCAACGACCCGCGCGTGCCGGCGAGCGAAGCCGACCAGATCGTCAAGGCGGTGCGCGCGAACGGCGGCACCGCCTGGCACATCCTGGCCGCCGACGAAGGCCATGGGTACGCCAAGAAGGAAAACCGCGACTATCAGAACTATGCGACGTTGCAGTTCTGGCAGACCAACCTGCTGGGGAGCCCGGCGAAGTGAGCAGTCCGCCCCTGAAAGCGACGATCATCCCGGTCACGCCGCTGCAGCAGAATTGCACGTTGTTCTGGTGCACCGCGACCAAGCGCGCGGCGGTGGTCGACCCGGGCGGCGACCTGCCGCGAATCAAGGATGCGATCGCCCAGGCGGGCGTGACGGTCGAAAAAATCCTGATCACCCACGGCCACCTCGACCATTGCGGCGGCGCCGCAGCACTAGCGCGGGACCTGGACGTGCCGATCGAAGGGCCGCACGAGGCGGATCGGTTCTGGATCGCGCGGCTGGACGACGATTCGCGGCAATGGGGCGTGCCGGCGGAAGTGTTCGAGCCGAACCGCTGGCTCGATGACGGCAACCAGGTCACGGTCGGCGACCTGACGCTCGACGTCTATCTGTGCCCCGGCCACACGCCGGGCCATGTGGTGTTCCACCATCCGGCGTCGAAGCTGGCGATCGTCGGCGACGTGATCTTCCAGGGATCGGTCGGGCGCACCGACTTCCCGATGAGCGACCCGCAGGCACTGATCACGTCGATCGTGACGAAGCTGTGGCCGCTGGGCGACGACACTGTCTTCCTGCCCGGCCACGGTGGGGTCAGCAGCTTCGGTCGCGAGCGGGCGAGCAATCCGTTCGTCGGGGATGCGGTACTGGGGCGGTAAGGCCGCGCCTCGGTCCGATCACCCCTTCAGGGGTAAGTCGACGATCGCGGGCGCGGTCACATAGGGCGTCGAGAAGGCGACCCAGACGCATTCACCGGCCAGCAGAAGCAGGATCGCGAGTGTCGTCAGCGCGCCGATTTGTCTGCCGAGCTTCCAGCCGTCCATTCCGAACACATGGCACACGCGCCCGACGACGAAGACGAGACCATAGCCCCATGCCCAGACGCTCGGCCCCCTGGCGAGCTCAAGCAGGCCAAGCAAGATCAGAACGAACGGCGCATATTCGACGAAGTTGGCCTGCGCCCGCATCCGCGCCACCAGGGCGGGATCGCCGCCATCGCCGACGAAAATCTTACGCCCACGGCGAATTTGGGTGATTCGCACCGCCATCCAGACGCTAAGTACGGCACAGGCAGCGGCGGCGGCGAGCGTCGCAGGCAGGATGATCGGCATGATGTGTCCCCTCAGTCGTGTAGTGGCCAGCGTGACGACAAGCGCTTCGGGTTGCAACAGCGCACAAAATCGCTATAGGCGCGCCTTCGCTTCGTGGGCAGAACCTGCGCTTGCCCGTTTCGGGTCAGGCGCTGTAGCGCTTGTCCCGAGACCGATCATAGATTCGTATTTTAGAAGGTTGCCGACATGGCCGTCCCCAAGAGAAAGACCTCGCCGTCGCGGCGTGGCATGCGCCGCTCGCACGATGCGCTGTCGGTCGAAGCGTTCCAGGAATGCCCGAACTGCGGCGAACTGAAGCGTCCGCACAACCTGTGCAACGCCTGCGGCCACTATAACGGTCGCGAAGTCGTCTCGGTCGAGGGCTGAGCCCCTTTCACCTGACCAAAAGGGTAACACCGTAATGTCCCCCGATGCGCGGATCGCCGTCGATGCGATGGGCGGCGACGAGGGGCTTGCGGTCATGCTCGCCGGCGTCGCGCGCGCGCGTCGCCGGTTCGACGGCATGCGCTTCCTGCTGGTCGGTGACGAGGCGAAGATCCGCGAGGGTCTCGCCGCGCATCCGAACCTGACCGCGGCGTCGGAGATCGTCCACGCCCCCGACGTCATTTCGGGCGACGACAAGCCGAGCCAGGCGATTCGCCGGGCGAAAACGACATCGATGGGCGTCGCAATCGACCTGGTGAAGCAGGGTCGGGCCGCGGCTGCCGTATCGTCGGGCAACACCGGCGCGCTGATGGCGATGGCCAAGCTGTCGCTGCGCATGCTGCCGGGCATCGACCGCCCGGCGCTGGCGGCGATGCTCCCCAGCCTTGGCGACACCGACACGGTGATGCTCGACCTGGGCGCGAATACCGAATGCGATGCGCGCAACCTCGTCCAGTTCGCCGTCATGGGTGCGGCCTGGGCGCGCACCACGCTCGATCTCGAATCGCCGCGCGTTGCCCTGCTGAACATCGGTACCGAAGCGTTGAAGGGCACCGATGAGGTCCGCGAGGCGGCCGCCGCGTTGAAGGCGGCGACGCATCTGCCGATGACCTTCGCCGGCTTCATCGAAGGCGACCGGATTTCGCGCGGACATGTCGATGTCGTCGTCTGTGACGGCTTTTCGGGCAACATCGCGCTCAAGACCGCAGAAGGCACCGCCCGCTTCGTCGGCGATCTGCTGAAGCGCGCCTTCCGCAGTTCGGTGCGGTCGAAGATCGGCTTCCTGATCTCGAAGCCGGCGACGCAACTGCTGCGCGACCACCTCGACCCCAACAACCACAACGGGGCGGTCTTCCTGGGGCTCAACGGCCTGGTGGTGAAGAGCCATGGCGGCGCGACCGAGCTGGGCGTGGCGCATGCAATCGGCGTCGCCGCGAAGATGGTGCGCGACGATCTGCTGAACCGCATCAAGGACGATCTGGCGCATTTCGAGGAGCAGGCGGCGGCATGACCCTTCGCTCGGTCATTCTCGGCACCGGGTCGGCACTGCCCACCCGACGCGTCTCCAACGCCGAACTCGCGCAAGAGGTCGATACCAGCGACGAATGGATCGTCGAGCGGACCGGCATCCGGTTTCGTCACCTCGCCGGGCCGGACGAGACGACCGCGACGCTGGGCACCGATGCCGCCAAGGCGGCGATCGCCGCATCCGGGCTGACTGCGCAGGACATCGACCTGATCGTCCTGGCGACCGCGACGCCCGACCAGACCTTCCCCGCCACCGCGACGAAGGTCCAGGCGGCGCTGGGGATCGACGACTGCGTCGCGTTCGACGTCGCGGCGGTCTGCTCGGGGTTCCTCTACGCGGTCCAGGTCGCCGACAGCATGATCCGCGCCGGCGTGCACCGCCACGCGCTGGTGATCGGGGCCGAGACGTTCAGCCGCATCCTCGACTGGGAAGATCGCACGACCTGCGTATTGTTCGGCGACGGCGCGGGCGCGATGGTGCTCGGCGCAGAAGAGGGTTCCGATCGCGGCATCCTGTCGACCAAATTGCATGCCGATGGGCGCCACAACCAGCTGCTCTATGTCGATGGTGGCCCCTCGACCACGGGTACGGTCGGCAAGCTGCGCATGAAGGGGCGCGAAGTCTTTCGCCATGCCGTCGTCAATCTGGCGTCGGTGATGGGCGAATCACTCGCGACCGCCGGCCTGACGGCACAGGATGTCGATTGGGTGGTGCCCCACCAGGCCAATGCGCGCATTCTCGACGCGACGGCGAAAAAGCTGGGTCTGGCGCCCGAGAAAGTCGTGGTCACCGTCGATCAGCACGCCAATACCTCGGCCGCCTCGGTGCCGCTGGCACTCGATACCGCCGTCCGTGACGGCCGCATCAAACGGGGCGATCTGATCGTGTTGGAAGCGATGGGCGGAGGTTTCACCTGGGGGGCTGCGGTCGTACGATATTGACGCCAGAAGATACTACTCAAAATGGCTGGATTTCATATCGTATACTGTAGAATTTTAGGGTAGACAGTGTTCGGGCTTTTGCGCGGCCACGACCGGCATGGTACGGTACGGTGCCCGCTAAGTCTGTGGGAAAACTAGGAGAACGTCATGCAGGACGTACGGACGCTCACGCGGGCCGACCTGGCGGAAGCGCTGCACCATGAAGTGGGCCTGTCGCGCGCGGACTCGTCGCAATTCGTGGAACAGATCCTCGGCCACATGTGCGATGCTCTCGCCAACGGCGAGAACGTCAAGATCTCCGGTTTTGGCAGCTTCGTGCTGCGTGACAAGGGCGAACGGATCGGCCGTAACCCCAAGACCGGCGTCGAGGTGCCGATCGCTCCGCGGCGCGTGCTGACGTTCCGGGCGAGCCAGATGATGCGCGACCGCATCGTAGCCGCCTGCTGAGACGCACGATGGCCGCGCCGGACAAGGCGGCGACCGCATTTCGGACGATTGGTGAACTGTCGCGGGAGACGGGCGTCGCCCAACACATCCTGCGCTATTGGGAAACGCGTTTCCCACAGCTCCGTCCGCTGCAGCGCGCAGGAAACCGCCGATATTATCGCCCCGAGGATGTGGCGCTCGTGCGTCGCATCCAGACTTTGCTGGAAACCGAGGGGTACACGATCCGCGGCGTTCAGAAGCTCCTCGCGGAGGAAGCCCCCATCAAGCGCGGCGGGTCGCGCAAGGCCGCGCTGACCGACATCCGCGACGGGCTGGCCGCAGCGCTGGCGGACGACGACAAGCAGGATCGCGGCTGAGGGGCGCGCGGCACCGGTAGACGCCACCGCCTATCCGTGCAGCGATGCCCCTCCCTCCCGACCGTCCCGAGCGACGGGGACGTCCGAACACCGGACATCCGCGCCTACCGGGCCTGAAGCGCCGTCAGTCGGCGCTGGGGCCGAGGGCGGGGTCGAGATCGCGCGGTCGTACGAACCGGGTCAGCGTCGCGGCATCGGGCCCGGCATCCGCCCAGCGATCGATCGCGAAGGTCATTTCCGCGATGCTCGCGGTCGGAAATTTCTCTTCCACATCGGCGCGCGCGGGATTGCCGCCGGCAAGCGGCACCAGCGTCAGCACCAATTCCTCCAAACCCGGGTTATGCCCGACGAGCAGCAACCGGTCGACGGAGTCGGCCTGTTCCTGGATGACGTCGATCAGCGATGCGACCGACGCGAGGTACAGGCGCTTGTCCCAATCCGGGGTCAGCGCGCGGCCGTAACCGCGGCCGACATGATCCAGCGTTTCGACGACGCGGACGGCGGGCGAGGCGACGATCCGGTCGAACGACAAGTCCAGCGCCTTCAGATTCCGCCCGACGACTTGCGCGGCGCGCTGCCCCTTGGCGTTCAGCGGCCGGTCGAAATCGCGCAGGGCGGGATCGTCCCATCCCGACTTGGCGTGGCGGAGCAGCGTCAGCGTCTTCATGCGCCCTCCTTCTGCCGGATCGGCGCGGCGGAAGGAAGGGCGCGGATCCGTTCGATCGCTTCGTCGAGCGTGATCCGTCGTACCGGCGTTCCCGGCGGAAAGGCCGACAGCAGGCGCGACGGCATCGCAGCGCTCAGCAGGACGAACGCACCCGAATCGTCCGCCCGACGAATGAGGCGACCGAAGGCCTGCGCCAGCCGTGCACGAACGATGCGGTCGTCATAGGCGCTGCCCCCGCCCGCCATCCTCCGCGCGGCGTGGAGTACGGTCGGCTTGGGCCACGGGACGCCTTCCATCACGACCAGGCGCAGCGACTGACCCGGCACGTCGACGCCGTCGCGCAACGCGTCGGTGCCGAGCAACGACGCCCGCGGATCGTCGCGGAAGATATCGACCAACGTGCCCGTGTCGATGGGATCGACATGCTGCGCCGCGAGCGGCAGCCCTTCGCGTGCCAGCCGGTCGGCGATGCGGGTATGGACGCCGCGTAAGCGTCGGATGGCGGTGAACAGGCCGAGCGTGCCCCCGCCCGCCGCCAGGATCAGCCGCGCATAGGCATTGGCGAGGCCCGCCTGGTCGCCGCGCTTCACATCGGTCACGATCAGCACTTCTGCGCGCGATGCATAGTCGAACGGGCTCTGCGCTTCGAAATGGATCGGCGCCCCTTCCAGATGCACTGCGCCGCTGCGCGCATCGGCCACGTCCCAATCCCCGCCCGCGCGCAGCGTCGCCGACGTGATGACTGCACCGTGCGCCTGTTTGAGCACTGTCTGCGCGAAGGGCCGCGACGGGTCGAGCCAATGACGGTGGAGCCCGACGTCCCACTCGCGCCCCTCGGCCCGATCGACCGCCAGCCAGTCGACGAAGTCCGGGTCCGCCGGCCCGCCGATCCGCGCGATGAGTGCCAGCCACGCACCGACCGTTTCCGCCCGCCAGCCGAGCGAGGCGATCGCGCCTTCGATCCGCGCGCGGGCCGGGCCGTCCATCCAGTCGGGCGCTTCGGCCAGCACCGCTTCCAGCCGCCGGCCGAGCGTCACCAGCGGTCGGACAAGCGCATCGAGCGCCGCAGCGGCGGGCCCGGCGGCATCGACGAGCGCGGCGTCGGGTTCGGCCAGTTCGGTCTCCAGCGCATAGCCGGCATCGTCGTCCTTGGCGGCGCGCGCGTAGACCAGACCGCGCACCGCGCCCAGCAGCGTCTCGACCGGGCCGAAGGGTGCATTCTCCTGCAGGCGCGCGAGCCAGCCGTCGGAGGGTAGCGCGCGTGCCGCCTCGACCGCAGCGGCGATGGCGCGGCCGCCTTCGTCGTCATAGCTGGCGACGTCGCTCAGCCGGGCGGCGAGCCCGCGGCGGCGACCGCGAGACGTTCCTTCGGGGCCGGTGACCCAGCGGCGGATCTCGATCGCTTCGGCCCCGGTGAGCGCCGCGGCGAACATCGAATCGGCGGCTTCGAACAGGTGATGGCCTTCGTCGAACACGTAGCGCGTCGGCCGCGTCGCCGTTTCGCGTCCACGCGCGGCGTTGACCATGACCAGTGCGTGATTGGCGATGACGATGTTCGCATTGGCCGACGCGCGCGCGGCGCGTTCGATGAAGCATTTCCGATAATGCGGGCAGCCCGCGTAGATGCACTCGCCGCGCCGGTCGGTCAGGGCGGTCGATCCGTTGCGCCGGAACAGGGTCGGCAGCCAGCCGGGCAGGTCTCCGCCGACCATGTCGCCATCCGCACTATACGCCGCCCAGCGCGCGACGAGCTGCGCCAGGATCGCCGCCCGCCCCTGGAACCCGCCCTGCAGCGCATCCTCCAGGTTCAGCAAGCACAGGTAGTTCTCGCGCCCCTTGCGCGTCACGACGCGAGCACGGCGTTCGGCGGCGTCGGGGTAGAGGCGCGTGGTCTCGTGCCCCAACTGACGCTGCAGCGCCTTGGTGAAGGTCGACACCCACACCGCGCCATCGGCCGCTTCGGTCCACAGCGACGCAGGCGCGAGATAGCCGAGCGTCTTGCCGATGCCCGTCCCCGCCTCCGCCAGGACCAGATTCGGCGTGTCGCGCATCCGGCGGGGGGCAAAGGCCTGGGCGGCGGTCGCGGCGAAATGGCGCTGCCCCTCGCGACGCTCGGCGGCATTGCCGGTCAGCCGCGCCAGGCGATCGGCGACCGCGCCGTCGTCGAGCGTTACCGTGCGCGGCGCAGCCCTTGGCGGGCCCTCCTCCCATTCGGGCAGGCGCGAGAACAGCCAGCGCTCGCCCCCCTGCGGCTTGCTAAGGCGCGCGGTGACGTGTGGCGCCCAGGGCCAGCGCAGGCGAAATAGGGACTGCGCCGCGGTCCAGGCTCCCTCGCGCTCGGGCCAGTCGCCGGCCAGCGTCGCGAGCATCGTTGCGGCAGCGTCGCGCAGAAACGGTGCGACCCCATCGTCGCTGGCCGGCGGGGTCATCCCGAGCGCGGCAGCGAGCCCCTTTGGCGTCGGCACCGCGAAGCGCGCGGGGTAGACGAAGGCGAACAACTCCAGCAGGTCCAGTCCCGACAAATCGGCATAGCCCAGCCGCTGACCGGCGATCGAGGCACCCAGCAGGATGACCGGCGTATCCGCCGCGATCCGGATCGCCTCCCCCCGCCCGACCGCACGGCACCCGTCGCCGTCGGCAACCCAGATGCCGCTGTGGCTGGCGTGGAGAGCGGGGTGGGGGAGCATTTTGACGGTCTACGGCGGTCGGAACGAAATGGAAACGTTCCGAAAGAGAAGACAGGGGAAATTTTCGGTGTGCCCTGCGGGCACAAGGCGCGAAGGCGCGAAGGGGTCAGGGTAATTGGCTGCGTAGCAGCCCTTGGAACCGGTGCATGAACTGTCTCCCGATCGCGAGCATCAGGCGAGACATCTTCGCGCCGTCGCGCCCTGCGCCCGGCACGGGCGCCCAAAACAGCCTTCTTCTTTTCTTCGGGCCTGAGCTATCACCAAGTCAAACCAGCCGGAGCCGCCCATGATCCTCCTCGCCCTCCTCCTCACCGCGCCGCAAGCGACAGATCCCGCCATCCAAGCCCGCGTCCAGCGCGTGCTCCAGCGGGCGCCGGTGCTGGACGGACATAATGACCTGCCCTGGGAGATCCGCGAGCGGCACGAGGCGAAGGTCGAATCGGTCGATCTGACGCGAAGCACCGCCACCCTGCCCTTTCCGCTCCAGACCGACATCCCGCGCCTGAAGAAGGGCGGCGTCGGCGGCCAGTTCTGGTCGGTCTACATCCCGGCCGCCACCACCGGCCCACGTGCGGTCGAGATGACGATCGAGCAGATCGACATCGCCCGCCGATTCGTCGCCGCCAACCCGCAGGCCTTCCGCATGGCGAAGACCGCGGACGAAGTGCGCGCCGCGATGCGGGCGGGCCGTGTCGCTTCGCTGATCGGGATCGAGGGCGGGCACCAGATCGACGGGCGGCTGTCGGTGCTGCGCCAGATGCGCGAGTTGGGCGTGGGATACATGACGCTGACCCATGGGAAGAGCCTGGACTGGGCGGACAGTGCGACCGATGCGCCGCGCGCCAATGGCCTCAGCGACTTCGGGCGCAAGGTCGTGATGGAGATGAACCGCATCGGCATGCTGGTCGACGTCAGCCATGTGTCCGACGCGACGATGGCGGCGGCACTCGACGTGACGAAAGCGCCGGTGATCGCCTCGCACTCTTCCGCCCGGGCGCTGGCCGACCGGCCGCGGAACATTCCCGATGATCTCTTGCAGCGGATCGGCGCGAACGGCGGCGTGGTGATGGTCAACTTCTACCCGGCCTTCCTGTCGAAGGCCTGGGCCGACTGGGATCGCGAACGCAGCGCCTATGCGAAGTCGGTCGGCGTCCCCGCCGACGCCTATGGCGCCAAATCGCCCGCGCCGCTGATCGAATGGGACCGCAGCCACCCGATGCCGCGCGTCGATGCGTCGACCGTCGCCGACCATATCGAGCATGTTGCCAAGGTGGCGGGAAAGGGCAGCGTCGGGTTCGGGGGCGACTACGACGGCATCGGCGGGACGGGTCCGGAGGGGATGACGGGCGTCGACGGCTATCCTCTGGTGCTGGCCGAACTCGCGCGGCGCGGGTGGAGCGATGCGGATCTCGCCGGCCTGACGTCGGGGAACATCCTTCGGGTGATCGAGCGGGCCGACGCGGTGGCGGCGTCGATGAAGGACATGAAGCCGATCGACGCGACGGAGCCGGATTAAGCCGCAGCGCGGCCACGGCCATGCCGGCCGCGGACTCGGGCAAGGCCGGCCGGCGGGCAACGTCCGTCCGACAACGGTTTTGCCGCGGCGGCCAAACAAGAAGGTGCAGAAGAAGGGATTTGGGTGCCCTGTGGGCACAAGGCGCGAAGGCGCTAAGAGGTATGAGCTTCGTGGCTGCGAAGCAGCCCATGAACATATCTTCTGGGTCTCCCGATCGAGCGCCGCGGGCATAACAGCTTCGCGCCTTGCGCCCGCGGGCGCACCAAGATCACGTCTGCTCTTCTTCAAAATCCGCTTAGAAAACTCGCCACATTCGCGCCCAGCGCATCGACCGCGTATCCGCCCTCCATCAGCGTCACCGTCGGCCACCCGCACGCCGCGATGTCCCGCGCCAGTACCGCATAATCGGCGGTCGTCAGCGCGAAGCGGCTGATCGGATCGCCCTCCCACGTATCCGCGCCGAAGCTCACCACCAGCAAATCGGGTGCGAACCGCGCGATCGCTTCCAGCGCCTGTGCCTGTGCCGCACGAAAGCCCTCCAGCCGCGTCCTCTGCGGCAGCGGCAGGTTCAGCGTCGCGCCCGCACCGGCCCCCTCGCCCGCTTCATCGGCATGGCCCCAGAAGAACGGGAAATCCGTCGCCGGATCGGCGTGGAGCGAGGCGTAGAACACATCGCCGCGGTCCCAGAAGATATCCTGCGTCCCATTGCCGTGATGGTAATCGATATCGAGGATCGCGACCCGCGCGCACCCGGCATCGCGTGCGGCCTCGGCGGCGATCGCCGCTGTATTCAGATGGCAATATCCGCCGGCATAATCCGCCCCCGCATGGTGCCCCGGCGGGCGGCACAGCGCGAAAGCCCTGCCGCCGTCCAGCACGGACCGCGTCGCGGCGAGAGCGGTCTGCGCATTCCAATAAGCCGAGGTCCAGGTTTCCGCCGTCAACGGCGTTACCGCGTCCATCGTATAGCGCCCGGCCAGTGCATCGATCCGGTCGAGCCGCACGTCGCGACGCCGCGCGACGGGCCAGGCATAGGCGATGACATCGCCGTCCCGCCCCGCTGCTGCCCATCGATCGTGCGCGGTCTTCAGGAATGCGACATAGCCTGCGTCATGCACGCGCAGGATCGGGGCCTCTCCCACGTCCGCCGGCCGCTCGGCCGGTCCGATCGCGGACAGGATCGCATCGACGCGCCCCGGCACCTCGGCATAGGGCGTCCAGCCGCCATTGTGAAACTCACGCGCGGGAGCATGGGCACGTTGGCGGGGATCGAAGAACAGTCGCATGTCGCTGTCCTCGCATCGAAAAGCGCCGCCGCCTAGATTCGATATCCCGACGATCGGAACCCAGAGTGCCGTCAGGGCCTTCAACGCGCGGGATCACGAGGTTTGCGCGCATTGCGCACACCCGATGAATTGAGGTCGCATGGCGTATTTCTCGAAAGCCAGGGTTGTGACGCGCTGGTGGAACAGCCGGGTGATCGGCACCGTCGACCGGGTCGAGGTCCTCGACCGCGTGCATGACGATGCCGGCTGGACCGGGCGCTACCTGTTCATGGTCGCCATGTCGGCCGGCATTGCGGTACTGGGTCTGTTGCTGTCGTCGCCGGCCGTGGTCATCGGGGCGATGCTGATATCGCCGCTGATGGGGCCGATCATCGGGCTGGGCTTCGCGCTGGCCACGGTCGATTCGCGCTACATCCGGCGATCTGCCGTCGCACTCGTCGCCGGATCGGTCGTCGCGGTCCTGTTCTGCGCCCTGATCGCGCTGGCGTCGCCGCTGCAGAACATCACGTCCGAAATCGCCGCACGGACGCGACCGAACCTGTTCGACCTGCTCGTCGCGATCTTTTCGGCCCTGGCGGGCACCTATGCGACGATCCGGGGACGGGCCGGAACGATCGTCGGCGTTGCGATCGCGACGGCGCTGATGCCGCCGCTGGCCACGGTCGGCTTCGGGCTGGCCACCGGCAATCTGGTCGTCCTGGGCGGCGCATTGCTGCTGTTCGTCACGAACTTCGTCGCGATCGCGCTGACCGCCGCGGTGATGGCGCGCCTCTACGGGTTCGCGAGCGCGCTGTCGCCGCGCCAGAACCTGCTGCAATCGGTCGCGATCATCGCGACGTTCGTGGGTCTGTCGATCCCCCTCGGGCTCTCGCTACGCGGCATTGCGTGGGAAAATCTCGCGACGCGGCAGGCGCGGGCGGCGGTCGGTGATGCCTTCCCCGACACCGCACGGATCAGCCAGCTCGACATCGACTTCGCCCAGACGCCGGTGCGGGTCAACGCGACCGTCCTGACGCCCGCCTATCGCGCCCGCGCCGATGCCCAAGCCTCGGCGCAGCTCAGCCGGCTGATCGGCCGCCCGGCCCGGATCGCGATCATCCAATATCACGTCAGCGTCGGCGATGCCGCGGCGGCAGAGCTGCAAAAGGCCAATCGCAGCGTGCCGCAACCGGCCACAGATCCCGCGGTCGGCAAGATCGTCGATGCGCTGTCGGTCGCTGGCGGCGTGGATCGCAACAGCATCCTGATCGACGCCGACCGCCAGATCGCCTCCGCGCGCGCCGCCGCCCTGTCGGGCGCGACGATCGCCACCTATCGTGCACTGGAGGCGCGCGCCGCAGCGGCAGCGCCGAACTGGCAGGTCCACCTGATCCCGCCCGCCTTGCCGCTTCCGACACCGGAGTTCGCCGATGCGACCCCCGACGTCGCGGATATCCTGTGGGCCGCGCGTCGGCGGGGCGATGCGGTCGAGGTGTCCGGCGCGCAGTCGGCCGCCATCGTCACGGCGCTGAGCGCTGGCGGCGTCGTTGCGACCCAAGGCGCGGCGAGCGGGCCGACGCGGCTGGCCTGGGCGGCCCCCGTCAGCACGCCCTAGCGGCGTGCGCAGGCCAAGCGCGCCGCCGCTTCTATGCCTTCGCCAACGCGTCCGCGATCAGCTTTCGCGAATTGGCGATGCCGTACAGCTTGATGAAACTGCCCATCCGCGGCCCCTGGCTGGATCCGAGCAAAGTCTCGTACAGCGCCTTGAACCAGTCGCGCAGCTCGACGAAGCCACCGGTCTTACCGATCTCGTAGACGATGTTCTGGATATCCTCGGCCGGCGCATCGTCGGGAAGAGCCGCCAGCTCGGCATCGAGCCGCTTCAGTGCGTCCACCTCGACGCCTTCGGGCGCTCGGCGGACCAGGGTCGGCGCGACGAAATCGCGGGCATAGGCCAGCGCATAGCCGATCAGCCGGTCGAGGTCGGGGTGGCTCTGCGGGGTCGCATCGGGGACGTAATTCCCCAGATATCCCCACACCTGTTCTTTCGAGGCATCGCCCATCACCCCGACCAGGTTGAGGAGCAGGCCGAACGTCACCGGCAGTTCGCCCTCCGGCAACTTGCCATCATGGATGTGATGGACCGGATTGCCCAGCTGCTGCTTCAGTTCCTGGGTCGGATAGTTCGCGCGGAACTGCCAATATTCGTCAACCGCCCGCGGGATGACGCCCATGTGCAACTGCTTGGCCTTCTTCGGCTCGCGATAGGCGAAGAAGGCGAGGCTCTCGTCTGGGCCATAGGTCAGCCATTGTTCGAGGCTGAGGCCGTTGCCCTTCGACTTCGAGATTTTTTCGCCCTTCTCGTCGAGGAACATCTCGTAGACGAAACCTTCGGGCGGGCGGCCGCCCAGGATGCGCGCAATCTTCGACGACTGGATTCCCGAATCGATCAGGTCCTTGCCGTACATCTCGAAATCGACGCCTAGCGCGACCCAGCGCATCGCCCAGTCGACCTTCCACTGCAGCTTGCTGCGCCCGCCCAGAGCCGACTGAACGATCCGCTCGCCGCTCTCGTCGGTGAAGGCGATGGTACCGGCGTCCACGTCGACGACCTCGACCGGCACTTGCAGCACGACTCCTGTCGTCGGGCTGACCGGCAGGATCGGCGAGTAGGTAGCGCGACGTTCCTCGCGCAGGGTCGGCAGCATCACGCCCTGGATCGCGTCGAAATGCCGCAACACCCCGCGCAACGCATCGTCGAAGCGGCCCGACGTGTAATAGTCGGTCGACGAGGCAAATTCATATTCGAAGCCGAACCGGTCGAGGAACTGGCGCAGCATCGCGTTATTGTGCGCAGCAAAGCTGTCGAACTTCTCGAACGGGTCGGGTATGCGGCTCAACGGCTTGCCGATATGCTCCGCCAGCATCGTCTTGTTCGGCACATTGTCCGGCACCTTGCGCAGCCCGTCCATGTCGTCGCTGAAGGCGACGAGCCGCGTCGGCTGGTCGCTGAGCGCGTGAAAGGCGTTGCGCACCATCGTCGTGCGCAGCACTTCGTTGAACGTGCCGATATGCGGCAGCCCTGAGGGGCCATAGCCGGTTTCGAACAGGATCGGCGCGCCGCCGGGCTTGCCGTCGGTATAGCGCTTCAACAGCTTGCGCGCCTCCTCATAGGGCCAGGCCTTGGATTCGTAAGCGGCGGTGCGGAGTTCGTCTGTCATGTCGACACGCGCCCTACAGCCGGCGCGACAAAAATTCCACGCTGCGATGCAACCTTGATTCACGTCATGCGTCGCGGTGCCCGATGATTGTTACTGCCACGCCCCGCTACACCCGCATCCTCGCCGAAGTGTGGAAGCCGCTGCTTGTCCTGTTCGTATGGGACGTGGTGGTGACGGCCGCCTATATGCTGACGTCGCTGAAGGCGCCGTCGTTGCCTCTGACGCTGTTCGGCACCGCGCTCGCGCTGTTCCTCGGTTTCCGCGACAATTCCGCCTACCAACGCTGGTGGGAGGGGCGGATCCTGTGGGGATCGATGATCAACTGCTCGCGCAGCCTGGCGCGTGAAGTGGTGACCTTCATGCCCTATGCCGCAGAAGGCAAGTTATGGGATCTGAAGCGGACGATCGTGCTGCGGCACATCGCTTATGTTCACGCGCTGCGCTGCCAGCTTCGCCGAATCGACCCCAAGCCCGATGTCCTGCGGTTCCTGTCGCCGGAAGAGGCAGCGGGTCCGTTCAGGCGCGTGAACATCGCCAACGGCATCATCGACGGCACCGCCGGCCGCATCGCCAAGGCGCGGCGCGAAGGGCATCTCGACACCATCCTCCATTCCGCCTTGGAACGGACGCTGACCGACATCACCAACGCGCAAGGCGGGATGGAGCGGATCAAGAACACGCCGCTGCCCAATCAATATCGCTTCTTCCCCAATCTGTTCACGCGTCTGTTCTGCATCGTCCTGCCGGTGGGTCTGGTCGAGACGCTCGGCTGGGCGACGCCGATCGGATCGACGCTGGCGGGGCTAATGTTCCTGGCCGTGCTGCAGATCGGCGACGACCTGGCCGATCCGTTCGCAAACTCGATCCACGACCTGCCACTCGATGCGATGTGCCGAACGATCGAGATCGACCTGCTCCAGGCGATCGGCGACGCCGCGCCCGAGCCGATGCAGCCGGACCGGGACGTTCTTTGGTGACCGTCCGCCGTCCCTGACTGGGTCGCACAACGGAGTGCGTTACGCCTGTTGACAACCCATATCCCGATAAGAAAGTATACGATATCTGAAAAAAGATCGCGGAAGTTGCTGGGCGGGCGATGGGGAGAGGGACGATGCGCATGAAGGGGGCCCTGATCGCCCTGGGCATCGCAGCGATGGCGAGCACCGCGCCCGCTGCCGCAAAGGAAGTCACCGTCGTCGTCGACGCGCACTCGGCCCCCTGGCAAACGGGCGTCAATAAGAAATTCGGCTTCGGCCTGGGGGATGCGCGCGCCCCGACGGTCGTGTGGCAGATCGGCCTGCTGTCGGGATTGAAGCTGACGATTTCGGCGACGGGGCGGACGACCACCTTCGGCGGCGGTGACGCCATCGGCCCGAACGGCATCCCCGACTGGATCACAGACCGTGGGATGGCGCTGTTCCCCAGCTATTACATGAGCAAGAGAGATGGGCCGATCCACCTCAACCAATTGGTCGGATGCTTCGTCAATGCCGACGGCGTCATCGTCGGACAGCCCTTCGCGATCGGATCGAATGCGGTCGTCGAAATCCCGGAGGGGGCATCGGCGCTGTCGCTCGGCATCAACGACGACAAATTCTCCGACAATGATGGCGCGCTGACCGTCACGATCAGCATGGCCGATCCGAAAGTGACCGTGGAGTCGAGCGATGCGAAAGAATAATTATGTGCTGATGCTTGCTGCGGCGTTAATCGCCGCGACGCCTGCAGCGGCCCGTGACGTGACGGTTCAGGTCGATGCCGCATCGGGGCCGTGGCGGGTCGACCTGAACAGCGACCTGATGCCGTACGGCATCGGCGACGCAAAACCCCCGGTCGTCGTCCCCTTCGATATCGGCGGCGGCGTGATCGCCATCATTCCATCGGGAACGACCGCGATTCCGGGACGTGCCGACGTCCCCCCGATCGGGCTGGAAAATGACGCGGTCGATGACAAGGAAGTGAAGAAAAAGCGCTATCCGAGCTTCTACGCGCCGAAGCTGCTCTACCCGTCGTACCGCCACGCCCTGGTCGCAGCATTCGTCGACGACAAGGGTGTGGTCGTCGGGCGCCCCTTCATCGTAGGCAAGGGTATCCGCGTCCCGATCCCCGAAAATACGGCCGGCCTTGCCCTCGGTTTCAACGACATTTCGTTCAAGGGAAACACGGGTGCGCTGTCGGTGATTGTCGTAATCCCGGACTGATCGCGCGTCCGTAGACCGACGACGCCGGGCAGCCCCCGCGTCGTCGGTCACGTAAGGAAAGGGATCAGAGTTTCTCGGTCAGCTCCGGCACGACCTTGAACAGGTCGCCCACCAAACCGACGTCGGCCACCTGGAAGATCGGCGCATCCTCGTCCTTGTTGATCGCGACGATGACCTTCGAATCCTTCATGCCCGCCAGATGCTGGATCGCGCCCGAGATGCCGACTGCGATATAGACCTCCGGCGCGACGATCTTGCCGGTCTGGCCGACCTGATAGTCGTTCGGGACATAGCCCGCGTCCACGGCCGCACGGCTCGCACCGACCGCGGCGCCCAGCTTGTCGGCCAGCGGCTCGATCAGCTCGACGAACTTCTCGCCCGACCCCAGCGCGCGACCACCCGACACGATCACCTTGGCGCTCGTCAGCTCGGGGCGCTCCAGCTTCGCGATCTCGCTGCCCGAGAAGGTCGACACACCGGCGTCACCCGTCGAGGCGACCGCCTCGATCTCGGCCGAGCCGCCCTCGGCCGCGGCCTTTTCGAACGCGGTGCCGCGCACGGTCAGGACCAGCTTGGCGTCCTTGGTCTGCACGGTCGCGATCGCGTTGCCGGCGTAGATCGGACGCGTGAACGTGTCCGGCCCCTCGACCGACAGGATGTCGCTGACCTGCATGACGTCGAGCAGCGCGGCGACGCGCGGCGCGATGTTCTTGCCGTTGCTGGTGGCCGGAGCAACGAACGCGTCGTGGCTGTCCATCAGCGACTTGACCAGCGGCGCGACGTTTTCGGCCAGCGCATGTGCATAGGCCGCGTCGTCGGCGACATGGACCTTGCCGACACCGGCGATCTTGGCCGCTTCGGCAGCGACCCCGTCGATGCCTTGCCCGGCGACCAGCAGGTGGACTTCACCGAGCTTGGCGGCTGCGGTGACGGCGGCGAGCGTGGCGTCCTTGACGGCCTGGCCGTCATGTTCGACCCAAACGAGCGTCTTCACTTGGCAACTCCCAGCGTCTTGAGCTTCGACACGAGTTCATCGACGTCGGCGACCTTCACGCCCGCCTGACGCTTGGCCGGTTCCTCAACCTTCAATGTGGTCAGCCGGGGCGCGACATCGACGCCATAATCGGCGGCCGTCTTCTGCGCCAAAGGCTTCGACTTGGCCTTCATGATGTTCGGCAGCGAAGCATAGCGCGGCTCGTTGAGGCGCAGGTCGGTGGTGACCACCGCCGGCAGCGTCAGCGTGTCCGTTTCGGCACCGCCATCGACTTCACGCGTCACCGCGACCTTGTCGCCCTCGACTTCGACCTTCGAGGCAAAGGTGCCCTGGCCCCATCCGGTCAATGCTGCGAGCATCTGGCCAGTCTGGTTATTGTCGTCGTCGATCGCCTGCTTGCCCATGATCACGAGACTGGGCTGTTCCTCGTCGCAGATCGCCTTCAGCAATTTGGCCACGCCCAGCGGCTCGACCTTCTCGTCCGAGGTGATCAGGATCGCGCGGTCGGCGCCCATCGCGAGCGCCGTGCGCAGCGTTTCCTGCGCCTTCGGTTCGCCGATCGAGACGGCGACGACTTCGGTCGCCACGCCCTTTTCCTTCAGGCGGATCGCCTCTTCGACGGCGATTTCGTCGAACGGGTTCATGCTCATCTTGACGTTGGCGAGGTCGACCCCGCTGCCGTCGGCCTTCACCCGGGGCTTCACATTGTAATCAAGCACGCGCTTGACCGGCACCAGCACCTTCATTTGCGCCACTCTCCTCGTTTCGCGTCGCGGCTACCTGACGTTTACGTAAACATCAAGTCGCCGGTATCAACCCCCAGCGGGCAGCCAAATGGCCGACGTCCGCCGAACACAGGGGATAAAGCGCCAGGCGCCTCAGATGTCCATGGTCATATGCTCGCGGAACTGATTCCGGCTGCAACGACTCGCTGAAACGACGAAGGGCGGGAACGGCCACAGCCATCCCCGCCCTTCGCGTTTTTCTCGACTGCCCCGCTACCGTGCGGGGCGACGTGATCAGGCGACCTTCTGCACTTCGGCGACGATCTTCTTCGCCGCATCGCCCAGGTCGTTGGCGGGAACGATGGCGAGGCCCGAGTTGGACAGGATTTCCTTGCCCTTCTCGACGTTGGTGCCCTCCAGGCGGACGACCAGCGGAACCGACAGGTTCACTTCCTTCGCCGCGGCGACGATGCCGTCGGCGATGATGTCGCAGCGCATGATGCCGCCGAAGATGTTGACCAGAATGCCCTTAACGTTCGGATCCTGAAGGATGATCTTGAACGCCGCGGTGACCTTTTCCTTGTTCGCGCCGCCGCCGACGTCGAGGAAGTTGGCCGGGAACATGCCGTTGAGCTTGATGATGTCCATCGTCGCCATGGCGAGACCGGCGCCATTGACCATGCAGCCGATGTCGCCATCGAGCTTGATGTAGGCGAGGTCGTACTTCGACGCTTCGAGCTCGGCCGGATCTTCCTCGGTCTCGTCACGCAGCTCCATCAGCTCCTTGTGCCGGAACATGGCGTTCCCGTCGAAGCCGACCTTGGCATCGAGCACCATCAGCTTGCCATCGTCGGTGACGGCCAGCGGGTTGATTTCGATCTGCTCGGCGTCGGTGCCCAGGAACGCGTCGTACAGCTTCGATGCGACGTTGGCGGCCTGCTTGGCAAGGTCGCCGGTCAGGTCGAGCGCGGCGGCGACGGCACGGCCGTGGTGCGGCATGAAGCCGGTCGCGGTGTCGATATCGATCGAGTGGATCTTCTCGGGCGTATCATGCGCGACGGTTTCGATGTCCATGCCACCTTCGGTCGAGGCGACCATCGAAACCCGGCCGGTCGCGCGGTTGACGAGCAGCGCGAGGTAGAATTCCTTCGCGATGTCGACGCCGTCGGTCACGTACAGGCGGTTGACCTGCTTGCCCGCCTCACCCGTCTGGATCGTGACCAGCGTGTTGCCGAGCATTTCGGTCGCGGCGTGACGAACCTCGTCCTCGGTCTTGGCCAGGCGGACGCCGCCCTTGGCCTCGGCCGGCAGTTCCTTGAACTTGCCCTTGCCGCGGCCGCCGGCATGGATCTGCGCCTTTACGACGTAGAGCGGTCCGGGCAGCTTCTTCGACGCTTCGACGGCTTCCTCGACGGACAGCGCGGCGAAGCCTGCGGGGACGGGAACGCCGAACTTCGCCAGCAATTCCTTCGCCTGATACTCATGGATGTTCATGATCGGCCTCGCCTTATGCTAGGGACGTGAAATTCACGGCCCTTTCGCACAGGCGCGCGGGTGAATCCACCCCTGCATTTGACGAAGGGTTTCGCGTTATTGAAAACGCATCGCAATATCGAGTTTGACCAATGTCCCTGCCGCTTGGCATCCTGCTGTTTCTTACCACCGTGCTGTTCATGGAGGGCTTCGCCTATGTCATGCACCGTTGGGTGATGCACGGCCCCGGCTGGTTCCTGCACAAGAGCCACCACGAACCTCGTGAAGGCAATTGGGAGTTGAACGACCTGTACGCCGTCATTTTCGCGGTGCCGTCGTTCGTGCTGTTGCTGGGCGGAGTCCAGCTCGGCTGGTGGCCGGGCTTTGCATGGATCGGCGCAGGGATCGCCGCTTACGGTGCGATCTACTTCGGCTTCCACGACATCATCGTCCACCGCCGCCTGCCGACACGCTATCTGCCGAAATCCAACTACATGAAACGAATCGTACAGGCGCACCGGCTGCATCATGCGGTCGAGACGAAGCGGGGCACCGTCAGCTTCGGCTTCCTATGGGCGCCCAAGCCCGAGGATCTGAAGGCGGAACTCAAGCGCCGTGCCAACGCCGGCGTCCGCGCACCACGCGGCGTTCGAGAAGCTGCGGAATGAAGGTCATCGACTGGATTGCGCGGACCGCGATGCTGGTGTTGGCGGCGCTCGCGACGCTGGCGTTGATCGGATCGCTGGCGAGCGTGTCCAATTCTCCGATCGGCGCGGCCTTTCCAGGGCAGCTGGCGGGGCAGGATGTGCCGTCGATCGAGCGCACACCGGCACCCGCAGAGGCGCGTGACGCCTCCGCCACCGCCGAGTCGCTCGAGTCCGTCGCCGCGACAGTGACCGCCACCGTCGAACGCACCGCCGCGAGTCGCGATGCCGAGATCGCGCGCTGGCTGAAGGCACTGACCTATGCCGTCATCGCGCTCGCGGCCATTGCCGCGGCAGCCGTCGTCGCGCTGGCGCGAATCGGCGGCCATCTTGCGCGGATCGCTGAGCGCTGATCGAAAGCGCCGCCTTCTGGGTCGTCGCGGTGCTGGCGGTGACCATGCTCGGTCTCGCCAAGGGTGGGTTCGCGGGCATGGGCGCGCTGTCGCTCCCGATCGTGGCGATGACGACGTCGCCGGTGCGCGCTGCCGCGATTCTGCTGCCGATCCTGATCGTCCAGGATGTCGTCGGCGTCTGGGCCTTCCGCCGCGATTGGGACGGGTATATCCTCGGCTGGATGCTCCCCGGGGCGGCCATCGGCATTGCGCTCGGCTATCTGTTCGCAGCCTCCGTATCGCCGGACGCCGTCCTGGGTCTGGTCGGCGCGGTGTCGATCGTATTCGGCGCATACCGGCTATGGATCGAACGCCACGGCCCGCCCGACGCCGGCGCCGGTTCGCCCGGCTGGGTGGGCACGATCTTCGGCGTCCTGTCGGGCTTCACCAGCCAGATCGCGCACGCGGGTCAGCCGCCCTACCAGCTTTGGGTCGTTCCCCGCCGCCTGCCCCGCGACGTCTTCGTCGGCACGACCGCGATCTTCTTCGCGGTGGTCAATTGGGTGAAGGTTCCGGCCTATATCGCGCTGGGCCAGTTCACACGCGCGAACCTGACGACGTCGGCCCTGCTGCTCCCGGTCGCGATCCTGTCGACCGCCGCGGGCGTGTGGCTCGTGCGGCGGGTTCCAGCCGAACGCTTCTACCGCGTGATCTACGCGCTGATGATCGCGGTCGGGGTCAAATTGGTGTGGGATGCGCTGGTCTGACGTTAGCGAAGCGTCAACCGCTGCATGCGATAGTCGCACGATGTGCCAATACGGGTTCCTGCCGCCCAGCCACGACGACACGCGCGCCACGGCGCGGCGGGTCGTCGGCGTCGAGGCCAAGGTCCGCGATCGTAACGGATCGCGCTACAAGGTGCATGTCGTCGACCTGTCGCAAACCGGCTTCAAGGCCGAATGCGTCCACACCTTGCGTGCCGGCACGATGATCTGGCTGTCGCTGCCCGGCCTGCAGAGCCTGGAGGCGGAGGTCGCCTGGCAGCGCGGCGAATTCATCGGCGCGGCATTCCACCAGCCGCTGCACCAGGCAGTATTCGACCATATCACGCGGTTGCTGGCGGCCTGATCCCCCTCGCACCCAAGCGAAGGCCGGAGCAATGATGACCGCGGCCTGACGCGGCCGAAGCTCCGGCCTTCGCCGCAGCCCGGGGTGTCAGAACGCCGCGATCCCCGTGATCGCGCGGCCCAGGATCAGCCCATGGACGTCGTGCGTCCCTTCGTAGGTATTGACCGTTTCCAGATTGATCGCGTGACGAATGACATGGAATTCGGCCGAAATTCCGTTGCCGCCGTGCATGTCGCGCGCAACGCGAGCGATATCGAGTGCCTTGCCGCAATTGTTGCGCTTGATGATGCTGATCGCTTCGGGCGCCAGCGTACCTTCGTCGAACATCCGCCCGGCACGCAGCGCCGCCTGCAGGCCCAGCGCGATTTCGGTTTCCATGTTCGCAAGCTTCAGCTGCACGAGCTGTGTCGCCGCTAGCGGCCGGCCGAACTGCTGCCGGTCGAGCGTATACTGCCGTGCGGCCTCGAAACAGAATTCCGCCGCGCCCATCGTGCCCCAGGCGATGCCGTAGCGCGCGCGGTTGAGACAGCCGAACGGCCCCTTAAGCCCCTGCACTTCGGGCAGCAGCGCATCCTCGCCGACCTCGACCCCGTCCATCACGATTTCACCCGTTACCGAGGCGCGCAAGGACAGCTTGCCTTCGATCTTCGGCGTCGACAGCCCGGCCATGCCGCGTTCGAGCACGAAGCCCTTGATCCCGCCGCCATGCGCATCGCTCTTCGCCCAGACCACCATCACATCGGCGATCGGCGAGTTGGTGATCCACATCTTCGAGCCGGTCAGCCGGTATCCGGTCGCGGTCTTTTCCGCGCGGGTGCGCATGCCGCCGGGGTCGGAGCCGGCATCCGGCTCGGTCAGCCCGAAGCAGCCGACCAGCTCGCCACTGGCGAGACCGGGCAGATATTTCCGCTTCTGCTCTTCGGTGCCATAGGCGTTGATCGGGTGCATCACGAGGCTCGACTGCACACTCATCGCCGAGCGATAGCCCGAATCGATCGCCTCCACCTCGCGCGCGACCAAGCCGTAGGCGACATAGCCCAGGCCAGCGCCGCCATATTCTTCGGGGATCGTCGGGCCGAGCAGCCCGGCCGCGCCCATCTCCCGCATGATCTCGCGGTCGAAATTCTCGTCGAGGAAGGCCTTCGTCACGCGCGGCAACAGCTGTTCGCGGGCGTACCCCCGTGCCGCGTCGCGCACCATCCGCTCCTCGTCGGTCAGCTGTGCGTCAAGCGCGAACGGATCGCTCCAGTCGAACCGGCCCATTTCAGCCATGTCGGTATCCTCTCAAATGTCAGGCGCCGGGTAGGGTCCCGGCCGGATTGGTCGCCGGCGCGGTCGGCGCCGGTTCAGGCGCGGTCACCGGAACCGCGACGGGCGCCGCCTGTGCAGGCACCGGCGTACCGATCGCGGCACGCTCCAGCGTGTTGAGCGCGCGGCGCGTCTCGATGTACCGCTTGGCCGCATCGATCCAGTTCGATGCGTTGGTGGCGCCGGGCATCCGCGAGACTTCGGCCAGGGCGGCTTCGACATTACCGCCGTCGAGCACCAGCCGTGCCCGCTGCAAGCGATCGTCGGGCCGCGAACTCGGCGTGTTTTCACGGCGCAGGATGACGAGTGTCGACAGTTCCCGCCAGACGGTCGTGAAGAAGCCGTCGTGACGCGATCCCGTCGTCAGTGTCGGCGCAATCTTGGTCAGGCCCTCGCGCAGGTCGGCCAGCGTCGGGCTGCCGACCGCGCCGATGACGGTGGCCACCGCCTGCGGCTGTTCGGCGCCGAAGCGGGCGCGCAATTGGGCTTCGAGATAATCGAGCGGCAGACCGCGATCGATCGCGCGGCGGGAGGCAAAGGCAATCAGGAGCCCCTCGGCGCGACGTGCCTGCTCGGCCGCCGTGCGCGAGGCGGTGTCGGCAGCCGCCATCCGTCCTTCGATCCCGCGCAGTTGCGCGTCGAGCGCCGCGGTGCGCACGGTCAGCGCGTCGACCGTTGCAGGATCGGCCGGGATCGGCCGCGCCGGCGCCTGGTTGGCAACGGGCTGCGCGGCCGGCTGACCCGCGACGGGCGCGACCGACGTGCCGGTGCCGGTCCAGCGCTGGAGCGCGGGCAGCAGATAATACATCGCCACCAGCCCGATCAGGAACGCAAACAGCGCGACGATCAGCGTGCCGCGGCCACGACGACGCGGGGCGGTGGGGGCGAACGGCGCCGGCTCGGGCGCGGTGGACAGGGGGTCGCCGGTCATTGCCCGCGTTATCTGCCGCCGGCGGCGGTGCGTCAATCGGCGAGCGTCAACGCGGCGGCGATCAGCGCCGCATCGGTCGGCCGATCGGCGACGGCGGTCATCCGCCAACCGGGGCCGGCGGCGGCCAGGGCGGCGGCACTGATGGCGGCGATGGCGACACGGCTTCTGTCCGCGACCCGATCGGCGAGCCGCGCGGCTGCCCGCGGCGAGTGAAGCAGCGCGGTCGCATCAACCAGCGCGGACAGATCGGGCGTCAGGCCTTCGCTCGCGTAGACCACGATGGTCCGGGCAGCCGAAGACGCGCGATGGTCTCGTCCGACCAGACGCAGAACCCGTCCCGGCGGATCGAGCGCGTCGACTCCGCCCTCCCCGACCGCAGCTACGGTAAAGCCCGCCGCTTCCGCCGCCAGTGCGGTGGCCCGCCCGACAGCGTGGACCGGAAGCGGCAACAGGCGGGCCAGATCGGGTCCGCCTGCGCGCACCGCGTTCGCGCTCGACAATACCAGGCTGTCGAAATCGGCGGGGTCTGGCGCGTTCCAGTCGAGCGGGCGGATCGCGAACAGCGGCAGGCGGAGCGCGACATGGCCGAGCGCTTCGATTCGCGCAGCGGTCGCGCCGTTGCCCGGCTCCGGCCGCAGCACGGCCAGCGCCCGCGTCATCCGGCGAACAGGACCCGAATGGGCTCGGGTGCCAGGTCCAGCAGCTTTTCGGCCAGCACGCGCGACACCGCCGGGTCGGCGGGCGCGCCGCTCTCCTGCGCGGACACGTGATGCGCGCCGTCCTGCGAGTAGAGCGTGGCCGACAGCGTCAGCACGGCGCCCTCGATCTGCGCCAGCGCCGCGACCGGCGAGTGGCAATCGGCGACCAGCGCCGCGAGCAGCGTGCGTTCGGCAAGCACGCAGGCGCGGGTCTTCGGATGATCGATCTTGGCGAGACGCGACTGTGTCCGTTCGTCGTCGGCCCGGCATTCGATCCCGACCGCACCCTGGGCCGGCGCGGGAAGCATCTCGGCGATCGCGATCGGCACCCCGACGTCCATTCGTCCGAGCCGCTCGAGCCCCGCCGCGGCGAGCAAGGTCGCATCCGCCTCCCCCGCGGCCAGCTTGGCCAGCCGGGTATCGACGTTACCGCGGAAGAGCACCGGTTGCAGGTCGGCGCGCAGGCTGCGGACCTGTGCGGCGCGGCGCGGGCTGCTGGTGCCGATCCGCGCGCCGGGCGGCAGGGCTTCGAACGAATCGGCGCCGACCAGCCGATCGCGCACATCGGCGCGCGGCAGCATCGCGGCGATGACGATCTCGATCGGACGGACGGTCTCGACATCCTTCATCGAATGCACCGCGCAGTCGATCTCACCCGCCAGCAGCGCGCGGTCGAGTTCCTTGGTCCACAACGCCTTGCCGCCGATCTCCGCCAACGCACGGTCCTGAACGCGGTCGCCGGTCGTCTTGATGGTGACGATCTCGACGTGCAGCCCGGGATGGGCCGCCTCCAACGCGCGCTGGACGAGGCCCGCCTGGGTGAGGGCTAGGGGCGATCCTCGGGTACCGAGACGGATGACGCTGGACACAAAACCTCC
Source organism: Roseomonas aeriglobus (assembly GCA_016937575.1). Classification (NCBI taxonomy): domain Bacteria; kingdom Pseudomonadati; phylum Pseudomonadota; class Alphaproteobacteria; order Acetobacterales; family Roseomonadaceae; genus Muricoccus; species Muricoccus aeriglobus. Next base: position 166,186 of record JAFHKN010000002.1, on the reverse strand, counting down.
GTTCGGCCTGAGCTTGTCGAAGGCCTGCCCTTCTTCTCCGTTGCCGATTAGAAGAAAGGGCAGCACTTCGACAAGCTCGGTGCGAACGGGTATGGCCGTAACGATGTTGATTTTGGGCCTGGAATCGAGCTGCGACGAGACGGCAGCCGCTATCGTCACCGGTGACCGGCAGGTGCTGTCGCATGCGCTCGCGGGCCAGGAAGAGGCGCATCGTCCTTACGGCGGCGTCGTTCCGGAGATCGCTGCGCGCGCGCACGTCGAGACGATCGGGCCGCTGGTGACCCGCGCCCTGCAACAGGCGAACGTGTCGCTGTCCGACATCGACGCCGTCGCCGCGACCGCCGGGCCGGGATTGATCGGTGGGGTCATGGTCGGTCTGGTCACCGGCAAGGCGCTGGCGCATGCGGCAGGCAAGCCGCTGGTCGCGATCAATCACCTGGAGGGGCATGCGCTGTCGCCGCGGCTGGCCGATCCCGCCCTCGAATTTCCCTATCTGCTCCTGCTCGTCTCCGGCGGGCATTGTCAGCTGTTGCTGGTCGAGGGCGTCGGTGCATACCGCCGGCTGGCGACGACGATCGACGACGCCGCGGGCGAAGCGTTCGACAAGACCGCGAAGTTGCTCGGTCTCGGTTTTCCCGGCGGACCGGCGGTCGAACACGCGGCAAGGAATGGCGACCCGCACGCCGTAGCCCTGCCCCGCCCGCTGACCGGCACGAAGGAGCCGCATTTCTCCTTCGCCGGTCTGAAGGCTGCGGTCGCGCGCGCGGTCGGCACGGCCTCGTCCGAAGATCTCGCCGCGTCGTTCCAGCAGGCGGTCGTCGATTGCTTGGTCGACCGGACACGGCGCGCAATCGGGCGCGCGTCGGGCGCAACCGCGCTGGTCGTTGCCGGCGGGGTCGCGGCCAATGGCGCGGTGCGCGCGGCGCTGGAGCAGCTGGCGCATGCGCATGACCTGCGCTTCGTCGCGCCGCCTCTGTGGCTGTGCACCGACAATGCGGCGATGATCGCGTGGGCGGGGGCCGAGCGCTTCGCCGCCGGGATGACCGACCCGCTCGATACGCTGGCCCGGCCGCGCTGGCCGCTCGACCCGACCGCAGAGCCCGTCCGCGGCGCAGGAGTGAAGGCATGAAGATCGGCGTCATCGGCGGCGGCGCCTGGGGCACTGCGCTCGCGCAGGTCGCGGCACGTGGCGGGGAGCCGGTCACGCTCTGGGCGCGCGAGGCGGCGGTCGTGACGGCGATCAACGACACGCATGAGAATACCAGCTTCCTGCGTGGCGTGGCGCTAAGCGCATCGATCCATGCGACCGGCAACCTTGCCGAACTGGGCGATAGCGATGCGATCCTGGTCGTCGCACCCGCCCAGCACGTCCGCGCCGTCCTGTCGGCGGCCGGCACCGGCGCGACACCACTGGTGCTCTGCGCGAAGGGGATCGAGGCGGGCACGCGAATGCTGGTCGGTGAAGTTGCGCGCGAAGCCGCCCCCGACGCGCCGATCGCCGTCCTGTCCGGCCCGACCTTCGCGCACGAGGTCGCCGCGGGTCAGCCGACCGCGGTGACGCTCGCCTGCGAGGACGCGCGCCTGCGCGACGCGCTCGCAGCCCGTCTCGCAAGCCCCGCGTTCCGACCTTACGCCAGCAGCGACGTGACCGGCGCGGAGATCGGCGGCGCGGTCAAGAATGTGCTCGCCATCGCCTGCGGGGTCGTCGAGGGCGCGGGGCTTGGCCTCAACGCCCGCGCGGCGTTGATCGCGCGGGGGTTCGCCGAGATGACGCGCTTCGGGCTCGCCAAGGGCGCACGGGCGGAGACGTTGGCCGGATTGTCGGGGTTGGGCGATCTGGTGCTGACCTGCTCGTCGACGAACTCGCGGAATTTTTCGCTGGGTGTCGGGCTCGGACAAGGAGTCGCGGCGGAAGGGCTGCTCGCCAACCGACAGACGGTTGCGGAAGGCGCGCATACCGCGCCGGTGTTGCACGAGGCGGCACTCGAGATCGGGGTCGATATGCCGGTGGTTGCCGCGGTATGCGATCTGCTGGCGGGGGCGGATGTGAAGGACATCGTGGGGCGCCTGCTGGCGCGGCCGCTGAAGGCCGAGGTCTAAGGACCCGCGCATGCGCTCCGGCGAAGGCCGGAGCGTTGGCGGGCGGAGCGCCGCGGTTGGCGGGGCTCCGGACTGCGCCGGAACGCTGATTGTGTGGCCGGGCTTCCGACTCACCGGCCCCGACGCGGGCGCGAATCCCGCGTCGTCGAACGGGAGCGCGGGGCGCTCCCGCCGGCCGTGCCGGGCGCTGCATGGCGGCTCTGGCCGCCGCGCAGCGGCGCGAACGCGTCGCGCCTGCGCCCGTCAGTACATATGCTGCCCACCATTAATCGACAGCGTCGAGCCGGTCACGAATCCCCCTCTTCCGAGCAAAGGAACGCCACGCCGCGTGCGATCTCGTTGGCTTGGCCAAGGCGCCCGACCGGGATCTTGGCGACGATCTTCTCCAGCACTTCGGCCGGCACCGCGGCGACCATGTCGGTGTCGATATAGCCCGGGGCGATCGCGTTGACCGTCACGCCGGCCTTCGCGCCTTCCTGGGCCAGGGCCTTGGTGAAGCCGTGGATGCCGCTCTTGGCCGCGGCATAGTTGACCTGGCCATACTGGCCGGCCTGGCCGTTGATCGAGCCGATGTTGACGATCCGACCCCATTTACGCTCGCGCATCCCGGGGAAGGTTGCCTTCGCCATGTTGAAGCAGCCGCCCAGGTTGGTGTCGATCACTTCCTTCCACGCCTGATAGGTCAGCTTCAGGATCGTGCCGTCGCGGGTGATGCCGGCGTTGTTGACGACGACGTCGACCGGGCCCAGTTCCTCAGCGACCTGTGCGCACCCGGCCTGGCAGGCGTCATAGTCGGCGACGTCCCACTTGTACGCCTTGATGCCCGTGCGCTCGGTGAATTCGCGGGCGCGTTCGTCGTTGCCGGCATAGTTCGCCGCGACGGTCATGCCCATGTCCTTCAAGGCAAGGCTGATGGCCTCACCGATCCCGCGCGTTCCCCCGGTGACGATCGCTACGCGTGCCATGCAGTCCTCTCCTGATCCAAGTTCGACTTTACGCTAGGGAAGCTGCACCCAGCCGGCAAGCTCCCGCGACAAAATGCTGCGCAACATTTCGGTGCCGATCTGGCTGGCATTCAGGCAGGGCAGATAGGCGAAGTGCGTGCCACCGGCGCTTTCGAAGCTCTCGCGCCCACGGATCGCCAGTTCCTCCAGCGTCTCCAGACAGTCCGCGGAAAAGCCCGGTGCGACGATCGCGACCTTGCGCTTCCCCTCGCCCGGCAACGCTTCCAGCACCGTATCGGTCGCCGGCTCCAGCCACTTCGCCCGGCCGAAGCGGGACTGGAACGTCACACGAAGGTCTCTCCCAAGCGCATCCCCTAGCAATCGCGCGGTCTTGCGGCAGTGGCAGTGATAGGGGTCGCCCAGCTCCAGCGTCCGCTGCGGCATGCCGTGAAAGCTGGCAAGGATTATATCGGGTTCGAAATCGATCGCTAGCAACCCATCCTCGACCGATCGCTTCAGCGTATCGATGTAGAGCGGGTCGTCGTAATAGGGCGGCAGCGTCCGAACCGCCGGCTGCCAGCGCATCGCAGCCAGCGCGGCAAAGGCCTTGTCATTGGCGGTCGCCGTCGTCGCCGCGCAATATTGCGGATAGAGGGGTGCCAGCAGGATGCGTTCGCAGCCCTGCGCCTTGAGCGCCGCAATCCGATCGGCGATCGACGGGTTGCCATAGCGCATCGCCCAATCGACGATCACGCCCGGTCCGAACGCCCCCTGCAACGCCGCCGATTGCTGCGCGGTGATCGCGGCGAGCGGTGACCCGGCCTCGGTCCAGACCTGTTGATAGGCATGCGCCGACTTCTTCGGGCGCGTGTTGAGGATGATGCCGCGCAGGATCGGCTGCCACAGCAGTTGCGGGATTTCCACGACGCGGCGGTCGGACAGGAATTCGCCCAGATAGCGTTTCACCGCGCGCGCATCGGCGCTGTCGGGCGTGCCGAGGTTGATGAGCAGCACGCCGACCTTCGGCGCGGGGATCGGCGGGTGGCCTGTGGGCATCATAGCGGCAATGTCCTGATACGGCGTCCGGTGGCCGCGAAGATGGCGTTGGCGAGCGCAGGTGCAACCACGGGTACGGCAAGCTCACTGGCGCCACCCGGATCGGCACGGCTGTCGATCAGTTCGACGGTAATGTCGGGGCTCGACGTCAACCGCGGCAGCTGGAGGTCACGGAAGGATCGGACGTCGGCCAGTCCCCCCGAATAGCCGGTCGAGGCGCCGACCGCGGCGGCGAGGCCGTAGATCAGCCCGCCTTCGATCTGCTGGCGGACGAGGTCGGGATTGACCGCACGCCCGACATCGACCGCAGCGACCATGCGTTCGACCCGGGGCACGCCGCCGTCGCCCAGGCCACCTTCGACCATTAGCGCGATGTACGACCCGGCCACGGCGTGGCACGCGATCCCCTGCCCGCTGCCCGGCGTGCCGCCCTGCCACCCGCCGAGCGTGGCGACCGTCGACAGGCACCGGGCCAGCCGGGGCGCCCCGCCCAGCATCGAGATCCGATAGGACAGGGGCTCGGCTTCCGCCCGCCGTGCGAGTTCGTCGACGAAGCTTTCGGTGAAGAAGCACGACGCGATATGCGCGCCACCGCGGGTGTAGCCGACCGGCACGCCGATGGCAGCCGGGTGGTGCGACACCGCCCAGGCCGGCAGCCGATACACAGGCGATGCGCCGTCGACCGCTTGCGGATCGGCCACCGCGCCGGGTGCCGTCCGCCCGGCAAGCCGCGCGCGGAGCGCCGGGCCGACCGGCGGTGTCGCGATCTGCGCCTGCCACCCCGCGACCATCCCGCGCCCGTCGAGCCGTGCGGTCAGCCGTCCGACCGCGGGCGCACGGACAGGCGTGTGCATCAGGCTCTCCGCGCGCGACCAGGTCAGCTGGACGGGGCGTCCCAGTTCCCGCGCCAGATGCGCAACCTGTTCGGCGACCGTCACTTCCAGCGCCGCACCGAACGATCCGCCGGCCATCATCGGGTGAAGCACGACGCCCCCCTCCCCGATCCCCAGCGCGCGGGCAGCCGCAGCGCGGGCGAGGCCGGGGGCCTGGCTCGCCATCCACACGACCAGCTTGCCATGTTCGAAGCTGGCGGTTGCCGTCACCGGCTCGATCGCCGCGGGGACGCCGGCCGCGACGCGGTAGTCGGCGCGGATCAAGCCTCCGCCGGCAAAGGCCGCGGCGACATCGCCCGTCCCCGCCAGTTGCGTCCCCTCGGCCGCCAGCGCTGCATCGAGTGCAGCGGTGATGCCGCGATCGTCGGCGAGCGGACCCGGTGTCTCGAACCGCGGGGCAAGCGCGCCGAGCGCCTGGTTCGCGGCCCACCAATTGTCTCCAACCGCGGCGATCCAGCGATCGGTCGCGACGATCCGCGATACGCCGGAAACTTTATCCGCGGCCGCGGTGTCGTAGCGGACCAGCCGGCTGTCGCCGAACGGCCCCTGCCGGATGCTGGCGAAGAGCATGTTCGGGAGGCGGATATCGCCGGCGAAGTTCGCGCTGCCATCGACCTTCGACGGCGCATCGAGCCGCGGTGCGGGCGTGCCGGTCAGCCGCCCTTCGTCGCCGACGCGCAGTTGCGGCGTCTTCGGCAGGCTCTCTTGCACCGCCGCCATCGCGAGATCGCCGAATCGCGCGCGCCGCTCGCCTGCGACGACGAAGCCGTCGCGGGTCAGGCACGCCTCCCAGTCGATTCCCCATTCGCGCGCCGCTGCCTTGCAGAGCAAGGTCCGCGTTGCGGCGGCCGCCTCGCGCACCGGGCGTTCGAACTGACGGATCGAGGTCGAGCCGCCGGTCAGCATCGGTGCGGCATCGGCGAACCAGCCGTCGTCGGTGCCCAGCACTGCCGCCGCGCCCAGCGGATTGGCGTATAGCGGGCTTTCCGGCGACGCCTCGACACCGACCGTACGCCAATCGGCGCCGAGCTCGTCAGCGGCGACCTGGGCGAGCGCGGTATAGACGCCCTGGCCGTGCTCGCATTGCGGTACCGCGACGACGATATGGCCGTCCTTGCCGATCTTGATCCACCCGCCGAATGCGGTTTCACCCTCTGCGGTGGGGAGGGCGGCCTGTTCGGCGCGCGGCCACACCTGCCACGCGACCGCAACGCCGACGACGACCCCGCCGGCAAGGAGAGCGCGGCGGCTAAGCTGCATGCCACCGTGCTCCCGCGCAGGCGGGAGCCCAGAGTCTCGCGCGATGACCTTCGTAACCCTGGGCTCCCGCCTGCGCGGGAGCACGGCGTAAGTAAGGTGAGCGTGCCGGCATCCACCGCGCTCTATCGCCCGCCGCCCGCGCTCGCTAGAGGACGATCAACAACAATTCTCCGGGAATCCGCGCCCTTGCTGCTGCCCATGCTCGCCAATGCCGCCGGCCATCTCCGGTTCGAGGACCTGGGGCTCAGCCCCGTCGCGCTCGATCTCGGTGTCTTTACGCTGAAATGGTATTCGCTCGCCTATATCTCGGGCATCCTGCTCGGCTGGTGGTATCTGCTGAAGCTGGTGGATCAGCCCGGCGCGCCGATGGGGCGGCGGCATGTCGACGACCTCGCCTTCTATGCGACGCTCGGCATCATCCTGGGGGGACGCATCGGCTATGTGCTGTTCTATGCCCCGCAGATGATCCTGGAGCCGGTCAGCGTGCTGCGCCTGTGGGACGGCGGCATGTCGTTTCATGGCGGGCTCGTCGGGCTGATGACCGCGATCTGGTGGGTGTGTCGGCGCGAGAAATTGCAGGTGCTGCGCGTGCTCGATTACGTCGCCTGCGTTGCGTCGATCGGCCAGTTCTTCGGGCGGCTCGCCAATTTCGTGAACGGCGAATTGTGGGGCAAGCCGAGCGACGTGCCCTGGGCGATCATCTTTCCGCGCACCGTCGAATTCGGCGCCGACCCGGCGCGTCACCCGAGCCAGCTGTACGAGGCGTTCGGCGAAGGGCTGATCCCCTTCCTCATCATGGCGTATCTCTTCTGGCGGACGGATGCGCGGTATAAGCCGGGCTTCCTGACCGGCTTCGGCCTCGCCTTCTTCGGCACCGCGCGGCTGTTCATCGAATTCTTCCGCGAACCCGACCGCCAGTTCGAAGGCACCTTCTTCGCCAATGTGCTCCACATGGGCCAGATCCTGTGCCTGCCGATGATCGCCATCGGCCTCTATCTGATGTGGACCGCCAAGGGGCGCCGCACCCGCGTCGAGCCGATCGCGGGCGGGCCGAGCATCGCGTGAGCGCGCTGACGCCCGATCCCGCCGCACGCGCGGAGAATGCGGCAGAGGAGCTGCTGCCCGAACGGCTCGCCCGCGCGATCACGCTGGGTGGTGCCATTTCGCTGTCGCAGTTCATGGGCGCGGCGAATGCGCATTATTACGCGACGCGCGACCCGCTGGGGACGCGGGGCGACTTCACGACCGCGCCCGAGATCAGCCAGATGTTCGGCGAGTTAATCGGCGCCTGGATCGCGGACCTGTGGGATCGCGCCGGGCGGCCTGCAGCGGACTATGTCGAGTTCGGGCCCGGCCGGGGCACGCTGGCCGCCGATGCGCTGCGGGTGATGGACAAGGCGGGGTTCGTACCGGGTGTCCAGTTCGTCGAAACATCCCCCGTGCTGCGTGCCGAACAGGCCAAGCGCGTGCCGGCAGCCGAATGGTGCATGGATATCGTCGGCCTGCCCGACGACCGCCCGCTGATCGCCGTCGCCAACGAATTCTTCGACGCGCTGCCCATCCGCCAGCTGGTAAAAACCGTCGATGGCTGGCGCGAGCGGCTGGTCGCCTGTCAGGACACGCTGTTCCTGCCGGTCGTCGGCAACACCGTGTTCGATCCGATCATCCCCGAGCACCTGCGCGATGCCGCCGGCGGATCGATCCTGGAAACCTCGCCCGCCGGCGTCGCGACGATGCGCGCGCTCGCCCAGCGGGTCGTGCAACAGGGCGGCGCAGCGCTGATCATCGACTATGGCTATGAAGGCCCGGCGATCGGCGAGACGTTGCAGGCGGTCAAGGGCCACGCCCCTGCCAACCCGTTCGACACGCCGGGCGAAGCGGACCTGACCGCGCATGTCGATTTCGCGACGCTGGCCGAAGCCGCGCGCGCCGAGGGCGCCGAGGTCCACGGCCCGGTCAGCCAGGGCGACTTCCTGCGCGCACTCGGGATCGACGGCCGCGCCGCGACGCTGTCGGTGAAGGGCGGCGCCGACGTCATCGTCGCGCGCAATCGGCTGGTCAACGAAGGCGAGATGGGCGACCTGTTCGGCGTGATCGCCGTCACGGCGCCCGGCTGGCCCAAACCGGCAGGGTTCCCATGATCGACTATCGCAACGCCGTGCCGGGCGATGGACCCGAACTCGCCGCGATGGCGCGGACTTGCTTCACCGAGACGTTCGGCACGCTCTATTCGCCCGAGAACTTGGCGGCGTTCCTGGAGCAGGTGTTCGGCCCGAACGGCCTGCCGAGCCAGATCGACGATCCGGCCTTCACCATCCGCCTGGCGACCGATACCGGGCGGATCGTCGGGTTCGCGAAGCTCGGCCCCAACGCCCTGCCCTTCCCGCAAGCCGATGACGCCAATGCAGTCGAGCTCTATCAGCTCTATGTCGCGAGCACCCACCATGGTGACGGCGTCGGCCCCGCGCTGCTCGACTGGGCGATCACGACCGCGCGGGGGCAAGGCGCCGATACGCTGGCGCTGTCGGTCTATGTCGACAACCACCGCGCCAAGCGCTTCTACGCACGGTATGGCTTCGTCGATGTGGGCCGGTACGACTTCCCGGTCGGCGACCAGATCGACGAGGACCGGCTGATGGTGCTGGCGCTGTGACCGTCGAGGTCATCCGCGCGGCGGCCCTCGAAGGCGTCGCACACGGCTTCCTCGGGCGCCGCGGTGGCGTGTCGACCGGCATCATGGCCGGACTCGACATGGGCCGTCGCGGACAGGAAACGACGCCCGAACTGGAAGAGAACCGGCGCCGCGCGATTGCGGCGACGGTGCCGGGCGCGCGCTTGCTGACGCTGTACCAGATTCACTCGGCCGAATGCGTGGCGGTTGTCGAGCCCTACGACGATGCCCTCCGGCCGCGAGCCGATGCGCTGGCGACCAACCGCCCCGGCTTGGCGCTCGGCATCCTCACCGCCGATTGTGCGCCTGTCCTGCTCGCCGATAGGACCGCAGGCGTCGTCGGCGCAGCGCATGCCGGGTGGAAGGGCGCGATTGGCGGGGTGACCGACGCGACGATCGTGGCGATGGAAACGCTTGGCGCCGACCGCGACCGGATCGTCGCCGCTATCGGCCCGTGCATCGCGCAGGCGAGCTACGAGGTCGACGCGGCCTTCCGCGCCCGGTTCGAGACGGAAGACGCGCAGAACGAGCGCTTCTTCCGCGACGGTGCGGGTGATCGCTGTCACTTCGACCTTGAATCCTATGTCGCAGATCGACTGGCACGGGCGGGCATCGGACGGATCGAGTGCCTGGGGCTCGACACCTATTCCGATGAGACGCGTTTCTTCAGCTATCGTCGCAGCACGCATCGGGCGGAGCCTGATTATGGCCGCCAGATCAGCATCATCGGGCTAACTGGTAACGATTGATACGATCAGCTATCGCTTCCTTCGTCATCCTCGCGAAGGCGGGGATATATAGTCGCTGGATGACATGAGTCTCATTGCGTTCAGCCAGAATTGATTCCCGCCTTCGCGGGAACGACGGTGGAGAGTATATATGGCCGACAAGACCGAAGCCGACGTGACCGGCGTCCCCGCTCTGCAGGGCAAGGGCGACCCCGGCCCCAAGACCATCGGCGGCCGCAAGCTGAAACCGGCCACGATGATGATGGGCCATGGCTATGACCCGATGCTCAGCGAAGGGTCGCTGAAACCCCCGATCTTCCTGACTTCCACCTTCGTCTTCCCGAACGCCGCGGCGGGCAAGCGTCATTTCGAGGGCGTGACCGGCAAGCGTCCCGGCGGCGCCGAGGGGCTTGTCTATTCGCGCTTCAACGGGCCGAACCAGGAAATCCTCGAGGATCGCCTGGCGATCTGGGAAGAGGCGGAGGACGCGCTGGCGTTCTCGAGCGGCATGTCGGCCATCGCCACGCTGTTCCTGGCGATGGTGAAGCCCGGCGACACGATCGTCCATTCCGGGCCGCTCTATGCCGCGACCGAGACGCTGATCGGCCGCATCCTCGGCAAGTTCGGGGTGAAGTGGCTCGACTTCCCGGCAGGGGCGACCCGTGAGGAGATCGACGCGGTCCTCGGACAGGCCAAGGCGAGCGGCGACGTGGCGCTGATCTATCTCGAGAGCCCAGCCAACCCGACCAATGCGCTGGTCGATGTCGAGGCGGTCGCCGCCGCGCGCGACGCGATCTTCACCGGCGACAACCGCCCGCCGATCGCGATCGACAACACCTTCCTGGGTCCGCTCTGGGCGCAGCCGATGAAGCAGGGCGCCGACCTGGTCGTCTATTCGCTGACGAAATACGCCGGTGGTCACAGCGATCTGGTCGCCGGCGGCGTGCTGGGGTCGAAGGATCACATCAACACCATCCGCCTGATGCGCAACACCATCGGCACGATCTGCGACCCCAATACCGCCTGGATGCTGTTGCGCAGCCTCGAGACGCTGGAGCTGCGCATGAGCCGCGCGGGCGAGAATGCGGCGAAGGTCTGCGCCTTCCTGCGCGATCACCCGAAGGTCGACCGCGTCGGCTATCTCGGCTTCCTGGAGGATGGCGGCGACGCCCGACAGGCCGACATCTACCGCCGCAACTGTACCGGCGCAGGCTCGACCTTCTCGCTGTACCTGAAGGGCGGCGAGGCGGAGGCGTTCGCGTTCCTCGACAACCTCAAGATCGCCAAGCTGGCGGTCAGCCTCGGCGGCACCGAGACGCTGGCGTCGCATCCGGCGGGCATGACCCATCTGTCGGTGCCGCAGGAGCGCAAGGACGCGCTGGGCATCACCGATTCGCTGGTCCGGATTTCGATCGGCGTCGAGGATGCCGACGATTTGATCGCGGACTTCGCAGCGGCGCTGGACGCGATCTAAATTGCCCACATCGTCATCCCCGCGAAGGCGGGGATAAATTTTGGCAGACTGGGATGAGACTCACTTCGTTCAGCCACAATTTATTCCCGCCTCCGCGGGAATGACGCTGGTGGTGGTGAGGGCTGCCACAATCCCCTATATCGCCGCCATAAATCTCTCAGGACACGAAGAAATGCTCGACACCCCGATGGCCCAGGTTCCGCTGCTCGACATGGGCGAACAGGCCGCCGATCCCCAAGGTTTCGCCACCGCACTTGGCGAATCGTTCGAACGGTTCGGCTTTGCGATGGTGTCGAACCACGGCGTGCCGGACGACGTCGTCGAACGCGCCTGGGCGATGACCAAGGCGTTCTTCGACCTGCCGGAAGAGGAAAAGCGCCGCTATTTCGTCGAGGGCGGCGGCGGTGCGCGCGGGTATACCCCGTTCAAGACCGAGATCGCCAAGGGCGCGACCCATGTCGACCTCAAGGAATTCTGGCACGTCGGTCGCGAACTGGCGAAGGGGCACCGGTTCGAAAGCCACATGCCGGCGAACCTGTGGCCGGAGAAGCCGGAAGGGTTCCGCGAGACGTTCCTCGATCTGTTCAAGGCGCTGGACGACGCGGGTCTCCGCCTGCTGTCGGCGATCGCACTGCACCTGAACCTCGACAAGGACTGGTTCGAACATGCGGTGGAGGACGGCAACTCGGTCCTGCGTCTGCTCCACTATCCGCCCGTCCCGGCCGACGCGCCCGAAGTCCGCGCCGGTGCGCATGAGGACATCAACCTCATCACCCTGCTGCTCGGCGCCGAGGAAGCGGGTCTCGAACTGCTCGAAAAGAACGGCACCTGGCTGCCGGTCAAGCCGCCGGCGGGCGCGATGGTCGTGAACGTCGGCGACATGCTCCAGCGGCTGACCAACCACGTCCTGCCGTCGACCACCCACCGCGTCGTCAACCCGGCGCCCGAACGCCGCGGCTTCTCGCGCTATTCGATGCCCTATTTCCTTCATCCCGCGCCTGATTTCATGATCGAGACGCTGCCGGGCACGATCACCGCCGATCGTCCCAACCGCTACGAGACCCCGATCAGCAGCCACGACTATCTGATGGAGCGGTTGGTCGAGATCGGACTCATCAAGAAGTAAATCTATGGCACCCCGGCCTTGTGCCGGGGTCTCCGCAACCGCTAGGCGATCCCCGTCGATTGATGGGGGATTTTATGGCGGAGTCGTTGAAAGTCGCACTGGCGGGGCTGGGAACCGTGGGCGGCGGCGTCATTCGCCTGCTCGACGCCAACCGCGACCTGATCGAACGCCGCGCCGGTCGCGCCATCCAGGTCGTCGCCGTCTCGGCCCGCGACCGTACGAAGGACCGCGGCGTCGATCTTTCGCGCTTCGACTGGATCGACGACACGACTGCGCTGGCCGATTACGAAGGCGCCGACGTCGTCGTCGAACTGATCGGCGGATCGGACGGACCCGCCCTGACCCTTGCCCGCAAGACCTTGGCCGCGGGCAAGGCCTTCGTGACCGCCAACAAGGCGATGCTGGCGCATCACGGGCTCGAACTCGCCGACGCTGCCGAAGCCAAGGGCACCGCGCTGAAGTTCGAAGCCGCGGTCGCCGGCGGCATCCCGGTCATCAAGGGACTGCGCGAGGGCGCCGCCGCCAATGCGATCGAGCGTGTAACCGGCATCCTCAACGGCACCTGCAACTTCATCCTGAGCAAAATGGAGGCGGAAGGCCGCGACTTCGCCGAGGTGCTGAGCGAAGCACAGGCGCTCGGCTATGCCGAGGCCGACCCCAGCTTCGACATCGACGGCGTCGACGCCGCACATAAACTCTCGCTCCTCGCCGCGCTCGCCTTCGGCACCCAGCCGGCGTTCGGCGACGTGAGCGTGACCGGCATCCGCCATGTGCTCGCCGCCGACATCGCCGAGGCCGCCGCACTGGGCTACCGCGTCCGACTGGTCGGCGTGGCGGAGGCCGACGCGAACGGTCTGTTCCAGCGGGTCCACCCGCATCTGGTGCCGGTCGATCACCCGCTAGCGCACACCATAGGGTCGCTCAACGCGGTCGTCGCGGACGGCAATTTCGTCGGCCGCCTGTTCTTCCAGGGCCGCGGTGCAGGCGACGGCCCGACCGCATCGGCCGTCGTCGCCGACCTGATCGACATCGCCCGCGGTGAGTTCGGCTCCGCCTTCGCGATGCCCGCCTCGGCGCTCACCAAGCCCGCCCCCGCCGACACCGGCGAACGCCGCGGCCGCGCGTATCTGCGCTTCGCCGTGGTCGACAAGGTCGGCGTACTCGCCGAAATCGCCGCCGCGATGCGCGACGCCGGCGTTTCGATCGAAAGCCTGATCCAGCGCGGCGCCAACCCCGATGGCCACGTCCTGGTCGCGATCGTCACGCACGAGGGCCCGGAGCGTTGCGTCGCCCAGGCGCTGGAGAAGCTGCGCGGCTCGCAGAGCCTGGCCGGCGAGCCGATGTGGATGCATATATTGGGGTAATCGCAGCGGCGTGAGGAAAAGACGATATGCTCGCACCACTGATCCTCATCGCCAGCGCTGCTGCCACGCCGATCCCCACCACAGCTAAGACCTTCATCGCGCGCCGACTGGATCTGGCGCAGTATCGCGCAGCGCTGATCGACCTCAATCGCGACGGGCAGGCTGAAGTCCTGGTCTACGCCGAAACGCCGGCGACGTGCGGCAGCGGCGGATGCGATCTGTACGTGCTGACGCCGAGCAAGCGAAGCTACCGCGTCGTCACACGCCTATCCGTGGCGCGAACGCCGATTTCGGTCCTGAACAGCGTGTCGCACGGTTGGCGCGACTTGTCAGTTCGAGTGGCAGGTGGAGGAATTGCGCGAGGCTATGACACGCGGCTCAGGTTCGACGGTCGGTCCTATCCCGGTAATCCGACGGTGCCCCCTGCGACACGGCTAGGAAAACATGGCGGACGGGTCATCCTGAAGTAGACGTCGTTCAATCCAGCTTGATCGCTTCGCGCTTCCCCGGATGCGTCTTGCGCGCGGCGAACGTAGCTTCGCGCACGACCGCAGAGGCGACTGCGATCGCCGGGGTCAGCAGGTCGATGCCGACCTGACATCCACGGATCGCACAGGGTTCGGCGGCATTTTCCAGACCCGCACGCGGATCGCCCGTTGCCTGCCGCGGACGCGGCGTCCGCTCGCGGTCTTCCGGATTGGGCAAGCGGTATTGGGCGCCGGGCGCGCAGACGACGACTTCGGTGGAGGTGCTGGAGCAAGGGTCGACGAGGATCGACCAGCTGTCGCCCGAAGGCGGCGCCGCGGCGGTTTGCTGGGCGGGCATCAGCAGGAGCATCGCCATCACCGATCCGATCATGCCATACCCCCCTGCCGATCCGCCGTTTGAGCTTTAGTGAACGAAGCGCGCCACCACGTCGCGGTAGCTGCGCGACACCTTCACCTGACCGCCCGATTCGAGCACCAGGAAACATTCGCCATTGGTGTGCGGCTTCACCTGGCGCACCAGGTCCAGGTTGACGATCGTCGAGCGGTGGACGCGCTGGAAGCGGCGCGGGTCCAGGCGCTTTTCCAGGTCCTTCATCGTCTGGCGCAGGATCAGCGTATTGTCGCCGGTCTTTATGCACATGTAATCGCCCGCGGCCTCGACGACCTCGATCGTGTCGACGTCGACGCGGAAGATCTTGCCACGATCCTTGATGTTGATGAGCTTTTCGAACCGGCTCGCCGCGGGCTGGTCGCCGCCGCCGTCGCCGATCGCCTCGACCGAATCCGGGGCGACTTCGGCCAGCACTTCCTTCAGCTTCTCGACCTCCTCGACGCCGCGCTTTTCGCTGAGACGCTGGCGGACCCGGTCGAGCGTGTCGGCCAGACGCGCTTCGTCGACCGGCTTCATCAGGTAATCGACCGCCTGCGCCTCGAACGCCTTCAGCGCATGGTCGCTATAGGCGGTCACGAAGACGAACAGCGGCGGCTCGACTTCCATCAAGCCCTGGATGACCGAAAATCCATCGAAGCCCGGCATCTGGATGTCGAGAAAGACCAGGTCGGGCTTGTGCGTCTTGATCGCGCTGATCGCCTCGCGCCCGTTCTGGCATTTGTCGATGATCTCGACGTCGTCGAATTCCTGCAAGCGGAGTTCCAGGCCCTGGATCGCCAGCGGCTCGTCGTCGACGAGAATGGTGCGGATGGTCATGCGTCGTGGTCTTTCGTCATGCGGAAAAATCGTCAGTGCCCCCTGATCGGTTCCCCGTTGTCGTCCTCAGCCTGCCTCGCGTGCCGGTTCCTCCAGCTGATATGGTATCTCGATCACGACAGAAAAGCCGCCCTCGGGAAGAGCGCGGATTTCGAAACGGTGGTCGGGCCCATAGGCCTGCGCCAGTCGCTCGCGGATGTTCGCCAACCCGACCCCGGTGGACAGGCTCGGCCGCTTGTTGCCGCCGTTCAACCCGGGGCCGGTGTCCGACACGGTGATGCGAACGCGTTCAGCGGCGAGTTGAGCGAGGACCGAGATATCGGCCCCCTCCTCCTGCGGCGTCACGGCATATTTGATCGCATTTTCGACCAGCGGTTGCAGGAGCAGCGACGGCAAGCGCGCGCGCTCGACCGCCGGGTCGATCTCGAAATTCGTCCGCAGCCGCTTCTCGAACCGCATCTTCTCGATCTCGAGATAGAGCTTCAGCGTCTCGACCTCCTGCACCACGGTGACGTGCGCGGTCGGTTCGTTGGCAAGCGTGTAGCGCAGGAACGCCGACAGGCGGCTGAGCATGGCATTGGCGCGCTGCGTTTCCTTCAGCAGGACCAGTGTGGAGATCGAATTGAGTGTGTTGAACAGGAAATGCGGATTGAGCTGATATCGCAGCATCGCGAGCTGGGCGGACGACGCCTCGGTCTCCAGCAGGCGCATGCGGTCGACCTGCTCCTCGACGATCAGATACCAGTTGATGCCGAAATAGAGCGAGGTCCATCCCGTCAGCACAGTGAACGGTATGAAGCTCGACCCGATGACCAGCGCCCAGCTGATCCCCGCATCTGCCCCGCGCGCGAGGCCCGGGCGCAGAAAGCTGACGTTGAATGCCTGGATGACGGAATAGACCAGCGTCGCGATGAGCAGCGTGGCGACCGTCAGGACGATCGCACGCCAGCGCGGCTGGCGGCGGTAATAGCCGTAGAGCGTGGAGAGCAGCAGCGTCAGGCAATAGCCGACAATCGCCTCGATGAAGATCGGCGGATAACCCTCCACCGACACGCCGTTCGATGCGGCCACAACCACGCGCAGCAGCAGATAGCCCGACCAGCCTGCGGCCTGGAGCATCCAGAAGGCGCGGCTTTTCTGTTCGAAGAAGGGGCGGGACAGGATCGTCGGCTGCTGCACGGCGAGCGCTGTAACGGTTCGTCGCAGATCAGGCAAAGAAAAGGGCCGCCGTCCCCGGTGTGGGGGCGGCGGCCCTGTAAGGCGTGCGATGGGTTGACGCTTAGAAGGTGAAGCGTGCGCCCAGGCGGATCAGGTACAGCGAGTTGTTGAACTGTACGACCTCGTTCGCGTCACGGAACGACGAGTAGCGATACTGCGCGCAGGTCTGCGTCGAGTTCGTGTTGACCACACCTGTCCCCGGGGTCGTTCCCGTCGGCGTGGCGGCGCTCAAGCACGACACTCGGACGACGTCCGCGGTGTACGGGAAGCCGAACTGGCGCAGGCCGCCCCACTTGCTGTTTAGCAGGTTCGGCAGGTTTTCGATGTCGCCGAAGATCGTAAACCGCGACTTGCCGATGAACGTTGGAATTTCCTGCTCCAAGTGCAGGTCAATGCGGGTAAACGCACGGTTGCGAGCGATGTTACGCGCAGCGATCTGACCGCGATAGTTCTTCAGGGCGGTGTTGTTGATCAGCGTTTCAAGCGACGCCTGGGTTTCCGCGCTGTCATAGCTGACCTTTGCATCGTTCGGCCCGGTCGGGACGTACAGCAGGAAGGCGTTGTTGTTGCCGATCGTGCCGAACACCGGCAGGCGCTGATTCTGCACCGTATCCGCCATGGTGAAGCTGTAGCGACGGCCCGCGCGGGTTTCGCCGAACAGCTGCACGACCGTGCGATAGTCGCCGAAGAAGGCACGATCGAAGCCGACGCTATAGGTGTAGCGCCACGTCGTCTCGTCGTTCGCGCGGCCATAGGCCTGGAAGTTCGGATCCGCCTTGGCAGCGTTGTTGTACAGCGAACCTGGCGTCGACGACGTTGCCGGGCTCACGTCCTTGACGTTCTGCCAAGCGTAGCTGCCGGCGAGCGACAGGCCGAAGTCGAAGTCCTTGTTGAAGCGCGCGACCGCGATGTGGCTGCGACCACGGTTGTCGTTGAACAGCAGATAGTCGCCGTTGTTGTCGGCGGTCGCCGTCGAACCCGGGGTGGGCACGAAGCTATAGCGCGGACGACCATCCGGCAGCGTGCCGATGACGCGCGAGCGCAGATCGGTGAAGCTCGTGCCACGGACCGTGTCGGTGTACAGATAGTCCGCGCCGAAGGTGACGCCGAACAGGTCGTATTCGGCAGTCAGATTGAACTTCGCAACCGACGGCGGCCGGAAATTCTGCGCCAGCGACGACGTCGGCGCGAGCGCCTGACCGGCAGTGTTGGTCGCGATGTAGGCATTGACGGCTGCCGGGATCGTCGCGCCGTTGACGCTGTTCAGGGCGGCCGTGCAAACGCCGGCATTGACACCGGTGAACGGCGAACTGCACGTCGCCGTCGCCCCGCCGATCGGCGTCGCGCGGGTCAGATTGGTGATCGCACTGGTGACGACACCCGTGTTCGAGAAGCTGTTCGACAGGTAGATATCGGGAGCACCGCCACCGAAGATCGACGCGCCACCGCGGATGCGCAGGCCCTTGACCGGGCGCCAGTTGAAACTGAAGCGCGGCTGGAAGTTGTCCAGACCTTTGAACGTCTGCGTGTTGGTAAAGCCGTAACGGGCCAGATACGCATTATTCAGCGGCACTTCCGAGCGCATGCCAAACAGGTCGTAACGAACACCAATGTTGATATCGAAGTTGCTCGTGACGTTCCAAGTGTCCTGCAGGCCGAACGTCCACTGATCATAGACGAAGTTGGCAGCCGAGTCGGCGACGTTCAGCGACAGCGCGTTCTGATAAGAGAACTGCGACGCATTGCGATTCTGGAAATCCGCGATCGAATCGAAATAATAGGCACCGGTCGCATTCTGCAGGAACAGGTTCGTGGTGCGGCGACGGTTATACTCGGCGAGCAAACTGACCTGGTGACCACCGGCGGTGTAGCGCGTCAGGATCGAGCCGCCCCAGGTATCAAAGAACAATTCGTTCGCCTGACGGCTGACGTCCGGGCCAAAGGCGATAACCGGCACGCCGACGCCGCAGCTGTTGATGCGATTGTCGCCCGAATTGATGCTGGTCGCATCGGTGCAGACGCGGAACTGCGCGAAGGGCTGCACACCAAGCGAACGCTGCGTGACCTCGTTCGACTGATAGAGGAAGCGTGCCTCGGTCGAAAGACGATCCGTCCAGTCAGAATTCAGCTGCGCGATACCCGAACGGACTAGCACCGAGCGCTGATAAGCGTTCGAAGACAGGCCCAGGCCGGGCGTCGTCAGGCTGGTCGAAACATTCTGTGGGACGGTCGCCGATTCATAAGCATTGAGATAGGTGAGCGACAGGCGCTGGCCATCGACGATATTCCAATCGACGCGACCGACGATCTTTTCGTCCTTGTTCTGATTGATCTGAACGATGTCGCCTGCGGCGTAGTTATAAACGCTCTGTGCAATCGACTTGACCTGATCGATCGCTCCCTGCGTCAGCCCCGGGATCTGCGAGATCTGCGACACCGCGGCCGGACGCGGATCGGTGTTCCGCTCGCCCGAAACCATGAAGAACAGCTTGTCGCGGATGATCGGACCACGCAGCGTCGCGCCATAGGTTTCCGACTTATACTTGGGGACTACCTGCCGGTTCGAACCGATGACGCTGCCCTGCAGGCCGTCGGTCGACTGCGAGTAGAAGCCGGTGCCGTGGAACTCATTGGTACCCGACAGAACGACCGTGTCGATCGCGCCGCCCTGGAAGTTGCCCTGACGGATGTCCGACGGTGCGATCGAGACCGAGAACTGACCAATTGCGTCGAACGGGATCGGGCCACGCGCCGTCGGATTGGCGTCAGCGTTCAGGCCGAAATTATCACCGATCTGGACGCCGTTGATCGTGAAGCGGTTGAAGCGGGGGTTAACGCCGGCGAAGCTGACCGCGCGGCTGTTCGACAGGTCGAGTTGCGCCAACGGATCGCGGCGAGCGAGGTCGCGGACGTCGCGATTGACTGAGGCGACCTTGCTGATGTCGGCCTGCGTCAGAACCGTGCGCGGCCCCGAAGCGACGGTGCCGGCGCCAGCGATCGACGATGCGGTAACGACGATCTCCGTACCGGCGTCCGACGTCTCCAGCTCGATCGGCAGGTTGTAGGGCTGACCGACGACAGTGAAGATCTCGGTGACCTGCGTGTTGCCCTGTGGGCTGGCGATCGACACGGTGAAGGGTCCGCCAACGCGCAGGCCGGTCGCGTTAAAGCTCCCGTCGTTGCCAGTCGTCGTGGTCGACGTGGTGCCCGACGGCACGTTCGTGATCGTCACCTGGGCACCAGCGACCGGCGCACCGTTCGCGGTCACCGTGCCGCGGATCGACGACGTGGTTTCCTGAGCTGCCGCCGCCAGCGGCGCCACCAGCGCGGCAGCAGCCACGCCACAGATCAACACATTGCGCATTAAATTCCCCTTTGAGCGTCATCGCTCGGACACGGCACCCGCGCCGTTCGCGGTGCGCCCTGCCTTCGATTTGTGACTAATAAATGACGATTACCCGAGTCGTCGAGTCGGACCTTGATTCACCTTTGCTGCGTTGCAAAAAGGCATCACTTTGAAGCAGCTAGCGCATCGGCGACGATCGCGGCCCAGCCGTCCTCGTTAACCACCGCGACCCCGAGATCGGCGGCCTTCTTCAGTTTCGATCCCGCACCGGGGCCGGCGACGACGAGGTCGGTCTTGGCCGACACCGATCCCGCAACCCGCGCGCCGAGCGATTCGGCCTGCGCCTTGGCCTCGTCGCGGCTCATCGTCTCCAGCGTGCCGGTAAAGACGACCGTCTTACCGCTGACCTGCGATGCGCGGGTTTCATGGACGACGTCGGCCGGCGCGACCCCGGCAGCGAACAGATCGTCGAGCGCTTCGCGATTATGCGGCTCGTCAAAGAAATCGAGCAGCGCATTGGCGACTTCGGGGCCGATGCCGGCGACGCCGATCGCGTCGACCACCGCCTTGTCGCGACGCTGATGAAACTTGCGCTCCGGTTCGGCTGGAGTCGGCACTGTCTCGGCACGCAGCGTACGGGCCGCGGCGATCGCGGCGGACAGGGCGTCCCAACTGCGATAGCGCCGGGCGAGGTCGCGCGCCGTGATTTCGCCGACGTGCCGGATGCCCAGCGCGAACAGGAAGCGGTCGAGCGGCGGTTGACGCTTCGCGTCGATCGCGGCGATCAGATTGTCGGCCGACACGGCCGCCCAGCGTTCGCGCGCCAGCAGGTCGTCGCGGGTCAGGCGGAAGATGTCGGCCGGCCGCGTCAGCAGGCCATCGGCGACGAACGCCTCGATATGGGTGGCGCCCAACCCCTCGATATCGAGCGCATGGCGCGAGGCGAAGTGGCGCAGCCGCTCGACGCGCTGCGCGGGGCACACCAGCCCTCCCGTGCAGCGCACATCGACCTCGCCCTCTTCGCGCACCGCGGCCGAACCGCAGGCCGGGCATTCGGTCGGGAAGACATAGGCTGCGCGCGCTTCGCCGGCGCTCAGATTCTCGACGATCTGCGGGATGACGTCGCCTGCGCGCTGCAAGACCACGCGGTCGCCCTCGCGCACGCCCAAACGCGCAATCTCGTCTGCGTTGTGAAGCGTCGCATTCGATACGACGACGCCGCCGACCGTCACCGGCTCCAGCCGCGCAACCGGGGTCAGCTTACCGGTGCGACCGACCTGAATGTCGATCCGTTCCAGCGTCGTCTGCGCACGTTCGGCGGGGAATTTATGCGCCAGCGCCCAGCGCGGGGCGCGACCGATGCTGCCCAGCCGCTCCTGCCAATCGAGCCGATCGACCTTGTAGACCACGCCATCGATATCGAACGGCAGGTCCGCACGCTGCGCTTCGATCGCGCGATAGACGGCAAGGGCCGCCTCGACGTCGTCGCAGCGCTGAAAATCCTCGGCAACGGGGAAACCCCAGCGTGCCAGCACCGCGACCACCTCGGCCTGGGTCACACCCGGCACGGCGCCAACCTCGCCCCAGCCGTGCATCAGGAAACGCAGCGGCCGGCCGGCGGTGACGGCAGCGTCCTTCTGCCGCAGCGATCCGGCCGCCGCATTGCGCGGGTTGGCGAATTGGCGCGCGACCTTGCCGGTCTCCGCCGCTTCCGCCGCCAGCCGGGCATTGAGCGCGGCAAAGGCGCCCTTTTCCATATAGATTTCGCCGCGCACCTCGAAAACGTCGGGTGCGTCGCTGGGCAAGCTACGGGGAATGTCGCTCTCGGGGATGGTCAGGACGTTGGCCGTCACATCCTCCCCGACCGCGCCGTCGCCGCGGGTCAGCGCGCGGACCAGGCGGCGCCCCTCATAGCGCAGCGAACAGGACAGGCCGTCAATCTTGGGCTCCGCGGTCAGCGCGACCGCGGCATCGTCGGCAAGTTTCAGAAAGCGGCGGACGCGGCCGACGAAGTCGCGGACGTCGTCCTCGGAGAAGCCATTGTCGAGGCTCATCATCGGTCGCGCATGTGCGACCTTTGCGAGATGCCCGGCAGGCGCGGCTCCCACCAGCCGGCTGGGGCTGTCGTCGCGCACCAGCGCCGGAAAGGCCGCCTCGATCGCGGCATTGCGGCGCATCAGCGCGTCATAGGCCGCATCGCTGATCTCGGGCGCATCGTGCGTATGATACAGGCGGTTGTGGTGCGCGATCTCGCGGGCGAGGCGTTCGAGCTCTTCCGCCGCAGCGGTTTCGGTGGTCGGCAGCGCGCTGGTCATGATGGCTGTCGGGGTAATCGGCACGCCGCCAAACGGCAATGGCGATACGACGGTCGTTCAGCCGGTGCGGGATCGATCGGGCGCGCGCTGCTGCGAACGCGGCGCGAGCGCCTCCAGCGGCATCGGCCGATCGAACGCCAGCCCGGCGCGGTCCTCCTGCGCCCAGCGTACGATCGCGGCGACCACGCGGCCGTCGCCCAGATCCAGCCGGACAGGACACCCCTCCGACCCGGCGGGAAAGGCGATACCGTCGATCAGCGCGCCACCCGACGACCAGTTGCGGATGCGGACGTCGCCACAGCTGCCGCCCACCTCGAGCTTAGCCCAGCGCAGCACCTTCGTCCTGGTCGCGCGGCTGACGCGGTGTCCGACGGGTGCGATCCGCGTTTCGCCGGTCGCGGCGCGCGCCAGCACATCGGCCTGAGGCACGGCCTTGCCGTAGACCCATCCCTGGATGTGCGTGCAGCCCAGATCGCGGATCAGGCCGATTTCGTCCTGCGTCTCGACCCCTTCGGCGGTCGTTTCCATCCCCAGCGTGTCGGCCAGCGTCACGATCGCACGGACGATCGCCGCGTTGCGGTTGGTCGTATCCGAGACGCCGTAGACGAAGCTGCGGTCGATCTTGATCTTGTCGAACGGCGCCTTGCGGAGATAGCCAAGCGACGAATAGCCCGTGCCGAAATCGTCGAGCGCCAGCCGCACCCCCAGCCGTTTCAGGCTGGCGAACATCGCCTCGGTCGACGCACCTTCATTGACGAACACGCTCTCGGTGATCTCCAACTCCAGCCGGGCAGCGGCGATGCCGGAGGTGGCCAGCGCGCTCGTGACGATCGACGGCAGTGCCGGGTTGGCGAACTGAATGGGCGAAATGTTGACCGCAACCCGCGTGTCACCCGGCCATTGCGCCGCGTCGGCGCACGCCTGGCGCAGCACCCAGGTGCCGATCGTCTCGATCATTCCGCATTCTTCGGCGATCGGCACGAACTCGGCCGGGCTGATGGCCCCGCGCACCGGATGGTTCCACCGCAGCAGCGTTTCATAGCCGGTGATCCGTTCGTCGGCGGTGGCGACGATCGGCTGGTAGACAAGGTGGAGCTGATCCCCGACCAGCGCCTGGCGCAGGTCGTCTTCCAGCTGCTTGCGGTTGCGCGCCTCGTCCAGCATCTCCTCACGGAAGAAGCGGTGCATGCCGCGTCCGTCGCCCTTGGCCGAATAGAGCGCCAGGTCGGCATTGCGGACGAGCGAATCGCCATCCGTGCCGTCGTCGGGGGCGACCGCGATGCCGATCGAGCAGCCGATGGAAATCGACGACCCGCCGATAAAATAGGGTTGCGACAGCGACGCGATGATCGTGTCGGCCAGCGTCGCCAGCCGATCGCGATCGGCATCGGTCGGCACCAGCACCTTGAATTCGTCCCCGCCGACACGCCCGACCAGCCCGGCGTCGCCGACCGCCCGCGTCAGTCGTTGGGCGACCTGTTTCAGCAGCGCGTCGCCGGTCTGATGCCCGAGCGTATCGTTGACCGCCTTGAACCGGTCGAGATCGAGCAGCATCAGCGCCGCGGTGCGATAGGTCGTCGCAAGCTGTGCCAGCGTCTGGTCGAGCGACAGGCGTATCCGTTGGCGATTGGCCAGGCCGGTCAGGCCGTCGAACAGCGCCAGGCGCGTGATCTCCGCCTCCGACCGGCGCTTGGCGGTCAGGTCGCTGCCCCAGCCGACGAACCCTTGGAAATTGCCGTTGGCATCGACGATCGGGCGGCCCGAAATCGACCATCAGCGGTCGGTGTTGCCGGCAACCCCGCGCACCGAATATTCCGCAAAGGACGTGCGCGACGACAGATGAAAACCCAGGGTGCGTTCGGTTTCCGGGCTGTCGCTGTCCATCTGGAACAGCGTGGTCAGCGTTGCGCCGATTCCGCCGTCGGCCGCTTGAAGCTGATCGGCGACCTTGCGCGAAAGATAGGTGACGAAGCCGTCGCGGTCGGTTCGCCAGAACCAGCCGGAGCCCTGTTCCTCGAACTCGCGGACCAGCAACTGCGCCTGCTCACCCTGTGCCAGCGCTTCGTCGACCGCTCGGTCGGCAGGCGCGCCGCTCAGTCGGGTGCCGCCAAGATTTCGCAGGGATCGGATGACGTTCGGCACGCCGCGGATTTAGCGAAGCGATCATTAAAGTTTTCCTTTCCGCGACATACATTCTGCGCATTTTCAGTGTTTTCTTCCCAATTCCCGATGCATTGTCGTCACTGCCCTGCCGCCTTAGAAGGCGCGGCATGACCGGGATGCATTACGAGCAGCAATATCTCGACCTTCTGCGCGACGTCTGGGAGCGCGGCGACGAGCGGCGCGACCGTACCGGCGTGGGCACGCGATCGCTGTTCGGACCGACGATGCGGTTCGACCTGTCGGACGACCGGGTGCCACTGCTGACGACGAAGCGGGTCGCGTGGAAGACGGCGACGCGCGAGATGCTGTGGTTCCTGAGCGGAAGCACCAACATCCGCCCCTTGGTCGAACAGGGCGTGCATATCTGGACCGACTGGCCGCTCGACGCCTACAACCGCGCCACCGGCGAAGGACTGGATCGCGATGCGTTCGAGGCGCGCATCCTGGCCGATGCCGACTTCGCCGCACGCTGGGGCGAACTCGGGCCCGTCTATGGCAAGCAGTGGGTGGACTGGCCGGTCTACGACGCGATCGGCGACGGGCTGTACCGCAAAGCGGAGCGCGGGATCGACCAGATCTCAGCCCTGGTGACGTCGCTCAGGACCAACCCGACGTCGCGCCGGCATATCTTTACCGGCTGGAACGTCGCCGAACTCGACGACATGGCGCTGCCGCCGTGTCACATGACCTATCAATATCATGTATCGGACGGGAAATTGTCGGGGATGCTCTGGCAGCGGTCATGCGACCTGGGGCTGGGCTTTGCCTTCAACGCCTTTTCCGCCGCGCTTCTGATCCGCATGCTGGCACAGCAATGCGCGCTGGAGCCGGGCGAGCTGGTGTGGAGCTGCGGCGACGCGCATGTGTATCTGAACCACGCGCATCTGGTCGAGGAACAGCTGGCGCGCAAACCCCGCGGCGAGCCGCGTCTGACGATCGCCCGCCGGCCGGAGACGATCTTCGACTATGCCATCGGCGACTTCCTCGTCACGGGGTATGAACCGCATGCGCACATCGCGGCTCCGGTCGCGGTTTGACCCGAAACCGCGCGGTTCGTCGCAAAATTTAGTAGCAAGCAACTGACTGTAAATCATTCCGGCGCAGACCGCCTGTGCATGGACACAGCACGTTTCAAGGTCGACGTCCGGGTGGACGTGGGATTGTTCGAGTCCGCGATCATCGGCTTCTGGACGCTCGCCGACGTCAGCGCCTTTGCCCAGGCGATCGCCGCCGCGGCCAAGCGCGTGCTCGATGAGACCGGCAAGCCGCCGGTTTCGGTCTGCGACTATACCCAAGCCGGCACGCAGTCTCAGGACGTCGCCGAGGCGCTGGAAGCAATGATGCGCACCCCTGCGGTCCGCTCGCGCCGCATCGGTATCGTCACCGGCAGCATGCTGCCCCGCATCCAGGCGAAGCGCCTGCTGGTCGAACGGCCGGAAGTCCGCTTCTTCGAAACGCGCGACGCGGCACTGGCGTGGGTGCTGGCGCCCGAGGTGGCGCAAGCGGCGTAAGGTCGGGGGCAGCGGCCTGACCTGACCCGTTCGTGCTGCGTTTGTCGAAGCGCCGCGTTTTGCGGTTCGGCGTTGCTGCGGAAAGTGCAGCCCGCGCATCAGCTTTTTGCGGCGCCCGCCATAGCCAAATCACCGTCATTCCGGCCTGATCCGGGATGACTGAGGCGTCGTGGATCGAGCGACAACCGTTACGCCATGCCGTCGGCCGGAGCCGCTGCGCGGCACCGCCGCCCGCCGCCGCGGGTCCGCGACTTGCTTTCGCAAATCGCCGGCCGCCCGCAAAAATGAAAGAGGCCGCCGAGGTGGCTTCTACCACCCCGACGACCTCCGACATGGTCAGCGGCCGGAGAGCTCCAGCCCGGGAGACCATGCGGGCCTCTGATGCCTGATGCGGACGGCGTTGATTGGGGGAGGATACCCCCCGCGCGCCCTCACGGATCGGCGACAAGCGCCTGATCCGCGCGTCAGGTCAGAAGCGCGTCTCCCGAACGAACTGAACCGACCCCACTGCTGAACCATGAGACATCGGATCACCTCCTTTCGCTTGTTGAACACGAACGTGCCGGTTGCTCGGCACAGATGGAATGTGAATCGTGTCGGCCCCGGTTTCAAGACTTGTAATGCGAAGAAAGCGCGTCAGTATCTCGCGCTTCCCGGCAAAGGGCCTCAGCCGCGGCAATCCTCGACGACGCGCAGGACCTCCGGCCACGCCGGAACGACCAGAGGCGCACCGCCGCCCTCCACCACGAAACGACCGCGACTGAAGCCCATCGCGTCGAGCAACGAGTCAGCCGCGGGCAGTACCGCCTCGACCCCACCCGCCACCGGCTGGACCGCCAGCGTGCGCGCCGTTGTGCTGGTCCGCACGGTCACCGTGCCCGCCGACACGCCGGTGCGTGTCAGGCGCACGGAATTGGCGCCGCGGTCGCAGGTCAGCATCAGCGCGGGTCCCGCGCCGCTGCCGAAGGTCGCCCGGCTGCCGCGTGGGTCCGCCGCGTATCGCCATGTGCCCGGGCTCAACGCCCAGTCCCGCCAGTCGCTCGACGGCGGGGGCGCAGGCGGCGGCGTCGGAGTGCGGACGGGGATCGGCACGGGCCGTATCGGCGCTGGCGCCGGCGCTTCGGCTTTCGGCACGCAGGCGGACAGGACGACGAGCCCGGCCAGGCCGGCAAGGAAGATAGAACGCATCACATCGGGCCTCATGAACCAGCGTGCCGCCCGCCTCAACCACCGATCGGCCGGGCCGGTCGCCGCCTTCGGGGAACCGAGCCCCGCCCCGCCGGTTCCCAATGCCGACAGCTTGCAATCTGAATCAGGATTAAAAGACATGAGCACCGAACTCGACGCCGGAACGATCCTGCTGGTCCAGGCGAACGTCGCCCACACGCTGAAGGTTCAGAGCCGCGACGGCAACACCGTCGGCACCGTTCACGCGCTGATGATCCACAAAGGCACCGGCCGCACGACTCATGCGGTCCTCAGCCTCGGCGGTTTCCTCGGCATGGGCAAGAGCTTCTACGCCGTGCCGTTCGAACTGCTGATCTACGACGTCGCCAATGACCTCTACACGATCACCGTCGACAAACGCCTGCTGGAAGGCGGCCCGAGCTGGGCGAACAACGCCCCGACCTTCGATCAGGCCTATGCGGACCGTGTCGCGGGCTATTACGGCACGCGGACGGAGGATCTTCGCGAGGGATGAGCGTCAGGCGGCGCGGCGGACGATCTTAGCAAGGTCGTCCGCCTCGCGGTAAGCGACCTCCTCCATGTCATAGCTATTCTGCAGCCGCAGAAAAAAGCCGTCCGACATGCCGAAATATCGGGTAAGCCGCGCATCGATCGACGCATCGATGTCACGCCGGCTCGCGATGATCTCCGCCAGAACGACCGGATCGATCTGCGCACTCTCGGCGACTTCCGCGATAGGAATTTCTCTCCCAATCAGGAAATCCTCGCGCAAGATGTCGCCCGGATGGACATTGTCCAACCGATCCTCCTCAGCGATGATAATCCTCGATCCGGACATCGTCCGCGCCTCCGTTTGACCAGCGGAAGGTGATCCGCCACTGATCGTTGATGCGGATACTATATGTCCCTTTGCGGTCGCCCTTCAACTCCTCCAAGCGGTTGCCGGGCGGCACGCGCATGTCGTCGAGGCGATCGGCACCGTCGAGTTGCCGAAGTTTACGACGAGCAGTGTGCTGAATGTCGGATGGAAGCTTCCGGCTTCATTGCCGAAGCCAAACCCGCTCCGTTCCGGATCAGCGAAAGTCAGGATCACGGTGCCCACTCCAAATGTGAGCCGCCTATTGAGAGCACGCCGACTCGCGCTTCAACCATTATTTCGGCAACCACGGGCCACCACAGAGCTTAACTACCGCCCCCGCCGCGAGCCGCCAGCCATCCGCATCTTCTGCTGTTTGCCATACCGGGTCTTGCGTGTCCCCGGCTTTCCTTCGTTCGACCGGCCCATCACCGGCGCCTTGTGTTCGGAGACCGGCAGGCCGAGCTCTTCCTGTTCCAGGCTGCGAATTTCGTCGCGAAGACGACCGGCCTCCTCGAACTCCAGATTCGCCGCTGCATCGCGCATCTTCTTTTCGAGTTCCTCGATGTACGCGCGCAGATTGTGGCCGACCATGTGCGGGCGGTCCTCGTCGATCTCGACGGTGACCTGATCCTTGGATGCGACATGGGCGATGATGTCGCCGATGTTCTTCTTGACGGTCGCCGGCGTGATGCCGTGTTCGGCATTATACGCCATCTGCTTTTCGCGGCGGCGGTTCGTCTCGTTGATCGCGCGTTCCATGCTGCCGGTCATGCGATCGGCATAGAGGATCACCCGCCCCTCGACGTTACGCGCGGCACGGCCGATGGTCTGGATCAGCGACGTTTCGGAGCGCAGGAAACCCTCCTTGTCCGCATCGAGGATCGCGACCAGCCCGCATTCGGGAATGTCGAGGCCCTCGCGCAGCAGGTTGATGCCGATAAGGACGTCATAGACGCCGAGGCGCAGGTCGCGGATCAGCTCGATACGCTCCAGCGTCTCGACGTCCGAATGCATGTAGCGGACCTTCAGTCCCGCTTCGTGCATATATTCGGTCAGATCCTCCGCCATCCGCTTGGTCAGCGTGGTGACGAGCGTGCGGTACCCGAGCTGCGTCGTCTTCTTGCATTCCTGGATCAGGTCCTGGACCTGTTCCTCGACCGGGCGAATCTCGACCGGCGGGTCGATCAGGCCGGTCGGGCGGATGACCTGTTCGGCAAAGACGCCGCCGGTCTGCTCCATCTCCCACTCGCCCGGCGTCGCCGAGACATAGGTGGTCTGGGGACGCATCGCGTCCCATTCGTTGAAGCGTAGAGGGCGATTGTCGATCGCCGAGGGCAGGCGAAAGCCATATTCGGCCAGCGTGATCTTGCGCCGGTGGTCGCCACGCGACATGCCGTTGATCTGCCCGATCGTCTGATGGCTTTCGTCGACGAACAGCAGCGCGTTTTCGGGCAGATACTCGAACAGGGTAGGCGGCGGCTCACCGGGCAGACGCCCGGTCAGGAAACGGCTGTAGTTCTCGATCCCCGCACAACTGCCGGTCGCCGCGATCATCTCGAGATCGAAGTTCGTACGCTGCTCCAGCCGCTGCGCCTCCAGCAGCTTGCCCTCGCCGATCAATTCCTGCAGCCGGTCGGCCAGCTCGAACTTGATCGCTTCGGTCGCCTGCTTCAGCGTCGGTCCCGGCGTCACATAGTGACTGTTCGCATAGACGCGGACATAGTCGAGGCTCGCCACCTTCTTGCCCGTAAGCGGATCGAACTCGACGATCTCCTCGATGTCGTCGCCGAAGAACGATATCCGCCAGGCACTGTCTTCATAGTGCGAGGGGAAGATTTCGAGATTGTCGCCCCGCACGCGGAAGTTGCCGCGCTGGAACGCGGCGTCGTTGCGCTTGTACTGAAGCGCGACCAGCTTGCGGACGATTTCGCGCTGGTCGACGCTCTGGCCCTTCTTCAGGTCGAAGATCATCGCCGAATAGGTCTCGACCGAACCGATGCCGTAGAGACAGCTGACCGAGGCGACGATGATGACGTCGTCACGCTCCAGCAGCGACCGCGTCGCCGAGTGGCGCATCCGGTCGATCGCCTCGTTGGTCGAGCTTTCCTTTTCGATATAGGTATCCGACCGCGGCACATAGGCCTCGGGCTGATAATAGTCGTAGTAGCTGACGAAATATTCGACCGCGTTGTTCGGGAAGAACGACTTCATCTCGCCATAGAGCTGCGCGGCCAGGATCTTGTTGGGCGCGAGGATCAGCGCGGGGCGCTGCACGCGTTCGATCACCTGCGCCATGGTGAAGGTCTTGCCCGAGCCGGTGACACCCAGCAGCACCTGGTCGCGCTCGCCAGCCTCGACCTGCGTCACCAGTTCTGCAATCGCGGTCGGCTGGTCGCCCGAGGGCTGATATTCGCTGACGATCTCGAACCGCCGGCCCCCCTCCGCCTTAAGCGGGCGCGCCGGGCGGTGCGGCACGAAGCTCTGATCGGTTTCAGGTTCGTCGAGGCTCTTGCGGATCTGGATGACCATGGTGGTACATATGGGGATCACGCGCGGACGCGCAACGCGTCAGAACAGCCGACGATAGCCCACGCGCTGCATCAGCCAACCGATTACCGCGCCACACATCGTCGCAGCCAATGCCGCCAGCAGCGCCCCGGTGAAGAGGCCGAGCACCAGCCCCAGTCCGCTGCCCAGCAATGCGGCCGTCGCCGGGTCCCGGCGGCTGCGGTGGTGGAACCACGTCCAGATCGGCACCGCGACCAGGATCAGCACGACCCAAGTGGCGAGCGTGCCGAGCGCAGCAGCGCCCATGATCCCGTTAGGGCCGCTTCGACCTGCCAGGGCCCCGGCGACCACCCCGCCGGCCGCACCCCCGACGGCGAGCGCCCAGCCGATGCGGTCGATCGCGGTGACGTAATAGGCGCTCATCGCAGCGCACGTACCGCAGGCGTGTCGAGGCACCGGAGCAGAGCGTCGCGGTCCATCGGCGGCGGAGCGGCGCGTCGATCGGTCAGCGGTGGAACGACGAACGGCACCCCGATCGCGACCGGCGCAAAACCCTGTTGCCCGGTGCACCGCGTCGCCGCGGCCAGCAGCTTCGGCGGCGTGTCATACGCCTCGTAGCTCAGGCGAAACGTGCCCCAGTGGATGGGGATCGCGGTCTGCGCGCCCAGCCGGCGGTATACCTCGACCGCATCGACCGGGCCGATATGGCTGCCCGTGCCCATCTGGCCGGGTTCGAACCGGAAGGCGCCGATGGGGAGGATCGCGAGGCGCGGGGTGCCGAATTTCGCCGCCTCCGCGGGCCAGCGCCCGTCGCCGAAGCCGGTGTCGCCCGCGAAGAAGATGGTGCCGCTGCCCGTCCGGATGACGAAGCTGGACCACAGCGCGCGGTTGCGGTCGGTGAACCAGCGGCTCGACCAGTGATGGTTGCGCGTGACGAACACGGTTGCCCGGTCGCGCGGGCATGCGCCGAACGGATCGCAGCGCGGTACCCCGTTGCCCTCGATCTCGACGCCGGTGTCGGTCAGCACGGCGGCGTTGCGCCAGTCGAGTTCGACCGCGCCGATGCCGGCCGAGCGCATCAGCGCTCCGTTACCCAGCCCGGTGACGATCAGCGGCCGGTCACGATCCCAGAGGCGCTTGAGCGTCGCGAGATCGAGGTGGTCATAGTGATTGTGGCTGACGACGATCAGATCGATCTTCGGCAGGTGAGCCAGAGCGATGCCCGGCGGCGCCACGCGCTTTGGGCCGAAGCCGAACGGACCGGCGCGCTCGCTCCACACCGGATCGGTCAGGATATTGAGCCCGGCGGTCTGGACCAGCACCGTCGCATGGCCGACCCAGGTCGCGACCATCGCGTCGCCCGCAACGCGCGCCGCCGGTGTGGCGGGCGTCACGGCGACCTGCGTCGGCCAGTCCGGCCGGCCGTCGCTGCCGGTCGCCTGCCGCCAGAGGAAACCACCGCGTCCCCCGCCCGATGGCAGGCGGACGGTGTCCTCACCATCCGGGTTGAAGAACCGTTGTCCGTCGAAATGCCCCGACACCGGCCCCTCGTAATAGCGCCGGTCGAGAAACCGGGGAACGATGACCACCGCCAGCAGCGCAAGGATCGCAAGCCACACCAGGACTGCGCCGGACAAGCGAAGGAATCGGATCATGTCCGCTTATCGCTGCTGTCGCCCGACGGTTCCAGACGGCCTGCCTTAATCGGCATCAACAGGACAGGTTGGCGCCACACGACCGCCTGATTTCGTTCATGGACCAGCAAGAAACCGTGGCAGAAGTGCAACAATGTTAGTTTTCCGCCGCTTTTTTGAGGGTGCGGCGCAACAATCGGCGCGTGTCGGCATTCAGCAGGTCCCTGGACGGACACGGCACGCCTCAATCGGCCCGCCTCGTCCGACACTGTAACGAAGAAGGTTTACTATGCGTAAGATCCTGACCGCTGCCGCGCTTGCGGCCACGACCCTTGCTGTGCCTGCGTTCGCGCAGGACGCGTCCACCGCCCCGACCGACACGGTCACCGCCCCCGATGGCACCCGCGCCTTCGGCATCGAGCCGTACTTCGGCATCCGTGGTGGCTGGGAACAGTTCGACAGCGAAGGCAACCGCGCGGGTATCCCGCCCGTCACCCGTCGCGACAAGCTGAACGGCAGCCTGGTCGAAGGTCTGGTCGGCGTCAACGTGCCGCTGGGCCCGGTGTTCGTCGGTGCCGAAGGTAACGTCGCCAAGGGCGTGTCGGGCGATATCGACTGGCAGTATGGTGCGGCCGGCCGCTTCGGTCTGCGCGCGGGTGACTCGGGCCTCATCTACGGCAAGGTCGGCTATCAGTGGGTCAACTTCGCCAAGCGCGTCCCGACCAACCGCGACTATGACGACATCACCTACGGCATCGGTTTCGAAGTCGGCCCGAAGAGCATTGGCCTCGGCGGCATCACCGGCAACTCGGGCTTCCGTCTGCGTGGTGAAGTGTCGACCTTCGGCAACGCTCACAGCTTCCGTCCGACGCTGGGTGTGGTCACCCACTTCTAAGCGGACGACGCTTTGGCCCGGCGGCGTAACAGCCGGGCCCGGTAATCTTGCGTAAATGGGAGGCGGGTCGTCCGAAAGGGCGGCCCGCTTTCTCTATTCGGCGCCGATATCCGACAGCGGCGGCCAGAGACGGGCGCTGTGGATCAGAACCAGAATCCACACCGTGTCATCGACGACCTCGTACACCAGCCGATAGCTGCGGTGCGGCGTGAGTTCGCGCGTCCCTGCCACTTCACCAGGGTGTCCGCGCAAGGGAAACTCGGCCAGCCCGGCAACCGCATCGCTAAATCGCTGGTCCATCCTGACCGCCGCCACTGGATCGCGGTCGGCGACCGCCTGCGGCGTCCAGACGATCTTCACGCGGACTGATCAATCTCGCTACGACGTGCGGCGAAATCAGCCTCGACGCTATCGTTCGACCTGCCCGATCCGGCAGCGACTGACGTTCGAGCCGCGGCAACCTTGCGGTGAAGCAGGTCGCTGTGCTCGCGTCGCTCATGCTGACGCTGCACGAACTCACGCATCAACTCGCGCACGACCTGAGACGCGGGACGATGACATTCCTCCGCCGCCGCCATAAATTCGTCTCGCAGCTCGGGTTCCAGCTTCATCGTAAATACGGCGGCCTTGGACATAGGATCTCCTCCGCGGTACTGACGACGTATATACTCACGCCGGCTGCAGCAACCCTTCCTTGGCGATCTTCTCCCGCCACACCAGCGGCGCCAGCGTGTGAACATTGGCACCATCGCTGTCGACCGCGACCGTCACGGGGAAGTCGGCGACCTCGAATTCGTAGATCGCCTCCATGCCCAGGTCTTCGAAGCCGACGACCTTGCTGCCCTTGATCGCGCGGGCGACGAGGTAGGCCGCACCGCCGACCGCCATCAGATAGGCAGACTTGTGATCCTTGATCGCTTCCGTAGCGGCAGGCCCGCGTTCGGCCTTGCCGACGCAGGCGAGCAGGCCCTGGTCGAGCATCATGCGCATGAACTTGTCCATGCGGGTCGCCGTCGTGGGACCGGCCGGGCCGACGACTTCCTCGCCGACCGGATCGACCGGGCCGACATAATAGATCACGCGGCCCTTGAAGCTGACGGGCAGCTCTTCGCCCTTCGCCAGCATGTCGGCGATCCGCTTGTGCGCGGCGTCGCGGCCGGTCAGCATCTTGCCGTTCAGCAACAGGCGGTCGCCGTGCTTCCAACCCTGCACGTCTTCAGACGTCAGCGTGTCGAGATCGACGCGCTTGGCGGCCTTGTCGGGCGTCCAGTTGACGTCGGGCCATTCGTCGAGCTTCGGCGCCTCGAGATACGATGGCCCCGATCCATCGAGCGTAAAGTGCGCGTGGCGGGTCGCGGCGCAGTTGGGGATCATCGCGACCGGCTTGCCCGCGGCGTGGCACGGCGCGTCCTTGATCTTGACGTCGAGGATGGTCGACAGGCCGCCCAAGCCCTGCGCACCGATGCCCAGCGCATTGACCTTGTCGAAGATCTCGATGCGCAACGCCTCGATATCGTTCTGGGGCCCGCGTGCTTTGAGCTGGCCCATGTCGATCGGCTCCATCAGCGCCTGCTTGGCGAGCAGCACGCAATGCTCCGCCGTGCCGCCGATGCCGATGCCGAGCATCCCCGGCGGGCACCAGCCGGCGCCCATCTGCGGCAGCATCTCCAGCACCCAGTCGACGATCGAGTCGCTGGGGTTCATCATCTTGAACTTGGACTTGTTTTCCGATCCGCCGCCCTTGGCCGCGACGTCGACGGACACCTTCGACCCCGGCACCATCGTGACGTGGAGGACGCAAGGCGTGTTGTCCTTCGTATTGCGCCGCGTGAAAGCCGGGTCGGCGAGGACCGACGCGCGCAGCTTGTTCTCCGGGTGGAGGTAGGCGCGGCGGACGCCTTCGTCGACGACCTCCTGCAGCGAGCGCGAGGTGTCGTCGAGCACGCAGTCCATGCCCCATTCGACGAACACGTTGACGATGCCGGTGTCCTGGCAGATCGGGCGATGCCCCTCCGCGCACATGCGGCTGTTGGTCAGGATCTGCGCGATCGCGTCCTTGGCCGCCGCCGATTGCTCCGCGGTATAGGCTTCGCCTAGCGCGCGGATGTAATCCATCGGGTGATAGTAGCTGATGAACTGCAGGGCGTCGGCGACGCTCTCGATCAGGTCGGCGGTGCGGATCGTGACGGTCATAGTCGCCCGTTACTGCCGCCGCCCGCGCTCGCCAAGCCCGCAAAGATTTCCCCCCGTTTCGGCGCCGAAGTCGAGCGGGTTCGGCTGGATCGCGCCGTCGCGGGCGCGCCACAGGCTGGCGGATGGACGCCAGCCCGCTCCGCATCGACCGCCTGTCTCGGGCGCGCGCGCTGTTCGCCGGGCTGGCGCGTGCGCCTGGAGAAGTCGCGGGTGTCGCCTATCTGGACCCGGACGGGCGCGTGCTGGGGCTGCGGGTCATCGCCGGGGACGCCGACCAGGTCACCGTCCCACCGCGCACGCTGACGCTGGACGCGCTGGCGTTCGGCGCGGCAGGGGTGATCGTCGCGCACAACCACCCGGGCGGCGACGCAGCGCCCAGCCGGC
The DNA here is from genome assembly GCA_016937575.1 of Roseomonas aeriglobus. Classification (NCBI taxonomy): domain Bacteria; kingdom Pseudomonadati; phylum Pseudomonadota; class Alphaproteobacteria; order Acetobacterales; family Roseomonadaceae; genus Muricoccus; species Muricoccus aeriglobus. The sequence continues at coordinate 130,661 of JAFHKN010000002.1, read as the reverse complement.
ACGACCTGGACCACACGCGATCGCTCGCACAGGCCCTGGCGCTGGTGGACGTGCGGCTGGTCGATCATCTGATCGTGACCGACAGCACGATGACGAGCTTGCGGGCGATGGGGGTGGTCTAACACAGTCCCTTCCACCGTCGTTCCCGCCAAGGCGGAGATGACGACATCGTTATTGCGTGGAGGCCCCCGCCGCGATCCGACACGGCTTGATCGCTTCGGGCGCGGGTCGCGGACCTTCGGGGCGGAACAGCGCGATGTAGCCGCCGGCTGACGGCATCGTGCGCAACTCGATCCGCTTGTACCCCACCGCCGCGAATTCGCATTCGAGGAGCGCCGGCGGCGTGCCGTGGTTCTGGGTCGATCGGTTGGCGTCGACCACGACCACGGCCCCGTCCTTCTTGAGCGACGGGCGCAGGTGCCACAGGAACTTATAGGGCTCCTCGATCTCGTGATACATGTGGACCATCAGCACGCGGTCGAAGCTGTTCTCGGGCAGTTCGGGATCGTCGGGCTCACCCAGGCGGACGCTGACATTGTCCAGCCGCTCGCGCGTCACACGCTGGGCCAGCGCATCGCGAACGGCCGGCACGATATCCTCGGCAAGCACCCGGCCCTTGGCACCGACGCGGCTCGCCAGGCGGATCGTGTAATACCCCTCGCCCGCGCCGATGTCGGCAACCGTCATGCCCGGCGCGATGCCAGCCAGGTCCATGACCTTGTCCGCCTCGCGCAGTCGATCGCGCGCCTCCTCGGTCGACCAGCGCGGGCTGACGATCTTGGCGATCGGGCGCTCGGCGGCGGGGAAACGCGGTTCGTCGGTCTTGTTGAGCGTCACCGGCGCGCCGGAGCAGGCGGTGAGAAGCAGGGCTGCCCCCACCGTCCGTCCAACACGGGTGAGCGAGATCAATCGACGTCCTCCACCTCGACCGCCTCGCCGGTCACGCGCTGCGACAGCGCGGCGGCCATGAACGGGTCGAGTCCGCCGTCGAGCACGTCGCTCGGCGCCGTGGAGGTCACGCCGGTGCGGAGGTCTTTGACCAGCTGATAGGGCTGGAGGACGTAGGAGCGGATCTGGTGGCCCCAGCCGATGTCGGTCTTCGTCGCGTTCTGGGCGTTGGCGGCGGCTTCACGCTCGGCCAATTCGCGCTCGTACAAGCGCGCACGCAGCTGGTTGAAGGCCTCTGCCTTGTTCTTGTGCTGCGATCGCTGGTTCTGACACTGGACGACGATGCCGGTCGGCAAGTGGGTGATACGAACGGCCGAATCGGTCGTGTTGATATGCTGCCCGCCGGCGCCGGACGCGCGATAGGTGTCGATGCGCAAGTCGCTTTCGTTGACCTCGACTTCGATATTGTCGTCGATCACCGGATAGACCCACACCGACGAGAAGCTGGTGTGACGCCGTGCCGAAGAATCATACGGGCTGATCCGGACCAGCCGGTGCACGCCGCTTTCGGTCTTGGCATAGCCGTAGGCGTTCTCGCCCTTCACCAGGAGCGTCGCTGACTTGATGCCCGCCTGTTCGCCCGCATGATAGTCGATCAGCTCGACCTTCATGCCGTGACGCTCGGCCCAGCGCGTGTACATGCGCTGGAGCATTTCGGCCCAGTCCTGGCTCTCGGTGCCGCCGGCGCCCGAGTTGATTTCGATATAGGTGTCGTTGGCGTCGGCTTCGCCCGCCAGCAGCGCCTTGACCTTGTCGGCCTCCGCCCGCTTGGCCAGCGCCGCCAGCGCCTCGGTCCCTTCGGCCGCCATCGCCTCGTCGCCCTCGGCTTCGGCCATCTCGATCAGCTCGGCGGTATCGTTCAGCTCCTGCTCGATATCGCGGGTCGCGGTGATCGCCTCGTCCAGCCGGCGGCGTTCGCGCATGACTTCCTGCGCGGCCTTGGGGTCGTTCCACAGCGCCTGGTCCTCGACCCGCGCATTGAGTTCGTCGAGCCGGCGCAACGCGACGTCCCAGTTGAGAAACCGGCGCAGCAGCGACAGCGCGTCCTTGATCGTGTCGACGTGAACCTGCGCTTCGGCGCGCATAACGAGAAACTCCGAAAGAAAATCGCGGGGGAATGCCCGATATAGGCACCCGCCCTAGTAGATACCGCCCTCACGCTGCAAGAAATCGCTGTCGCGCGCTTTCTCCGCCGGTCCCGCCGCGCGAGACGCCTGGGCCTTGGGGGCCTCGGCCTCGTCCTCGGTCGTGCGACGGGCGCGACGCCCTTCGCTTTGCGGCTTGAACGCTTCCCAGATGACGCCCGCCTTCGGGTCGTCGGAGGTCGGGAAAGTACCGTAGACCGGGCGGCCGCTCATCCGGTCGATACGGACCATGCGAATGCCCGGCGGCGCGCGGAAGGGAACGACCGGCAGGCCGGCATAGGCTTTCTCCGCGAACGCCCGGAAGATCGGCGCCGCGAAGGTGCCGCCCTGCACGGCGCCGCCCAAATTCCGCGGCGTGTCATATCCGATGTAGAGCCCGCCGACCATCTGCGGGGTGCCGCCGACGAACCAGACGTCGGTCGGCCCCGTCGTCGTGCCGGTTTTGCCCATGATCGGGCGCCCTAGGTCGCGCAGCACGGTCGCGGTGCCGCGCTGGATGACGCCTTCGGTGATGTGAACCATCTGATAGGCGGTCATCGCATCGATCGCCTGGCGCCAGCGACGCTGCGGGCGCGGCATGGCGCCGCCGTCCCAGTCGGGCGCGTTGCAGCCATCGCACGGACGCCAGTTCGACGGCCAGATCACCCCGCCGCGGCGGTTCTGGACATAATCAATCAGCGTCGGTTCCATCTGCCGGCCGTGATTGACCAGCATGGCATAGGCATTGGTCATCCGCGTGACGGTCGTCTCGCCCGCGCCCAGCGCGTAGGACAGGTAGGGCGGCAGCTTGGCTGTAGAGACGCCCAGCCGCTGGATATAATCGACGACGCGCGGCATGCCGACGGTCGCGGCGGTGCGTACCGTCATCAGGTTGCGCGACTGTTCGATGCCCCAGCGCATCGTCTTGGGGCCGGCCGCGCGCATGTTGCCGAAGTTGCGGAAGCATTTCTGGCCCAGCCGGGCGCCCTGATAGACGCAGAAGGGTCCATCGACGATGATCGACGCCGGGGTCATGCCGCTGGCGAGGGCTGCCGAATAGACGATCGGCTTGATGGTCGATCCCGGCTGGCGCATCGCCTGCGTCGCGCGGTTGAAGCTGCCAAGGCGGCTGTCGAACCCGCCCTGCATCGCGAAGATGCGGCCCGACGACGGTTCCTCGACCACGAAGGCACCCGACACTTTGGGTACGCTGCGCAGCGCCCAGCCGCCGCCCGCCGGTGCCACGGCGATGATGTCGCCCGCCTTCAGCGCGGCAAACGCGGTCCCGCCCACCCCGCGCACCGGCATCTGTGCGTTGCCGCGCGGCAGAATGCCGGTCTTGCCGTCGGCAAAGCCGATGTCGGCACTCTCCGCGCCCTTCGTCACGACGATCGCCGCCTGCCAGTCGAGATAGTCGAGACCGATGTTGGTCGCGACCAGCTGGCCGCGCCAATTGTCGTCGGTCACGTCCTTGTGCTCGAGCGGCCCGGCCCACCCGCGGCCGCCGTCATAGCGCAACAGCCCGGCGCGCAGTGCGTCCTGAGCATAGCCCTGCAACCGCGGATCGAAGGAGGTACGCACCCACAGGCCGCCGTCGTAGACGCTATATGGCCCGGCCTGGTCCGTCTCGCCGAAGCGATCGAGCAGTTCGCGCCGCACCGCTTCGACGAAATAGCCGCCGTTATGATCGACCCGCGCGTTTTGCCGAGGGACGGTGCCGAGCGGCTGCGCGACCGCCGCGTCATGCTGGGCCTGGGTGATGAAATTGTTGCGCAGCATTTCGCCGAGCACCCAGTTCCGTCGGCCGATCGCGCGGTCGTAATGGCGTTCGGGGCCATAGTTCGACGGCCCCTTCGGCAGGATCGCCAGATAGGCCAGCTGCGCCAGGCTCAGCTGGTTCAGGTCCTTGTCGAAATAGGCATGGCCGGCCGCGGCCACACCTGCGGCGTTGCGGCCGAGTTCGATCTGGTTGAGGTACAACTCCAGGATCTGCTGCTTGGTCAGCGCAGCTTCGATCTTATAGGCGAGCAGCGCCTCGCGCGCCTTGCGGACATAGCTGACCTCGTTGCCGACGAGCAGATTCTTGGCGACCTGCTGGGTGATGGTCGACGCGCCGATCGGGCGTTTGTCGCTCTTCAGATTGGTGATGATGGCCGCCGCGATGCCGGGATAGTCGACACCGGAATGTTCGAAGAAGGTGCGGTCCTCGGCGGCCAGGAAGGCCTTGACGAGCAGCGGCGGATATTCGTCGTAGCTCAGCTCGACCCGGCGCAGGCGGGCATAGCTCTGCAGCGGCTGGCCGTCCCGGTCGCGCACGTTCGTCGGCAGCGATGGTTCGTACGCGCGCAATTTCTCGACCGACGGCAGGTCGCGCGACACCGCGAACCACAGGCCGGCAAGCGCCGCCAGACCGATCGCACCAAGATAGCTGAGGATCCGGACCCAGCGCCGCGCCCACAGCTGCCGAAATCGGCCGGGCTCGCGGATCGGACGCGCCGCGCGCGGGTCGGTCGTACTGGTGTCGGGCATTGTGGGCGGGGTTCTAGCCGCACGCGCGGCGCGGGGGAAGTCGAAGAAAAGGAACGGGTTCAGAGAAGGCGCAAAGGCACGAAGCTGCGAAGAGGTATCGCTCGTGGCCAACGTCTCGCGTCAGCGAGACCTTACGGATTGCGATGGCCGCTGACGCGGCACGCAGATGCCGCCAGCGAGCCATCCTTCGCGCCTTTGCGCCTTCTCTGAAAAATCTCTTCTACTGCTCGGCGACCACGTCCGTGCCACCCCGGCTCGCCATACGCGTGGCGAAATGGACTTCGACCGCGCGGCGCACGCTCTGCGCGACCTTTTCGCGGCCTTCGCGCGAATTGAGGAAGTCGGCGTCGTTCTGGTTGGACAGATAGCCCGTTTCGAACAGGATCGACGGCACGTCGGGTGCCTTCAGTACCATCAGCGACGCCATGCGGTGGAATGTCGCCTTGGTCGGGATCAGCGGGCGCGCTTCGCGGCCGAGCACACGGGCGAAGCTTGCCGATGTGTTCATCGTCTCGCGCTGGGTCAGGTCGATCAGGATCTGCGAAATGTCGGCGCCGGCATCGCCCAGATCGACGCCCGCCAGGACGTCGGCCTTGTTTTCACGGGCGGCGAGGCGCGCCGCTTCCTTGTCGGAGGCGATTTCGGACAACGTATAGACGGTCGCCCCGGTCGCTTCGGGGTTGCCGGCGCTGTCGCAGTGGATCGAGATGAACAGCGCCGCGCCCATCCGCCGCGCGATTTCATAGCGTTCGCGCAGGACCAGGAAACGGTCGTCGTCGCGGGTCAGCGCGACGCGGGCGCGGCCCGACGATACCAATTCGTCGCGGATCGCCTTGGCGACCTTCAGCGTCAGGTCCTTTTCCTGCAGGCGTCCGTCGGGCGAGATCGCGCCCGGGTCGTGCCCGCCGTGTCCGGCATCGACGACGACCAGCGGACGGTTGGCCGCCCCCATCACGCGCGGCAGCGGCAACGCCTTGCCCGCGGCCGGCACCCGCATGGTCACGCTATAGCCATTCGCCTTGACCGGCGTCGTCAGGGCGACGTCGGGGAGGAAGGTCTTGCGCCCTTCGGCCGAGGCCCGGGCGAAGCGGCTGTCATCGACCGATTTCAGCTGGAGAGTCAGGGTGCGGCCGTCCTCGCCGAAACTTCCATCGGTGACGATCGCGGGCGTCTCGAGGTCGAGCACTACGCGAGCGCCGCCCTCCCGCGCGGCCTGGCGCACACCGGCGATCGGTCCGCCAACGCTCGCGCGGCCACCCGGGCTCGCGCCGCTCAGGTCGATCGCAATCCGCCGCGGTTCGTTCAGGACGAAGCTCGACGCCTCCGCGACCCGTTCGTCGAAGGTCAGGACGATCCGGCCGCGCTCGACACGGATGTCGCGCACGGTTCCCGCCCAGCTCGGCACGCCGGTGAACAGCCCAGCCAGGAGGGCGAGGAAAGCAAGCACACACGACCTATGCCGTGCACCGACGGCGGCGGTCCAGCCAAAAGACATGGGGGTTTTCCCTTTGATCCCTGTGGTCTCTGCCTAGTCCCGCGCATGACAAGGTGCGGTTGAGCGAACTGGTAAATTTGCCGTTCGGCATGTTTTTGCCGGCAATACGGCAAGGGCCTGCCGGTTTCGGGTGCGAAACGACCTGGCGCGTCACAAATCTGTCGTACCCGCAACGATTAGCGGCGGCGCGACGGTTGCCGGGGTGGCCCATGGATGCTACGCAACCTATGTCGGGAGGCAGGGCATCCATTTGGGAACGCCCGATCGTCCTTGCCGACGATAAGAACAGATCGCCGCGACCGCCCGGTCGTGCGCGCGAAACCAGGTTGACGCTGAACAATGAGGCATAACCCGCTCCGCCTCCACTGCACCGCCCCGGCGGTTCGCGTGGGCGCAGCGGTCGCGCCGGACCAAGTCTCCGGTGCGTGGGCCATGTCAGCAGACGCACTTCGTATTTTCGCTTTCACCCCGCAGCCGGGCGCTCCGCCCGGGCCGCGAACCATAGACATGCGCGCGCCGCGCCCCAGCTGCGGAGCAGCGCGCGCCCGGAGACTTCACAATGACCATGCGTATGCTGATCGACGCACGCCACCGGGAGGAAACCCGCGTGGCCGTCGTCAAAGGGAATCGAATCGAGGAATTTGATTTCGAGAGTGCCGAGCGCAAGCAGCTCAAGGGTAATATCTATCTCGCCAAGGTAACTCGGGTCGAACCGTCGCTACAGGCGGCGTTCGTCGATTACGGCGGCAATCGCCACGGCTTCCTGGCGTTCAGCGAAATCCACCCCGATTACTATCAGATCCCCAAGGAGGATCGCGAGGCGCTGCTACGCGAGGAGGCGGAACACGCCGCCGAGGAAGCCGCGCTGCGCGCCGAAGCCGAGGATGAGTTCCACGGCGATGAGGGCGGCGAGGTCGAGCATGCCGACGACGACGCCGATCACGACCATGATCATGATTCGGACCACGACGATGATTCGGAGGAAGTGTCCGAAGGCGAGAACGGCGGCGAATCCTCGTCGCGCCGGCGTCGTCGCGGGCGCCGCGGCGGTGACGACAGCGCGGTAGACCAGCTGCGCGAGCGCCGCATGAACCTGCGCCGCCGCTACAAGATTCAGGACGTCATCCGCCGGCGCCAGGTGCTGCTGGTCCAGGTCGTGAAGGAAGAGCGCGGCAACAAGGGCGCGGCGCTGACCACCTACCTCAGCCTCGCCGGGCGCTACTGCGTGCTGATGCCGAACACCGCGCACGGCGGTGGCATTTCCCGCAAGATCAACAATGCCAGCGACCGCAAGCGGCTGAAGTCGATCATGGCCGACCTGGCGCTGCCGCCGTCGATGGGCTGCATCGTCCGCACCGCCGGGCTCCAGCGCACCAAAGTCGAGATCAAGCGCGACTTCGACTATCTCGCCCGCCTGTGGGACGGCATCCGCGAAACGACGCTCCAGTCGGCGGCGCCCGCGCTCGTCTATGGCGACAGCGACCTGATCAAGCGTGCGATCCGCGACATCTACAACCGCGACATCGAGGAAGTGATCGTCGAGGGCGAGGACGGATACCGCCAGGCGAAGGACTTCATGAAGCTGCTGATGCCCAGCCACGCACGGCGGGTGAAGCATTACAGCGACCCCGTGCCGCTGTTCCAGCGCGCGCATGTCGAGGATCAGCTGGCCGCGATGTACCATCCGGTCGTCCAGCTGAAGTCGGGCGGCTATCTGGTCATCAACCCGACCGAGGCGCTGGTCAGCATCGACATCAACTCCGGGCGCTCGACCCGCGAGCACAACATCGAACAGACCGCGACCGCGACCAATCTGGAAGCCGCGCAGGAAATCGCGCGCCAGCTGCGCCTGCGCGACATGGCGGGCCTGGTCGTCATCGACTTCATCGACATGGACCACGGATCGAACGTCCGTAAGGTCGAGAAGGCGATGAAGGAGGCGCTGAAGAACGATCGCGCGCGCATCCAGGTCGGTCGCATTTCGTCGTTCGGCCTGATGGAAATGAGCCGCCAGCGCCTGCGCACCGGCGTGCTGGAGGCCTCGACCCGCCAGTGTCCGCATTGCGAGGGCACGGGTCTGGTCCGTACCGCATCGTCGGCGGGCCTGTCGGCACTCCGTCTGATCGAGGACGAGGCTGCCCGCGGGCGCGGCGCCAACATCACGCTGCGCGCCAGCCAGGAAGCCGCCTTCTACCTGCTCAACAACAAGCGCGCCGAACTCGCCGAGATCGAGGACCGCTATGGCGTCCGCGTCGAAGTGCTGTCGGATGGCGAAGTCGAAGGCGCGCGCATGTCGGTCGAGGCGAGCGGGCCGCCGCCTGCCCACGCCCCGCGCTTCGACGCACCGATGCAGGACCTCGACGAGGATCTGCCGGAAGAGGACGACGAGGACGAGATCGAGGAGGAAGCCGAAGAGGCCGACGCCGAGGACGCCGAGGAACGCCCCGCCCGCCGCGAGCGTGGCGAGCGGCCTGAGCGCAGCGACGACGAGGGTGAAGGCCGCGGTCGCGGTCGCCGCCGCCGCCGCCGAGGGCGTCGCGGTCGGGGTCGCGACACGGAAGGGGAAGGCCGGGAGGACGGCGAGGCCGAGACCGAAGTCACGGTCGACGCCACCGACGACGGCGAAGCCGAGGCTGGCGCCGAGGCGATCGAGACGCCGACCGAAGCCGCGACCGCCGACGAAGGCGAGCCACGCCGTCGTCGCCGCCGCGGCCGTCGTGGCGGCCGCCGCGAGAATGGTGATCGGGCCGAGGCCGCCGAGTTCGTCGGCGAACAGCCCGCGGTCGACGCGGCGCCGGAAGCCGAGGCCGAAGCGGTCGTCGAGACGGCCCCCGAGCCGGTCGCCGAGGAAGCTCCGGCCAAGCCGAAGCGCTCGCGTCGCAAGAAGATCGAGACCGTCGAGGCCGAAGCGGTCGAGACAGCTGTGATCGAGACTCCGGTCGAAGCGCCCGCTGCCGAGGAGGCTCCGGCCAAGCCGAAGCGCGCGCGTCGCAAGAAGACCGAGACTGTCGAGCCGCAGGCCGAAGCGCCCGCTGCTGCGGTCCCAGTCGAGGCTGCGTCCGACGCCGAGGCTGACGCCGCACCGAAGCCGCGCCGTCGCACCTCGCGCAAGAAGGCCGAGGCTACGCCGGCTGCCAGCGCCGAGACGGCGACGAGCGACCTGCCCGCCGTGACCGCCGCGCCGACGATCGAAGCCGACGCCGCCGTCCCGCTGGACGACGCCGCCGCCGGCCCCGCCGACGCGACCGGCAACGGCAGCGAGGAAGCCCCCCGCCGCGGTTGGTGGCAGCGGACGTTTGGCGCCTGACACGTACCCGATCCTCCCCGCTCGCGGGGAGGGGGACCGGCGTCGCCGGTGGAGGGGGGCGCCGCGAGCATATCGCTTGCGGCCCGCCCCCTCCACCACCGCCGTGGGCGGTGGTCCACCTGCCCGTACCGGGGAGGATGTTCCTGGCTTCACCCTCCATTCAGCCACGTGAGCGCAAGAGCCCGCATCATGGCGCGACCTCTGACCCAGTCCCTCCGCCGCGTCGTCGCCGCGCTGGCCGCGTCGGCGCTGCTCTTCGCGCAACCCGCATCCGCCCAGTCGATCCTGCGCGACGCGGAGACCGAGGCGCTGTTCGCCGACATGTCGAACGGCATCATCACCGCGGCCGGGCTCGATCCGAAGAACGTCCAGGTCGTCGTGATCAACGATCGCTCGATCAACGCCTTCGTCGCGGGCGGGCAGATCGTCTACATCCACTCCGGGCTGATCGACGCGGCGTCGAACGCGAATGAGGTCCAGGGCGTCATCGCCCATGAAGTCGGCCACATCGCCAACGGCCACATTCCGCTCCAGGACCGTGGATACAACGGCGCGATGGGCATCTCGATCATCAGCCTGGTGCTGGGCGTCGCCGCCATGGCGGCAGGTGCGGGCGACGCGGGTGCGGGTATCCTCGCGGCGGGCCAGCGCGCCGCGCTCGGCAAGCTGCTCGCCTTCACCCGCGTCCAGGAAACCAGCGCCGATGCCGCGGGCGCGCGGTACCTGTCGACCGCCGGCATCACCGGCAAGGGTATGCTGAGCTTCTTCAAGAAGCTTCAGAACCTCGAATTTCGCTACGGCATCACGCAGAGCGAAGGCAGCTACGACCGCACCCACCCGCTGTCGGGCGAACGCATGGCGGCATTGGACGCCGTGACCCGCGGCGTGCCGACCTGGAACACGCCGTCCGACGCGGGGATCGAGGCGCGGTTCAAGCGCGTGCAGGCGAAGCTGCGCGGCTACGTCAACGATCCCAAGGAAACCCTGCTCAAATATCCGGTCAGCGACCAGTCGGTGCCCGCGCATTACGCGCGCGCCTATGCCTATCACCTGTCGGGCTATCCCGAGCAGGCCGCGACCGAGACCGCGGCGCTGGTCAAGGCGCTGCCGCACGACCCCTATATTCTCGAGCTCCAGGGTCAGATCATCATGGAGGGCGGCGATCCCAAGGGGGCGGTCGGTCCGCTGCGCGAGGCGACCGCCGCGTCGCGCCATTCGCCGCTGATCGCGACGACCTTCGGCCATGCGCTGATCGCGACCGAGGATCCGAAGAATCTCGACGAGGCGGAGAAGGTGCTCCGCACCGCCGTTCAGCGCGACGGGCAGAACCCCTGGGCATGGACCCAACTCGGCACCGTGTACGAGCGCAAGGGGGACACGCCGCGCACCGCGCTCGCCACGGCCGAACGCGCCAATCTGACCGGCGACACGCGCACCGCCCTCGTCTCCGCGCGTGCGGCGATGGCGGGGCTGCCCAAGGGCAGCAGCGACTGGATCCGCGCGCAGGACATCCTGCTCGTCTCGCAGACGGCGTGGGACGACGAGAAGAGGAACCGCCGCCGGTGACGATTCGCCCCTGGATGCTTGGCGTCCTTCTGCTGCTCGCCGGCGTGCTCGGGGGGGCCGCGGCCTTTGGCCTGCAACGGCTGCAACCGGCGCCCGGCGACGTTCGCGCGTATCTCTTGGCGCATCCCGAAGTCCTGCCTGAAGCGATGGCCAAGCTGCAGGAGCGCGAAACGGGCAAGCTGGTCGCCGCCAACCGCGACGCCATCTTCACGCCCGTCCCCGGCATGGTCGGCGGCAACCCGAACGGCGACGTCACCGTCGTGACGTACATGGACTATGCGTGCGGTTACTGCCGTGCGAGCCTGCCCGAGATCGACCAGTTGGTGACCGCCGACAAGGGCGTCCGCATCGTCTATCGCGAACTGCCGATCCTCAGCGCCGACAGCCGCACCGCCGCTGCCTGGGGCGTGGCGGCGGCGGAACAGGGCAAGTACCTGCCCTTCCACACCGCCCTGTTCGCCGCGGGCCGCCCAACCGAAGCGGCGGTACTGGCAGCAGCGGCGAAGGCCGGACTGGATGTCGCGCGGGCACGTCGCGTGGTCGCGTCGCCGCAGACGGCGGCCGAGCTGGACAAGAATCTGCGCACGGCCGGCGCGTTGGGCATGACCGGTACACCCGCCTGGGTGATCGGCGACCGCATCGTATCCGGCGCGGTTCCGCAGGATCAGCTGGCCGCGGCGGTGAAGGCGGCGCGCGAGAAGAGTTGATTCAGAAAAGGCGCTAAGCCCGTCCCGAGCTTGTCGGAGGGACGCCTAGAGAAGAAGATATTTTCACGCGGAGACGCGGAGACGCGGAGACGCAGAGGTGTCTCGCCAGCTGCGCCGGCAGCCTTCATCACACTCTGCGCCACACGCTGCCTGCTAAGGACGATGAAAGCCCGTCGCCGCGCGCACCGTATCTCCCCGCCTCCGCGTCCCGGCGTGAACAATCGTCGTCTTCTTCGCGCCTTCGCGCCTTCTCTGAACAACTCTCTTCCTTGTCGCACGCCCTTGGCCAACCTAGCTTAGCAGCCAAAGGGGCCAGCCATGCCGGAAACCATCCTCGCCGTTCGCGGCGTCTGCAAGACCTATGGCTCGGGCCATCATGCGCTCGACGATGTGACGCTCGACATTCGCAAGGGCGAGATCTTCGCGCTGCTCGGCCCGAACGGCGCGGGCAAGTCGACGCTGATCAACACCATCTGCGGTGTCGTCACGCCGACCGCGGGGACGATCACCGTCGGCGGCCATGACGCGATCCGCGACTATAAGCCGGCGCGGATGATGATCGGGCTGGTGCCGCAGGAGCTGTCGGTCGACATGTTCGAAACGGTGCTGGCGACGGTCAAGTTCAGCCGGCGCCTGTTCGGCCGATCCGCGCACGACGCCTATCTCGAACAGCTGCTGCGCGACCTGTCGCTATGGGAGAAGCGCCATGCCAAGATCATGGAGCTGTCCGGCGGCATGAAGCGCCGCGTGCTGATCGCCAAGGCGCTCAGCCACGAACCCGACATCCTGTTCCTCGACGAGCCTACCGCGGGTGTCGACGTGTCGTTGCGCCGCGACATGTGGAAGCTGATCGGCTCGCTTCGCGAACGCGGCGTCACCATCATCCTGACGACCCATTACATCGAGGAAGCCGAGGAAATGGCCGACCGCGTCGGCGTCATCACCGGCGGCAAGCTGTTGCTGGTCGAGGAAAAGACCGAGTTGATGAAAAAGCTCGGCAAGCGCGAGATGGACCTGGCACTGCAGGACCCGATGGACGCGATCCCGCCCGAACTGGCCGAATGGCACCTGAGCCTGGAGAACGACGGCCACACGCTGCGCTATGTGTTCGATGCGCAGGCCGAGCGGACAGGCATTCCGTCGCTGCTGCGCAAGCTCAACGAGCTGGAGATCGGGTTCAAGGATCTCGAGACGTCGAAGTCGAGCCTGGAGGATATCTTCGTCGACCTGACCGCAAGGAAGGCGGCGTGAGGATGCGCATGAACACGCACGGTATCTGGGCGATCTATCGCTTCGAAATGGCCCGCGCGCTGCGCACGCTGTGGCAAAGCCTGGTCACCCCGGTCATCACGACCAGCCTGTATTTCATCGTCTTCGGCGGTGCGATCGGCAGCCGGATGCAGGAGGTCGGCGGGGTCAGTTATGGCAGCTTCATCGTCCCCGGCCTCATCATGCTGTCGCTGCTGACGCAGAGCATCGGCAATGCGTCGATCGGCATCTATTTCCCCAAATTCACCGGCACGATCTACGAGCTGCTGTCGGCGCCCATCTCGGCGATGGAGATGGTGATCGGTTATGTCGGCGCCGCGGCGACCAAGTCGGTCGTGCTCGGCCTCATCATCCTGGTGACGGCGTCGTTCTTTGTCGACCTGCGCATCGAACATCCGCTGGCGATGGTCGCGTTCCTGGTGCTCACCAGCGTAGCGTTCAGCCTGTTCGGCTTCATCATCGGCGTGTGGGCGAAGGGGTTCGAGCAGCTGAACTTCGTGCCCGCGCTGCTCATCACGCCGCTGACGTTCCTCGGGGGCGCGTTCTACTCGATCGACATGCTGCCGCAGCCGTGGCGCACGGTCAGCCTGTTCAATCCGGTCGTGTACCTCGTCAGCGGGTTCCGCTGGAGCTTCTTCGGCAAGGGCGATGTCGATGTCGTGTGGAGTCTGGCCTTTACGGCCGGGTTCCTGGGCGTGTGCCTGGGCGTGATCGCTTGGATCTTTAAGACGGGGTATCGACTTAAAAACTAATCCTCCCCTGTAAGGGGAGGTGGCAGGCCGAAGGCCTGACGGAGGGGTGTCACCCTACCCGTAGAGCGGGACACCCCTCCACCACCGCCTTCGGCGGCGGTCCCCCTCCCCTTGCAGGGGAGGAACGATCGTCAAATCCGATGCTCGCCCTTCACCCAGCGCACCGTGCCGCTGGATGCGCGCATCACCACGCTCTCGGTCGTCATCTTCGCGCCCTTGCGCTTCACGCCCGCAAGCAACGATCCATCCGTCACGCCGGTCGCCGCGAAGATGCAGTCGCCCTTGGCCAGCTCGGTCAGGTCGTAGATCTTGTCGAGGTCGGTCACGCCCCACTTGGCCGCGCGCGCGCGTTCGGCATCGTTGCGGAACAGCAGGCGGCCCTTGAACTGTCCGCCGACGCAGCGCAGCGCCGCGCAGGCCAGCACGCCCTCCGGCGCGCCGCCCGAACCCATGTAGACGTCGATCGTCGTATCCGGATCGGTCGTCGCAATGACGCCGGCGACGTCGCCGTCGGGGATCAGCATGATCCCACAACCGACCTCGCGCAATTCCGCGATCAGCTTTTCGTGACGCGGGCGATCGAGCACGCAGGCGATGATCTCGTGCGGCTCGACGCCCTTGGCCGCCGCGATCGCGTGCACGTTCTCGGTCGGCGACTTGTTGAGGTCGATCGTGCCTTCGGGATAGCCCGGCCCGATCGCCAGCTTTTCCATATAGACGTCGGGAGCGTTCAGCAGATCGCCTTCCTCGGCGATCGCCAGCACCGCCAGCGCGTTCGGTCCGGCCTTGGCGGTGATCGTCGTGCCTTCGAGCGGGTCGAGCGCGATGTCGATCTTCGGCCCCGTGCCGATCGCCGAGCCCACCTTCTCGCCGATATAGAGCATTGGCGCTTCGTCGCGCTCGCCCTCACCGATCACGACGGTGCCGTCCATGTAGAGGCCGTTCAGCGACTCGCGCATCGCTTCGACCGCGGCGGCGTCGGCCTCCTTTTCGTTCCCCCGCCCGATGAGCTTCGACGCCGCGATCGCCGCAGCCTCGGTCACGCGCACCATCTCGAGCACCAGGACGCGGTCCAGGACCTTGCTGGCGGTGTCGGTCATCATATCCCCTCTCGTGGTCGGCCGGTTCCGGGCCGTGGAATTGGCGGCGCGTTACCCGGCGCCAGATGGCTTGTCGAGGCAAAGCGCCCTGCGATATCATGGCGCACCACTGCCGGAGCGCGCCCGATGCCGATTCCCTTGATCGCCTTGCTCCTGCTCGCAGACGAGCCCTATGACCTCAGCGCCTATCGCGCCGCCACGCGCGCGGAAGTGCCGTGCAGCAAGACGGCGGCGACCGAGGAGGTCACCGTCTGCGGGCGCCGTGAGGCGGATCGCCGCTATCGCGTGCCTCTGGTCAGTATTCCGGTGCGCGATCAGGTCCTTCTCGAACGCAGCCGGTTGCTGGAAGACAAGATCGACCACTGCGGGCGCCAGCTGATGACCTACGGCTGCGGCTTCGTCGGGGTGACGATGACCTCGGGCGGGGCGGGCACGCAGCTGCGGCCGCGGAAGCTGAAGGAATGAAGTCCTCGCCTGCAAGGGGAGGTGGCAGGCCGCAGGCCTGACGGAGGGGAGCGGCAGGTCGAACGTGCCCCGCGCGTTCTTGGATTGCTGGGGGCAATCCCACCTGCCGCTCGCTACCGAGAGGGTGACACCCCCGCGACGCGCGTGCCGCGCGCTACCTCCCCTTACCGGGGGGGATTGGCCAGTTGCCCCCCAAGGCGACACCCTGTATCCGCGCGCCATGCTAAATCTGAACGGCATCACCGTCCGCCTCGGCGGGCGCACGATCCTCGATCGCGCCTCGGCCGCCTTGCCGCCGGGCAGCCGCGTGGGGTTGATCGGTCGCAACGGCGCGGGCAAGTCGACCATGGTCCGCGTGATCGCCGGGATGCTCGAGCCCGATGAAGGCTCGGCCGACATGCCGAAGGGCGCCAAGATCGGCTATATCGCGCAGGAAGCGCCGTCGGGCGAAAAGACGCCGTTCGAGACGGTGCTGGAAGCCGACGTCGAGCGCGCGCATCTGATGGCGCTGGTCGAAACCGACGTCGATCCCGATACGTTGGGCGACGCCTACGAACGCCTGATCGCGATCGACGCCTATACCGCCCCGGCGCGGGCCAGCCGCATCCTGCTGGGCCTCGGCTTCGACGAGGAGATGCAGAACCGGTCGCTCGACAGCTTCTCTGGCGGGTGGAAGATGCGCGTGGCGCTCGCCGCCCTGCTGTTCTCGCAGCCCGACCTGCTGCTGCTCGACGAACCGTCGAACCACCTCGACCTCGAGGCGGTGATGTGGCTGGAGGATTTCCTGCGCGACTATCGCGCGACGATCGTCGTCGTCAGCCACGAGCGCGATTTCCTGAACAACGTCGTCGACCATATCCTGCATCTGCAAGGCGGCAAGGTGACGCTGTACGCCGGCGGATACGACTCGTTCGAGAAGCAGCGTGCCGAACGCATGGCGCAGCTGGCAGCAGCCAAGGCGAACCAGGAGACGCAGCGCGCCAAGCTGCAGGACTATATCGCCCGCAACTCCGCCCGTGCGTCGACCGCGAAACAGGCGCAGAGCCGCATCAAACTGCTGGCCAAGATGCAGCCGATCGCCGAGCTGGCAAACGATCCGTCGCTGACCTTCGACTTTCCCGACCCCAGCGAACTGCGCCCGCCGCTCATCACGCTCGATCTGGCCGACGTCGGGTACAACGACACGCCCATCCTGAAGCGGCTCAACCTGCGGATCGACCCTGACGATCGCATCGCGCTGCTGGGCCGCAACGGCAACGGCAAGACCACGCTTGCGCGCCTGCTCGCCGCGCAACTCAGCCCCATGGCGGGCACGATGAATGCGTCGGGCAAGATGAACGTCGGCTATTTCACCCAGTACCAGGTCGAAGAACTCGACACCGACGATACCCCGCTCGAACATATGACCCGCACGATGAGGGGCGCGACGCCGGCTGCGGTGCGCGCGCAGCTGGGGCGGTTCGGCTTTTCGGGTGACAAGGCGACGACGAAGGTCGGTAAGCTGTCGGGCGGCGAACGCGCGCGTCTGGCGCTGGCGATCATCACCCGCGACGCGCCGCACCTGCTCATCCTCGACGAACCGACCAACCACCTGGACGTCGATGCGCGCGAAGCGCTGGTTCAGGCGCTGAACGGGTACAAGGGCGCAGTCATCCTCGTCAGCCACGATCGCCATATGGTCGAACTGACCGCCGACCGGCTGGTGTTGGTGGCCGACGGCGCGGCGAAGGAATTCGACGGGAGTCTCGACGACTATATCGCGATGATCCTGGCGGGCGACGACACGCCCAAGGCCGACAAGCCGAAGAAGAAGGACAAGGCCGCCATCGCCGCCGCGAAGGAAGCCGAAAAGGCGGCGCGCGCTGCGGCGAAGGACGCGGAAGCCGAGATGGCGAAGCTGGAGAAGGAGCGCACGGCGGTCGATCGCGCGATGTTCGATCCCTCGACCGCAGAGCCCAAGCTCGCCAAGCTGTCGATGTCCGACCTGATGAAGTTGCGGTCGGAGCTGACCGACAAGATCGACGCGGCCGAAGCGCGGTGGATGGAAGCCAGCGAGGTACTGGACCGCGAGGCCGCGTAAACTCCTCCCCGGCACGGGGAGGGGGACCAAGCGCAGCTTGGTGGAGGGGGCGGGCCGCAAGGTCAGCCCATGCTAAAGCCCCCCTCCGTCGCGCTACGCGCGCCACCTCCCCGTTCCGGGAAGGACCAGCTTACGCCTCGTCTTCGCCCTCGGCACCCTCAGCCGGCGACTCATACCAGGCCTCGACCGGGCCGGTCAGCTTGATCGTCAGCGGCTGGCCGTAGCGATCGACCTTCTTCTGAAGCTGGACGCGGATCCAGCCCTCCGAAATCGAATATTCTTCGACGTCCCGGCGCTCGACACCCTTGAAGCGGATGCCGATGCCGCGGCGCAGCGCGTCTTCGTTGAAATGGGGGCTGCGCGGATTGTTCGACAGCGTGTCGGGAGGAGTATCGCTCATGGGCGAAGCCCCTGCCTCAAAGCCGCGCAAAAGAAAAGCGGCGCCGGGTCGGTCCCGACGCCGCCCTATGGCTTACCAGCCGTCGCAGTAGCGGACGCGAACGGTGCGTCCGATATACGGATCGAACACCCGGCGCGTGTAGCAATCGTTCCAGCCGCGATAGCGGTTGTAGTAATTGCGCGCGTAATAACCGTTATTCGGGAAGAACCCGCGGCGATCGTAGAAATCATAATCGTAGCGATAGCGCGGATCATAACGGTCGCGCGACGTCAGCGCTGCGCCGATCGCCAGACCGGCGATGCCGGCGACGATCGCGGTGCCGGTGTTGTCGCGGTCGCGATAGTAACGTCCGCGCCACTGAGCGTCGGCCGGGGCCGCCGCGGTCAACGCCGTGGCGCCCAGAACCGCGCCGAGGGTCGCCTTCTTCAACAGAGTACGCATGGTCAACCTCCTCAAACTCGCAAGGTCGTTGTTCGTAAAACGCCGAGTCGACCGTGCTTGTTGCGTTTGTTACGGCTAAGCGACTGAATGGCCCGCGAATGGGGCGTTTAGCGGCGGTTAAGAGAGGGTTCGTTTCGATGGCGTATTGGTTGCTGCGGTCGGAGCCTGACGCGTACAGCTGGCAGGATCTGGAGCGCGACGGCAGCACCGAATGGGACGGCGTGCGGAACGCGACGGCCCGCATCCACCTGAAAGCGATGCAGCCGGGCGACCAGGCGATCTTCTATCATTCCAACCTGCAAAAGGCCGCGGTCGGGGTCATGGAGATCACCCATGCCTGGCGCGAAGATGGTCCCGACGGCAAATGGGCGAGCGTGGCGGTGAAACCCGTCCGCCAGCTCCCCCGCCCCGTTACGCTTGCCGAGATCAAGGCTGAGCCGCGGCTGGAAAACATGATGATGCTGAAACAGTCGCGCCTGTCCTGCTCGAAGGTCGAGCCGGAGGAATGGGCAGTCCTCATGGAGATGGCGGGAGCCTGACGTCGTGATCGATGCCGCCGAAGCCGTTCATGCAAAGTTCGTCGCACGCCTGACCTCGGGCGATCTGCCGCAGGCGACACCGGCCGAGGGCCTGACTCGCGAGGATGTCGCGCAGATCTTCCAGAGCCAGGTGTCGAGCCGCCAGCTCGACCGGCTGTCGCGCAAGCTGCAGGCGCGCGGCGAAGGCTTCTACACGATCGGCAGTTCGGGCCACGAAGGCAACGCCGCGGTCGCGCGCGCCAGCCGGCTGACCGACATGGCGTTCCTCCACTATCGATCGGCAGCCTTCCATATCGAACGGTCGAAGCAGCTGGCAGGGCAGACCCCTGAATGGGACATGCTACTGAGCTTCGCGGCGAGCGCCGAGGATCCGATCGCCGGCGGGCGACACAAGGTCATTGGCTCCAAACCGCTCTTCATCCCGCCGCAGACCAGTACGATCGCCTCGCATCTGCCCAAGGCGGTCGGCGCGGCGTTCAGCCTTGGCATCGCGCGGCGTATCGGCCTGACCGACACCCCGCTGCCTAGCGACGCGGTCATCATCGCCAGCTTCGGCGACGCCTCGGCCAACCATTCGACCGCACAAGGCGCGTTCAACACCGCCGGCTGGGCGGCGCATCAAGGCACGCCGATGCCGATCGTCTTCGTGTGCGAGGACAATGGCATCGGTATCTCGACCGCCACACCGACGGGATGGATCGAGACGCAGTTCCGGCATCGCGCCGGGTTGCACTACATCCAGTGCGACGGCACCGATCTGGGTGACGCTTGGGCAGCAGCACGCAAGGCGATCGACTATGCCCGCCGGACGCGGCGCCCGGTGTTCCTGCACATGGCGACCGTTCGCCTGTACGGACACGCCGGCAGCGACATCCAGTCGGTCTACCGCGCCAAGGCGGCGATCGAGGCAGAGGAAGCGCGCGACCCGCTCCTGAAGACCGCGGCTCTGCTGGTGCAGATGGGGGTGCCGGCCGCCGAACTGCTCGCGCAATACGACGCGACCGAAGCGCGCCTGGCTCGCGCCGCCGAACTGGCGATCGCGCGGCCGAAACTGTCGACGTCGCGGGACGTGATGGCAAGCATCGTACCGCCCAGGGTCGCGCCCCGCCCCGCGCGCGCGATAACCGCGGACGACCGCACCGCGCTGTTCGCCCGCGACGCCGGGCAGATCGACAAGCCGCAGCATATGGCCCGCCTCATCAGCTGGACGCTCGCCGAACTCATGCTCGCGCATCCCGAGATTATCGTCGCGGGCGAGGACGTCGGGCCGAAAGGCGGCGTGTATAATTGCACCGCCCGGCTGCACGAACGCTTCGGGTCGGCGCGGGTCATCAACACTTTGCTCGATGAACAGGCGATCCTGGGCCTGGCGATCGGTGCGGCGCACAACGGGTTGATCCCGATTCCGGAAATCCAGTTCCTGGCCTACGTCCACAACGCCGAGGACCAGATCCGCGGCGAGGCGGCGACGCTCAGCTTCTTCTCCAACGGCCAGTACACCAACCCGATGGTCGTGCGGATCGCCGGACTGCCGTATCAGAAAGGGTTCGGCGGGCATTTCCACAACGACAATTCGCTCGCCGTCTTCCGCGACGTGCCGGGCGTGGTGCTGGCGGTGCCGTCGAATGGAGCGGACGCGGTTGCCATGCTTCGCGAATGCGTGCGGCTGGCGCGCGAAGAGGGCCGCGTGGTCGTCTTCGTCGAGCCTATCGCACTCTACATGACCCGCGATCTGCACGCCGAGGGCGACGGGCTGATGACGGCCACATACGCCGACGTCCCGCCGGTGCGGCTGGGCGAGGTTGGGGTGTATGGCGACGGCGCCGACCTGGCCATCGTCACGTACGGGAACGGCGTGTTCCTGTCGCGGCAGGCGCAGCCGATCCTTGCCGCTGAGGGCGTCGACGCGCGGGTGATCGACCTGCGCTGGCTTGCGCCATTGGCGGACGAGGCATTGCTGGCAACGGTCGGGGATCGTCCGGTGCTGATCGTCGACGAGTGTCGCGTGACCGGATCGCAGAGCGAGGCGCTGATGGCGTTCTTCGTGGAGCGCACGCCCGGACGGCAGGTCAGCCGGATTGCGGCGGAGGACAGCTTCATCCCGCTCGGCAAGGGCGCGACGCTGACGTTGCCGAGCCGGGATGGAATCGTGGAAGCGGCAATAAAAGCCCTCTCCCCGTTTGGGGAGAGGGTTGGGAGAGGGGAAGGTGTCTCACCGAGACCTGAACCTGCCGCACTGCCCCTCTTCCCACCCTCTCCCCGGGCGGGGAGAGGGCTATGACCCGCCCGACCGCCCTCGTCGTCGCCCCGGGCCGCGGGAGTTACGGCAAGACCGAACTCGGCTCGCTCGCCCGCGCGGGCGTAGACCTCTTCCCCTACGACGCAATCCGCCGCGCCGCGGGCAAGCCGACGCTGACCGAGCTCGACCAGGCCGACCGCTTCTCCCCCGGCACCCACCTCGCCGGCCCGAACGCCGCGCCGCTGATCTATGCCGCGTCGATGGCCGACATGGCCGCGATCGACCCGGCCAAGGTCGAGGTCGTCGCGGTCACCGGCAATTCGATGGGCTGGTACACCGCACTCGCCGCGGCCGGCGCGGTCACGCCGGAGCAGGGCTTCCGCATCGCCGACGCGATGGGTGTCAATTCGGGCCGTCACGGGCCCGGTGGGCAGCTCGTTCTCCAGACGCTCGATGACGACTGGCAGCCGATCCCCGGCCTACGCGACGCCGTGATGGCGCTTGCCGAGCGGACCGGCATGCAGATGTCGATCGACCTCGGCGGTACCATCGTGCTGGCGGGCGACGAGAGCGCGGTTAAGGCCTTCGCCGCGGACAGTCCCGCCCCCGCCACGCGTCTTGCCGGCCACGGCCCGTTCCACACCGCATTGATGGCCGACAGCAGCGCGGCCGCGATGGCCGAGTTGCCTGCCGCCTGGTTCGGCAACCCGGACGTCCCGCTGATCGACGGTACCGGGCGCATCTGGCAGCGCTGGGCGAGCCCGGCCGAGGCGCTGTGGCGCTACACCTTTGCCGCCCAGATCCGCGAAGCGTACGACTTCGCCCGCGCAATCCAGGTCGCGGTGAAGGAATTCGCACCCGACCACATCATCCTGCTCGGTCCCGGCGACACGCTGGGCGGCGCGATCGCGCAGGCGCTGCTCGGCGTCCGCTGGCTCGGCATGACCACCAAGCGGGATTTCGTCGCCCGCCAGCGCGAAACGCCCTTCCTCCTTTCCATGGCCCGCCCCGATCAACGAAAGCTTGTGACGCGATGACGACTGCCCAGGACGTAACGCCCCTTCTCGACCGGCTGGGGGTACGGCGATCGAGTAGCGGGCTGGAGGCGACGTCGCCGATCGACGGGGCGAGCCTTGGCCATGTCGCCGAATGTGCGGATGTCGGCGCGGTGATCGGCGATGCCGCGGCGGCGTTCGAGCGCTGGCGGCGCGTGCCCGCCCCGCGCCGCGGCGAACTCGTCCGGCGCCTGGGCGAAGTATTGCGCGAGCATAAGGACGATCTCGGCACCCTCGTCGCCATCGAAGTCGGCAAGGTCACGTCCGAAGGCTTGGGCGAAGTCCAGGAGATGATCGACATCTGCGATTTCGCGGTCGGTCTTTCCCGCCAGCTCCACGGCCTGACGATCGCCACCGAACGCCCCGACCATCGGATGATGGAGACGTGGCACCCGCTGGGCGTGGTCGGCATCGTTACGGCGTTCAACTTCCCTGTGGCAGTCTGGGCCTGGAACGCGGCGCTCGCGCTGGTGTGCGGCAACAGCCTGGTGTGGAAGCCGTCCGAAAAGGCGCCGCTGTGCGCGCTCGCCGTGCAGGCGCTGTTCGTCGAGGCGTGCCGGCGGTTCGGCGACGACGCGCCCGCCGGCCTTTCGGGCTTGGCGATCGGTGGCCGCGATACGGGCCAAGCGCTGGTCGACGACACCCGCGTGGCGCTGGTTTCCGCGACCGGATCGACCGCGATGGGCCGCGCGGTCGGGCAGCGCGTCGCGGCGCGGTTCGGGCGGTCGCTCCTCGAACTCGGCGGCAACAATGCCGCGATCCTGCGCCCTTCCGCCGACCTTGACCTCGCACTGCGTGGCATCGCCTTCGCCGCGATGGGGACGGCGGGCCAGCGCTGCACGACGCTGCGCCGCCTGTTCGTCGATGCGAGCGTCTACGACCAGTTCGTGCCGCGGTTGAAGGCGGCGTACGCCAGCGTTCGCGTCGGCGACCCGCGCGAGGACGGCGTGCTGGTCGGCCCGCTGATCGACGAGGAAGCCTGGTACGCAATGGCGGCCGCCCTGCAGGCGGCGCACGACATGGGCGGCATCGTGACCGGCGGGGAGCGGATCGCACGCGCCGGCACCTATGTCACGCCCGCACTGGTCGAGATGCCGGTGCAGGAGGGGCCCGTCCTCTCCGAAACCTTCGCGCCGATCCTGTATGTTCTGAAGGTCTCCGACCTGGGCGAAGCGATCACGCTCAACAATGCCGCGACCCAGGGCCTGTCTTCGGCGATCTTCACCAACGACCTGCGCGAGGCGGAGGCATTTCTGGCAGCATCCGATTGCGGCATCGCCAACGTCAACATCGGCACATCGGGCGCGGAAATCGGCGGGGCATTCGGGGGCGAGAAGGAAACCGGCGGCGGACGGGAAAGCGGTTCGGACGCCTGGCGGGCGTATATGCGGCGCGCGACCAACACCATCAATTACGGGCGAACCCTGCCCCTGGCACAGGGCGTGACGTTCGATTTGTAGGTCGATCTTCCCCTGCAAGGGGAGGTGTCAGGCCGAAGGCCTGATGGAGGGTATCACCCTTTCCCCATAGCCTGACACCTCTCCGACCAGCTTCGCTGGCCGCCTCCCTGCAAGGGGAAGATCAAGGGTTCCGGCAGAAAGGAAACAAAAAAGCCCTCCCCGTCGCCGGGAAGGGCCTTTCGATACCCCAAACGGGTCGGCCGAACTCAGGCCTCGGCGGGCTTGCGGCCGGGCTTCTTCGCGCCGGCCGGGCGGGTAATGCCGGGCTTGCGGCCAAGACCGATCTTCTTCGCCATTTCGCGGCGAGCGTTCGAATAGCTTTCGCTGACCATCGGGTAATCCGACTTCAGGCCGAAACGTTCGCGATACTGTTCCGGGGTCAGACCATGGCGCGCCAGGTGGCGACGCAGCGTCTTGTATGGCTTGCCGTCGATCATCGAAATGATGAAGTCCTTCGATGCCAGCGACTTGCGCACCGACACCGCGGGTGCCTGCGTGGCGCCGGTATCAGGCATCGGCTCGGCCTCGACACCGCCCGACAGCGAACCGACGGCGTCATGCATGGCGCGCAGGAAACTGGGAACTTCCTCGGCAGACGCGCGGGTGTTGGGATTGGACAACCAGGCGATCGTCAGTTCGGTAGCCAGCTCGACCGTGTTCGACATGTCATTCTCGTCCGCCATCGCGAAAAAACCTCCATATTGGCTTGAAACGTGTAGCAAGCGAAATTCGGGGACAAGTCAAGTACAGAAGACAAGGTGTCCGTCAATTTCTCTATTACTCGCATCGGTTTTTTGATTAACGCATCTTTTGAAACTGTGATCGCAAGGTGAGTGCCCAGAAAATCCTAGCGAGTTGTTCTGACAGAAAATTCGCGCAAAATATGACGTTAACATCGTTGCGCATCCTGCAACGGCCGCCTAGGGTCTGTACTCCATCGGGACGGGTCGTGACGGAGCCGATTTTGGTTCAGCGCAAGAAGCGAGGAGCGGAGCGATGCTAATGCGTCGTGACCGACGAGGGCCGCAGCCCTGGGCCAAGATCGGCCCGCCGCTTCGCGGTCGCCCTCAGGAAGGCGCTGGTCGGCGTCGTTTGCTTGCAGGTAGCGCCGCTACCTGCTGCGCTGCACTCTCCGCCAGCGCCTTCCCGCGGACGATCACGATCCCCATCCTGATCGAGCACAGACCCTAGCGTCCGATATCGTCATGACAGTGCCTGACGTAGAAATTCTGTGGATCGCGCCGGCGGCGGCGTTGCTGATCGGCTATTGTCTTGGGTCGATCCCGTTCGGCGTCATCCTGACCCGCCTGGGCGGTGCCGGTGACCTGCGCCAGATCGGATCGGGCAATATCGGCGCGACCAATGTGCTGCGGACCGGCCGCAAAGGTCTGGCGGCGGCCACCTTGTTGCTTGACGGGTTCAAGGGCTGGCTGGCGGTTGCGATCGTCGCCTGGGCGTTCCCCGGCGAAACCCAGCTTGCCGCGGCGGGGGCGTTCATCGGCCACTGCTACCCGGTCTGGCTGCGGTTCAAGGGGGGCAAGGGCGTCGCGACGCTGATGGGGATCGTGTTAGCGCTGCACTGGCCGCTGGGATTGGTCTATGCGATCGTCTGGCTCGGCCTGCTTGGCGGTCTGCGCATCTCGTCGGTGGCGGGAATGAGCGCGGCGATCAGTGCGCCGATCGCTGCCGCGGCACTCGGCCGATTCGACCTCGTTCCGCTGCTGCTCGCACTCGCGCTGATCGTGGTGTGGAAGCACCGCGAGAATATCGAACGACTGGTCGCCGGCACCGAACCCCGCATCGGCGGCAGCAAGACGATTGGCTGACGCGGCGACGCTCGCGCGCCTGCGGCTGATCCGCACGCGCGGGATCGGCCCGGTCACCTATGCCCAACTCCTTGCGCGCTTCGGCACCGCCGCCGCTGCACTGGAGGCGCTGCCGACATTGGCCCGACGCGGCGGCGGCACCCCGCCCCCCGTCGCCGACATCCGCCTGGTCGAACGCGAGATTTCCGAGGTTGCGCGCCTCGGCGCTCGACATCTGTTCGTCGACGACGCCGACTATCCCGCGCTGCTGGCTGAAATCGAGACGGCACCGCCCGTCCTGACCGTGCGTGGCGACATTGCGCTGGCCCAGCGGACGACGGTCGCGATGGTCGGCGCGCGCAACGCATCGGCCGCCGCCTGCCGCTTTGCCCGGATGCTTGCCCAGGCACTGGGCGAGGGCGGAGTGACGGTCGTCTCGGGCCTCGCCCGTGGGATCGACACCCAGGCCCATGTCGCCAGCCTCGCCAGCGGCACGGTGGGCGTCATCGCGAGCGGCATCGACATCGCCTTCCCGCCGGAGAACCGCGAGCTGCAGGAAGCGGTGGCAAGCCGTGGCCTGCTCGTCGCCGAACAGCCGCTGGGCGAGGAGCCGCGCGCCCGCAACTTTCCCAGCCGCAACCGGATCATCGCCGGCCTGGCGCTCGGTACGGTAGTGGTGGAAGCCGCGCCCAAGTCCGGTTCCCTGATCACTGCGCGGCTGGCGGCAGAGGCGGGACGCGAGGTCATGGCCGTGCCCGGCAGCCCGCTCGACCCGCGCGCGCAGGGGTGCAACGCGCTGATCCGCGAAGGCGCGACGCTGATCCAGACCGCTGACGACATATTGGAGGCGATCCGACCGATCGACCCCCGCGCCGTCCGCACCGCCCGCCGCGACTTCGCCGGCCCGCCGCCCGACGATGCGACCGATAGCGATCGCCGGCGTGTCGGCGACCTTCTCGGCCCGGTGCCGGTCGCGGTGGACGAACTCATCCGCCTGTCAGGCCTGGCACCGGCAAGCGTTCAGACCGTGCTGCTCGAACTGGAACTCGCCGGCCGGCTGGATCGCCACGCAGCTGGCCGCGTGAGCTATCGCTAAACGCCTCCCGTCGGCCCTAGCGCCCGTAATCGATCCGCCACAGCCGCAGTGGCGACCCCTTGGGCAACGGCACCGGCACCAGCCACGACGGCACATTGCCCTTTGCCAGCTGGCCGTAGAACCCGTCCTTCGCCTTGGCGCGGTACACCGTCGTTTCTGCCATGTTCGGGCAGGTCAGCAGCATCCGCGCGCCGTGCGCCCGAGCGATCGCGCGGAAATTCTCCGGCGAACCGGTGAAGGCATGGTGGACGTCGAGAATCGCGTCGCCATTGCGGTGATATGGCCCGGCGATGCCATAATGATGCGTCAGCACAATCAGGCGCGGCCCGAGGTCGACGTGCGTGAACATGACCGTCGTCGGGAAACGGTCGAGTGCCTGAAGCGCGGGCACCGAGGCGCAGCGGGCGTTGGCGCGCTGGACGATCTGCGTGGTCTTGCTCGCCTGCCCCGCCGGCAGGAACCGCAGGGCGAGCCCTGCGGCAAGGCCCGAAATGATCAGGAACGCCGCAACCGACCCGAGCACGCGCACCGCCACCAGCCGGTGACCGAGGCACCAGGGCACGATGATCCAGGCAAGTGCCGTCGCGCCCGGCACCGCCAGCAGTTGCGCCGCCGGCCCCGCCCGGACCTGCCACAACAGCATCAGCACCGCGAAGGTCGTAAACAGCGCGACCGGCAGCCACCGGGCGAACGCCGCCGTTCCTCGTGCACGCCACAGCGCGACCAGCGCACCGATGAGACCCGCTATCGGCAGCGCCGCGATCGGCAGTGCGATGCGCAAGGGGTGGCCGTAGATCGGCTTGGCTTCCTTGACGTTGTTCAGCCATGTCTTCTGCAGCTCGGGCGACACGCCTTCGGGCCGGCCGAGGCATTGCGGGAAGAAATGGACGAAGCCGACCGCGATGATTGCGCCCGCCAGCACAGCGAGACCTAGGCGAACCTCGCGCCGCACCGGATTGACCCGCGCCACTGCGAAGAGCAGCGCCCCCGCGGCGACCAGCACCGACAGCCACACTGGGGTCAGCGCATCACAGCGCATCGCCTGGTTCGCCTGCGACGCGAACAGCGCGAACCCCAGGGCACTGCCGCCCCCCAGCGTCACCGCATAGGTCGCCAGCCGCCGTGCCTCGGCCCGGTCCCACACCCAACGCAACGTCAGAATGGCGCCGGCCATCGCGCCGTACGGCAACATCTCCAGCCCGATCGACAGCGACACCGCGGTCGCCAGGCCGACGACCGCCCCGCCGCGTGCCTGCCGCTCGTCGGCCAGCCCCGCAACGGTCAGCGCCAGCATCGTCAATTGCCAGTTATGATGGTCGATCCGCATCGGCATGAACATCAGCATCGCCGACATGCCGCCGAGCATGATGATGAAGGCCAGCGCATAGGCGGTGGGCGCGATCAGCCGGCGGACGGTGAAGGCGAGCGCGACCATCGTGATGCTCAAGGGCAGGATCGGCGCGATGCCGCACGCCAGCCGCTCCGCCCAGGCGGTGCCGACGAACGGCTTGAAGATCAGGATCAGCGCCGCGATCGGCAGGTCGACGATACGGCTCCAGTGGATGTTGAACCCCCGGGGCGGGTTCAGGCGATATTGGGTCAGGTCGTACCAGCCCTGCCCCGACAGCAGCCCGCGCACCTGCATCAGTCGCATGTTGTCGTCGGTATCGCCGAGCGCCAGCCAATAGACTGCGCCCCAGCGATCCCACAGCCAATAGGCGGCGATCGCGAACCAGGCGATGATCGTGATCTCGCGCCAGTGCCTGGCTAACAGGCTTTCGAGGCGCGACGGCCGGCTATCGATCAATTCGCTTCCCCCGTGCCGGAGAGGGAGATAAACGCCCACCCACATCCGTTCGCCCTGAGCCCGTCGAAGGGCCGTTCTTCTTTACGCCGGTTAGAAGAAAGGGCAGGGCTTCGACAAGCTCAGCCCGAACGGTTGAGGAGCATTTCTTTGGTATCGCGCGCACTCCAACATCTGAATTCGAGCGGGATGCTCGGCCAGTTGATCCGCTACGCCATCACCGGCGGCGGCGTGACGCTGCTCGGGGCGGGGCTCTACACCGGGCTCGTGCTGACGACGCCTATCCACCCGCAGGCGGCGATGGCGGCGGCCTATGTGGTGTGCGTCGCTGTCGGCTATGTGCTCCACAGCCGCTGGAGCTTCCGCGGCCACGGCACCCGCGACAATCCGGGCAAGACGACGTTCCGCTTTTTCGTCGCCAGCCTCATCAGCTATGCGATGAATGCCTTCTGGACGTGGTTGTGCGTCAACGCCTTCGGTCTGCCCGACTGGACGCCGGTCCTGCCTTTGCTCTTCGTCACGCCTCTCGCGATGTTCGCGATC
Source organism: Roseomonas aeriglobus (assembly GCA_016937575.1). Classification (NCBI taxonomy): domain Bacteria; kingdom Pseudomonadati; phylum Pseudomonadota; class Alphaproteobacteria; order Acetobacterales; family Roseomonadaceae; genus Muricoccus; species Muricoccus aeriglobus. The sequence goes on along the minus strand of JAFHKN010000002.1, from coordinate 101,937 downwards.
AACCGCAATTGGGTTTTCGGATAAGGGTCCAAACTCACTCAGGACGGGGTCGTGACCGAGCCGATTTTGGTTCAGGGCAAGAAGCGAGGAGCGGAGCGATGCTCATGCATCGTGACCCCAGGGGACTTTGGCTCGCGACGCCGCCCTGGGTCAAAATCGGCCCGCCGCGAAGCGGTCGCCCGCAGGAAGGCGCTGGACGGCGTCGCTTGCTTGCGTGTAGCGCCGCTACACGACTGCGCTGCACTCCTTGTCAGCGTCTTCCTGCGGGCGATCACGATCCCCGTCCTGAGTGAGTTTGGACCCTAATGGACCGTATCGTCTATGACCGCATGGCCGCGCACGATTCCACCCATTGGTGGTATCGCGCCCGCCGCGACATCCTGTCGGACTATGTCGAGCGCTTCGCAGGCTTGCCCAAGGACGCCCGCATCCTGGAGATCGGTTGCGGCACCGGCCACAACCTACCGATGCTGGCTAGCTTCGGTGAGGTCGATGCGATCGAGATCGACGAGGCGGCGCGCGAGATCGCCAGCCAGCGACTGGGCAAGCCGGTCGGCACCGCGCCGCTCCCCGAACTCTCGGGCGTCGAGCGGGGCAGCTACGACATGGTCGCAGTGCTCGACGTCATCGAACATATCGACGACGATGTCGCGGCACTCAAAGCGATGGCCGAAGCGCTGAAGCCCGGCGGCAAGATCCTGGTCGCGGTGCCTGCGCACCAGTGGATGTGGAGCGCGCACGACGTCGTGAACCATCACAAGCGCCGCTATTCGAAGGCGACGCTCGACAAGGCGATCCGCGACGCGGGCCTGACGCACAACGGCCTACGCTGGTTCAACTCGCTGCTGTTTCCCGCCGCAGTCGCGGCGCGCGTCGCCGGCAAGCTGACGGGCAAGGACGACAGCGACGATTCCCCGCCGCCCAAGCCGCTGAACGCGCTGTTCGAAACGATCTTCCGCGTCGAGCGCCACCTGCTCGGGCGCGTACCGCTGACGCCGGGACTGTCGCTGATTACGTTGGTGACGAAGTAACAAGCCCCTCCCCTTCAGGGGAGGGGTTGGGGTGGGGCCTGTCCGCGAACGATATTCTAGGTAAGACATCCCCGCCCCCGGCCCCCTCCCCGGATGGCAGGGACTCCAGGGGATCAGCCCTCGTCCTGCGGTGTCGCGGCGATCAGACCCTCGGTCGGCTCCGGTCGCACCGGACGTGGGCCTTCGCCGGCGCGATAGCCCAGGCTCGCGCGGCCCTGTACCGGGCCCGCCACGTCCGCGACCAGATACAGCGGTCGCTTCTTGGATTCGACGTACAGCCGCCCGAGATATTCGCCGATCATCCCCAGCACGAACATCTGCACCGAGCCTAGGAACAGCACGACGAGCATTGTCGAGGTCCATCCCTGAACCGTGCGGCCGAGCACGAAGCTGCCCATGACGTACAGAAACAGGAGCACCGTCGCCCCCGTCAGCGCAAGGCCGACGTGGCTGGCAAACCGCAGCGGCGCGGTCGAGAAACCCGTCACCGCGTCGAGCGCGAAACGGATCATCTTGCCGAGCGGATATTTGCTTTCGCCCGCCAGTCGCTCGTGCCGGTCATAAAGGAACGGGACCTGGCGGAACCCCACCCAGGCGACCATGCCACGGATGAAGCGCGCCTGTTCGGGTAACGACAGAAATGCGTCGAGCGCGCGCCGGCTCATCAGGCGGAAGTCGCCGGTGTCGAGGGGGATCGGCACGTCGGTCACCCGATCGAGCACCCGGTAGAAGGCAGATGCGGTCGCTTTCTTGAAGAACGTCTCGCCATCGCGCTTGCGCCGCACGGCGTAGACGACATCGGCCTGCTGCTCGACCATTGCCGCCCGCATGTCGGTCAGCAGTTCGGGCGGATCCTGCAAGTCGGCATCAATCACCAGGATCTGCTCGCCGGCGCACAGGTCGAGCCCCGCAGTCAGCGCCAGTTGGTGGCCGTGATTACGCGACAGGTTGATCGCGACCAGCCGCGGGTCGAGCGTGGACAGGCGCTGCATCACGCTCCAGCTGGTATCGCGCGAGCCGTCGTTGACGAGGACGATCTCATGATCGTCGCCCACCGCCGCGCGCGCAGCCGCGGACACGCGGGCGTGCAACTGCTCGAGGCAGGCTTCCTCGTTATAGCAGGGGATCACGACGGAAAGGGCCGGACGAGTCATCCGGCCCGCTTAGCGCGCTCGCGCGCCGCTATCCAGCCACCACCAGCTTCACGAGCGTGCCGGGGCGAAGCGTCGTCCCATCCGCGATGCCGTTCAATGTCAGGAAACGGTCCCGCTGCAGGGTCGGATAGGCCATCTGCCGCGCCAGGCTGTCGATCGTGTCGCCGGCGCGTACCGTGTGAATGCGGATGCGCTTGCCGCGGATCTGCCCGGCCTCCGTCGCGCTGAGCGGCGCGAAACTGTCAAGCAGCGGCTCGAACGGGCCGATCCCCGAGCCTTGCGGCGTCACGATCGTCCAGGTGTAGGTGCCCGACGGCAGCGTGGTGGCGATGACGGTCGCATCGACACGCTGGTTGTTGGCGGCGGCCGTGGTCGTCGCGACGGCGGACGCGCGGCCACCGATCATGGTCTCGCGCACCTGCGACGCGTCGATCCGTCCGCCGATCGCCTGGAAGCGCTGAACGACCGCGGCGGCAGGCGACGTGCGGCCGGCGGCGGACAGCTGCGCCTGTCCGCGCTGGCCGGCAACGGTCACCGCGTCGGCGGCATTGGCGATGGTGTAGCCGGTCGGCGCGGTGAAGCGGAACCGCAGCTGCGGATGGCGGAAGGTCTGGCCATCGATCACGCCCTGCGCGGGGTCGTCGTCATAGACCATCCCGTCGAGCATACGCAGAAAGCCAGTGTCCTGACCGGCGCGCATGTTTGTCGATGCTGTCTGCTGCGCCAGTTGCCGCGCGCGCTGGACGCGCGCCGCATTCGACGGGTGGGTGCTGAGCCATGTCGGCACCGCCGCGGCGTTCCGCCCGGCCGCGCGTGCTTCCAGCGCCGTCTCCGCCCCCAGCGAACCCAAGATCAACGGCGCCGCATTGGGATCGTAGCCGGCCCCCGCCACGTAGCGGATGCCGAGCGTATCGGCCTGATATTCCTGGTCGCGGCCATATTTCAGGGTGTAGAGCCCCGCTGCCTGCTGCGCGCCGGCACCGATCAGCTGGCCGACGCCCGAATTGCCGGCGACAGCACCGACGATGCCCGCCAGGACGCCGCCGATCGTCGAGGTCTTCTGCCGGCCCGCCGAATGCCGCGCGGCGACGTGGCCGACCTCATGCCCCATGACGAACGCCAGCTCGTCTTCGCTGTTCATCAAGGCAAGCAGCTGGCGGGTGACGTAGACATAGCCGCCAGGGATCGCGAAGGCGTTCTCGACCGGCGAGTTGAGCAGCTGGACGGTAAAGTCGTTCTGCGAATTCGACAGGCCGGACTGCAGCGCGACACGCTTGCCGACCCGCTCGACGAAGGCCGCCTGCGGGCCGTCGTAGCGCCCGCCGAACTGCGCGACGAGTTCCGGGTTCGCCTGCGCGCCCTGCGCCCGGTCGGACTGGGTGATCGCGCGCGCCGTCTGGGCACTGGCGGCGATGGGGGACAGGGCCAGCGCCGCAGTGGCGGTGGCGAGGGTCAGGCGGCGTAACATGAGTTGGTCTCCCTTTTGCTCGGGAGAAAGCAGTTTCGCGTCTGGGGTTCCACGCGCGATAGCCCTCTCCCCTTCAGGGGAGAGGGTTGCGAGAGGGGCAATGCCGCGAGCTTCGGACCCAGTGGAACACCTTCCCCTCTCCCCGGCCCTCTCCCCTGAAGGGGAGAGGGAGCTTTGCCTTCACACCAGCGCCCGCGCCCGTTCCTCGACCAGCCGCTCCAGAATCGTCAGCGGTACGGCGCCATCGCGCAGCACCTCGTGGAACGTCTTCACGTCGTACTTTGCGCCCAGGATCTTGCGGGCATTGTCTCGCGCGCGCAGCCAGGCGATGTGGCCGACCTTGTAACTGCACGCCTGGCCGGCTTGCGTGCAATAACGCTCCACCTCGCGCTGCGACCGGGGCCGCGCGAAGCCGGTCGTCTTGACCAGATAATCGGTCGCCTGTTCGCGGGTCCAGCGCTTGGCGTGGATGCCGGTATCGACCACCAGCCGCGCGGCACGGAACAGGAAGGACTGGAGGTAGCCCGCCTTCTCCAGCGGCGTCGCATAGCCGCCCAGTTCGTCGGCGACCTGTTCGGCATAGAGCGCCCAACCCTCGCTATACGCGCTGAACCCGCCGACCTTGCGGATCAGCGGCTGGTCGGACCCTTGCGCGATCGTGATCTGCAGGTGATGACCGGGCACGCCCTCGTGATAGGTCAGCGACGGCAGCGTATACTTCGGCCAGTCGCCGACCGATTTGAGGTTGATCCAGTAGATCGCCGGACGCGAGCCATCGAGCGCGGCACGGCTGTAATAGCCGTTCGACGCGCCGTCCTGGATCTCGGCCGGCACCGCCTGGATCATCAGCGGCGCGTTGGGCGGATTATTGAACGCCCGCGCCAGCTTCGCCTGCATCGCGGCGTTGCCGGCGTTCAGGCCGTCGATCAGCTCCTTCTTGCTCGCCGGCGTGTCGAGATAAAGTTGGTCGCCGCGCGCGTTGAGCGCGGTCAGCCGCTCGCCGACGGTGCCGCGGGTCAGGCCCTGGCTCTTCAGGATCGTGTCGAGCTGCGCGCTGATCTCGGCGACCTGCTGCAGGCCGAGCGTGTGCACCTCGTCCGGTGTGAATTTGGTCGTCGTCGCTTGTTCGAGTGCCGCGGCATAGAGGGCGGCGCCCTGCGGCACGTCCCACAGGCCCGCCGACGTCCGTGCAGTCTTGCGGAGGTTCGTCACTAGCGCGATCTGGCGGTCCAGCGCAGGATAGACCTCCTTCTCGACGATCGCGGCACAGCGCGCACTCCAGTCGCCCGGGATCTTGCCGTTGGTGCGGCGCACGATCGACTGGGTCAGCGTGTTGTCGGCCGGGGCCGGCTTGCGCAGCGCCGCCATCTGCCCGAGCGCGAGATCGAGCGAGAAAGCCGGCGCCAGATAGCCCCGCGCCGCCTGCGCCTCCTGGTTGGCGCTGTCCTGATCGAGCGCCGTCGCGAACGCGCGGGTGCGATCGAGATAGGCTTCGGCATCGTCCGCGGTCTGAATGGTATGCGACGAATTCAGGAAATCGGGGATCGAGAAATAGGCGCCACCCTGCTGGGTGATGATGAACGGGCGCTGCGGCGAATCGACGCCGAATCGCTCCTGTCCGACGATCTGCGAGCGCAGCTGGTAGAGCACGACCTCGCGGTTGAGCTTCGCGCCCTTCGACAGGGTCGCCGGGTCGAACCCCTCGACCGTCGCGATCGCGGCCTTTGTCCGCGCGAGATTCTCCGCTTTGGCCGCCGGGCTGCGATCGTTCAGCTTGCGCTTCAACGCCGCGCCCGACCCCTTGTCGAAACCGAGCGAGGTCGCGAGTTCAGGCGAGCGCAGTCCCGCTTCTATGAAGATACGGGTGAACTGCGCATTGAGCGCCGCATCGCCCGATCCCGCCGCAGGTGCGGCCTCGGCCGCCAACGCCTTCGCCGGCGCCAGCCCGATCGCCCCCGCCGCTGCCGTCGAGGCCAGAAATTCCCGCCGATCCATCATAGCTCTCCCCTTGATCGCTTGCGCCCTCACCACACACCGTTCGCGCCGCGCTTGTCGAAGCACCGTACCGCGATACGCCCGCGAACACCTCGCGACACGAAGTACGGCCCTTCGACAGGCTCGGGGCGAACGGAGATGATGGCACCTGCGGGTGCCCAGACGCTTGTTCGAACAGGAGATTAGCCGTGCCTTCGCCCGCGGCAAGCGTCAGTTGAGCGAAGCGACCAATGTTGCGCGCAGGCCGCGCGGGTCATTCGGGGTATAGACGACCGAGGATTGCAGGCTCTGCGCCATGGTCCGCACCAGCTTGGTGCCCAGCCCCGTGCCCTTCGGCGCCGCGCCTTCGTCGAAGCCGACCCCGTCGTCTTCGACAGCCAACTCGAACCGGTCGTCGCCCTGTCGCCGCAGCGCGACGCGAATTTCCCCGCCGCAGCTTTCGCCATACGCATATTTGCACGCATTGCTGACGAGTTCGTTGACGATCACCCCCACCGACACCGCGCGGTCGGTCGGCAGACGGATGGGGTCGCTGGTCAGCAGGATGCGGTGATCCGGGCTGCCGGACCACGCCTGGCCAAGTTCATCGACCAGCGCGCGCAGATATTCGTCCATCTCCACACCCTCGACGTCGTTCGAGGTGTAGAGCCGGCGATGGACCGCACCGATCGCGGCTATGCGCGCCTGTGTGTCCTGCAGCGCGGCGCGGGCGGCCTCGTCCTGAATCTGGCTCGACTGGAGGTGGACGAACGCCGACACCAGCTGCAGCGAATTGGCGACGCGGTGATTGACCTCCTTCAGCAGCGCCTCGAGCCGCGCGTTCGATGCGCGCAGCTCCGCCTCTGCCAGATCCTTGCCGCGCTGGAGCGCCTGCTTGATCATGACATTGGCGATGGTCGAGGTCAGCAGATCGAAGAAATCCTCGCCCACCGTCTTCACGACATAGTCGGCCGCACCCGCCTTCATCGCTGCGACCGCGACACGCGCGTCCTCGGAACCCGAGACGTAGACGACCGCAGGAGGCTCGGCCAGCTGGCGCAGCCGCTTCAGCGTCTCCAGCCCGTCGAGCCCCGGCATGTAATGGTCGACCGCGACCAGATCGAACCGCTGCTCCGACGCCAGAGCCAGCCCCGCCTCGCCCCCGCTCGCGGTGGTGACGTGCATCCCGCGGCGCGTCAGCGCGCGTTCGGCGAGCCGGCACAAGCCGGCGTCGTCGTCGATATAGAGAATGCGGGCGCCAGCGTGAGGCACTATTCGGCCTGGTCCGGAACCTGGATCACCGACAGGAACAGCCCCAGCTGGCGGATCGCCGTTGCGAAATTCTCGTAGTTCACCGGCTTGGTGATGTAGACGTTGCAGCCGAGATCGTAGCAGCGCTGGATTTCGACCTTGTCGTCGGTGGTCGTCAGCACCACGACCGGCGTGCGCTTCACCGCCGATCCTTCGGCCTTCACCTTGGCCAGGATGTCGGTGCCGCTCATGTCAGGCAGGTTGAGATCGAGCAGGATCAGCGCCGGACCATTCAGCGCAGGCCCGGCCGCGTCGTTGAACATGTAATCGAGCGCCGAGGTGCCATCGGTGAAATGGCGGATGTCGTTGTTGATGCCGGCGCGGCGGATGTTCTTCTCGATCAGCCGGGCATGGCCTTCATCGTCCTCGATCATGACGATGGTGACGGATTGATGCGCGTTCATGCAAGCGGCCCTGACGTTTCGATGGTGAGCGGAAGATTGATGCGGAAGGTCGCGCCCTCTCCCAGCTCGGACGCGACATCGATGGTCCCGCCCAGCCGGTAGGTCAAGGCGCGGACATGGGCCAGGCCGATGCCTTCGCCCGGCTGATCCTGCGCGCCCGAGCGGCGAAACAGGTCGAACACGCGCTGATGATCGCGCGGGTCGATCCCGCGCCCATTGTCGGCAATCTCGAACATCGCGCGTCCGGCGACCTGGCGCCCGCGCACCGTGACGCGCACCGGGCGGGTCGGATGGCGGTATTTTACCGCATTCTCGATGACGTTGGCGAACACCTGCTCGATCGCCAGCCGGTCGGTGACGATCGACGGGAGGGTGCCGGCGACATCCACCGTTCCCCCCACCTCGTCGAGCCTGTGCTGCAGCGTGTCACGGATACCGGAGACGAGTGCCGCCATGTCGATCGGCTCGGGCGCGATCGTGCGGCGGCCTTCGCGCGACAGTTTCAGGATGGCGTTGATCAGCCGGTCCATCTTCTGCGTCGAGGTGCGGATGAAGCCGATCGCCTCGGGCAGATCCTCTCGCGCGGCGAACCGCGCTTCGTCGGTGACGACATCGGGCGCGTCGCGGTCGGCGCGATCGACCATCTCCGCCAACGCCTTCTGCCCCGCCTCCAGCTCGGCGGTGAAGCCCATGACGTTGACGAGCGGCGAGCGCAGGTCGTGACTGACGATATAGGCGAAGCGCTGGATCTCCTCATTGGCACGGGCGAGATCGGTCGTGCGTTCGGCCACCTGATCCTCCAGCGTGTCGTTCAGTTCCTGCAACCGCGCGCGAGACGCCCCCAGGTCGCGCGTGAAGCGGAAAATGGTGATGAACGAAACGCCGGCGACCAGCATCACCAGCAGCCCCGCCGCGCCCAGCGCGGTCAGGAACGCGGCCGTGCTGGCCCGCTGGTCCGCACCGCGCACGTCGAGCAGCGACTCTTCCGCGGCCAGCATCACGCGCAGGCGCGCCCGGATCGCCCGCACGCCGATGACCGATCCGTCGCTGTCGAACAACTCGACCGCAAAGGCCCGGCTGCCCGTGCCGACCAGCTGCATCGACCGATCCCGGCTTTCCTGCACCCGCTCGAGCAGGCGGCGGATACGCGCGACGGCTTCGGTCTGGGTGGAATTGTCGAGCGTCAGCGATTCGATCTCGCTCAGTTCGCGCTCCAGCCGGTCGGCGTTTTCGCGGTAGGTCACGCGGAATATCTCCGCGCCGGTCAGCAGGTAGCCGCGCCGCGCCGTCTCCGACTGTTCGAGCGTGACCTGGAACCGCCCTATGGCGTCGCGCACCTGATAGCTGTGATCGACCAGCGCGGCGTAGCGTTGCGTGCGTTCGGTGCTCGACCAGGCGGCGATGCCCGCGCCCAGTAGCGCGGCGAACCCCAGCCCCATCGCCCACAGCAGCAGCCGGCGAAGCGCGCGATCATCGTCGCGGATCTGTGCGGATACCCCCCAGGCCACGATTCGGCCTTACGGAATTCGCTCGACGTTGCAATAAATTAGAGCAGGAGTTCCTGCGCCGACGCCCGGCCGATCTCACCCCCGCCCCGCCGGCGGGCGAGCTCGGTCTCTGCGGTGAAGCGGATATCAACGTCGCGATCGGTAAGAAAGCCGGCCAGGCTTTCGTTGTCGATCTCGCGCCATTCCTTGCCACGGTCGGGGCCGTAGCGGACGCGCGGCAGCAGCCCCGGCGCTTCGGTCCATTCGACCAGCTGCGCGACCGACGCTTCATTGAGCTGGTCGCGGACGTGGAAGGCGGTGACATAGGCATCGGGAAATGCCCGGTGGGCGGGAAGGCCGCGCTCATGCTCCAGCCCCGCAGGCTTGCGCCAATAGCGTAGCATCTGGTTCGAGAAGCCGGGGCTGTCAGGCCACAGCCGGAGCGCGCATTTCCAGGTGCAGATCCATTGATTGCCGTGGGTCAGCGCCGCGGTGCAGAACTGCTGCTCGAAGCTGGCCCGATGCGCCGCAAGCGCGACGCGACGTGGCCAGGGGTCGAGGATCGGCCGCGCGACGTCATGCCAGTAGCGTGCGTCGGCAACGTCCTCGTCCCGGATATGGTGGACCGCCATCGTCACGGGCGGGATCGGCCGGCCAGGATTGACCAGCACGCTGCCGCCCTCGCCCTCCAGCTCCCACCGCCCGTCAGGCTGGAGCGCCACGTCCTGCCAGCCGATCTCGACCACGGCGTGGGCGGGCGGCGCGTTGCCGGTGGTTTCGAGATCGATGACGCGGACGATGCTGGGGGTTGGACGCATCGGGCCTATTTGGGGGCTTTGGCGGCAAGAAGGAAGAAGGGCTGTTCAGAGACGGCGCAAAGGCGCGAAGAGTAAGAAGATAGGTTTGCACGCGGAGGCGGGAAGCGCAGAGGATGTTCGCCTGGCACACCGTTTCGCGTTAGCGAAACTCTCGGCCCGCGGCGCTCGACGATAAAGGGCCGCTGCCGCGGCAGGCCGATAATCTCTGCGCCTCCGCGCCGCTGCGTACAAAAGCCTTCTTAGCGCCTTCGCGCCTTCTCTGAATCAATCTTCCTTTTTCAATGCCCCGCCTGCGGGCCCCGTTCGAGACCGCTTGCCGCCAGTTGCGCATCGATCATCGCCATCAGCCGGTCGAGCCCGGCCTGGTCCTTCGCCTCGGCGCGGGCGACCAGCACGTCCTGCGTGTTCGATGCACGCAGCAGCCACCAGCCGTCGGCGGTGTTGACGCGCGCGCCGTCGGTGCGATTGACGTCAGCGCCTTCGGCCTCCAGTCGGTCGAGCACTTCCTCGACGACCGCGAACTTTCGGGCTTCATCGACCTGGAACCGCATTTCGGGCGTGTTGACGAGCGCCGGCATGTCGCTCCGCAACTCGGTCATCGACTTGCCGGTCACATGCACCGCATTGATGATCTGCACCGCGGCATATTGCGCGTCGTCGAAGCCGTAATAGTCCTGCGCAAAGAAGATGTGGCCCGACATCTCACCGGCCAGCGGCGCGTTCGTTTCCTTCATCTTGGTCTTAACCAGGCTGTGGCCGGTCTTCCACATCAGCGGCTTGCCGCCCAGTTCGGCGATGCGGTCATACAGCATCTGCGATGCCTTCACGTCGGCGATGATCGTCGCACCCGGCTCCTTGCGCAGCACCGGCACAGCCAGGATAGACAGCAGCTGATCGCCCCACACGACACGGCCCTGACCGTCGATCGCGCCCACCCGGTCGCCGTCGCCGTCGAAAGCCAATCCGAAATCGAGGTTCTTTTCGGCGACAAGGCGTTTCAGATCGGCAAGGTTCTTTTCTTCGGTAGGATCGGGATGATGGTTCGGGAAATTGCCGTCTATATCGGTGAACAGCGTGTGGTGCTCACCCGGAAGCTGCTGGACGAGCTTCTCGATGACGCGGCCGGCGGCGCCATTACCCGCGTCCCAACCGATGCGGAATGTGCCGCCGGAATAGCCCGCGAGAAGGCGGCCGACATAGGTGTCCTCGATATCGGCGTCTGAGACCGTACCTTCGCCCTCGTCCCAGTCCCCCGCGGCCGCCATCGTGCCGAGTTGCTGGATCTGTTCGCCGAAGAACGGCTTGTGCTGCAGCACCATCTTGAAACCGTTGTAATCGGCCGGGTTATGGCTGCCGGTAATCTGGATGCCGCCGTCCACCTCCAGCGTCGCTTCGGCATAATAGAGCATCGGCGTCGGGCCCAGGCCGACACGCACGACATCGACGCCCGACGCGGTCAGCCCGTCGACCAGCGCCGCCTCCAGCATTTCCGACGAGACGCGGCCGTCACGGCCGACCGCCACGCGCGTGCCACCGGCGCGGCGCACCAAGGTCGCGAAACCCCGCCCGATCGCGCGCGCGTCGTCGGCCCCCAGTGTCTTCCCGACGATGCCACGGATGTCATATTCGCGAAGGGACGTGGGGTCGAAACGATGGGTCATTGGTCCTCCAATCAAACGCATTGACCCCACCCCGTTCGCCCTGAGCCTGTCGAAGGGCCGTTCTTCGATACGCCCGCTGATCGCTCGAGGCACGAAGAACGGTGCTTCGACAAGCTCAGCACGAACGGGGTGGGGGCGAAAGTCGTTCTATGCAAAGCTTGAGTGACGTTTTGGTTGCACGTGCGAAATGTTATGCGCCCAGCCGCCGCAGCAGCACGTCGCGCGCATCGTTGATCTGGCGGGTGAGTTCGGCCGAGCCTCCGCGATCGGGGTGGACGCCCGCCAGCAGCCGGCGATGCGCTGCACGGACGTCCTCTGCGCTCGCATCGGCGCTCAGGCCCAGGATGTCGCGCGCGCGATCGATCTCGGGCAGTCGCGTCTTCGCCTTGGGCTTCAGCACCCACCACACCGCCGCCATCAGCGCCAGCGCCAGCAGGATCTTCGCCATCAGGCGGCCGCCCCTTCGAACAGGGGCATTGCCGGTTCGGGCAGCGCCAGACCCGACATCATCTCGCGCAGTTCCTGCCGCGCGGCGACGTGGCTTAGGCCCATCGCACCGAATTCCTTCGAATCGAGCATCGTCAGGCCCGATGGAAACAGCTCGCGGTAGATCACGCGCTCCGATAGGCCCGGAATGACGCGAAACCCGACGCGCTTCGACAGCTGGTCGATCGCTTCCGACACGCGGCGCATGTTGCGCGCCTCGATATGCTGCAGGCGATTGCGCAGCACGACCCAGTCGATCGTCGCGCCATCGGCGCGCGCGCGGGTCTTGCGCGCTTCCCAGATCAGTTCGGAATAGAAGCTGGGGCGCGTCACCTTGAACGTGTCGGGATCGACATGGCCGATCAGGTCGAAATCGACGAAGCTGTCGTTCATCGGCGTGACGAGCGTATCGGCGTTGGTCGCCGCGATCCGGGCGAACTTGTCGTCGCGGCCGGGGGTGTCGATGACGAGGAAATCGGCGTCGACGCTCAGCCGGTCGAGCGTTTCGCCGAACAGGTCGTCGCTCACCCCGTCATGCGTCGCATGGACCGGCGTGATCAGTTCGCGCCCGGTCCGCTTCTGCGTCGCGGCACGATTGTCGAGATAGCGTCCCATCGTCCGCTGGCGGTGGTCGAGGTCGAACGCGGCGACGCGCGCACCCCGCGCCGCCAGCGCAATGGCGACGTGAACCGCGGTCGTCGACTTGCCCGTCCCGCCCTTTTCGTTAGCGAAAACGATGACGTGCAGGTTGTTCGTTGCGTCTGCCAAGGCGGCGACAATCCCCATGTTGATCGGTCGCGATGCGATCCGTAAGAGCCCGGGTCCGCTTTACCGAAGGGCATACCGCCGTGCAAACCATCCGTCGCCTCGCCGAGCTCCGTTCGGCGCTGTCCGCCTTCCGCGAGGCCGGCGAGGACATCGCGCTCGTCCCCACGATGGGCGCGCTCCATGCCGGGCATATGGCCCTGGTCGCCGAAGCGAAACTGGCGGCACGCCGCGTGGTCGTGTCGATCTTCGTCAACCCCAAGCAGTTCGGCGCGAACGAGGATCTGTCGCGCTATCCGCGCAAGGAACTGGCCGACGCGCGGATGGTGAGCGAAGCAGGCGTCGACGTGCTTTGGATGCCCGGGGTCGAGGAGGTCTATCCGGACGGCTTTGCGACCAACGTGTCGGTCTCCGGCGTCAGCGATGGGCTGGACGGCGCCGCGCGGCCCGGCCATTTCGACGGCGTCGCGACCGTCGTCGCCAAGCTGTTCAACCAAGTCCGCCCCGACGTCGCGCTGTTTGGCGAAAAGGACTTCCAGCAACTCGCCGTCATCCGCCGGATGGTCGCCGACCTCGACTTCGACATCGACATCCGCGGCGTGCCCACACAGCGCGACGACGACGGTCTGGCGCTATCCTCGCGCAACGCCTACCTCATCGCCGAGGATCGCGCGAAGGCGGTGGCGCTGCCACGCGCGCTGGGCGTTGCAGCCACCGCGATCGGCAATGGCATCGATCCGGCAGAGGCGCTGGCGACCGCGCGCGATACGCTGGGCGCGGCGGGCTTCACCGTCGATTACGTCGAGTTGGTCGATGCCGAAACCCTTGCCGAGCCGGTCCCCGGCCGCCCCCGCCGGCTGCTTGCCGCGGCGAAGATCGCCGGCACCCGCCTGATCGACAATATCGCGGTGAACGAACACGGTTAATCGCGTTAACCATTCTCTTACATTTGATCGTCAAACCTGCCCCTAATGAAAAAGGGGTTTGGACAATGGCTATCAGTGAAAAGACTGCCGCCTTCCTGATCGAAAGCCGGATGCGCGACGCTGCACGCGGCAATGTGAAGGCCTATTTCGACCTGGGCATCGCCTATTCGACCGGCGCGCAGGGTGTCGATATCGACCTTATCGAAGCGCATAAATGGTTCAACCTCGCCGCCATCGCCGGCAACACCCGCGCCCAGGAATGCCGCGCCGAAATCGCCGACGAAATGAGCGCGCGCGACATCATCGTCGCGCAGAAGGCGGCGCGGGCTTGGTTGCAGTCGGGATTGAGGAACGCGGCGTAGCGGCGGCTCCGGTCCGCAACGCGGACAATACCGACCGGCCGGCGGGCGCCAGCCCGACCGACGACGCGGGCTCTGCCGCGGCGCGACCTTAAAGCCCACCACCCTAACCCCCGTCATTCCCGCGAAGGCGGGAATGAATTCTGGCTGACGTCACGGCGTTTTTCGAAAGGCCAGCCAGAATTGATCCCCGCCTTCGCGGGGATGACGAATAGAGATCAGTCAGTCTTCTTCGCCGCAGCCTTCTTCGCCGGCGCCTTCTTCGCTGCGGGCTTCTTGGCCGCCGCTGCCTTCTTCGGCGCCGCCTTCTTCCTGCCCTTCTTCGCCGGCGCCGCCGCCGCACGCGCGTCGATCAGCTGGGCGGCTTCCTCGAGCGTCAGCTCGTCGGGCTGGATCGTCTTGGGCAGCGTCGCATTCGTCTCGCCGTCCGTGACATAGGGTCCATAACGCCCCTCCATCAGCTTGATCTCGGCCTCGGTGCGCGGATGCTTGCCCAGCACCTTCAAGGGCTCGCGCGCCGCGCCGCGTGCGGGACGCCCGCCGCCTGCCGCCGCCTCGGCGAGCTTGACGACCGCGGCGTTCATGCCCGTCTCGAACACGTCCGCGGTCGACTGCAACCGCGCATATTTGCCATTGTGCGCCAGGTACGGCCCATAGCGCCCGATCGACGCCGTGATCGGCGCACCCGTTTCCGGATGATCGCCGATCGTCCGCGGCAGGCTCAGCAGCTTCAGGGCCCAATCGAGATCGAGTTCCCCGATATCCTTCGGAATCGACGCGCGCTTGGCCTCCTTGCCCTCGCCGAGCTGGATGTACGGGCCGAACCGTCCCGACTTGCGCTCAACCGGCAGGTTAGTCTCGGGATCGGTGCCGAGCGTCTCGGGGCCCGTATCCTCGCCCGCACCGCCGCCAGGCTGGGCGAAGCGCCGGGTATATTTACACTCCGGATAGTTGGAGCAGGCGACGAAAGCCCCGAACCGGCCACCGCGCAAGGACAACCGCCCATCGCCGCAGTTCGGGCAGGCACGCGGGTCGCTGCCGTCGTCCTTGGGCGGGAACAGATAGTCGCTCAGGAACTCGTCGAGTGCGGCGGTGACTTCGCTCGGCTGGCGTTCCTTGACCTCATCCGTGCGCGGCTTGAAGTCGCGCCAGAACGCTTCCAGCACCGCCTGCCATTCGGCGCGGCCGCCCGACACGTCGTCCAGCTCTTCCTCGAGCCCCGCGGTAAAATCATAGCTGACGTATTTCTCGAAGAACCGCTCCAGGAACGCGGTCAGCAGCCGGCCCGATTCCTCGGCGTAGAAGCGGTTCTTCTCGAGCCGGACGTAGCCGCGGTCCTTCAACACATCGATGATCGACGCATAGGTCGACGGACGCCCGATGCCGAGTTCCTCCAGCCGCTTGATCAGCGATGCGTCGGAGAAGCGCGGCGGGGGCTGGGTGAAATGCTGCTCAGCTTTGACGCCCGTCTTCGCGGGCGCATCGCCCGACTTCAGATGCGGCAGGCGGCGGCTGTCTTCATCACCATCATCGTCGCGGCCTTCCTCGTACAGTGCGAGATAGCCGGGGAAGAGCACGACCTGGCCGGTCGCCCGCAGCACGCACTGGCCAGTCCCGTCCTCCAGCTCGATCGAGGTCCGCTCCATCCGCGCCGCCGCCATCTGGCTGGCGAGCGCACGCTTCCAGATCAGTTCGTACAGCCGGCCATGGTCGCCCGAGCCTGCGCGATCTTTCGAGAAATCGGTCGGTCGGATCGCCTCGTGCGCTTCCTGCGCGTTCTTCGCCTTCGTCTGATATTGCCGCGGCTTTTCCGGGACATAGCCGCCGTCGTAGCGCTCGATCACGGCTTTGCGCGCCGCATCGATCGCCGACCCGTCCATCTGGACGCCATCGGTCCGCATATAAGTGATCGCGCCGTCCTCATACAGCGCCTGCGCGATCCGCATCGTGTGGCTGGCCGAAAAGCCGAGCTTGCGCGCAGCCTCCTGCTGCAGCGTCGAGGTGGTGAAGGGCGGCGGCGGGTTGCGCGTCGCGGGCTTGGTCTCGACGCGGGCGACCGAGAAACGTCCCGCCTCGACCGCCGCTTTGGCGCGATTGGCGGTGCCCTCGTCCCCGATCGACAGGCGATCGAGCTTCTTGCCTTCCCACCCCGTCAGCCGCGCGACGAACGGCGTGCCGTCCTGTTCGAACGTCGCCTCGACCGACCAATATTCCTGCGGTTTGAAGCTTTCGATCTCCCGCTCGCGCTCGACCACCAGCCGCAGTGCGACCGATTGGACGCGGCCCGCCGACTTGGCGCCCGGCAGCTTGCGCCACAGCACCGGCGACAGGGTGAAGCCGACCAGATAGTCGAGCGCCCGGCGCGCGCGGTACGCGTCTATCAGATCGGTATCCAGCTCGCGTGGCTGCTCCATCGCCTTCAGGATCGCGGGCTTGGTAATTGCGTTGAACGTGACGCGCTCGACCTCCTTGGGCAGCGCCTTGCGGTTCTTCAGCACCTCGCGCACGTGCCAGCTGATCGCCTCCCCCTCACGATCAGGGTCGGTCGCCAGGATCAGACGATCCGCCTTCTTCGCCTCGTCGGTGATCGCTTTGAGCTGTCGCGATTTGTCGGCGTAGGTTTCCCACTCCATCGCGAAGTCTTCGTCCGGGTTCACCGACCCGTCCTTCGCCGGCAGATCGCGGACGTGCCCGTAGGACGCGAGGACGTGATAGTCCTTGCCCAGATATTTCTCGATGGTTTTGGCCTTGGCCGGGGATTCGACGATGACGAGCTGCATGGGGGCCTTAGCTAGGTGACTTCACGTGTACGCGCGAGTGTGAGGAGCACTCGACGTCTGCGTCAAGCGACGTCGCGCCGGGCACGTCTTCGTGGAATTTTGTCGTCTGTTGCCCTTTTGTCACGGCTGGCAGTTGACAAAATCGTATACCCTTTCTTTAATCGCTAACTTAAATCAGATCTCTCGGTCACCGCGGGGATGGTGGTCGAGCGATAAAGCCGCGCGCATGCGGCGCGCGGTTGTAAGGTACACAGGGGACTTACATGATTGATGCATCGGTGCGGCTTGCCCGCAAACCCTTTCGGCTGTCTGCAACACTTTTGCTTGCCGGAACCGCGATTTCACTGGCTGGCCTGACTGCGGTGGCCACGCCGGCGGCGGCGCAGAGCTTCACCACGATCGACGCCAGCGGTACGGTTGTCGATGCCGAGGGACAGCCCATCACGGGGGCGAAGGTCGCCGTCCGGTCGGAGGCGCAGGGCTTCACGCGCGAGACAACGACCAATCGCGACGGTACATACACGATCGTCCAGCTGCAGCCGGGACTGTACACCGTCACCGTCGAGGCGCCGGGCTTTGAAACATACACCGAGCAGGGCGTCCGTCTGGCGACCGGTTCGTCGACCAACCGTTACCAGCTGGCACGTGCGGACGGGTCGGGTGAGATCGTCGTCAGCGGCCGCCGTATCGCCAGCGCCGACTTCGATCGCACGACCACCGGCGCGGTCATCGACGTCGCGGACGTCGCGCAGCGCGTTCCCGTCGCTCGCGATCTGCAGGCGGTCATCCAGCTGACGCCGGGCGCCGGCGCAGGTTCGGGCGCTTTCGGTGGCCTCAGCAGCATCCGCGGCAGCTCGGTGTCGGAAAATGCCTATTTCCTGAACGGCATCAACATCACCAACTTCCGCAACAATCTGGCGCCCGCAACGATTCCGTTCGACTTCTACCAGACGATCGAAGTCAAGACGGGTGGCTATGCCGCAGAATTCGGGCGCAGCACCGGCGGCTTTACCAACGCGACCAGCAAGTCGGGCTCGAACGAGTTCCACGGTGCCGTGCGCTTCAACTGGGAGCCGGATGAACTGAAGTGGGACGCCCCGGATACCCGCGGTTCGGTCAACCGCTTCAGCGGCAGCAGCCGGACCGATGCGGTGTTCGAACTCGGCGGTCCGATCATCAAGGATCGCGTCTTCTTCTACGGCATGTACAATGCGCGCCGGACGGACAGCGTCGGTGCAGGGCGCCAGTATCTGGTCGAGAGCGACACCTATCTCGGCACGTCGCGTACGTTCAGCTCGGGGTCGTCGCCGTTCTACGGCATCAAGATCGACGTGCTGCCGTTCGACGGCCAGCGGCTCGAGGGCACGTACATCAGCAGCGAAGGCAGCAGCTATTCGCGCACCTATGGCAACACCAACTCGCTTGCCACCCGCTACGACTATATCCGTAACATCGACGGTCCATATTCAGGTGGCACCGACTTCCTGTTCGGCAACAAGATCTATGCGGGCAAGTACACGGGCACCTTCACCGACTGGCTCTCGGTCTCGGCGCTTTACGGCCGCGTCGAGTTCCGCAACACGAGCTTCTCGGTCAACCCGCAGAACTCGAACCTGCCGTCGGTCGTCGATGCGCGTATCGCCAACTCGCCGATCTCGCTGACCACGCCGGGCGGTGGCGTCGGTGAGTCGCTCGACAAGCGTACGCAATATCGTGCCGACGTCGATATCCGCTTCAACCTGCTCGGCTCGCACCACATCCGCTTCGGCTATGACCGCGAAGAACTCTTCTCTTCGCAGACGTCGATCGGGACGGGCGGTGGCGTCGGCTATCGCATCATCCGCGCCGCGGCGAACGATCCGCGCGGGCTCGCAATCGGTACGGACTATCTGCGGACACGAACCTATCGCATCGTCGGCGGGTTCGAATCGCTCAACGAGGCCTATTATCTGCAGGATAGCTGGTCGCTGATGGAGGGCCGGTTGAACGTCAATATCGGCGTTCGCAACGATCGGTTCAGCAACAACAATTCGGCCAATGTCACCTTCTACAAGTCGGGCAACCAATGGGGTCCGCGCCTCGGCGTCACCTTCGATCCTTTCGGCAATCAGACCGACAAGGTCTTCGGCAGCTTCGGGCGCCTGTTCATGCCGGTTGCCTCGAACACGAACGTCCGCCTGACGGGTGGCGAACTCTACTTTGACCGTTACACGACGTTCAACGGGCTGCAGGCGAACAACGTGCCGATCATCGGTACGCCGATCGTCTATGCAGCAGCGGCGAACTGCCCGGGCGAAAGCGGCGTGCGCGCCTGCACCATCTTCTCCGACGGGTCTCCGCGTCCGGCCGAGTCGCAGGTGTCGACCACGCTGAAGCCCCAGTCGGTGGACGAATACATCCTCGGCTTCGAAAAGCAGATCGGCCTGTGGCGCCTTCGCACCTTCTATACCGAGGCACGGCTGAACGAAGTGCTGGAGGACGTTGCGATCGACGCAGCCGTCCGTAACTATTGCGTTGCACAGCGGATATCGGGCTGCGCCGGCATCTGGGGTGGCTTCCACCAATATGTGCTGGTCAATCCTGGCAGCGGTGCAACCGTCCAGCTGTCCGACCCGATCGGCGGCGAAGCGACCCGGCGCACGGTGACCTTCTCTGCCGCCGAACTTGGCTATCCGAAGGCGGTCCGCACGGCGCGGTCGGTAACGCTCGAGGTTCGTCGCGAATTCGACGGTGTGTGGAGCCTGGATGCGTCCTGGGTCTACGGCAAGGTCATCGGCAACTATGAAGGCGGCGTGAAGACCGACAACGGCCAGACCGACACCGGCCTGACCACCGACTTTGACCAGCCCGGCCTGACCGCGGGCCAGTTCGGCTATTCGCCGAACGACCGTCGTCACGTCTTCAAACTGTATGGCAGCTATCAGCTGCTGAAGAATGTCACGGTCGGTCTCAACACATCGCTGACCTCGCCGCGGCGGTTCGGCTGCATCGGGCGCGTGCCCGACTCAGTGGACGAACTGGCGGGCGGCTATGGCGCGGCGGGCTCGTTCTGCCAGGTCAATCCGGATGGAACGATCAACACCAACCCCAAGGTCACCCGTCCGACGAAGCTGATCCCGCGCGGTTCGGTCTTCCAGAGCGACTGGCTGGTCCGCAACGATCTGGACATCCAGCTCACGCAGGAAATCGGCAAGGCGACCGGTTACCTCCGCGTCAGCGCGTTCAACCTGCTCAACCTCAAGGCACGCCTGAACTTCAACGAATATGGCACCGATGACGAGGGCACGGCGTCGCCGCTGTACCGCGACGTCACCGGCTACCAGGGCGGACGGTCGATCCGTTTCCAGGCCGGCATCAACTTCTGATCAGTCAGCATGCGGGCGTTGCGCGGCGCCCGCATGTGTTCTCGATCAAGGCCGCATCGCCCCCGCGGGCGGTGCGGCCATTTTTCTGCGCCTGCGTATTTGATCAGGCGGCGAAGAAGCTCGCCTTTACCCCGTTGATGACGAATTGTGCGGCGAGTGCCGCCAGCAGCACGCCGAGCAGGCGGGTGATGACCGCTTCGATCTTTGCGCCGAGCACCCGCATGATCGGGCCCGCCGCGAGCAAGGCGGCCAGCGTCAGAACCAGGATGGTCAGCATCGCAGCGAGCACGACGAGCGAGGCGCTGAGGCCCTCCGTGCGCGACATCATCAGCATGACCGACGCGATCGAGCCGGGTCCGGCGATCATCGGCATCGCCATGGGGAAGATCGATACGTCTTCGACTTCCGGCGTCTCCTTCAGCTTTTCCGCGCGTTCCTCGCGACGCTGGGTGCGGCGTTCGAAGACCATGTCCATCGCGATCACGAACAGCATGATGCCGCCGGCGATGCGGAACGCGTCGAGCCCGATGCCAAGCGCCCGGAGCAGCGCTTCGCCGAACAGTGCGAAGACGAGCAGGATGATCGTCGCGACCACCACCGCACGCACCGCCATCGCGCGGACGTGCGCCGGCGATGCGCCGCTGGTGAGGCCAGCATAGATCGGTGCGCAGCCCGGAGGATCGATGACGACGAAGAAGGTGATCAGGGCGGAGATATAGAGTTCGATCATCGCTTCGCCCCCTTGGCAGCGGGGGCGATACGGTTGGCGATCACCCGTTCCATCCGCCGACCGTTCCACAGATATACGTCCAGCGCCCGCGCGCCCTGGGGCGTGTAGGTCCAGCGCCATTGCAGCGTCGAATCGGCGGAGCGGCCGGAGGATTGCTGCTCGGCACCTTCCTGCGGGGCACCCATCACGTCGCGCGCCCGACCGCGGCACGACGCCTTGCGCTGTTTCGGCGCATCGCCGGCCGGCTCGATCCGACCCGTCGCCTCGCCGCCGTCATAGATCCATTTCCAGCCGCCGTCGGCCTGGCGGCGCCAGATCGTGGTAAAATAGCCCGCGGCCTTCTCGGCCGGTACCGCCCACGGCCCGGTGTTCACCGCCGTCTTGCCGTCGCACGAAACGAAGCTGGCGCGCGCGAACCACTGGATCGGATGCTTGGGCTCGGGGCGATCGGCCAGGAAGCGGCGCGCGACCATCGGGTGCGGCGCGAACATCATCGCATCCTCGGCCGCGGTATCACGGAACGCGGCCCATTGCTCGCCCTTCGCGGCGCGGGCGGCGAACGCACGCTCGGCGTCGATCGCGCTCACCTGCATCGCCAAGAGCGTCAGGATCACAGGCTGGTCTCGTCGAAGGCATGTCCCGCGTTGCGATAGGCGGCGACCAAAGTGTTGCGCAGCAGGACGGCGATGGTCATCGGCCCGACCCCGCCCGGCACCGGCGTGATGGCAGAGGCCACCTCGGCAGCCGAAGCGAAATCGACGTCGCCGACCAGGCCGCTTTCGGTGCGGTTGATGCCGACGTCGATGACGGTCGCGCCGGGCTTCAGCCATTCGCCCTTCACGAAATGGGGAATGCCGACCGCCGCGACGACGATGTCGGCGCGACCGACGTGGCCGGCGAGGTCCCGGGTGCGCGAATGCGCGATCGTCACCGTCGCGCTGGCACGAGTCAGCAGCGCCGCCATCGGCTTGCCGACGATATTCGACCGGCCGATCACGACCGCATCCTTGCCGGTCAGATCGCCCAGTTCGTCCGTCAGCAGCATCAGGCAGCCGAGCGGCGTGCAGGGGACGAAGCCCTCCAAACCGGTCGCGAGCCGGCCGGCGTTGACCGGGTGGAAACCGTCGACGTCCTTTTCCGGCACGATGCGTTCGATGACGACGCTCTCGCGAATATGCTTGGGGAGCGGCAGCTGGACCAGGATCCCATCGACCGCCGGGTCAGCATTCAGCCGATCGACCAGCGCGAGCAGGTCGGCCTCCGCAATGTCGGCATCGAGCTTGTGCTCGAAACTCGCCATGCCGGCCGCGACGGTCGCCTTGCCTTTCGAGCGGACGTAGACCGCCGACGCCGGATCCTCGCCGACCAGCACTACCGCCAGGCCCGCCTTGCGGCCGCTCGCCGCCTCGAACGCCGCCGCCGCCTCGCCCACGCGAGCCCTAAGTGCGGCCGCGGCCGCCTTTCCATTGATGATCTGTGCCGTCATGCGGGCGTTCATAGAGGGGCGTTGCTGCATCCGCCAGTCGTCGCACGCAGAGGCCGACCTATCGATCGTCATCCCCGCGAAGGCGGGGATCAATCGTCACTGAACGGGATGAGACTCACGCCGGTCAGCCAGAATTTATTCCCGCCTCCGCGGGGATGACGTTGGAAGGGCGCGCGTTAGGGATTCGCAATCCGCGCCGCGATCGCCGCCAGCGCATTGGCATCCCCCGCGATCGCCACGCGCTTTTCCCGGGACGTCTCGCCGCCGACGATCCGCACGTCGCGCTTCGGCACGCCGAACGCCCTGGCCACCAGCGCGACCACCGCGTCGTTCGCTTCGCCATCGACCGGCGGCGCGGTCACGCGTGCGGCAAGCGCGCCATCACGCCCCGGCCCCAGGCTCGCGCGCGAGGACCGCGGGGTGACCCGCACGGCCAGGACGAAGTCGCTCAAGCGCCGGTGTAGGCGGCGATCAGCTGGTTGCGGATGATGACGTCCAGGATCGCCAGGATGATCAGCACCACCACGGGCGACAGGTCGAGCGCGCCGAAATCGGGCAGCACGCGGCGGATCGGGCGGTACAGCGGCTCGGTCATCACGCCCAGCGCCTGCCACACGTTGCGGACCAGGTCGTTCGACGTGTTGATGACGTTGAACGCGATCAGCCACGACAGGATCGCCTGGACGATGATGACCCACCACACCAGGTTGAGCAGGATCTGCAGGATTTCGAGGATCGTCGTCACGTAGGCGTTCCCAATAGTCTGTCTTACGTCAATATAGCACCGATCAGCGCCGGACCAAGGTGCCCGCGCCACGTTCGGTGAAGATCTCCAGCAACATGCCATGCGGGATGCGCCCGTCGAGGATGACCGCGGCGTCGACCCCGCCCTCGACCGCCGCGACGCAGGTCTCGAGCTTGGGGATCATGCCGCCGGTGATCGTACCGTCCGCGCGCAGCCCGGCGATAGCAGCGGGGTCGAGGTCGGTCAGCAGTTCCTTGTTCTTGTCGAGCACGCCGGGAACGTCGGTCAGCAGGAAGAAGCGTGCGGCGCGCAGTTCGGCGGCGATGGCGCCCGCCATCGTATCGGCGTTGACATTATAGGTATGGCCATCGGCCCCCAGCGCCACGGGCGCGACGACGGGGATGAACCCCTGCGCCGACAGGCTGGTCAGAATGGTCGGGTCGACGCGAGCCGGCTCGCCGACGAAACCCAGATCGACGTGGCGCTCGATCCCCTGAAGCGGATCGGCTTCGCGCCCGGTCACCTTTTCGGCGACGACCAGGTTCGCGTCCTTGCCCGAGATGCCGACCGCGCGGCCGCCGGCCTGCGCGATCCAGGCGACGATTTCCTTGTTGATCGAGCCCGCAAGCACCATTTCCGCGATCTCGGCGGTCGGCTTGTCGGTGATGCGCAGGCCATCGTGGAAGCGCGATTCGACGCCCAGGCGCTTCAGCATCGCGCCGATCTGCGGGCCGCCGCCATGGATGACGACGACGTTGATCCCGACCATCTTCAGCAGCGTCACGTCCTCGGCGAAATCGCGCGCGAGTTCGGGGTCGCCCATCGCATGGCCGCCGTATTTCACGACGAAGGTCTTGCCGGTGTAGCGTTGCAGATACGGCAACGCCTCGGTCAGCGTTTCCGCCTTGGCGAGCATCGCGGGCGATGGGGCGTGATCGGTCATGGTGGCCCTTTAGGGCCGCGTCCGCGGTTCCCCAACCCCGGATTTCACGCCTGTCCGTCGAGCCGCCGGCCGAGCGCCACCGCGACATAGATCAGCGGCGGGACGAGCAGCGCCGACAGCACGACCTTCGCCAGCATCTGGCCGACCAGCAGCCCGCCGATCGGAAATTCGCCATAGAAGGCGATCGCGACGAACACGACCGTATCGACGATCTGGCTGAGCACGCCGGCGACGGCGGAGCGGAACCACAGCAGCTTCGACCCTTCCCGCCCCTTCAGCGCAGCGAAGATCGTCACGTTCAGCGTCTGCGAGATGCCATAGGCGATGATCCCGCCGATCCAGATCCGCCAGGTCGAAAACAGGATACCCTCGATCGCCGCCAGCGCCTCGGGCCGGTCGGCGCGCATTTCGGCCGACGCGGGAAGTGCATAGACGAGGAGCGAGAGGAGCAGCGACACGATCAGCGGCAGAAAGCCGATCCGCACCAGACGATTGGCCCAGGTCGCACCGTGCAGTTCGGCGACCGCGCTGGAGGTCACGACGAGCAGCAGGAAGGCGAAGATGCCCGCCTCGACCGCCAGCGGCCCGAGGCCGACCTGCTTGTTGCCGAGCACCCCCGCGATGCAGACCATGCCGCCGTAGAACAGCGCGAAGACGAAGAGCGAGAGCGGAAGGGTGCGCGATGGGGTCGTTTCCATCGCGCGGACGCTAGCCGAAATTTTTCGTGAGGGAAGCCCCAGACCAAAATCCAATCCTCCCCTGCAAGGGGAGGTGGCAGGCCGCCAGGCCTGACGGAGGGGTGTCACCCCATCCGGATAGCGGGACACGCCTCCGACCGGCTACGCCGGCCACCTCCCCTTGCCGGGGAGGATTGAGACACGCCCACACAAACCCCTGTCCCACCGCGCAAACCTCTGCCATGCTGGACACTTATGTGTTCCCAGGGGTGGGCGTTTACGTGCAGCATAATCTGATCGGCCTGGCCGGTATTTTCGTCATTCTGTTGGTCGCGTTCGCGCTGTCCAACAACCGCCGGGCGATTCGGCTGCGGGTCGTCGGGCCGGCGTTCGCGCTTCAGGCGGGCTTTGCGGTCCTGGTGCTGGCGACCAGCTGGGGCAAGTCGGTCATCGCCGGCATGTCGCACGGCGTCGCCAATCTGCTGGGCTATGCGAAGGCGGGCACCGACTTCATCTTCGGGCCGCTTGCCGGGCCCACGATGGGCGCGAACAGCTTCGCGATCGCCGCGCTGCCGGTCATCATCTTCTTCGCCTCGCTGATCTCGATCCTCTATTATCTCGGCGTCATGCAGCTCATCATAAAATGGGTGGGCGGCGCGATCCAGCTGGTGACGGGGATCACCAAGGTCGAATCGCTGGGGTCGGCGGCGAACATCTTCGTCGGCCAGTCGGAAAGTCCGCTCGTCATCCGGCCCTATCTCGCCAGCCTGACGCCGTCGCAGCTGTTCACCGTGATGACCGTCGGCATGGCGGGCGTCGCGGGCACGATCCTGGGCGCGTACGCCAGCATGATCGGCGAACAGTTGCTGCCCTATCTGCTCGCCGCCAGCTTCATGTCGGCGCCGGGCGGCATCCTGATGTCGAAGATCATCATGCCGGACGTCGAGCCGCGTCAGGGCGAGTTGCCGCTGGGCGACACGGCGGACGAAGCCGTCGCGCTGACCGAACCGCACACCCGCGCCGTCACCCCCGAGATCGAGGGCAGCGAGCCGATTGCGGAAGCCAGCCATGACGAGGAAAAGCCCGCCAACATCATCATGGCCGCCGCACAGGGCGCGCAGACCGGCGTGAAGCTGGCCGTCGCCGTCGGGGCGATGGTGCTCGCCTTCGTGGCGCTGGTGGCGCTCGCCAACGGCCTGCTGGCGGGCATCGGCAGCTGGTTCGGGCATCCCGAGCTCAGCTTCCAGATGCTGCTTGGCTATGTCTTCCAGCCGGTGATGTTCATCCTGGGCGTACCGTGGAACGAAGCCGGTGTCGCCGGCGGGCTGTTCGGTACCAAGATCGTCCTCAACGAATTCGTGTCGTTCATCGAACTCAGCAAGATTCAGGGCACGCTGTCGCCGGCGAGCGTGGCGATCGTCACCTTCTCGCTGTGCGGCTTCGCCAATTTCTCGTCGATCGCGATCCAGATGGCGGTGACCGGCAATCTGGCGCCCAACCAGCGCCCGGTGATCGCGCAACTGGGAATCAAGGCGCTGGTCGCCGGCAGCCTCTCCAACCTGATGTCGGCGGCGCTGGCGGGCCTGCTGATCGGGTGAGGCTGGTTTTCGCCAAGGGTGCGGGCAAGTACGATACGCTGACGGTTCTCCGGGCGGACCGTCCGGACGAGACGATCGACTGTCCCAAACAGCGGATTCTGCCCCACGACATGGTGCATTATGCGGTCGAGACCATCCTCGACGCGCGCGGTTTCCTGGGCCGGGTCGCCGCCGGCGAGGCGGCGGACTTCACGATGGGCGCCGAGGCGGAGAGTGACGGCGTCGAACGACTGGTCGAGGTGATCCAGGGCGACGGCTGGTCCGGCGGAGCGACCCCGGCGGAGGAGATGCTCGCGCTCTATGCAGTGACGTGTGACGCGCGCGAGTGCCCGGCGCTGGCGGTGGATGCCGCGACGATCGACGCGATCCGGGCGCGGATGGCGGAACTGACGGCGGCGTGGGACGCGGTGCCGGTCGGAGGGACTCTGGAACTGGCGTTCGAGCCTAGCCACTGACCACCCGTGCTCCCGCGCAGGCGGGAGCCCAGAGCCATAAGCGGCGACCTTCGCAACCCTGGGCTCCCGCCTGCGCGGGAGCATCGCAGGAGTTACGCTGCCTTGATCGCCTGCCCCTGGCTCAGCATCTCGCCATTGGTCACGATCACCGTATCCCCCAGTGCCACCGCGCCGAACAGCTTCCTGGCAAACGCGATGGGCACGCCGACGCAGCCGTGGGTCGCGGCATCCGGGCGCATCGCTTCGCTGCCGTGAATCGCGACGCCGTCGTTGGTCAGGCGCAGCGTATAGGGCATCGGCGCGCCGTAGAGGCTCGACACATGCTGCGCCTTGCGGAAGCTGACCTGGAACACACCGAGCGGCGTCGGCTTGGTATCGGCGCCATAGATCATCACCGCGGTGCCGATTTCGTGACCGTCACGGAACACCGACAGCACCTGCGCCTTCAGGTCTACGGTGACGACGATCTTGCCACCCTTCTCGGCCGGGGCTGCACTTTCGTCCCAGTACCAGTCGCCGTGAACGAACGGCTTGTTCACGCTCAGCACGCTCTTCACGACATAGGCCGACGGGTCGACCGGTGCCGGCGCAGCGGCAGGCTGGATCGCGGGCTTGGGAGCGGTCGCTGCTGCGGCGACGACCGGCGCGGGCGCCGCCGAAGTCGCGACCGGCTGCGGCGCACCTTCGCCGGCCGACAACCGGTCGGCGACATGCGCCGCGCCAAGGAAACTCGCGCAACAGCCGAGCGTCAGCCCGACTCGCTTGACCCATGTCGCGGTGCTCGCCATCCCTTTCGAATCCCTTGTCGCCAGATCGATCGTCATGCGACAGATCGTCTTTCGAAGGCGTCAAGAAAAGGCCGGATTTCCGGCTGTTCCGCGGTGGGACAGGGTAACGGAGCGTTTACCTCCCGATCGATCGTGCGCCGGCGGAGGGCGGAGCGCTGGCGAGCGCGAGCCCTTCGACCGGCCAAGGCTCCGGCCTTCGCCGAAGCCCACGGGCGTCACTCGTCCGTCCGGATCTTCACCTTGTTCGGCAGGTCCTTGCCCTTCGTCCGGCGCGACGGGACCTGCACCGGATTCTTCTTCTTCCATTCGCCATAGGTCATCGGACCATCGGGCGTCTGGATGATGGTGTCGTCGAGGGACATGCGCCCCTCAACGCGTCGGCACGGGCTCGGGTCCCGCATAGTCGTAGAAGCCGCGACCGGTCTTGCGGCCATACCAGCCCGCCTCGACATATTTCACCAACAGCGGTGCGGGGCGGAACTTGGGGTCGCCGGTGCCTTCGAACAGCACGCGGGTGATCTCGAGGCAGGTGTCGAGCCCGATGAAGTCGGCAAGCGTGAACGGCCCCATCGGGTGATTGAGCCCCAATGTGATCGCGGTATCGATGTCGCGGATCGTCGCCACGCCTTCGCCGAGCGCAAAGCACGCCTCGTTCAGCATCGGCATCAGCACGCGGTTGACGATGAAGCCCGGCGCGTCGTTGGCGTGGACGATCTCCTTGCCCAAGGTGCGCCCGAACGCCTCGACCGCCTGCACCGTCGCGTCGCTGGTCGCCAGGCCCCGGATCAGTTCGATCAGCCCCATGACGGGCACCGGGTTGAAGAAATGCACCCCCATGAACCGCGCCGGATCGGGCGAGGCCTGCGCAAGACGCGTGATCGGGATCGACGAGGTATTGCTGGCGAGAATCGCGTCGGCGCGCATGCCCTTGCCGACGGTCTCAAAGATCTTGCGCTTGATCTCCTCGCGTTCGGTCGCTGCCTCGATCACCAGGTCGCAGTCGCCCATCGCGGCCACGTCGCCGACCGGTTCGATATTGCCGAGGGTCGTGTCGCGGACCTGCGGCGTGATCTTTTCCTTCGTCACCAGCCGGTCGAGCTGCTTGGCGATTCCCGCCTTGCCGCCGTCGGCCCGCGCGAGATCGACATCGGACAAAAGCACGCGGTATCCTGCCGCCGCCGACACCTGCGCGATGCCCGCCCCCATTTGTCCGGCCCCGATGACTCCGATCGTCTTCATGGAAATCTCTCCTTTGGCGGTCGTCATAGCGCAGCGCGCGCGCGACGCCAGCGCTTGACCCGACACTGCCGCCCATGCTGTCATGCCCCTGTCATCGCTGGCACCGATGACGCCGTCAGTGACGCGCGAGGGGAACGCATGTTTCATCCCGATTTGCTCAGACACCCGGACAGTTGCCCGGCGCTGGTGCTCAACGCCGACTATACCCCGCTCAGCTATTATCCGCTGTCGATCTGGCCATGGCAGACCGCGGTGAAGGCGGTCTTCCTCGACCGCGTCGACATCGTGTCGCATTACGAACGCGAGGTGCGCAGCCCGACCGCGGCGCTGAAGCTGCCGTCGGTCATCGCGCTCAAGCAATATGTGAAGCCGTCGCAGTTTCCCGCCTTCACCCGCTTCAACCTGTTCCTGCGCGACCGTTTCGCCTGCCAATATTGCGGCACCGGCCATGACCTGACCTTCGACCACGTCATCCCCCGCGCGCAAGGCGGCCGCACGACCTGGGAGAATGTCGCGACCGCCTGTGCGCCGTGCAACCTGCGCAAGGGCGGCCGGACGCCAAGCGAAGCGAAGATGCCGCTCCACGTCCAGCCGATCCGCCCGACCAGCTGGCAGCTGCAGGAACATGGCCGCAGCTTCCCACCCAATTACCTGCACGACACATGGCGCGATTGGCTGTATTGGGACATCGAGCTGGAGGCCTGAGGTCGTCCCCACGCATTCGGCGACTTGCGAGTCGCGTGTTAGGTTGTTAATACAGTCGCCATGAATCTGGGTCCGCCGTTCGATCCGTCCGACCGTCGCATGGGGCCGTCGGACGACGACCCCTTCGCCAATTTCGCGCGCACCGGGAAGCTTTCCACGGGCAGCACGCCGCCCACGCCGCCCCCCGGCGAGGGCATGCGGTTCGATCCGCCACCCGCCCCACCCAGGCGCCGTATCCGCTGGGGCCGCTGGTTCGTCCGCGGGACGGGCGTGTTCATCGTACTGCTGGTCATCGCGATCATCTGGCTGGCGGTAACCGCGCCGTTGTCGCGGTCGCTCAAGCCGCCGACGCCGCCCAGCATCACCTTGCTCGCCAATGACGGCAAGACGCCGATCGCGCGGCGCGGCGCGGTGATCGGCGCCCCGGTCGACGTCCGCACGCTGCCCGAACACATTCCCCAGGCGTTCCTGGCGATCGAGGACAGGCGCTTCTACTCGCATTGGGGCGTCTCCCCCCGCGGCATTGCGCGGGCGATGTGGAACAACGCGCGCGCCGGCGGCATGCGCGAAGGCGGATCGACGATCACGCAGCAGTTGGCAAAGAACGCCTTCCTGTCGTCCGACCGCACGTTCGGCCGCAAGGCGCGCGAGCTGATGATCAGTTTCTGGCTGGAGGCGTGGCTGACCAAGGACGAGATCCTCAGCCGCTATCTGTCGAACGCCTATTTCGGCGACAACGTCTACGGCCTGTCGGCGGCTGCGAAACATTATTTCAGCAAACGCCCCGAACAACTGAGCGTGGCGCAGGCCGCGCTGCTTGCCGGCCTGGTCAAGGCGCCCTCGCGGCTGGCGCCGACCATCAACCTCAGCGGCGCGCGCGCGCGGCAGAAGCTGGTCGTCGGGGCGATGGTCGAAAGCGGATTCCTGACCAAGGCCGAGGCTGCCGACGTCGGCCCGGCGCGGCTGAACGTCGAAAAGACCAGGGAACTGCCCTCCGGCACCTATTTCGCCGACTGGGTGCTGCCGCAGGCGCGCGACCGGGCGGGCGAGATCGCGAGCGAACTGACCGTCACCACCACGCTCGACCAGCGGATGCAGCGCGCCGCCGAACGCGCGATCCGGCGCGCAGGCCTGCGCGAGGCACAGGCCGCGCTGGTCGCGATGCGGCCCGACGGCACGGTCGTCGCGATGGTCGGCGGCAAGGATTATGCGAAGTCGCCGTTCAACCGCGCCGTTCAGGCCAAGCGCCAGCCGGGGTCCACCTTCAAGCTGTTCGTCTATCTCGCAGCGCTCCGCTCCGGCATGACGCCCGAGAGCACCGTCGAGGACAAGCCGGTCACGATCGGCGAATGGAGCCCGAAGAATTCGGACGGCCGCTATGCCGGCGAGATCAGCCTGGCGCGTGCCTTCGCCAAGTCGTCGAACGTCGCTGCCGCGCGGCTGACCAAGGACGTCGGTGTGTCGAACGTGATCCGCGCTGCGCGCGACCTGGGCGTGACCAGCCCGATCGCCAACGAAGCCTCGATCGCGCTCGGCACCTCGTCGATGTCGCTGTTGGAGCTCACGAGCGCCTATGCCGCGATCGCCGCGGGCGAATATCCGGTGCGCGCGCGTGGTCTGTCGGCGGAGGAAGAGCCCGGCTTCATCGACCGCTGGCGTGGACGCCGCACGCAGATCGACGAGAAGACGCTGGAGGGGATGCGCGAGCTGCTGTCGCGATCGATCGCCAGTGGCACCGGCACGCAGGCCGCGCTCAGCATCACCGGCTTCGGCAAGACCGGCACGACGCAGGACAGCCGCGACGCGCTGTTCGTCGGCTATGCCCAGGGGCTGGTCGCGGGCGTGTGGGTCGGCAACGACGACAATACGCCCAATGCCGGCCTGCACGGCGGTGGCATCCCCGCGCGCATCTGGCGCGACTTCATGATCGAGGCGTTGGGCGTCTCCGCACCGCCACCACCGGTGGTCGAGGAGGTGGAGGATCCGCTGGGCAACCTGATCGAGGGGTTCGAGGATCCGACCGAGCCGATGTACACGACCGACGATGCGCCCCCGGCAGCGGAGATTGAAGGACTGGGCCTCAACGTCCGGTTAGGCCGCGACGGCAGCTTCGCAGTGGCGCCGAGCGACCGGCGACGGGATGCGCCCCCGCCGCGGCGTGAGGACCGACGTGCGCCGGACGAGGATGAAGAGGCCGTGGCACCGCGGTAGGGACTTCGCGCCCTCCCCCAACCGTTCGTGCTGAATTTTTAAGACGCCCGCCCATGTCTCCCCTCCCCTTCAGGGGAGGGGCCGGGGGTGGGGCCTCTCCACGAGCGATCCGTACGCGGCACCGCCCCACTCACCCCCCCCCCTGAAGAGGAGCGGCTTATTGGCTCTAACCCAGCAACGCCGCGTAGATCGCCAGTTGGTCGTCTGAGAATAGCGCGAACGTCACGCAGTCCAGCCCCGCATTCGCCGCCAGCGCCGCCCGCGTCTCGCGCACCGCGATCTGCGCTGCCGGTTCGGCCGGGTAGCCGTAGATGCCCGTACTGATCGCCGGAAACGCGAGCGTCGCGAACCCTTCGCGCGCGGCGATGGCGAAGCAGCTTCGGTAGCAGTTCGCCAGCACCTCCGCCTCGCCGCGACCGCCGCCGTTCCACACCGGTCCGACCGTATGAATCACATGCCCCGCGGGCAACCGATAGCCGCGCGACAGCTTCGCCTGTCCCGGCTGGCACCCGCCCAGCGTCCGCGTCTCGGCCACCAACTCCGGTCCGGCCTTGCGATGGATCGCGCCATCCACCCCGCCCCCGCCCAGCAGCGAGGAATTGGCCGCATTGACGATCGCGTCGACCGCCAGGGTGGTTATATCCGCCCGAACCGCGCGAACCCGCATTACTCCGGCGCCTCGGCCAGGATTGCGTCGGCTTCGGTCTTCGGCATGCCCGATCGCCGCCCGATCGCGGAGGTCGCCGCGACGTCCATCATCACATTGCCGAGCGTCCGCATGATATCGGGGAACGTCTCGACCGCGACGAGCAGCGCCAGCGGCCCGATCGGCAGGCCCATCGCAAGTGCGATCGGCGCGATCGACGAGACGAAGCTGATCGTGCCGGGCAGGCTGACGGCGCCCATCGTCGTGACCGCCGCCGCGGCGATACCGATCGCGATCTGCCCCGCGGTCAGCTCCACGTCGAAGATGTGCGCGACGTACAGCGCGACCGCCAGGTTCATCGCGGGTCCGGTGAAGCGGAAGATCGCCACCGCCAGCGGCAGGACAACACCCGAGGTCGCGACGGGCAGCCCCAGCTTCTCGCTGGCACGCAGCATCGCCGGCAGCGAGGCGAGCGACGACTGGGTCGACACCGCAACCGCCGCCGGCTGGGTCATCGCGCGCAGATAGCTGCCCAGCCCCAGCCGCCCGCCGATGATCGCGACCGGAAAGGCGAGCAGCGTCACGCCCGCCCCGCAGGCGGTGACCGTCAGCACATAATGGATCAGCGCCCCGAACGCCGCCGTCCCCGCCTTCGCCCCCACCGCGAACGCCAGTGCGAACACACCCAGCGGCGCCAGCCACAGCACCCAGCCGATGACGATCAGCATCGCATCGGCCACCGCCTGGAACACGCCGGTCAGCAGCTTGCGCGGTTCATCGGGCAGCCGCGTGACGGCAAAGGCGAAGGCGACCGTGAACACGATCAACGGCAGGAAGGCATCATTGGCCGCCGCGGCCAGCGGGTTGGTCGGCACCATCGCGACCAGGAATTCGCTGAAGGGCGGCACCTGACCCACTTCGCTTGCGCTGGCGACCGCGCCCTTCAGCGCCGCCGCGGCCTCGGGCCCCAGCGGAAACAGACCGGTCAGTGCAAAGAAAATGGCCGCCGACAGCGCCGACGACGTCCACAGCAGCGCGATGAAGACGATCAGCGCGCGCGTTGCCAGCCGGCTCGCCTTCGCGGCCTCCGCCGTCGCTGCGATCCCGGTCACCAGCAACCCGACGACCAGCGGCACGATCGTCATCTGCAACCCGTGGAGCCAGATCGTTCCGACCGGTTCGGCGATGGCGACCCCGACCGCATCGACCGAGGGCGCGACGCGCGCCAGCAGGATGCCGAGCACGAGGCCGCCGACGAGCGAGATCAGGATACGGGTGGCTTGCGACATGCTCGATTCTCCGAAGACCTCGCGCTATGGCGGGCCCTTCACCGGGCGACAAGGTTGCGGAAAACGGCACGATGGCAAGGAAATATTTCGGCACCGACGGCATCCGCGGCCTGACCAACGCCGACAAGATGACCGCCGAGATGGCGATGAAGGTCGGCATGGCCGCGGGCAAACACTTCCTGCGCGGCGACCACCGCCACCGCGTCGTCATCGGCAAGGACACCCGTCTGTCGGGCTATATGCTCGAATCCGCGCTGGTCGCGGGCTTCACCAGCGTGGGCATGGACGTGGTCCTGCTCGGGCCGATGCCGACGCCGGCGGTTGCGATGCTGACCGCGTCGATGCGCGCCGACATGGGCGTGATGCTGTCGGCCAGCCACAACCCGTTCTTCGACAATGGCATCAAGCTGTTCGGCCCGGACGGGTACAAGCTGTCGGACGCCGACGAAGCGGCGATCGAGGACGGGATCGACGGTCGCGTCGACCTGGCCCCGGCCGCCGACATCGGCCGCGCGCGCCGCGTCGACGATGCCAAGGGCCGCTACATCCACTTCGCCAAGACGACCTTTCCCCACGACCTGACACTCGACGGGCTGAAGATCGTCGTCGATTGCGCGAACGGCGCCGCCTATCAGGTCGCCCCGTCGGCCTTGTGGGAACTGGGTGCCGAAGTCATCGCGATCGGCGTGACGCCGAACGGCCGCAACATCAACGACCAGGTCGGATCGACCGCGCCGCTGACGCTGTGCGAAACGGTCGCCGCCTCGGGCGCGCATATCGGCATCGCGCTGGACGGCGATGCCGACCGGCTGATCGTGGTCGATGAAACCGGCCAGATCGTCGACGGCGACCAGCTGATGGCGACGATCGCGGGCGGCTGGGCACGTCAGGGCCGGCTGCGGGGCGGTGGCCTGGTCGCCACCGTGATGTCGAATCTCGGCCTCGAACGCCATCTCGCCGCGCAGGGTCTGGGGCTGGTTCGGACCGCGGTGGGCGACCGCTATGTCCTCGAAAAGATGCGCGCGTCGGGCTACAACGTCGGCGGCGAACAGTCGGGCCACATCATTCTCAGCGACTATGCGACGACCGGCGACGGCCTGGTCGCCGCACTGCAGGTGCTGGCCGAAGTCGTTCGTGCGGGCGCGCCGGCCAGCGAAGTCCTCCGCCGCTTCGAACCACTCCCGCAACTGCTGAAGAACGTCCGCTTCTCCGGCACCCAGCCGCTGGAGAACGAGACGGTCAAGGCGGTCATCGCCGACGCCGAAGCCGAACTGGACGGCAAGGGCCGCCTGCTGATCCGCAAGTCGGGCACCGAACCCCTCATCCGCGTGATGGCGGAGGGTGAGGATCACCGGCAGGTCGAAACGGTGGTCGATCGCATCGTGGCGGCGGTGAAAGCCGCGGCCTGACGCCTGACGTTGCGATCGCAAAGTCAGGACTCGCCGGGGCCGGCGGGGTCGCGAAGCGCCCCCGTCCGACGGGCGTGGCGCCCCGCCGTTAAGCCGCGCGATCCGCCGCCGCGAGCAACCAGGCAACCGCCCGCCCGCGATCCTCGAACACCTGCATGTCGGGTCGCTCGGCGCGCATCCGGTTCATCTGGCGCGCGACGAGCGACGATCGCGTCACGAACGCCACCCGCTTCGCCCAGATCGAGCGGTATCGGGTATCGGTGAAGAATACGCTGAACGCCTCGAGCACCGCGCCCGTCGCGACATTGACGCCGGTCAGGTCGTATAGCGTGACATGCTGACCCGCGCGGTCGCCGAGCGAGCGAATTCCGGCATGCAATTCGACGGCGGCCGCCGCGACATCGGCTTCGGAAATGAACCCGGCCGCGGTCAGGCTTACCATCGCGTGCGATCGATCGACGACGACCTTGATCATGCTTTGCCCCCTTAACCGCGCAGCCTAATCGAGATTGGTTTACTACCGCTTATCGACGCAAGCCCGCTTTCCACAGCCGTGCAGAATGCATAGAGCGACCGCCATGCTCGACATGCGCCCCGACTGCGAACGCTGCGGCGTCGATCTGCCCGCCGACGAGGCGGGTGCCTTCATCTGCTCGTTCGAATGTACCTTCTGTGCCGAATGCGCCGATGCGCTCGACGAGCGTTGCCCGAATTGCGGCGGCGAATTGCTCGATCGCCCCGCGCGGGTCGGCAAGGCGCTGAAGGACCATCCGGCGTCGGTCGAGCGGCGCTACCAAGCATGACCGCCACGCCGCGCGTCCTGATTGTCGCCGGATCCGATTCGGGCGGCGGCGCCGGCATCCAGGCCGATATCAAGACGGTGACGATGCTCGGCGGCCACGCGATGACCGCGATCACCGCACTCACCGCGCAGAATACGCTGGGCGTCCAGGGCGTGATGCCGGTGCGGGCCGACTTCGTGGTGCAGCAGATGCGGTCGTGCATCGACGATATCGGCGTGGACGCGGTGAAGATCGGTATGATCGGGTCGGCCGACGTCGCGCATGTCGTCGCTGACGTGCTAGAGGGGCTGGACGCGCCGGTCGTGTTCGATCCGGTGATGATCGCAACTTCGGGTGCGGTACTGGCGGACGACGCGACGATCGCCGCGTTCGAACGGCTGATGCGCCGCGCGACCGTGGTTACGCCGAACCTGCCCGAGCTTGCCGCGCTGGGTGGCGAGGCGGCCGTGCTGGGGCATGGTCCGAGCCTGCTCATCAAGGGCGGCCATGCCGATGGCGAGGACGTCGTTGATCGCATCGTCACTGCGCAAGGCGAGGTGGCGCGCTGGTCCAACCCGCGCATTCACACGCCGCACACGCACGGCACCGGCTGCACACTCGCCAGCGCCATCGCGACCGGCCTTGGCGGCGGTCTGTCCCTCCCGACGGCGACCGAACGCGCGATCCGCTTCGTCCGCGCCAGTCTGGAGGCCGCACCCGGACTGGGGCAAGGTCACGGCCCGATGGGGCAGCAGGCGGCCAAGGGGTTCTGATGCCCGGCCTGAAACACGAAAAGCTCTGCCTTGCCCCCGTCGTCGGGGTGGACGAGGCCGGACGCGGGCCGCTGGCCGGGCCGGTCGTGGCGGCTGCCGTCATCCTGCCGGCCAAGGGCGTGCCGCGCGGGATCGACGATTCGAAGAAGCTGTCGGCCAAGGAACGCGACCGCCTGGCGCTGCGCCTGCGCGATTGCGCACACGTCGGCATCGGCATCGTCGAGCCGGCGGAGATCGACACGCTCAACATCTATTGGGCGACGATGAAGGCGATGACGCTGGCGGTCGAAGCACTCGGCGTCGCGCCGGGCCATGTGCTGGTCGACGGCAACCGATCCCCGCGCTGGGGCTATCCCTGCACTCCGATCGTCGGCGGTGATGCGATCAGCCTGTCGATCGCCGCGGCGTCGATCCTGGCCAAGACGACCCGCGACGCGATCATGATCGCCGCGGCCGAAACCTACCCGGCGTACAACTGGCATTCGAACAAGGGCTATGGCTGCCGCCACCACCTCGCCGCCTTGCGCGAACACGGCCCCAGCCCGCTCCACCGCCGGTCGTTCGCGCCCGTCGCGCAGGCAGAATTGCCGCTCTGAGTCCGCACCGCCAACGGTTCGTCGCAAAACAGCCGTTATCCATATCCGGTGAGTCTTTCGGGCTACACCACTAGGGGTTGTGGATAACTTGCCCACAGGACTCAAAATGCGGGCAGGGTCCAAATTTGTTCCGCTCCGTTAACGAGTTGGTGACGTTTTTCGTTAACCAATGTTCGCTTGACGGAGTCCATCGGCTCCGACGAATTGCGCGTCCAACAACGCCGGGGGGCCGATTCAAATGGGTGTTATCGAAAAGCTGTCTGGCGCGCCTGCGCTGGCGGATGAAGCCCCCCTCGACCTCGCGCTCGACCAGATCCTGAAGGGCGACTGCATCGAGATGATGCGCCGCCTGCCGGCCGCATCGGTCGACCTGATCTTCGCCGATCCGCCGTACAACCTGCAGTTGGGCGGCGACCTCAATCGCCCCGACGGCAGCCATGTCGATGCGGTGACCGACGACTGGGACAAGTTCGAGACGCTGGGGCATTACGACCGCTTCACCCGCGCCTGGCTGACCGAGGCGCGCCGCGTGCTGAAGCCCAATGGCGCGATCTGGGTGATCGGCAGCTATCACAACATCTTCAAGGTCGGGGCCGCGATCCAGGATCTCGGCTATTGGATTCTGAACGACATCGTGTGGCGCAAGGCCAACCCGATGCCGAACTTCAAGGGCACCCGCTTCACCAACGCGCATGAAACGCTGATCTGGGCGTCGATGGGCGAGAAGTCGCGCTACACCTTCAACTATCGCAGCATGAAGACGCTGAACGACGAGCTGCAGATGCGCTCGGATTGGGAATTTCCGATCTGCGGCGGTCAGGAGCGGTTGAAGAAGGACGGGGTGAAGGTCCACCCGACCCAGAAGCCCGAAGCACTGCTGTATCGCATCCTGCTGGCTTGCTCGAAACCGGGCGACGTCATTCTCGACCCGTTCTTCGGCACCGGCACGACCGGCGCGGTCGCCAAACGGCTGGGACGCCACTGGATCGGCATCGAGCGCGAGGATTCCTACATCGCGGCGGCCGAAGAACGCATCGCCGCCGCGCTGCCGCTCGACGAATCGGCGCTGACCACGATGCAGAGCCCCAAGGCCGCACCGAAGGTCGCGTTCGGGACTTTGATCGAAACCGGCTATCTGGTGCCCGGCGCGGTGCTGACCGACACCAAGCGTCGCTGGCGCGCGACCGTCCGCGCCGATGGCTCGCTGCTGAGCGATTGCGGGCAGGCGGGGTCGATCCACAAGCTCGGCTCGACGCTGCAGGGCGCGCCGGCGTGTAACGGCTGGACCTTCTGGCATCATGAGGACGACGGTGCGCTCAAGCCGATCGATACGATCCGGCAGACGTATTTGTTGGCGACACAGCCGTAGCGCCGGCAGGCGAATTGCTGAGCCGATTTGCCGTCTCGGCCGGCGCTGCGGCCGGCGGCACTGCGTGCCGACCGACGTCGCGGCTTTGCCGCGGCGCGATGCCTTGGCTTGAAGGACGGTGGGTGTAGTGATTGATCCGCAAACGATTCCCGCCGACGCCCGGCTGTACCTCCGCCCCGAAGCCTTCGTCGACACCCCCGTCGGCCGTGACGGCACGGTCGCGCGGCTGGCCGGCGGGCTGCTGTGGTTCGCCGCCTACGAACTGATCGCCGTCGTCGGCACGACCCGTGTGGCGCAGGCAAGCGTCCCCGTCGCCGCCCTGCCCGCGGTCATCGCCAACGTGTCGCCCCCGCAGGCCGAGCGGCTCCGCACCCTCGCGGTCGCCATCTCCGCCCCGCGCGCACCAATCATGCTGCCCGGCCGCACGATCCGGCTCGACCAGCCGCAGGTGATGGGGATCCTCAACCGCACGCCCGACAGCTTTTCCGATGGCGGCGCGAACGCCGATGACGACGCCGCGGCGCGGGCCGGGTTCGACATGGCGGCGGCCGGGGCGGCGATCATCGACGTCGGCGGCGAATCGACCCGGCCGGGCGCGGCGACCGTGTGGGAGGGCGACGAGACCGCGCGCGTCCGGCCCGTCATCGAACGGCTTGCTGCGTCGGGCACTGCGGTGTCGATCGACACGCGCAAGGCGGGCGTCATGGAAGCCGCGCTGGCCGCGGGCGCCGGCATCGTCAACGACGTCGCCGCGCTCGCCTGGGACGACCGCGCACTCGGCGTCGTCGCGGCGGCCGGTTGCCCGGTAGTGCTGATGCACACGCCCGATCCGTCCGCGGGGCCGCATGCCCGCCCGACCTACGACGATGTGCTGATCGAGGTATACGACTGGCTGGAGGCGCGGATCGCGGCGGTCGTCGCGGGCGGCGTGGACCGCGCGAACATCCTGATCGATCCGGGCATCGGTTTCGCCAAGTCTCTGGCCGACAATCTTGCGCTGCTCAACGGCCTCGCCATGTTTCACGGACTCGGTTGCGGCATCGTGCTGGGCGCCAGCCGCAAGCGGTTGATCGGGGCGCTGTCGAACGAGGCGCCGGTCGCCGAACGGCTGGGCGGCAGCGTGACGCTGGCGCTTCATGGTGCCGATCGCGGTGCGCAGATCCTGCGGGTCCATGACGTGCCGGAAACGGTGCAGGCACTCCGCGTCTGGCGCGGACTGAAGGACGCCGGGCTGACCAGCCGGCGCGATTAGAAGACTATCGTCGCCCCGCGTAGGCGAGGATCAACTGGCGCTGAACGTCCGGAGACTCACGGTCTTCGGTGACTATCGATCCCCGCATTCGCGGGAATGGCGATGGATAGGTTAGTTCGCCACCACCACCGGCATCATCGGCCGCGACGTCGCGATGCCGTAGAGCGCCAGACCCAACAGCCCGCAAATCAGCGCGACCGTCCTGAGTGTCTTGCGATTGCCCGCCAGGAACCCCGGCACCCCGGCGCCGAACAGCAGGATGCCGCCGACCAGCCAGCGCGAATCCCCCAGCATCTTGAACGTCGCGATGCCGAGCAGGCCGCTTGCCAGGGCTGCGGCGAGTTGCGCATTCTTCAGTCGCGGCGGAGCGGACGGGGAAAAGCGGTAGAGCGCGATTCCGACGAAACCGATTGCGAGCAGCAGGGTAAGCATGGGCAGCATGGCAGGCGTCTCCTGTGTGTCGCCGACTATAGGGTGTAACCGCCGTCGCTGACCAGCGTCGTGCCGGTGACGAGCGCTGCCGCGTCGGACAGCAGGAACGCGATCTGCGCCGCGATTTCCGCCGGCTTCGCATAGCGGCCGAGCGGCGTCGCCATCGCCGCCATTTCGGCAAAGGCAGCGTCGCGGCCGATCTCGGCGGCACGGTCCGCGAACATCGGCACGGCATCCCACACCGGTGTCTCGACGCCCGCGGGCGCGATGGCGTTGACGCGGATGCGGCACCCGGCGCCTTCCTTCGCCGCCACGCGGACGAGGTGGATCAGCGCGGCCTTCGACGCGGCATAGGCGGCGATGCCCGGTTCGGCCTTGATGCCGGCTGCGGAAGACACCGCGACGATCGCCCCACCGCGCTTGCCTATCGCGCGCATCGCGGCGCGCAGCGTCAGGAACGCGCCGTCGAGATTGACCGACAGGATGCGCCGCCACTCGGCGAAGTCGAGCGTCGCGATCGGGCCGGCGCCGGCAACCCCGGCGTTGATGACCGCGCCGTCGAGGCCCTCGAGGGTCGGCGCGGCGGCGGTCCAGAAGGATTCGTCGGCGACGTCGCCGGTCAGGCGATCGACGGTACAGGGCAGGTCGACCACATTCAGGGCATCCGCGGCGATATCGGTGAGGATCAGGCGCTGGGCGCCGTTCGCCGCGAGGTGCTGCGCGGCGGCAAGTCCGATCCCCGAAGCGGCGCCGGTGACGAGGTAGGTGCGGTTGGTGAAGTCGGTCATGCCGAACACCCTACCCCGTTCGTGCCGAGCTTGTCGAAGCACCGCACTTCGGTCCGGGAGCGATGCGGCGAGTGCGGGCCGCCACACTCGTCAGACGGAACGGCTTCGCCGCTCCGCTGGCCGAGCGTGCCGAGTCTTCAATTTGCTCACGCGAATTGAGGCACGATCACGCTGCCGACTGGTCAATCCCGAGCTCGCCCAGCTTACGATACAAGGTCGACCGCCCAATCCCCAACCGTCGCGCGACCTCGGTCATCCGCCCGCGATAATGCCCGATCGCCAGACGGATCACGTCCGCTTCGATCTCCTCGAGCGCGCGCAGATTGCCGTCGGCGCGGAACAGCGTGACCCCGCTCGCGCCGGTCAGATTGCCCGTCCCCGGCATCGACCGCGCCCCCGCCAGCGTTGCGATCTGCGGGAAGTCGGCCTTGGTCAGCGCATCGCCGTCGCACAGCACGGCGGCGCGGAAGAGCGCGTTCTGTAGCTGGCGGACGTTGCCCGGCCAGTCGTACTGGATCAGCAGCGACAAGGCGTCGTCGGTGATACCGAGCGGGCGCAAGCCCGGCTGGGTCGCGATACGGGTCAGCAGATGGCGCGCGAGCGGGGCGATGTCATCCGGGCGGTCGCGCAACGGCGGGATCGTCACCTGAACCACGTTCAGGCGGTAATAGAGGTCTTCGCGGAAGCGGCCCGCGGCGACTTCGTCGGCCAGCGTCTTGTTGGTCGCGGCGACCACGCGGACGTCGACCTCACGCGGGTGACGCGCGCCGATCGCCTGCACCTCGCCCGATTGCAGCACGCGCAGCAGCTTGACCTGCGCCTCCAGCGGCATTTCGCCGATTTCGTCGAGGAAGATGGTGCCGCCATCGGCATCCTGGAACCGCCCGATCTTGCGCTCGAACGCGCCGGTGAAGGCGCCCTTCTCGTGCCCGAACAGTTCGCTTTCGACGAGGTTGGCGGGGATCGCGCCGCAATTGACGCGGATCATCGGCTTTTTGGACCGTGGGGAGGCGGCGTGGATCGCATCGGCGACCACTTCCTTGCCGACGCCGCTTTCGCCCTCGATCAGCACCGGCACCCGCGCCCGCGCCGACTTGGCGGCGATGGCGAGCGCGGCGCGGAACTGCGGGGCGGCGCCGACGATGTCTTCGAACGCGAGGCTCGCCGGCAGCTTCTCGGTCAGCGGTCGCAGCTCGCCCGCTGCCGCCCCACCGATCGCGGCATCGAGCGCGGCGAGCAGCCGCTCGGGCCCCAGCGGCTTCACCAGGAAATCGGTCGCCCCCGCGCGCATCGCATCGACGGCGGCGGCCACCGAGTTGTTCGCGGTCAGCATCAGGATGGGGAGCGCCGGGCGTCGCGCCCGCAGCTCACCGATCAACGCCGCAGTGTCGGCCTGCGGCGACCAGCTGTCGAGGAGGATCGCGTCGAGCGCCATGCCGTCGGGCGTACCCAGCTGCGCCACCGCGACCTCGGCATCCCCGGCGAAGATCGTGCGCCAGCCCCGGCGCCCCGCGATCGCCGCAATCAGCCGGCGCTGCGCGGGTTCGTCGTCGATCAGCATCAGCAGGCGCTGGCCGTTTCGGTTCATGCAACGTGTCCCCGTCGTCCCTGTTCGGGGCAAGGCCTTAGCCGTGGACCGGTAAAGACGGGCTTAAGTCTCGTCCCCGCTCGGGACTTGAGGGACAGGCGGGGGGTGGCTAAGGTTGTTTCAAATTCGCAATCAAGAGGGACTGAATATGGCCGAACAGAGCGACATGAAGGCGCATGTGTCGACCTACAACGGGGTCATGAATTTCCTGAAGTGGGGCACGGTCGTCTGCTTCGTCATCGCGGCAGGAGTGGTCTGGTTGATCGCGGGCTGACGATTCAGGGGGCGGGGGCATGAAGATCGCGGTCTTGGCGGAAACGGCATCGGGTGAACGTCGCGTCGCGGCGACCCCGGAAACGGTGAAGAAATTCATCGGCCTGGGGGCCACGATGGCGGTCGAAAG
Organism: Roseomonas aeriglobus; assembly: GCA_016937575.1. Taxonomy (NCBI): domain Bacteria; kingdom Pseudomonadati; phylum Pseudomonadota; class Alphaproteobacteria; order Acetobacterales; family Roseomonadaceae; genus Muricoccus; species Muricoccus aeriglobus. Next base: position 59,044 of record JAFHKN010000002.1, on the reverse strand, counting down.
CGGTGCTGGTGCGAACGCGTCGATCGCCGACGATGCCTATGCCGCCGCCGGTGCGACCGTCGGATCGCGCGCCGAGGTGCTGGCCGACGCCGACATCGTGCTCGGCGTCGCCGGCCCCGACCCCGCCAGCCTGGCCGGCATCAAACCCGGCGCCTGGCTCGCAGCGGGGTTGAACCCGTTTGGTGACCGTCCGCGCGTCGATGCCTATGCCGCGCTCGGGATCGAGGCGCTGGCGATGGAATTCATGCCGCGCATCACGCGTGCGCAGTCGATGGATATCCTATCCTCGCAATCGAACCTCAGCGGCTACAAGGCGGTGCTCGACGCCGCCGCGGAATATGGCCGCGCCTTTCCGATGATGATGACCGCCGCCGGCACGGTCAGCGCCGCCAAGGTGTTCGTGATGGGGGTCGGCGTCGCCGGCTTGCAGGCGATCGCGACCGCGCGGCGGTTGGGCGCACAGGTGTCGGCGACCGACGTGCGGTCGGCGACGAAGGAACAGATCCTGTCCCTGGGCGCCAAGCCGATCTTCGTCGAGAATGTCGCCGGTATCGAAGGCGAAGGCTCGGGCGGCTACGCGACCGAAATGTCCGACGAATACAAGGCCGCGCAGGCGGACCTGGTGTCGTCGCACATCGCCAAGCAGGACATCGTCATCACGACCGCGCTGATCCCCGGCCGCCCCGCCCCGCGCCTGATCAGCGACGCGCAGATCGCGACGATGCGCCCCGGCAGCGTGATCGTCGACCTCGCGGTCGAAGCCGGCGGCAATGTCGAGGGTGCGGTCGCCGGAGAGGTTGTCGAGCGCCACGGCGTGAAGATCGTCGGCCATCGCAATGTCCCCTCCCGCCTGGCAGCAGACGCCAGCGCGCTGTTCAGCCGCAACCTGTTCAATTTCCTGTCGGCCTTCTGGGACAAGGACGCGGGGCGTCCGGTACTCGACGCGGAGATCGGCGACGCGGTGCGGCTGACCCAGGGCGGCCAGGTCGTGAACCCACGGTTGCTGTCATGACCAATCCTCCCCTGCAAGGGGAGGTGGCAGTGCGTAGCACTGACGGAGGGGTGTCACCCCTCTCGATAGCGCGACACCCCTCCGTCGGGCCTTCGGCCCGCCACCTCCCCTTGCAGGGGAGGATGTGAGATGCTCCAAGGAAGCGGCGATACGCAGGCGCGATCGAAGGTCCTACGTCAGCAGATGTCGCCGCCGGAGATCAAGCTTTGGATGGCACTCAAGGGGCGACCTGCAGGCCTCAAGTTCCGGAAGCAACATCCCGCGGGCCCCTATACCGCAGACTTCTACTGTCACGCCGCGCGCTTGGTTGTGGAGATCGACGGTGTCGCTCACGACTTCGGGGATCGCCCCTACCGCGACTCCGCGCGAGATGACTGGTTCAGGGCGCGCGGACTAGCCGTAATGCGCATCGCCGCGTCTGACGTCTTGCGCGACTGCGACGCTGCGGTAACCGGAATCACAGCTACAGCGACCGCCCGCCTTCAGGATTGGGAATAACCATGGACTTCATCGCGATCCTCTCGATCTTCGTCCTCGCCTGTTTCGTCGGCTATTACGTCGTCTGGTCGGTGACGCCGGCGCTGCACACGCCGCTGATGGCGGTCACCAACGCGATTTCCTCGGTCATCATCGTCGGCGCGCTGATCGCAGCGGCAGCGGCGGGGAGTGCGTCGTCGAAATGGCTGGGGCTGCTGGGCGTCGTGCTGGCCAGCATCAACATCTTCGGCGGCTTCGCGGTCACCAGCCGCATGCTGGCGATGTACAAGAAAAAGGACCGGCCGGCGCCGGTCGCGAAGTGACGTTCCTCCCCGGTACGGGGAGGGGGACCATGCGACGCATGGTGGAGGGGGCGTGCCGCATGGGGCGCCGCCGGCGCGTGCAGTGCGAGGGGCGAGTCCCCTCCAACACGCGCCTGCGGCACGCGGTCCCCCTCCCCGTGCCGGGGAGGACATGATGGAACACGTAACCGCAGGCAGTTCGTTCGCCGCACTCGCGTACCTTGTCGCCGGGGTGTGCTTCATCCTCGCGCTGCGCGGCCTGTCGTCGCCGACGTCGAGCCAGCGCGGCAATCGCTTCGGCATGATCGGCATGACGATCGCGGTGGTGACGACGCTCGTTACGCACATACCGATTAGCGACTCCTGTGCCGACGCGCCTGCTCTAAGCTTTTGCAGCAATGTCATCGGACCGGACTGGCTGACCATCGCGCAAATCCTTGCCGCGATCGGCATCGGTGCGGTCATCGGCCTGGTCACCGCCCGCCGCATCGCGATGACGGCCATGCCGCAGCTGGTCGCCGCCTTCCACAGCCTTGTCGGGCTGGCCGCCGTGCTCGTCGCCGCCGCCGCCTTCCTCAATCCGATGGCGTTCGGCATCGCCAAGCTGGTCATTCCGATGATCGGCGAACCCTTCGCCTACATCGCGCCGGTCAGCCGGATCGAGATGGGCCTGGGCGTCGCAATCGGCGCGATCACCTTTTCGGGCTCGGTCATCGCCTTCCTCAAACTGAACGGCAACATGGGCGGCGCGCCGATCCTGCTGCCGGGCCGCCACCTGATCAACCTCGGCACGCTCGCCGCCATCCTGCTGCTGGTCGTCTATTTCACGCAGGATCAGAGCCCGTGGGTGTTCTGGACGATCACGGCCTTAAGCTTCGTCATCGGCTTCCTGCTGATCATTCCGATCGGTGGCGCGGACATGCCGGTCGTGGTCAGCATGCTGAACAGCTATTCTGGCTGGGCGGCCGCCGCGATGGGCTTCACACTGCACAATTCGGCGATGATCATCACCGGCGCGCTGGTCGGCAGCTCGGGCGCGATCCTCAGCTACATCATGTGCCGCGCGATGAACCGCAGCTTCATCAGCGTCATCGCCGGCGGCTTCGGCGCGGAGAGCGGCGGTGGCGGCGCGGGTGCTGCCAAGACCGATCGCCCGTGGAAGCGCGGGTCGGCCGAGGACGCCGCGTTCCTGATGAGCCAGGCCGAACAGGTCATCATCGTCCCCGGCTACGGCATGGCCGTCGCGCAGGCGCAGCATGTGCTGCGCGAAATGGCCGACAAGCTGAAGGAACACGGCGTCCGCGTGAAATATGCGATCCACCCGGTCGCCGGCCGCATGCCCGGGCATATGAACGTGCTGCTGGCCGAAGCGAACGTCCCCTATGACGAAGTGTTCGAGCTGGAGGACATCAACAGCGAGTTCGCGCAGACCGACGTCGCCTTCGTTATCGGCGCGAACGACGTGACCAATCCGGCGGCGAAGACCGACAAGACCTCCCCCATCTACGGCATGCCCGTCCTCGACGTCGAAAAGGCCAAGACGGTGCTGTTCGTGAAGCGCAGCATGGGCGGGGTCGGCTATGCTGGCGTCGATAATGACGTCTTCTACATGGACAATACGATGATGCTGTTGGCCGATGCGAAGAAGATGGTCGAAGAGATTGTAAAAAGCCTCGATTAGCGACGCGGCGGTCGTCCGGCGGCAGGCAAATGGAACCATTCTGAATGGTATCTGCCTGCAATCGCACGAAAATCGCGCGATGTCTCCGAAATGGAGTCATTTCGCCGGCATTCGCTTCCACCTGATCCGAATCAGTCCGTTCCGGTGCCGTCATGGCTCGAACCGGCCGTCTCGCTTCCCCATCAACGGGTGCGAACGGACGAGGAAACGCCTTGATGACCGCCGACGCGACTGCCGACCTGCTCTACGACGCCGCGGCAACCGTCCTGCTCGTCGGTGACCGCGCCGGCGATCTGGCGTCGGCACAGCAGGCGATCGCGCATGTCGGCTATCGCACGGTCGGAACCGTTTCCCTCGCCCAGGCTGCCTCGGCACTCGCGATCCGCAGCGGCCCCGACGTCGTCATGATCGAGGCGACCGGCATCGATCCGGCCGCCGCCGCACACTGGCTGGCCCCCATCGACACGCTGGTGCGCGAACGCGGGATCGACGCGGTGGTCAGCACCGGCTGCGGCGACGACATGGACGCCGTCACCGCGGTCCTGTTCGGCCCCCACGTGCGCCACCTGTGCGACCCGACCGCGGCGGACCGTACCGGTGCGCTCGGCACCGTGCGCGGCGTGCGGGCACTGCGGCTGCATGACAACAGCCGTGACGCCGATGACCGGCTGCGTCAGTTGAATGCCGAGGTGGCGCGCTTTGCCGACACGCTCGCGCGCCTCGCCGGCGAAAGCGACCGCCCGCGTTTCGCCGGTCAGGTCCGCGATCCGTCGCCCGGTTTCCGCAGCGAGCGCTTCGCCGCCGGTTCCGCGGTCGACGCCGGGCTGGTCCGCGATACCATCCGCGGCCGGCGGATGCGCGCGGCGCACTTTGCCGCCGAGCTGTTCGCCGACCCCGCCTGGGACATGCTGCTCGACCTGTTCGCTGCCGAGCTGGAGGGGCGTCGCGTGTCCGTCTCCAGCCTGTGCATCGCCGCGGCGGTGCCGGGGACGACGGCCCTGCGCTGGATCGGGTCGATGGTCGATGCCGGACTGTTCGAACGCTACGACGATCCGGCGGATCGGCGCAGGGCGTTCATCTCGCTGTCGGACACGGCGCGTGCCGGGATGGAGGCGTATTTCGACGCGATCCGTCGGGCCGGAGTGATGCCGGCTTAGGACGTAGGGGCTTGCAGTCGCGGCCACGACACGGCAAAGCCGCGTCGTCGGAGGGGCGTTCCCCGCCGGCCGTGCTCGGCGCCAAGGCGCCTGCGCGGGCGCTTAGCTCAGTTGGTAGAGCATCTCGTTTACACCGAGAGGGTCGGCGGTTCGAGCCCGTCAGCGCCCACCATGGCCGCAGCGAAGACGAAATAGCCGCGCTATTTCGCATCGCGTGGCCAGCGATCGGCGCGGGAGGCGCGGGCCAGAGGGCGCGGCTTCGGCGCGACCGGCGGCGCAGCGGGCGCCAGTGTTTCGGATCGGGAAAGGGCTCCCGACCTCCGCTCCAAACCGTCCACCACCGCGCCCAGACAGGCTTGGGGGAGGATTTGCTACCCCTCCACCACTTCCACCACTTCGAAGTCGTACCGCTCCCACCCGCGCGTCTTTGCGGCATCCGCCAGCGGCACCCGCTTCGCATTCGCCTCGCGTAGCGACTTGGCATGACCCCAGAACACCTCGGTCCGCCCGCCACCCAGATGCGCGACGATCCGCCAGTAATGCGTGAACGGCGCCGACGTCGGCCCGATGGTCTTCACATAGCCATCGGCCATCGTCGCGATCAGCAGGCGCTTGCGCTTCGCCACCGACCGTTACCGTGCGCGGTCAGACGCGGACGTAGCGGAAATACCACACCTCATGCCCCTGCCGCCGCGCCTTGCGTTCGTAGCGCGTCTCGGGCCAGTCGGCGGGGCGGGTCAGGAAGTCGGCTGCGTTCTTCGCCTGCCAGACGAAGTCGCGGCGGCGGTTCATCACCATCATCGCGTGACGGCAATAGGTCGGGTCGTCGGTGCCGAGGCGAAACTCGCATCCGGGTTTCAGCTTCGCCGCGATCAGGTCGAGCGGGCCGTCGTTGACCATCCGGCGCTTGGCGTGGCGCGGCTTGGGCCAGGGATCGGGGTGGAGCAGATACAGCCGCTCCAGGCTCGCGTCGGGCAGCCGGTCGAGCACTTCGATCGCATTGCCCATGTGCAGGCGGACGTTGTCGAGATGGTCGTCGCGGATGTGATTGAGCGCGCCGACGACGCCGTTCAGGAACGGCTCGCACCCGATGAATCCGTGACCGGGCCGCATCGCCGCCTGGCCTGCCAGATGCTCGCCCGCGCCGAAGCCGATCTCGAATTCGAGCGGGCGGTCGTCGCCGAACAGCGCCGCGGCATCGAGCGGCCCGCTTTCGGGCACCGCGACCTGCGGCAGCAGTTCCTCGACGAGCGCGGCCTGGCCGCTGCGTAGCTTGTGCCCGGCGCGGCGTCCATAAAGCTGGCGGTGAGTGGCGGGATCGACCATGGTCGTGCCGATAGGGGCCGCACGCGCGAACCGCAACCGCGGGCGTCCTCGAGCGATTGGACAGTCATGACCAAGGTGACGAAAGCGGCCAAGCGGCTGGAAAAGGCCGATCGCAAGGTGACGCACACGGCGGCGGCGAAGCACGACACGCCGGCGATGCGGGTGGCGGCAAAGGTGGGCGAGCTCGCCGACCAGCCGCCGCTGATCGCCCTCAGCGCCGCGACGCTGGCGATCGGGCTGATCCTGCGCCGCCGGCCGGTGGTGGAGGCTGGCGCGCGGATGCTCGCCAGCCACCTGCTCGCAACCGCGGCGAAGGAAGTGGTCAAGCGCAGCATCGACCGGACGCGTCCGCATTCGGTCAAGAAGGGGCATGCGTACAAGCTGGAGCCCGGCGGTGACCGCTCGCACCATTACAGCAGCTTTCCCTCCGGCCATACCGCGGGCGCCGTGGCCGTCGCGCGGGCGGCGGCGCGGGTCTGGCCCGAACGGACGCCTTCGCTATCGCTCGCCGCGGCGGCGGCAGGCGGTATCCAGTTGCCGATCGCGAAACATTATGCCGGGGATGTGCTGGCGGGGGCGGCGATCGGGCTGGCGAGCGAATGGGTGGTCGACGCGGTCGTGCGCGCGGCCACGCCGGACACCGCATGACCCGCGCACTGCTCGACCGCGATGCCGCCCTGGCCGAAGGACTGGCCGCGATCCGAGTGGAGTTCAGCGTCCCGGCAGGCTTCCCGCCCGAGGTCCGTGCAGCGGCCGAGACGGCGGCGCGGCGCCCGCCCGACGCCCACCGCGATCGCACCGCCATCCCCTTCGTGACGCTGGATCCCGCAACCGCGACCGATCTCGACCAGGCCTTCGCGATCGAGGCGGCGGGCGGCGATCTGCTGCTCCATTATGCCATCGCCGACATCGGCTGGTTCGTGGCCGACGGCGACGCGGTCGACCACGAAGCGTGGAAGCGTGGCGAGACGCTCTACCTCCCCGATGGCAAGGCGGGGCTCTATCCGCCGGTGCTGGCGGAGGGCGCCGCCAGCCTGCTGCCCGACGGCCCGCGCCCGGCGATCGTGCTGACGACGCGGATCGCGCCCGATGGCAGCGGGCAGATCGAGAGTGTCGAGCGTGCGCTGATTCGTAGCCGCGCGAAGCTCGCCTATGACGCGGTGTCGCCTGCCGACCTGCCGCCGGGCTTTGCCGAGATTGCGCGTCGCATCCGCGCTGCCGAGGCCGCGCGCGGCGCGACGCGGGTCGATCCGCCCGATCAGGAAGTCACCCGCGGCGCCGATGGCCGGCTGACGCTCGCGTTTCGTCCGCTGCTCGAGAGCGAGCGCGACAATGCCGCGCTGTCGCTGGCGACCAACATGGCCGTCGCCGACCTGCTCCACGCCCACGCGACCGGGCTGTTCCGGGTGATGGACGCCCCCGACGACGGCGCGGTCGCCCGGCTGCGGCGCGAAGCGGCGGCGCTGGGGCTGGGTTGGCCCGCGGCGATGTCGCTGGCTGATTTCGAGCGAACGCTGGTCGCGCGCGATGCTGCGCAGGCGACGATGATGCTCGCCATCCGCCGCGCCGGGGGCGGCGCGCGCTACGAAGCCTATCGTGCCGACGTCGCGCCCTGGCACGCCGCGGTCGCCGCCCGCTACGCCCATGCCACCGCCCCGCTTAGGCGGCTTGCCGACCGCTATGTCCTGTCGGCAGCGCTGGCCATTGCCAACGGTCGGCCGGTTCCCGCGGCGACGACAAACGCCTTCGCCCGCCTGCCCAAGGTCATGGCCATCGCCGACGCCCGCGCCGGTCGCATCGACCGCGCCGTCGTCGACCTGGCCGAAGCGGTGATGCTCCAGGGCCGCGAGGGCGCAACCTTCGCCGCCGTCGCCACCGACGTCGATGACCGCGGCGTGCGCATCCAGCTCTGCGACCTGCCGATCCTCGCCCGCGTCGATGCGACCGGCATCGCACCCGGCGATCCGCTGACCGTCACCCTGACCGCCGCCGATCCGGCGACGCGGCGCATCATTTTTTCGATTTGAGTGCGTCCGGGGTAATGCTGATGTCGCGCTTCTGGCCCCAGGTCGTGACGACACTGGCGGGCGTGCCGCTCGCGACGCCGATCACCCGCTCCGGCGACGGCAGGCGGTCCTGCTGCGGAAAGATGATCGTCCGGCCGGGCGTGATGAAATCGACGCTCCAAGCCGTTTTCTTGCGATTGTCGAACAGTCCATCGAGAGACGGGCCGACCCAGATCCCCCGACCGGCATCGGACAGGGCGAGCAGATAGCCATTGTCCTGCGCATCGGGTCGATAAAGAGCGCCCATCTGCACCCGTGCTGCGTCCCGACACCAGACCGGCGCTGGCCCCTCGCGTTTCGCGGTCTCGACCGGCATGGCCAGCAAAGCCCCCATCATCGTCGCGTTCAGGTCGGGGGCCAGCGCCTTCGCCTGCCCCTGGAATTGCAGCGCCTTCGGGCATGCCGCGACGGGTGCCGCCGGCGCGGCGTCCTTCGCGCTCGCGGGCCAGGCGAGAGCCGCCAGTGCCGCGCGAACCGCCGCGAACGCCTGTGGCCCGTCGGCGGTCTTGCTCGAATAGCGCAGCTTCACCAGCCATTCGCCCAGCGGCACCATGGCGATCGCGGTGCCGCGATACGGGCCATCGGTAATCCCCCAGCCCTGCGCCAGCCCGCTCGCGATGCTGCGCCCGGGCGGGGCGACCGCGATCGGGGCGACGGCGACCGGCGTCAGCGTGCCCCAGCCGTCGCGCGATTCGATCGCCGATGTCGCGCGATCGAACCACACCGGCACCGCGCCCGACAGAGTGCGATAGACATAGACCGTCAGTTCGCTGCGATCGTCGGTGTAGGTCGCGACGACATCGAGTTCGGGGCCTTCGAATTCGCGCACCTGCGTGCGCGGCAGATCGATCAGGCGCACCGGCAGCGTCGCGCCGCTGTTCGCATGGACGAACGGCGCATCCGCCGACACCGGCAGCACGCGCGGCTTGACCTGCGCGGTCGCCGGAACGGTGACGGCCGCCGCGAGCAGGCCGAGGCAGATCGTTCGGATCACTTCGCATCTCCCTTGGTCGCCGGCAGCTCGATCCGGCGCAGCGGCCGGCCGGGCGTCGCGGCATACATCGTCATCGCCTTGTCCGGCCCCGGCACGCCGATGATCAGCGGCAGGCCGGACGACCAGGCGGTGAAGACATGGGCTTCGTTCGGGATCGTGTCGGTCAGCGTCGTCGTGAACAGCATCGCCGACTTGGCGTCTTTCGGTGGGCGATCCTGCGTCATGCAGCCCTTGCTGAACGCAAAGGGCGTACCGGCACGCCCCGTCGCGTCGACGTCGACGCGGTAATGGCCGCCGATCACGACCTTGTCCGCGGCGGGCTGGGCCGACAGGAAATAGACGCGGATCGGCGCCCCCGGCGTGTCGGGCGGCAGGACGACGGTATTGAAGCTGGTCGTGCACGGCGCGATCTTCGCCGCCGTCAGTGCAGCACTGGCGGCGGTGCGCGCGGCGATCATCGCGCGTCGTTCGGGTGACAGCGCCGCCGCATCGCTCTCGGGCACAACCGGATCGACGAGCTTTCCGCCGGCCATATGCGCGACATATAGGGCACGCGGTGTCGAGCTGCGGTCGTAGAAGACGATCGTCGCGTCGCTGATCGGACCATCGACGATCCACCCACCGACGCGCGCCTTGGCGTCCGGCAGGCGCTTCAGCATGTCGTCGGTGCCGATCCACGCCGCGCGATCATAGGCAGCGATCAGCGCGCCGCGCGCGGATGTCTCCGCCAGGCGGGCCGACGGATCGGGCGCCTGTGCCGTCGCAGCGGTAGCGGTGCAGAGGAGCGCCGCGGCGCCGATACGAAACGGGAGGCTCGTCATGGCGACGAACCTCCCGCAGAAAGCTTAACCTGTCGAGCGATTACTTACGCCAGCGCCGCCTTCAGATCGTCGACCAGGTCGGTCCGCTCCCACGGGAACAGATCGCCCTCCGCCTTGCGGCCGAAGTGGCCATAAGCCGCGGTCTTCGAATAGATCGGCTTGTTGAGACCCAGGTGCGTGCGGATGCCGCGCGGGGTCAGGTTGCCGAGCTTTTCGATTCTGCCGATCGCGGCTTCGATCGCGTCGTCGGCGACCGTGCCGGTACCGTGGGTGTCGACATACAGCGACAGCGGCTTCGACACGCCGATCGCATAGGCCAGCTGGATCGTGCAGCGCTGGGCAAGCCCGGCGGCGACGATGTTCTTGGCGAGATAGCGGGTGATGTACGCCGCCGACCGGTCGACCTTCGTCGGGTCCTTGCCCGAGAAGGCACCGCCGCCGTGGGGTGCGGCACCGCCGTAGGTGTCGACGATGATCTTGCGGCCGGTCAGCCCGGCGTCGCCGTCGGGCCCGCCGATTTCGAAGCTGCCGGTCGGGTTGATGTGATAGACGGTTTCGTCCGACAGCAGCTCGGCCGGGATGATGTCGGCGACGACCGACTTCACGTACGCGTGGAGCTCGGCTTCCTGCTCGCCCTGGTCATAGCCCTTGGCATGCTGGGTCGACACGACGATTGCGGTGCAGGCGACCGGGCGGCTGCCTTCGTAGCGCAGCGTCACCTGGCTCTTGGCGTCGGGCTCCAGGAACGGGGCCGTCTTCGAATGGCGGTCGGCCGCCATGCGCTCGAGGATCTGGTGGCTGTATTGCAGCGTCGCCGGCATCAGTTCGGGCGTGTCGTCGGCGGCATAGCCGAACATGATGCCCTGATCGCCCGCGCCTTCGTCCTTGTTGCCGCTGGCGTCCACGCCCTGCGCGATGTGCGCCGACTGCGGGTGCAGGTTGTTCTCGAACCGCAGCGTCTCCCAGTGGAAGCCGTCCTGCTCGTAACCGATGCGCTTTACCGTATCGCGGACGGTCTTTTCGACCTCTTCGCGCACGCCTTCGGCCCAATTGCCGGCTTCGTCCATGATGCCCTTGCCGCGGATTTCGCCGGCCAGCACGACCAGCTGGGTCGTGGTCAGCGTCTCGCAGGCGATGCGGGCTTCGGGGTCCTTGGACAGGAACAGGTCGACGATGGCGTCGGAAATCTGGTCGGCGACCTTATCGGGATGGCCTTCCGAAACCGATTCGGACGTGAAGAGATAGCTGGAACGCATGGGAATCCTCGAAATGAAACCGAGGGAAAGCCATAGGGCCGTTGCCATGCCCGGGATATAAAGCTTTCCTTATATGTGCCCTAGACTGCCGCCGGCCGAGCGTCAACGGCGGCGCAGGACGCGCGCCGCGGCCAGCAGCAGAAGCGCGACCGCCAGCGCGGCCCAGTTGCCGATGCGCGAGAAGAGCGTGGGTGCATGGGCGGGCGGGACGGCCACGTCGATCGCCCCTGCCACGAACCGGGGCACGGTGCCGATGACCGCGCCATCCGCGCCGATCACCGCAGAGATGCCGTTGGGCGTCGACCGCACGACGGGCAGGCCCTCCTCAATCGCCCGCATACGGGCTTGAGCCAGGAACTGCGGCGACCCCCAGCTACCAAACCAGGAATCATTGGATGGGTTGAAGATCAATCGCGGGCGCTTCGCCGGATCGACCACTTCGCCGGAAAAGATGATCTCGTAACAGACCTGCAGCCCGATCGGGCCGAACACACCCACGTCGATCGACCGCGGTCCCGGTCCGTCGGCGAAGTCTATGTCTCCTGCCACCAGCCGGGCAGCGCCGAGCGGCTCGAGCAACGGGCGCATCGGCAAATACTCGCCATAGGGGACGAGGTGCGCCTTGTCGTATCGTCCGGCGAGGCGCGCGGTCGGCGTCACGGCGAACACCGAATTGCCCGCCTCGGTAATCTCGCCGTTCGCGTCGAAGAACAGCGCGGTGCCGCCGACCAGCGCGCGGTCGTTCGGCCCCAGCAGCCGCGCGATCCCGCGCCGCGCGACCCAGGGCGATCCGAACTTCAGATACCATTCGTACGGATAGCCGTCCTCCAGATAGGGCTGGACGATCCCTTCGGGCCACAGCACCAGTCGCGGCGCGGGGCCGGGCTTGCCCGACAGCGCGGACAGCCGCGCCGAGGCGTCGCGCCAGTCGTCGCGGGAGATGTGGATCTGCTGGTCGATGTTCGGTTGGACGACGCGCAGCCGCGGTGCGGTCGGCGGCTGCGGCGTGGGGGCATCGCGGTAGCTGAGCGCGGCGAGCGGCACGGGCAGGAGGACGACCAGGCTCGCGAGGACCAGCGCCAAAGGCTTGCGCGGCACCATCAGCAGCAGCGCAGCGGCGGTGACGGTCAGCCCCGACAGCGCATAGGTGCCGATCAGCGTCGTTACCCAGGCGACCGGCTGGACCGGGACCCAGGCGACCGCCAGCGGATCCCAGGCATAGCCGGTGAACAGGGTCGAGCGAAGCCACTCGCCGGCAATCCACGCCGCGCCCGCGACGAGTGCAAAGGCGACGCCCGGCGGCGTGCCGGTATCACCCCGGCTGCGCGGCGACGCCAGCCGCCACAACAGCCCTGCGGTGATCATCGGATAGACCGCGAGGTAGAGCGCAAGGCCGACCGCGGCGCCATAGCCCAGCACCGGCGGCATCTTGTCCTGGTAATCGAACGCGTGCTGGATCCAGTTGTTGTTGACCGTGAAATGGCCGACGCCGAACAGCCACCCGCTCAGCATCGCGCGCTTCAGCGTCGGCGCATCATGGACGACGCGTAGCCAGAGCGCGATGGCGACGACGGTGAGCGGCACCAGCTCGAGCGGCGCGAACCCGGTGGCGGCAATGGCTCCGAGCAGGATCGGGATCAGGAAACGCATTGCGGTCGGCTCTAGCGGGGTCGGGAGGAAGAAGGAATTGGTTCAGAGAAGGCGCAAAGACGAGAAGTTTGATGTGCACGCGGAGACACGGAGGTGTCCCGCCTGCCGCGACAGCGGGTTTCTATCTCGTCCTCAAGAACGAAGGTCTCGCGGACGCGAGACGGTTGCCCCAGGCCACGTAACGCCGCACCTTCGCGCCTCCGCGTGAATCAGCCCTTCTTCGCACCTTCGCGCCTTCTCTGAACCCCCTTCTTCTTCTAAACCGCCGACATGACCCTACGCCCCTTCCACCTCGCTTTTCCCGTCCACGACCTCGCCGCCGCGCGTGCCTTTTACGGCGACACGATGGGCTGCACCGAGGGGCGGTCGTCCGACCAGTGGATCGATTTCGACTTCTACGGTCACCAGATTGTCGCCCACCTCGACCCTGCGGCGAAACCGGTCGCGGTCGCCAACGAAGTCGACGGCCACCACGTGCCCGTCCCCCATTTCGGCATCGTCCTGACCATGTCCGACTGGCAGGCGCTCGCCGATCGCCTTCGCGCTGCCGGCACGGTGTTCGGGATCGAACCGCACATCCGTTTTCAGGGCCAGCCGGGCGAACAGGCGACGATGTTCTTCCGCGATCCCTCCGGGAACGCGCTGGAGTTCAAGGCGTTCGCCGACGACTCCATGCTCTTCGCCACCGCCTGACCCGAGGACTCCGACCATGAGCGACCCCGTCGAACTCGACATCGCCCACAGCCTGGGCCGTGACGCTGCCAAGGCGCGCATCGCCGGCGGCATCGCCAAGCTGGAGGGGTATATCCCCGGCGGCAAGGTGACCGAGCATCATTGGGACGGCGACCGACTGACGTTCAACGTCGCCGCCATGGGTCAGCGCGCCGCCGCGACGGTCGACGTGCTTGAGGACAAGGTCCATCTGAAGGTCGAGCTGCCCCCGTTTCTGGCGATGTTCGCGAACAAGATCCGCGACGTGCTGGGGCGCGAGGGGCCGAAGCTTCTCAAGTAAACTACCGTGCTCCCGCGAAGGGGCACCCCCAAAGTCATACTTTGTGGGGACCCGAAGGCGGGAGCCCAGGGTTATAAAGGACGTCGCTCCGGGCTCTGGGCTCCCGCCTGCGCGGGAGCGTCGGGGGTTTGAGACGCCTCCCACCTCGCGCGAATGGTGTCCGACGTCTCGCGACTCCCGTCATGGCTCCACCCGGGCGCGCGCAGCAGATAACCGAGCTTCGCCCCCCACGGCGCATGCCAGACGTCCTTCGCGATCCCGACCCATTCGTGAAACGCCGCCCACAGCAGGTTGAAGCTGCCGAGATCACGCACGATGCCATAGCGCGGGCGATCGGCGTCGACCTCCGGCGTATAGGTGCCGAACAGCTTGTCCCACACGATGAACACGCCGGCATAGTTGCGGTCGAGATAGCGCGGGTTGGTCGCGTGATGGACGCGGTGATGGCTGGGGGTATTCATCACCGCCTCGAACCATTTCGGCATCCGCTGGATCGCCTCGGTGTGGATCCAGAACTGATAGACGAGGTTCAGCCCGGCGACGAAGAACACCATCGCCGGCGGAAAGCCGATCAGGAATAGCGGCAGGCGGAACAGGAACGCCAGGCTGACAAACCCCGTCCATGTCTGCCGCAGCGCGGTCGACAGGTTGTAGTGCTGGCTCGAATGATGGACGACATGGCTCGCCCAGAACCAGCGGACGCGGTGCGCGGTGCGGTGGAACCAGTAATAGGCCAGGTCATCGAGCACGAACGCGATGACGAACGCCCACCAGGCATAGCCGATATCGAACAGTCGGAACTGCCACACCCACGTCGCCAGCGCGAAGACGAAGCCGGCGGAGAGCACGCCCGCGACCGTGCTGCCCAGGCCCAGCAGCATCGAGGTGCGGGTGTCGTCGGGGCAGTAGCGCGTGCGATCGCGGACCCGCGCGACAAGCATCTCCGCCAGCACCAGCAGAACGAAGGCGGGAATCGCGAGCGTCACGGGGTTGGGCAGGTTGGGCACGGCCGCTTATTAACACGAATGTCAGTCAACGAACATCCTCCCCTGCAAGGGGAGGAATAGCCTCAGTGCAGCGTCACCACCGTAGTCCGCCCGGCCTCGGCCTCCAGCGCGCGCACCTCGATTTCGGTCACCCCGAACAGCGTCACCGCCCCGAACAATCGCTCGCCCGTCTCGACCGTGACGCCCTCGACCGACACCCGCAGGTGCAGCGGCGGAATCAGGCGCCGCACCGCGACCTTCGCGCCGTGGCGTTTCACCACCGCGATTCCCGTATCACCCGCGACCAGCGCCGCGGCGCCATCGGTGCCGACCACCGCCCGCCCGGCATGGAACCCCGCCAGCGCGTTCTGCGCAAACTTGGCCGCGGTCGTCGCGTCGGTGATCTTGCTCTCGCCCAGCCGAAGCCACCGCGCGATCCACGCGAGCAGCAGCACGGCGACCAGCGATCCGCCGAGCTGCGTCAGCGTCATGACCTTAGAGCCTGTCTATGCTGGGTGAAGGCATAGACAGGCTCTAGCGCGCCTCTGCGACGAGGGTGTCGAGCATCGCGCGGATGCCGGAGATATCATAGCCGGCCGCCGCCGCCTTCGCGACCAAGGTGCCCGGATCGTCGCCCATCCGCGCGCGCGCCAGCGCCCACAGATGCGTCGATCGCGTGCCCGAGCGGCAATAGGCGAGCACCGGCCCGGCCGCCGCGGTCAGTGCCTGCGCCATCGCCTCGACCTGGTTGCTCGAGAAGCCGGCGTGGCCGACCGGGATCTCACGATAGGCGATACCCGCCTCGCGTGCCGCCGCCGCGATCTCGGCGCCCGAGGGCTGGCCGCCCTCTTCGTCATCGGGGCGATTGTTGACGATCTCGGTAAAGCCCGCCGCGGCGATCGCATCGACTTCGGCCGGGGTGATCTGGGGGGCAACGCTGATGTGATCGTCGATTTGGCGGATCATTCGAACTCTCGGATAGTCGACAGGAACGCTTCTCCATACGCATCGAGCTTGCGCGCGCCAACGCCCGAGATTCGCGACAATGCATCGCGCGTCCCCGGCCGCACGCTCGCCATCTCGCGCAGCACCGAATCATGGAAGATGACATAGGGCGGCACCCCGCCTTCCTTGGCGAGCGCGCGGCGGCGTTCGCGCAGGGCCTCGAACAGCGGATCGCCGACCGGATTGGCCTCGGCCGCGCCGCCCTTGCCCTTGCGCCGCCGCTCGCGCTTGGGCGGCAGGACGAGCGTCACGTCGACCTCGCCCTTCAGGATCGCGCGCGCCGCGGGACCGAACTCCAGGCCGCCATGCGGATTGGCGCGCAGCGCGTCACGGGCCTGCAGCGCGCGCGCGACCGGACGGATGAGCGCCGCCTCTTCCCCCGCGACAATCCCGAACACGCTCAAATTTTCGTGCCCGTTCATCAGGCTCCGCTCGCTCGAGCGCCCAAGCAATATGTCCTCGACATAGCCGACGCCGAACATCTGCCCCGTACGGAACACCGCGGAGAGGAACTTGCGCGCGATCTCGGTCGCCTCGGTGCCGACCGGCGGGTTCAGGCAATTGTCGCAGTTGCCGCACGCATCGCCCGGCTGTTCGCCGAAGTGGCGGAGCAGCACCGCGCGCCGGCACCCGGTCGTCTCGACGAGTCCTGCAAGCGCCGTCAGCCGCTGGCGCTCGCCCGCCTGGCGCTGCGGCTCGACCTCGCCCACCCGCTGCCGCGCCTTGGCGAAATCCTCCGCCCCCCAGAACAGATGCGCGACCGACGGGTCGCCGTCGCGGCCGGCACGGCCGGTTTCCTGATAATAGGCCTCGATCGATTTCGGCAGGCCCGCATGCGCCACGAAGCGCACGTCGGGCTTGTCGATCCCCATACCGAACGCGACCGTTGCGCAGATCACCATGTCCTCGGACGCGACGAAATCGGCCTGGTTGCGCGCGCGCACCTCGGGGTCGAGTCCGGCGTGATAGGCGCGGGTCGGCCGCCCGGTCTTGCTCAGCGCCTCGGCGAGCTTCTCGGTCCCAGCGCGGGTCTGGGCATAGACGATGCCCGGCCCCGGCGTCTCGGCGATCAGGTCGGCGATCTGCCGTGTCGTGTTGTCGCGCGGCGAAATGGCATAGCGGATGTTCGGCCGGTCGAAACCGGCAACGATCAGCCCCTCCTGCGGGATGCCGAGCTGGTCGAGGATGTCGGCGCGCGTATGCGCGTCGGCGGTCGCGGTGAGCGCAAGACGCGGCACATCCGGATGGCAGTCGAGAAGCGGCCGCAGCAGCCGATAGTCGGGGCGGAAGTCGTGTCCCCATTCGCTGACGCAATGCGCCTCGTCGATCGCGAACAGCGCCACCCGCCCGCGCTCCAGCAGTTCGCGGAAATCGCCGGTCGAGGCTCGTTCGGGGGCGATGTAGAGCAGGTCGAGCTCGCCATCCAGGAACCGCCCGCGCGTCTCCGCCCGGTTCTGGTCGACGGATGTCAGCGTCGCCGCGCGGATGCCCACGGCTTCCGCCGCGCGCAGCTGGTCGTGCATCAACGCGATCAGCGGTGACACGACGACGCACGTCCCCTCCAGCATGACGGCCGGCAGCTGATATGTCAGCGACTTGCCCGCGCCGGTCGGCATGACCGCCAAGGTCGACTGGCCCGCCAGCACGCGATCGACGACGCGCCCCTGCACCCCGCGGAAGTCGTTGAAGCCGAAGATACGATGGAGTGTGTCGAGCGCGGCAGTCACCGAGGGGCACTTAGGGACCGTCGACCGGCGCGGCAACCGGCCGCAATCGCGCCACGATCCTGCGGCAGCGTGGCATTCGCGGACCTTGCCGTGCTGCCCCCCTCGCCGCGGCACGTCGGGATCACCGGGGCGGGACAATGCCGACACGGATCGTAAGGAACCAAGCTATGACGAAGTTCGGATCGCGGATCGTTCCACTGCTCGCCGTACTGGCGACGTTGCCCGGCGCGGCCGATGATCGCACCACCCTGACGATACCCGCAGACGGCACGCTCGCCATGCGGGTGAACGGCGTCGAGGGACGCATCCGCGTCGATCCGTCGGGGCTCCCCCGCATGATCTGCAATCCGGACTTCGCGGTGCGTGCCGGCATCATCGCCAAGGGCCGCACTGTGATCCTGACCGACCCGGCTGATGCCTATGGATCGTACGGCACGGTGACGCTTCGTCTCGCCGGACGCACGCAGCAGTTGCCCGTGTACTGGCTGGGCAACCACTATGTCGAGGACGCGGACTGCGTGATCGCGCCCGGCCTGATCGGCGTCGATGTGGCGCGGTTCGTGCTGCGGTCGTCGGTGCGCGGCGAGCGGACGGTGGCGATGCCGCTCAACCCCGGTGGGGAATCGTCGCCCGACTGGAACGGTGCCGCCGCCACCGCCGTGCGAATCGGCGACCGTGATGTCAGCGTCGGCTTCACCCTCCTGCAGCCGGGCAACACCGTCACCGCGCGCACGGCGTTGCGCATATCGGGGGCCTATGGGGGCCGCTACGCCGGGGAAGCGGTCCGGACCGAAGCGGCGTCCGGTCGTGAACGGCTGCTTCGCCGCATGGTCCTTGCCACACCGATGGCGATCGGACCCGTGACGATCAACGAGATGCAGGTCCGCGTTACCGATTGGGGGTCGGCCCGGCAGATCAAGCGGGTCGAGGAGGTTGACGCGCCCGCCGACCCGAACGAGGTCAACGTGGTCGCGCGCGCCGAGCATGACGATACGTTCGAGCGGCTGATGGTCGGGACCGACGCACTCAAGCGCTGCTCGTCGATCGTCGTCGATCTGCGCGCCCGCGAAATTCGCCTGACCTGCGCCGAATAGCCGCTGATCCTCGAAAGTCCGAAGCGGACGGGAGCAACCGGCCGCAATCGCGCCACGATCCTGCTGCAACGCGCGTGGCATGGTCCGTTACGCCATCGCAACGCTCCTCGTTCCTGTCCTGATCGGGGCTGCGCCGCCGGTCGAGCGAGTCGTTGACGGCGACCACATCGTCTCGCTGCGGATCAATGGGGTGGCGATGCGGTTGCGCGTGGATCCCGCCGCCCCCAGCATTGCACTGGTGACGCCGGAGGCCGCCGAACGCGCGCATCTGCGGATCGGGCGCCGCCTGGGGATCGGCTTCGGCTATGGCGTCGGTCCCGTGACGGTCATAAGTTCGACGGCAGTCGCCAGGGCCGACTTCGGACAGGGCGAGGTAAAGACCCGCGTCGCCTGGGCATCGCGCCCGTTCAGCGCGGTCGCCGACGGGACGATCGGGCCCGCCGCACTGCCCGACACGGTCGTAACGGTCGCCCTGCGCGCGCCGAACGCCAACGACCGGACGGTCACGCTCCGATACGACCAGCCGGGTTTTCCGATGACCATATTCGGCATCGGCTGGAGCTATGCGACCGGTGAGATCGATCTGGACGGCCAACCGCTGAATATCCGCTTTGCCCCCAACGCCCCGCGCACGCTGGCGACCGCCGGCGCCGCCGCCCGTCTGGCCAAGGCCTATGACGGTATTCTGTCCGGCGATCCGGCATCGACCGACATCGCGTTCGGCGTCGCCCGCCCCGTCCGCACGCTGACGCTTGCGCGCCCGCTGATGCTCGGGTCCCTGGCGATCGGTACGCTGGGCGCGCGCGTTTCCGATGACGGCAACGGCATGACGATCCGTGAGGCGGGGGCACCGCCGTCGCGCGTCGACCCCGACGAGGTCGTCGTGACAGCAAAGGGTAAGAAGCGCGACGTTCGTCGCGATACGCTGTCGATCGGTGCCGATCTGCTTGGTCGCTGCAGCAGTATCGTCTTCGACAAGCCGGCGCATCAGATTCGCCTGCGCTGCGCCTGAACTCCCGCAACCGAGGTACGCCGATGAACATGACTCTGCTGTTCGCAACCGCCCTGCCGCTGACGATCGCGGCGTCCGCCCCGGCGGAACGCGTCATCACCGACACCGCGCTGGTCACCACGGCGAACGATGCGGAGGTGCGGTTATTGATCGACCCCGGCGCCCCGGCGATGCCGATCCTGACGGAAGACGCCGCAGCACGCGCCGGGCTGAAGGCAGGGCCGTTCGGCATCGGCTACCGTGTCGGGCCGGTTCTGGTCGCCGGGCGCAGCGCGGTCGGGCGGATCGGTCTGGGCGACGCGCCGTCGAAGCGCCGGATCGGCTGGACCGCCAAGCCTTATGTGACCGGCTATGACGGCGTCGTCGGCCCGGGCGGGCTGCCCGACCCGGTCGTCCGCTTCCAGCTTCGTGATGCGCAGCCCGGCGAGCGTATGGTGGCCATCCCGATGGACGCCGAAGGCGGGCTGTTCGGCAATTGGGGCGCGAGCAACGCGGTGCTGATGATCGACGGCCAGCCGCTCCAGATCCGGTTCAACCTGCATCAGGACAAGACCATCGCCACCGCAGGCGCCGCGCTGACGCTGGCCAAGGGCTATGGCGGTACGCTCGACGACGACCGGGCGGAAGCCGAGATCGCGTTCGGCGTGAAGCGCCCGGTGCGCACGCTCCGCCTCGCCCGGCCCTTCGCGGTCGGTCCGGTCACGCTGAACGCCCTGCTCGCGCGGACGGGGGACTTCGGCAATGCCGAAGGCATCGCCGCGACGGGCGCGGTGCCCGACCCGGACGAGGTCGTCGTGACCGCCAAGGGCAAGCGCGACCACCGGCGCGACCGGGTCATCCTCGGCCGCGCGGCGCTCAGCGGCTGTTCGTCGATCGTCTTCGACAAGCCGGCGAAAGTCATCCGCCTGACCTGCGGCTGAGCCGCCGGCGCCGTCACATCGGCATGGCAAGCTGGTCGTGGCGAAGCGCATCGATCCGCTGGCTCAGCCGCATCTTGGTTTCGGCTGTTTTCCGCGCAGTCGGTGACATGTTTGCAACGAGCGCATCCAGTGATGCGACGTCCTTGACCGTCACGAATGCCTTCAGCTTGTTGACGAACACCTTGCTTGTCCGACCGCGTGCGAGAAGCTCGATCACGTTCGACAGCGTGCCCGTACTGCGCGCGTCCCAGATCATGAGGCCATAGTCGGCGATCTGCGCCATTTCCACGTCCTTCGCCGTAAAGAACGCGCGCGTGCCCCGTGCCGCAGACGGATAGACCGGATGCACCGGCCAGTTGCCGATATTGTTTCGCGGGGTATCGCCACTGCAGTACACCGTCACCTCCTGCGCGTTGCTGGCGTGCAGGACGGCCTGGATTGCGGAGTCCGCACCGTCCGCATCGCCCACGACAACGGCAAGCCCTCGCCCCGGCAGATTGGCGATCCGCTGTTCGACCTCTGGCGCCAAACGTGTGATCGCAATCGATCCGGCAACGAATACGGTTTCCACCTCTATCTCCAGGTCATCGCCGCGATGCTGACCTTGTCGATGGCCGGACTGGTCAGCAGGGCGCGACAGCCGGCGACCATCGACGCACCGGTATGGAACAGGTCATCGACCAATAGCACATGATGCGGTCCGCCGGGAACGTCACCGACGCGGAATGCGTCCGACAGGACAGCATCCTTTTCATCGCGCGTCGACAGGTTCTTGAGTTGCGCGGTCGCGGCCTTGCTCAGAACGTCGAGCACCGGCACGTTCAATCGCTGTGCTATGGCGGCGGCCAGTTCGGTCACCGGTTGGCGCGCCCGGACGGTGGAGGCGGGCATCGCGACGACCGCCGTGATCTGCCGCGCATTCGGAATGCCGTGCTGGAGGGCCGCGTCGGCCAAGGGATCGATCTGCGACCAGTCGCTGCGATATTTCAACTTGAAGACAGCTTCGCCGACCTCGGTGCGGTCGGTCTCGAACTGCGGGCGGCCGTTGTCGTCGTCGCCCAGATATCGGCTGGAAACCGTATGCTTGTCGAGAGCGTAACCGCTCGTCCACGGTCCTTGCAGTGGTTTGACATTCACCTTCATCGACGGTCCTCCCAAAACGGAAGACTCTCGTTCGGAAGGGGAGTGTGTCCGTCAAAACGCAACGGGTCGGATTCGGCGGCAATGCCGCTCTGCGTCGATCGTCGTCCTCGTGGCGTCGCTGATATTCACTCCGAAACGGATATGAACGGGGCGCGACTATGCGTCGGAAACGACCTGTTCCGCCGACCGCCGCTCGGCCTGTTGCCGGGCCCACATCTCGGCGTACAGCCCGCCCAGCTCCAGCAACTCGCCATGCGTGCCCTGTTCGGCGACCCGCCCGCCGTCCAGCACGACGATGCGGTCGGCGTGGACGATCGTCGACAGGCGGTGCGCGATGACGATGGTCGTCCGGCCCTGCTCGATCGCCTCCAGCGTGCCGAGGATCTCGGCTTCGGTGCGGCTGTCGAGCGCGCTGGTCGCCTCGTCGAGGATCAGGATCGGCGGATCCTTCACCAGCGTCCGGGCGATGGCGACACGCTGCTTCTCGCCGCCCGACAGCTTCAGCCCGCGCTCGCCGACCCGCGTGTCGAACCCGTCCGGCAGCCGGTCGATGAACGGCATGATCGCCGCCCCGCGCGCCGCGCGCTCAATATCGTCCGCGCTCGCGCCTTCGCGGCCGTAACCGATGTTGTAGCCGATCGTGTCGTTGAACAGCACCGTGTCCTGCGGCACGATGCCGATCGCGGCGCGCAAGCTCGTCTGCGTCACGCGGGCGATGTCCTGCCCGTCGATGGTGATCCGCCCGCCGGTCACGTCCCAGAACCGATAGAGCAGCCGCGCCAGCGTCGACTTGCCCGCCCCCGATGGGCCCACCACCGCGACCGTGGCGCCGGCGGGGATATCGAGGTCGAGACCCTTCAGGATCTCGCGCCCGTCGCCATAGCCGAAGCGCACGTCCTCGAACCGCACCGCGCCCCGGCCGATCGCCAGCTTCGGTGCGTCGGCGACGTCCTTCACGGTCGCCTCGGTATCGATCAGGTCGAACATCGCGCCCATGTCGATCACGCCCTGGCGCACCGTGCGGTACACCATGCCGAGCAGGTCGAGCGGGCGGAACAGCTGCGACAGGAGCGTCGACACCAGCACCACGTCGCCCGGCGTGAACTGCCCGCGCGACCAGCCGACCGCGACCAGCGCCATGCCGCCGGCCAGCATCGCATTGGTGATGACCGCCTGGCCGATGTTCAGCCACGCCAGCGAATTCTCCGATTTCACCGCGGCGTCGGCGTAGCTCGCGACCGCGGCCGAATAGCGTTTCGCCTCGCGCTCCTCGGCGTTGAAATATTTGACCGTCTCGAAATTCAGGAGCGAATCGACCGCATGCGCGACCGCGCCGGTGTCGAGGTCGTTCATCCGTTGCCGGAGCGCCGCGCGCCAATCGGTCACGATCCGCGTGAAGACGATGTAGAGCACCACCATCACCACGGTGCCCGCGACCAGCCCGACCCCGAACCGCGTCCAGAAGATGCCGAGCACCAGCCCCAGTTCCAGCACGGTCGGCGCGATGTTGAACAGCAGGAAGTAGAGCATCGTGTCGATGCTCTTCGTCCCCCGTTCGACCACCTTGGTGACGGCGCCCGTGCGGCGTTCGAGGTGGAAGCTCAGCGACAGATCGTGAAGATGGCGAAAGACCGCGGCGGCCAGCCGTTGCGTCGCGTCCTGTCCGACGCGTTCGAACACGGTATTGCGCAGATTGTCGAAGACGACCGTTCCCAGCCGTGCCGCCGCATAGCCGACGACCAGCAGCACCACGAGCGTCGCCAGACTCCGGTCCCCGCTGGCCATCCGGTCGACCGCGCCCTGCAGGGCAAACGGGGCGCCATAAACCTGCACCAGCTTGGAGGCGACGACGAGCAGCATCGCGCCGACGATCCGCACCTTCAGCGCCGGTGCGTCATGCGGCCAGAGATAGGGCAGGAACCGGCGCAGCGTCGCGACCAGCGGGCGGTCGGCGCCCGGAGTGGAGGTCACGGGGGGCATGGCCGCTCAGATAGGCGCGGCACGGCCGATCGCCAAGCACGCGTCCGCGAACAGCTAGCCGGGAACCGATTCGCACTGATTTTGTTGATTGCAATGAAGGGGATAGCGCGATGCAACCGCTCTATTATGTCATGGCGATCCTTGGCTGCGGTGATGACGGCGCAGCCTGTCAGCAGGTCCGGCTGGAGCCGGTCCGCTATCAATCCGCGGCGGCGTGCCAGGCGGCGATGGCGAATGCCCTTCAACGCAGTACCGACCTGTCCTTCCCGGTCGTGCAGGCCGCCTGCGAGCGCCGCGGTCTGATGATGGCGGATTCGGGCAATCGCCGCCGGGGCTGATTTCGGGCGCAAACCGGTGTAGCGTCCCCGCCTGACAGGAGGGGACAATGCGCAAGCTGATCGGAATCCTTGTTGGTGCGGTCGTCGCGATGCTCACCGTCGCGATCGTCGAGATGCTCGGCCACCGCCTCTATCCGCCACAGGTCGGGCTCGACATGCGCAGTCCGGACGGCGTGGCCAGCTATATTGCCGCGGCACCGACCGGCGCGCTTCTCGCGGTCGTGCTCGCCTGGTTCGCCGGCGCGGCGCTCGGCGGCTGGACCGCGGCGCGAATCGGGCGCTGGCCGGCCGCGGCGTGGATCATCGCTGCGCTGATCGCGCTGGGCGGCGTGTACAACGCGACGCAGATTCCGGCACCGCTGTGGATGCAGATCGCGACGGTCCTGGCGCCGGCCCTGGGCGGGTTGGTGGCGCACGCACTGGGGCGGCGGACCTCATAACAGCCCCTCCCCTGAAGGGGAGGACTTAAGATTTAGGCCGCGTCCACAACCCTGCGTCGCGCGCCGTCGGCGGATAGAGCCGCGCGCGGCCCGCTGCCTGCGCGCCCGCCCGCGCGATCGCGGCGAGCTTTTCCGCCTTCGTCGTCGTCACGCGGTGGTCCCACGCATGGTCCCCGGCCGCGGCGACCTTGCGCGCGATGCCGCCGTAGATGTCGGCTGCGGCCAGCACCGCCCATGCCGAGCGATAGCTGAGCGCCGGCGTCCCGAACCGCGCACTGTCCTCGAACTCTTGCGCCATGTCCGCCAGCCGCCGCGCGAGGACGGTCAGTCGCTTGCGGAACGGCGGCTTCATGTGCTGCCCCGGCGGGAAGTCCATTTCGACCAGCCATTCCTCGGGCAGGTAGCACCGCCCCGACCGGTCATCCTCCTCGATATCGCGCGCAATATTGGCGAGCTGGAAGGCGAGGCCCAGGTCGCACGCGCGGTCGAGCGTCGCGTCGTCGTCCGGCGACACCCCCATCACCACCGCCATCATACAGCCGACGACGCCGGCAACGTGGTAGCAGTAGCGCAGCAAGTCGTTCTCCGACCGCGGCCGCCATTCGTCGGCATCGAGCGCAAAGCCTGCGATATGGTCGTCGATGAACCGCCGCGGCATGCCGGTTTCCGCGACCACGATCGCCAGCCCGTCGAACGCCGGGTCGCCGGTCGGCTTGCCCGCCAGCGCCATCGCGGTGCAGTTGCGGATCCGCGCGATCCGCGCGTGCGGGTCGGTGACCTTCTGCTGATCGTGCCCCATCTCCTGCGCGTCGGCGATGTCGTCGCACGCGCGGCACCAGGCATAGAGCAGCCACGCGCGTTCGCGGGTCTGCGCATCGAACAGCTTGCTCGCCGCCGCGAAGCTCTTCGAGCCCCGGGCGATCGTCGCCCCCGCAGCGGCGACGAGCTCCGCGCGGGATGCGGGCGTCACAGGTCCTTCGCGCCGATCTGGCCGACCGTCGTCGCCGGCGTGAAGGCCGCCATCTTTTCGAGCAGCCCGCCGAGCGTGTCGTCGACGATCAGCAGCCCCTGATGCTGCGGACGCAGGAAACCGACGTCGCCCATCGTCTTCACGAAGGTGATGAGGCCATCGTAGAAACCCGCGACGTTCAGCAGTCCGACCGGTTTGGCGTGATAGCCGATCTGCGCCCAGCTCATCGCTTCCCACAGTTCGTCCATCGTGCCCGTCCCGCCGGGCAGCGTGACGAAGCCGTCGCTCAGGTCGGTGAACGCCTGTTTGCGCTGGTGCATGGTGTCGACGACGTGGAGTTCGGTGCAGCCCCGATGCGCGACCTCGGCATCGACCAGCGCCTGCGGGATGACGCCGATCACTTCGCCCCCGGCGTCGAGCGCCGCGTCGGCGACCGCCCCCATCAACCCGAGCCTGCCGCCGCCATAGACGACGCCGATGCCCCGCTCGGCAAGCGCACGGCCGACGGCGCGGGCGGAGTCGACATAGACGGAATCGCTCGGCGTGGCCGAGCCGCAATAGATGGCGAGACGTTTCATGGGCGGGCTCGTATCTTGGTTTTCGGGGAAGAAGAAGGGGTGGTTCAGAGAAGGCGCGAAGGCGCGAAGAAGAAGGTTTGCACGCAGAGGCGCAGAGGCGCGGAGGAATTCCGCTCGCATCCACCGTTTCGCGTCAACGAAACCTGAGCCCCAAGGCAATGTGGGCCGCTATCGCGGCAAGCACGACATCTCTGCGCCTCCGCGCCTCTGCGTGCAAAAAACCTTTTATCTTCGCGCCGTCGCGCCTTCTCTGAGAAAACCCTTCTTCCTACCCCTCCAGCATAAGCTTGGCGGTAGCCTTAGCACTCCCGACGACGCCGGGAATTCCCGCCCCCGGATGCGTCCCCGCCCCGACGAAGTACAGGTTCGGGATCGCATCGTCGCGATTATGCGCCCGGAAATACGCACTCTGCGTCAGCACCGGCTCCAGGCTGAACGCGCTGCCCAGATGGGCCGACAGATCGCGGCCGAAGTCGGTCGGCGCATAGCTGAACTTGGTCACGATCCGGTCGTGGATATCGGGGATCAGCCGCTTGCCGACCTCGTCCAGGATGCGTTTTTCCATGACCGGTTTCAGCGCGTCCCAATCGCCGACGAACTTGCCCATGTGCGGCACCGGCGCCAGCGCGTAGAAGGTCGAATGGCCCTCGGGCGCCATCGTCGGATCGGTGACGGTCGGGTGATGCAGGTACAGCGAGAAGTCCTCGCTCAGCATGCCCGTGTCGTAGATGTCGGTCAGCAGCCCCTTATAGCGCGGCCCGAACAGGATCATGTGGTGCGGGATGCCCGGCCACGTCCCCTTGATGCCGAAATGGACGAGGAACAGCGACGGCGAGAAGCGCTTGCGCTCCAGCCGCGCCGCGGTCCGCTTGGCCGAGCGCGAGGTGCGCAGCAGGTCGCGGTAGGTGTGCATCAGGTCGCCGTTCGACGCGACCATGTCCGCGGGAAGCGTCTCGCCGCTCTTCAGCGTCACGCCCGTCGCGCGGTCGCCCAAGGTGTCGATCGTATCGACCGGTGCGTTGAGGCGTACCGTGCCGCCCAGCCGCTCGAAATGGCGCACCATCCCTGCGACCAGCCGGTTGGTCCCCCCTTGCGCGAACCACACGCCGCCGTCGCGCTCCAGCTTGTGAATCAGCGCATAGATGGCGCTGGTCGTCATCGGATTGCCGCCGACGAGCAACGTGTGGAAGCTCAGCGCCTCGCGCAGCTTCTCGTTCTTCACGAAGCTCGACACCATCGAATAGACCGACCGCCACGCCTGGTATTTCGCAAGCGCCGGCGCCGCCGTCAGCATCGACTTGAAGTCGAGGAAGGCGACATGGCCGAGCTTCTCATACCCCTCCCGGTACACCCCGGCCGAATATTCGAGGAACTTCGCATAGCCCTCGATATCGCCCGGATCGAGCTTGGCGATCTCGGCCCGCAGGACGCTGTCGTCGTTGGTATAGTCGAAATTCGTCCCGTCCGGCCAGTTGAGCCGGTAGAAGGGATTGACAGGCAGCAGCGTCACGTCCTCGGCCATGTCGCGGCCGCTGAGTGCCCACAGCTCCTTCAGCACGTCGGGCGCGGTGATGACGGTGGGGCCGGCGTCGAAGGTGAAGCCGTCCTTTTCCCAGACGTACGCCCGCCCGCCGGGCCGGTCGCGCGCCTCGACGATGGTGGTCGCAACACCCGCCGACTGCAAACGGATGGCCAGCGCCAGGCCACCGAAGCCTGCGCCGATGACGACGGCAGTCTTCATGCGCTCTTCCCCATGATCGCGCGAACCGCGCGGCCGATCGGCACCGGCGGCTTGCCGGTGAGCACCCGCGCCTTGTCGGCGAGCGTCGAGCGCGCGGAATAGAAACGCGCGATCAATTTCCCATCCAGCCCATAGAAGCGTTCGAGCACGCGGTAGCGCTCCCCCGGTTCGGCAGCACGAAACAACATGGCATCCAGCATCCGGTAAAAGCCGCGCCGCTTCCAGGCGGTGCGGGCATAGTCATGGGTCAACGTGGCGAGCGCGGCGCTCGACAGGTCGCGGCTCGCGGCGATCCTGCTCGCCAGGCGCACCGCGTCCGGCAGCGAATAGCCGGTGGTCGGGTGGCACAGGCCAGCGCGGATGCCCGCCTTGGCCATCCCCTTGCCGCTGCTCGCCCAATAGCGTTCGAAGTCGCCGCCGATGATGACGGGCAGCGACCCGCCCTCTTCACGCACCACCGATTTCGGCTTCCACCCCTTGGCCTGGGCATAGGTTTCGATCCGGACGGCCAGCGCGGCGCGATCGATCTTCGGCGTGTCGCTGTAATAGGTGTCCTCGATGAACATCCGGTCTTCGGCGAACGGCAGCGTATAGACGAAGCGATAGCCGTCGATCTGCTCGACGGTCGAATCCATCACCACCGGACGGACCGAGCCGTGCGGGCGCTTCAGAATGAATTCGCGACCGATGAACTTCTGCCAGCCGACGTCGAGCGTCGACAGGTCGCCCGCCCCCCGGCAATCGATGACGCCCCCCGCCTCGATCCGCGTCCCGTCGGCCAGCACCACCGCATTCGGGCTGACCGCCAGCACCTTGCGGTCGGTCAGGATGCGATCGGCCGGCAGCGCCGCACGGACGGCGGCGTCGAGCTTCTCGGAGGTCGTCGAATAATAATTCACCGGCAACGTGCGCCGCCGCGCGGGGAAGGCGACGTCATAGCCCTGCCAGACATGGGCGATCAGGGGTATCACCAGATCGCGGTCGCCATGCGCGACATCGGGGCCGAAGAACGACCAGATGTGATTGCCGCCCAGCGACATGCCGCGCTCGACCAGAACGACACGCGCGTCCGGATGGCTCCGCGCCAGCGCCAGGGCGACCAACCCGCCCGAAAGCCCGCCGCCGACGATCGCGACGTCGCATGTGATGATATCCGACACGGGGAAAGGCCTAGACGATGCGGTGGGGGTGGGGAAGCGGAGGATTCATGGGCGCCGCCCCCTCCACCGTCATCCCCGCGCTCTCAGCCGTCATCCCCGCGCTCTCAACCGTCATCCCCGCGAAGGCGGGGATCAATTCTGGCTGAACGCAGTGAGACTCACCGCTTTCAGCGACTATTGATCCCCGCCTTCGGGGAACCCCACAAAGTAATACTTTGTGGGGCCCCCTCCGCGGGGATGACGACATTGAGTGCTTCCTGTCCGCAGCGTTCACGCCACCGCCGGCAGCTTGTCGATCAGCTTGTCGAGCGTGATCGGATAGTCCCGCACGCGGACGCCGGTCGCATTGTACACCGCATTCGCCACCGCCGCGCCGACGCCGCAGATGCCGAGCTCGCCGACGCCCTTCGCCTTCATCGGCGAATAGGGGTCGAGCGTGTCGAGGAAGATGACTTCCTGGTGCGGGATGTCGGCATGGACCGGCACTTCGTAACCGGCGAGGTCGTGGTTGACGAAAAAGCCGAAGCGTTTGTCGACCGCCAGTTCCTCCATCAGCGCGGCGCCGACCGCCATCGTCATGCCCCCGATCACCTGGCTGCGCGCCGACTTGGGGTTCAGGATGCGGCCGGCGTCGCACGCCGCCAGCATCCGCCGCACGCGGATCTCGCCGGTATAGGCGTCCACCCCGACCTCGACGAAATGTCCGGCGAAGGTCGACTGAACGACGCGCTTGCCGATGTCGCCATATTCGATGCCGTCCTCGGCACTCAGCGCGCCCGCGTCCGACAGCGCGACGCTGCGGTTGCCGGCGATGACGCGGCCGTCGCTGAACGTCGCGGTCGCCGGATCGAGCCCCAGCTTGGTCGCGACCGCCTCGCGCAGCTTCACGCAGGCGGCATAGACGCCCGCGGTCGAATTCGCCGCGCCCCATTGCCCGCCCGAGCCGGCCGAGGCGGGAAAGTCCGAATCGCCCAGCACGACGCGCACCTGCTCCAGCGGAACGCCCATCATCTCGGCCGCCGTCTGGGCGATGATCGTATAGGTGCCGGTGCCGATGTCGGTCATGTCGGTTTCGACCGTGACGCGTCCGCCATCCAGCTTCACCCGCGCCGCCGACTTCATCAGCAAATTGTTGCGGAAGCCGCCGGCCATGCCCATCCCGACCAGCCACTTGCCGTCGCGCACCTGCCCCGGCTGCGCGTTGCGGCGCGACCAGCCGAACGTCTCGGCACCGGTGCGCAGGCACTGGACGAAATTGCGGTCAGAATATTTCCTGTCCGGATTCTCCGGATCGACCTGGGTGTCGTTCAGGATACGGAACTCGACCGGGTCCATGCCCAGCTTTTCCGCCATCTCGTCCATCGCGACTTCCAGCGCCATCAGCCCCGGCGCCTCGCCCGGCGCGCGCATCGCATTGCCCTCGGGCAGGTCGAGCACCGCGAGCTTCATGAACGTCTCGCGGTTGGGCGCGGCGTAGAATAATTTGGTCTGCGCGATCGCGGTCTCGGGGTCGCCGCCCTTCAGATTGCCACTGGTGCTGTTGTGCGCGATCGCGGTCAGCTTGCCGTCGCGCGTCGCGGCCAGCCGCAGCCGCTGGATCGTCGCCGGGCGGTGCGTGGTGTTGTTGGCGATCATCGGCCGGGTGAGCGCGACCTTCACCGGCCGCCCCGCCGCCTTCGCCCCGATCGCCGCGAGGACCAGGTCCGCGCGCGGGAACAGCTTGCCGCCGAAACCGCCACCGACATAGGGCGAATCGACGCGGACGTTGGCGGCGGGGATCTCCAGCGTCTTGGCCAGCTCGCGCTTCGCCCAGGCGATCATCTGGTTGGCGGTCCACACGGTCAGCTTGTCGCCGTTCCACGCCGCGATCGTCGCATGCGGCTCCATCATCGCGTGGCTTTCGTCCGCGGTGGTGAAGGCGACGTCGACCTTCACCGGCGCGTCGGCATAGGCCTTGGCAAAGTCGCCGACCCGCTTGACCGGCGCCTTGTCGGGCCCGTCGCCGGGAACGAAGTCGGCGCCCTCGGCCTCGGCGGCCAGATCGTACTTGCCGGGCGCCCGGTCGTACGTTGTCCGCACCAGCGCCGCCGCGGCGCGGGCCTGTTCGAACGTCTCGGCAACGACGATGCCGATCGCCTGATGGTAATGCTCGATCTCCGGCCCGCCGAACAGGCGCGCGGTGTTCATCGCGCCGGTCTTGAGCGGGGGATGTTCGGTCGCGAGCACGACCTTCAGCACGCCCGGCGCGCGGCGTGCGTCGGCCGCGTCCATTGCGGTGATCCTGCCCTTCGCGATGCCCGCGCCGATGATGTAGCCATACGCCTGGTTCGGCACGACATCGTGGCGTTCATAGGCATAGGGCGCGCGGCCGGTGGTCTTGAGCGGCCCGTCGATCCGGTTCGTCGGCCGCCCGACGACCTTGCCGTTGTCGATCGGGTTCTGGCCCGCAGGCTCGTTGAACTTCATGCCCGCGCCTCCGCGATCGCTGCCGCCAATGTCCGTTCGGCGAGCGGCACCTTGAATTCATTGTCCTTGGTCGGGCGCGCGTCGGCGAAGACCTGTGCCGCGACCGCCTTCGCGCCGCTGCGCATAGAGCCTTCCGCCGCCTCGACCCGCCACGGCTTGGGCGCGACGCCGCCGAACGCCGCGCGGCCGCTGCCGTCCTTGCCAATCACCGCCGCCACGCTGACGAGGGCAAAGGCATAGGACGCCCGGTCGCGGACCTTGCGATAGATGTGCGTCCCACCGAGCGGCTTGGGCAAGGTCACCGCGGTGATCAGCTCGCCCGGCTCCAGCACCGTCTCGATATGCGGGGTGTCGCCCCACAGCCGGTGGAAGTCGGCGAAGGGGATCGCGCGGGTCGCGCCATCGGGCTTCACCGTCTCGACGCTCGCGTCGAGCACGCGCAGCGCCACCGCCATGTCGCCCGGATAGGTCGCGATGCAGTGGTCCGACGTGCCGATGACGCCCAGCTGCCGCGAATAGCCGCCGATCGCCGCACAGCCCGACCCCGGCTTGCGCTTGTTGCACGCCTGGTTGGTGTCGTAGAAATAGGGGCACCGCGTCCGCTGGAGAAGATTGCCTGCCGTCGTCGCCTTGTTGCGCAACTGCCCGCTCGCACCCGCAACGATCGCGCGGCTGAGGACACCATAGTCCTTGCGGATGCGCGCATCGGCGGCGAGCGCGGTATTGCTCACCAGCGCGCCGATCCGCACGCCGTCACCGGCCCGCTCGATCCTGTCCAGCTTCAGATCCTGCACGTCGACCAGATGCGTCGGCGTCTCGATCTGCAACTTCATCAGGTCGAGCAGGTTGGTCCCGCCCGCGATGAACTTCGCACCCGGCTTGCCGGCGACGGCTGCCGCCGCCTCCGCCGGGGTTCGGGCGCGCTCATAGGTAAAGGCCTTCATGCCCGCGTGCTCCCCGCAACCTCGGCCATCGCGTCGGCGATGTTCGAATACGCCCCGCAACGGCAGATATTGCCGCTCATCCGCTCGCGCATCTCGTCGGCGGTAACACCTGGCCTGGCCGCGATGTCGCCGGCGACATGGCTGGGGATGCCGCGCTTGATTTCGTCGAGCACGCCGACCGCCGAACAGATCTGTCCCGGCGTGCAATAGCCGCACTGGTACCCGTCATGCTTGATGAAGGCCGCCTGCATCGGGTGGAGCTTGTCGGGCGACCCCAGCCCCTCGATCGTCGTGACCTTGTCGCCGGCATGCTGGACGGCCAGCGACAGGCAGCTGTTGATCCGTTCGCCATTGACCAGCACCGTGCACGCTCCGCACTGGCCGTGGTCGCAGCCTTTCTTGGTGCCGGTCAGCTTCAGACTCTCGCGCAGCAGGTCGAGCAGGGTCGTGCGCGTATCGACGTCCAGCGACCGGCGCTTGCCGTTCACGTCCAGCGTCAACGGCATCATCGCCGGCTGCTCGGCGGCAGGTGCCGCGGCATCGGCGTCGCCCGTGGGCACCGCGGTCAGCGCAGCGGTAGCGGCGGTCCCGGCCATCAGGCCGCGTCTCGACACGCAAAAGGATTGGTCGTGCTCAAGCATGTCATCTCCGGCGGACTGATGCAGATCGGTAACGCGCATTCCATGGCTGCGTTGCATAGCGATCTTTACGCGACCGTACCAAGTGGCGCCGGATTGATCTGAGGCAGGAAAGTGTGACGACGGCGGTGGCCGTTCCTCTATCGGCCCACGAACGTCCACCGTCCGGCAAAGCGTCCATCGGGCGCCTGCGGCTGGCGATACATCGCCTCCCCGGGATCGTTTCGGCGCGCCGCCCCTCGGAACAGGCGACTGACGGCGATCATCCGCTGCCCGGTCGCGTCGGGGACCTGATGAAAATCGTTGATGTTCGCCATCGCCCCGCCGGCGTCGTCGAGGACGACCGGCGCGAAATATGCTTCGTCCCAGGCGCGTCCGGTGTCGCCCGCGAACGTCAGCATCCGGGCCGGCGTCGCCGCGCTCACCGGCTGCGGTACGACGCGAAGCCCCATCGGCAGCAGGCAGGCAAGGGTCATCGCGACCACCCGCCACCGCGGCCGCCCCGGCGCCCAAGCCTGCCGCAGCGCCAGCACGACGCCCAGGCCGAACAGCGGGAGGCTCCATTTGAAATAATGGATGTTGCCGAACCGCCAGAGGCCCGGTGGCTGAAGATCGGCATAGGTCAGCATCACGCCCCCGACCGGTAGCGTCATAAGCAGGAGCAGACCGATCGCGCGGCGCTCGGCTGCAGTCCCGTCGATCGCGGCGACGATCAGCCCGGCGCCGCCGACCAGGATCCAGGGCATCCGTTCGAACAGCGCCTGGGTGTCGGGGAACCACGGTCGGGCGTGGATCAGCAGGACATAGGCCTTCCAGCCGATATCCGACCAGATGAACCCGGTCCGCGCCGCCGCGACCATATAGGGCGTCGGCCGCGCGCCGTAGATGGCAAGATGCAACAGGGCATAGCTGGCGACGACCGCGGCACCACTCGCGATCACGGCCCAGGCGAGGCCGGCGGTCAGGCGCCGCTGCCGGATCACGGCAATGAGCACCACCGCGACGCAGGCCAGGCTGACGATGGCATCAACCGGTCGCACGAGCGGGATTGCCGCCGCCACCGTCCCGAAGACCGCCGCCTGCCCTGGCGGCACGCCCCCGGGGGAGGCGTCGATGATCTGCAGCGCGCGGTCGGCAAGCGTCCAGATGAGGGCGGCGGACAGCGTCGTCGTCCACGGATCGACCCAGCCGCGCGCCACCGACGCGTCGATCAGCGTTGTCAGCACGAAACACAGCACCGCCGGCCATGTCCCGATTCCCAGACGCGCGGCGACACGCCGAACCGCACCGCCGGTCACGACATACAGCACCAGGTCGAGCGGCATGAACGGGTTGGTCGACGACAGCCAGGCGATCGGCGCCGCGAGCAACGGATAGGCGAGGGGATACCAATGGGCTTCAGCGGACAGATTGCCGTGGGCGAACGCCGTGGCAGAGGCGAAATACCGGCTCTGGTCGAACCATGTCATCCACAGCGGTGGCGCTTGAAACGGCACGCCGTTCAAGGTGGTGGAGCGGATGAGCCAGGCTAGGGCCAGAACGGCGACCCAGTCGGCCGCGCGCCACCGCCGCCCGATGTCGGCGAGCGCCCCCCAAAGACCGGAGACACCGTCGGCACCGCCCCGAGCGCGATAGAGGGAGATACCGACGGGCATTGCGTTCCACAGCTGCGCACAGCGCGCCGGGTCACGGCACGAGGGAGGATCTGTGCGTGTCATTGTCCGGCGGTTCAGCGGCCGGAATAGCCACCCGGAATTTCACCGGGTCCTTGCGAATGCTGTGGCTCTAAGCAAATTCAAGAACGGAATACAATATATATTATAAATCCGGGACGGCTGGCTGCTGGTCGCCGTGGGGACCAGCAGCCAGGGC
The DNA here is from genome assembly GCA_016937575.1 of Roseomonas aeriglobus. NCBI lineage: Bacteria > Pseudomonadati > Pseudomonadota > Alphaproteobacteria > Acetobacterales > Roseomonadaceae > Muricoccus > Muricoccus aeriglobus. Next base: position 24,276 of record JAFHKN010000002.1, on the reverse strand, counting down.
CGCGCGTCAGGCCTTCAGGCCATTCGCCATGTTCAGATGCGCGGCGACCTTCGGCGACAGCTCGGCCGCGAACGCCTTCAGGCTCGGCACGTCGCCCGATGCGGCATAGCTCTTCAGCGTGTCGAGCGTCGCGGTGTGCGCCGCCTTTTGCGCGTCGATATACAGGCGATCGAACGCCGCGCCGGTCGCGTTACGCATCGCCGCAAGCTGCGCCTGCTGGTCGGCGGTCAGCGTCGGATCGGGCGTGATCGCCGGCGATGCCGAAGCCGCCGCCGCCTTCAGCTTGGCGGTCGATTCGGTATGGGCGTCGATCATTTTGGCGGCGAACGCCTTCACTGCCGCCGATCCGGCGTTCTTTTCGGCCAGGCGCGAACTTTCGATCTCGAAGGCGTCGCTGGCGGCGGCGGTGTTGGCAAAGGTCTGGCCTGCGCTCGCGGCCGGGGTCGCTGCGCCCATGTCGGTTGTGGCATTCGACGTCGCCATGTCGCCCGACATCGTCGTGTTCGTGGTCGTCGTCGTATCGTCGCTGCGCCCGCAGGCCCCGAGTGAAAGCGCAGCGACAGCCGCTGCGGTGGTCAGGAACATCTTGGTCATCGCCGTCTCTCCGTGCATCGCCGTAACCATCGGCAATCGAACGCATAAACCGCTCACCGCGGCCTTTGTGCCACGCAGGCGCACGGACCCTTTACCCACGACCGCCGTTTCGCATTGCCTGGGATCAACACACGACCATCGGAGACGGGAATGGGCATCTTCAGCAGCATCCGGGACAAGATCTTCGGCCACAAGCCAGCCGCACCGGCCGCAACGACACCAACGCCGCCCCCCGCCGCGCCGACCGCGGCACCCAACGCCGCGCCGGCCCCGTCTCCGACCCCCGCCCCCGCACCCGCCGCGCAAGTCGATGTCGGCGCGGTGCTGAGCGAAATGGCCGAAATGAAGGGCGGCGGCGGCAATTACAGCACGTCGATCGTCGACCTGCTGAAGCTGCTCGACCTCGATTCCAGCCTGTCGGCGCGCAAGGAACTGGCACAGGAACTGGGCGTCCACGCCGGCGACGACGGCACCGCCGAACAGAATATCGCGCTGCACAAGGCGGTGATGGCGAAGCTCGCCGAAAACGGCGGGATCGTACCGGACAGCCTGCGGAATTGACCAGGCGTGTGGCAGCGGACGTCCGGCTCGGCGCCCGCTGCTACGGCGTCAACGGCACGACCGCCGGATCTTGTACCGTATAGCGGACGCGGCGTGCCGGGGGCAGCATCAGCATCGGCGCAGGCTTTCCCGCCTCCGCCAGCACCTGGTCCAGCGGCACCGCATCGACAGGCTCGGCCGCGTCGAACGCCTGGATCAGCCGCTTGCCCGCTTTCGGTAGCAAATCGACGGGGATTGTGATCGGACGGCCGCCCAGACTCGCCAGCCAGCTCGGCCGCCCGTGACGATAGCTTCGCAGCGGATGAACGACCTGCAAGTCGATCGATCCGGGGTACCGGTCGCCAATCAGGAGTGGGACGGCGCCTGTCAGGAAGATCACTGGCCGATCGCCCGCCCGCGCGCTTGCCGCGAGCTGCTCGGCGCGGAGCGACGGACGCAATCCGGCAAGCGCCACCTGGTCGATCGTCAGTGGATCGATGCCGGACAGGCGCTTCAGCCGTTCGCCCATCATGGCGCTGTCGGCGTCTTCGGATGCCTTCGACAGATGGCCGTGCCCGACGTAGATCAGCATCTTCGCCTTGGGGTCGCTGCGCAGGAACGCCATCAGATTCTGCGCCTGTGCCTCCTCGCGTTCCGGCACTCCGCCCTCGGGCGTGCTCTGATCGGCGCGCTGTTCGTACGACAGGGTTCGGTACCCTAGCGCGTAGGCGCTCCGCAGGAAATTGGCGAAGACCGGATCGGCGGAATAGAATCCGGTGGATCGCCGCACGATGCCGTCGGCGTCGAACTGTTCGGCACCGGTCCTGGCAAGACCCGGTGCAGCAAAATTCCGTAGCGTCTCCGCCGCAAGGACGGAGAAGCCGAGTGGGCGCAGCGCCCGGGCGACCTGCAGAGCGAACGCCCGATCGCGCGGACTGTAGTGCGCCTCGTTCAGGATGACGATCTGTCGGTCCTTCGCCCGACGAACGATTTCGGCGATGGCGTCGTGCGGCGTCGCTTGTGCCAACGCAGCCATCGCTTTCGGATCGGCCGGCGGTGTCTTCGATCCGAACACGGTCGGATCGAGCTCGTTGGTCATGAAGGGCGTGAACTGCGTCCACAACTGGCGCGGCGGCGCGCTGTCCGATGCGCCCGGTCCGAACGCCGCCGGCTCCAGCATGGTGGTCGCATCGAGATAGCGCCCGTCCAGGACCGCCTTGCGGGAGGCGTCGAAAAGCTTGGCGTCATCCACGCCCTCCGCGACGGCGGTCGCTGCCAGACACACCGCTCCCACGATACCGATCAGATATCGCATCACCGCCCCCTTTGATCCAAGGCAATGTGACATGCCCCCGACACGCTGTCGAGGACCAGGCGCCCTGCCCGCGCGCCGGCCCGCCTTCGCAAACCCGCCCGTACCCTGTATGGCCGTGCGCACATGTCCGCCGCCCTCGCCATCATCCTGTCCGCGCTTGCGATGTCGGTCATCGTCGCCGTTCGCTACCTGATCGCCAGCGGCGGCTTTGCGCTGGCGACGCGGGTGAAGCATCCCGGCCACTATCGTGGGCTCGATGCGCAGATCCGGCGCGAGATCGGCTGGAGCCTGGCGTCGGCCATCATCTATGGCGCGCCGGCCGGCATCGTCGCCTGGGGCTGGCAGAACCGCGGGTGGACGCGGATCTATGACGATTGGCACGCCTACCCCTTATGGTGGCTGCCGGTATCGGTGCTCGCCTATCTCTTCGTGCAGGACACATGGTTCTACTGGACGCATCGCTGGATGCACCGGCCGGCCGTGTTCAGGCGCGTCCACGCCGTCCATCACGCCAGCCGCCCCCCGACGGCATGGGCGGCGATGGCGTTTCACCCCTTCGAAGCGGTGACGCTGGCTGTGGTAATTCCGCTACTGGTCTTCGTCATTCCCATCCACATCGCGATGCTGGGATTGGTCCTGGCCGTCATGACGGTTATGGGGGTGACCAATCATATGGGTTGGGAGATGTTCCCGCGGTTCCTGTGGGGGGGGCGTGTGGGGGCGTGGCTGATCACCGCGAGCCATCATCAGCGGCACCACGACGCGTACAGGTGTAACTATGGACTCTATTTCCGCTTCTGGGACCGGCTCTGTGGCACGGACCAAGGCGTGGGTGATTTCCGGCCGGCTGGCGGTCGCCGCCGCGGCATGGACGCTGCTGGCGGGGGCGACGCCCGTCGCCCCGCTTGAGGTCGATGTCGCCAACCTGCGATCGGCCAAGGGGCTGATCCAGCTCTGCCTGACGTCGGACCCGGCGAACTTCCCGAATTGCATCGACGATGCCCGCGCGCTGCGGCGGTCGGTGCCGGCGACGGCGAAAGCGATCCGCTTCGACGCGCTGCCGGTCGGCGGCTATGCCGTCGCGGTCATCCATGATGAGAATTCGAACGCGAAGCTCGACACGATGATGGGCATCCCGCGCGAGGGCTTCGGCTTTTCGCGCAACCCCGCGATCGGTTTTGGCCCGCCCAAGTTCGGCGCGGCGCGCTTCACGCTTGATGCAGACGGGACACAGCAAGCCATCCGAATGCGCTACTTGCTCTAGATCGAGGAACCGGGCGGCGGGGCTGACGTTTCGCGCGTGCAACAAATTCGAAAGCTGCCGCCCGTGAAGTTCCTGTCCCCGCTCGCTCTCCTCGGCCTTACCGTCGCCTCCCCCGCGCTGGCGCAGGACGCGTCGCAACCCCCCGCCCCGCCGACGATCGATACCGGCGGCGATTCGATCACGATCGGCGCGGGCGCGGCCTGGCTGCCCGACTACGAAGGCTCCGACGACTATCGCATCGTCCCCGCCCCCGGCGCGATCGGCCAATACAAGGGCTTTGCCTTCCTGCTCGCCGGCAATCGCCTGTCGGTCGACCTGATTCCGAACCGGCCCGGCCCGACGTGGGATGTGCAGGCCGGGCCGCTGGGCGTCGTCAACTTCAACCGCAATTCCTTGAAGGCGATCGAAGACCCCCGCGTCCGCGCGCTGGGCGAACTCGACACGGCAATTGAGCTCGGCGGCTATGTCGGCATCGGCAAGACCGGCGTCGTCACCAGCCCCTACGACCGCCTTAGCCTGTCGATCAGCTACCGCAAGGACGTGGCGGGTGCGCACAAGGCGGGCATCCTCCAGCCGACGATCAACTACCTCACCCCGCTCAGCCTGAAGGCCGCGGTCGGCGTGTTCGCGAGCGCCGAGCGGGCGGAGGCCGGCTACGCCCGCTATTATTTCTCGGTCAGCCCCGCGCAGACGCTGGCGAGCGGCCTGCCGACCTACAACGCGCGCGGCGGGTGGAAGAACTACAGCCTGGGGGCGCTGGGCACCTACGCGCTGACCGGCGACCTGCTGAAGGGTTTCAAGGCGGTCGGCGGGATCAACTATCGCCGGATGCTCAACGACTTCGGCGATTCGCCCGTGACGCGCATCGCGGGCAGCCGGAACCAGTGGCTGGCGGCGCTGGGATTGGCGTATACGTTCTAGTCGCGGGCGCCCTGCGATTGCCAAAGCAATCGCAGGAGTCGCCACGTCGGCCAGCGGAGCCGGCACCGCCGGCTCCGTCTGACGACGTGGCGCTAGACCTCCCCCCACAACCGCCTACAATCCTCGCCATCCCCGGGGGAGCGCTACGCCTGCGCTTGAGAGGATGGCCGCAGCCATCGACCCGCCGAACCTGATCCGGTTGATACCGGCGTAGGGAGTGGAAGCGGCGCCCGCCACCGGACCCCGCCCCCTCTCCCGAAAGATGGAGAGTGACAATGGCAGACGTCCCCGCCCGCACCGAACTGAAGGTGACCACCGGCCCGATCCGCGGCAGCCGCAAGATCCACGTCGGACCGCTGAACGTCGCGATGCGCGCGATCGACCTCGAGCCCTCGTCCGGCGAGCCCCCGCTCAACGTCTACGACACCTCGGGCCCCTACTCCGACCCGAATGCCCGCATCGACATCATGGCAGGGCTCCCGCAACTGCGCCGCGACTGGATCATGGCCCGCGGCGATGTCGAGGCCTATGACGGCCGCGAGGTCCGCCCCGAGGACAACGGCCAGCTCGGCCCCGACCGTTCGGGCGGTGTGCCGCAATTCCCCAATACCGTCCGCCGCCCCTTGCGCGCCAAGGCCGGCGCCAACGTCAGCCAGATGCACTATGCCCGCCGCGGCATCATCACGCCCGAGATGGAATATGTCGCGACCCGCGAGAACCTCGGCCGCGAGATGCTCCGCGACTACGTCCGCGACGGCAACAGCTTCGGCGCCGCCATCCCCGACTACGTCACGCCCGAATTCGTCCGCGACGAGGTCGCCCGCGGCCGCGCGATCATCCCCAACAACATCAACCACCCCGAAACCGAGCCGATGGCGATCGGCCGCAACTTCCTGGTCAAGATCAACGCCAACATCGGCAACAGCGCGGTCGCCAGCAACGTCGCGACCGAAGTCGACAAGCTCGTCTGGGCGATCCGCTGGGGCGCGGACACGGTCATGGACCTGTCGACCGGCCGCAACATCCACGACACGCGCGAATGGATCATCCGCAACGCGCCGGTGCCGATCGGCACCGTCCCCATCTATCAGGCGCTCGAAAAGGTCGGCGGCATCGCCGAGGAACTGACCTGGGAGATATTCCGCGACACGCTGATCGAACAGGCCGAACAGGGCGTCGATTATTTCACCATCCACGCCGGCGTCCGCCTGCCCTACGTGCCGCTCACCGCCAAGCGCGTGACCGGAATCGTGTCGCGCGGCGGCTCGATCATGGCGAAATGGTGCCTCGCGCACCACAAGGAGAGCTTCCTTTACGAGCGCTTCGACGAGATCACCGAGATCATGAAGGCGTATGACATCGCCTATTCGCTCGGTGACGGCCTGCGCCCCGGCAGCATCGCCGACGCCAACGATGAGGCGCAGTTCGCCGAGCTCTACACGCTGGGCGAGCTGACCAAGCGCGCCTGGGAGCAGGACGTCCAGGTGATGATCGAGGGCCCCGGCCACGTGCCGATGCACAAGATCAAGGAGAATATGGACAAGCAGCTGGAAGCGTGCGGCGAGGCGCCCTTCTACACGCTCGGGCCGCTCACCACCGACATCGCGCCGGGCTACGACCATATCACCAGCGGCATCGGCGCCGCGATGATCGGTTGGTACGGCACCGCGATGCTCTGCTACGTCACGCCCAAGGAGCATCTGGGCCTGCCCGACCGCGACGACGTGAAGGTCGGCGTGGTGACCTACAAGCTCGCCGCCCACGCCGCCGACCTGGCAAAGGGCCACCCCGCCGCCAAGCTGCGCGACGACGCGCTGAGCTGCGCCCGCTTCGAATTCCGCTGGCGCGACCAGTTCAACCTGTCGCTCGATCCCGAGACGGCCGAGCAATACCACGACCAGACGTTGCCCGCAGAAGGCGCCAAGACCGCGCACTTCTGCTCGATGTGCGGGCCGAAGTTCTGTTCGATGAAGATTACCCAAGAGGTCCGCGACTTCGCGGCGAAGCAGAATGCGCCGGTCGAGACCTTCGTTGCGGCGGAAGAGGCTGAGGCGGGGATGAGGGGAATGGCAGAGTCCTATGCCGCCCGAGGATCAAACCTCTACCTACCTCAAAATTAAAAGATCATTGAGGTTTGCGTCGTTTCATCGAGACGGATCATGCCTACAAGCAGCCATTGATTCTGCGTGCCAAACTCGGCGTTTCTTCTTTTGTGGGTGCTAAAACCTAAAACAAGGCCAGCAGCCATGTATTCGTCCTCGTACTTCCGTTTGAGGGCGGCTATGGCTGCTTGCCGGCCATAGGCCCGCTCAAACCGCATGAATGCGGCAGAGGTTTCCCAATCGTCGCAGTCATGCTTACGGTCTTTTCCGTCCTCATCGCGCCACTTCGCAACAAAGCGCATTGGGCAGGGAGTAAGCGGCTTTGCTGTCGCATCAAACATGGAAAGCTGATTAGCCAACTCTCCATGTTTGACTGCCTCATCTGCAATTTCGGATGAGGATTTTGGGTGAGCTTCAAGTAATAGGCTTCTGGGCCGGATCAGAGTCAATGACTCTCGATGGGCATCTGCATCTGCGAACGATGCACGTATCAATGGCTGAAGAAAACTTGCACGCTCGGTATTTTTCACTGAACCTGAAACTTTGAGCGATTCGGGAATAACCTTTTGACTTTCTTGGCGGATATCTTCTTTGGATTTTGTAAATTGATATTGTATCCAATCCCATCGCTTAAATTTCTGCCCCTCAGCTAAAATTCGGAATGGCACCGGATACTGTCTGCGCCATTTTCTATCCCGGCCCACGCCGGCGCAACAAACAGTCTCAAAATATTTGCTAGAGCGATGAGGCTGCGCCTTGATCAGAATGAAGCATTCGTCGTTTGCTGCCGCCATTAGCCGCTCCGAGACTGACGCCGAGGTGCCTAGCTTTGATCCCAAGGCGATTTTCGAGAGCTTCCGCTACGATCTTTCGATGACAATCGTGGTGGTCTCGCTCAAAACACATCAGACATACGCTACTTGACTGTGTCAACTGTTCAATTTTGTCTAGCGCATCGGCTGCGGCGTCCGTCTTCATGACCTCGCCAAAAATTTCCTGAAACAACTGCCTCTGGCCACTGCGGGCGGCAGCCCGTCCTTCTGCCGGATCACCTAGCTGGCGAAGATGCACATACAAGATGCCTGCTTCCGAGAGGGCTTCGCTTAAGCTAGTCTTGGAAAATCCTGGCCGGCGCGACTGCGCACGATCCCGAATGTCGACGAGTACGGTTGTACCTGCCAACCGCAAGGTCGCGATAAAATCTGGAAGCGTGGATCGCTCGTAGCCTATGGTTGCCAGCATGTCGTCACTCCAAACTTCGTGACGGGCCCATACAGATATTCGCTTAACCATCAATGATGCGTGGCTAGGCTCGAATCAATAATGATACCGGCACTGCGCCACCTGCAGCACCTGCTCGACTCCGCTGCCAGCCACCCGGTACACCAACCGATGCTCGTGGCTGATCCGGCGCGACCACCAGCCTGACAGGTTGCCGCCGAGCGGTTCGGGCTTGCCCGTGCCCTTGAACGGATGCCTGCGGCATTCTTCGATCAACGCATTGATCTTCGCGAACAGCTTCGCGTCAGACTGCATGTCGAGATATTCGGCCCAGGATCGCGACGAGAACCGGACGTTCACGGGCGGATCAGCTCATGCTCCTCGCCGCCGCCCGCCTCAAGCTCGCGGATGCTCTCCAGCAATCGCTCTGCATTCTTTGGCGAGCGCAGCAGATAAAGCGTCTCTTCAATCGAAGCCCATTCGCTCGCCGAAATCAGCACTGCCCCCTCCTGTCCGCGCTGGCGGGTGATGGCGAGGGGGGCGCGGTCGGCGACGACCTTGTCGATCATCGACTTCAGATTCTCGCGGGCTTCGGAATAGCTGACGGCGTGCATGCACTTTATATGGACAATTCCTTGTCCAACGTCAATGTGGGCGCCGTGCCCCACCTCGCCCACATCAACCTGGTCGTCCGCGACTATGATGAAGCCCTCGCCTTCTACGTCGGCAAGCTCGGCTTCAACCTCGTCGAAGACAGCGCACAGCCCGAGCAGGACAAACGCTGGGTCGTCATCCGCCCGCCCGGCGCCGGCCCGCACGCAACCACCATCCTGCTTGCCCGTGCCGCGACGCCCGAGCAGGCGGCGCGGGTCGGGGATCAGACAGGGGCGGGTCGCCGTCTTCCTTGCCACCGACGATTTCGACCGCGACCATGCCCGTTTCACCGCCGCGGGCGTGACGTGGGTCCGGCCGCCGGTCGACCAGCCCTATGGCCGCGTCGCGGTGTTTGCGGACCTCTACGGCAATCTGTGGGACCTGATCGGCCCCGCGCCGGGCGGCGCTTCGGCGGGCTGACGCCGGCGCGGGACAGGCGAGGCCGAGCGCGCTACGACGTCGCCCATGCTCACCATCCTGCCCTATACCGACGCCCTCGCGCCCGCGTTCCGCGACATCAACACGGCGTGGATCGCCGACATGTTCACGCTCGAACCGCATGACGAGCATGTGCTGTCGCACCCGCGCGAGGCGATCATCGACCGGGGCGGGGTCATCCTGTTCGTCGCGCATCCGGATCACGGCGTCATTGGCGCGGGTGCACTGATGCCGACCGGCGGGGGTGCGTATGAGCTGACCAAGATGGGCGTGCGCGCCGACGTCCGCGGCTCGGGCGCCGGGGCGGTCCTGCTCGACGCGTTGATCGCGCGGGCCCGGGCGCTGCCCGATCTCACCATGCTCTATCTGCTCACCAACAGCGCCTGCGCGGCGGCGATCCACCTCTATGAGCGCGCCGGCTTCGTCCATGATGCCGAGATCCGCGCGCGCTACGGCGCGACCTATGCGCGGTGCGACGTCGCGATGCGATTGTCCGAAGGCTGAACCCACGCGAGCCGACGACCCGCCTCATATCGCTCTCCGGCGCTGGTCGGAGGGGTTGCCGGCGCAAGCCCCCACCCCCACGAAACCCCAGGGCTCGCAACGGCGCCGGGGCACGGGCGGTTTGCCCCCTTCAAATGTTGGAATTTGTCTGATCTACGCTGGTCGATGGACCAGACACCGCCCGCGCCCGTAGCGCCACCGCCCGCCCCACCCCGCCCCGAACGCGCCCGCTGGACGCCGGCGCGGCAGCGGATTTTTCTGACCGCGTTGCTCGACAGCGGCTGCGTGTCGCAGGCCGCGCGGGCGGCGGGGATGTCGCGGTCGAGTGCGCATCGCCTGCGCGCGCGGCTGGCCGGCACGCCCTTCGTCCGCCACTGGGACGCGGTGCTCACCGAGCATGCGCGGCGGCTGGCCGATCCCTTCGCGCGTCCGCCTGCGCCGCAGCGCCCGACCGCCGGCGGCGCGCCGGGGCCCCGCGGGTGAGAACGAACGGGCGCGGCACCGGCGCGGCATCGTCGCCCGACCGGCGCCGGGCTGGCGCAGGGGTGTCGCGTCGGTCTCGCACCGGTGTCGCGTCAGTGTCGCGCCGGTGTTGCGCCGGTGTCGCCCGGGCGTCCCGCCGGCGGCGCATCGTCCGAGAAAACGCGCATTGGCGGCAACTTCGTCAACTTCGGCTGCGGCCGGGGTGCGCGTCAGTGCGGATGCCCGATCCGATACGGCCCGCTGCGCAACCGCGACGCGGCCCCCTTCCAGCGCAGCGCGACGCGGCCGCCCTCGACCAGCGCATCGACGGCGGCGTGGACCGCGGGCATCTCGGCCCGCCAATCCGCCGCCTGCCCCTTCGCCGTCGCCAGCACGCGGGCGGCTTCGCTGGGGCAGATCGTCGCGTCGTCGGCGCGGGCGGCGAGCAGGGTCAGCACGGCCTCGGTCGGGGTCATGCCGCCCGTTCTGCGCCCGCTACCGTGCGTCGAGCAAGACCGATGCGCGGTCCAGCCAGGCGTCGAGCAGCACGATCGCCTTGTCGCTGGCGCGCACGAACGACCGGCGGCCGTCCTGCGGGTCGCGCCGCCGCTCGATCAGCCCGCGCTGCTCCAGCTCGCGCATGCGTCGGAGCGCCGTCGAGGTCGCGGCATTGGCGCCGATGCACACGCTCGACACCGCCAGGATGCGCCCCTCGCGCTCGGCCTGGTACAGGTCGAGCAATATGTCCCAGGCGGGTTCGCCGAAGAGATCGGCGTCGTCGCCGAACATCTGGTCGCGGGCGCGGCGCAGGCGATAGAGCTTGCCGGCCAGGTCCGGGTGGCGGGCACAGCTGGATCGCAACAGGCGTTGCCGAGCGCTCGCCAGCATCTCCTCGATCTCGCCGATCGTGCCGAGGGCTTCCTGCGCACTCGACACATTGGGGTGGCGCCCCGCGTTCATGTCAGCCTCCCGGCGACAGCGCCCGGTTCCACGGCGGATCCTCGCCATACCGCCGCACCCGTGCGCGGTGCCGCCAGGCCCCCACCGCCAGAATGATCGGATTGGGATAGCTCCAGGCGGCAAGCGCCACCGAATAGGACCAGGGCCGCAGCGTCGGCGACAACATCAGGAGGTGCGTGACGACCGTGTTGACCAGGACAGCGGCCATCCACATCGGCCAGTATCGCTGCGCATAGACCGACAGGATCAGGACGCAGGCCAGCATCGCGGCATCGACCGCCAGGATGCCGGTCTCGATCACCTTGAACCGCTGCGCCCCGGCGGTCGGGACCAGCTGCGAGGCGACGACCGCGCCGAGCAGCACGGCCACCCCGATCCTTTCCGGCACCCCGCCCCGTATCGCCGCGTAGAGGGAACACGAGACGAGCAGGGCCAGATAGAAGAGGACGTTCATCGTGCACGATCGAGCCTTTGTCTGCAGCGACTGTCAATGCGGTCATCAGGCGACCGCGGCGAGCGTCGGCAGGGCGCCGTGGGTTTCCTTGCCGTCGGGCGTCTCGAAGATGTCGCCCTGGCCCAGCACGTCGTGACGGATCGCCGCGGCTTTCAGTTCGCCATGCGCGCTCTTGATGTCCTTCATCGCAGCGAAGACCTTGCTGGTCGCATCGCCGATATAGTCGACCGCGCGCTGCGCCTCGAGCGGAAGGAAGGTGCCGTCGGCGCGCGCGGTCAGCACGGCGGTGCCCATGGCGAGGACCTTGAGCGCGGCCTGGTTGGCGGCGAGCTCGGCCGGCTGGAGCGACCGGGCGATGCGGACGGCCGCAATCGTCTTGGGAGAAGGCATGACGGATCTCCTTCGCGGCCACCCCTTGGCGACCGCGTCGATGGTTTGCACTGTTCGGAAAGGTCAGAAGACCAGGTCGTGAAGAGCCCGGAGCCCGTTCAGGAAATTCGCCGCCGCCAGGAGCATCGCCAGCGACAACGCCGCGATCCAGCCCAGACGGGCGGCAGGTTCCAGATCATTATACTGCCTCCCTTGCCGGAGGAACGGGAGCCGCAGCCTGGGGCGGCGGTCGTGTCCGGCTGGGGTCATTATGGCTGCAATCGGGGCCGGTTCGGCAAGCCCGGCCGGCTGGGTATCCAATGGCTGGGTATCCCCGGCAGCCGGCGCCTCCGCCGCCTCCTCGGGCAGGGTCGCCGGTTCCAGTGCAAGCGCGCGCGTCTCGACCGACCCGGCGCCCCCTTCCTGCGCCGCGATCGCATCCCACCGGCGCGCCGCATCGCGCCGGGTGGCGACCCCAAGGGTGCGGATCGCCCGCTTGAGATGCAGGTCGACGGTGTGGTGGGAAATGCCGAGCTCGGCAGCGATCTCCTTCGACGACAGCCCCTGGCCGACCAGGCGCAGGCAATCGATTTGCCGGTCGGTCAGTCGCAGGGGATCGTCAGCGGACATCGTCCGCACTTTGCGCACAAGCCGGCGCCGATCTCAACCGAAGTGACGTCGACCGCCACATCGAATGCAAAATTTTTCGGACTCTCGGAACTGCAATCCGGTTCGAACCAGGACAGGTCGAAGCGACAGCTTCGCGTTCAAGCCGTCGATGGCGCCGTCTTTAGTCCGGCCCGCCCATATCGCCAATCGGAACTTCCGCCAGCAGGCGGTGTCGGTGTTCGACGCAGGCGTGGGATCGGGCGCGACAAAAAGATCGACGCGCCCGGCCTAAGGGACGGATCGTCGTTACGGTCGGGGACGGTGTCCTTCCCGACTTTGAGAACAAGGCATACACGCCGAACAGTACCCAAAGCACCATTTTAATCAGGAATTTAGCTCTAATATTTCAGAGTGATCGGCTTCATCGCATGCTACTAATGACATTTGCATAAGAGCAAAATTGGATACAAATTTAATTTGCATTACGTCAAAATAATCAATAGAGAATCGGCGTAATATTTTCAGCAGACAATTTCAAATAATTGACGCCCGACGATCAGGCTAAAAAAGGTAAAACATAAGGAAGTTATACTCCTATCTTCAAGCGCCGCACCGGCAATCGTAAGGCTCGTGGCTGCTGCATAGCCCACTAAACGCGTAAGAGATTGCCCCAACTTGCAACCATATTTGGACAACCGAGCGCAGCACAACCGGCGACATGCGTTGATACGGCTGAAACTATCCCTCGTAGCAACTGCCTTTACGCTTTCCGCAGGGGGAGCAACGGCCGCATCGTCGTCTGCCCGAATCCGCCAGTGCAATGCTTCGGAGTCGGTGGCAAAATGGGCCATCCCCAAAGCCTTCATCGGAGCGACGGTAATTTATCGCTTCTCGGACGGATCATCGAGCAAATTTGCCACACAGCTGAAGAACGCCTCCGCCACTACCGTATCAAGGTCGGAGTATTTCATCCGACCGGGCAGCGCTATGCTCGGTCAAAAGGGCGACTATTCGCGATCTTTATTCGGCATACTGTCATTGCAGGATGGGGTACCCGGGGACTTTATCTATCGCCGATGGCGGTACGGTGCGGCGGCGGATGGTATATGGCACGCCCCCGTCGGGCAGATCACGTCCATACCTTTTGATGAATACTCGAACATCAACGGATCGCCGCGGACCATCAATGGCCAGATGCGGGTGAAGCTCCTGGGTTGCGCTGACATAAGGACTGGCCAGCTTACCGAAGCTGCGAAGGTGTTCCGGGTGGTCCGTCCCGTCAGGGTCCGGGATGTCAGATCAGTACCGGCGGTGGAAAGCATCACGATACAGGATCTGCGATATTACATCTCGATCCGTCATGGTCTCATGCTGCGTCAAGATGGAGTGGGTGGCGCCACGATTATCGATCAGATCCTACGGTGAACGGACAAAGACGAGGCGTGATGTTTGGAAATCCCGTCCGGCCGTTGCTTCCGCTGATCCTTCTTACCTTGCTGTCCTGTTCGGACCGTGAAGATCAGCAGCGCTATGAAACGATCGACGTTCAGCGCGGCGACTTACGAGACATCGTCCAGGCCGTCGGCGATGTCCGCCAGCCCATCGAGATGATGGTGCCGGTTCTTGCCGACGCGCAGGTCGTGTCCGTTTCCGCCCGACTGGGTGATCACGTCGTAAAGGGACAGCCGCTTGCGCGCCTTTCGCTGCGTGAACCATCCGACGCTGCGAACGACGCTTCGATTGATCTCGAACAGGCGCGCATTGCGCTTGAGATCGCCCACAATCGGCAGGCGAAGGCTGCGGCGACCTTTGCCGGCGTCAAGCAGCTTCATGAAAAAGGGTTCGTTCCGAATGCGCGATTGGCTGCGGAAGCAAAGGATCTCGAGTCCGAGCAACTCAATGTTCGCAGTGCGGAGCGCAAGCTGGCGGCGTTGACGTCGAGAACATCCCGCCTGCGGACCCGGGTCGCTGAGCAGGAAATCCTTCGATCACCCTGTTCCTGCACGGTGGAGGATGTTTCGATCGTACCGGGTCAGATCGTCGGTCCCTCGCTCGCCGATGCGTTCTACCTGGCGGGCGGCGGCGACGCGCTTCAGGTCAAGGTAAAGGTCCCCGAACAGGATCTTGCGCGGGCACAGCAGGCGGAAAACATACGGTTCAGCGTCGATACGGCTCCAAACGAGACTTTTCCTGCGACCATCGCCTACATCAGCAACCGCCCGATCAAAGAGGGTCGGTTCATTTACTATACGATCTCGCTGTCGTTTACGCGTTCGAACCCGACCATTCGCCCCGGTATGACAGCCAATGTCGAGTTCGTGAATGCCGATGCACGCAACGTACTGAAGGTGCCGGTGAAGGCACTGTATTTCCGCCCCCCTGACTATATTCCGCTGATGACGCCCTCGATGACGAAGGCGCTGCAGAGTGCGAAAGATGCCGAGGAACGGCGACTGGCGATCGCTATGGGGGAAGGATATGAATTCGGCTTTCTGTTTTCGAAGGGGCTGCGGCGAATCTTCGTGCTGGAGGGCGGAAAGCCCGTTCGACGGCTGATCCGGGTAGGTGAACAGGGAGAGGATGTCTTTGCCGCGATCAGCGGCCTGCGGCCCGGCGAGACGGTCGTGCTGGGCGAGGCACGCCGGGTCCCTCCGAAAGAAACATGAGCCCGCTTATCGAAGCGCGCGGCGTCAGTCGCCGGTTCGGATCCGGCGCTACCCAAACGACCGCGGTGGATAGTGTCGACTTCGATCTGCATGCAGGCTCGTTCGTCGGCGTGATCGGGCCGTCGGGCTGCGGGAAATCTACCCTGCTCAACCTGATCGGTCTGCTCGACGCGCCGAGTGCCGGTACGCTGCGGATCGGCGAAGAAATCGTGACACCCGGCAAGCTGGATCGTCGCATCGCGCGTCTACGGCGGGACCGGATCGGCTTTCTCTTCCAGGATGCAGGGTTGCTGGCGAATATGTCGGTCATCGGCAATCTGACGCTGCCGCTGCGCTACATGGGCTGGTCCGGCAAACGAGCCCGGGAGAAGGCCTTCATGAAGCTCGCGGAGTATCATCTGCATGGCTTCGCAGACAGGCCGGTCGACAATCTGTCGGGTGGCGAGCGACAGCGGATCGCACTGCTGCGTGCGCTTCTGAAGGAGCCAGCGATCCTCATCTGCGATGAGCCGACGGCGTCGCTAGACGAGGCGAACAGCCTCGCAGTCATCGACGCGCTGGCCGCATCCGCAAGCCGCGGAACCTTGGTCGTGTGTTCCACCCATGACCCGCTTGTCATGGGCCGGTTGTCGCGTCGCCTCGCTATGCATCGGGGACGTCTCGAGGCGGATGAATGAACATCACGCTGCAGTCGGCGCTTTGGGGCATCGGCTCCGCCCGCTGGCGGAGTGGGACGATATTGATCACGGTCATGTGTGCTGTGAGCTCGGTCTTCTTCTGCACCGCGATCATCGGAGGCTTCGATGACATCCTGCGTCGGATGAGCTTCGGACGCTCTGCCTTTACGCTAACGATTCGTGCGAACGAGATCACGAACGAACGAGTAGGCCCGCCGAGTCTGGATGATCTGACATTCCTTCGCCAAGCCATGCCGCGAGCGACGGAAGCGGCGACTTGGACGACGGGCCGAGCTGCAGTCCGCTTCGAAAACGGCGCCGCCAATATTCCGGTCTATGGCGTGCTCGGTCAGTATCGGTCCGAACTGGATACGCCGCTTGCATCAGGCCGGTGGTTTACCGAAACCGAACTGGAGGAGAATGCGCGCGTCTGCCTGCTCGGTAGTGGCGCGGCAGATCAGCTCGGCGATGGCGCGACCGTGGGTCGAACGCTGCATCTTTCAGGCGTGAGCTGCGAAATCATCGGCGTGTTGCGATATCCGGATACACGTCCGGCGCGTCGTTTCGTCGACGCGGCGATCCTGCCCTTCCAGATCGTCAAACGATATTTTGGCCAGGAGGAGGAGCCGCGGCGAGCGGTGAGTTGGCTTACGCTCTTCTTTCCGGAAGGCGAAGACATGGCGGCCGCGCGAACGAGCGCAGACACGCTTCTGCGAAAGCGTCACGGTGTGCCGCAGACCCGGCTTTCGCCCTATCTCTTCGACGATCCCGAGGCGAGCGTCCGTGATCAGGAACGTCAACGGAACATGGTGGCGCGATTGCTTGCAAGTATCACGGCCATAGTCATCCTCGTCAGCGTCATTTGCTATTGCGCCGTGACGATCGCCGCTTGCCAACTTCGCCGGCGCGAATTCGCGATCCGGATGGCAATGGGTGCGCTCCGCCATAACGTCGCGCGACAGATCATCATCGAGAACCTTATTCTCACGATCGCGGGCTCGTTTCTCGGTGTGGCCTGCGGCTATTTACTGGCCCTCGTGGCGAGTTCTGTCTGGGACTGGCCGATCGCGATTTCCTGGCGGTATGCAGCCGCCCTAATCGCGTGCAATTTGGGCCTCGCCGCGTGTATCGGAAGCTATGGTGGGTGGTTAGCGGGCTCGACGCCCCCGGCCTCCGCGGCAAGATGACGTCACCGGACCGGAATGCCGGCCCGAGCCGCCGCGCCAAGCCGTCGGTTCCTCGAGGGACATTCGAACAATCCCGAACGCTTCCAGCTCGAAGGAAGCGCCGCAGCTTCATGCTGTCCGGCCAGCGCGGGATGCCGCCACTTCAGGAAATGGCGAGGGTTCGGATGCTCGCTGATATCAGGAAAGGGCGTCAAAAGCGCCATCCGGATCTAGGCGCGATCGCTACCTGATACCGCAATCGAAGATGGATGCCCGACAAGGATTCGAACCTTGATTGACGGAGTCAGAGTCCGCTCTCTTACCATTAGAGGATCGGGCAACGATCCATTGGGAGGCGGGCCTCTAGTCGCAAGTCGTCGAGGCTGTCAACCACTTATGCGGACGTCTCTTGTCGATCGTGCGATGAACCGTTACCTTCGCATCCAAGCACCGAACGACCGGTTCGCGGTCGTGACGGACGAGAACGATAAGAAGAAAGTTACGGCCGTGGGGGATGTTTCCGCCCGAGGGCCGTACGGACCGCGTGCCCACGCGCCCCGTCCGGCCCCACGATCGCCAGCGCATGGCCGCTGGCCGCAGGCGCGGCATTACGCCGCGCTGGATCTTGGCACCAACAATTGTCGCCTGCTCATTGCCCGGCCGCAGGGCCAGGGCTTCGCGGTCGTCGACGCCTTCAGCCGGATCGTTCGGCTGGGCGAAGGCCTCGCTGCGACCGGTCGCCTGAGCGACGAGGCGATCGAGCGGACCATCGCTGCCTTGCGGGTGTGCGCCGACAAGCTGAAGCGCCGCGACGTGGCGCTCGCCCGCTCGGTCGCGACCGAAGCGTGTCGCCGAGCTACCAACGGCCCGGAGTTCATCCAGCGTGCGTACCGCGAGACGGGCATCATGCTGGACATCATCTCGGCAGAGGAAGAGGCACGGCTGGCGGTGCTCGGCTGCCACGCGTTGATCGAGCCGGGCGAGGGGGCGGCGCTGGTCTTCGACATCGGCGGCGGGTCGACCGAGCTGGTCCTGGTCGACACGCGCAGCGCGGTGCCGACCGTGCTCGACTGGCACAGCGCGCCCTGGGGGGTGGTGTCGCTGACCGAAAGCGCGGCGAAGGACGGCTATGCCGCGATGCGCGCACTGGTGCGGGCCAGCTTCGCGCCGTTCGCCGGGCGCCTGCCACGCGACGTCGAGCGGCGGCGGTTGCTGGGCACATCGGGCACGGTGACGACGCTGGCCAGCGTACACCTCGGCCTCGACAGCTATGACCGCTCGGCGGTCGACGGACTCATCATGCCGGCGGGCGCGATGCGCGACGTCAGCCGACACATCGCCAGCCTGGACGTCGCCGGCCGCGCCAAGGTGCCGTGCATCGGCCCCGAACGCGCCGACCTGGTCGTCGCGGGCTGCGCCATCCTGGAGGAAATTCTGGACATCTGGCCCGCCGAACAACTCGGCATCGCCGACCGCGGCATTCGCGAAGGCATCCTGCGCCGCCTGATGGGGACCCGCCAGTGAGCCGGGGCGGCAGCGGCGGGCGGACCCGCGTCAAGACCGCGCGCGGACGGACAGCCCAATCGACCCGCTGGCTCGAGCGGCAGCTGAACGACCCGTACGTGAAGCGCGCGAAGGCGGAAGGCTATCGCAGCCGCGCGGCGTACAAGCTGACCGAACTCGACGAGCGATTCACGATCCTGCGCGGGGCGAAGCGGGTCGTCGACCTGGGCATCGCGCCGGGTGGATGGGCGCAGGTCGTACGCAAATACTGCCCCAAGGCCGCGATCGTCGGCATCGATCTGTTGCCGGTCGACCCGATCGACGGCGTCACCATCTTCCAGATGGACTTCATGGACGACAAGGCGCCCGACGTGCTGATCGAGGCATTGGGCGGCGCGCCGGACCTGGTCATCTCCGACATGGCGGCGAACACCGTCGGCCATCCCCAGACCGATGCATTGCGCACCATGGCCCTGGTCGAAACCGCGGTCGCCTTCGCGATCGACGTGCTGGAGAAGGGCGGCACCTTCGTTGCGAAGGTGTTCGCAGGCGGCGCGGATTCGGCGCTGGTGGCCGAGATGAAGCGCAATTTTACGAGCGTGAAACATGCCAAGCCCCCGGCCAGCCGGAAGGGGTCGAGCGAATGGTATGTCGTGGCACAGGGATTCAAGGGGAGGGCAGCGGAATAGCGCAGCTATTCCGCGTCACGGCCCGACCCACGGCCGGCGTCGCCTAAGCGACGACCGACGACGCGGCTTCGCCGCGGCGGGGCCATGACCGTTACGCTTCCGTCGTTGGGTGCCGAGCGAAGTCGAACCACTGTCCCTGTTCCACATTACGCCCGCGCATCGCCGGCGGCACGAAGAACGGTGGTTCGACAAGCTCAGCACGAACGGATTGAATTGGTCTCCACTCCGCCGTGTTCCCGCAAGGCGGGAGCCTAGGTGTGTCGGGCCGGCTGCTCGTGGCTGCGTGCTCCCACCTTCGCGGGAGGGCCGATGGGCCCGAACGCCCTGCCGCTTTTCATCGCTTCGTAAGCTTGATGACGCGACCGTTGCTGCCACGCTGCCCGTCCTCCAACAGCCAGATCGCACCGTCCGGCCCCTGATCGACATCGCGGATGCGGGTGCCCATTGGCCACTGGTCACCCTTGGTCGCGGAGGTCCCGTTCACATCGACCCGGATCAGCGCCTTCGACGACAGACCGCCGATGAAGAGATCGCCCTGCCACTCGGGGAACATCGCACCGGTATAGACGAGCAGTCCGGCCGGCGAGATGACGGGTGTCCACCAGACCTTGGGCGCTTCGAACCCGTCGCCGGGCGCGTGATCGGGGATGTCGTCGGTCGCAGCACCATAGTTGCGGCCGTTCGACACCTTGGGATAGCCATAGTTGCGGCCGGGCAGGATCAGATTGACCTCGTCGCCGCCCTCCGGCCCCATCTCCTGCTCCCACAGATTGCCCGCGCGGTCGAACGCGATGCCCAGCAGATTGCGGTGGCCATAGGACCAGACGGCCGGATGGAAGCCCTTGGCGGTCAGGCCCGGATCGCCCGCGGGCTTTCCGTCAAGTGTCAGCCGCAGCACTTTGCCCAGTGTCGCCTTCGGGTCTTGCGCAGGGGTGAACTTCTGCCGCTCGCCATTGGTGAAGAACAGGTGCCGGCCATCGGGGGCAAAGGCGATGCGGCCGGAATAATGGCCATTACCCTCGACGAACGGCGTCGCGCGGAACAACTCGGTGATACCGGTCAACTGTTCCGCTCCGGCTGCGCCCGACAGCACGCCGCGCGCCAGTACCACGCCCTTGCCGCCGGCGCCGGCGGTCGAATAGCTGAAATAGACCTGCCGGTTCCGCGCGAAGCCCGGCGCAAGAACGACGTCCATCAATCCGCCCTGGCCGGCACTGTCGACCGGGATCGTCGCGATGGTGCGCTTCTGCCTGCCGTCGCCCGACAGCAGCAGCATCTCGCCGGCCTTTTCGGTCACCAGCAATCGCCCGTCGGGAAGAAAGGCCATCGCCCAGGGGGAGGTCAGATCGGCGACCTCGGTAACGGCGAACGGAAGCCCCGCGGTCGCGGTACCCTGCCCTGCCGGGGTCGGCGCAGCGGCATTCTGCGCATTGCCGGGGGTCGTTTCGGTGCAGGCGATGAGAGTCGTGGCAAGCAGGATGGCGGTGAGACGCATGAAGATGTTCCCGGGAAAATGTTCCACGGCAACGCCCAAGTCGGATCGAGGTTTCGCGTGTTACGCTATCGCCGCGCGTCGCGCACGGCCGCACCGATGACGCCGGCCAGGCGGCCGAGCTTGCGCAGGTCGGTTATCACCGCCCAGACAAACATGCGCACCGCGAGCAACGGGAGCCCGATCACCAGCACCGCCAGACCGAGCGCCGCGCTGCCTTGGTCGCGGTCGGGCCGGCCCAGGGTACGGCGTACGTCCCGCGGCATCGCAACGGCGGCTTCGGCGACGATCTTGCCTTCGTACATGATGCGCTTCTCCAACGGATGGACTGATCCTGGCACAAAGTGGGTTAAAGCCGCGCTAATCGTCCACGCCGCTTGCGCGCACGCCCGCTTCGCTCTATATCCCGCATGCCTTCTCGACATCGTCATACATGCCGAGGCTGGTCCCACCGGGGCCGGCAGCGAGGTTGCATGTTCGTATCTGGAGACTGGCGTTTGGCCGACATCGCGCATCTGACCGCGCTCATCGAACCCGAAGCGAAGGCTTTGGGGCTGGACCTCGTGCGCGTGAAGATGTTCGGCGGCCAGTCCGACCCGACGCTGCAGGTCATGGCCGAACGGCCCGACACGCGTCAGCTGACGATCGACGACTGTGCCGACCTGTCGCGCCGTATCTCCGACGTGTTCGACGCGCTGGAGGAAGCGGGCAAGGATCCGATCGATTACGCCTATCGCCTGGAAGTGTCGTCGCCCGGCATCGACCGTCCGCTGACCCGCCTGAAGGACTATGCCGACTGGGCGGGGCATGAAGCGCGCGTGACGCTTGCGGAGAAGATCGACGGGCGCAAGCAACTGAACGGCACGCTCGCCGGCATCGAAGGCGACACCGTCACCGTCGACGTCCGCGGCCATCAGCCGATGACCGTCCCCTTTGCCCAAATTTCCGACGCGAAGCTCGTCATCACCGACAAGCTGATCGCCGCAACCGCACCATTGTCGACGCAGGGCGCCGACAAGATCATCGAAACTGAGGAATAAGCGCAATGGCCTCGTCCCCGTCCGGCGGCATCACCGCAAACCGCGCCGAACTGATCGCGATCGCCGATTCGGTTGCGAAGGAAAAGCTGATCGACAAGGCCATCGTCATCGAGGCGATGGAGGACGCGATCCAGCGCGCGGCCAAGAACCGCTATGGCTCGGAAAACGACATCCGCGCAAAGCTCGATCCGAACACCGGCGATCTGCGTCTGTGGCGCGTCGTCGAGGTGGTCGAGCAGGTCGACGACTATTTCAAGCAGGTCGACCTGAAGGGCGCGCAGAAGTTGCAGAAGGACGCCCAGGTCGGCGACTTCATCGTCGATCCGCTGCCCCCGATCGAATTCGGCCGCATCCAGGCGCAGGCATCGAAGCAGATCATCTTCCAGAAGGTCCGCGATGCCGAGCGCGAGCGCCAGTATGAAGAATTCAAGGATCGCCAGGGCGAGATCATCATCGGCGTCGCCAAGCGCGTCGAATTCGGTCACATCGTCGTTGATCTGGGCCGCGCCGAAGGCGTCATCCGCCGCGACCAGCAGATCCCGCGCGAACTGGTCCGCGTCGGCGACCGCGTCCGTTCGATCATCCTGAACGTCCGCCGTGAGAACCGCGGGCCGCAGATCTTCCTCAGCCGCGCGCATCCGGACTTCATGAAGAAGCTGTTCGCGCAGGAAGTGCCCGAAATCTACGACGGCATCATCGAGATCAAGGCCGCCGCGCGCGACCCGGGCAGCCGCGCCAAGATCGGCGTCATCAGCCATGATTCGGGCATCGATCCGGTCGGCGCCTGCGTCGGCATGAAGGGCAGCCGCGTGCAGGCGGTCGTCCAGGAAATGCAGGGTGAGAAGATCGACATCATCCCCTGGTCGCCCGACACCGCGACCTTCGTCGTCAACGCGCTGCAGCCGGCGAACGTCGCCCGCGTCGTCATCGACGAGGAAGAGGACCGCATCGAGGTCGTCGTTCCCGACGATCAGCTCAGCCTCGCCATCGGCCGTCGCGGCCAGAACGTGCGTCTGGCCAGCCAGCTGACCGGCAAGGCGATCGACATCCTGACCGAGACCGATTCGAGCGAGAAGCGGCAGCAGGAATTCGTGGCCAACAGCGAGATGTTCCAGAACGAGCTCGACGTCGACGAGACGCTGGCGCAGCTGCTCGTCGCCGAAGGCTTCGGCGCGCTGGAAGAGGTCGCTTATGTCGAGCTCGACGAACTGGCGAGCATCGAGGGCTTCGACGAGGATCTGGCGCAGGAGCTCCAGAGCCGCGCCGCCGAAGCGCTCGAGCGGCGCGAGACCGCGCAGCGCGAAGAGCGCCGCGCCCTGGGCGTCGAGGACGCGCTGGCCGAGATGCCGTATCTGACCGAAGCGATGCTGGTCACGCTCGGCAAGGCGGGGATCAAGACGCTCGACGACCTTGCCGACCTGGCGACCGACGAACTGATCGCGAAGAAGCGCCAGGAACCGCGCCGCCGCAACGATGCCGACAAGCCGGCACCGCAGCGCGAAGGCGACAAGGGCGGCGTTCTGGCCAGTACGGTCTGTCGGAAGAGCAGGGTAACGAGATCATCATGGCCGCCCGCGCCCACTGGTTCGCGGACGAAGAGCCGGCTCAGGAGGACGCTGATGCGGGAATCCGAGCAATGATACGGGTCGGCTGACCAGCACAAAAGGTCGTCGCCCCCGCGCAGGCGGGGGTAAATTCTGGCTGAATGGCGAGGAGCCGCAACGTCTGCCAGAATTGATGCCCGCCCTCGCGGTCTCCGCAAGTGCTACTTTGCGGAGCGCCCCTTCGCGGGAACGACGAATTACGATTGGGAGGTGCGGCATGAACGACCGCACCTGCATCCTCTCGCGCGACTCCGGGCCGCGCGAGGGGCTGATGCCCTTTCCCCCGACGGTGACGTCCCCCGACGTGCGTGCCAAGGCCCCCGGCCGTGGCGCGTGGATCGGGGTGACGCGCGCCGAACTGGAAACGGCCATCGCCAATGGCAAGCTTTCGCGCGCGCGGGCCTTCAAGGGCGCGCCCCTGTCGATCCCGACCGATCTTCCGGCGCGAATCGCGACCCAGCTCGAACGCGCGGCGCTGGACCGGCTGGGGCTGGAGGCAAAGGCAGGACATCTGCTGATCGGTGCCGAACGCATCGAAACCGCAGCACAGCGGCCAGCTGCACCTCCTGCTCCACGCGCACGACGCGCGCCCCGATGGGGCGGCCAAGCTGGCACAGGCGTGGCGCGTAGGGTCGGATCGCGAAGGCTCGACCCTCAAGGGCTTGGTTTTGCCGGTGACACGCACCACATTGTCCGTGGCATTGGGCCGCGTGGTACATGCTGGCCTGACGGACGCCCAGGCGGCCAAGCGGGTGCGCGACGCGCTGACCCGCTGGCTGCATTTTATCGGACCCGAACGTGCCGCTGAACCTTGCGCCGATGACGCGCGAGGGCCATCGGCACCCGACATTACGGCCGACCCGACCGCGGGTTCGGCGAGCACAGGAATTTGAGCGAGCGCATGAGCGACACCGACAACGACAAGCCGAAACTCGGAATGCGCGCACCCTTGGGGCTGAAGCGCACGGTCGAGACCGGCAAGGTGAAGCAGAGCTTCAGCCACGGCCGTAGCAATACGGTGGTGGTCGAAGT